>JAZGVH010000002.1:1200000-2400000 GCA_039889245.1 Dermatophilaceae bacterium Soc4.6 | reverse complement strand
GTGCCGCTGCGTCACCGCCACCTCGTGGCCAACGTCGAGCAGGGCCGCGCATGGGTGCCCGGCCTCCAGCCGGGGCGCGAGGTCTTCCTCCTTGCGCTGCCGCTCTTCCACGCCTACGGCGTCACCATCGGGATGCTCGTCGGCACCCGCCTCGGCGCCACCCTCGTCCTGCTGCCCCGCCCCGAGATCGGTCTACTCATGGAGGCGATCGAGCGCCGGCCGCCGAGCTTCATCCCCGCCGTGCCACCGCTCTACGAGCGCATCGTCACCGAGGCCGAGCGAAAAGGCCTGTCGCTGCGAGGGATTCGCTACGGCCTCTCGGGTGCGATGCCCCTGCCGGCCGCGCTGGTGCAGCGCTGGGAGGCGGCGACGGGCGGCCTGCTGGTCGAGGGCTACGGCCTCACCGAGACCTCTCCGGTCATCGTCGGCAACCCCATGTCGAGCGACCGTCGCCCCGGGTGCATCGGTGTGCCGTTCCCCGACACCGACGTCCGCGTCGCCGACGCCGACGACCTCGACCGCGAGGTCGCGCTCGGCGAGCGCGGTGAGCTGCTCGTCCGCGGCCCGCAGGTCTTCGACGGCTACCGCGGTATGCCGCAGGAGACGGCCGCCGCCTTCCACGACGGCTGGTTCCGCACCGGCGACATCGTGACGATGGACGAGCGAGGCTTCCTCACCGTCGTCGACCGGCTCAAGGAGATGATCATCACCGGCGGCTTCAACGTCTACCCCTCCGAGGTCGAGACCGTGCTGCGCGCCCACGACGCGGTCGCCGACGTCGCGGTCGTCGGGATCGCGCAGGCCAGTGGGAGCGAGGAGGTCGTGGCCGCAGTCGTGCTCGCCGACGGCCACGACCGCGTCCCCGACGACCTCGCCGCCCACGCGCGGTCGTCGCTCACCGCCTACAAGGTGCCGCGTCGCTTCGTCGTCGTCGACGAGCTGCCGGTCAACGCGATGGGCAAGGTCGTGCGCCGCGAGGTGGCCAAGACGCTGTCGCTGCCCTGAGCGCGCCCACCGACTGGCACGAGTCCGGTTCTGGCGCCGATCGGTGGTGCACCGGGCTCGTGCCGTTTGGTCGGTGCAGGCGAGCTAACCCCAGCCCGGGTGGGTGCCCGGCGACATCCGGTCAGCGGTCGTCGTGCTGCGACAGCAGGGCCGCGTCGACCGCCGGCACCGCCTGCGCGGCGCTGGCGAGCCACCTGCCGTCACGAGCTCTGGTCAGGATGCGCCCCCCAACCGGCTCCACGGCCGACAGGGTGATCCACCCGCCCGCCACGAGACGGGCCACCGACGGTTGCCGGGCGAGGATGCGCTCGATCGTGGCCGGCTCGGCGCACACGATGGCCAGCAGGCGGACCGGCTCGTGGTGGGTCGCCGCCCGCCAGGGGTCGACGTGGCCTCCGCGCTCGGCTCTCGGGGCGGTCGCCGAGACGGCCTGCCAGGGGAGGCCGATCCGCAGGTCGCCGTGGGCCCCGGAGAGCACCGCCGACAACGCGTGCCCGTCACCGACGATGTTGTGCGTCGTCTTGTCCCCGGCGCCGAATCGGTGGGGGTCGACGGTCGAGGCCCAGTACTGAGCCGTGATCCACTGCGCCACCACGACCGGGGCCGCGAGCAGCTGCTCCAGGACGGTGCCGTCGGGGTCCAGGTCAGACCGGTAGGACTGGAGGAACACCCGCCCCTGCAGGTGGATCCCCGCCGTGAGTGCGCGCGGGCCGACGACGATGGCCGCCGCCCCGGCCAGCCCCCACTCCGGCCGCGGCTGGGCCCAGTCGGCCGAGCGGTGCTCGACCTCCCGGCGCAGCCGGCGCGCCGTGCCCCACCGCACGTCCGGCAGCTGGCTCAGACGTTCCGACCGCACCTGCGCTCCTGCGTGGCGCAGGTCGTCCTCGAGCCGCCGGAGGGTGTCCCGCAGGCGATCCGGCACCAGCGCGCGGTCGAACACCTCGACGAGGTCGCGGGTCGTGTCGTGCAGAGCCGCGGCGAACCACGTGTCCTCGGGGACGACCACCCCCTGGTGGCGCAGGGTCGCCCGCACGCCGGGGTCGTTCAGCGCCGACACCATGGCCCGCGCGTTGACGTCGCCGGCGGAACCGCCACAGGCACCGCAGTCGTAGGCGGCGACGTGGGGGTTGTTGGTCAGCCGGCCGCCGTGTCCGGCGACGACCACCAGTGGCGCCAGGGCGTCCGTCCCGAGGGTGGCGACGAAGGCCGCCGCCGCCTCCGCGAGGACGTCGCCTCCGACGTCGGCGACGGCATCCAGGTCTCCGCGGCGGGGAGCCCGCAGCGCTCGCTGTGCTCCATCACGGAGCATCCGCGCACCCCGCGGCACGAGGGTCCCCGCGACGACGAACGGGCCGTAGATCCAGCCCGCCGCCTCGGCCCACCCGAAGGGCAGACCCGGCATCGCCTCGAGGGTGCGTACTGCGGCCCGCAGGCAGTCCTCCGTCCCCGACAGGGGTCCGCCGGGGCGGGCGCGCTCCGAGACCCTGGGCACGGGACGCAGCAGGGCAGGCGCCCGCTCGGTGCTGACCCCGGTGGTGGCGACGTAGCGCAGCGGGATCCCGAAGAAGCCTGCTGCGCCGAGGGTCTCCCACGGCCCGAGGGGCTCCAGGTGGCGGCGCAGGCGTTCTGACCGGGTGTCGATGCACGTGACGAGCTGCGCAGCGGGCGCGGACGCCGTGCTGCCGCCGCCCTGACCCTCGCCTGCGGCGACCTGCCCGAGCAGCTGACGTCGAAGCGCACGCTCGAGCACGTCGGTCCGCAACAGCGCGAGTCGCCCACCCGCCAGGGGCTCGAGGGCTCGCGCGAGGCGGCGCACCTCCTCGGGGGAGGGCTCGGCTCCGACGAGTCCCGCAGCCACCACCGCCGCAAGGGCTCGCGCCTGCTCCTCGCGGCAGTCGACCAGCAGGTCTGCGGCTGCCAATGGCCGACCGAGCAGGCGCGGCGCCTGCGCGGTCGTGACGAGCACCTCGATCGCGAGGCGGGTGGCCACGAGCTCTTCGATCAGGCCGTCGGCCACGCCCTCGGTCGACGGGTCCTCGAGGCCTGCCTCCCGACCCAGCCGTGCGTGCCGGCCACGCCAGACCAGGTGCGCCGGCCAGCCGGGGTCCCGCGCGAGCAGTCGTCCCAGCAGCCCGAGCCGGTCCTCGGGCGGGACACCGAGGTGCTCGAGGAGGGCGGCGATCGCTGCGGGCGCAGCAGGAGGCAGGTGGGACACGAGCTCGCCGGCGCCGTCCACCCGCAGGATCGTGTCCAGCGCGGTCGCGGTGGCCCGCAGCTCCAGCCACGGCCCTCGGGCGCCCGGCCAGCTCGGGCCCGCCAAGGACCGGGCGCACAGGTGATGCACGACCTCTCGGGCCCTCCGGTCGATCTCCTCGTAGCCCACCGGCAGCACCTGCAGGGGCGTCCTCAGGACGCGCCTCGGCTCGACGCCGGCGCGCTCGAGGTGGCGGGTCACCGCGGCCACGAGGTCGCGCTCCGGCTCGTCGGCGAGCAGCAGGACCCGGGCCAGTGAGGCCCGGTCGTCGCAGGCCCCCGTGCCGTCGGCGTGGCGGGCCCGGCAGAGGGCCTCGTGGATCGTGGCCTCGACGTCGGCGTCCTCGACCCGACCGGCGGTCAGGGCCTGACGCAGTGCGTCGGCCGAGGGCCCCGAGGCGGCGCCCCACACCTCGGCGGCGATGTGCATCGCGTCCTCCACACCGAGGTCCTCGAGCCCGGCCACCGGGTTGCTGGCGACGAACCCGTCGAGCGGGTAGAGGGTGGCGCACGTGCGGGCGGTGAGGTGCACCAGGCGGCTCGCCGCTGCCGCGTCCTCGCCGGAGACCGGCGGGATCGCGATCGCCACCGACGGCCGGTGGGTCAGGCGCTCGCGCAGCGTGCGGGGCCGGACGGACGAGCGGGCCATCCGTCGGGCCATCGACGGATGCGCTCCACGCCGGGACGCCCGGTCCACCCGTGCGCCGACGATCCCGACCGCCAGCAGCACCGCGACAGCGGCGGCGGCCAGCCACCCCTCGGCGCTTCCCCAGGGAGCTGCCTCGCCGACCGGGCCGTCGAGCGCGTGGCCGAGGGCGCGCAGACCGATGACGTACCCGATCCCAACACCCAGGACCACCGCTGCCGCCAGGAGGCGAGCCGTCCGCGGTCCGCGGTGCCGAGTGACGGCCAGCAGGGCCACGGCGCCGACCCCGGTCGCCATCACGAGCGGCAGCAGCTCGGCGGGTGCCGTCAGCGTGGGCCAGGACGCGGGCAGGACGGCAGCGGACCCGACCGCCACGGCCGCTGCGGCCCCTGCTCCGAGGGCGCCACGCCGGGTGCGCGCTGCCGCGGGGGTCACGTCGCGACCGAGGCTGCGTTCGACGGCTCCACCCGCGCCGAGGAAGAGCGAGGCCTTCCAGATGCCGTGCCCGATGACGTGGGCGAGCACGGCGGCGGGGATGCCGAGGGCCGCCTGCACCGCCAGGTAGCCCATCTGCGAGGAGGTCGAGGCCGCGAGACGCCCCTTCACGTCGGCCCTGGTCCTCATCTGGGCTGTGGCCACGACCGCGGTGACCGACCCGAGCACGAGGAGCAGCACCCGGGCAGCCGGGGCCCCCATGACCAGCGGCCAGAGCAGCAGGACGAGCACCCCGACGCCGTTCACCAGGCCGGCGTGCAGCAGCGCACTGACCGGCGACGGCGCCTCGGCGGTCTCCGGTAGCCACCGGTGCGCCGGGATCAGGGCACTGCGCACCACGCCCGCCCCCACGACCAGCAGGGCTGCGAGCGTCACCGCGCCGGCAGGCGCAGCGCCCACCCTCTCGGCCAGCGCTGCCCTGTCCAGCGTGCCGACCCCGACCCCGGTGACGACCACGCCCGCCCAGAGCAGCACGTCCCCGCTCAGCAGCCGGAACAGGATCTGTCGCGCAGACCTGGTGGCGGGCCCGGTCCCCGCGTGGCCCACGAGGCCCGAGAGGCTCGCGCTCGCCACGGTCCACCCCAGGGCGAGGACGGGCAGCGAGGTGGCCGTGACCGCCAGGGCCAGCGCGGCGACGGTGACGGTCACCAGGGAGGCGTAGCGGACGAGCCCGTCCTGTCCGACCAGGTTGCGCGCACTGTAGGCCGCCACCACCAGGCCGATCCCGGTCACGAGCAGCAGGAGGAGGGTCTCGACCACGCCCAGGTGCACCCCGACCTCCGCGGACCCGAGCCACCCCAGGTCCACCCGCCCCGCGGACAGGCCCACCGGGGAGCCAGACAGGGCACGAGGGAGGGCGAGCAGGGAGAGCAGCACCAGCGCGGCGAGGGGGAAGCGGACCAGCCTGAGGGCAAACATGAGAAAGAAAATACATGAAAAAAACTTCAGGTCAAACGGGACCCCGTACCACCCTCTCCGCTGTCCCCGGTCGGGCAAGATGGACCAGTGCCGACACCACCGCGTCCGCGACCGGCCGGGGCTCGAGCCGCCGGCACCGGCACGGGGGGCACCGCGGGAGCTGACGACGGTCTCGTCACGGCCGCGCAGCCCGCTCCGGGGTGGACCCTGCTGACGTCCCACGGTCGGGTCCTGCTGCTCATCGCCCGGACGCCTGACCTGCGACTGCGGGACATGGCCGCGCTGGCCCGCATCACGGAGCGGTCCGCCGCCGGCATCGTGCGAGACCTCGAGCAGGCCGGCTTCCTCACGAAGGTGCGGGACGGCCGACGCAACAGGTACGTCGTCCACGACGAGGTCGCGTTCCGTCATCCCGCCGAAGCCGAGCACCAGGTGCGTGAGCTCATCGAGATCTTCGCCGACGACGCCGGGGGCACCTCTCCGCGCGGTTGACGGGCCAGGGTCTGGCTCGGCTCAGGCAGGTCGCGGAGACCCCGCCCACCTGAGCGACGCCACGAAGGCCGCGACCACCTCCGCGAAGCGTTCCGGCTGGTCCTCCTGGAGGAAGTGCCCTGCCCCCTCGATGGTCGTATGGGGCTGACCCACCGCGCCGGCGATGCGCTCCCGCATCCACCGGTCACCTCCGCGGGTGATCGGGTCGCCGTCGCTGAAGGCGGTGAGGAAGGGGACATCGATGTGCGAAAGCCGTTGCCAGGCAGCGCGGTTGGCGGCCGACGCCGGGTCGTCGGGGGTGTTGGGCACGAGCCCCGGGAAGGACCGCACCCCGGCCAGGTGCGCGCTCGAGGGGAAGGGGGCGTCATACGCTGCCCGTTCCTGCGGGGTGAGCTCGCGCTGGCAGCCTGAGTCGACGAGGCGGGCGACGTCGAGCCGCTCGGCGGTCTGCACGGCGACGCGGAAGCGCTGCCAGACCTCGGGCATCGGCACGTCGCCCGTGGGCAGTCCGGTGTTGGCCATGACCGCCCCGGCGAAGCGCTCGGGGTGCTCGGCGAGCAGCCGCATCCCGAGCAGGCCGCCCCAGTCCTGACCCACGTAGACGATGTCGCGCAGGTCGAGCGCGTCGAAGAGGGCGGCCCGCAGCCACTCCACGTGCGCGGCGTAGGAGTAGTCGCCCACGTCGGTCGGCTTGTCGGAGCGGCCGAAGCCGACGAGGTCGGGCACGACCACCCGCAGTCCGGCATCGACGAGCGGGCCGATCATGTGGCGGTACAGGTAGCCCCAGGTCGGCTCGCCGTGCACGAGCACGACCGTCGGCGCGTCGGGCCGGCCGGACGCGACGTACGCCATGCGCACCCCGTCGGCGAGCGTCACCCACCGCGGCTCGTGGGGGAAGTCCGCGAGATCCGCGAAGCGGTCGGCCGGCGTCCGTGCGAGGTCCATGCCCCGCAGTATCGCTGGGCCGCTCGCCCGTGGCTACGACTCGTTGGTCACACCGGCGGGGAGCCCGGGCAGGCCGTCGAGGCTGACGGCGTTCCTCTCGGCGCGGTAGTCGGCCAACCTGGCCTCGCCCTTCTTGGCGTTGGCGAGGTCGAGAACCTCACGGTCGGAGACGTGGTCCATCAGGGGCACCGCGTAGCCGCAGGAGTCGGCCACCCGCTCGACGTCGACCACGATGACCGAGCGCACTCCGGGGTGTGCGGTGAACCCCGTTACGAGGGAGTCGAACTCGGCGTCACCCGGCAGCACCGCCGTCCCGCGGCCGTGCAGCCGCACGATGGTGGGCCGGCCCTCGAAGGCCATGAACATCACGATGATCCGGCCGTTCTCGCGCAGGTGCGCGATGGTCTCCACCCCGCTGCCGGTGAGGTCGAGGTAGGCCACCCGGTGCTCGTCGAGCACGCGGAACGTGCCGACCCCACCCTTGGGTGAGGCGTTGATGAGCCCGTCCGCACCCAGTGGCGCGGTCGCGACGACATACAGGGGCTGCCGCTCCAGCCAGAGGGCGAGGGTGGAGTCGATGCCGGGGTAGACGGTGCCCATGCGCCGAGCGTAGGCCGCGGGTGGTCGCGCCAGGCCCGGAAGCGGGAGACGACGCAGGTCGGCCCCGCACACTGGAGCCATGCCCGACCGCCTCGCCGTCCGCAGCGACACCCACGGGGTGCTCCCCACGCTCGAGGCCGTGCTGGCCGAGCCCGACGTGCGCTCCGCCGACCTCGTCGTCGTCACGGCGACCTCGCCGCAGGCCCACAACCAACCCAGGTGCTCGACCGCCTCCTCACCCTCGGCGACCGGCTCCGTCTCGTGCGCGGCAATGCCGATCGGGACCTCGTCACGCTGGCCCGCGGGGGCACGCTCCCCGAGGGCACACCGCCGATCGACCGCTGGGCGGCAGCCCAGCTGCGGCCCGACCACGTCGGGCTGCTCGCCGACCTGCCCCACCCGCTCGTGCTCCCGCTGACCGGTGTCGGCGACGTGCTCTTCTGCCACGGCACCCCCGCGACGACGACGAGGTCGTGCTCGTCGACACCCGGCCGTCGCGCTGGCAGCAGGTGCTGGCGGATGTCGCGCCTGACGTGCGCATCGTCTGCTGCGGTCACACGCACACGCCGTACGCCGGGCTGGGACGCCTGAGCCGGAGCGACCTCAGTCCGTGGCCGGCGCGCCGATCGTCGCCGCGAGCGCTGCGCAGGCGCCCTCGAGGTGGGTCTGCATGAGGCGGCCGGCGAGGGCACCGTCGCGCTGGTGGAGCGCGTCGAGCACGCCCTGGTGCTCGCCGGCGATCCGGTCGCGGCCGAGGGCCCACCGCGACTGCACCATCGACAGGTGGATCTCGCCGCTCAGCCCGCCGTAGAGACGGGTGAGCCGCGGGCTGCCCACCGCCGCGACCAGGGCCCGGTGGAACCCGAGGTCGGCATCGACGAAGTCGCTCGTCAGCGCCCCCTCGGGCACCGCCGAGAGGTCGGCGATGGCTCGGGCGGCCGCCTCCAGCCCCGGCTGCGTGAGCGCCGGCCCGCGCTCGGCCAACGCCACGACCACGCTGACCTCGAGCGGGATGCGCACGAGGAAGAGGTCTTCGACGTCGGCCCGTGAGAGGGCTGGCACGTGGGCCGTCTTGTGCGGCTCGCGGTGCAGCAGGCCCTCCTGCACGAGCATGGCGATCGCCGCCTTGGCGGTCGGGCGCGACACGTCGTAGTCGGCGGCGACCTCCTGCTCGGGCAGGCCGACCCCGGGGGCGATCTCGCCATCGAGCACGCGCCGCCGCAGGGTGGCCGACAGCGCGTCGACGAGTGACACCGTGTGGAGCTTGATCACCTGCCCCACTCTACGTGAGCCGTAAGACACACAGGTTGTCAGATTGACATACAAGTACACTTGTCATACGTTCAGGCCACCCGGGGCCCCCCGCCCCCCGCACGAAGGAGTGCCGATGTTCCAACCCGTCGCCGATCCTGTGGCCGGCTCGCTCGCCTGGTCCGCTCTGGTCGCCGCCCTGCCGCTGATCACGCTCTTCGTCCTGCTGGGGGTCATGCGCTGGAAGGCGTGGCAGGCCGGGCTCGCCTCTCTCGTGGTAGCCCTCGGCGTGGCCGTCCTCGCCTTCGGGATGCCGGCTGGGCAGGCCCTGCTCTCCGCCTCCGAGGGCGCGGCGTTCGGGCTCTTCCCGATCATCTGGATCGTGCTCGCGGCGATCTGGATCTTCCGGCTCACCGAGCTGACGGGCTACGACCTCGTGCTGCGCCGCGCCTTCGGGTCGGTCTCGCCCGACCAGCGCATCCAGGCCATCCTCATCGCCTTCTGCTTCGGCGCGCTGCTCGAGGCGCTCGCCGGCTTCGGCACCCCGGTGGCGGTCACCGCCGTCATGCTCATGGCCGTCGGCATCCCCCGCATCAAGGCTGCGTCGGTGGCGCTCGTCGCCAACACGGCCCCGGTCGCCTTCGGCGCCGTCGCGGTCCCCATCACGACGCTCGGCAAGATCACCGGCCTCGACCCTGACACCCTCGGCGCGATGGTCGGGCGCCAGACGCCGGTCCTCGCGGCCTTCGTGCCCCTGCTCCTCGTCGGCATGGTCGACGGTCGCCGCGGTCTGCGCACCACCTGGCTGCCGGCCCTGGTCGGTGGGTTCGCCTTCGCGATCGGTCAGTTCCTGAGCTCGAACTTCTTCAGCTACCAGGTCGCCGACATCATCGCCGCCGCCGCTGGAGCCCTCGGCGTCGTGGTCCTGCTCCGCGTGTGGCAGCCGGCCGAGGTCCTCGTCGGCACCCCTGTCGGTGACGACGACCTCGTCCCGGTCGCCGTCGGTGCTCCTGCCACCGCCTCTGGTACGACGGGCCGCCCCGTCCCCGCCGCGGCCGGCGGCCCGTCCCGCCGCCCGGGCTCCTCGACCGGCTCGGATGAGTCCGGCGACGCCGGCTCCGTCCCGGTCGCACTCCGCGAGGGACTGATGGCCTTCGCGCCGTACCTCGTGGTCGTCGCCTTCTTCACCGCCGTCTCCTTCGGCCCGCTCCAGACCTTCCTCGTCACGCACTCGGGGTGGAAGCTCGCCTGGCCCGGTCTCCACGTGGCCGGCAGCTCGGGCAAGCCCCTGGCGGCCGCGACCTTCAACGTCAACGTCTTCTCCGCGGCCGGGACGGTGCTGCTCCTCGCCGGCATCGTCACGGCGGTCGTCTACGGGGTCTCGGCGGCGGGGGCCGCCTCGGCCCTGCGCAAGGTCGTCGTGCAGTTCCGGTTCACCATCCTGACCGTGACCGCGGTCCTGGCCCTGGCCTACGTCATGAACTTCTCCGGCCAGACCGTCACCCTCGGCCTCGCGCTCGCCGCGACCGGCTCGCTCTTTGCCGTGCTGTCACCCGTCGTCGGCTGGATCGGGGTGGCGGTGACGGGGTCTGACACCTCGTCCAACTCCCTCTTCGGCCTGCTCCAGGTGACGGCCGCCGAGAAGACCGGCCTCGACCCCTATCTGCTCGCTGCCGCCAACACCTCCGGTGGGGTCCTGGGAAAGATGATCTCTCCGCAGAACCTCGCGATCGCCGCCGCGGTGGTCGGCATGGAGGGCAAGGAGAGCGAGCTGCTGCGCAAGGTGCTCGGATGGAGTCTCGGCCTGCTGGCCGGCATGTGCGTGCTGGTCTACCTCCAGTCGACCCCCGTGCTCGGGTGGATGGTGGTGAGGTGACCACCACTGCCTACGGGCTGGCCGACTTCGCGGCTGCGCTCGCCGACCCCAGCCGGCTGCGCACGGGTCTCACCGACCGACTCAAGATGGCCCACGACGCGTCACACTACGCACTGACCCCGCAGGCCGTCGCCATCCCCGTCGACGCCCGAGAGGTCGGTCGGCTCTTCGCCGCGTCCGGTCGCTCGCAGGTGCCGCTCACGTTCCGCTCCGGCGGCACCAGCCTCAGCGGTCAGGCCGGCACCAGCGGCGTGCTCGTCGACAGCCGCCGCTACTTCCGCGAGATCGAGGTCCTGGACGGCGGCGCGCGCGTGCGGGTCGGGCCCGGCGCCACGGTGCGCGCGGTCAACGCCCGGCTCGTGCGCCACGGCCGCAAGCTCGGGCCCGACCCGGCCAGCGAGGTGGCCTGCACCCTCGGGGGAGTCGTCGCCAACAACTCCAGCGGGATGGCCTGCGGCACGCAGGCCAACACCTACGCCACCCTCGACTCGCTCGTCGTGGTGCTGCCCAGCGGCACGGTCGTCGACTCGGGTGCGCCCGACGCCGACGAGCGCCTGCGCAGCCTCGAGCCCGCGCTGCACGAGGGGCTGGGCCGCCTGCGTGACCGGGTGCGGGGCAACCCCGACTCGGTGCGGCGCATCGAGGCGCAGTTCTCGATGAAGAACACGATGGGCTACGGCGTCAACGCCTTCGTCGACCACACCCGCCCGGTCGACATCCTCGCCCACCTCGTCGTGGGCAGCGAGGGCACGCTGGCCTTCATCGCCTCGGTCGTGCTGCGCACGGTGCCGCTGCTGGCCCACGCGGTGACGGGGCTGCTCGTCTTCGACGACCTGGCCGGAGCGACCGGTGCCCTGCCCACCCTGCTGCAGACCGGGCCCGCGACCGTCGAGCTGATGGATGCCGCGTCGCTGCGTGTGGGCCAGGCCGATCCCGCTGCCTCGGCCGTGCTGCGCGGCATCGAGGTCGTGCGTCACGCCGCCCTGCTGGTGGAGTACCAGGCCGACTCGCGCGAGGCGGTCACCGCGCTCGCCGACGGTGCGGTCCCGACGCTGGCCCGCCTCCTGCCGCACGCGCCTCCTGCCCTGACGGCCGACCCAGAAGAGCGGGCCAGTCTGTGGCACACCCGGAAGGGGCTCTACGCGACCGTCGCCGGGGCCCGTCCGGCGGGCACCACCGCACTGCTGGAGGACGTCGCCGTCCCCGTCGAGGCGCTGCTGCCGACGTGCGAGAGCCTGATCGGGCTCTTCGCGCGCCACGGCTACGACGACGCCGTCATCTTCGGTCACGCGAAGGACGGCAACATCCACTTCATGCTCACCGAGCGGCTCGGCGGAGCCGACTCCGACCGGCTGCAGCGCTTCACCGACGACATGGTCGACCTCGTGCTGGGGGCTGACGGGTCGCTCAAGGCCGAGCACGGGACCGGCCGGATGATGGCGCCCTATGTGCGGCGGCAGTACGGCGACGAGCTCTACGACGTGATGTGGCAGGTCAAGCGCCTCTGCGACCCGGGCGCCGTGCTCAACCCCGGCGTCGTCCTCAACGACGACCCGCAGGCGCACCTGCGTGACCTCAAGGCCGCGCCGACGGTCGAGGCCGAGGTCGACCGGTGCGTCGAGTGCGGCTACTGCGAGCCCGTCTGCCCGAGCCGAGACCTCACCACGACCCCGCGCCAGCGGATCGCGATCCGGCGCGAGATGGTGCTCGCCCGGGAGCGGGGTGACCTCCAGACCCTCGCCCAGCTCGAGGCCGACGAGGCCTACGAGTCGGTCGACACGTGCGCCGTCGACGGCATGTGCCAGACCGCCTGCCCGGTGCACATCAACACCGGCGACCTGATGAAGCGCCTGCGCAGCGAGCGCGCCGGCCCGGTCGTGCAGCGCGGGTGGACGACGGCCGCCCGCCACTGGGCCGGAGTGACCCGCGTCGGCGCGACCGCGCTGACGGCGACGTCGGCCCTGCCTGCGGCGGTCGTCACCGGCCCCAACCGGCTCGCCCGCCGGCTCCTGGGCGACGACGTCCTGCCGCTGTGGGCGCCGGACCTTCCCGCCGGGGGCCCGCCCCGACCGACGGGCGGGGCGCGCGTCCCCCGGGGCACGTCCCGGGTGGAGGTGGTGGCCTTCTCGGCCTGCGTCGGCACGATGTTCGGCCCGAGCACTCCCGGCGGCGGCGTCGGCTCCGCACTCGAGCGGCTCTGTGCTGCGACAGGGGTCACCCTGCGCTACCCCGACGACCTGCCCAGCCTGTGCTGCGGCACGCCGTGGCGCTCCAAGGGCATGACGCAGGGCGCGAGGGAGATGGAGGCCCGGGTGCTGGAGTCGCTGTGGCGGGCCAGCGACGGCGGTCGCCTCGAGGTCGTCTGCGACGCCTCGTCGTGCACCGAGGGGCTGCGCGAGACGGTCGCCAAGGCGGTGGCCGAGCCCGGCTCGCCGTACGGCGCACTGCGGGTGGTCGACGCCGTGACCTTCGTCGCCCGCGAGGTCCTGCCGGTGCTGCCGACGGTGCGGCGGATCCCCTCGCTGGCCCTCCACCCCACCTGCTCCACAGCCCGCATGGGCATCGACGGTGACCTGCGCGCGGTGGCGGCAGCCGTCGCCGACGAGGTCGTGGTGCCCGACTCGTGGGGCTGCTGCGCCTTCGCCGGCGACCGCGGGATGCTCCACCCCGAGCTCACCGCGTCGGCGACGACGGCCCAGGCCGCCGAGGTGCTCGCCTCGGGCGCCGGGGCCCACGCCTCGTCGAACCGCACGTGCGAGCTGGGGATGTCGCGCGCCACGGGCAAGGACTACCGCCACGTGCTGGAGCTGCTCGCCGACGCGCTGTAGCCCGTCGGCCACGGGGCGGTCGGACCCCGTGGCAGAGTGGACCGATGCGCAGCCGGCACGTCAGCCAGGTCTTCGCCTGCCCACCACAGCAGGTGTACGACGTCGCGTCCGACCCCGACCTGCTGCCGCGGTGGGCGGCTGGTCTGGCGGCCGGTGAGGTGGGTCGTGACGGCGACGCCCTGGTCGTCGACTCGCCGATGGGCGCGGTCACCGTCCTGTTCGTGCCCCGCAACGACCTCGGCGTGCTGGACCACGACGTCACCCTCCCGTCGGGTGAGACGGTGACCAACCCGATGCGGGTCGTCGCCCACCCCGACGGCGCCGAAGTGGTCTTCACCATCCGGCAGCTCGACCTGACGGACGCCGAGCTCGACCGTGATGCCGCAGTGGTGGCCGCTGACCTGCTCCGGCTGATGGTGCTCGTCGAGTCGGGCGGACGCACGAACAGGCAGTAGTCACCGGAGGCGGCTCCACACCGGTATGAAGCGGGCGCAGCCCAGACGTCTGCCTGTTGCCCCGTCCGTCTCATCGGGCCAGTCTCCACGTCTCCCCGGTCGCGGGCTCTGCCTCGAGCAGCAGCCGCAACCCACTGACGAACCGGCGCGCCACCCCGTCCACCGGGTCGGTGAAGGTCAGCGTGCTGGCCAGCAGCGGCAACGGCGCGCTGAAGTCGTCGAGCGCGACATGCCGGTCGACCGGGTAGAGGGGATCGTCCACGATCGGTATCCCCAACGACCACAGATGGATTCGCAGCTGGTGGGTGCGGCCGGTGCGCGGGGTCAGGCGGTAGAGGCCCAGATCACCTTCCCGGGAATCGAGCTCGACGAGCGTCTCGGCGTTGACCGGTGCATCCGGCACCACGTGCGCCCGGACCCCGAACGGGGTCTTGGCGATGTGGTTGCGCACCCACACCGGCAGGGCGAGGTCGTCCCTGAGCGGAGCCAGCGCCAGGTAGGTCTTGGTCATCGCGCCGGTCTCGAAGAGCCGCTGATACGGCGCCCGCCACCGCCGCTCGGTCGCCAGCACGAGCACCCCCGACGTCACCCGGTCGAGTCGGTGCAGCGGTGACAGCTCCGGCAGCCCGAGCTCGTCGCGCATCCGCACCACCACGCTCTGCAGCACGTGCCGCCCGCGCGGGATGGTCGACAGGAAGGCCGGCTTGTCGACGACCACCAGTCGCTCGTCGCGGTGCAGCACCACCACCTCGCCGGGCACCGGCACCTCGTCCGGCAGGTCGCGGTGGAACCAGACGAACGTGCACGCCCGGTACGGAGCCCCACCCTCGACCACTCGCCCGTCCTCACCGACGAAGCGCCCCTGCCTGAGCAGCGCGTCGACGTCGACCCCGGGCCCCAGGCGCTCGAGCAGCCAGGCCCCCATCGTCGTCCGATGTGCATCACCCGGTCCGGCGTCGGGGGTGCGCACCCACGCCGCCGACAGCCCGTGGCGCAGCGGCAGGGGTGAGCGGGGCGGCACCCGGCGATCGTAGGCCGTGCGCTCCGAGGCCCGCCGTCTCCCGCGACCGACCCCACGACGGGACCGCTCTTCGAGTCGTTGGCGACCCTCGGCGTCCGGTTCGCGGCCAACTCTGGCGAGGCTCGGGCACCTGCGCAGCGGCAACGGCGACCGGGTGGCCGTGGTCCCCCTCGCCCTGCTGGGCCCTGACCCGGCGGCGACGCGGGCGGCTCGTGGGAATGACGGCAGCACGGTGCTCGTTGGCCCGGACATGACTAATACCCCCGAGAAGATCGTCTACACCGCGCACGCCACCACCATCGGTGGTCGTCAGGGCACCGCCAAGACCGACGACGGCATCCTCGACCTCACGCTGACCGCGCCGACCGAGATGGGTGGCCCGGGCACCGGCACCAACCCCGAGGCCCTCTTCGCCGCCGGCTACGGCGCCTGCTTCACCGGCGCGATGGGTCTCGCCGGCAAGGAGCTCGGTGTCGAGACCAAGGGCGCGCAGGTGCGCACCCACGTCGGCTTCGGCCCCGAGGGCGAGAGCTACTCCATCATCGTCGACATCGAGGCGATCATCCCGGGCGTCGACCTCGCCAAGGGCCAGGAGCTGCTCGAGCGCACCCACCAGCTCTGCCCCTACAGCAAGGCCACCCGCGGCAACGTGCCCGTCACCGTCAAGGCCGTCGAGTCCTTCTGACGAGATCTGGCTGACGCTCCGGCGTCATCGGTAGACAGAGAGTCACCCCTGGACTGCGGTCCGGGGGTGACTCTCTGACTACCCGAGGGTGGGGAGTCGCCCACCTCACCCGCCTGCGGTACGGAGCCCTCTGACCCCACCCCCTGGGGTCCGGGCTCCCCGGGCGGCCGCCCCGTCGCCGGCTGGGTAGGCCGTCGTCCAGATCCACGTGGACGTCGGCAGGGGCGCTGGAGGACCGCAGGTTCGTCGTGAGCCTCCTGCGCGAGCACACTGTCCCCGCGTGGGGGCAGCCCCTCACCGCACTCCTCAGAGCACCTGCTCGCCGTACATCTCCCCCAGCGGGTCGGCGATGAGCTCGATCCGGGCGCCGTCGGGGTCGCGGAAGTAGACCGAGACCCCCGAGTGCACCTCGTGCTCCACGCCGGCCTCCTCCAGCCGCTCGACCAGCTGCGCCCACAGAGCCGGGTCGACCGAGATGGCGCAGTGGTGCAGACCGCCCAGCACCTCGGCGTACGGCCCGACGTCGAGACCGGGGAAGTCGAAGAAGGCCAGCAGGTTGCTGTTGCCGATGTCGAAGAAGAAGTGCGACGAGCCGGGGTAGTCGCGGTTCTCGATGAGCTCGGTCAGGGGGAAGCCGAGCACCCCCTGGTAGAAGGCGATCGTGGTCTCGACGTCGCTGCTGACCAGGGCCGTGTGGTGCAGGCCGCGCGCGGTCGAGGCCGGTCGCTCGCCGGTGGGGCGCAGGTGCGTGGCCCGCAGCTCGGCGCGGGTGGCGGAGAGGGCGTCGAGGTCGGGGCCGGGGTCGGAGGTCATGAGGATCAGCCTAGGTCGCGTCCACCCGCCCCGCTGGGCCGTGGTCACAGCCGAAGTGGTCGGGAATGATCCGGGGCCGGGTTACGCTTGCAGGGACAGATGCGCATTCTGCGCGTCCCAGGTCGTCTGCTTCGCTGCCCTTTCCTGAGGCGGCGCACCTCTCATTGACACGAGTGGTCCGGCAACCACGGCCACATCCCTCGAGTCCGTGAAGGTTTCTCCTGTGCCCAGCATCACCTCGTTCGCCGATCTCGGCGTGCCCACCCCCCTCGTCACCGCCCTCGCCCAGGGCGGCATCACCGAGGCGTTCCCCATCCAGTCGGCCACGCTGCCCGACTCCCTCGCCGGCCGCGACGTGCTCGGCCGCGGGCGCACCGGCAGCGGCAAGACCGTCGCCTTCGCGCTGCCGACCATGGCGATGCTGGCCAAGACCGGCCGTCCCCGCGAGGCCGGCAAGCCGCGGGCCCTCGTGCTCGCCCCGACCCGCGAGCTGGTCAACCAGATCGCCGAGACCTTCGCTCCGCTCGCCGCCTCCATGGGCCTGCGCGTGATGACGATCTTCGGTGGCGTGGGGCAGAACCCGCAGGTCTCCGCCCTGCGTCGCGGCGTCGACGTCGTCATCGCCACCCCCGGTCGGCTCGAGGACCTCATCCAGCAGGGCCACTGCCGCCTGGGTCAGGTCGAGATCACGGTGCTCGACGAGGCCGACCACATGGCCGACCTCGGCTTCCTGCCAGCGGTCAAGCGCCTGCTCGACGCGACGCCGTCCGACGCGCAGCGGCTGCTCTTCTCGGCCACGCTCGACGGAGCCATCGACCAGCTGGTCAAGCGCTACCTGCACAACCCCGTGACGCACTCGGTCGACAGCGCCGCCTCGCCGGTGCCGGCCATGACCCACCACCTCTTCAACGTCACCCGCGACGCCAAGCCCGCCGTCGTGCGCGGTCTGCTCGCTGGCCAGGGCCGCACGCTCGCCTTCACCCGCACCAAGCACGGCGCCAAGCGACTGGCCAAGGAGCTGACGGCATCCGGCATCCCTGCCGTCGACCTGCACGGCAACCTGTCGCAGGCCGCCCGTCAGCGCAACCTCGCCTCCTTCGGTGAGGGCACGACGCGAGTGCTCGTCGCCACCGACATCGCCGCCCGCGGCATCCACGTCGACGACGTGACGCTCGTCGTGCACGTCGATCCCCCCACCGAGCACAAGGCCTACCTCCACCGCTCGGGCCGTACGGCGCGCGCCGGTGCCGAGGGCGTCGTCGTCACCGTCAGCACGCCCGACGAGCGCGCCGACGTGCGCCAGATGATGCGCAAGGCCGGCATCAACCCCAAGGCGGCCGACGTGGGCGCCGGCCACCCGGCCATCGGTGAGCTGTCCGGCCCCGCGGCCGAGCTCGTCACACCCCCGCCAGTCACCGCGCAGCCGCAGCGCAGCGCCGGTGGTGGCGGTCGCAGCGGCGCCGGACGCGGCCGCGGGGCACAGGGCGGTGGCGCCCAGGGTGCTCGTCGTCCGAGCGCCGGTGGCACCTCGGGTCGCAGCGGCGGCTCCGGACGTGGCGGATCCTCGCGTGGCTCCGGCTCGCCGTCGACCTACAGCACCTCGACCCCGGGCAGTGGCGGCGCGCAGTCGCCCCGCCCCGCCGGTGGTGGCGGCGGTCGCGGCGGTGGCGCCGCGGCTTCCGGCTCGACCGGTGGCGCTGCCGGCTTCTCGTCGCGTCCTCGTCGCGGTCGCTGACCGCGAGCGCGGTCTCCAGGACCGGCTAGCCCGGGGTAGCTCGCACAGGGAACTGCTCATTCTCGGATGACCGCGGCCGATTGGTCGATCATGACGAATCTTGTGGCTGCAATACCTCGTGGTGCCCGGTTGTCCAAGGAGTCGTGGGCAGCGCGACACGCGATCGTCCTGCGGTTGGTGTGGCTGCACGTGCCGGGCCTCGTGATCGTCGGGCTCGCCGGACCGCAGCCGTGGTGGGAGCGACTGGCCCTCCCCGGCGTGATCGCCGTGCTCGCCGCAGCAGCCGGCCTGGCCCGCACCGAGCGGGCCCGGCCGAGCTGGCCAGCCTCGGCCTGATCGGCTCGACGTTCGTCGCGATCGAGCTCTCCGGCGGTCGGATGGAGTCGCACATCCACCTCTACGCGATCCTGATCTTCGTCGCGCTCTATCAGCAGTGGACACCGTTGGTGTGGGCGGTGGCGGTGGTGCTGGTGCACCATGGCGTGCTCGGCCTGCTGCAGCCCGCACGGGTGTTCGGGATGCCGATGGACACCGGCGCGGCCCTGGTCATGGTGGGCGTCCACGCGGGCCTCGCCACCCTGGAGGTGGTCGGCATCCTGGTGTTCTGGCACTTCGCCGAGATGGCCGAGCACGAGGTGGAGGCGATCGCTGAGGCCGCCCGTGAGGGGGTCGAGGAACGCGATCGTGCCGAACAGCTCGCGGCCGAGGACGAGAGGGTCGCCGAGCGAGGCCGCGCCACCGAGGCTCAGGAGCGCGCGCACCGGATCGGCCTGGCCGCTGCCGAGGTCGCCGCCGACGCCCGTCTGGTCGTCGAGGCGGTCACCGCGGTCGACGCCGAGCTCAGCAACCTCACGCACGCCGTCCGCGACATCGCCCAGCGCTCTGGCCAGGCCGCCTCGATCGCGGCGTCCGGGCAGGGCGCCGCCGTCTCGGCCACGGCCCGGATGCACGAGCTGCAGCAGTCGGTCACCGAGATCTCCGAGGTCAACGCGATCATCGCCCAGCTGGCCGGGCAGACCAACCTGTTGTCGCTCAACGCCACCATCGAGGCGGCTCGCGCCGGCGAGATGGGGAAGGGCTTCGCGGTGGTGGCCAACGAGGTCAAGCAGCTCGCGACCGAGACGGCGCACTCGGCCAGCAAGGTCACCGTGGTGATCAACGCGATCACGGGTCAGACGCAGGCCGCTGCGAGCAGCTTCGCGGTGACCTCGGACGTGGTCCGCGAGATCAACGACGTGCAGATCGCCATCCTCGCCGGCCTCGAGGAGCAGTCCAGGGTCCTCAGCGAGGTCACCCGTCAGCTGGCCAGCGCCTCCGACGCCACCCGCGGCATCCTGACCGGCCTGGACCGGCTCACCGGCCAGGTCTGAGCACCTCCTGGCAGACCGCGGTCCGCGTATCCCGAAACGGCCCCTGCGCCGGCTGCGGGCATGGCAGAGGGGCCGCAGCCCCACGGCTCGCGGCCCCTCTGACTTCTGCCCGGGTGCTCAGCTCAGGCGATGACGACCAGCGAGAGCCGCCCGCGGCCGTAGCCACCGACCGTGAGCTCGAGGTCGAGGCGCCGACCGAGGATGCGGGTCATGGCCACCACCTGCGGGGAAGCCTGCTCGCCCGTCCCGTGCACGACGTGCAGCTTGACGTGGGGCATGCCCTCGGCGTTCATGAGGGACGCGAAGATGTTGAGCAGCTCGGAGAAGTTCTCCTCGATCGCCGGTGAGAGCACCTTCTGCCCGACGGCCTCCTGGATGCCGGCAGGGGGCACGAGCCCGAGGGCCCCACCGGCATACGCCGAGAAGGGCAGGTCGGCGACGGCGACGGCCCGCATGGCCAGCCGGTCGTCGACGAAGGTGGCGTAGGTCGCCCGCTCACCGGCCTCGAGGACCAACGGGGTCCCGAGCGCCAGGTCGATCGGCCGGTCCAGCAGGAGGGTCAGCAGGTCGCGCACCTCCTTCGCCTCGGGCAGCTTGGTCCGGGTCGACACGGTGGTCATGCGCCCAGCACCCCTTCGAGCTTCTCGCGGAAGCTCTCCGGAGTGAACGGCTTCGTGATGACGAACATCGCGCCCGCGGCCTCGGCCCGGCTGATCATCTCGGGCGAGCCCTCCGAGGTCACGAAGCACAGGGGCACGTCGAGGCCCCGGCTGCGCAGGGTCTCGAG
The DNA here is from genome assembly GCA_039889245.1 of Dermatophilaceae bacterium Soc4.6. Taxonomy (NCBI): domain Bacteria; kingdom Bacillati; phylum Actinomycetota; class Actinomycetes; order Micrococcales; family Dermatophilaceae; species Dermatophilaceae bacterium Soc4.6. The sequence continues at coordinate 2,379,825 of JAZGVH010000002.1, read as the reverse complement.
CATGTCGATGCCGCTCATCTCGGGCATGTTCCAGTCCGAGAGCACGAGCTGTGGCGAGTGCTCGATGACGGCCGCGAGCCCGTTCTCGCCGTTGTCGGCCTCGACGACCTCGTGGCCGGCGAAGCCGGCCTGCCGAAGGGTGCGAGTGACGATCTGTCGCATGACGCGACTGTCGTCGACGATGAGGATCTTCATGGTCTATCCGTTCCGTTCGCGGTGGTTCTTGGCCCAGACGCTGACGCGCACCGTGGAGTCGGCCCAGCCGAGGAAGGCCCGGCAGACCTGGACGGTGTCGCTGCCGGGGGTGTGGGCGACGGCGCCCTGCACGACCATCGGCAGCCCGAGGTGGCAGGGGGTCGGCAGCAGGCTCTTGACGTTGCCGCCGACCATGTTGCTCAGCTCTTCGAGGGCGTCCACGATCTCGTTCTCCGTGACCGACTCGACGTCGAGCATCCGCCTGGCTGCGGTCTCGGCACCGGCCAGGGGCAGCTCGAGCAGCACGTGACCACCCCAGGTGCCGGTGATGCCGACCGACGCCAGGACCGACTCGTCGTCGAGACCCGGGGTGCTCTCGGGGACGCGGTAGACCTCCTCGCCGAGGAAGCAGGCCCACACGTCGGTCGTGATGGCCACGATGTCGTCGGCGCTCACCTCCCCGCGGAGGTAGGTGGACGCGACCACCGCCTCGGTGGAGGTGCTCATGCGACACACCCAGAGGGGTTGAGGCCCAGGATGTCGAGCTTCTCGATGAAGGCCTCCGGGGGAAACGGCTTCATGAGGTACTCGTGCGCACCCGCGGCGAGCGCCCGCACCAGCTGGCTGTGCTCGCTCTCGGTCGTGACCATCATCAGCGTGATACCACGCCACTGCGGGCGCTTGCGCACCGTCTGCACGAAGGTCAGGCCGTCCATCACCGGCATGTTCCAGTCGATGGTGCACAGGTCGGGCAGGTCACCCCCCACCGACTCGAGCACGTCGAGCGCCTTCTGGCCGTCCTCGGCCTGCAGCACCTCGAAGCCGGCCGTCTTCAGGTGCCGCGTCAGGAGGGTGCGCATGACGCGCGAGTCATCGATCACCAAAGCACGCATGGGCGTCATCACCTGTTCCTGGCAAGGGTCATCACAGATGCGGCGGGTGCCGCGAGGGAGGGGGCGGCCGGTGGCCTGGGGCCACCGGGCGCCCGGTTGAGGGTGAAACGGCCCAGGGGCACGCGCTCCCAGGCGTCGTCGATCCCCAGCGTCGTCTCTGCGGCACCGAGGAACATGTATCCCCCGGGTGTGAGGCACTGACGCACCTGACGCATGATCCGCGCCTTGGTCGGCGCGTCGAAGTAGATCAGGACGTTGCGCAGGAAGACGATGTCGAACGCCGGTCGGGCGGGGAAGGGCTGGGTCAGGTTGAGTGGGGCCACGGTCACCATCGAGCGCAGGTGGTCGTCGACCTGCCACTGGGTGCCGACTCGACGGAAGTGCTTGAGCAGCATGGCGTCGGGCAGACCGCGGGCCACCTCCAGCTGCGAGTAGGTCCCGGTCCTGGTCCGCTCGAGCATCGTGGGGGAGATGTCGGTGGCGACGATCTCGACGCTCCAGTCGAGGGGCAGCAGGTGCTCGGTCATGAGCATCGCGATCGAGTAGGCCTCCTGCCCGCTCGAGCAGGCGGCGGACCAGATCCGCAGCGTGCGTCGGGGGGTGGGCCGTCCGACCACCTCGGGGATGACGACGCGGGTCAGGGCCTCGAAGGGTTCCTGGTCGCGAAACCAGAACGTCTCGTTGGTGGTGAGGGCGTCGACGACCGCGCGTCGCCCCTCGAGCGTCGGGCGGGTGCGCAGGGCCGCGATGTAGTCGGCCGTCGAGGCGAGGCCGGACAGGCGGGCCAGGGGGAGCAGCCGTGACTCGACGAGGTACTCCTTGCCGTCCTCGAGCACGATGCCGGCCTCCTGCCGCACGAGATCGCTGACGAAGTGGAACAGGTCAGGGGGCAGGGCCATCGGGATTCGCCTCCGATCGGTGGGGACGCCGGTTGGAGGGCCCCTCAGGCCCGTGGCGATCGAGTGTCGTCTAGGTGGTGGTCCCGCTGTTCCGGGCCACCGCCACACCCTGAGGTTCGGCCGCGGCACCCCTGACGTGAGGACAATGACGACGTCGTCGGTGAGCCCCGGCGAGTGCCGTGCGCGGTCAGCGTCCGACCCGGCTGCCGACGGGGGCGGCCGAGCGCGTCAGGCGGCGGGCCAGGGTCTGGCCCAACAGCCCGATCGGGAGCACCTCCTCGGCCGACCCATCGTTCGTCACGGCCCCGGGCATCCCCCACACGACCGAGGACGCCTCGTCCTGCGCCAGCACGCTGCCTCCGGCGGCGACGATGTCGATCGCCCCCCGCCGGCCGTCCTGGCCCATGCCGGTGAGGACGGCTGCGAGCACGTCGCGTCCGTAGGTTGCGACGACGGAGCGGAACAACAGGTCAACCGCCGGCCGGCAGAAGTTCTCCGGCGCCCCCCGGTCGAGCTCGGTGCGCCCGCCTCCCGCAGCGGGGGTGATGCGCAGGTGGAAGTCACCGGGCGCGAGGTAGACGTGGCCGGGCCGCAGCACCAGCCCCGCAGTCGCCTCGACGACCGTCAGGGGCAGCGCCCGGTCGAGCCGGGCGGCGAACTGGGCCGTGAAGACGGGCGGCATGTGCTGCACGACGACCACGGGCACGCCCAGGTCGGCGGGCAGGCCCGCGAGCAGCGTGCGCAGGGCGTCCGGCCCTCCGGTGGAGCACCCCACGGCCAGCACGCGGTAGGGAGAGCTCGCTCTGCGTGGCGGCGCGAGCCTCGGCCCAGGTCCCGGTCCCGGACTCCACGACGATGCCCGGGGGGGAGCGGCCGTGGTGCCCGGTGCCTTGCCGGTGGTGCCGGTTCCGCCAGTCCCCCCGATCCCGCCGATCCCGCGGGTGGCAACGGTGGCGACCGTCGCGACCCTGGCAACCGGAGGCGGTCGGCGGGCGACGACGGGCGGTCGGCGGGCCGCGCAGAGGGCCTTGATCTTGGGCACGAGTGAGCTGCGGACCTGGGCCAGCGACTCGGTGACGCTGCCGACGTTGGCCGGCTTGGTGACGTAGTCGCTGGCCCCCGCGTCCAGGGCGTCGAGGGTGGCGGAGGCGCCTCGCTCGGTGAGGGTGCTGAACATGATGACCGGCATCCGCCGGCCCGCTCGACGCAGCGCCCGGACGGTCTCGATGCCGTCCATGATGGGCATCTCGATGTCGAGGGTGATGGCATCGGGCATCAGGGCCTCGACCTTGCTCAGCGCGATCCGCCCGTTGGCCGCGGTGCCGACGACCTCGATGTCGGGGTCTCCGGACAGGACGTCGGTGACGAGCCGACGGATCACGACCGAGTCGTCGACGACCAGTACGCGGATCGGGGGCACGGTGTCTCCTCGAGATCACGCACCACGATGCGCGGCGCATCGACTCTGATCGGCCGATCGACCTGCGTCCTGAGGCGAACCGGTCAGTCCGGGGTGGTGCGCCCGGCCCGGGGGTCGCTCCCCTGCGCGAGCAGCCAGGGCTGCAGGAGCTCGTCGAGGTCGTCGGCAGCGAGCAGGTCCTCGACGACGAGCGCCTGCACCACCCCGCTCACGGCGTTCCAGGCGCCACTGGCGGCCTCCGTCGTGGAGAAGCCTGCAGAGCGGAAGGCGAGGACGGCCTGCAGCTGCGCGACCGCTGCCCTGCGGGTGCGGCCCGACAGGTGGGCGGCCCATCCGGCCTCGTGCATCGCACCGGCCCACCGGGAGGTCTGCGACCGGTTGGCGTCGACGGCGGTGGCCAGCGCCTCGCGCTCGGCCCGACACCAGGCGCTCACGGTCGCGAGCACCGCGCCCACGGTGCCCGTGGTGGGCTCGACGGGATGCAGGGTCCCCGATCGGCGGACCTGCAGGTAGGGGCTGGCGAGGCGGCGCCGTTCGTCGGCCTCGAGCAGGTCGGAGCAGTAGGCGGAGGTGGCGGCGTCGACGAGCACGTCGCTGGCCAGCTGGGCCCGGAAGTCCTGCAGGGCCATCCCGCCGACGCGCGTCCAGGTCGCCTCGAGCGCCTCGTGGCGCACGAAGGACGAGAGGGAGTCGAGGTCGCCGAGGGGTGCCTCCGCGATCCGGGTGAGCAGCTCCGACCCGCCGTCGGTCGCGTCGAGGGCCGCGCTGCGGAGCGCGGGCTCGGCGAGGTCGCTGGCCGACAGCACGGGTCGTCGCACCTGGGTGCGCTCGCGCACCGAGTCCCACCGCGGCTCCCGGCCGAGACCGGGGTGGACCCCGGCGAGGTGGCTGAGCTCGGCCGGTGAGGCCTCGCAGGCCGCAAGCAGCACCTCGGCCGTGCGGATGCCCCCGGGCAGCCGCACCAGGTCGAAGCCCAGTGCCGACGCGTTGACCAACGAATAACGCATGTGTCTCCCCCTGTGTCATCAGGTGATCAGACGATCCGGAGATCGGTTGATCAGATGACCAGCCTGCGGCATCCGGGGTACGGGTGGCGAGGGAAGACCGCAGACGTGACGTGCATCACATGTCGGGGTGGCGTCCGGTCGGCGCTGGGGTTGTCTCAGACGGCGACCGCGCGGTCGGTGTCGAGGGCCAGCAGCAGGTGGTCCGCCATCTTGTAGGCGCCCGTGATGAGCTCTCGACCCGCGTCCGAGAGCGTGTCCGGAGGCGGCTCGAAGGTGTCGGAGTCGACGTCGACGACGTCCCCGATCGAGTCGACGAGCAGGCTGACCGGCTCACCGCCGATCTGTACGACGACGACCATCGGCTCGACCCCTGCCGGGCGCTGGGTCAGGCCCAGCCGCGAGCGCAGGTCGATGGCGGTGAGCACCTGACCGCGGAGGTTGACCAGACCGGCGACGGCCGGCGGCGCCAGCGGGATCCGCGTGCGCGACTGCTGTCGCAGCACCTCCTGCACCACACCCACCTCGATGCCGTACGTGCGTCCGGCGAGCTGGAACGTCGCGAGCTGGACCTTCATGAGTACGACCCTTCGAGCGCTGAGGGGGAGGACCGCGAGGCATCGACGAAGAAGTAGGGGTCGGCGGCCAGGATGGCCGAGCGGACGTCGAGCATCTCGACGACCTTGTCCCTGATGACGGCGGAGCCGGTCAACCCGGCGTCGTCGATGTCGCTGCGGACCCGGGCGCCGTCGACGATGTCGCGCACCTCGTCGACCACCAGCGCGATGCTGCGACCGGCGCTGGTGTAGACCACGAGCAGCAGGTGCGTGGGATTCTCCTCGCCGTAGGAGCCGAGGTGCTGCTGCAGCCGCAGCAGCGGCAGGATCGCGCCGCGGTACTGCACGACCTCACGAGTCCCCACCCGCTCGACCCGGTCGACCGGGACCTGCTCGAGGCGGGTGACCATCGACAGCGGGATCGCGACCTCACGACCGCCGCCGGCCCCGACGAGCAGCACGCGCTCCACCTCGTCGGGCACCTCGGTCTGGTCCACCACGACCCGCTCGCGCTCCAGGACGCCTGCCCGCAGCGCTCCCTTGGCCAGGGCCTGCACGTCGAGGATGAGCGCCACGCACCCGTCGCCGAGGATCGTGGCGCCGGAGTAGACCCCGATCGACTTGAGCCGCGACGACAGGGGCTTGACGACGATCTCCTCGGTGTTCAGCACCCGGTCGACGACCAGCCCGAAGCGTCGTCCGTCGGACTGGAGGACCGCGATGACCGTATGCCCGTCCGTGCGCTCGGTGGCCACCTGGAGCACGTCGGCCAGCCGCACCAGCGGCAGCAGCTGACCACGCAGGCGGTAGACCTCGGCGCCGCCGACGTCCTCGATCTGGGTGCCGGCCCGGTCGGTGTCGAGGGTGACGAGCTCCTGCAGGCTCACCTGAGGGATCGCGTAGCGGTCACCGGCGCACTCGATGATCAAGGAGGCCACGATGGCGAGGGTCAGCGGGATCCGCAGCCGGCAGGTCGTGCCGATGCCGAGGGTCGAGACGATCTCGATCGTCCCGCCGATGGCTTCGATGTTGGTCTTGACGACGTCCATCCCGACGCCCCGCCCGGAGACGTTCGTGACCGCCGTGGCCGTGGAGAAGCCGGGGGCGAAGACGAGCTGGAGCAGCTCGGTCGGGCTCATCTGCGCGAGCTCGTCACCCCGGCGGCGCATTCCCTTCTCGCGGGCCTTCTCGCGGATCCTCTCGGTGTCGATCCCGGCGCCGTCGTCCGAGACCTCGACCACGACCTGACCGCCCTCGTGAAAGGCCTTGAGGGTCAGGACCCCCTCGGCCGGCTTGCCGCAGGCCACCCGGTCCTCCGGGCTCTCGAGCCCGTGGTCGACGGCGTTGCGCACGAGGTGGGTCAGGGGGTCCTTCACCGCCTCGAGCAGGGTGCGGTCGAGCTCGGTCTCGCGCCCGACCACCTCGAGGCGCACCTGCTTGTGGCACAGCGCGCCGAGGTCGCGCACGACGCGTGGCAGCTTCGACCAGATGTGGTCGATCGGCTGCATCCGCGTCCTCATCACACCTGCCTGCAGCTCAGAGGCAATGAGGCCGAGACGCTGCGCGGCGCGCAGCAGGTCGGCGTCGTCGAGCAGCCCGGCCTGGCGCACGATCTGGTTGCGGCTGAGCACCAGCTCGCCGACCTGGCGCATCAGCGAGTCGAGCAGGTCGACATCGACCCGGATGGAGGAGTCGGCGACGCCGCGGCGACCACTGTCAGCCACCGGTGTCTCGGTCCCGCCCGCAGCCGGGGGCTGTGGGGCAGGGGGGGCAGGCGGGGCAGGCGGGGGCGCGTCGACGACCGTGGCGGCTGGCTCGGGCTCGGGCTCGGCATGCGGCTCCTGGGGCTCAGCCTGCGCAACCGGCTCCGGCACGACCGGGTGGGCCTCGGGCACCGTGCCGTCGAGCAGCTGCTGGATGACGTCCACGACCGCTGAGACGTCCACGACGCCCTCGGTGCCGTCCGCCTCGATCGAGGTGAGGATCTCGCGCACCGAGTCGACCATCGCCAGCAGACCGTCCGCGATGGTCGGGGTCATGGTCATCTTGCCGTCGCGCAGGCGGGCCAGCAGGTTCTCGCCCACGTGCGTGAGCGACTCGAGCTTCGAGAAGGCGAGGAAGCCGCTCGTGCCCTTGATGGTGTGGATCGTGCGGAAGACGCTGGCCAGGAGCTCTCGCGACCCGGGCTCGCGCTCGAGCTGGACGAAGTCGCGGTCCAGCTGGTCGAGGTTCTCGTGGCTCTCGACCACGAACTCCTGGACGATCTCGTCCATCTCGTCCATCGAGGGCCTCCTGTGGTGCGGCGTGATCCGGTCGGGAAAGGAATGTATCCTCCTCACATCGGCGGTCGAGGCCGCACCTGAGGGATCAGCCGTGCCGGATTCTGCCCACTGACCGACGAGAAGGTCGTGGAGGTGGCGGGGCCGTCCGACTCAGGTCCCGCGGACGTGCGCGCACTCAGCCGAGCACGTCCTCCACCGGCACCGCCGAGATCCCGGTCGCGTCACCCACCGGCCCGTTGGTCAGGTGGCCGGCGTGGGTGTTGAGCCCGAGGGAGAGCGGCCGGCTGATGCGGGCCGCGGCCTGCCAACCGCGGTCGGCGAGGGTCACGGCATACGGCAGGGTGGCGTTGGTCAGGGCGTAGGTCGAGGTGTTGGGCACGGCACCAGGCATGTTGGCGACGCAGTAGAACGTCGAGCCGTGCACCCGGTAGGTCGGGTCGTCGTGCGTGGTGGCGTGGGTGTCCTCGAAGCAGCCGCCCTGGTCGACGGCGATGTCGACGAGCACCGAGCCCTCCTTCATCTGGGAGACGAGCTCGTTGCTGACCAGCTTGGGTGCTGCGGCCCCGGCGATGAGGACGGCGCCGATGACCAGGTCGGCCTCCATCACCTGCTGGCGCACGGCCAGCTGCGACGACGCCAGGCCGTGCACGCGGTTTCCATAGCGCCAGAACGACATTCGCAGCTTGTCGAGGTCGGTGTCGAGCAGGGTCACGTCGGCGCCCATGCCGACCGCGATGTTGGCGGCGTTCTGCCCCGACACCCCCGCGCCGAGGATGACCACCTTGGCGTTGGCGACGCCACCGACGCCGCCCATGAGCACCCCGCGACCACCCTGACCGCGCATCAGCGAGTAGGCACCGACCTGCGGGGCCAGGCAGCCGGCGACCTCCGACATCGGGTAGAGCAGGGGCAGCGCGCCGGACGGCAGCTGCACGGTCTCGTAGGCGATGGCCGTGATCTTGCGCTTCAGGAGCTCGTCGGTGAGCCGCTTGTCGGCGGCGAGGTGCAGGTAGGTGAAGAGGGTGAGCCCCTCACGCATGCGGTGGTACTCCTCCTCGACCGGCTCCTTGACCTTCAGGACGAGGTCGGCCTCACCCCACACGTCGTCGGCGGTGTCGACGATCCGCGCGCCCGCGGCTTCGTACTCCTCGTCGGGGATCTGCGAGCCGAGCCCGGCGCCGCGCTCGACGAGCACCTCGTGGTTGTGCGCGGTGAGCTCGTGCGCGCCGACGGGCGTGAGCGCCACCCGGTACTCGCGGTTCTTGACTTCCTTCGGCACACCGACGCGCATGGGTCCTCCTCGACTCCGGGCAGCCCGGTCCGGGCCTGCACGTGCAGGCTAACGGGCACTGTCTCGGGAGAGCGGGGCGCAGTGCCCGAAGACCTCCCCGATGTTCACCCCGTGCCTGCCCGGTGTTCACCCGTCGGACGGTCTCGCTGGGGCAGGATCACTGCTCGTGACCCCTCCCTCGAACGCCCTGTCCCGCCGATCGGTGCTGCGGGGCGCCGCTGCCGGTGCCGCCGCTGTCGCCGCGAGCACCCTGCGCCCCTTCGACGAGGCCGTGGCCAGCGCCCCGGCCTCCGACGGCATCTTCGGCTACGGGGTGGCGAGCGGTGACCCGACCGCCGACGCGGTGGTCATCTGGACCCGCGCCACCCCGCCGACCGTGCCGGGTCGTCCGGTCGCGACGCCCGGCAGCGGGCTGGGCCGACCGGTGAGCGTCACCTGGGAGGTCGCCACCGACCGCCTCTTCCAGCACGTCGTGCGGCGCGGACTCGTGCGCACGAGCGCCGCCAGCGACCACACGGTCAAGGTCGACGTCACGGGGCTCGCGACCTACACGCGCTACTGGTACCGCTTCAGCGCCCTCGGGCAGAACAGCGCGACCGGTCGCACGTCGACGGCTCCGGACGAGGCCGGCGTCACGCACGCCCTTCGGCTCGCCCTCGTGTCCTGCAGCAACTACACCGGGGGCTACTTCGCCGCCTACCGGGCCATCGCCCAGCGCACCGACCTCGACATGGTGCTGCACGTCGGCGACTACATCTACGAGTACGGCAACGGCGACGACCGCTACGGCCCCGACGCCCTCATCGGGGTGCGCGACGCGCAGCCGGCAACGGAGACCATCGACCTGCGGGGCTACCGCCTGCGGCACGCGCTGCACAAGGCCGACCCCGACCTGCAGGCCGCACACCGCCGCTTCCCCTGGGTGACGATCTTCGACGACCACGAGGTGGCCAACAACGCCTGGGACCGCGGCGCCGAGAACCACACGGGTGGGGTGGAGGGCCGCTTCCTGCAGCGCCGGCGGGAGGCCTACGAGGCCTACCTCGAGTGGATGCCCTTCCGCCTGCCCGACCAGCGGTCGGTGCCCCACCAGGGCACGCGGTTCTTCAAGCGATTCACGTACGGCGACCTCGCGGACCTCTCGGTGCTCGAGACCAGGCAGAACCGCAGCCAGCAGATCGACGTCGCGCCGTTCACCAGGACCGGGGGCGGCTTCATCCCCGAGGGTGTCCCGGCCGTCGACGCGCAGCTCGCCGACCCGAGCCGCCACCTGCCCGAGCCCGAGCAGCTGTCGTGGCTCAAGGACGGCGTCGCCGACGGGGCCCGCTCGTGGCACCTCGTGGGCAACCAGGTCGTCATCACGCCCGTGCACTTCCCCGGGGCGTCGCTCGGCATCAGCGGGGTCGACGCCCTCGTCAACTCCGACCAGTGGGACGGCTACCAGGCCGACCAGACCGACCTGCTCGCCCACCTGTCCGCGCTACCCGTGGCCGCGGGCGACACGGTGGTGCTCACCGGTGACATCCACTCGTCGTGGGCCATGGAGCTGCCGTCGGTGCGTGATGGTGGCGCGTCGTACACGCCCGGTGGGGTCGAGCTGGTCTGCCCGTCGGTGACGAGCGACGGCTTCTACGAGGGCTTCTCGAGCGCGCTGACGGGAGCACCTCCGGAGACGGTGGTCGCTGCCGTGGGCGGGGCGACGGCCGCTGTGCGCCAGCGCAACCCGTGGATCAAGTACCTCGACGGGGTCGGTCACGGCTACGTCGTCGTCGACGTCACGCCCGAGAGGGTGCAGGCCGACTTCCACCTCACCGCCGTGCCGACCACGGCGCAGCCTGACCCGCGGGTGGTGCCCGGGGTGCTGCCGGTCTACGCGACGAGCTGGGTCACGGCGGCGGGTACGCGTCGGCTGACCGCGGGGACCGGCCCGGTCGGCCCCCGCTCAGACTCCCCCCGCGGCGCGAGCAGCGTCGACGACGCCGACGTCTGAGCTGATCGCCCGGGCGCCGTCTACCTGCTCACGAGGGGGTGACGGGCTGGCACCCCGGGCACCAGAACAGGTTGCGCCCGGTGAGGACGCGGGTGCGCACCGTCGTGCCGCAGAGCCGGCAGCCCAGGCCGACGCGGCGGTAGACGTAGTAGCGGCTGTCACGGCGGCGCTCGTCGGAAGCGGGTCGGGACTGACCGCTCGGGCGGTCCTCGTCGCGCAGGGTCTCGATGCGGCCGCGCCGGACCCCGACCGCCATGAGGGCGACGAGGTCGTCCCACATCGCCCGCCAGGTTCCCTCGCCGAGCGCCTTGCCCGGAAGGGCGGGGTCGACTCCGTGCCGGAAGAGGATCTCCGCGCGGTAGACGTTGCCGATGCCGGCGACGACCGACTGGTCCATGAGCAGGGTCGCGACGGCCGAGCGCGAGCGGCGGATGCGCTGCCACGCCCGGTCCGGGTCGGCGTCGGCGCGCAGGGGATCGGGTCCGAGCCGGTCGAGCAGCGCGTCGACCGCCTCGGGTGCCAGCAGCTCGCAGGCCGTCGGTCCGCGCAGGTCGGCGAGGCTCGTGTCGCTCACCAGGCGCCAGCGCACCTGGCCGACCGGTGGCGGCACCGGCCCGTCGGGCTCGAGGTTGCGGTAGCCCATCTTGCCGTAGAGCCCGAGGTGGACGTGCACCCGCTCGTCGAGGTCGTCGAAGCGGACGAGCAGGTGCTTGCCCCAGGCCTCCCCCCGGCGCAGGACGAGCCCGTCCAGGCGCTCGGCGCCAGCCGCGAACCGGCCCTGGGGGCTGCTCGACGAGACCTCGTGACCGCCGAAGCGGCGGGTGACCGATCGAGCCAGGCGGTGAACGGTGTGGCCCTCAGGCACGGCCCGGCCCAGGCGGAGAGCTGGTCACAGGGCGACGCTATCCCGGTTGCGGCGTGATCGCAGTCCTCGGGCACTCGAGCCCGTGGCACCCCCTCCCTACGATGGGGTCATGACCACCGCCCCGTGGGAGCCGCCCCTCGCCGGCACCGAGCCCCAGGCGCTGCTCGGCGCCCTCGAGCGCCTGCGGTCGACCTTCCGCTACAAGGTCGACGACCTCGACGCCGACGGGCTGGGCTTCCGCGCCGGCGTCTCGAGCCTCACCCTCGGGGGGCTGCTCAAGCACCTCGCGCTCGTCGAGACCATGCACACGACCTCCCGGCTCGACGGGTCGCCGATCGGGGAGCCCTGGGCGTCGGCGCCGTGGGACGACGACCCCGACTGGGATCTCACGTCGGCCGCCGGCGACACCGGCCCGGTCCTCTACGCGCTCTACGACGAGGCCGTCGCGGCCGCCCGGTCCCGGATCGACACCGCCCTGGCCGCGGGAGGTCTCGACGCGCCGGTCGAGGCGCACGACGAGGCGGGTCACCACGCCAACCTGCGCCGGCTGCTGCTCGACACCGTGGAGGAGTACGGCCGTCACACGGGCCACGCCGACCTGCTGCGCGAGGCCGTCGACGGCCGGGTGGGCGAGGACCCGCCGCAGGAGTGGCGTCCGGTCAGCGGCCACTGGACCTTCGCCTGAGGCCCCGTACCCCGACCGTCGGGTGGGGTTGACTCAGCAGGGGTACCCCTACCGAGTCGACCTCGGCGCCAGCACCCAGCAGCACCCCAGAGGGCGCACTCCCGCCCGGGTCAGTCGACGAGGTCGAGCGCGGCCCCGACGATCGCGTCGGTGTCGATGCCGTGGTGGCGGTAGACGGAGGCGAGGTCGCCCGACTGCCCGAAGCGGGTGACGCCGAGGTGCGCGGCGCGCACCCGGTGCAGTCCGGCGAGGAAGGCGAGGGTGTGCGGGTGGCCGTCGAGCACGGTGACCATCGGCGCCGACCGGTCGGCGGGGAAGACGGCGTCGAGCAGTCCCGGCTCGAGCGGCGGGACGGCGACGTCGTCGAGGCCGCGCCGCGCCTGGATCGCCCGGAAGAGCAGACCGGGGCTGGTCACGCACACGACATCGGCGGGGAAACCCTGTGCGGCAAGACGATCGGCCGCCTCGAGCGCCTCGGTGACCATCGCCCCCATGGTCACCAGCGTGACCGCTGGCGTCGTCACCCGACGCAGCGCGTAGGCCCCGCCCACGACCTGTCGGCGCCGCCGGTCGCGCGCGGCGACGTCGGTGGGCACGGCAGCCAGCGACTGGTCGACCGACCGCGTCGACAGCCGCAGGTAGGCCGAGCACCCGTCCGCGCGCCCGAGCCGGCCCATCGAGGCGAGCAGGCACCACTCGGTGTCGAGGGCGAACGCCGGCTCGTAGGTCACGACCCCCGGCTGCTCCAGCCCGATCGACGGCGTCGTGATGGACTGGTGCGCACCACCTTCCGGCGCCAGCGTCACCCCCGACGGTGTGCCGACGAGGATCGACTGCCCACCCGCGTACACGCCGTAGGACCAGGGCTCGAGCGCACGCGACACGAAGGGGTCGTACATCACGCCGATCGGCAGCAGCGGCTGGGCCCACCGGCTCCAGGTCGCGCCGAGCTCACCCATCAGGCCGACGAGGTTGACCTCGGCGATCCCCAGCTCGATGTGCCGGCCGCCGGTCTGCTCGCGCCAGTGCAGGATCGTCTCGCGGTCGTCGGAGAACCAGTTGCGTCGATCCTGCGCCGACCACACGCCGACCTTGTTGACCCAGCCGCCGAGGTTGGTCGACGAGCTGACGTCCGGGCTGACCGTCACCACGCGCGCGCCGACCGCGGGCGCGGCCCGGTTGAGGTCGAGCAGGGTGCGCCCGAGCGCCGCCTGGGTGGTCGCGGTGCCCGATGGGGTGCGGCCCAGGTCGGTGGGCACCGACGCGACCGCGTCTTCCGTATGGAGAGCCCGCACGAGCCGGGCGGCTGCCGCACCGAGCAGACGCCCGGGCTCGCTGTCGGCGTCGAAGCGGGCCCACGGGTCGTCCGGGTCGACCCCGACCCGGGCCGCGAGCTCGTGCAGCTGCTCCGGGCTGAGCAGGGCCGAGTGGTTCTGTGGGTGGCCCTCGGTCGCGAGCCCGTAGCCCTTGAGGGTGTAGGCGAGCACGACGGTCGGTCGGGTGTCGTCGATCGCGGCGAAGGCCGTGCGCAGCGCCTGCAGGTCGTGCCCGCCGAGATTCCGCACGGCGGCGACGAGGTCGTCGTCGGCGACTGACTCGATGAGTGCGGAGACGTCGGCGGCGCCCGCGCCCTCGCCGGGCAGGTGCTCGCGCAGCTCCGAGGCGGTGCGGCGCAGCATCCGCTGGTACTCCGGGTTGGTCATCTCGTCGATCCGGGCCCGCAGCGCCGGCCCACCGGCGCGGGTGAAGAGCTCCTCCAGCAGCGCGCCGTACTTCACGGTCAGCACCTGCCAGCCCGCCGCGGCGAACATGCCCTCGAGCCGCCGCCCGCCCATCGTCGGCACGACCCGGTCGAGCGACTGCCGGTTGAGGTCGACGACCCACACGACCTCACCGAGCTCGGCGACCATGGGGTCGACCACGGCCTCCCACACCGCGCCCTCGTCGAGCTCGGCGTCACCGACGAGCGACCACTGGCGGCCGGCGCGCACCTGCGCGTGCGTGGCGAAGTGGGTGTCGACGTAGCGGCGGGCGATGGCCCCCCAGACCGGTGCGGTCGCCCCGATGCCGACCGACCCGGTCGAGTAGTCCGCCGGCACGGGGTCCTTGAGCCGCGACGGGTAGGACTGCAGCCCGCCGAACTCGCGCAGCGTCGTGAGGTACGCCGCCGGCAGCTGGCCCAGCAGGTACTCCAGGGCGTGCAGCACCGGCGAGGCGTGCGGCTTGACCGCGACACGGTCCTCGGGCCGCAGGGTCTCCATCCACAGCGCGGTCATGATCGTCGTGATCGACGCGCTCGACGCCTGGTGGCCACCGACCTTGAGCCCGCTGGGGTTGGGCCGCACCCGGTTGGCGTGGTCGACGATCGCCGAGGCCAGCCACAGCACCCGCTGCTCGACCGCGCGCAGGGCGGCATCCGGTGAGAGGGCGGTCGGGTGGGGGACGGTGCTGGTCACGAGGGCTCCTGCGGGGGTGGGGAGTCGGGGGTGAGGGCGTCGGCGGTGGCCTGCCGCCACGATGTCACCGGCGGTGCGGTGGGGCAACGGGGGTGTGGGACGGGCGACCGGGGGGAGGAGGGTCCCGACCTCGTTTCGTGACCTCGGCGTCCCTGTTGCTGACCGACTTCACGTGATTAGGTAGTTTTGTCCGACGGGCCGGAGACCCTGGCCGCGCGACGCAGGAGATGCGATGACGCCCACCCCACCCGAGTCACCCGAGTCGACCCGCGCACCCCGAGCGGCTGGTCCCGCCCCGACGACCGGGGTGTCCACCGCCGACGAGCACGTTCGGCAGGACGCCGATCGTCGGCGTCCGTCCGCGGGCTCGTCCCGGGTCTGGCGGGGGGCCGGCGCCGGGCGCGGCCTCCACGTCGGCACGCTGCCCTCGCGGTGGTTCCCGGCCGACCGCGACAAGCTGATCTACCTCGCCATCGCCGCTCACCTGGCGCCCGCCGTGCTCACCCAGCTCGTCAGTGCCCCCACAGGCGCGTGGTTCGAGGACCGCAACGCGCTGGTGACCACTCTCGAGCAGCAGGAGTCCGACCGACCCTGAGCCGTCCCCCTCGGGCGGCCGCTCCGACCTCTGGTATGCGATATATTGCATGCCATGATGCTCGCGCCTCTCGCTCGTGGTCTGCTGCGCGACGACGTCTACGTACGCCTGCGTGACGCCATCGTCGACGGCACCCTCGCCCCCGGGGCGACGGTGCGCGACGTCGACCTCGCCGAGCAGCTGGGGGTCAGTCGCACGCCGGTGCGCGAGGCCCTGCAGCGTCTCGCGTCGGGCGGGCTCGTCGAGACCGCACCGGGCCGCTCGACCCACATCGCCCCCATCGACTCCCGGCAGGTGCACGACGCCCAGTCGGTGGTCGCCGCCATGCACCGGCTGGCGGTGGAGGAGGCCGTCCCGGTGCTCAGCCCCACGCACCTCGCGACGATGCGGGCCGCCAACGCCCGCTTCGCGGTGGCGCTCGCGGCGGGCGACGTCGACGCCGCCCTCGCCGCCGACGACGAGCTGCACGCGGTCCCGGTCACGGTCTCCGGCAACACCGCCGTCGCCGGGGTCCTCGAGCAGCTGACGCCTGCGGTGCGCCGACTCGAGCGCCTGCGCTTCGGCTCCCTGGCCGGCCGTGACTCGGTCGCGCTGCACGCGCGGCTCGTCGACCTCTGCGAGGCCGGCGACGTGGCCGCGGCGGCCGACGTCTCCCACCGCACCTGGCTGACCCTGCGCGAGACCCCCTCACCCGAAAGGCCATCCGTATGAAGCTCCACGACTTCGAGCGCTATCCCCTCACCTTCGGGCCGAGCCCGGTGCACCACCTGCGCCGGCTGTCGCAGCACCTCGGCGGCGCCCAGGTGTGGGCCAAGCGCGAAGACGTGAACAGTGGTCTCGCCTACGGAGGCAACAAGATCCGCAAGCTGGAGTACATCGTGCCCGACGTGCTCGCCTCGGGCGCCGACACGCTCGTGAGCATCGGCGGCTACCAGTCGAACCACACCCGGCAGGTCGCCGCCGTCGCCGCGCACCTCGGGCTGAAGTGCCGCCTGGTGCAGGAGAAGTGGGTGCCGTGGGACGACCCCACCAACGACCAGGTCGGCAACATCCTGCTCTCGCGCATGATGGGCGCCGACTCCCGGCTCGACAGCCACGGCTTCGACATCGGCATCAGGGACTCGTGGAAGGAGGCGCTCGCCGACGTCGAGGCCAGTGGCGGCACTCCGTACGCCATCCCCGCGGGGGCGTCCGAGCACCCTCTCGGGGGTGTGGGTTTCGCGCACTGGGCCTTCGAGGTGGCCGAGCAGGAGCGGGTGCTGGGGGTGCACTTCGACACCGTCGTGGTGTGCACCGTGACGGGCTCGACCCACGCCGGCATGATCGCCGGCTTCGCGGCGCTCGAGGACCTCACCGGTGTGCGTCGCCGCGTCATCGGCATCGACGCCTCGGCGACGATCGACAGGACGCGTGACCAGGTGGCCCGCATCGCCCGCCACACCGCCGACCTGATCGAGCTCGGTCGCGACCTGCGCGACGACGAGATCACCGTGCTCGAGGGCTGGGCGGGCGACCTCTACGGCCTGCCGGTCGAGTCGACGATGGAGGCGATGGCGATGGGCGCCCAGCTCGAGGCGATGATCACCGACCCGGTCTACGAGGGGAAGTCGCTCGCCGGGCTCGCCGACCTCGTGCGCACCGGCGACATCCCGCGCGACTCCACGGTGCTCTACGCCCACCTGGGCGGGCAACCGGCGATCAACGCCTACCACCGCCTGTGGGACCCGACGTCCTGAGCGTGAGGCAAGCGCTCACGGGGGCGCGTGCTGCAGTCGCCTTCACGTGAAGCCATCTGCAGCCCGACCTGGCAACCAGCCGCGCATTCGCCTTCACGTGAAGACGTATGCAGGCTTCAGCCGGCGACGGGGAAGGCCTCGGTGTCGATCTCGGCCCGGGTGGCGACTCACTACGCATGGCTGAGGCTCATGCAGCCCAGACCCAGGGTGGGGACCTCGACCGGGCCGACCCGGCGCGTGGTGGTCAGCACCGTCACGTGCCCGCCTGCCCGGCCAGCTGCTGCTCCAGCGCGTCCAGCGTGCGGTAGCACGGCATGACCTGCGCGATCGACGCGTTGGGCTCGCGACCCTCGCGGATGGCCGCGACGAACTCGCGATCCTGCAGCTCGATGCCGTCCATCGAGACGTCGACCCCGCTGACGTCGACCGGCTCGTCCCTGCCGCTGGGAGTGCGGTGGGACCGGAAGAGGTCGTCGTAGCGCGCGAGGTAGGTGCCCGTGTCGCCGATGTAGCGGAAGAACGTGCCGAGCGGGCCGTCGTTGTTGAAGGACAGCGAGAGCGTGCAGATCGCGCCGCTCTCGACCCGCAGCTGGATCGACAGGTCCATCGCGATGCCGAGCTCGGGGTGGATCGGCCCCTGCAGGGCGTTGGCCGCCACGATGGGCGAGCCGGTCTGGTAGGCGAAGAGGTCGACCGTGTGGGCCGCGTGGTGCCACAGCAGGTGGTCGGTCCACGACCGGGGCTGCCCGAGGGCATTCAGGTTCTGGCGCCGGAAGAAGTAGGTCTGCACATCCAGCTGCTGCAGGTTCAGCTCGCCCGCGGCGACCCGTTGGTGGACCCACTGGTGGCTGGGGTTGAAGCGGCGGGTGTGCCCCACCATCGCGACGAGCCCGGTGCGCTGCTGCGCCTCGAGGCACGACTCGGCGTCAGCCAGCGAGTCGGCGAGGGGGATCTCGACCTGCACGTGCTTGCCGGCGTCGAGCACCGCCCTGGTCTGGTCGGCGTGCATCGGCGTCGGGGTGGCGAGGATGACGGCGTCGACGTCGTCCATGGCCAGCACCTCGTCGAGGCTGGCCACCCCTCGGCCCACGCCCTGCTCGGCGGCGAAGGCCTGGGCGGTCTCCCGGGTCGAGCTGACGACCGTCGTCAGCTCGACGCCGTCGATGCGCTTCAGGGCGGCGGCGTGCTTGGCGCCGAAGGCGCCCCCGCCGGCGAGGGCGATGCGGATGGGCTGGACCGTGGTCACGTCATTCCTTCTCGGGGGTCATCGGGGGGCATCGGGGGGTCGCTGTCGGGCGCGCCCGCGGCGCGCGGGTGGTTCTCCAGGATCAGGTGTCCGACCGCGGTGTTGGACGCGGGCACATGGTAGAAGCGGTGCTTGACGTCGACGTCGCCCGACGCGTCGATGTCGCTCATCGCGCCCCTGGCGATGAACCACATCACGAGCTCGATGCCCTCCGACCCCGCCTCCTGCACGTAGTCGAGGTGGGGGAGCTGCGACAGACCGGCGGGGTCGGTGACGAGCCGGTCGAGGAAGGCGTTGTCCCACGGCTGGTTGATCAGTCCGGCGCGAGGCCCCTGCAGCTGGTGGCTCATCCCCCCGGTGCCCCACACCTGCACCCGTAGCGGCCGCTCGTAGGACTCGATGGCCGCGCGCAGGGCCTGGCCGAGCTTGAAGCACCGAGCGCCGGAGGGCACAGGGTACTGAACCACGTTGACGTGAAAGGGAATCACTCTGCACGGCCACTGCTCGACGTCACCGAACATCAGTGACAGCGGCACGGTCAGCCCGTGGTCGACCGCCATCTCGTTGACCAGGGTCAGGTCGAAGTCGGCTTGGATCAGGCTGTGCGCGATGTGCGCGGCGAGGTCGGGGTCTCCCTGGATGCCGGGGACGGGCCGCGGCCCGTAGCCCTCGTCGGCGGTGGGGTAGGACACACCCGTACCGAGCACGAAGGTCGGGATGATGGAGAGGTCGAATGCGGTCGCGTGGTCGTTGTAGACCAGGAAGACGACGTCCGGCACGTTGTCCGCCTCCCACTCGCGGGAGAACTCGTAGCCGTCGAACACGCCCTTCCAGTAGGGCTCCTGCGTCTTCCCGAGGTCCATGGCCGCGCCGATCGCCGGCACGTGGGAGGTGAAGACGGCCGCGGTGATGGTGGCGTGCTCGGCCGGCGGGGTCGTGTCGGCGTGTGCGGCCTCGAGCACCTGGTGGTCGATGCGGTTGCCCTCGATGCCCCGGCCGCCGTTGATCATCATGTCCCGGTAGTCCGACTCGGACATGCCCGTCATCGAGCCCGCCATCTGCTGGAAGGACAGGCCCAGGGTCGCCCCCCACTTGGCGAGGAAGTAGATGTTCCCCCCCTCGGCGATCGCCGCGTTGAGGTCGCGTCCGAGCAGGGCCTGCTTCTGTGCATCGGTGAGCGGCCACTCGTCGAGGTAGGCGCGCTCGTCCGCGAGGTAGCGAGCCCGGTTGTCGGCCTTCATGAACGACATGCAGAGCTGGTTGAGGTGATACCCCTTGGCCGACTGCTCGGCGTCGAAGATCGTGGTCCCGGGGACCAGCTTGTAGGTCTTGTCGAGGCTCATCGTGGGCTCCGTCCGTCGAGGCCGGACTCCGGCCAGTAGAGGCGCATCGGGTTGTCGACGAGCAGGGCCTGCTGCAGCTGCGGCGTCGGCGCGATGCGGGGGATGACGTCGACCAGCAGGCCGTCGTCGGGCATGTGGTCCGTGAGGTTGGGGTGCGGCCAGTCGGTGCCCCAGAGCACGCGGTCGGGGAACTCCTCGACCACGCGACGGGCGAAGGGCACGACGTCGCCGTAGGGGGCGGCCTCCCCGTCGAGCGCCGGGGGCCCGGAGACCGAGAGCCGCTCGGGGCAGGTGACCTTGCACCAGGTGTCGGGCTTGACGCGCATCAGGTCGAGGAACGACTCGAACTCGGGGCCGTGCGGGTCCTTGGTCACGTCGGGGCGACCCATGTGGTCGACCACCAGCGGCAGCGGGATGGAGAGGAAGAAGTCGCGCAGGTCGGGCAGGTCGGGGGCCTCGAAGTAGATGACGACGTGCCAGCCGAAGGGGGTGATCCGCTCGACCACCTCCCTCATCGCGTCGGTCGGCGCGGCGTCGACGAGGCGCTTGACGAAGGTGAAGCGCACCCCGCGCACGCCGGCCTCGTGCAGCTGCGTCAGCTCCTGCTCCGAGACGGTCGGTGTCACCGTCGCCACCCCCCGCGCCCGACCGTCGGAGGCCCGCAGTGCGTCGACCATCGCGGTGTTGTCGGCGCCGTGACAGGTCGCCTGGACCACGACGTTGCGGGTGACGCCCAGGCGGTCGCGCACGGCGAAGAGCCGGTCCTTCGACGCGTCGCACGGGGTGTACTTGCGCTGCGGCGCGTAGGGGAACTGCGCGCCCGGTCCGAAGACGTGGCAGTGGGCGTCGACGGCGCCGTCGGGCAGCCGGAAGCGGGGCGTGCTCGGGTCGGCACACCAGTCGAGCCAGCCGGGGGTGGTGGTGAAGGTGGTCGTCTCAGTCGGGTCAGCGGTCATCTCAGTCCTCGTAGCGCAGGCCGAGCGCGGCCAGCGGGCCGCGCATCCCGTACATGTCCAGGCCCAGCTCACCGGCGCGGAACCGGGCTCGCTTGCCCTCCTCGTTGGCCTCGCGCGTCGCGGCCGCCTCGGCGACGTCGGCGGCACGCTCGCGTGGCACGACGACGACCCCGTCGACGTCGGCGACGACGACGTCACCCGGCCGCACCAGCGCGTTGGCGCAGACGACCGGCACGTTGACCGAGCCGAGGGTCGCCTTGATCGTGCCCTTGGCGTTGATCGCGCGGGAGAAGACGGGGAAGTCCATCTGCTCGAGGTCGGCGACGTCGCGCACGCCCCCGTCGATGACCAGCCCGCGGCAGCCGCGGGCCCGCAGCGAGGTGGCGAGCAGGTCGCCGAAGAAGCCGTCCTCGCTCTCGGTCGTGCAGGCGGCGACGAGCACGTCGCCCTCGCGCACCTGCTCGGCGGCGACGTGCATCATCCAGTTGTCACCGGGCTGGAGCAGCACGGTGACGGCCGGCCCGCAGAGGCGTGCGCCGGCGTAGGCGGGCCGGATGTAGGGCCGCAGGAGGCCCATCCGACCCATCGCCTCGTGCACGGTGGCGACACCGAAGGCGGAGAGGGCCTCGACGGCGGCGGGTTCGGCGCGAATGATCGCCGTGTGCACGACGCCGAGCTCGGTGTGGTCCATCGGTGCTCCTGTCAGTGACCGGCCGCGGCGAGGCGGGCGGCCAGTCGGGGGTAGACGCGCAGGGCGTTGCCGGCGAAGACGGCCTCGCGCTCGTGGTCGGTGAGGTGGGCGGTGGCGTCGACATACCGCTTGGTGTCGTCGAAGTAGTGGCCCGTGCGCGGGTCGATGTCGCGCACGGCTCCGATCATCTCGCTGGCGAAGAGGATGGCGCTGCTCGGCACGACGTCGGTCAGCAGGTCGATCCCCGGCTGGTGGTAGACGCAGGTGTCGAAGAGCACGTTGCCCAGCAGCGTCTCGGGGTCGGGCTTCTTCATCGCCATCGCCAGGCCGCGGAAGCGCCCCCAGTGGTAGGGCACGGCGCCGCCCCCGTGGGGGATCACGAAGCGCAGCGTCGGGAAGTCGGCGAAGAGGTCGCCCTGGAGCAGCTGCATGAACGCGGTGGTGTCCGCGTTGAGGTAGTGCGCCCCGGTCGTGTGGAAGGCCGGGTTGCACGAGTTGCTGACGTGGATCATCGCGGGGATGTCGTAGTCCACCATCGCCTCGTAGAGGGGGTACCAGCTGCGGTCGGTCAGCGGCGGCGCGGTCCACCTCCCGCCGGAGGGGTCGGGGTTGAGGTTGACCGTCACCGCGCCCAGCTCCTCGACGGCCCGGCGCAGCTCGGGCAGGCAGGTCGCGGGGTCGACCCCGGGTGACTGCGGGAGCATCGCCCCCATCGCGAAGCGGTCGGGAAACAGGGTGCTGACCCGGTGCACGAGGTCGTTGCAGATGCGCGCCCAGGTGGACGAGACCTCGAGGTCACCGATGTGGTGCGCCATGAAGCTGGCTCGGGGGGAGAAGATCGTCACGTCGCTGCCGCGCTCGTCCATGAGCCGCAGCTGGTTGGTCTCGATCGCCTCGCGCAGCTCGTCGTCGGTGATGACGAGGCCGTCGGGGTCGGGTGCGTGCTGCGGCCGGCCGGCGGCGGCGACCTGGCGGTCGCGCCAGGCGCCGAGCTGGGCGGGAGCGGTGGTGAAGTGGCCGTGGCAGTCGATGATCACGCGTCGGTCCTCTCTGACCCGAGGCGCGCCGACGTCGGCGCGGGTCCAGCCCCAACCTCGCACCGGACGGGTGCTGAGTCACCATCGCTTCCGTCAGGCGGAAGCCTGGGGGTGAGCGGCCGCGGCCATGGCCTAGCGTGACGCGCAGGACGCCAGACGACCAGGAGGGCACGACCATGCACCGGTATGCCGCCAGCGGCCTGTCGTCGATGGCGACCAGGGCCGTGCTGGCCGAGCTCGCCGCCAGGGTGAGCGCCGACGGCCCCGCCGACCTGGCCTTCGCTGCCGCCGGGGGCGTCGAGGTGGCCCGCCGGGTGCGAGAGGGCGAGGCCGCCGACCTGCTCGTCCTCGCCAGCGGGGCCGTCGAGACGCTGGTCGCGCAGGGGCACCTGGTGGCTGACACCGTGCGGCCGCTCTTCCTCTCGGAGGTCGTCGTGGGTGCCCCGCAGAGCGGGCCAGCCCCCGAGGTCGACTCGGTCGAACAGCTGCAGGCCGCGCTCGCAGGGGCCGGTCGCATCGGCTACTCCACCGGCCCGAGCGGGGACGCGGTGCTGCGACTGCTCGACGACTGGGGCCTGCGGGCCCGGCTGGCCGACCGCCTCGTGCAGGCTCCCGCGGGCGTGCCGGTCGGGCGGATGCTGGTGGAGGGTGGGGCCGACCTCGGCTTCCAGCAGCGCAGCGAGCTGACCGGCCTCCGGGGGGTGCGCGTGCTCGGGTCGATGCCACCGGGAGCCGAGATCACCACGACCTTCACCGGCGCCGTCCTGATCCGCGCCGGCGACGAGCAGGTCGCCCGAGGCCTGCTGCAGGCCCTGGCCGCGCCGGCCTTCTCGCCGGTCGTGGCCGGGCACGGGATGCGGCACGCACCAGCCTTCACGTGAAGGCGTGTGCGCGGGATTCGGCCGTGCGGCACGCATGAGCCTTCACGTGAAGGCGTATGCGTGGAGCTTGGCCCGCCGGCGCTCGCCGAGGGCCCCGCGTGTCGGCTCAGCCGAGTGACTCCCCGGCTCGTCGCCCGAGCTCGACCGAGATCCCGCGGGCAGCCTGTAGCAGCGGGTCGCGTAGGGCCCGCACCCGGGCCGGGCCGCGGGCGGCGACGACGATGCCGAGGGCCGCGTGGACCGGTCCGGTCGCGCCGATCCGCACCGGGGCGGCCACGGCAACGGTGGTCTCGCTGAGCTGGCGGTTGCTGACGATGTGCGCCTCCTTGCGGATGCGGGTCAGCTGGGCCCGCAGCACCTTCGGGTCGGTGACGCTGTGCGGCGTCCACCTCTGCAAGGGCGAGGAGAGCACCGCCTCCTGGATGTCGAGCGGGGCGTGGGCGAGCAGCACCCGCCCCATCCCGGTCGCGGCGAGGGGGAAGCGGGCGCCGACCATCGTGAGGAGCTCGACCGAGCGGTGCCCGGCGATGCGCTCGACGAAGACGAGCTCCGTGCCCTCGCGCACCGCCAGCTGGATGTTCTCGTGGGTCGCCTCGTAGAGGTCCTGCATGAAGGGCAGCGCGGCGTCGCGCAGGATCGGCCCGCGCGGGCACGCTGCGCCCAGCTCCCAGAGCCGCAGGCCGATGTGCCACGCGCCGTCGGTTGTGCGCTCCAACGCGCCCCACGTGGCCAGCTCGGCCACCACCCGGTGGGTGGTGCTGAGGGCAAAGCCGGTGCGCTGGGAGATCTGCGTCAGGCTCTGGGCCGACTGGTCGCGACCGAAGGTGGACAGCACGGCCATGACCTTGCCGGCCGCCGACGTGCGGTCGGTGGTGTCCACCCCGGTCACGATGATCGCGTCAGCGTGAGATCTGTTGCAGCGCCCACGAGTTGCCATCGGGGTCGCTGAAGTAGGCGTAGAGCACCCCGCCCAGGTCGGAGACGGCGGAGACCTCGACCTCTCGGCCCAGCAGCTCGCCCCGGGCGGCCTCGATGTCGTCGACCACGAGGTGCAGGCCCTGCACCGGGGCGCCGGGCTCACCCATCCCGGCCATCACGACCACCGAGCAGGCCGACCCGGGCGGTGTCAGCTGCACGATGCGCATGCCGTTACCGGGCTGCACGTCGTGGTCGAGCACGAAGCCGACCCGGTCGACGTAGAAGGCCCTGCTGCGTTCGACGTCGGTCGAGCGAAGGGGTACGAGCTCCAGACGCATGTCCACGGGGCCAGCATGGCACCTCCCCTCCAGCCCGGGGATCAGGCCGGTGGCGCCGGGGCCGCTCGCGCCTCGAGGACGGCCAGGTCGCGCTCGGCGAAGAGCCGGTGCAGGTGGTCCTCGTGGATGACCGCCCGCAGGCACCGACGCACCGGGTAGGCCTCCGACGCGGGGTAGCCCGGCTCGGGCACCGGCTCGGTGGTCTCCTGGAGCCGCTCGTCGGTGAGAGCCGCCACATAGGCCGTCATCGCCGCCACCCGCTCCGCCCGCACGGCCAGCACCTCGTCGAGGCTCGGGTGGGCGTCGTGGTCGAGCGGCACTGGGGTCTCGTCTCCCATCTCGTCGTGGGTGATCCCGAGCGGCGAGTAGGGCGAGGGGTCGAGCACGACCGCCCGCAGCAGCCAGGCGTCCACGCAGAAGACGAGGTGCCGCAGCGTCTGCAGGAAGGACCACTCCGTGTCGACCTGGTCGTCGAGCAGGGCCGGCGGCAGCGCCCGAGCCCGTGCGATGAGCGGCTCCCAGGCCGCGGTGACCGCCGCCCAGGCGTCGCGCACCTCCTGCGCGTCGCGCAGACCGAGCAGCCTCCGCTCAGGGTGGCGACGGTCGAGCTCTGCCTCGACCAGCGGCCCGACGTCGACCCCGTTGACCCGCAGACCCCTGACCTCGCCGTCGATGTCGACGTCCTCCAGCCAGGCCCCCCGCAGGCGCACCCCCGTGAGGTCGACGTTGCGCAGGAAGGACCCGCTCAGGTCGACCTGCTCGAAGGTGGATCCCCGCAGGCTCACCCGCTCCAGCCGCGCGCCGTCGAGGTCGGCTCCCGTGAGGTCCGTCATGTCGGGGAGCCTGCCACCCGCCGCTGACACCCGCACCCGGTGCAGCGAGACTGGGCGGGTGCCAGCCCCAGCCCGTCGTACGGTGTCCCTCGCGGTGGCTACCGCCGGTCTCAGCGCGGCCTACGTCCGCTGGGTGCGCCCGTGGGCCCTGACCTGGGGTGCGACCGCCGACGAGGCCCGTGCCCGGATGCCGGGGGACGGGCTCATCGACCGGCCACCGCTCTCGGTCACGCGCGCCCTCACGGTCGGCGCCCCGCCCGAGGCGGTCTGGCCGTGGCTGGTGCAGGCGGGCACAGGTCGTGCGGGCTGGTACAGCTACGACCTGGTCGACAACCTCGGTCGCCGCAGCGCCGACCGCATCCTGCCGCAGTGGCAGGGCCTGGCCGTCGGCGACCTCGTGCCCCTCACACCCAGCGGCAGGCTTGGCCTGCGGGTGCACTCGATGGCCGCGCCGGGGGCCATGGTCTGGGGAAGCCCGGGGGAGACGACGTGGGAGTGGCAGCTGCACGCCGTACGAGGTGCCGACGGGTCACCGTCGACGCGTCTCGTGACGCGCTTCCGCTCGGCCTCCGTCGCTGGCTTCCCCACCTGGCCGGTCGCGCTCCCGCTCGAGCTCGGCGACGCGGTGATGATGCGCAAGATGCTGCTGACGATCAAGGGTCGGGTCGAGCGAGCGGGAAGGCTGTAGCCCTCGTCATCGCGACGAAGGTCCTGTGCAGGCAGTGTGGTGAAACGTCGCTCTCCATCGCGACCCTTCACCCCCTCCTGCGAAATGGAGCGGGGGTCGGTGGGTCGCCGGGGATACTCGAGGCATGCCTACCGCCAGCTCGTGGATCACCTTCATCATCGCGTCGATCCTCTTCATCCAGGTGCCCGGCCCGAGCCTGCTCTTCACCATCGGGCGGGCCCTCACCGTCGGCCGCCGCGACGCGCTGCTCTCGGTGGTGGGCAACGGGATCGGGGTAACGGTGCAGGCGCTCACGGTCGGGCTCGGGCTCGGGGCGGTCGCGGCCGCCAGCGTCGCCGCCTTCACGGTGGTCAAGCTGGTCGGCGCGGTCTACGTCGTCTGGCTGGGCGTGCAGGCCATCCGCCACCGCGCCGATGCGCGACTGGCCATGACGGGGACTCGCACCGCGGACGTCGGGCGCGGCCACGCACTGCGCACCGGGGTCGTCGTGGGCCTGACCAACCCCAAGACGCTGGTCTTCTTCGCAGCGTTCCTGCCGCAGTTCGTCAACCCGACCGCGGGGCACCGTGGCGTGCAGATCGCCGTCCTGGGAATGGTCTTCGGCATGCTGGCGATCTGCTCCGACAGTGTCTGGGCGGTCGGAGCCAGCCGGGCCCGCGACTGGTTCGCCCGCCGCCCGCAGCGTCTGGACGGGCTGGGTCTCGCGGGCGGGGTCATGATGATCGGCCTCGGCACGACGCTCGCCGTCTCCGAGAGGGGCTGACCAGCAGGATGGAGCCCCGTGCGTCCAGCCGCGCAAGGCCCGGGCGGGTGACCGGATCGCGGTCCTCTCACCGTCCTTCGCTGCGCCCGGCGCCTTCCCCGCCATCCACGAGCAGGCCATGACGCGCTTGGCGGAGGTCACCGGGCTGGTGCCGGTGTAGTACCCCACGACGCGCCAGGTCGGGGCATCGGCCCGTGACCGTGCCACCGACCTGAACTCCGCATTCGCCGACCCTGCGATCCGCGCCGTGCTCGCCAGCATCGGGGGTGAGGACCAGATCACCGTCATCCCGCACCTCGACCCCGAGGCCGTGCGCCGTGACCCCAAGCCCTTCCTCGGCACGAGCGACAACACCAACCTGCACCAGTGGCTGTGGTCGCTCGGCGTCGCCAGCTTCTACGGCGGCTCGTCGCAGGTGCACCTCGGCCCCGGCCCGGGCGTCGACGACGTCCACGCCCGGTCACTGAGGGCGGCGCTGCTCACCGGGGAGCGGCTCGAGGTCACCGACCCCGGTGAGTCCGAAGACGTCGGCGTGTTGTGGGATGACCCGCTGGCGTTGACCTCATGCGGCGAACGTGAGCCGACAGAGGGGTTTTCGTGGCACGGGCCGGCTCGCGTGGTCACGGGGCCCACCTGGGGCGGATGCCTCGAGGTGCTGCAGTGGGTGCTGGCGGCCGGGCGGTACGACGCGCCCGCGTCGGCACTCGCGGGGGGAGTGCTGGTCGTCGAGACCAGCGAAGAGCTCGTGCCGGCGCGCGAGGTCGGGTGGATCCTGCGCGCGATGGGTGAGCGTGGGCTGCTCGCGGCCGTCGACGCCGTGCTGGTCGCGCGACCGCCGGTGTCGGACCACACGCGCCGCCCCGACGGGGCCGAGCGCAGGCGCCTGCGGGCCGAGCAGCGTGACACGGCCGTCGGCGTGATCGCCCGCTACAACCCCGAGGCCGTCGTCTGCGTCGGCATCCCCTTCGGCCACACCAGGCCGCAGTGGATCCTGCCGCACGGGGGCACGATGACCGTCGACGGCGTCGCGCAGCGGGTGTGGGCCGACTACGGCGGCTGAGGCGGGCGGGGGGAGCAGGCCAGACCTCAGCCCACCGTGAACGCGTCGAACCCCGGTGCGTTCCGCGCCCACGGGTGCGCCTGCTCCCACGCCGCGGCGAGGTCGAGCAGCCAGCCGTCGG
The DNA here is from genome assembly GCA_039889245.1 of Dermatophilaceae bacterium Soc4.6. NCBI lineage: Bacteria > Bacillati > Actinomycetota > Actinomycetes > Micrococcales > Dermatophilaceae > Dermatophilaceae bacterium Soc4.6. Next base: position 2,352,082 of record JAZGVH010000002.1, on the reverse strand, counting down.
CGTACCGCGGGCCGGTCACCTGCAGACCGAAGGGGAGCGCGCCGCACTGGCCGGCAGGAAGGCTGATGGCCGGGTGGCCGGTGAGGTTCTGCAGCTCGGTCGAGTAGGCCGACGACGGCAGCGGGCCCGAAGCGGCCCCCGGGTGAAGCAGGCCCTCGGCCGTGAAGCTCGCGGCCGCCACCGTCGGCGTCAGCAGCACACCGTCACGCTCCAGCAGGTCGTCGAGCGCCGCGACCAGCCTGAAGCGACGCCGCCTCGCCGCGAGGTAGTCGTCGACCCCGACCCGCAGGCCGTATCGGAGGAAACCACGGGCAGCAGGCGTCATGCGGTCCAGCCCGGCCTCCACCCACGACCGCCCCAGTGCGCTCACGTGCTCGGCCGTGCACAGCGTGAGCCAGTCGTCACCCGGGTCGAGCCCCAGCCCGGCGGGGTCGAGGTGCACGATCTCCGCCTCGGGCCACCGGGCCGCGAAGGCCTCGGTCGCCGCCGCGAAGGCCGCCGCCACGTCGTCGGGCAGCGGCCCCACCTCAGCCGTGCGCTCGGCGACCAGGATCCGTCTGGGAGCCAGCGGCCCGTTGTAGGAGGGGATTCCGCGCCCGGGCCACGCCTCGGCGTCACCGGAGGCACCGCCTCCACCGATGACCGACAGGAGCAGCCGCAGGTCGCCGACCGTCGTGGCCATCGGCCCGTCGGTCGACAGGTCGATCCAGTCGGGCGCCGAGCGTCGGGGCACGACACCGCGGGTCGGCTTGAGACCCACCAGACCACAGAACGCCGAGGGGATGCGGATGGAACCGCCCCCGTCGGTCGCCGTCGCGACCGGCACGAAGCCCGCCGACAGCGCAGCCGCCGACCCGCCGCTCGACCCGCCGGGCGACAGCGACCGGTCCCACGGGTTGCGGGTGACACCCGTCAGCAGGCTCGCGGTGAAGCCCTCGGTGGCGAACTCCGGCAGCGTCGTCTTGCCGACCACGACCGCCCCGGCCGCCCGCAGCCGCGACGGGACGAGACCGTCCGCCGCCGCCGGAGCAGCGTCGGCCAGCAGCAGCGAGCCCTTGCGGGTCGGCAGCCCGGCCACGTCTTCGAGATCCTTGACCAGGACAGGAACGCCGGCGAGGGGTCCGACGGGTTCGCCGGCCGCCAGGGCTCGGTCGACGGCCTCGGCCGCGGCCAGCGCCTCGTCGGGGCAGACCACACAGACGGCGTTGAGGGCCGAGTCGACCGGGCCGCCGTCGCCCGTCTCGATCCGGCGCAGGGCCTCGGTCACGGCGGCCACCGCCGAGACCCGGTGCTTCGCCACCGCGGCCGCGACGGCGACCACGGGACCGTCGGTCGACGTGCCGCTCACGAGCCCACCTGCAGGGCGAGCAGCCCCAGCAGCTCGTAGACGACGTTGGCCGCGGCCACCGTCGTCAGCTCGGCGTGGTCGTAGGCCGGGGCCACCTCCACCACGTCGGCACCGACGATGCGCGCGCCCGTCAACCCCCGCAGGATCATCTGCAGCTCGCGGGTGGTCAACCCTCCTGGCTCGGGCGTGCCCGTGCCCGGCGCGTGGGCGGGGTCGAGCACGTCGATGTCGATCGAGACGTAGACCGGCCGCGAGCCCACCCGGTCGAGCACCCGGTCGAGCGCCGCGTCGACCCCCTGCCGCGCGATGTCCATGGTGGTCACCGTGGCGAAGCCGAGGTCACGGTCCTGGTCCAGGTCGCCGGTGGAGTAGAGCGGGCCGCGGGTGCCGACGTGCGCCGACGTGCCGAGCTCGAGCAGGCCCTCCTCGACCGCCCGGCGGAAGGGCGTGCCGTGGGTGAACGGCATGTCGAAGTAGGTGTCCCACGTGTCGAGGTGGGCGTCGAAGTGGAGGAGCGACAGGGGCCCGTGCTTCGCCGCCGTGGCCCGCAGCAGCGGCAGCGACAGGGTGTGGTCGCCGCCGATGACCACCAGCGTGTCGGCGCGGGTCAGCAGGTCGGCCGCCCCTGCCTCGACCTGCCCGATGGCCCGACGGATGTCGAAGGGGTCGGCCACCAGGTCGCCTGCGTCGACCACCTGGTGCCGGGTGAACGGCTCGACGTCGAGCCCCGGATGGTAGGGGCGCAGGAGCTTGCTCCCGGCGCGGATCCCCTGCGGCCCGAAGCGTGCTCCCGGTCGGTAGGACACACCCGCGTCGAACGGTATGCCCGCGATCGCCACCGCAGCCCGGCTCACCTGGTCGAGCCGGGGCAGGCGGGCGAAGGTGTCGGGGCCGACGAAGCGCGGCACGGCGCTCGCGTCGGGTGGACCGAGCGGCGGCGGCGAGTGGGTGGGGCTCATCGAGCCGTCCCGGTCTCGGCGAGCACGCGCTCGCTGCGGGCGACGGCCTCCCGCTCGGCCGACACCACGTCGGCGTGGGAGCGCCCGCCGACGTCGCGGCGCAGCAGCGCGGCATACAGGCCGCCGCCGACGACCATGCCGACGATCCATGAGACGTCGACGCCCTGCAGCGCCTGCGCGCCCCAGCTCTCGTAGTAGGGGGGCAGGTAGGCGAGCGGCACCTCGACGACGATCGCCACGACGTAGCTGATGACCCCCGCCCGTCCCCACAGCCCGTAGATGCCCGAGGGCGTGAAGAGGTCGGTGACGGCGTAGTGACCGTGGCGCACCAGGAAGAAGTCGAGCAGGTTGATCGCCGTCCAGGGGGCCAGCAGGTAGAGCATCGCGATGAGGGCGCTGTTGAGGGCGGCGACGGAATCGGCGAGGGCGAGGCCGGCGACGAGCCAGACCACGGCGAGCACGACGATCGTCACCACCCGCACCCGGGCGGTGGGCTGCACGGGCCGGACGATGTCGATGGCGGTGATGACACTCAGCATCCCGCTGTAGGCGTTGAGCCCCATGGTGGCCACGAGAGCCAGCACCGACAGCACGGCGAGGATGCTGCCGATCGTGGGCACGACCGCGTTGCCCGCGTCGTGGATGCCGGCGAGCGCGTCGGTCGCGCCGAGCCGGGTCGCCAGCCACGCGCCGAGGGGGATCAGCCAGATCGGTGAGGCCGAGGCGCCCACGAAGACCGAGGTGATGATCGCGCGGGTCGAGGTCGTCCGCGGCAGGTAGCGGCTGTAGTCGGAGACGTAGGGCGCGTAGGTGATGTTGTACGACGCCGCGACGGTGAACATCGCCAGGAAGCCCGACCAGGTGAACTCCGATGTGGGAGCGGCCCCGCCGCCGGCGTGCCCGACGAGCACCCCGATGGTCAGCACGACCCAGAAGGGGATCGAGACCACGAAGAGCACCTGGAAGACGCGGTGCAGCCAGTCGTGGCCGTAGATCGCGAGCACCGTGGCCAGCACGGTGACGACGACCGCGACCAGCGTCGCGTTCCACCCGAAGATGCCGGCGAGGCCCTCCTTGATGATGATCGTGTCGACGACGTTGAAGGCGAGGTAGGTGAAGCCGGTCGCGACCAGCGGCAGGATGACGCCGCGGTAGCCGAACTGCGCCCGCGACTGGATCATCTGCGGCAGCCCGAGCTGCGGGCCCTGAGCGGCGTGGGCGGCCATGAAGAGCGTGCCGAAGAGGATTCCCAGGATCGAGGCGACGGCCGTCCACCCGAGGCTCAGCCCGAGCAGCGGCCCCACGAAGCCGATGGCCACCGTGAAGGGCTGGAAGTTGCCCAGGAACCAGAACGGCCCCTGCATCCAGACCTTGCCGTGGCGCTCGGTCTCGGGCACGTAGTCGATGGAGCGGGTCTCGATGGCGCTGCGGACGGCGGTGTCCGTGAGCATCGGGTCTGACATGGGGGCCTGCTTCCGGTCGGGTGCGGTCCACTCTGGTGCCGCACCGACCCGGTGACCATTGGCTCGCGCCTGAGAGACAGCCCCTTCACTTGTGCTGGACCACAAGGCACGATGGAGCGATGGCGCACCCCCTCACGGTCGACGAGCTCGTGCGCAGCCCCGCGCTCCAGCTGTCCGTCATCGCCGGAGAGGGGGGTCTGGGGCGGCGGGTCGGGTGGGCCCACGTGAGTGAGCTCGAGGACCCCAGCCCCTGGCTCCTCGGCGGGGAGCTGCTCATGACGACCGGGATCGCGGTGCCACGCTCTGCCGCCCGCCAGGCGGACTACCTGCGGCGGCTCGACGACGCCGGGGTCAGTGCCCTCGCCGTCTCGGAGGGCCTGCACGTGCCCCCCCTCACCGCCGCGATGCTCGCGGTGGCGCGGGAGCGCTCCATACCGCTGCTGCGGGTGCCGTTGCCCGTGCCCTTCGTCGCGATCGCGCAGGAGGTCGCGGGGGCGGTGCAGAGCGAGATGCACCGGCGCCTCACCGCCCAGCTGCACGTGTTCGGCGCCCTGCGCACGCTGGCCGCCGACGACCTCTCCGTCCACGAGCTGTTTGCGCGGCTCGAGCGGCTGAGCGGCTACCGGCTCTACCTGTGCACGGCGAGCGGTCGCCCGCTCCTGCCCGGGGTGCCCAGCCCCCCGGACGAGCTGCTGCACCTCGTGCCGCACACCTTCTCGGCCCCACCGGTCGTGCCCGGCGGCCACGTGCTGCCCGTCCCGGCACCCGGGGGCCCGGCCGGCTTCCTGCTGGCCCTCGAGCGCGCGGGGAGCGAGCCGTCGGGTCTCGCGGTGGTGCAGCACCTTGCGACCGTCGCCGCGCTCCAGCTGTCGATCCGGCGGCACGAGTTCGAGACGGTGCGGCGCGAGGGGGCCGAGACCCTGGCCGAGCTGCTGCAGGACGTGCTCGAGCCCGCCACCGCGGTGAAGCGACTGGTGCGCAACGGGTTCGACCCAGATCGCGATGTCGCGCTCGCCGTGGTGCGCCTCGCCGAGTCGGCCGGTCGCGACCACGACGTCCTCCGCGAGCTGACGGAGCCACCCGACGCCCCCGGCTCCCCCGGCTCCATCGACCCCACCGACCCCACCGACCCCACCGACCCCACCGACCCCACCGACCCCACCGACCCCGACGGCAGCCGTCCCGTGCTGATGCTGCGCCAGCAGGACGACCTCTTCGCCCTGGTGCCTGCCGGTCTCGATCTGCAGCGACTGCTGGACGGGCACCCCGACGTCGCCGTCGGCCGCAGCCGGCCCTTCCGACCCGGCACGCGCCTGACCGTGGCCCGCCGAGAGGCGGTGTGGGCCGTCTCGCGGGCGGTCGACGCCGGCGGGGGTCTCGTCGTCTCGGGTCGTGATGCCGTCGACCGGTGGCTCGTGCCCGACCGGGCCTCCCTCTCGGCTCTGGTCGACACGGTGCTGGGGCCGGTGCTCGCCTACGACGCCGACCACGGTGACCTGCTCGTGCCGAGCGTGCGGGTCTGGCTCGAGCGCGACCGGCACACGGCGCAGGCTGCGGACAGCCTGCACGTGCACCCCAACACGCTGGCCTACCGGGTGCGTCGCTTCGAGCAGCTGTCGGGTCGGGACCTGCGCTCCACGCCCGACCTCGCCGAGGTCTGGCTGGCACTGCGCGCGGTGGCTCCCGTCGACCGCCACCCGTGACGGAGGCGTCGTACGGTGAAGGCATGACCACCGGCCCGACCTCCGCAGACCTGGCCCTGCCGGGCGGTGGGACGCTGCGGGTCCACGACACCGGCGGTGACGGCTTCCCCGTGGTGTGGCACCACGGCACCGGCAACACCGGTGAGCCGCCCCGTCCGCTGCTCGCCGCGGCCGCGCGGCTCGGCCTGAGGCTCGTCGGCTTCGACCGCCCGGGGTACGGCGGCTCCTCGGCCTTCCCCGGTCGCAGCGTGGCCGACGTCGCTGGCCTCGCGGCCGCCGTCGCCGACCACGTGGGCTCGACCCGGTTCGCCGTCATGGGCCACTCCGGTGGCGGACCGCACGCCCTGGCCTGCGCGGCTCTGCGGCCCGACCGCGTCACCGCGGTCGTCGCGGTCTCCGGGCCCGCCCCCCTCGCGCCGGTCGTCGCGGAGGCCGCGACTGGTACTCCGGTTTCGCACCCTACGGCGCAGCCTCCCTGCGGGCCGCGGAGCGCGGTCGCGCGGCTCGGGAGGCCTACGAGGAGTCGGGCGCCGAGGACGACTTCGGTTTCCTTTCCCAGGATGAGGAGATGTTTGCCGGGGAGTGGGGATGGCTGGTCGAGGTCGTGCGCACGGGTGGCGCCAACGGCCCTGGCCCGTCGATCGACGACGACCTGGCGACCGTGTCGGCCTGGGGGTTCGACGTCGAGGACATCGCGGCTCCTGCCCTGCTCGTGCACGGCTCGGCCGACCGCGTGGTGCCGGCCGCCCACTCCCAGTGGGTCGCTGAGCACCTGCCCGGCGCGACCCTGTGGCTCGAGCCCGGAGCCGGCCACATCAGCGTCCTCACCCGCGCCGTGGATGCTCTGACCTGGATCTCCGTCCAGCACGAGTAAGAGTAGGAATGGTAGGATTCCTACTGTGATGGTGACGGAGAAGGGGCAGGTGACGATCCCGAAGCACCTACGCGACCAGCTCGGGATCGGTCCCGGCACGACGGTCGAGTTCGAGAGACAGGGCGACGCGCTCATCGTGCGACGCTCCGTGAGCGCTCCCACCCGGGGCCAGACCCTCGTCGAGCGACTGCGAGGGCGGGGTGACGTCTCCATGACCACCGACGAGATCATGGCGCTCACCCGAGGCGACTGAGGTGGCGACCTTGGTCGACAGCAACGTCCTCCTCGACGTCCTCACCCAGGACCGCGTCTGGGGTGGCTGGTCGTCCACAGCCCTCGCGCGGGCCGCCGACGCCGGGTCGCTGGTCATCAACCCCGTCGTCTACGCAGAGGTGTCGACGCGCTTCGAGCGGATCGAGGACCTCGAGCGGTCCCTGCCGGCGTCGGACTTCCGGCGCGACGCGATCCCGTGGGAAGCGGCCTTCCTCGCCGCCAAGGCGTTTGCGGCCTATCGACGACGTGGTGGAATCCGCACGTCCACCCTGCCGGACTTCTTCATCGGCGCCCATGCAGCGGTCGCCGGACACACGCTCCTGACCCGAGACGTCGCCCGCTACCGCACGTCCTATCCCGCGTTGGTCCTCGTGAGTCCGCCCGCCCCTGGCGGCGACTGACGGGTCCGCCGCCTGACATCCCCACCCCCGACGAAGGAGAACCCGTGGTAGACCTCGCCCTCAGCGACGACCAGCGCGCGTGGCAGCAGGCCGCGCGCGACTTCCTCGAGAGGGAGGTCGTGCCCTACCGCATGGAGTGGGACAGGAGGGAGTCGGTCGACACCGCCATCATCCCGATGATGGGCGAGATGGGCTTCTTCGGCCTGACCATGCCGGAGGAGTACGGCGGCCTCGGTGGCGACTACATCACCTACTGCATCGGCATGGAGGAGCTCGGCCGCGCCGACTCCGCCGTGCGCGGCATCGTGTCGGTGTCGCTCGGCCTCGTCGGCAAGATCATCCTCGACCACGGCACCGAGGAGCAGAAGCAGGAGTGGCTGCCGGGCATCACCTCCGGCACCAAGCTCGGCTGCTTCGGCCTCACCGAGCCCGACAACGGCTCCGACGCCGGCCACCTGCGCACACGGGCCACCCGCGACGGCAGCGACTACGTCATCAACGGCAGCAAGATCTTCATCACCAACGGCACCTGGGCCGACGTCGCCCTCGTCTTCGCCCGCACCTCCGACGAGGGGGCCCGCGGGGTCTCGTGCTTCCTCGTGCCCACCGACACCCCCGGCTTCGAGCGCACCGAGATCCACGGCAAGCTCGGCCTGCGCGGTCAGGCCACGGCCGAGCTCTCGTTCGCCGACGTGCGCGTCCCCGCGTCAGCCCTCGTCGGCGAGGAGGGCAAGGGATTCCGGTACGCCATGGCCTCGCTCGACAAGGGCCGCGTGTCCGTCGCGGCGGGCTGCGTCGGCATCGTGCAGGCCTGTCTCGAGGCGTCGGTCGACTACTCGGTGCAGCGCAAGCAGTTCGGCAAGGTCATCGCGTCCTACCAGCTCGTGCAGGACCTCATCGCCCAGATCTCCGTCGACGCCGACGCGGCCCGGCTGCTGACCTGGCGCGCGGCCGACCTCATCGAGCGCCACCAGCCCTTCACGACCGAGGCCAGCAAAGCGAAGTACTTCGCCTCCGAGGCCGCGGTCCGGGCCGCCAACAACGCGATCCAGGTCTTCGGCGGCTACGGCTACGTCGACGAGTACCCCGTCCAGAAGCTCATGCGCGACGCCCGCGTCATGACCCTCTACGAAGGCACCTCGCAGATCCAGAAGCTGATCATCGGGCGGGCTGAGACGGGCATCAGCGCGTTCTGAGCCCGGACGCGCAGACCGTCGGTCGGCGCGGGTCAGCCGACGACGAGGTCCGCGTAGTCGGGGTGCCGGTCGATCCAGGACCGGATGAAGGGGCACAGCGGCTCGACCGCCAGCCCCCGCGATCGCGCGTCGTCGAGGGCCGCCCGGGCCAACGCCCCGCCGACCCCCCGTCCCTCGTGGGCGGGGTCGACGACGGTGTGCGTGAAGGTGACGACGCCGTCCGCGAGCCGGTAGGCCGCGTAGCCGGCGACCTCGCCCTCGGTCGTGGCCTGGTAGCGGTGCGCCTCGAGGGCGTCGTGGACGGTGACGTCGGGGGTCTGGGTCATCCCCTCAGCCTCTCGCATCGGCTCAGTCGGGCCCCCACAAGAGTCGGCAGTGCCCGGGCTCGCCCCCGGCATCGGCGAGAGCCGGCCCGACGGCATACGGGCGGGGGCCCCGGCGTTCTGCCCGTATGGAGCGCCCCGTCGTCACCGCCATCCACCTCGCGCCGGGCACCCGGCTGCCCACCCGCAGTGTGCCCACGGTCGAGGCGGAGGCCGGCACCGGGCTCGTGGGTGACCGCTACCACGGCAGCCGGCACCGCCACGTGACGATCCAGTCGGCTCCTGATCTCGAGGCCGCCGCCGCCGACCTCGGGCGGCCGGTCGACCCGGGTCTGACCCGGCGCAACCTCACCATCTCGTCGGGCCGCCTGCCGACCCGGCCGGGTGAGCGGGTGCGGATCGGGCAGGTCGAGCTCGAGGTCGTGCGCAAGGCGGCCCCCTGCCGGCTGCTCGACGACGGCATCGGGCCCGGCGCAGCCAGAGCCCTGCACGAGCGCGGGGGCACGGTCTTCCGGCTCCTGACCTCGGGCTCGATCTCCGTCGGTGACGAGGTCGACCTGTCGCCGGGGACCGAGCCCCCGACCGTGTGACGGCCTCGAGCGCGCCACCGGTGTCGGTCGCGTCTGACGCCCGGCCTGCCAGACTGACCTCGTGGAGGTCACCTCGCTCGGCTGGCGCACCGACTTGGCCCTGCTGCGTCTCGGCGGCAGCACCGTGACCGACCGGGGCGACCACCTCGAGGTGCGCACGTCCCACAACCCGACCTTCTGGTGGGGCAACTTCCTGCTGCTCGACCATGCCCCCGGGCCTGTCGAGGCGCCCGGCTGGGTGGCGCGGCACCGCGAGGTCTTCGGGGCCGAGCACGTCAGCCTCGGCGTCCACGCAGTGGCGGCCGAGGGGGCCGACCTGGCGCCCCTGGTCGACCTGGGCCTCGCGGTCGACCGGTCGAGCGTGATGACCGCGGCCCGGGTGCATCCGCCTCCGCGGCCCAACCACGAGGCGACGTACCGGCCGCTGTCCGGCGACGACGACTGGCGCCAGCAGGTCGACCTGTCGATCTCCACCTGGGACGGGGTCGTCGACGACGGCCACCGGCTCTTCGAGCAGCGGCGGGCGGCGACGCAACGGCAGCTCGTGAGCGACGGGCACGGGCAGTTCTTCGGTGCCTTCGAGGGGGAGCGGTTGCTGTCGTCGCTGGGTCTCGTGCGGGCGGGCGACGGGCTGGCGCGCTTCCAGAACGTCGGCACCCATCCCGAGGCGCGCGAACGAGGACTCGCCGGCACGCTGGTGCACCACGCGAGCCGGTGGGGGCTCAGCGACCTGGGTGCGTCCACCCTCGTGATGGTCGCCGACCCCGACTACCTCGCGATCGGGGTCTACCGCTCGGTCGGCTTCGCGGAGAGCGAGACCCAGCTCTCCGCTGCTCTGCACCGCTGACGCCCGCGACGGGTCCTCGGCCGCTGTCGGCAGCGCTCTGTCGCTCAGGGGAGGGTGTACGCCCGCGCGAGGTGCCCGCCAGGTCCCCCTCGAAGACCTTGTCGAGCTCGAAGCGTCCGAGGGTGGGGGGCTCGCCGGCGACCGGCGTCAGCTGCACCGTGAAGGTGCCGTGCCTGCGGCACGCTCAGCCCCAGTTCTTGGCGTCGGTCAGGCAGAAGGGGTGACCGCTGGGGTCGACGAGCACGCGCCAGGTGTCGCCACCCTGCGGGTCGGCGACGCTGGCCCCGAGCCCGACCGCGCGCGCCTCGACGGCCGCGATGTCGGCGCAGGAGAGGTCGAGGTGGAACTGCTTGCTGCCGTGGGGGTTCGGCCACGCCGGGGCCTCGTAGTCGGGCACGGTGCCGAAGCCGACGCGCAGCCCGTCACCGACCAGCATCGCGTAGCCGTCGCCGCTCATCGCGACCTCCCAGCCCATGAGGGCCGACCAGAAGTCGGCGGCGGCGCCCGCGTCGGCGCAGTCGATGGTGAGCATCCCCAGCGTCGGGGCTGCGGCGAGGGTCGTGGCGCCGCCTGCGTCGCTCGTCTCGCCGGTGTCGCCGGTATCGCTCGGGTCGCTCATCGCGTGTCCTCTCGTCGGGGTCCGTCGCCCCACCCTGCCGTGCGCGCGGTCGATGGTCCAGCCCGAGAGTGCTCCGTGAGACCCACTGTCGACGCCGGGGTCTAGCCTCGGCACATGTCGCATCCGCAGATGTTCGACGACGACGATCCGCTGCTGGCGCGGGTGCGTGGCCTGGCCCTGGCCCTTCCCAGCGCCGCCGAGAAGGTGTCCCACGGCCGGCCGGCGTTCTTCACCACCAAGGTGTTCGCCTACTTCGGCGGCTCCCAGAAGGTCGCCGGCGACTGGGTGCAGCACCCGGCGTGCGTGCTCGTCCTGCCCGACGGCGACGACCGGCGCTCGCTGCTCGAGGAGGGCGACGGTCGGGTCTTCTCGCCGGCCTACCTCGGGCCGTCGGGCTGGCTGGGCGTGCAGCTGCCTCCCGCTCGCGCCGCCAAGCGGCACTGGGCCGAGGTGTCCGAGCTGCTCGACGCGTCCTACCGCGCCACGGCCGGGCGCCGGCTCGTGGCCCAGCTCGACGCCCTCGGGTGAGCGACGGTGTGCGTCGTCACGGCAGGCCCGGCCAGGCGCCGAACTCGTCGGGGGAGTAGCTGCGGTCCGCCGCCTTCTGCGACTCCCAGATCCCCTGCGACACCTGCGGGCTACCGACCGACACGTCGTCGTAGTCCGTGCGGATGACGCTCAGCCGCTGCACCGACGCCGGCAGGTCCGCCACCCCGATCGCGCCGACCTCGCCGAGCTCACGGCGGATCACACCGAAGCGTCGTGACGCGATCTCGTGGGCCAGTCGTTTGTCGTCGAGCCGCAGGAAGGTCTGCAGGGCCGTGAGCAGCGCAGCCAGCAGGCTCGCCAGGCCGATGACCACCCGCCGGTCCTCGAACGCGTCGGCGGCCACGGCGCTGCCCGCGAAGACCCCGAGCAGCACCGCCGGCACCCCGAGCAGCAGGAAGAGGGTGCGGGCCTGCGCGGCCGAGTGGGCGTGCGCGATCTGCGCGGTCCGGGCCCGCCGGTACCACGCCAGCGCCAGCTGGCGGACGCCGTCGGCGGTCGCCGCGGGGTCTCCGTACGGGTCGGGGGTGGGGCTCGTCATCGCCACAGTCTGCGGGGCGGCACCGACATCGGGTCGGACCGGGAATGGGCGAGGGCATCGCCGCCGTTGCCTCGAGTGACCGCGAGGTGGATGAAGTTTCCACCATCTCGTCCCCTTCCTCAGGAGAGATCTTCTATGTCCCGTGCGTTCGAGCCCATCACCGTCGGCGCCTGGCAGCTGCCGCAGCGCTTCGTCATGGCCCCCCTCACGCGCAACCGCGCCGGCGAGGGCCACGCCCCCCACGCGCTCAACGCGGAGTACTACGGCCAGCGCGCGTCCGCCGGCCTGATCATCAGCGAGGGCACCCAGCCCAGCGCCGTCGGCCAGGGCTACCTCGACACCCCCGGCATCCACTCGGCTGAGCAGGTCGAGGGCTGGCGCGCTGTCGCCGACGCCGTGCACGCCGGTGGCGGCAAGATCGTGGTGCAGATGATGCACGTCGGGCGCATCGCCCACCCGGACAACAAGGACGGCCTCGAGACCGTCGCCCCGAGCGCCATCCCCGCGCCGGGCCAGATGATCACGGCACAGGGTCCCAAGGACCACGTGGTGCCCCGCGCGCTCGAGACCGACGAGATCGCCGGAGTCGTTGCCGAGTTCGTCGACGCGGCGAAGAAGGCCGTCGAGGCCGGGCTCGACGGTGTCGAGGTCCACGCGGCCAACGGCTACCTCATCCACCAGTTCCTCGCGCCGTCGACCAACACCCGCACCGACGCGTACGCCGGGTCGCCCGAGGCGCACGCCCGCTTCGCGATCGAGGTCACGAAGGCCGTCGCCGAGGCCATCGGGGCCGACCGGGTCGGCATCCGGATCTCGCCCGCGCACAACATCCAGGGGGTCATCGAGGAGGACGCGACCTTCACCGCGGCGGTCTACGAGACGCTGGTCGACGCGATCGCCCCGCTCGGCCTGGCCTACCTCAGCATCCTCGCCGACCCGGCCCTCGACCTCGTGCGTGACCTGCGCAAGCGCTTCGATGGCCCGGTCATCGTCAACAGCGGCTTCAGCAGCGTCACCCAGCTCTCCGACGTCGAGGCCATCCTCGAGGCCGACGAGGCCGACCTCGTCGCGGTCGGTCGCGACTTCATCGCCAACCCCGACCTCGCCCGTCGCTGGCGCGAGGGGCTGCCCCTCAACGAGCCGAACGACCAGACCTTCTACGGTGGCGGCGCCGAGGGCTACACCGACTACCCGTTCGCGGGCTGACCGACCGGGCCCGCCCCCGGGCCTCCAAGTGGTCAAGGAATCACCCCCGGAGTCCGCTCCGGGGGTGATTCTTCGACCTCCTGACCCCTCGCCCGGATACCGGGGCGACGCGGGTGGCGCCCCACGACAGACTGGGGAGGTGTTCCTCACCCTGACGTCGACCGCGAGCCCCGCGACAGACCTCGGCTTCCTCCTGCACAAGCACCCGGAGCGGGTACAGAGCTTCGAGCTGCCGGTGGGGCTGGCCCACGTCTACTACCCCGAGGCGACGCAGGAGCGCTGCACCGTCGCCCTCCACGTCGAGGTCGACCCCATCGCCCTCGTGCGCGGCCGGGCCTCCTTCGGCGAGCACGGCAGCGGCGACGGCTTCGCGCTCGGTCAGTACGTCAACGACCGCCCGTATGCCGCGTCCTCCCTCCTCGCGGTCGCCCTCGGCCGGGTCTTCGGCTCGGCTCTGAAGGGCCGCTGCCCGGCCCGGCCAGATCTCGTCGGCGCGGTGCTGCCGCTCGAGGTGCACGTGCCGGCACTGCCGGCGCCCGGCGGGTCGGAGGTGGTCGAGCGGCTCTTCGCCCCCCTGGGGTGGACGGTCGACGCTCGGGTGGTGCCTCTCGACACCCAGGTGCCCCGGTGGGGTGACGCGCCCTACGTCGACGCGCGCCTGTCGGGAGAGCTGACCCTCTCGGCGGCCCTCGAGCACCTCTACGTCCTGCTTCCCGTGCTCGACGGCGCGAAGCACTACTGGGTCGGGCCGGAGGAGGTCGACAAGCTCGTGCGCACCGGTGGCGCGTGGCTCGCGGGCCACCCCGAGCGCGAGCTCATCGCCCGGCGCTATCTCGCCCGCCGCCCGGTCTACGTCACCGATGCCCTCGCCCGGCTCGACGCACTCGACGACACCCCTCCCACCGTCGCAACCGAGCTCGACCCGGAGGTCGACGACGACGTCGAGACCGGCGACGGCGGCGCTGCCCCGACGGGAGACCCGACCGGCGCGTCGCCCACCGTCACCCTGGCTCGGCTGCGGGCCGCGGCGGTGGTCACCGCCCTGCACGACGTCGGCGCGCATCGCGTCGTCGACCTCGGCTGCGGCGAGGGCGCACTGCTGCGTGACCTGCTCGCCGACCCGACCTTCACGCAGGTGCTCGGCGTCGACGTCTCGGCCCGCGCCCTCGAGACCACCGAGCGTCGCCTCGGCCTCGACCGGATGCCGGACTCGGTACGGGCCCGGCTTCGGCTGCGTCAGTCGTCGGCGACCTACCGCGACCCCGAGCTCGAGGGTCAGGACGCCGTCGTCCTCATGGAGGTCGTCGAGCACGTCGACCCCGAGCGCCTACCCGACCTCGTGCGCTCGGTCTTCGCCCAGGCCCGTCCGTCGGCCGTCGTCGTCACGACGCCCAACGCCGAGCACAACGTGCTCTACACCCAGCTCGCGGCGGGCGCCATGCGGCACCGCGACCACCGCTTCGAGTGGACGCGGGCGCAGTTCCGCACCTGGGCCACGACCACCGCCGACGACCACGCGTATGCCGTCTCGTTCCGACCTGTCGGCGCTGACCACAAGGTCCACGGGCCACCGACGCAGCTGGCGCTCTTCACCCGCGCGGACCCGACCCGATGACCACCATCGCCATTCCTGAGCTCGCTCTCGTCGCCCTCGTCGGGGTCTCCGGCTCGGGCAAGTCCACGTTCGCCGCGCAGCACTTCGGTCGCTTCGAGGTCATCTCGAGCGACTTCTGCCGGGGGCTGGTCGCCGACGACGAGAACGACCAGTCGGCCTCGGCCGATGCATTCGACGTGCTCGGCCACATCGCCGGCACGCGCCTCGCCCGCGGCCGGCTCACCGTCGTCGACGCGACCAACGTCGGCAAGGACGCCCGTCGTCAGGTGGTCGAGCTGGCTCGGGCCCACGACGTGCTGCCGGTCGCCATCGTCCTCGACGTGCCGGTCTCGGTCGCCGTGCAGCGCAACATTGCCCGCGCCGACCGCGACTTCGGCCCGGGGGTCGTCAAGCGGCACCACGACCAGCTGCGGCGATCGCTGCGCGGGCTCGAGCGCGAGGGGTTCCGCCAGGTCCACGTGCTGCACGGGGTCGACGAGATCGAGGCCGCCACCGTCGTCCGGGAACGGTTGCGCAACGACCTGCGTGACCAGCACGGTCCCTTCGACGTCATCGGCGACGTGCACGGATGCCTTTCCGAGCTGCTCACCCTGCTGCACCGGATGGGATACACCCTCACCTGCGACGACGCGGGCCGGCCGGTCGACGCGACCCACCCGCAGGGTCGGCAGGTCGTGTTCGTCGGTGATCTCGTCGACCGGGGGCCCGACAGCCCTGGCGTCCTGCGGCTCGCGATGGGCATGACCGCGGCGGGGCACGCTCACGCGGTCCCCGGCAACCACGAACACAAGCTCGTGCGCGCCCTCCAGGGCCGCCAGGTGCAGGTCAGCCACGGTCTCGAGACGACGCTGGCCCAGCTGGCCGAGCAGCCGGAGGAGTTCCGTGCCGCTGTGGCCACCTGGTGCTACGGCCTCGTCTCGCACCTCGTGCTCGACGACGGGCGTCTCGTCGTCGCCCACGCCGGCCTCAAGGAGAAGTACCACGGGCGGGCCTCCGGTCGCGTGCGCTCCTTCGCCCTCTACGGCGACACGACGGGGGAGACCGACGAGTTCGGTCTGCCCGTGCGCTACCCGTGGGCCAACGACTACCGCGGACGCGCCATGGTGCTCTATGGCCACACCCCGACGACGGTGCCCGAGTGGGTCAACCACACCATGTGCCTCGACACGGGCTGCGTCTTCGGGGGGTACCTCACGGCGCTGCGCTACCCCGAGAAGGACGTGGTGCAGGTGCCGGCCGAGCAGGTCTGGTACGAACCGGCGAAGCCCTTCCCGATTGCAGCGACCTCAGCCGCCGGCCTGCGCGGGTCCGACGAGCTCGCGCTCTCGGACGTCCTCGGGCGACGCTCCGTGCAGACCGCCCACCACGGGCGAATATCGGTGCGGGAGGAGCAGGCCGCAGGGGCCCTCGAGGTCATGAGCCGCTTCGCCCTGCACCCGCGGTGGCTGCCCTACCTGCCGCCGACGATGTCGCCGGTCGCGACCTCGCGCCGCGACGGCTATCTCGAGCACCCCGCGGAGGCCTTCGACTACTTCCGGGACGTGGGTGTGACGCAGGTCGTCTGCGAGGAGAAGCACATGGGGTCGCGGGCCGTTCTGCTCGTCTGCCGCGACGCCGAGGTCGCCACCCGCCGGTTCGGTGCGAGCGGCGCCGCCACCGGTGCGGTCTACACGCGCACCGGGCGCTCCTTCCTGACGTCGCCGCTCACGGAGCAGCTGCTCGCCCGGGTGCGCGTCGCCATCACCACGGCCGGCCTGTGGGAGTCACTCCGTACCGACTGGCTGCTGGTCGACGCCGAGCTGCTCCCGTGGTCGCTCAAGGCGGACTCCCTGCTGCGGGACCAGTACGCCGCCGTCGCCGCAGCGGCCGAGCTCATGCTGCCCGTCGCGGCGCGTGCCCTGGAGGGCGCGCAGTCGCAGGGGCTCGAGGTGGCGGCGCTGCGCTCGCGCACCGACGAGCGCATCGGCGACCTCGCGCTCTACCGCGACGCCTACCGCGGCTACTGCTGGGAGGTCGACGGTCTCGAGGGGGTAGAGGTCGCGCCCTTCCAGCTGCTGGCGGGCGAGGGTGTGACATGGCACGACCGTGACCATCTGTGGCACCTCGAGCAGGTCGACGCGCTGGTGGCCGCCGACCCGGTGCTGCTGCGGTCGACGCGGCGTCTCGTCGTCGAACCCGCCGACGGCTCGTCGGTCGCGGAAGGGATCGCGTGGTGGGAGGAGCTCACTGCGGCCGGCGGGGAGGGCATGGTCGTCAAGCCCAGGGCCAATCTCCAGCGCACCGGCAAGGGCCTCGTGCAGCCCGGCCTCAAGGTGCGTGGGCGTGACTACCTGCGCATCATCTACGGACCCGACTACACGATGGCCGGCAACCTCGAACGGCTGCGCGAGCGCAGCCTGGGGCACAAGCGGTCGCTGGCGCTGCGGGAGTATGCCCTCGGCCTCGAGGCTCTCGAGCGGGTGGGGCGCAGCGAGCCGCTCTGGCGGGTGCACGAGGCCGTGTTCGCTGTGCTCGCGCTCGAGTCCGACCCGGTCGACCCGCGTCTTTGACCACCTAGGGGCGCGCGCGGCCCAGCACTCGGGCCAGGAAGGCCTGCGTCCGTGCCTCCTGCGGCTCCTGCAGCACCTGCTGCGGATGGCCCTGCTCGAGGATCCGGCCGCCGTCGAGGAAGCACACGGTGTCGGCCACCTCGCGCGCGAAGGCCATCTCGTGCGTCGACAGCACCATGGTCATCCCCTCGGCGCGCAGACCTGCCAGCAGGTCGAGCACCTCGCCGACCAGCTCGGGGTCGAGGGCCGAGGTCACCTCGTCGAGCAGCAGCAGCGACGGTGACCCGACGAGCGCCCGGGCGATGGCGACCCGCTGCTGCTGACCACCCGAGAGGTCGTCGGGTCGCGCAGACGCCTTGTCGGCCAGCCCGACCCGCTCCAGCATCGCGCGTGCGTCGGCTTCCGCCCGGGCCCTGGGCACCTTGTGCACCCGCACCGGGGCGAGGGTGATGTTGTCGATGACGCTGAGGTGCGGGAAGAGGTTGTAGGCCTGGAAGACGATGCCCATCGACGCTCGGACCGCGTCGGTGTCGACCCTCGGGTCCGTGACGTCGACCCCCTCCAGCTCGATCACCCCGTCGTCGACGACCTCGAGCAGGCTGACGCAGCGCAACAGGGTCGACTTGCCCGAGCCCGAGGCGCCGATGAGGGCGACGCACTGACCCTGCTCGACGTCGAGCGACAGGTCGGCGAGCACGACGTTGGCGCCGAACGCCTTGCGCACGTGGCGGATCGACAGCAGGCTCACATGATCCCCCCGGCGCCCTGGAAGCCCTGCTTGCGGGCTACCCAGTCGGTGAGGCGCACCATCGGGATGGTGAGGCAGACGAAGAGGAGCCCCGCGACGACGTAGGGGGTGTAGTTGAAGTCGCTCGCCGTCTCGATGCGGGCCGCATAGATCGCGTCGACGATGGCGAGCACCGACAGCAGGCCGGAGTCCTTCTGCAGCGAGACCAGGTCGTTCATCAGCGGGGGGAGCACCCGGCGCACGGCCTGCGGCAGCACGACGAAGCGCAGCGTCTGGGCGTTGGTCAGCCCGAGGGAGCGGGCCGCCGCCCGCTGCGAGGGGTGCACCGACTCGATCCCGGCGCGGAAGACCTCCGCGACATAGGCGGAGTAGGACAGCACCAGCGAGGCCCCGCCCCAGAAGAGCGGGTCCTTGGGCACCCCCTGCAGCCGCAGCGCCGGCACCCCGATGCCAAGCAGCAGCAGCACGAGCAGCACGGGCAGGCCGCGGAAGAGGTCGGTGTAGACGGCCGAGAACAACCGCAGCGGGAAGAAGACCGGCCCCCGCAGGGTGCGCATGACGGCGAGCGTCAGACCGAGGATGCCGATGAGGATGCCGCACACGATCATCACCCGCACGTTGAGCCACAGTCCCGTGGCGACGGCGGGCAGCGACGACCACGCCTTGTGCGGGTCGAAGAAGGTCTCGCGCACCCGCGTCCAGCCCGGCGACGAGACGATCGCGACGAGCACCACCGCGACGAGGGCCACGGTGGCCCCCGTCGCGATCGCGCCGGAGCGCCGCGTGCGTCCCCGCCGGTATGCCGCGCGCTCCTGCTCGAGCGCAGACGGAGCCCAGTCGGTGCTCGCCACCCGCGCTACTTCAGCTCGGGTGCGCCGGCGCCGGCGAGGTACTCCTTGGCCAGCGCCGCCAGGGTGCCGTCGGCCCGCACGGCGTCCACGGCCTGGCTCACGCACGTGGTCAGGGGTGACCCCTTGTCGAGCACCATGCCGAACTGCTCGGGAGTGGCGCCCGACTGCGGCAGCTGACCCACGATCACGCCGTTGTCGAGCTGCGCCCCGATCATGTAGAAGGCGGTCGGCAGGTCGACGACGATGCCGTCGATCTGCCCGTTCTTCAGCGCCTGCACGGCGAGGTCGTTGGTGTCGTAGGGCGCGGGGGCCTGGCTGGGCTTGATCTGGTCGGTGATCGCCGTGTAGGACGTCGTGCCCACCTGGGCCGCGAGCTTGGCCGAGGCGAGGTCGGCCATGCTCGTCTTGCCGTCGATGGGGCTCCCCTTGGTCGTCACCACCGCCTGCCGCACGTCGTAGTAGCCGGAGGAGAAGTCGACCGCCTTCTTGCGGGCGTCACTGATCGAGACCTGGTTGAGGTCGACGTCGAACGACTTCTCGCCCGGGGTGACCACGTTGTTGAAGGGTACGGTCACCCAGGTGACGTCGGCCTGGGCGAAGCCGAGGCGGGCGGCCACGGCATACGCGACCGCCGACTCGTAACCCTTGCCGTTGCTGGGCTTGTCGTCGGAGAACCACGGCGGGTACGCGGGCTTGTCGGTGCCGACGGTCAGCTTGCCGGCGGTGCGCAGGGTCAGGGAGGCCTTGTCGCAGGCGGCGGCCCCGCCGGTCGTGCTGGCGGCCGAGCCACCCGCGGTGGTCTCGGGTGCGCCGCAGGCGGCGAGGGTGAGGGCGGTGGTGGCCACGGCGAGGCCGGCGGCGAGACGCGTGAGGGTCATGGGAGAACGGTAACCAGACGTCCGGACGAGGGGGCATGTTGACCGGGTGACGGACTCGACCCGGCCGGCCATCCCGGGTAGTCCGTTCTCCCGATGCGGCAGGACTCGGCAGGGCGCAGGATTACGGTGGGTGCTCTCTTGACAAAATCGTGAAAAGTGGCCCAAGATGGGACATGTCGACGCAGGGCCCGTGGGGGGTCCAGAGCGAGAGACCGTGAGGGTCTCGAGACGAGCGTCGGTGTACGTGGAGTGAGGGGTGGAGCGCCGGGCCCGTGGGGGGCCCGCCTCCACCCCATCCGCGTTGGCCGCCCGGGTCGCGGAGAATGGGGGTGTGACCCCTCGTCCCGTCCTCGCGCAGGGCCCACCGCTACCGACGCCGCAGATCATGAGCCAGTGGTGGCGCGACATCTGCTTCGCGCATTGGAGCATCGACCCCGCGAGGATCGCCCCGATGCTGCCGCGCGGGGTGCGCCCCGACCTGCACGACGGCCGGGCCTGGGTGGGCCTGATCCCCTTCCGCATGGTGGACGCGGGCGTGCTCACCGGGCCCCCGGTCCCGTGGCTCGGCACCTTCCTCGAGATGAACGTCCGCACCTACACCGTCGACGACCACGGCCGCCATGGCGTCTACTTCTGCTCGCTCGAGGCCCAGCGGCTCGCCGTGGTCGCCGGCGCCCTCGGCTCGTTCGACGTCCCCTACCGCTGGGCGCGGATGACCTACGAGCAGCAGCCGTATGGAGCCGCCCCCGTCGGGCCCGGCTCCACCCTCACCTACACCAGCCGCCGCATCGGCCCGCGCCTCGGAGCGGGGAGTGGTCGCGTGCGCGGCTCGGCCGCCCACAGCCGGATGAGCGTCGCGGTCGGCGACTCCGTACCAGAGCCGTCGGAGCTCGACCTCTTCCTCACCGCCCGCTTCGGCCTGCACACCAGCCTGCTCGCGCAGCCCCTCTGGGTGCCCAACACCCATGGTCCGTGGCCGCTGCACCGGGCCGAGCTGCTCGACCTGGACGACACGCTGCTCGCCGCAGCCGGCTTCCCCGACCTCGCCGCCACCCCTCCGCAGAGCGTGCTGTGCTCACCGACGGGGGTGCGCACGACCTTCGGCCTGCCCCAGCGGGTGCGCTGATGACCCTCCCGCAGCTCGCCCTGGTCGCCTCGGCGACCCTCCACCTGGGCTTCCAGGCCACGGTGACCGCCCTGGTCTACCCCGCGCTCGCCGCGGTTCCCTCCTCGGAATGGGATGTCTCGCACGCTGCCCACAGCCGCCGCATCGTCCCGCTCGTCGTCCTCACGTACGGGGCGCTGCTGCTCGCGCTCGGCGCGGCGGTGGTGGCGGGGCCCCGCACGGCGTGGCTGTGGCTTGCCGCCGCGGGGGGCGCGCTGGCCTTCGGTACCACGGCGCTCGCCGCTGCTCCCACCCATGGGCGGCTCTCCGGCGGACGTGACGACGCACTGGTCGTGCGGCTGCTGCGGGCCGACCGGTGGCGGTGTGGCGGGGCGGTCATCGCCGCGATCGGAGCGGTGGGTTGGGCGCTCCGATGAAGGGCGCGGCGATCAGGGGGTGGGGGCGCTCCAGTCGACCTCGGTGACCGTCGCGTCGGTGACCACGACCTCGTGCGAGCGGCCGCTGTCGCGCTCGTGGAGGCGGTAGGTGCCGACGGGCAGCGAGGGGAAGACGGCGCTGTAGATGACCTCGCCCGACGGAGTGGGCCGGCCGAGCACGGCGACGTGCGGGCGGGGGGCCACGGGCTCGTCGTGCGCGTGCTCGTGCTGGTGCTCGTGCTCGTGCTCGTGCTCGTGCGGGTGCTCGTGCGCCGGGGCGGGGGCGTGCTCATGGGCGTGCAGCTCGACGAGCTCGGCCTCGCTGGCCGCGCCGTCGAGCGACTCGATCTCGACCTCGGCGCCCTCGTCGGCCGCCGACAGGTGGGCGATGATCGCCCCCCGACCGTCACCGATGTCGAGCACGACGGCGCCCTGGCCTGCGTTCGGGTTCTCGGCGAGGTTGGCGGCGCGTTGCGGTGAGAGCGACATCGGAACTCCTGGGCTGTGTTGCGGGGGGCGGGGGCAGCGTGGGGCGGCGGCGCCGTTGCGCCACCGCCCCACCCTGTCAGTCTTGCCGGTCGTGCCGGGTCGTGCTCGGTCCGGTTACGGCTTGGGCGTCCCCGGGAGCGACTCCGAGCCGCTGGCGGGGTGCCCGAGGTACGGGAACGTGCTCAGCGTAGGGAGGTTGGTGTCGGTCGTGCCGTCCTTGATCGCCGAGGTGGCGCCGTCCGGGGTGAACGACGGGTCGACCAGCGGGATCGTCAGGCCGGCGATGGCCCGCAGCTCGATGGTGACGACGTCGTCGGCGATCCGGCGCCCGTTGGGGAAGCCGGCTGCGTCACCGGCGACGAGCCCGAGGTTGTTGGGCTTGGCCGTCGGCTTGACCGCGACGTTGAGGCGCAGCATGTCGGCCTTCACCGTGCCGGTGAAGTTCTGGAAGCCGGGGACGACGCCCGTGGGGATACCGGTCAGCAGGATCGCCGCCAGGTCTGCGCGGGGCTTCTTGTAGGCCGCGAGGTTCGGGAAGACCCCCGGGTAGAGCACGGGGAGCAGGCCCCCGAGCTCGGGCGTGGTGACCGAGTCGGCGTACTGCGCGTCCGCGACCGGGGACTGGCTGTTCCAGCGGTCTTTCTCGGCCATGGGGACGATGACCTCGTTGAACAGCGGGTTGCCCAGGCGCGAGACCTGGACCCAGCTTCCGTGACCGCCCCACGTGCCGGTCGCCGGGTCCCAGACCGAGGACTTGCGGCGGTAGGCCGCGGCATACACACCGATGGTGGACTTGGCGTCCATGACGTCGGTGGGCACGCTGCCGTCGCGGGTCAGGTCCGAGATCGGCACCTGAATCGCGATGGTGTGCACGTTGAAGCCCTGCACGCTGTTGACCCCCATCGCCGCAGCCGACGGGATGAGGTGGGCGTTCTGGAACGGGCGCAGCGTGCCGAGGTCGAAGATCGAACCCAGGTCGACGTTGAAGGCGTCCGAGCGCTGCCCGGCGAAGACCGTGCGACCGCCCTTGATGCCGTGCACGGCCTGCTGGCCGAGCTTGGCGTAGTTCGGGGTGCTGCGGACGCCGACGTTGCACGGGGGCACGGACAGGTTGCGACCGAGCACCTCGCCGCCGCTGCCGTCACGCGTGTAGCGACGCACGACGTAGCTCTGCGGGCGGTTGAAGTTCGGGTCGTCGATCGAGTTGATCGGGCCGGTGTTGTAGAGGAACGTCTTCGGGTTGCGGATCGTGGTGTTGAAGTTGAAGGCGTAGGAGATGTCGGGGATGCCGTCGCCGCTGTTGCAGATGTGGATCTTGTAGGTGACATCGTCGCCGAACTCGTAGAAGTTCGGGCCGCCGCTCGGGCTCTGCAGCGGGATGAAGTTGGCGATGAGGGTGACGGTGTCGGGCTTGTCGGGGGAGACGAACGCGTAGACGTCGGTGTTGTCGGCGACCGGGTCCTTGGAGATCTCCGGTGCTTCGCGGTGGCTGCTCATGGCGTCACTTCCCCATCTTCGCGGCGTGCTTGCTGAGGGCGCGCACCAGGGCGGCGTCGCGGACCACGATCTCGTTCTCGCCCTTCATCAGGGTGACCTCACCCTTGGAGGCGTCGTGCACGTAGGCCAGCATCGCTCCGGATGCCGCGGCCTGCTCCTGCTTGCTGTCGGCGGCCGGTCGTCCGGCTGCCATGGCGCTGGGGGCCACCGCTGCTGCGGCCACCCCTGCTCCGCTGATGGCGAGGAACCCTCGCCGCGTCGCGTCCTTCATGTTGCAACTCCCTTGTCGTCACGGACCCCTCGACATCAGGGGGCATGAGGTCTTCGGAGCCCTCGGCGGGACGGATTGGCCTGTCTCACAACGAGTTTGGCGTCCTTTTGGGAGGTCTATGGCAGCATTTGTAACTGTATGGAGGGGGCGGTGGCCCCGTGTCCTTCGGCGGCGGAGCCATCTGCGGCTCGAAGTCGGTCCGGGTCAACCTCGTCTGCGGCAAGGTGATGCCCTGACCGCGGCCCGAGTGCAGAGCGCGCGTCAGCCTCGCCTCGTGGTCCCCGGGAGGACCCCGGCGCTGATGACCGCCTTCGAGAAGGGGCGGAAGGCGGCGATGAGCTCCTCCGCGTCGAGGACGTCGACCCAGACCGCGGCCGACGCGTCGTCGGTGGCGTCCTCGATGTCGTCGCGCAGGGCCCGGCCGCGCTCGCTCGCGCGGACGGTGTCGCCGTCGACCTCGAGCAGGCCCTCGGTGGTGAGGGCCTCGACGCGGGCCGCCCAGTCGTCGTCGCTCCACTTGCGACTCGGCTGGAGGAACGCGCGGCCACGGCCACCGGTGGCCTGCTCGGGCGGCAGCCAGGCGTCGTAGAGGACCAGGGCGTCGAGCGGGGTGAGGCCGCGGGCCACGAGCGCGGCGTTGTGGCCGTCGCCGCGCCACTCGCGGAAGAGGGTGGCCGCCTGCCACAGCGCGAGGTGGGGGGCGTCGGGCCAGGGCAGGGCGGCATACGCGGCGGCGAGGGCGCGGCCGCCGAGGTCGGCGCGGGAGATGACCTCGCGCATGCGGCCCGCCTGCCGGGCCACCTCGGGGGAGTCGACGAGGTCGCCGAGGGTGGCGCGCAGGCCGGTGTCGACGCACGCCGTGCGCACCGCGTCGAGGTCGGCGGGGGAGCGTCCGTCGAGCGCGAGGGCCCAGGCCTTGGCGACGGCGGCGGGGTGGAAGCCGAAGAAGGCCGCGGCGACGACCGGTGCCGGGACGGCGCCCAGGGGTGCCGCCCGCATCCCCACGTAGGAGCCGAGCCACCCGACGCCCAGGGCCTCACGGGTGGCGTCGACGTGCGGCCCGAAGTAGGCCAGCAGGTGCAGGGGCTCGAAGGTCTGGTAGGCCGCACGGGCGAGGCCGCGCTCCCGCTCACCGTTGCGCAGGGTCATGGCGGTGACCCTAGCTGCCCCAGCCGAGCGCGCGGTGGGTAGTGGCCGGAAATCAGCGGCTGGGAGTTGACTGGGAAATCCGTTGCGGTGGGTCCCGGGCTCCTACGCTCGGCCCAGCCGCGCGATGTGAGGCGGCTCACAGTGCACCCGTCGATCGGAGCTCGAGATGGCCAGCACCCGGACCACCGCAAAGGACCACCCTCGACCGGCTGCGGGGCACCTCACCCGGTCGGTCGGCTTCTACGGCCTGATGTTCGTCTCGCTCGGCTCGATCATCGGGTCGGGCTGGCTGCTCGGGGCGCTCAACGCGGCCGAGAAGGCCGGTCCGGCCTCGATCCTGTCGTGGATCCTCGCGGCCGGGATGCTCAGCCTCCTCGCGCTCACGTATGCCGAGCTGGGGGCGGCCTACCCGGTGGCGGGTGGCAGCGGGCGCTTCGCGTACTACTCGCACGGCTCGATCGCCGGTTTCACGGCCGGGTGGGCGTCGTGGCTGCAGGCCGTCTTCATCGCCCCCATCGAAGTCCTGGCCGCCATCACCTACGTCAACAGCGTGGGGTGGGTCAACCAGCACATCGACATGATCTACAAGGACGGGCCCAAGGAGGGGTTGCTCAACGGTCTCGGGCTCGTCGTCGCCGTCGTGCTCATGGTGCTCTTCACCGCGATGAACCTGGCCGGCGCGCAGTTCATGTCGGAGAGCAACGTCGCCGTCGTCATCTGGAAGACCGCCGTGCCCCTGCTCGCGATCGTCGTCGTCGCCTCGCTGCAGTTCAAACCGGGTAACTTCACCGCCGGCGGAGGCTTCATGCCCTATGGGTTCCACGGCGTCTTCGCGGCCCTCACCGGCGGTGTCGTCTTCGCCCTGCAGGGTTTCGAGCAGGCGGTCCAGCTGGCCGGCGAGGCCCGCAACCCCAAGCGCGACCTCTCGCGGGCGATCCTCACCGCGATGGCGATCGGCGCGGTGCTCTACGCGCTGCTCCAGGTCGTCATGATCGGCGGGCTCAACCCGGCCGACATCGCCAAGGACTGGAGCTCGCCGCTCGGGGGTGACCCGTCCGACTACGGCGCCTGGTACACGCTGGCCCTGGCCCTCGGGGCCGGCTGGCTCGCCGTCGTCCTCATCATCGACGCCGTGATCTCCCCGGCGGGGACGGGCGTGGTCTACATCGGCACCACCGCTCGGCTGTCCTACGCCCTCGGCGAGGAGCGCGAGCTGCCGTCGGCCCTGTCCCGCACCAACGACAAGGGCGTGCCGTGGGTCTCGATCCTCACGGCCTCGGTCGTGGGGATCATCGGCTTCGGGCCCTTCCCGAGCTGGAGCTCGCTCGTGGGTGCCGTCACCGGGGCCACGGCGGTCATGTACGCGATCGCTCCCGTCGCGCTCGCCTCGCTGCACCGCAGCGACCCCGACCGCTCGCGGTCCTACCGGGTGCCTGCGCCCAGGCTCGTCCTGCCGGTCGCCTTCGTCTCGGCGAACCTCATCATCTACTGGGGTGGCTTCGACATCACGCTCAAGGTCGTGTGCGCGGTCGTCGCCGGGCTGGTCATCTTCGCCATCGGCTCGTCGAGGGCCGGCACCGATCTGGCGAGCATGGTGCGCCCGGCGATCTGGCTCGGCCCCTGGCTGGGCGGTCACCTCGTGCTCGGCGCCCTGGGCCGCTACGGCACCGGCTCCCACGAGGTGCTGCCGGAGTGGGTCGACCTCGGCACGGTCATCGTCTTCAGCCTCGTCATCTTCTTCTGGGCCATCGCCCTGCGGCTGTCCCCCGAGCAGGTCGCCCAGCAGGTGGCGCGCGACGCCCACCAGCTGGAGTACGAGGAGTCCGTGCCAGCCTGACCGTGCCGTCGCCCGTGTGACGCGCGCCACCTCGCGCCCCCTCGCTACCGGTAAGTACGTCGACAGGCGATGATGGAGGGGATGCGCGCCCCGCCCGGGCGGTGGGGCGGCGTCAGCAGGGCAACGCGGCGCCGCGAGACGCCGTACCGCGAGACGACGGAAGGCGACGAGTCGATGCAGCTGGAGCTGTCCGAGCAGGACCAGGAGTTCCGCACGCAGATGCGCGAGTTCTTCACCACGAAGGTGTCGCCGGAGATCCGCGACGCGGTGGCGGAGGGACGTGAGCTCACCAAGGAGCAGATCGTGGAGGCGCAGCGCACCCTCAACGACGCCGGCTACGCCGTGCCGCACTGGCCGGTCGAGTGGGGCGGGCAGGCCTGGAGCGACCTGCAGCGCCACATCTGGAACGAGGAGATGATGGCTGCCGCGGTGCCGCCGCCGCTCGCCTTCAACGCCTCGATGATCGGCCCGGTGCTCGCGCAGTTCGGCAGCCAGGAGCTCAAGGAGCGCTTCCTGCCCGCCACGGCGAGCCTCGACATCTGGTGGAGCCAGGGCTTCTCCGAGCCCGATGCCGGCTCCGACCTGGCGTCGCTGCGCACCCGGGCGGTCAAGGACGGCGACGACTGGATCGTCACCGGTCAGAAGACCTGGACCACGCTCGGGCAGCACGCCGACTGGATCTTCACCCTCGTGCGCACCGACCCCGACGTCAAGAAGCAGGCCGGCATCTCGATGCTGCTCATCGACATGACGCTGCCCGGCGTCGAGGTGCGCCCCATCGAGCTCATCGACGGCGGCCACGAGGTCAACGAGGTCTGGTTCACCGACGTGCGCGTGCCCGGCGACATGCTCGTCGGCGAGGTCAACCAGGGCTGGACCATCGCGAAGTTCCTCCTCGGCAACGAGCGCGTCGGCGTCGCCCCCGTGGGCTCGACCAAGCGCAGCCTCGCCCGGGCCAAGCGCCTGGCCACCGAGAGCGGGCTGCTCTCCGACCCGCTCTACGCCGCCCGCATCGCCGAGCTGGAGAACCAGCTGCTCGCGCTCGAGCTCACCGCCCTGCGGGTCGTGGCCAACTCTCACAACGGCGCCCCGCACCCGGCCTCGTCGGTGCTCAAGCTCAAGGGCACCGAGATCCAGCAGGCGGTCACCGAGCTGCTCGTCGACGTCGCCGGCCCCGGCGTGCTCAACGGCGACGGCTGGGAGTCGCGCGCCACGCCGGCCTACCTCAACATGCGCAAGGCCTCGATCTACGGCGGCTCCAACGAGGTGCAGCGCCAGATCATCGCCAAGACCATCCTCGGGCTCTGACCCGCGACCGCCCTCAGACCCCCCGAGACCTGCGAGAAGAGACATGGACTTCACCTACACCGACGAGCAGGACGCCCTGCGCGACGCCGTCCGCGGCCTGCTGACCAAGAGCTACAGCGACTTCGAGAAGCGCCGTCAGGCGACCAAGGCCGAGCCCGGCTACAGCGAGGAGCTGTGGGGTCGGCTCGCCGAGCTCGGCGCCCTCAGCCTGCCCTTCGCCGAGGAGGACGGCGGCGCCGGCGCCGGCTGGATCGAGACCTCTGTGGTGGCCCAGGAGATCGGCCGGGTCATCGCCCCCGAGCCGTATGCCGTGACCGTCGGCCTCGCCGGGTCACTGGTCGCCGCGGTCGGGACGCCCGAGCAGCGCGCCGAGGTGCTCGGCGCGATCTCCGCTGGGGAACGGCTCGTCGCCGTCGCCCACGAGGAGCCGGGCCGCCGGTGGAAGCCGTCGGCCAGTGACGTCAAGGCCAGCCAGGACGGCGACTCGTGGACCGTCGACGGCGTGAAGGCGCCGGTGGTCCAGGGCGCCCGAGCCGACCTGCTCGTCGTGTCGGCCGTGCTGCCCGAGGGCGGCACGGGCCTGTTCCTCGTCGAGGGTGACGCCGAGGGAGTGCAGCGCGAGGGGCACCCGACCTTCGAGGGCGGCCGCGCCGCGCGCATCACCCTCACCGCCGCGCGGGCGACCCCCCTCGGCGAGGCCGGGGTCAACCGCACCGCCGCGCTGGCGACCGCGCTCGACACCGCGCGCATCCTCGTGGCCAACGAGGCGATCGGCATCATGGAGGTCGCCCTCACCATGACGACCGACTACCTCAAGAGCCGCAAGCAGTTCGGCGTCACCCTCAACACCTTCCAGGCGCTGACCTTCCGGGCCGCCGACATGTACGTCTCGCTCGAGCTCGCCACGAGTGTCGTGCAGTGGGCGACCATGGTGCTCGAGGCCGGCGACCCCGCCGCCATCTCGGCCGCGGCCCGCCGCTCGACCCTCATGGTCAGCCGGGCATCGCGCCACATCGGCCAGGAGGCGATCCAGCTGCACGGTGGCATCGGCATGACGGCCGAGTACGCCGTCGGCAGCTACACCTCCCGCCTGACCGCGATCGACCACCTCTTCGGTGACGGCACCTTCGCCGCCGGCGCCCTGGCCGACGGTGTGGCGGGCTACGACGCCCTGGACCCGTTGGCCTGACCCACCCGTCACGTCGTGTCGGGTGCCGGCGTCACGGCGTGCGGGGGCCGGTGCGGGTGGTGGCGTCGGTCGTGGCGGCCTGCAGCTGGGGCTGGGTGAGGAACAGGGCGCCCCTCAGGTCGGCCCCCCTCAGGTCTGCCCCACGCAGGTCCGTGCCCAGTAGGTCGGCGGCGCCCAGCCTCGCGCCCCGCAGGTCGGCCCCGATGAGCAGGGCACCACGCAGGTCGGCTCCGCGCCCGTCGACCCCCTGCAGGTCAGCGCCGACGAGGTCGGCCCGCGCCTGCAACCGCCCGTCCGGCTGGTAGGGAGCCCCGCCCCGCACCTCGCCGCTCGCCGCCCCCAGCACCGGCCCGACGCGGGACCGCAGCTCGCCGAGGTCGAGCGCCAACAACAGGTCTGGCCCGTCGCCCGTCCGGGCGACGACCTCGTCCAAGAGCGCCGCGACCCGCCCGGCCAGCCTCGTCGACAGCGGCCAGCCCGAAGCCTCCTGCAGGTGGCGCAGCACCTCGTGCAGTGCCTGCATGACCGGGAAGACGGCAAACATCGAGGCGGCCAGCGACGGCGACTCCCGCCACGACATCCCGCGGAAGGTCACCTGCGAGACCTGCTGACCGGCCCCGAAGCACTCGAAGACGGTGCACCCGCGGTATCCCTCCTGCGGGAGCGACGCGTGGATCCCGCAGCCGTGGTCGAGCCCGAGATGACGGCACGGCATCCCGGCGGGCTTGTCGACGGCGAAGTCGGCTGAGCGGGCGAACGGCAGTGCGACGCAGCACAGCCCGACGCAGCGCGAGCAGTCCGACCGCGTCTCCGGTGTCGAGCTCACGCGCCCCCCGTGAACGGCACGGTGAGGGTCAGCTGCACGAAGCCGAGCCGCTCGAGGATCGGGCGGCTCTGCGGCGAGGCGTCGACCTGCAGGTAGCGGAAGCCGCGATCCGCGGCGACGCCGGCCCGCTGCGCGACGAGCGCCCGGAAGACTCCCTGCCCGCGCCAGGCCGCCACCGTCCCGCCACCCCAGATGCTCGCGAAGGGCGTGCCGTGGTGCAGCTCGACGCGACCCGACGAGACCGGCTCGTCCCCGGCCATCGCGACGACGGCGGCGCAGGTGGGCGGGTCACCGGCGATGCCGGAGGCCACGTGCCGCCCGATGCCGCTGTGGTCGCCGCCGAAGACCGCGTCGTGCACGACCACGAGCCGCCCGACCCCCACGTCGTCGGTCACCGGCTCCAGCCGCACGCCCGCGGGCAGCCGCACGTCGAGGTCGAGCTCGGCCAGCTCGGCCACCATGAGCGCCTCGTCCTCGCCCCGGGTCAGGCCGGCCGCGACGAGCCGGTCGGGCAGGTCGGCCGGCTCGTCGTAGGCGTGCCACTTCCACTCCCACGGCGTGCTCCGGGGGGCGAAGCGCGCCACCTCAGCGGCCACGGCCTCGTCCACCTCGTCGGAGGTGAGCCCGCCCAGGTCGGACCACAGCACCCCGGCCCAGCCGCCCTCCCACAGCATCCGCACGACGCCGGCGTCCTTCTCCACGACCTCCCCCGGCGCGGCGGCCGGGTTGCGTCGCAGGTGCTCGTCGTAGGCCGCGCGGGCGGCGAGGAGGTCCATGGCATCAGCCGACCACGCGGCGGCGGCGCAGGCAAGCCGTTTGCCGACCCCCACCCGTCAGCTCGCGAGCAGTGCGTCGATCTGGTTGATCGCCGAGGTCGCACCCTCGATGACGCCCATCTCGAGCACCTTCTGCAGGCCCTCGGCCGACTCGTAGGTGCTGACCGTCACGACCGTCGTCGCCCCGCCGGCCCCGGAGAACCGGTAGTCGTTGTGCGACACCGGCATCGACGCCACCGGCTGCAGGTCGTCGTCAGCGAAACCGTCGTCGAAGGAGAGCAGGCTCTGCGGCTCGATAGCGGTGAACTCCCACCACCCACCGTGCTTCTGCCCCTGCGGCCCGGTCATGAAGTAGGTGACCCGTCCGCCGACGCGCAGGTCGTGGTGGACGAAGGTCGCGGGGTAGGTCGGCGGCCCGAACCACTTCTCGATCAGGCGCGGGTCGGTGTAGACCTGCCACACCCGCTCCAGCGGGGCGGCGAAGTCGGCGGTGAAGGTGATGGTGAGGGCGTCGAGGTCGTGGGTGGCGGTGTGGACGGGCATGTCATTCTCCTGGTTCGCTTGGAGCAGAGCGGGATTCGGCGGGGGTGGTGAGTGCGAGGAGGTCGTCGATGCGGGCGACGCGACCCCTCCATACGGTCTCGAGCTCGGTGAGGAGCGCGCCCACCGAGCGCACCGCCTCGACGTCGCCGCGGGCGAGCTGCTCACGGCCCTGACGTCGCTTGGTGAGCAGGCCGGCCCGCTCGAGCACGGCGACGTGCTTCTGCACGGCGGCAAAGCTCATGTCATATGAAGCCGCCAGCGTGCTCACCGAGTGCTCCCCCGCCAGCACCCGGCGCAGGATGTCGCGCCGGGTGCGGTCGGCGAGGGCCTGGAACAGGGCATCAGCCCTGTCGTCGTCGCCGTCGATCACACCGATAATATACAACCAGTCAGTTGTATGTTGTCAACGCTCACCGGGTCACGTGTGAACCTGCTCGCCCAACGCGGGATCGCCCGGCCAGCAGGCCGACCGCGCCGAGGTCGACGTACGGTGTGAGGCATGACGACGACGTCCGCGCCCCACGCCGCGCCCCACTCCGACCCGGCCCACGCTGCCGCGCACGCAGGGTCGCGGACCACGCGCGAGACCCTGCTGGAGGCTTTCGGCCGCAGCATCCCGGCCGAGCGCCTGGTGACCGACGCCGATGTCGTGGCGAGCCTGTCGCACGACGAGGCCGAGTGGGCGGCGGTCGGCACCGCCGCCGTGGCGCTGCGAGCGCGCACCGGGACCGAGGTCGAGCACGCCGTCCGCGTGTGTGCTGACCTGGGGGTGCCGGTCGTGCCGAGAGGGGCCGGCACCGGCCTCTCGGGCGGGGCCAACGCCGTCGACGGCTGCCTCGTGCTCGACCTGTCGACCATGGACGCCATCACGGAGATCGACGCCGACGACCTCATCTGCGTCGTCGAGCCCGGCGTCGTCAACGACGACCTCAAGGCCGCCGTCCGGGAGCACGGCCTGTGGTATCCGCCCGATCCGGCCAGTGCTCCGTGGTCGACCATCGGCGGCAACGTCGCCACCAACGCTGGTGGTCTGTGCTGCGTGAAGTACGGCGTCACGCGCGACTACGTGCTCGGCCTGAAGGCCGTGATGGGCGGCCCCGCGGGCTACGGCAACACCGTGCGCATGGGCCGTCGGACGGCGAAGGGGGTCGCCGGCTACGACCTCACCGCTCTGATGGTCGGGTCGGAGGGCACGCTCGGGGTCGTGACCGAGGTGACGCTGCGGCTGCGACCGGCACTCACCGGCACGCCGCACACGGTCGTCGGCGCCTTCGACTCCCTGGTCGCCGCCGGTCGTGCGGTGGCCGAGGTGACCCGGCGGGGGCTGACGCCCTCGGCGTTCGAGCTCATCGACCACGACACCCTCGTGGCGGTCGAGGAGTGGAAGCACCTCGGCCTCCAGTCGGAGGCCGCGGCCCTGCTCCTGGCTCGGGTCGACACCCCCGGCGAGGCCGGGTCCGTCGAGGCCGCCGCCGTGGTCGCGGCCTTCGAGACGGCGCAGCCCCTCTTCGCTGCCGTCTCCACCGACGCCGCCGAGGCCGAGCTGCTGTTCGCGGCCCGGCGGCTCGCCTACCCGGCGCTCGAGCGGCTCGGGCCGCTGCTGACCGAGGACGTCTGCGTGCCCCGCTCGGCGCTGCCGGCGATGCTCGGCCAGCTGGGAGAGATCTCGCAGCGTCACGGCATCACGATCGGCACCATCGCCCACGCCGGCGACGGCAACCTGCACCCGCTCATGGTCACGCCCGTCGGCGACGAGGCGGCTCGGGCCGCGGCCCAGCTCGCGTTCGACGACATCATCGACGCGGCGCTCGCCCTCGGTGGCACCGTGACGGGGGAGCACGGCGTCGGGCTGCTCAAGATGGCCGGCCTGCGGCGCGAGCTCGACCCGCTCGACCTGGCGGTGCAGCGGGCGATCAAGGACCGCCTCGACCCGCTCGGCATCTTCAACCCCGGCAAGGTCCTCTGAGCCGGTCGTGGTCTGAGCCGGTCGTGGTCCGGGCCGGTCGCGGCCCGAGCCGGTCGCGGCCCGGGCCGGCTGCGCTCAGCGACTGGCGGAGTGCTCGGCGACCCAGGCCTGCGGGTCCTTGTTCGTCGGCTCCACGCCCTCGGCGGCCGTCATCGCCTCGAAGCGCAGGAAGGTGACCGCCAGGTCGTGCCGCAGCTGGAGGCTCGCGTGTCGCCGGAAGTCGGTGAGGTCCTGACGCTCCTCCTCGGCCATGTGGTCGGAGTTGGCGACGTTGGTCTCGGTGACGGCCGCCCACCACTCGTCGCTACCGGTCGGGGCGGCCGCGACCGAGCGGATACCGTCACGGATCTCGTTGTGGTCCTTGACGGCGTCGGTGGTCTCCTCCTCGACGGAGTCGGCGTCCCCGCCACCCTCGCCGCGGGCCAGCAGCTCGGGGTAGAAGAACCGCTCCTCGGCCGCTGCGTGGGTCTCGAGCAGGATCGCGAGGCGGCGCCACAGCGCAGCCAGGCCGTCGAGGTCGTCACGGGGCCACTCCTCGAGCATCGCGAACATGCGCCGCTGTTCCATGTGCTGGTGGAGGATGACCTGGGTGATGTCCATGACGCGCTGACCTTCCGGTGAAGTGATGGCGGCATCAGCCGCCCTGTCCGCCCTCTACCCTGCGACCCGCCCGCCGAATCAGCACCCGGCGCACCGGCTCACGTTACCTCTCGGGGAACCGCGCATCCGCGCGGACGCGGTGTCTGCGCAGAGGCCAGCAGGGTCAGCCGAGCGGTGAGGCCCACCGCAGCGATAGCCCGAGACCGAGCACCAGCAGGGCCGCCGCCCCGACGGTGAACCAGACGCTGAGGTCGACCTCCTGGGTGCGCACCTCGACGTGCTGCGGCAGGTCGGTGAGCACCGTGGCGAGCTGGTCGGCGTCGGTGGCCGCGAAGTACTCCCCGCCGGTCGTCTTCGCGACCTCCTGCAGGGCCGGCTCGTCGACGACGAGGAAGCTGCGACCGCCGTTCGCCCCGCTCGCGCCGTCGCGAGCCCGACCGCCGCCGCCGAAGCCACCGCCGAGACCGCCGGTGAAGCCGCCCACCCCGGCCTGGGCGGCGGTGCACACCATCTGGGTGGGGTTGGTGGTGCCGAAGCCGATGGGGTAGACCCGCACCCCTCGGGCGGCGGCCTGGGCGGCGGCCTGCGCCGGGGTGACACCGCGGGTGTTGGCCCCGTCCGTGAGCAGGACCACGATCTCGGGCGCGGTGGCCGCGCTGCCACCACCCGCCGTCGGCGCCGTCCCCGCCGCACCCGGCCCGCCCGGGCCGCCCGTCCCGCCCGGCTCGGTGGCGCCGAGCGAGGATCCGTCGGGTGCCGGGGCCTGCTCGCGGTCGCTGGGGGCGACCGACGGGTCGAGCTCGCTGATCGCGTCGATCGAGGTGAGGATCGCCGATCCGATGGTCGTGCCGCGACCCGTCGTCGCGCCGTCGATGGCGGTGAGCAGGTCGCCGCGCTCGGTGGTCGGGGCCACCACCAGCGACGCGAAGCCGGAGAAGAGCACCAGCCCCACCTTGGTCTCCTCGTCCTGGGTCTCGACGAAGCGACGGACGGCAGCCTGGGCCGCGGTCAGGCGGTTGGGCTCGACGTCGGTGGCGCACATCGACCCCGAGACGTCGAGGGCCAGGATGACCGACGCCCCGGAGACCGGCACCCTGGCCTGCACCTGCGGGCGGGCGGCGGCCAGCCCGAGCAGGGCGAGGCTGCCCAGCACGAGCGCGATGGGGGTGTGTCGCCGCCACGGTGACGTGCGCCCGGCGGCGATCCTGACGAGCGAGACGTCGGAGTAGACCACGCTCACCCGGCGCCGTCGCCGCAGCTGCCACAGGTAGGCGGCGAGCAGCCCGGGCACGAGGAGCAGGACGGGCAGGACCCAGGGCTGGGCGAACACGTCAGACCACCCGCCCCGTGCGCAGGACCGAGACACCCGCGCCGAGCGCGAGGAGCATCAGCGCGAGGGTGGCGACCCACGAGGTCACCTCGTGGGTGACCGACCGCGTCGTCCACTTCAGCTGCACGGCGTCGAAGACCCTGGCCAGCGCCGACGCGTCGGGGGCGTTGGCGTAGCTGCCGCCGGTGGTCTGGGCGACCGCCTCGAGCACGGACTCGTCGAGGCTGGTCGCGAGGGTGAAGCCGTCGGCCTGCAGCGTGGTGCCTCCCGGTGAGCCGAGCCCGATCGGGTAGACCTTCACCCCGGCGGTGGCAGCCAGGTGGGCGGCGTCGCCGGGGTCGACGCCCACGGTGCTCTCGCCGTCGGTGAGCAGGACGACGGCGGTGCCGCCGTAGTAGCCGATGTCGACCCCGTCGAGGGTCTCCGGGGCGGGCGCAGACGTCGCCGTGGATCCTGTGGCAGCCGGGGCCGGGCGGGCGGGCACCAGGGGCCGGCCGGCGATGGCCCCGAGGGCGGCGACGATGCCACGGCCCACCGCGGTCTCGCCCTCGGCCCGAAGCCGGCCGATGGCTGCGGCGACTGCCCCCCGGTCGGTGGTCGGCGCCTGCGTGACGACCGCTGTGCCACCGAAGGCGACCACCCCGATCCGCACGTCCTCCGGCTGCTTGGCCACGAACGCGTCGGCCGCCGCCCGGGCGGCGTCGAGTCGGGTCGGGGACCCGTCCTTCGCGGCCATCGACGTCGAGACGTCGAAGGCGAGCACCAGCGTGCCCTCGCGCCGGGGCTCGGCCACAGCGGCGACGGGGCGGGCCAGGGCGAGCAGCATCAGGGCGAGCGATGCGCCGAGCAGAGCCGGGGCCAGGTGGCGCGAGCGGTCACCGCGACCGCCGGCAGGCACCAGACCCTGACGGGTGAGCTCGGCCCGCGCTCCGGCCTGACGCCGCAGCCGGTCTCGGTAGGCGCGCAGCAGCACGGGCAGCACGAGCAGGGCCGCGAGGGCCCACGGCCAGGTCAGGCTCATCCGGCCCGCCTCGAGGTCGCCGCGCGGGCTCGCAGCGAGCAGATGCGCACGAGCGTCCGCACCAGGTCCTCGTCGGTGCCCACCCGGTGCAGGGTCACGCCGGCGGCGCGGGTGGCCGAGAGCAGCTCCTCGTCCCGCGCCGCAGCCGCCTCGAGCAGCCGGGCGCGGAAGGCCGGGTCGCACGTGTCGACGAAGATCTGCTCCCCGGTCTCGGCGTCCTCGACGTAGACCATGCCGGCGCTGGGCAGCTCGCTCTCACGGGGGTCGACCACCCTGATCGCGACGACGTCGTGCCGCTGGGCCAGCTGAGCCAGCGGCCGCTCCCACCCCGGGCTGCTGATGAAGTCGCTGACGACCACGACCAGGGAGCGGCGGCGGACGAGCGCCGTCCCGGCGCGCAGCAGGGCGCCCAGGTCGGTGCCACCACCGGGTGCTCGGGTGCGTCGACCCCTGGCGTCGGCCTGGGTGGCGCGGATGTCGGTCGCGGCCGCTCGGGCGGCCCGCTGCGCGAGCAGGGCGCCGGCGATCCGCAGCACCTGCCGGCGGCCACCGCCGGGCGGGATGACCTCGTCGATCACCCCGGGCTCGTCGCCGAGCAGCATCATGCCCACCCGGTTGCCGCCGCGCGAGAGCACGTGGGCCAGCGTCGTGGCCGTCTCGGCGAGCACGAGGTCCTTCTGCCGGTCGACCGGCCCGAAGCCCATCGACGCCGAGTGGTCGAGCAGCAGCCAGGCGGTGACCTCGCGGTCCTCGACGTACTCGCGCACGTAGGGCGTGTCCATCCGCGCCGTGACGTTCCAGTCGACGTGGCGCAGGTCGTCGCCCGGGGTGTACTCGCGCAGGTCGGTGAAGTCGATGCCCGCCCCGCGGAAGAGCGTGCGGTAGTCCCCCTGGAGGAGGCCGTCGAGCCGACGCACGACGCGCCACTCGAGCCGGTGCAGCAGCGCCTGCGGCGTCAGGGACGCGGTCGCGTCCACGGCGACCCCCCCGACCCAGGTCGTAGGGAGCCGCCCCCCGTGTGGGCGCCACCGCCGCCACCGCCGCCACCCAGGCCGGATCCGCCCGGGTCCCCGGGGTCACCGGTCTGCCCCGGCGCGGAGTCGTCGCGCCCGCCGAGCAGCTCGGTGGGGGGCGCGACCGCTGCGAGGATCGGGTCGAGGATCTCGTCCGGGGACAGGTCCTCGGCGAGCGCCTCGTAGCTGAGGACGAGCCGGTGGCGCAGCACGTCCTTGGCCAGCTCGCGCACGTCGCTCGGGATCACGTGGTCGCGGCCGCGCAGGTAGGCCAGGGCGCGAGCGGCGAGCACCATGTTGACCGAGGCGCGAGGGCTCGCGCCGAAGGTGAGGTAGCGGGCGAGGTCGCCCCGGCCCACGTCGCCCGGTGAGCGGGTGGCGGTGGCCAGCCGCACGGCGTACTCGATGATGGAGGGGTCGACATAGACCGCGTCGGCCTCCTGCTGGTAGGCCCGCAGCCGCTCGGGGCTGAGCACCGTCCGGGCTGGGGTCGGCGGTGCGATCTGGCGCTCGACGACGACGAACTCCTCGGCGGCAGTCGGGTACCCGACGATGACCTTGAGCATGAAGCGGTCGACCTGCGCCTCGGGCAGGGCGTAGGTGCCCTCTGACTCGATGGGGTTCTGCGTGGCCATCACCAGGAACGGGTCGGGCGCGGGGTAGGTCTCGCGGCCGATGGTGACCTGACGCTCCTGCATGACCTCGAGCAGCGCCGACTGCACCTTGGCGGGGGCACGGTTGATCTCGTCGGCGAGCACCAGGTTGGCGAAGACCGGGCCGAGGGCGACCTGGAACTCGCCCTCCTTCTGGTTGTAGATGCGGGTGCCGACGAGGTCGGCGGGCACGAGGTCGGGGGTGAACTGGATGCGCTGGAACTGCCCCCCGATCGCGTCGGCGAGCGTCTTGACCGCCATCGTCTTGGCCAGGCCCGGCACGCCCTCGACCAGCAGGTGACCGCGGGCGAGCAGGGCGACCATCATCCGCTCGAGCAGCACGTCCTGCCCGACGATCGTCTTCTTCACCTGGTAGAGCGCCTGCTCGAGCGGGTGCGACGTGGTGGTCGGCGTCGGCGTCGGGGCGGCCGGCGGCTGGCGGGGTGGGGTGTCCATCAGGTCCTCACTGGGGTGGGCTGCCGGCGGGGCCGGCTGCGGTCGCGATCGGGACGGCGAAGCCGATGCCGACGAAGGCACCCTCACCGCGGGGGTTGGCCAGACCGGTGACGATTCCCACGACGTGACCGGCGCGGTCGAGCAGGGGGCCACCGGAGTTGCCGGGGTTGACGGCGGCATCGGTCTGGATGAGGTTCTTCAGGGTGCGCCCACCGGGCACGGTGACGGAGCGGCCCAGGGCCGAGACGACCCCGGCCGACAGCGAGTCGGCGAGGCCGACTGGGTGCCCCACGGCGAAGACGGGGGCGCCGACCTGCAGCCCGCCGCCGAGGGTGGCGGGGACGAGCGTCTCCGGCAGTGTGGCCGGTCTCAGGGTCGCGGTGTCGTCGGCGGGCTGGGCGGCGATGACCGTGGCCGAGGTCCGGGTGCCGTCGGTGTAGGACACGGTCACGGTGCGGGCGCCCGCGACGACGTGGTTGGCCGTCAGGATGGTGCCGTCAGCCTTGACGATGACGCCCGCCCCGGTGCCGCTGCCACCGGCCAGGGTGACGCTGATCAGCACGAGCGACGGCTGGATCGTGGCCCAGGCGGTCGCGGCGTCGGAGGGGGCGGCAGCCTGCGCCTTGGCCTGGGCGGCCTGTGCCTCCTGGATCGCGGCCGCGACGTCGGCGGCGGTCTGCGGGGCCGGTCCCGCCGGGCGGGTGAGGAGCCAGGTCGCGGTGCCGGCGACGAGCAGCACGAGGGCGGCGACGACGAGCCGCTGCGGCAGGTCGCGCAGGTCGCGCACACGAGCCCGAGCGGCCACGACCTGGCGTCGCACGATGGCGGCGGCGCCGCGGCCCCGGTCGGCCCGCGTGGGCGGCGCCAGCTCGTTCGCCGGTGGGAGCATCAGGCGCCCTCCGGCCCCACCCGCGCCCAGGGAGGCGGTCGGCAGGGGCGAGGCCGTCCGGCGCAGCACCTCGCCGCCGCGCTCGCCCGGAGGCGGCGGCGGAGGAGCGAGGAGCCTGGCCATCAGTCGACTGTACGTTCGGGACGGGTGGATCGGCAGGAGCGGTGACCGGTCCACAGGCTGACGACAGGGTGCGGCGGCGGGCTGGTCGCCCGCCGCCGCACCCTGGTCATCAGCTCGGTGAGCCGTCGGGTTCAGTACGACAGGTCGTCGAAGTACCAGGTCGTGGCGGCGGTCTGGGGTGCGTAGCCGGAGCCGCCGACGCCGAAGTCGTAGAAGACGGAGACCTTGTTGTAGGTGTTGGCGGCGTTGACGGGGGCGGTCGGTTTGGTGAGGTCGTATCCGGTGGGTCCGGGGCCGTTGGGGATGTAGTGGGTGGAGGGGTCGTTGAAGTCGAAGGTCAGGGTCTCCCAGGCGCCTGCGACGGTGGTGAAGGCATCGGTCTCGCAGTTGATGCCGGGGTTGGTGGCGTTCTCGACCTTCATGCGGATCCGTGCGCCGGCGGCGGGGCTGTAGACCCTCATGGTGATGGTGGCGCGGGCGGTGGTGAAGGGGATGGTCGGGACGGCGAGCACGGTGGGGTCGGCGTTGGTGAGGGTGGAGATGGTGGTGCCGGCGTAGAACGCTGCCGTGGTGGACTTCACTGCCCGTCCGACGAGGTTGGTGGGGTCGGTCGGGTCGGCGACCACGGTCCCGTCGGCGCCTTCGAAGCCGGTCAGGACCGGCGGGGTCGCCTCGTCGAAGGTGATCACGTGGTCGGTGGGCGGCGGGGTCGTGGTGCCGGACTCCGGCCAGGTGAGGTCGTCGAGGTAGTAGGTCTGCCCGCTGCCGGTCGTGCCGAAGGCGAAGAAGACCGACACCTTGTCGTAGGTCAGGCTCGGGTCGAGCGCTGCTGTGCCCGACGCCTGGTGGGCGAAGTCGAAGGTCAGCGTCTCCCAGGCTCCCGCGAGCGTCGTCGTGGCCTCGGTCTCGACCGACTGAGCGGCGGTGGTGGAGCTCTCCGCCTTCAGACGGATCACGGTCCCTGCGTCGGGTGACCACACGCGGGCGGTCATCGTCGTGGCCGTCGCCGTGAAGGGGATGACCGGGACCGCCTGGTTGGCCAGCGTGGACACGGTGGTGCCCGCATAGACCGGGGCACCGGCGAGCTTGACCACCCGGGCGACCGTGTTGGAGGCGTTGGTCGGGTCAGGCACCAGGGACGACTGGTTGTCACCGAAGTCCGTCAGGACCGGGGGCGTGGCCTCGTCGAAGGAGATGGTGAAGGAGCTGGGTGGGGTCGTCGTCGTCGTGTCGTAGGCCTGCTGCGCGGTGCGCCGACGGTGTTGGCGTTGCCGGCGAGGTCGGTGAAGGCGCCGGTGGCCACGCTGACCTGGAGGGTCCCCGTCGTGTCGGCGTCCGGGCTCGCCACGAGCGTGGCGTGGGTGGCGTCGACTCGGGTGAACGTGCCTGCCGCGCCGCCGGTCACGGCGACGTCGGCAGCGGTGAAGCTGGTGCCGACGTCCTCGCTGAAGGTGAAGGTGAAGGTGACGTCACCCTTCGCGGTCGCCCCGGGCACGTCGTCGGTGACGGCGACCGTGGGGGGCATGGTGTCGGGCACGGCGGGGTAGTCGACCACGGTGACAGGGGTGCCGGGGTTGGTGATCGTCGAGGACCCTCCGACACCGTTGACCACGTGGGTGATGCCTCCGGAGCCCTTGTTGGGGTCGAGGAAGATCGTCAGCAGGTTGTGCAGGCTCCCGGGAGCCAGCGTCGCCGGGACCTCGTACGCGTTCTCGGCGAAGATGTCCACGCCCTGGTTGAAGAAGCTGTAGCTGCCCATGCCGTAGGCGCGGAAGGTCTTCACCGAGTCGGCGACCTTGAGGGCGGACCAGCCGTTGACGCGTCGGGACTCCTTCCACGCCGCCTGGCTCGGCGGGTCGTAGGCGAGCTCGTTCTGGAAGAAGACGATGGTGCCTCCGTTGCCGTTCCAGACGACGTTGTGCTGCTGGTAGTGCTCGACGAAGAACCCGGTGGCGGTGACGTTGTCACCGTTGACGACGACACCCGTCTTGGCGGTGTTGATGGTCCACCCGACGGTGCCCGCGTTGCCGTGGTCGGCCCGCCAGGCCCAGATGTCGTCGAGGATGACGTTGTTGCTGTTGACCTCAAGGCTGACGTCGGCCTTGCCGACGTGCGGCCCACCGATCCGGAAGAACACGTCCTGCAGGGCCGTCGGGTTGTTCTTGTTGCCCGACCCGCGTGCGCCGGGGGCGGTCGGCTTGCCGATCTGGAGCAGCACGTGGGCGTTCGTGGTGCCCGCGTCGAAGGTGATGCCGGCGATGTCGACGCCGGTGACGTCGTCGACCTTCATCACGGACGACCCCTGCGCGGAGGTCAGGGTGGCCATGCCCATGCCGAGGACGACGGTGTTCGAGTGCGTGACCATGAGCGTCTTGTCGATGTCGTAGACGCCCGGGGTCAGGAGCAGGTTCATGCCGCGGGAGAGCTGGGTCTTGATCGCCTGGGCCGAGTCGGACGGCTTGGCGACGAAGAACCGGGCCAGGGGGATGGAGCGGCCCGGTGTCGTCCCGTTCGCCCACGAGACCCCCGCGGAGCGGGTGGTCGCATACGGGGCGAAGACGTTGTACGTGCCGGCGGCGTCGATGTAGAGATAGGGCTTCTCGCGGCTGACGGGGGTCTCGCCGAGGGTGGTGTAGGGGCCGCAGCCGCCCGGGACGGCGGGGAAGCACTCCTGGGGAGCGCCGACCACACCGGAGAAGACCTGGTTCCACACGCCGTTGGTCCAGCTGCCGATGGTGCTGTTGCGCACGAAGTACTGCTGCTGGGAGCCGTTGACGACGTCGCCGGTCCGGGAGTCGGCGATGAAGCCGCCGCTGGCGTACTGCGGGCCGTCGGTGCAGTAGTCCATCAGGCTCAGCTTGCCGACGATGTTGACCCTGCGCATCGGCGAGGCCTGCGACGCCGCCCAGAAGTTGGTGTCGGCCCGGCAGCCCTGCCCGCCCGTGACGTTGATCGTCAAGTTGGACAGGGAGCGCCAGAAGTTGTCGAGGGCGATGCAGCCGGAAACGGGGCGGCACCGGTTGTAGACGTCGACGTGCCCGTTGATGGTGACGTCGGTGGGGTTGCGGCCGAGCCCGACCACCTCGGTGTAGTAGCCCACCTGGATCATCAGCGGCTGGGCGACGGTGCCGTAGGTCCCGGGCTTGAACATCAGGGAGTAGCGGGCCGTGCCCATCTCGTCGTTGATCTGCAGGTCACGGATCGCATCGGCCTTGGCCTGGATGTCGGCGGTCGTCATGCTTGGGTCGAAGACCGTGACGTTGGGCCCGAACTGGGGCTCGGCAGAGGCTGGTGAGGCCGCGACCGCCGTGGCCGCCGGGGCTGTCGCGGCATACCCGCTGGCCGGGATGGCGCCGAGCGAGGC
Source organism: Dermatophilaceae bacterium Soc4.6 (assembly GCA_039889245.1). Taxonomy (NCBI): domain Bacteria; kingdom Bacillati; phylum Actinomycetota; class Actinomycetes; order Micrococcales; family Dermatophilaceae; species Dermatophilaceae bacterium Soc4.6. The sequence goes on along the minus strand of JAZGVH010000002.1, from coordinate 2,309,710 downwards.
GCCGAGGCAGATCGCGGCCACCGCGACCCGGCGCAGCACCGTCCTCGCCAGAGTCGATGGTGGGGTGACGAGGGTGACCGAGCGCCTCATTGGGCTCCTATGCCGAGATGACGGGCAACCGGTGGGGGCCGGCGCCCCGTAACTGTGACAGAGGACACAACGGCCGGCAACCCTGCGCGGAGCCGGACCAACCGGCTGGTCTGAGCCTGCTACCCGGCGGTGACGGTGGTCGCCTGGTAGGCGGGCGTGAGCTCGGTCCATCGCTCGTGCCAGGCGGGGGCCGCGGCCTGCTCGGACCAGCCCTCGGGGTGAGCGGAGCCGCGACCGGCGAGCGAACGCGCCAGGTCCTCGAGATGCACCTGCCAGCCGGCACCGTAGAAGGGCAGCTGCGCGACCGGGATCCCGCGCTCCTCCACCACCAGCCTGGTGCGTGGTCCCTCAGCGGTCAGCCAGGCCTCGATCCGGGTCTCGCCCTCGGTGCCCGGCTCCGTGGTGAGCAGCAGGTGGTGCGGGTCGTCACAGACCTCGATGGTCGCGGGCCCGGCCCAGGTGCTCGTGAAGACGAGCCCCACCGTCCCCCCGACGCGCAGGTCGCCCGTCACCTCGGCGATCCAGCGAGCCAGCCGCTCCGGCCTGGTGCACGCGCGCCACAGGTCGTCGATGTCGGTGTCGTAGACCTCCTCGACCCGCACTGCCCCTCTCGTGTCATCGAGCGTCCTCATCGAGCCGTTCACCGTCATGTCGTCCCCGTCTTCCCTCGAGCGATCTCCGTGTGCAGGGCCCCGAGTCGGCGCTCCCACAGGACGCGGTAGGCCTCGAGCCACTCGTCGAGCTCGACCAGGGGCTCGGGGCGGAGGCTGTAGATCCGGCGCTGCGACTCCTGCCGCACCTCGACCAGCCCGGCCTCCCTCAGCACCCGCAGGTGCCGGGAGACGCCCGGTCGGGCGATCGGCAGGGCGTCCGCCAGCTCGCCGGCCGTCGCCGGGTGGTCCCGGAGGATCCCCAGCACCGTGCGCCGACTGGGGTCAGCCAACGCCTGCATCACTGCGTCCATGACCACGACCGTACCTCATCAGTTACATACCCACAAGGGTACGGAAGAGGACGACTCCGGGAACGACTGGGGGGCGGACGGACCTCAGCGCAGGGGGTCGCAGGCCGCGAGCTCGGCGAACCGTTGGCGATGGTCTGGGCCAGCAGGCGGCCGATGGCCGCGGCTGGACGGGCTGGACGGGCTGGACGGGCTGGACGGGCTGGACGGGCTGGACGGGCTGGACGGGCTGGACGGGCTGGACGGGCTGGAAGGGCTGGACGGGCTGGACGGGCTGGACGGGCTGGACGGGCTGGACGGGCTGGACGGGCTGGACGGGCTGGACGGGCTGGACGGGCTGGACGGGCTGGGGGTTGTCGGGTCGGCTGCGGCTGACTGGGAGGGCGCTGCGGCCGCTGGCCGGGGGCGCGCGGATGAGGAGCTCCTGCGCAGCGGCGACCTCACCGCGGAAGGGGCTCTCGCTGGTCCTGGGCTCGGGACCGCTGGCGGCCACCTTGCGCGCCTGCACGGCTCGGTCTGCGTCCTGGGGGTGCGATCGGGTGCATCGCTTCGCAGCTCGGGCAAGGTCATGCTTCCTGGTCCACCCGGTGAGCCGCTTCGCAGCCCGCCGTCGCTCAGCTGGGGGGATACGGCGCGGGACACGTCCTCACGCTTCGTCAGGGGGTCGTGCAGCACCGGTCGGGTCGGGTGTCGGGCCACCGGGTCGGGTTGTCCGTTGTGGGTGTGGGTGGCGGTGTCAGGCGGCGATGTCGTGGGTGGTGCGGGGGTGGGTGGTGTAGGTGTGGCCGTGGGGGGGTGGTCCAGGTGCAGGTGGCGTCGGGGGTCATGGTCAGGGTCCAGCCGGCGTGGTGCTTGAAGGTGTGGTGCTTGCGGCAGAGGCAGGCGAGGTTGGTGACAGCGGTGGGGCCGACGGGGAACGCGATGACGTGGTCGAGGTCGGTGCGGGCGGCGTCGGTGGTGCAGCCGGGGAAGCGGCAGTGGCCGTCGCGGGTGCGGACGGCGCGGGCGAGGGCGGCGTTGGGGCGGTAGGTGGTGGGGTCGTGTCCGGTGAGGGCGCCGGTGGCCGGGTCGTAGGTGGCGAGGCGCAGGCGGGTGTCGGGGTGGGCGAGCCAGGTGGTGACAGCGGTGTTGAGGATGATCCCGACGCGGGGGTGACGCACCCCGATCAGGCAGGTCGCGGGATCGGGGGAGGGGGGTCTCAGTGGGGGTGGGGTGAGGGAGGGGCAGCCGGGGGTGTCGCCGTCGGGGTCGGTGAAGAGGGCTTCGAGGGGGTCGAGGAAGAGGGCTTCGAGGGGGTCGAGGAAGACGTCTCCGAGTGGTTGGGGCTGTTCGGGCTCCCGGTCGGTGTCGGTGTTGGCACCGGAGTCAGGGTGTCGGAGGTGGGTGTCGAGGGGGGTGAGTGTGGTGATGTCGATCTGGGTGCCGTGGGCGACGACGAGGTGCAGGTGGCGTTCGTACACGGTGGCGGTGGGTGGGGGTGGGGCGCAGGTGGTGCAGGTCGCGTCGGGGTCGTTGCCGGCGGGGCAGGTCGGTGCGGGGCGGGTGCCGGGGCGGATCGTGACCTGCGGCGTCGGCTCGTGCTCGGCGGCCTCAGTGGTGTCAGTGGTGTCAGTGGTGTCAGTGGTGAATGGGGTGTAGGGCACGAGGAGCTCGATGTGGGTGCGGATGGTGGCCTGGGCCAGGATCAGGTCGGCCATCGCGTCAGCGCGGGCCTGCCCGATCAGCATCCCAGGGGTGGCCGCGGCGTACTGCGACGCGAGGGCGTCGACCGCGGCCCAGGCCTTGAGGGAGGTGTCCGAGGGCAGGACCGCCGACCAGGACGTGACGCCGGGGTCGGTCCCCGGCCTCACCCGCACGTGCCGCTTGTCCAGGGCGTCGGCGGCGCGGGCGGCGGCGGCGTCGGGATCGACGCGGACGGCGGCCGCGGCCCCGCGGCGGTGCACCGATCCCGGGGTCAGGTCCGTCAGCGGGGTCCTGACCCGTCCTCCGAGGGTCAGGACCTCCTGGTCGAACGCGTCCCGCAGCTCGGGCGCGACGAGGGCCCCTTCGGTGGCGACCGCGCTCGCCCGGTGCAGGTCGAGCCGGCCGGCCCGCACGAGCGCGAACGTGGCGGGCAGGTCGTTGACCAGCACCCGCACCGCCTCCAGATGCGCACCGGTGGTGCGCGGTGTCAGGTGCAGCACCGGCGCGAGCGTCGCCTCTGCCACATGTGCCGCCTGCGCCAGAGCCTGTGCCGCGCCGACAGCGGCGACCCTCTCCCCGCGCTGCCGCTGCTCCTCCCGTCGCCGAGCCAGCTCTTCCCTGGTGCGCCGGGCGACCGCCTCGATGACGAGCGCGGAGACCGCGGACAACGCCGCCGACGCGGCCGTCACGACTTCGAGCACCCCGACCGCGTCACCAAGGTCCAACCCCAGCAAACTGACATCGTCCAGACCTTCGAGGTCGGCCACGAGCGCCAGGGGTGAGACGGATCCCTCCGTCACCCCGGCTGCGGCCGCTCCCCAGTCGAACATGTGTACGAGTGTATTCCGACTACGAGCTCCCTTCAAGGGATGATTCGGGCTGTGGACGACCGGCCGCGCGGCAGCGTCCACCTTCCATGCCGCTCGAGGTCGCCGTTCCTGCGGAACGCGGCGGCCGGCCCTCTGTGCCTCGATTCCCCTCCCTGTACGACGCTGCAGCACTCACGCAGGCAGCACGCCGGGTGAGCGCGCTGACGCCCTACGACCGGCAGGCCCAGGACGCGTGTGCACCGTGGTCCGTGGCGATCCGCCACGCGGTCCTCCGCGGCGAGCTCGACCTCCGCTCGGGCCTGACCCAGCTCGGTGCCGAGTCCGCCGCGGAGTGGGCGACCCTCGTCGAGGCAGCCGAGGATCGCGCCCCCGACACCTTCACCCCGAACGGCGGGGTCGTCACCGCCCTCCAGGCCGAGTGGTCCGCGATCGTCCACACCCGCGGCCGCGTCGACGACCCCGCTCGCCACTTCAGAGACGCTCTCGAGACCACCATCCTCATCGGCGACGACACCGACACCGTGGCGGCGATCGCAGGTGGACTGCTCGGGGCAGGCGCGGGCCTGTCGTCGCTTCCGGTGGCGTGGACGACGATGCTCCACGGGTATCCCGGGATCACCGCCGACGACCTTCGAGATCTGGCGGACCGCTCCGTCGCCTGGGCCTGAAACCGGTGCTCCAAGGCCCTGGTGAGTCAGACCTTCTCTGGCAGGTGGGCGGAGAGCGTGTACCAACCCTCCGGCGTTGGCGGGCAACCGTCTGGTGGAGCACGACGCGAATCAGGTGTGGGGTGCCGACGCGTCGAACGGGGCGGTCGCGTGGCGTTCCGCCCCGGCTTTCGGCACAGTCCTCACGGGCAACCCGATCGTCGTCAGGGGCACTGAGATCGTGCTGGTCGGGCGTGACCCCGACAGCCCGCACCCGTTCGTCGGGCTGGAGATGAGAGACCTGGGCCCGGGGTCAAGACGGGTTCCTTCGACCTGCCCACCGCTCTCGAGGGTGACGTCGGCAACCTCACCGAGGTCGTCGCCGCGGAGGGCAGCCTCTTCGTCAGCTTCACCGACGGGCCAGGCGGGACGCAGGAAACGGTCGAGCTCGCCGCCTCCTGAGGCACGACCCCGACCCTCAGCGCAGGGGGTCGAAGGGGGCGAGCTCGGCGACCGGCACACCGGTGGTCATGGCCTCGGCGAGCAGGCGGCCGGTGGCCGGGCCGAGGGTGATGCCCCACATGCCGTGGCCGCCCGCGGCGAAGACGCGGGGGCTGCGGGTGGCGCCGATGAGGGGGAGGCCGTCGACGGTGCAGGGGCGGGAGCCCACCCACTCGTCCTGGCGGTCGTCGAGGTCGGCGCCACGCAGCAGCGGGCGGGCGGCCTCGGCGATGGCGCGGATGCGGCGGGGGTCGAGGGCGGCCTCGGGCTGACGGAACTCCATCATCCCGGCGACGCGCAGCCGGTCGCCGATGGGCGTGCAGGCGACGCGCTGGCTGGGGAAGTAGACCGGGCCGTCGGGCACGTGGTCGACCGCGACGGAGAAGGAGTAGCCGCGGCCGGCCTGGACGACGCGCTTGACGCCGAACTGCCTGGCCAGGCGGCCGAGCCAGGCGCCGGTCGCGAGGACGACTGCGTCGACGTCGTGCGCGCCGCCCTCCGCGGTGGCGACGGTGACCCCGCGCCCGGTGTCGGTGACCCCGGTGACCGTCGCGTGGTCGACGATCTTGCCGCCGCGGGCGCGCACCGAGTCGGCGAGCGCGTGCACGTAGGAGCCGGGGTCGACGAAGCGCTGGCCCTTGAGCCGGATGGCCGCGCCGATCTCGTCGGAGAGCGACGGCTCGACCGCACGGGCCTCGTCACCCGTGAGCAGGTCGTAGTCGATCTGCTGGCCCGACGCGTGGATGTGCTCGATCTCCTCGACGAGGGTCTCGCGGTCTGTGGTGGTGCGGTAGGCCGCGATGAACGACTCCGCCTCGCGGGTGACGGCGTCGACGCCACCGGCGCCCAGCAGGTCGAACGACTCGAGGGCCAGGCCGTTGATCGGCACGAGCTTGCTCATCGAGCGCTTCCAGTGCGCCATGGTGGAGTGGCGGGTGAAACCGGTGACGAAGCGCAGGAAGTCGGGGCGGGCGCTCGGCGGCACGTAGACCGGGCTGCTCGGCGAGAGCACCGCCCCGATGCCGTACTTCAGCACGGCGGGCTCGGGCAGGGGGGTGCAGATGCCGGGGGTCAGCCAGCCGGCGTTGCCCCAGCTCGATCCGGCGGCGACGCCCTCGCGGTCGAGCACCGTCACCTCGACGCCGTGCTCCTGCAGGAACCAGGCCGTGGAGAGTCCGACCATGCCGGCGCCGACGACGGCGACGCGCCGGGGGATGGGCTGGCCGCTGGCGGTGTCGGACATCAGGGTCTCCAGGTGATGAGGGGGTGGGGCCCGAAGGTGGGCACACCACCAGCATCGGACCCGGTGTGGGGGCCCGGCTAGTCGTCTGCGCACGACGTGACGTGGCATCCTTGTGCTGAGCGCACAATCGAGGGGGAGCTGTGGTCGACCTGCACGTCCTCGCCGGCTCCCTCGGAGCCGGACTGGTCAAGGTGATCGTGCCCGGCAGCGGGAGCGAGGTCACCGACGTGACCGTCGTCGAGCCGGGAGAGGGCTGGTACGGCGTGCCCGGCGACCTCGTCTTCGGCGTCGGCGTGCCTGACCCCGCGGCGGCCGTCGCGCTGGTCGGGCGACTCGGGGAGGTGGGGTCGGCGGGGGTGGTGCTGCGACGGCAGCTGGCCCGCGCGCGCCCGGTGCGCGCCGCGGCCCGGGCCGCCGACCTCGCGCTCCTCGAGATCGCCCCGACCGCCGCGCTGGCGCACGTGCTCGGGCTCGTCCGCAGCGTGCTCGACCGCGCCACGGTCGTCGGCGCCGACCAGCCCGACGCCGCGGCACCCGACGACCTCTTCACGCTCGCCGACGCGGTGGCCGCCGTCGTCGACGCGCCCGTGACCATCGAGGACTCGTCGTCCCGGGTGCTGGCCTACTCGTCGCGCCAGGACGTGACCGACCCGGCGCGGATCGACACCATCGTGGGTCGTCGGGTGCCGCCCGAGCTGGTGGCGCACTTCCGCTCGCTGGGGCTCTTCCGGAGGCTGGCTCGCTCGGACGAGCCCTTCCTCGTGCCGACCGGCCCGACCCAGGACCTGCCGCGTCTCGTCGTCCCGGTGCGCGCCGGGGGAGAGTGGCTGGGATCGATCTGGGTGGTCACCGCACGGATGCCGGATGAGTCGGTGCTGCGTGAGCTGCGCCAGGTGGCAACGGTGCTCGCGATCCGGCTGTTACGGGTGCGCGCCGAGAGCGACCTCACGCGGCGGGTGACGGCTGAGCGGTTGCGGGCCCTCGTGCGCGGAGACGTCGCCGGAGGTGGTGAGTGGCTGCCAGACCCGCCGTGGCGGGTCGTGGCGCTGTCGCGGCCGACCGACTCCTCCGACGTGTCCGGCGACTTCGATGTCTGGGAGACGATCTGCCGCCGGCACCGTTGGCAGCGGCCGCTGCTCACCGACGAGGACGGGGTGGCGGTAGCACTCGTGGCGGCCGACGGCGGGGTGCTGGCTGACGGGTCAGCACCCGGTCGTCCCGGCTCGTGGTCGTGGCTGCGGGGGGTCGTCGCGACCGAGCGAACCGCCGACCCAGCCCTGCGGGCGTGGGGTAGTGCACCCCTGACCGGGGTCGGGTCGCTGGTGCGCGGGCTGGCGGAAGCGGCCGAGCTCGCAGCCCTGCCCCCCCTCGCGGCGCTCGGTGGGGGTGACCCGGCACCGGCCTTCGAGGAGCGCTGGCGCGAGGTGACGCTGGCCCGGGCCGCCGCCGCGGTGCGCGCGCCTGACGGCGGGCCTCGGGCGCGGCTGCCCGGTGGCCTCGAGGAGCTGCGCCGGCACGACGAGACGCACGGCACGGCCTACCTGCCCACGCTCGGTGCCCACCTCGACCACCACGCCGACCCGGCGCGCGCTGCGGCCGCCCTTCACGTGCACCCCAACACCCTGCGCTACCGCCTGGCCCGGATCGCCGAGGTCGTCGACCTCGGTCTCGACGACCCGACGACCCGGCTGGCCCTGCGCCTGCACCTGCTCGGCCTCACCGGCCGACCCACGCCGCACCCCGCAGCCGGCCGATCCGACTCCTGCGCACCCAGCCCGACCGGGTAGGAAGAACCAATGCCTGATACCAAGCGTGCCGACATGATCGTCCACGAGCAGGAGCCCTACAACGCCGAGCCCCCCCGCTCGGCCCTCCTCGACGACCTGGTGACGCCTGTCGAGACGTTCTACAGCCGCAACCACGGCCCGGTCCCCCGGCTCGACGCAGGGAGCTGGCGGCTCGTCGTCGACGGGCTCGTGCGAGAGCCGCTGTCGCTGTCGCTCGACGACCTGCGCACCGCCTTCCCCGAGCGAGAGGTCACGGCGACGCTGCAGTGCGCTGGGGCGCGCCGGGCCGACCTGCTCGCGGTGCGCGACATCCCCGGCGAGGCGCCCTGGGGTCCGGGCGCCACGTCGACCGCTCGCTGGTCGGGGGTGAGCCTGGCCGACGTGCTCGCCCGCTCTGGTCCCGCCACCGGTGCGGCTCACGTGGGGCTCGAGGCGCCCGACCGCTCACCGGACCTCGACCAGGAGGTCGGCTACGGAGGGTCGATCCCGCTCGCCAAGGCCCTGTCCCCCGAGGTCCTGCTGGCCTGGGCGATGAACGGCCAGCCCCTCACCCCGCTCCACGGCGCCCCGGTGCGGGTGGTGGTGCCGGGGTGGATCGGGGCCCGGAGCGTCAAGTGGGTGCAGCGCGTGCACGTCTCGGCGGAGACGTCGACCAACTACTACCAGGACAAGGCGTACCGGCTGCTGCCGGTGGAGGCGGACCCCACGGAGCTCGTCGCGGGGGCAGGGTTCGCCCTGGGGCCCGTCGCGCTCAACTGCGACCTGCTCAGCCCGCCGGACGGGGCTCGGGTCGTGGCGGGGACGACGACGCTGAGGGGTTATGCGTATGCGGGTGACGACCGCTCGGTCGTCCGCGTCGACGTGTCCACCGACGGTGGGCGCACCTGGCGGCAGGCCGCGCTCCAGCAGGATGACCACGGGCCGTGGGCCTGGTGCCACTGGCGGCTCGACGTCGCGCTGAGCGCCGGACGCACCGAGGTCGTGGTGCGGGCCTGGGACTCCACCGGCGCCCTCCAGCCCCGCTCGCCGAGCGATGTGTGGAACCCCAAGGGCTACGTCAACAACTCGTGGGCGCGAGCGGGCCTGACGGTGCTCTGAGGGCCGTCGTCAGCGGCGCTGCGCGGACACCACCCGACGGAAGCGCAGGACCCGCTCGCGCTCGCGCTGCTCGTGCTGGTCGCGGCGCCGCCCCTCGAGCAGCTGGTGGAAGGACACGATCCCCACGATGCGCGTGTCGTCGAGGCGGTCGACCACCGGGAGGGTGGTCAGCCCGGTCGTGGCCATCAGCTCGGCCACGTTGCGCAGGGTCTGGTCGGCGTGGGTGACGGTGGGGTTCTGGAGCATCGCCTCCTCCACCGGCTCGTCCGAGGACGCCGTGCCCGCAGCCAGCAGGCTGCCGCGGGTGATGACGCCGAGCATCCGCCGGTCCTCGCCGAGCACGGGGTAGAGCTGCTGGCGCCAGGCAGCCCAGTCGTCGTCGGGGGAGTCGAGGGCGGCCAGGGCCTGGCTGGTGGAGACGCCCTCGTCGAGCTCGAGCACGTCGGTCAACATGACCTCGCTGACGAAGACGATCTCGAGGGGGTCGACGTCGTACTCCCGGCTCAGGTGGTAGCCGCGCCGGGCGATCTTCTCGGTGAGGATGGAGCGCTTGAGCATCAGCACCGAGACGGCGTAGCCCGCGAACGACGCGATGAGCACCGGCAGCAGGCCGTTCCACCGCCCGGTCAGCTCGAGCCCGAAGATCGTGGCGGTGAAGGGGACCCGCATCGCCGCCGAGAGCATGCTGGCCAGCCCGACCATCGCCCAGAAGCCGGGGCCCACAGTGGGCAGGACGTGCGACTCGACGGCGCCGAGGGTGCCGCCGATGAGCAGCAGAGGCGCGAGCACACCCCCGGAGGTGCCCGAGCCCAGTGACAGGCTCCAGATGAGGGTCTTGACGACGAGGACGCCTCCGGCCAGCCCCAGGGAGATGGAGCCGGTGAGCGCGGCGCCGATGACGTCGTAGCCGACGCCGAGGGCCTGCGGCACGACCAGCCCCCCGAGCCCGATGACGAGCCCGCCGATGGCCGGCCACCACATCCAGTGGAGGGGCAGGCGCTGGAAGGTGTCCTCCGAGGCATACACGAGGTAGGTCGCCAGCACCGCCACGAGTGCTGACACGACCCCGGCCGCGACGCACAGCACGTAGGTCGAGACCGAGAGGTGCAGGGCCCCGGTGGACGCGAACAGCGGCTGCTCGCCGAGGATCGGGTGGCGGATGACGACGCTGGTCGCGACGGCCGCGACGACGGGGACCACACTGCGCGGCCGCCACTCGAAGAGCAGCAGCTCGACCGCGAGGGCCACCGACGCCAGAGGGGCGTTGAAGACCGCGGCCATGCCGGCGGTGGAGCCCGCGACGAGCAGGACCTTGCGCTCGTCGGTCGTCAGCTTGAGCAGCTGCGCGAAGATCGAGCCGACCGCCCCGCCGGTCATGATGATGGGTCCCTCGGCACCGAACGGCCCGCCGGAGCCGATCGAGAACGCGGCCGAGACCGGCTTGAGGATGGCCACGCGCGGCTGAATCTTGCTGCCGTTCATGAGGATCGCCTCGATGGTCTCGGGCATGCCGTGCCCGCGGATGCGCTCGGACCCGTAGCGGGCCATGAGGCCCACGACCAGCCCACCCGCGACGGGGGCGAAGAGGATCAGCCACCACGGGTGGTCGTTGGCGCCGGGGGCCACGAGGGTGGTCTCGAAGCGCTGGTAGAACACGGCGTTCGTGATGATGCCGATGAGCTTGACCAGGCACCAGGCCACCAGGGCGCTCAGGGCACCGACCGGGACGGCGAGGGCGGTGATGGCCAGCATCCGCGGGGTGACGGTGAAGTCACCGAGGTGGCGCACGTCGCGGACCGTCGTCGCGGTCGAGCGCTCGGGGCGAGACGGGGGGGTGCCGGCCGGGGAGGCGGTGGGGGGCATGGGGCCTTCCAGGGGGGACAGGTCTATATATCGCAACACGACATATTACAGTGACTCGATGCCTCCTGGTCGCACACCGCCGTCCGACGACGAGTACGCGCGGCTGCTCGCCTTCCGGGTGCGGCTGCGCACCTTCGACCGCTGGAGCCGCCAGGCGGCCTCCGAGCAGGGGCTGACGCACGCCCAGCACCAGCTGCTGCTGGCTGTCCGGGGGCACCCGGGCCCCGACGCTCCGACCGTCGGCGACGTCGCCGAGGTGCTGCTCGTGGCGCCCCACACCGCCAGTGGCCTGGTCGACCGCACCTCGGCCCTCGGCCTGCTCGACCGCGAGCGCGACACCGAGGACTCGCGTCGGGTGCGCCTGCTCCTCACCGCCCGGGGTGACGAGGTGCTCAGCGAGCTCACCTCCGTGCACCTCGAGGAGCTGCGACGGCTCGCGCCGGTGCTCGGCGGCCTGTGAGGCTGTGAGCCGGTCAGCCGGTGACCTCCTCGGCGAGGGACACGTCGGTGAGTCCCGCGCCGGTGGTCGCCGTGTGCCCCTTCGTGAAGACGAGGTAGAGCACGTGTCGGAGCCGGGCGTCGGGTCTCGACACCACCCACGACGTCAGGCTCCCGGCAGGCCCCACCAGGTGTCCATCCGCGCCAGGGCCGGGGCCCCTCGCCCCGTCCGGAGCACCCGCGCCGTGCGCCGCAGGAGCGTGGCGATGCCGGCCGCGCCCTGCATCCACCCGGCCTCGGCCGGCAGGAGCGGGTCGTCACGGCGGTGCTCGAGGAAGCGCCAGCAGGCCCGGTCGCCGTCGACGAGGGCCCGGTCGACGACAGCGTCGGCGATGCGCAGGGCGAAGGCGAGCCAGTCGTCGCGCCCGGTGCGCTGGAAGCCGTCGAGCACGACGTCGCCGACCCCGGCGGAGCCGCAGCAGCGACCGTCGTTGTCCCAGAACCCCGGCCACAGCCGGTCCGGCAGCCCCGACCTCAGCAGGGAGTGCATCGCCGCGTCGTGCCAGTGCAGGGGCGGAGCGCCCGCCACCTCGCCGACCCCGGCGTGGGCCAGGGCGGTGAAGAGCCGGGAGGTGCCTGCCGGGCCGTGGCACCAGCCGTAGGCATACCGGCTCCGGTCCCTCGTGGGGTCGTGCGGGACGGTGGTCTCCACCACGAAGCCCCCGTCCGAGGTGTCGGCCAGCGAGACGACGTGCTCGGCAGCTCGTCGGGCCGCGTCGACGAGGTCCGGGCGGGCGAGGGTGCTGCCCGCCACGGCCAGCGCGGCCGCCATCCCCGCCGTGCCGTGCGACCAGTTGGGCATCTCGCGAGCCGGGGCGTCATCGGCTCCTCCTCCGACCCGGAACCGCTCGGACCGATAGGGGAGCTCGAGCCCGCCGGGGGTCTCCCGCCCCTCCCTGCGGACGAGGTCGGCGGCCAGGGCGCCGACCTCGCCGCCCACCCGGCTCCCGTGGCGTGCGGCCCACACGCCCGCCAGCACGGCGCTGCCGTTGCCCGTCGTGACGTCGTTGCAGGGTGAGCCCGGTACCCAGGACCCGGACTCGTCGGTCGGCGCCGTCCAGCCGTCGGGGCCGGCCAGCTCGGCGAGCCGGGCCAGGGCCAGGTCGGCCCCGCCCGGGTCGTCCAGGGCGAGGAGCGCCCCGACGTGGCTGCTCAGCCCGTCGAAGTAGCTGGGGTCGGTCTCGGTCTGCGCGGTGCGCCGCAGCCGCTGCCGTATGCCGTCGGCGAGCCGCTGCTCCTCGTCGGTCCACGACCGGTCGAGCCGGATCTCGGCCAGGGTGTGGGCCAGGCCTCCGATGCCGCTGTGGCTGCCGTCGCGGTCCGCGGGTGCCGGGTCCGGCTCGAGCGTCGGGTCCGTGGTGCCGGGCACCGGCACCCACGGGCCGTCGTCCCAGCGCACCTGGTCGAGCACCCAGCGCCAGGCGGCGTCAGCGAGGTCGTCGTACCGCGAGGCGTCGGGGCTCTGCACCCCTCGATGCTGGCACGCGCCGGGCGGCGCGTCGACGGGTTACCGTCCTGTCATGGCTGCTGAGACCGTCAAGGGCACTGTCGTCGCACTCGGCGGGGGAGGCTTCTCGATGTCGGACGACGGCTCCTCGCTCATCGACGACCACCTGCTCGAGCTGACCGGACGCTCGAGACCCCGCGTCTGCTTCGTCCCGACCGCCAGCGGTGACGACGACGACTACAGCGGGCGGTTCGTGGCCGCCTTCACCGGGAGGGCCGAGACCTCGGTCCTCTCGCTGTTCTGCCACGAGCCGTGGGGCTACTCCGACCCTCGCGTGCTCCTCGAGCAGGACCTGGTCTACGTCGGCGGCGGGTCGACCGCCAACCTCCTCGCCGTGTGGAGGCTGCACGGTCTGCCCGCGATCCTGCGCGAGGCGGCGGCACAGGGCACCGTGCTGGCCGGCATCAGCGCCGGAATGAACTGCTGGTTCGAGGGGTCGTCCACGGACTCCTTCGGGCCGCTCGCCCCCCTCCCCGACGGGCTCGGTCTCGTCGCCGGCAGCGCGTGCCCGCACTACCTCGGGGAGCCGGGTCGTCGCGAGCTCTACCGCCGCTGGGTGGGCGCCGGTGCGCTGGCGGACGGCTGGGCGGCGGACGACTACACGGCGGTCGTGACGCGGGACGGGGCGTTCGTCGAGGCGGTCGCCGAGCAGCCGGACCGACCCGTCGTCCGCGTGGTGCGCGAGGGGGAGACGGGCGTCGAGCACGAGGTCGGCGTCCGACTCCTGCGCGGCCGCGGGTGAACCGCTCGCGCACCGGGTAGTCCGTCGCCTCGGCGGGGGTGAGAGGGGGCGGGGCGGGTCAGGCGGCAGGCGCCCCGAGGATCGCGAGCAGCCTCGCCGCACCCTCGCGGATGGCGGCCTCGGGGTGCTCGTGCAGGCGCAGGGCGGTCTTCGCCCCCTGCAGGCGGGTCGCGTCGGACGTCTCGACGACCTCGCCCACCCCCTCGCGTACGGCGCCCTGCTGGCTCTCGTCGGCCGTGGCGAGCGCGAGGACCAGCACAACCCAGCCGTGCGGGTCGGCTCGCCGGGCGACGGCGGCGCTCACGGCCCGGTTGACGGCGTCGTCGGCGTCGAGGACCAGGTCGTGCAGGACGGCCTGCGCGTGCTCGGCGTCGAGGAAGCCGGTGAGGGCGACCCCGGCGTCGCGCCGGTCGGCGGGGCGCTCGCTGGACGCGAGCGCGACGAGAGCGGAGACGGCGTGGGCGCGAAGGTCGGTCTCGGGCATGCGACGACGGTAGCGGGGACGGCTCGCGATGGCGGTCGTCGCGCCCCTGGTGGCCCACCTGCCGCTGCTCACCGTCGGGCATCTGTGAGACTGGTGCGGCAGGTCAGCATCCGTGTCGCCGGGCCACCCGGTGACCACGCAGGACACGACGACACGGACGACACGACGACAGGCAGAGGGTGGGGGTCATGGACATCGACGAGCAGCTGGGCCGCTTGAGGCCGTCGATCGAGGTCGAGATGCTGGTGCGGGAGGTCGTCTCCTCGCGCTCGGTCGAGGTCGCCCGCCGGGGCGAGGAGCTGATCATCAGCCGGCTCGGCTCCGACGTGCCAGCGATGCACTGCTTCCCGGCGGTCGTGTCGCTGGCGCTCGACCCGGCGCGGGCTCGAGCCCTCGACGGCAGCGCCCTGGTCGAGCGGGTCGAGAGCAAGACCACGACGACGAGCTATGTCTGGGTGCCGACCGCCCGTCTGCGCGGTGCGCTCGACGAGGCGGTGGCCCTGGCCCAGGAGGCCGTGGACCGGATGGTGCGCACCCCCGTCGCCACCCGCTCGCGCAGCACGACCCCTCGCGCCACGGCGGCGCGTCGCCCCGCGGCGGCGGTCGCCCCGCCCCCGCCGGAGCCCAAGATCTGCCCGCGCTGCGGGCTGCAGATCTCGGCGGCCGGCACCTGCTTCTGCGACTGACGCGGTCGGGCCGGGCAGGTTGCGCAGCTGGTGGACGAACTTCATCGCGGTTGATCGGGTACGCGAAGCAGGCAGCGGGGCTCGGTCGTGGTGGGTGCACCAGGTGATGAACTCGGCCCAGTCGGAGCGGTAGCCGCGCAGCGTGTCAGCCGCCCGGGCAGGCGCTGGTGGCGTCGCTCCAGGTCCACGCGAACGCGGTCTCGGCGACCTCGACCTGCGTCGTGGGGTCGGTGGTTTCGTGCTCGGGATGATCCCCTCACCGCACTCGGCCCGTACCTCGGACCATGTCCCAGGACATCACCCACGGTCAATCCGCGGAGGCCTCCGCGGCGAACTACCCATATGTCCTTCCGAACCCGCGTCACCACGGCCGCACCGTACGCCGCCGCCGGCATCTTGGCCGCCGCCGCCGGCGCCGCCGCCGGCCACCTCGTCGCGGCCTTCGTCAACCCGGCGGCGTCGCCGGTCCTCGCCGTCGGCTCGACGGTCATCGACCTCGTGCCGACCCCGTTGAAGGAATACGCGATCGCGACGTTCGGCACCAACGACAAGCTCGTGCTCGTCAGCTCGATCGGCGTGGTGACGCTCGTCCTGGCCGCCGTCGCCGGCGTGCTGTCCCGCCGCCGCCCGGCCGTCGGGGTCGGCCTCGTCGTGGCCCTGGTCGTCGCCGCCGGCGTCGCCGCCATGACCCGCCCGACCGCCCGGCTCGTCGACCTCCTGCCGGCGCTCGCGACCCTGGTCGTCGGTCTCGCGACCCTGGTGCTCCTGCTGCGCAGGGCGTCGGCGACCACGACCACCGACGCGGGTCCCGTCCCGAGCCGACGCGGGTTCCTCGTCGGCGCGGGCAGTGCGACCCTCGGCGCGCTCGTCCTGGGTGGGGTGGGCCAGAAGGTCGCCACCAGCGCGGCCGACCCGTCCAACGTCACCCTCCCGGCACCGGCCGACGCGGCGAAGGCCCTGCCGGCGGGCATCGAGGGCAAGGTGGCAGGCATCTCCGCCTTCCGCACCCCGACCGCCGACTTCTACCGCGTCGACACCAACCTCACCGTCCCCCAGGTGGCCAAGGGCTCGTGGAGCCTGCAGATCGACGGCGACGTCAAGAACCCCTTCACGCTGACCTTCGACGAGCTCGCCGCGATGCCGCTCATCGAGCGCGACATCACCCTGACCTGCGTCTCCAACGAGGTCGGCGGTGGCTACATCGGCTCGGCCCGCTGGCTCGGCGTGCGCCTGAGCGACGTCCTCGACCGGGCCCAGGTGGGCAGCGGCTCCGACCAGCTGCTGAGCACGGCCGTCGACGGATTCACCATCGGCACGCCCCTCGAGGTGGTGCGCGACGGTCGCGACGCGATCATCGCCATCGGCATGAACGGCCAGCCGCTCAGCGCCGAGCACGGCTTCCCCGCGCGGCTGGTCGTCCCCGGCCTCTACGGCTTCGTCAGCGCCACCAAGTGGCTGACCAAGCTCACTCTCACGACGTATGCCGCGCAGGAGTCCTACTGGACCAAGCGCAAGTGGGCGAGCGACGCCCCCATCAAGATCTCCTCCCGCGTGGACACGCCGCGGCCCCTCGAGACCATCAAGCCCGGCATGACCGCCCTCGGCGGTGTCGCCTGGGCCCAGCACCGGGGCATCGGCAAGGTCGAGGTCAAGATCGACGACACCCCCTGGCAGCCGGCCATGCTCGGCCCCGACGCCGGCGTGGACTACTGGCGCCAGTGGTACCTCCCGTGGAACGCCGTGTCCGGTCAGCACAACGTCTCCGTGCGCGCCACCGACCTCGACGGCGTCGTGCAGACCGCAGAGCGCACGACTCCGTTCCCCAACGGTTCCAGCGGTATCCAGCAGGTCGTCGTGATCGTGTCGTGACCTAGCTCGCACGAAAACCACGAGAACCAGCAATCCGCCCCATCGCGGGGCACGAAGTACTCATGTCAGCCGGCCACCGGCCGCTGGCCCAGAAACCCGCCCGATACGCCCCAGGAGATTCACCGTGAACGTTCGTCGCACCACTGCCGCCCTCGCCCTCGTGGCTGCCCTGCCCCTCGGCCTCGCCGCCTGCGGCTCCAGCAGCACCGGCTCGGCCGGCACCGCCGCCAGCTCCAGCTCCTCGGCCGCGACCACCCCGTCCGACACCACGAGCAGCACCGCCACGGACGCCATGTCCACCAAGCCCTTCGGTGCCGGCTGCTCCGCCGTCCCCGCCGACGGTGCCGGCTCGTTCAACGGCATGGCCACCGCCCCGGTCGCCACCGCTGCCAGCGCCAACCCGGTGCTGTCCACGCTGGTCGCCGCCGTGAAGGCCGCCGGCCTGGTCGACACCCTCAACTCGGCTCCCGCGCTGACTGTCTTCGCCCCGGCCAACTCCGCCTTCGAGAAGATCCCCGCTGCCGACCTCGGTGCGCTGCTGAAGGACAAGGCCGCCCTGACCAAGGTCCTGACCTACCACGTGATCGCGGGCAAGCTCACCCCCGAGCAGCTGGCCGGCACCCACAAGACCCTCAACGGTGGCGAGGTCACCGTGACCGGCTCGGGCGAGTCGTTCCAGGTCGGCGCCGCCAAGGCCAACGTCGTCTGTGGCAACGTGCAGACCGCCAACGCCACCGTCTACATCCTCGACTCGGTCCTGACGCCCCCGGCCGCCTGATCACCGCAGTCGACGTCCACCCAAATTGACGATTCAACCAGTAACGCAGGACAGTAACAGGGAGACCGGTCACAATGGGTTCCATGGCTGAACTGCAGGTAGTCCCTTCCGGCGAGATCTCGCCGGAGGGGACGTCCCCGTCCGAGACGCATGCCGACCTCCTGAGGGCGGCATCGCTCGGCGACGAGCAGGCGTTCGCTCGGCTCTACGACGCGATGTCCTCGAGGCTCTACGGCCTCGTGGTCCGAGTGGTCCGAGACCCATCACAGTCGGAGGAGGTGACCCAGGAGGCGTTCCTCGAGATCTGGAAGACCGCATCGCGGTTCGACGAGACTCGAGGTAGCGCCCTGGGATGGATGATGACCATCGCCCATCGCAAGGCCGTCGACCGCGTGCGCTCGGCCGAGGCCTCCAGCCGCCGCGACACCACCTACCACGACAACACCACCGAGGTGGAGTTCGACAGCACCGCCGAGGCGGCCCACGCCTCCCTCGACGCAGAACGCGTACGACGTGCCCTCGACTCCTTGACCGCCGCCCAGCGCGGCGCCCTCGAGCTCGCCTACTTCGGCGGCTACACCCACAGCGAGGTGGCTGCCATGCTCGGCCTACCACTCGGCACCGCCAAGACCCGCATCCGCGACGGCCTCATACGCCTGCGAGACAACCTGGGGATCCCCTCATGAACGACCAGCTGAAGCCCAGCCATCCCACACACCACGCCGCGTCCACCGAGCCCTACCGGTACGACGACCTGCACGCCCTCACCGGTGCGTATGCCGTCGACGCCGTCGACGACCTCGAGCGGGCCCGCTTCGAGCACCACCTCGAGACCTGCGACGACTGCCGCGACGAGGTCGCCAGCCTGCAGGCGGCGGCCAGCGAGCTCTCGCACCTGGCCGACCTGATGCCCCCGCCTCAGCTGCGGGACCGGGTGCTCAAGGACATCGCCGCCGTCCGGCCCCTGCCGCCGGCCGTCCCGGTGCGGTCCGCGCCGACGGTCGAGGTGCTCACCCGGGCCGAGGTGCGCGCCGAGGCCACGCCGCTCGAGCAGCGACGGGCCCGTCGTGAGCAGCGTCGAGGCGCCCCCCGCTGGCTGTCTGTCGCCGCGGCCGTGATCCTGGTCGGTGGCGGCGCCACGGCAGCCATCACCCAGCCGTGGAGCTCCGGCAACCGGGGCCTGCAGGTGGTGGCCTCCAAGGTCCTCGACGACCCGGCAGCCACCCACCACACCTCGAAGTTCTTCGGGGGAGCGTCGGCCGAGGTCGTGACCTCGGCCACGCAGGGTCGGGCGGTCATCGTCACGAAGAACATGCCCGCCGCCCCGGGCGGCAAGGACTACCAGCTGTGGTTCCAGCGCGGTGGAGCCTTCTACAGCGCGGGCCTGATGTCCGACCAGGCCAACCAGGTCACGGTGCTCGACGGCAACGCCAACGGCGCGTCCGCGGTGGGGATCACCGAGGAGCCCGACGGCGGGTCCCCCCAGCCGACCACGGCCCCGCTGGCGCTGATCTCGCTGGCCTGACGCGCCATCCCCCCGGGGAGCGGCGACGAATACAGAGTGAGACCGACGGTGGGGCCGCGACAAGCGGCCCCACCCCCATTTCCCGTCAGAGCACCCTCTGACCCTCGACCACGAAGGACCAGCCATGACCGCCCCTCAGACCAGCCCCCGCCGCGTCGCCGTCATCGGCAGCGGAGTCGCCGGTCTCGTGGCGGCGCACGTGCTGTCCCGCGAGGCGCACGTCGTGCTGCTCGAGGCCGCCGGCCGGCTGGGGGGCCACGCCGACACCCACGAGGTCGACCTCGGCGACCGCGTCGTGCAGGTGGACACCGGCTTCATCGTGCACAACGACCGCACCTACCCGACGCTGCTGCGCCTGTTCGCCGAGCTCGGCGTCGCCACCCAGGACTCCGACATGAGCATGTCGATCCGCAATGACGAGGCCCGCCTGGAGTACGCCGGGGCGCGCAAGGCCCGCGGCCTCTTCCCGCACCGGCGCAACCTGGCCAACCCGTCCTACCTGCGGATGCTGCTCGAGGTCAAGAAGTTCCACCGCGAGGCCACCCGGGTGCTGGCCCGGCCCGAGTCCGCCAGCGGATCCGACGAGACCCTCGGCGCCTTCGCCGACCGGGTGGGCTTCACCGGCTACTTCCGCACGAACTTCCTCGAGCCGGTCGTCGCCGCCGTCTGGTCCTGCGACCCGGCCGTGTCCCTGCAGTACCCCGCGCGGTACCTCTTCAGCTTCCTCGACCACCACGGCATGCTCACCGTCTTCGGCTCGCCCACCTGGCGCACCGTGGTGGGCGGCTCGGCCCGCTACGTCGAGAAGGTCGCCGCCGGCATCGACGAGATCCGTCTGTCGTCGCCGGTCACCTCGGTGCGCGAGACGCCCGACGGCGTCGTGCTCGAGACCGCGACGGGTGAGCTCACCGTCGACGCCGTCGTCATCGCCACGCACCCCTCCGCAGCCCTCGGTATGCTCGCCGACCCGACCGCCGGCCAGCGTGCGGTCCTGACGGCGATGCCCTACAGCGCCAACGTCGCCCAGCTGCACACGGACGAGTCGGTCCTCCCCCGCAGCCTCGCGGCCCGCGCCTCGTGGAACTACTGGCGGCGCCCCGCCGGCACCGAGAGTGGTCGGGTGCTCGTGTCCTACGACATGACCCGGCTCCAGCGACTCGACGAGACCGGTCCGATGGTCACCGACCGCCGCTTCATCGTCACCCTCGGCGGCGAGGACCTCGTCGACCCGGCCACCGTCATCGACACCATGCACTACGAGCACCCGATCTACACCCCCGAGTCGATCGCGGCCCAACGGCTCCTGCCGACCATCAACACCGCCCGCATCGCCTTCGCCGGGGCCTACCACGGCTGGGGCTTCCACGAGGACGGTGCCCTGTCGGGCCTACGGGCGGCCGAACACCTCGGCGGCTCCTGGGACCGGCCCCGGACGCGGGTCCCGCAGCCCGAGCTGGCCCCGGCATGAGCACCGCGAGCCCGGTCCGTCAGGCCTCGCCCCCGCGCGCCGGCGGCCCGGCCACCCCACGGCTGTATGCGACGACCGTCCGACACATCCGCCGCGAGCCGGTGAAGCACGACTTCACCCTGCGCAGCTACACCTGGCTCGTCGACCTCGACGCCCTGCCCGACCTCGGCCGCCTCGCCCGCCTCGCGTCCTTCGAGGCCGGAGACCACCTCGACCGGGACGCCCCCGGCACCCTGCGCCAGAAGGTCGACGCCTTCCTCGACGTCAACGGGGTCGACCTGCACGGTGGGCGGGTCGTCATGCTCGCGCAGGCCCGGGTCGGCGGCTACGTCTTCAACCCGATCTCGCTCTACTGGTGCCACCGCCTCGACGGCGGGCTCGAGTGCGTCGTCGTCGAGGTGCAGAACACCTACGGCGACCGGCACGCCTACCTCGTGCGCACCGACGACCACGGCCGGGCCCGCGCCGACAAGGCGCTCTACGTCAGCCCCTTCAACGACGTCGACGGGCACTACGACCTCGTCCTGCCCGAGCCGGGTGAGAGCCTGCGCACCAGCGTCGTCCTCCAGCGCGAGGGTCGGCCACCCTTCGTCGCCGTCATGTCCGGTCGCGCGCACGACGTGACCACAGCCCGACTGCTTCACATCTCGCTCACCCGCCCGCTCGAGCCCCTGGTCGTCATGGCCAAGATCAAGGCTCACGGCATCGTCCTGTGGTTGCGCCGGCTCCCGGTCCGACCTCGCCCGTCCCACCGTCAGGAGGCAGTCCAGTGACCACCGTCGTCCCCGTTCTCACCATCCCGTCCATCGACCCCGCAGCATGGCCCGACCTGCTGACGCCGCCCAGCCCGCTCAAGCGGCGGGTGCACGCGCGCATCGCGGCCCAGCTGTTCACCCGCATCGCCGCCCGCTTCCCGATCCGGGTCGAGCTGCCCGACGGCTCGACCTTCGGCGGGGCCGGGCACGACGCGACGGCGCCGACGATGCAGCTGCTGCACCCGCAGCGCTTCTACGGTCGGGTCGGCGCCGGGGGCCTCATCGGCTTCGGCGAGTCCTACATGGCCGGCGACTGGGAGTCACCCGACCTCGGTGGCTTCCTCGCCGTCCTCGCCGAGGAGATGGGCAGCCTCGTCCCCGTGCCCCTGCAGAGGCTGCGCGCGTTCTACGTCGCGCACCAGCCCCACGCCGAGAAGAACAGCGAGGCCAACACCCGCTCCAACATCTCGCGGCACTACGACCTGTCGAACGACCTGTTCGAGACCTTCCTCGACTCGACGATGACCTACTCGTCGGCCCTCTTCGACTCTCCCCGCTACGCCGTCCGTCCCGAGGGCACCGAGCACGCCGTCGTCGCCGACCGCCCCGAGGTCATGCCCGTCTGGAGTGACCTCGCCGCGGCCCAGCAGCGCAAGATCGACCGCCTGCTCGACCTGGCAGGAGTCCGCGAGGGCTCCCGCGTCCTCGAGATCGGCACCGGCT
This sequence comes from Dermatophilaceae bacterium Soc4.6, assembly GCA_039889245.1. Lineage (NCBI taxonomy): Bacteria > Bacillati > Actinomycetota > Actinomycetes > Micrococcales > Dermatophilaceae > Dermatophilaceae bacterium Soc4.6. The sequence goes on along the minus strand of JAZGVH010000002.1, from coordinate 2,287,972 downwards.
GGGGCGAGCTCTGCATGCGGGCCGCCGCCCGCGGCGCCACCGTCCGCAGCGTCACGCTGTCGAGCGAGCAGCAGGCCCTGGCCACGACCCGCGTCACCGAGGCCGGCTACGCCGACCGGGTGCAGATCGACCTGCTCGACTACCGCGCGGTCGACGGGGAGTACGACGCCATCGTCTCCGTCGAGATGATCGAGGCCGTCGGCCACGAGTACTGGCAGACCTACTTCGAGACCATCGACCGGCTGCTCGCTCCCGGTGGGAAGGTGGCCATCCAGGCCATCACGATGCCGCACGACCGGATGCTCGCGACCACGACGACCTACACGTGGATCCACAAGTACATCTTCCCCGGTGGCTTCCTGCCCTCGACGACCGCGATCGTCGACCTCACGCGCGACCACACGACCCTGCGGGTCACCGACCGGCTCACGTTGGGGCAGCACTACGCGCACAGCCTGCGGCTGTGGGACGAGAAGTTCCAGGAGCACGCGGAGCGCGTGGCCGGTCTCGGCTTCGACGACGTCTTCCGCCGCATGTGGCACTTCTACCTCGAGTACTCGCGCGGGGGCTTCCTCAGCGGCTACCTCGACGTGCAGCAGATCCTCCTCGAGCGGCCGACCTCCTCCGACGACCCGACGGCCTGACCCGCCATGTCCGTGACCGACACGCAGGCCCCCGCTGCGCCCTCGACGACCCGGGCCGCCACCGCGGATGGTGTGGCCGGCATCCTGGCGCGGGCGCTCGCGCCGATCGCCGGTGGCGAGCTGCCGGTGCACCTCACCGCCTGGGACGGCTCCACCGCCGGCCCCGACGACGCCCCGCACGTGGTGCTGCGCTCACCCGACGCCCTGCGCCGGCTCATCTGGCACCCGGGTGAGCTGGGCGCGGCCCAGGCCTACGTCACGGGCGAGATCGACGTCGAGGGCGACCTCGGCGCCGCCCTCACCCACGTGTGGGACGTCTCTGCGCAGCGCGGCCTCACCGGCATCCGCCCCACCCCGGGACTCATCGCCTCGGTGGTGCGCACGGCCAGGGAGGTCGGTGCCCTCGGCACCCCGCCGGCGGCCCCCGGCAGCCAGGCCAAGATCACCGGCCGCCTGCACTCGGCCCTGCGTGACCGGCAGGCCATCCACCACCACTACGACCTCAGCAACGACTTCTACTCGCTGATCCTCGACCCGCACATGGCCTACTCCAGCGCCTACTGGACCTCTGACGACGCGGCGTACGGCGTGGAGGACGCGCAGCGCGACAAGCTCGACCTGGTCTGCCGCAAGATCGGGCTCGAGCCCGGCATGCGTTTCCTCGACGTCGGCTGCGGCTGGGGCTCCCTCAGCCTGTATGCCGCCGAGCACTTCGGCGCGCAGGTCACGGGGGTGACCATCGCCAAGGAGCAGAAGGCCTTCATCGACAACCGGATCCGCGAGCGTGGGCTGGAGGACCGGGTGCAGATCCGGCTGCAGGACTACCGCGACGTGCATGACGGCGGCTTCGGCGCGGTCGCGTCGCTCGAGATGGGCGAGCACGTCGGCGAGAAGAACTACGCGACCTACGTCGAGGTGCTGCGGCGCAACGTCGTCGACGGCGGCCGGGTGCTCGTGCAGCAGATGTCGCGTCGGGGCCGGCACTCGGGTGGCGGCCCCTTCATCGAGTCGTTCATCGCCCCCGACATGACCATGCGTCCCGTCGGCGAGACGGTCGACCTCATCGAGCGCGGCGGTCTCGAGGTGCGCGACGTGCACATGATGCGTGAGCACTACGTGCGCACCATCGCGGCGTGGCACGAGACCTTCGAGGCCAACTGGGACGAGGCCGTCGGCATGGTCGGCGAGGAGGTCGCCCGCGTGTGGCGCCTCTACCTCGTCGGCAGCATGATGGCCTTCCGTGACGGCCGCATGGGGGTCGACCAGATCCTCGCCGTGAGGAACGACTCGCGGGGTCACAACGACCTGGCGTGGGTGCGGCCCGCGTCCTGGTCCCGCTAGGTCGAGGCGACTGCGAGACTGAGCCCATGGACTTCTCGGTCAGCAACTTCCTCCTCGTGAGCGGTGTCTCCGTGCTCGCCGTCGCCGTCGTCATGACCATCACCGGTCTGGTCGGGGCGAAGGCCGGCAAGGTCAGCGTGGTCGACGTCACCTGGGGTCTGGCCTTCGTCACGGTCGCCCTGGTCAGCGCCCTCGTCGGGCAGGGCACGGGGTGGCGCCGACTGTTGCTGCTGGTGCTCGTCGCCGTCTGGGGCGGGCGGCTGGCGTGGCACATCGGTCGCAAGAACAAGGGCAAGCCCGAGGACCCGCGCTACGCCAGGATGAAGGAGGGCAAGTCCACCTTCTTCGTCATCCTGAAGGTCTACGCCCTGCAGGGGTTCCTGGTCTGGTTCGTCTCGCTGCCGCTGCAGGTCTCGGCCGCTGCCGGTGGCGGTGCCGCGTGGGCCGTCGTCCTAGGCATCCTGCTGTGGGTGCTGGGGGTCTCCTTCGAGTCGGTCGGCGACGCCCAGCTCGCGGCCTTCAAGGCCGACTCCTCCAACAAGGGCAAGGTCATGGACCGCGGCCTCTGGGGCTGGACGCGCCACCCCAACTACTTCGGAGACTCCTCCACCTGGTGGGGCCTCTTCGCCATCTCGGCCAGCGCCTGGCCCGGGGTGCTGACCGTGCTGTCCCCGGTCGTCATGACCTACTTCCTCGTCTTCGGCAGCGGCGGCAGGCACCTCGAGCGGGAGATGTCGAAGCGTCCGGGGTACCGGGAGTACATGGAGCGCACGAGCTTCTTCTTCCCCCGGCCGCCCAAGAAGGCCTGAGGGAGCGCTTCACCCCGCCCGTCCCGCACCGACCCAGGAGGACCGAGCATGCCGCTCGTCACCAGCACCGCCTACGCCCACGTGCGTCTCAACGTCACCGACATCGAGCGCTCGAAGGCCTTCTACGACGACCTCTTCGGGTGGCCTGTCGCCATCGACGCCCGCGAGCACTCCGGTGAGGACGGGGTCGAGGGCGACCCGCAGCGCTTCTACGGCGGGGTGGTCTACCAGATGCCCGGCGGCACGCTCTTCGGTCTGCGTCCCGTCGGCCGCGACCGCTTCGACGCCGACCGCACTGGCCTCGACCACGTGAGCTTCACCGTCGAGTCGCGCAGGGTGCTGGTCGCTGCAGCCGAAGCACTGGATGAGGCCGGCATCGAGCACGGCGAGGTCATCGACCTCGGCGGCTCGGGCACCTCGATCCTGTCGATCCAGGACCCCGACGGCATCAACCTCGAGCTGACCGCCGTCATCGCCTGAGGCCGCGACGCCCCGCCGTGCGGGTCTGGCGCAGGCTGAGCAGCGCACCACCGGCGCAGGCGCACATCACGAGCGCCATCGGCAGCGCCGTGTCGGCGCCGCCCAGCCCCACGAGCGGGGACACGAGGGCACCGACGCCGAACTGCGCCGACCCGATGACCGCGGACGCGGTGCCGAGGCCGGTGGTGACGCTGCCCATGGCCAGCGCGACACCGTTGGCGAAGACGAGCGCGGTCGCGGCCATGACGACGAAGAGCAGCGGCAGCACGACCCCGGTCGAGGTCGAGCCGGCGGCGGCCAGGCCCAGCAGGGCGAGGGCGGCCGCGGCCAGGGTGACAAGCCCGATCGTCAGCAGCCGGGTTGCGCGCACGTGCAGCACGAGGCGGGCGTTGAGCCCACCAACGATGACCAGCGCGGTCGAGTTGACGGCGAAGTCGGCAGCATACTGCCCGGGCGTGAGCCCCAGCACACCTTGCACCACGAACGGCGACGCGGAGACGTAGGCGAAGAGCGCGCCGAAGGACAGCACCACCGCCCCGGTGTAGCCGCGGAAGGGCCGGGAGGAGAGCACCTCGCGGGCGACGCGTCCCGTCTCGCGGAGCCCACCCGTCGTGCGCCGGTCGGACGACAGGGTCTCGCGCACACCGAGCATGACCGCGAGGAGCATGAGGGCGCCCACCCCGACCAGACCCCAGAACAGGCCCCGCCAGCCGAGCACGGGCAGCAGCGACGCCCCCAGCACCGGGGCGACCACGGGGGCGAGCGCCCCCACCATCGACAGGAGGCTGTAGGCCTGCACGGCTGCCCGACCCCGGACCGAGTCGGCCACGACGGCCCGGCCGATGACCATCCCAGCCGACCCGGCGAAGCCCTGCAGGAAGCGCAGGGCGACGAGGACGGCGACCGAGGGGGCGACCGCGCACAGGGCGCCGGCCACACCGAAGACGACGACCGAGGCGAGCAGCGGCCCCCGGCGGCCCCACCGGTCGGAGAGCGCGCCGATGACCAGGTGGCCGACACCGATCCCGAGCATGAAGGTGGTGAGGGTGAGCTGGATCGAGGTGGCCGTCGTCCCGAGGTCGCGGGCCATCCGCGGGAAGGCCGACAGGTAGGTGTCGATCGACAGGGGCCCGGCGGCGTTGAGCAACGCCAGGATCAGCAGGAGCCTGAGACCCACGCGGTCGCGCGACGGCCCGTCGGGGGTGGTGCGGGCAGGGGGCGCGGCCGCGACGACGACGGGGCGGGAGGCCTGTCGGACGCAGGTGGGGGCAGCGGACAGCGGGGGGTTCACGGACGCCTTCGTGGGAGAGCGGGTGCGGTCGATGGGCACGCCACTCTGCGCTGGCCCCCAGTTTACGCCAGGCCCTGGGCCGACCCGTCCGACAAGTCGTGGCGGCCACCTGTCCGAATGGGGGGTGCCCAAGCGGTCCGGCTTTCCTAGTCTCGAGGAGACCGGGCGCGTGCCCGGTCCCCTCGGCCTGACAAAGGAGTCGCGCGCGTGAAGACCAAGGCAGCTGTCGTCTACGAAGCCGGAAAGAAGATCGAGATCGAGGAGCTCGACCTCGACGGACCCCGCGAGGGTGAGGTCCTCATCCGCTACACCCACGCTGGTCTGTGCCACAGCGACGTCCACGTCGCCCACGGCGACCTCGAGGCCCGTCTGCCGATGGTCCTCGGTCACGAGGGTGCGGGCATCATCGAGGAGGTCGGCCCCGGGGTGACCCGGGTCAAGGTCGGCGACCACGTCGTCTGCTCCTTCATCCCCAACTGCGGCTCCTGCCGCTACTGCGCCACCGGGCGCCAGTCGATCTGCGACATGGGCGCATCGATCCTCGAGGGCAACCTGCCCGGCGACCGCTGGCCGATCAGCGGTCCCCGGGGCCAGTACGGCGCCATGTGCATGCTCGGCACCTTCAGCCAGTACGGCGTGATCCACCAGACCTCGGCGGTCAAGGTCGACGACGACCTGCCCCTGGAGAAGGCCGTGCTCGTCGGCTGCGGCGTGCCCACCGGGTGGGGCGCGGCCGTCAACACGGCCAACGTGCGCGCCGGCGACACCGTCCTCGTCGTCGGCATCGGCGGCATCGGCATCAACGCCGTGCAGGGCGCGCGCTACGCCGGGGCCAAGAACGTCATCGCCATCGACCCGCTGGAGAACAAGCGCGAGAAGGCGATGGAGCTCGGGGCGACCCACGCCTTCGCCAGCACCGACGAGGCCATGGCCGCGCTCACCGACATGACCCGCGGTCAGATGGCCGACTCGGCCATCCTCACCCCCGGGCTGATGACGTCGGAGATCGTGACGGGCGGCTTCCACGCCGTCGGCAAGGGCGGCACGGTGGTGCTCACCGGGCTCAACAAGCTGATGGAGCAGAACATCGAGCTGCCCGGCACGATCCTCACCCTCTACCGCAAGAGCATCAAGGGCAGCCTCTTCGGCGACTGCAACCCGACGGTCGACATCCCGCGCATCCTCTCGCTCTACCAGAGCGGTGACCTCAAGCTCGACGAGATCATCACGCGCACCTACACGCTCGACCAGGTGCAGGAGGGCTACGACGACCTGCTCGCCGGCAAGAACGTGCGTGGGGTCGTGGTGCACGAGCACCCGTGACCGCGACTGCAGACCGTCCCTCTGCTCGCACCCCGGCCGGCCAGGTGGTCGGCCGGGGTCGTGAGGTCGAGCTGCTCGAGGCAGCACTCGCCAGCGGCGCCCACGTCGTGCTCGAGGGCCCGCCCGGCACCGGCAAGTCGACGCTGCTGCGCCGGGTGGCCGCAGACCGGGAGAGCACCTTCGAGCTCGTCGAGGGCAACGCCGAGCTCACGCCCGCGCGGCTGGTCGGGCACTTCGACCCGGCCCTCGTGCTCGAGCGCGGCTACCGGCCCGAGGTCTTCGTCGACGGCCCGCTGCTCGAGGCCATGCGCGACGGTGGGCTGCTCTACGTCGAGGAGCTCAACCGCGTGCCCGAGGAGACGCTGAACGTGCTGCTCACGGTGATGTCGGAGCGCGAGCTCAACGTGCCGAGGCTCGGCCGGGTCGCCGCCCATGACGGCTTCCGGCTGGTCGCCGCGATGAACCCCTACGACACCGTCGGCACGGCGCGCATCTCGGGCGCTGTCCACGACCGCACCTGCCGCATCGTCATGGGCTACCAGTCGGCGCAGGACGAGCACGACATCACGGCGCTGGCGGGGGTCGAGATCCCCGCCGACCATCGGGCCGCCATCGTCGCGCTGGTGCGGGCAACCCGCTCGCACCACGACATCCGGGTCGGCTCCTCGGTGCGGGGCGCCATCGACGTCGTGGGGATCAGCAGCGAGCTGGCCCGGCGCCGAGGCGTCGCGCCCACCGACTGGCAGGCCGGGCTCGACGCGGCCCTGGTGGCCCTGTCGGGGCGGATCCGGCTGGGGGAGGCCTGCACCCGCACCGCGGAGGAGGTCATCACGGCGCTCTGGGTCGAGCACTTCGGCCGTCAGCCCGACCCCGACGACGAGGGTGACCCATCGGACACCGAGCGAGGTGGTGGCTCGGGGGAAGCCTGAGCCCGCCGCCGGCGGGCCCCCCGCGACGGCCGAACCCCAAGGCCGGCGCTCCCGACCTGCGCACCACCGGTCGGGCCCAGCTCTCGCAGCACCCGGCTTTCGCCGAGGTCTCGCCGCAGGTGGGGGTGCTCGACCGTGACGCCCTCGATGCCGCGATGGCGCAGGACCCGGACGGCACCCTCGTGCTGCTCGCCGACCTGACCAACGCGACCGACGAGGCCCTGCGCGCGGCGGCTCGTCGGCTGGCCCCGCTGCTGGTGCTCGACCGGGTGCGCTCGGGCCGCTCCACCCGCAGCGGCGCCGCCCGCCCGCGCGAGGTCCCCGCCTCGCGCGGGGGCGACCTCGACATCGACCGGTCCATGGACGCGATCGCCGCGGCCCGCGCCGAGCGTCGTCCGGCGTCCCTCGACGACCTCGTCGCCCGCGACTGGGGCCGCCCCGGGTTGGCCCTGGTCGTGGTGGTCGACCGCTCGGGCTCGATGTCGGGTGACCGCCTCGCCACGGCCGCGGTCACGGCTGCCGCGTGCGCTCTCCGCGCTCGCGACGAGCACGCCGTCATCGCCTTCGCCCGTGACTCGGTCGTGCTCAAGCGCCTCGACGAGCCCACGTCGCCGACCACGACGGTCGACCGGGTGCTGCGGCTGCGGGGGCACGGCGTGACCGGCCTGGCCGGCGCGCTGGTGGCGGCCGCCGAGCAGCTGCGCTCGTCCCGGGCGCAGCGCAAGGTCGTCGTCCTGCTCTCCGACTGTCGCTCGACCGACGAGCAGGACGCCGTCCCCGCAGCCCTGCGGCTCCCCGAGCTGCTCATCCTCTCGCCCGCCGACGACTCCGACGAGGCCGTCGAGCTGGCCCGTCGCACGGGGGCCCGTCAGGCCGAGCTGTCGTCGGCCGGTGACGCCGCCGCGATCCTCGACCGCTGGCTGGGCTGACCATCGAGAGGCGCTGGCCCGAGGTCTCAGGCAGCGCCTCCGAGGTGGCGGAGCAGCACCCCCACGACGAACTGGTGGTCCTCCAGCTGGGGAAGCCCAGAGACCCCGAACCAGCCCACGACCCCGACCCCGCGGACCCGTAGCGGGATCGCCCCCCCGGCCGCGGCGTAGTCGTCGGCGGGCAGGGCGAAGCGCTCGGCCAGGGTGATGCCCTGGTCGTGGCACAGGCGCGCCATCGACAGCGAGGAGCGCTCGAACCGCAGGACGACCCGGCCCTTGCGCCGCAGCCACTCGTCGTTGTCCCTGGTCGACCCGGGGAGCCCGCAGTGGAAGAGCTGGTGCTCGCCGCGCCACAACCCGATCGAGATCGGCAGCCCCCGCTCCCTGGCCGACTCGGCTGCCGACGTGCCCAGCGCGTAGGCGTCGTCCTCCGTCAGGGCGGGGAGCCACAGCCGCTCCTCCTGCGCCTCGAGGTCAGTCAGCGTCGGCCACGTGGTGATGTCTGACGGCACGAGCGCCTGCCCCTCGATCGAGTGTGCTTGTGGCCTCAGCCTATAGCGGGAGGTCGGCTCGGCGGCGCGGGCTATGGGCAGTTTGCGGGGGTTCACGGGCTAGCCAGCTCCGGGGCGACGGTCGAGGGTGGGACGACGTGCCGTCTGACGCCCGTCGTGACACCCCTCGACCTGTTGGGCGTGATCCCAGCCTTCGCACAGATTGGCCCTAGCCGGACAGGATGCGGTCCCCCGGGGATGCCGGCGTCGGCTCTTGCGCCAGCCGGGCGAGGGCGAGCGCCCCGGCGAGGGCGAGCACGAAGCCCACGACCGCGACCGGCCCGAAGCCGTCACGGGTGCGGTCCCCCAGCAGGGCGATCCCGACGACCGCGGGCACGAGGGTCTCGCCGATGAGCAGGGGGGCCGTGGCCTGGGTGACCGCGCCTCGTTGCAGCGCGGTGGAGTAGGCGAGCAGAGCCACCAGACCGGAGAGCGCGAGCGCCCACAGTGCGGGGTGCGTGAGCAGGAGCCACACACCGTGGCCGTCGGCCGGGGTGGGGAGCAGCCGGCCGGCGATCGAGGTGGCGCCGAAGGCCAGGCCGGCGACGACCGACAGCGCCGCGACACCACGGGCGCCGGGCACGCGACCGGCGAGCACCGCGAGCCCGGTCAGCACCAGGGTGACCGCCAGCAGCCCCCACTCCACGGCCGGGCCCACGGCTGAGGCGGCTCCCTCGCGGGCCGAGAGCGCCACGAGCACCAGACCGACGAGCACCACCGCGAGGGAGACCACCGCCGGGCGGCTGAGCCTCGTGCGCTGCAGGACCGCGCTGGCGACCGCCGTGACGGCCAGCGACCCGGCGATGACGACCTCCACCAGGAACAGCGGCAGGCTGCGCAGAGCGAGCAGCCACAGCACGAAGGCGAGGCCGTCGAGGGTCAGCCCGAGCACGTAGCGCCAGGACCGCGCGAGTCGGCCGAGCAGCCGTGGGTCGAGCCCCGCGCTGCGGCGCGTCTCGCCGGCGGCGATCGACTCGAGCACCGCGGCGACCCCGTATGCCAGGGAGGCCGCGACGGCGCAGCCGAGCCCGAGGGCAGCGCCCATCCGCGTCAGGCCGGGAGGAGGCGCGCGAGCAGGGCTCGGGCGTAAGCGCGCTCGGCGTCGAGGTCGACGAAGCGACCGTCGACTCCACCGGCGGCAGTGGCCGTCACGGCATACCCACCGCTGACCTGCTCGAGACGCACGAACGCGGCGCCGAGCAGTGCGCGCAGCTGGTCCTCGCGGGGGAACCACACGACCCGCTCGCGCTCGATGCTGTCGAGGGCCCACTCGGTCGTGCCGTTGAAGCCGATGAGGTCACCGGTCTCGAAGCGGTGGACATCGGCCGTGACGTCACTGAGCACGAAGACGCGCTCCTCGAGGTCCTCGACGGGGATGACGAAGCGGTCCCCGGACGAGGGCGACCAGAGGAGTCCCGCGTCCTTCAGCTGCCGGGCCATCTCGAGCGTGAGCACGCTCCCATCTGACCACACTCTGCTAGCGCAGGCCCTCGACGGTCGCCACCGACCGTGCCTCTCCGCGCACGAAGAGGTCGAGCGTCAGGTCGTCGTCGAGGTACGACGCGATCCCCGTCAGACCAGCCGTCGCCCGCACGATCGCCTGCGCCCGGTCACCGGTCAGTGGGTAGTCCGGCACCACCGGTCGCCAGTGGGCGGCGAGCACGTGACCTCCGGGAGCGAGCTGGGCCACGGCCCGGTCGAGCAGGTCCCGCGCCTCGTCGGGCTCGAGGTAGGAGACGACCTCGCTCAGCACGACGAGGTCGAAGGGCCCCTCGGGCCACAGGTCGCGCAGGTCCCAGTGCCGCAGGGTCACCCGCTCGTCCAGCTCGACCGAGTGCAGGCGCTCACGGGCGAGATCGACCGCGGCGGGCACCAGGTCGCCGGAGACGACGTGGTCGGCCCGGCGGGCCAGCTGCTCCGTGAGCACCCCGAGCGAGCAGCCCGGCTCGGCCACCCGCCCCAGCTCGGGCCGCGGGAGCATCGCCATCGTTAGGGCGTGCTTGCGCTGCTGGTACCACATGGGGGGGTCATACCCGTGGGGCCGGACGGGCAACCCGGGGAGCGGGTGGGCCTCCGGGTGTCGGGGACGTCGCCGCAGTGACATCCTGCGAGGATGCACATCCTCACCGTGGCCTACGGCCACCCGACCGACCCCGCCGCCTTCGACGCCCACTACGAGCAGACGCACCGCGGCCTGGCCGCGAAGATGCCCGGGCTCCGGGCGTTCACCGCGCTGAAGTGCGCCTCGCTCGACGGCACCCCAGCGCCGTACTACCTGATGGCCCAGCTCACCTTCGACTCCGAGGCCGACCTCGGTGCCGGTCTCGGATCGCCCGAGGGGCAGGCCGCCGCGGCAGACGTGGCGACCTTCGCCGACGGTGGAGCCGCGATGTTCGTCCAGCACGACTGACCGAGCCCTCGGCGGCCAGCGCGCTTACGGGGCAAACACCCCCAGTTATCCACTCCTCCCGCGAGGGGGCCCCGGCGTCCCTATAGTGAGAGCGCGAGCAAGGACGTCCCCCTAGGTCCTTGGTCGCATCGCGGTCCTTGACCGCACCGCCTCACCCTGTCCCCTGTGGGTGAGGCATCGAGCGTGGTGGTGCCTTCCCCGGGTGCCACCACGCTCGGTTCGTCTCGGGCTCCTCTCGGGCTCCTCTCGGGCTCGGTCAGAGGTCAGCGCGGGGCGAGGGGCTCGCCGCGGCGCAGCGCCTCGAAGCCGTCGGGATCGGTGGTGGCCAGGTGGCGCCGGGTGCGTCGGCGGTGGCGCCACACCTGGATGCCGCCGCCGACCCAGAAGAGGTACTGCACCGACAGGGCCCAACGGAAGTCGCCGAGGTCGTAGTAGGCCGGACCCCGCGGCTCGAGGTGGTCGAGCACCACGCCGATCAGCGCCATCGTCAGCAGCGACGCCGCGAAGCCTCCGATGTTGGCGATGCCGAGGGCCGAGCCGATGCGGTGCTGGGGGTTGAAGGTGCGGGCGAGGTCGAGCCCGACCATGCTGCCGGGCCCGCCGACGGCGATGACCACGACGAGCAGCACCAGCAGCCACAGGGGAGCACGCCCCGGCCACAGCAGCACGACGGTCCACATCGCGCTGATCGCGCCGACGATGCTCAGCACGAAGCGCGAGCGGTGGAAGGGGTGGTCGGCGACGAGCTTGCCCAGCAGCGGGCCGGTGACCATCGCACTCAGGGTGATGACCACCAGCACGACGCTGGCCGTGCCCGCGGAGAGCCCCTCGCCCTTGACCAGGAAGGGGAACCCCCAGAGCAGGGTGAAGACCGTGGGGGAGAACTGGGCGGTGAAGTGCGACCACAGCCCGAGCTGGGTGCCCGGGGTGCCCCACGTCTCGCGCAGGGACTGCGCGACCGCGCGCACCCGGATCGGCTCCTGCGGTGTGCCTTCGTAGGGAGAGTCCTTGACCAGGAAGATGACGCCGGCTGCGGCCAGCAGCCCGAGGGCCGAGGCGATCGAGAAGGTGCGCGTCCACCCCAGGTGGGCGAGGGCCGCCGACAGCGGGAACGACGCCCCGATGGCCCCGACCTGCCCCAGCTGGCCCGTGAGCTGCGTGAGCAGAGGGGCCTGCCGCACCCGGAACCAGAGGGCGACGATGCGCATCACGCTGACGAAGATCATGGCGTCGCCGGCGCCCACGAGGACGCGCGCACCGATGCCGACCGCGAAGGTGCCGGCGAAGGCGAACCACAGCTGCCCGCCGGACATGAGCGCGACCCCGATGAGCAGCAGACGGCGCGAGCCGTAGCGGTCGAGCAGCACGCCGACCGGGATCTGCATCGCGGCGTAGACCAGCAGCTGCACGACGGTGAAGGTCGCCAGCTGCGCGGCGCTGATGTGGAAGCGGTCGGCGGCGACGAGCCCGGCGACACCGAGCGAGGTGCGGTGGAAGATGCCGAGCACGTAGACGCCGAGGGCGGTGGCCCACACGGCATACGCCCGGCGACCGCCGAGGTCGTGCAGCCGGGCCGGGCTCGGCGACGGCGATGCGGCGCTCACCGGCCGGCCTGGATCCGGGAGATCGCCGCCTCGACGTGGTGCCGCACGGCTTTGGCGAAGGCGGCCTTCGTGCCCGAGCGCAGCAGCTCGACGAGCTCGCGGTGGCCCGTGAGGGCCTCGTCGAGCCGGGAGCCCGACATGCGCATCTGGGCCGCCACGATGGTCAGCTGTCGGTCGCGCAGCGACTGGTAGGTGCCGGTGAGGACGGCGTTGCCGGCCGCGGCGACGATCACCTCGTGGAAGTGACGGTCGTGCCCGACGAAGGCGCTCACGTCGTCGGCGACCCGGGCCGTCTCCATCTGGTCGAGGAGGTCGTCGAGGGCGCCGAGGACCTCGCCGCGCCGCTGCCACATCGCCCCAGCCGCCCACTCCTCGATCACGAGGCGGGCCTGCAGCACGTCGCGGGCGGCGTCGGAGGTCAGTGGCACGACGAGCGCGCCCTTCTTGGGGTAGAGCCGCACGAGGCCCTCGGTCTCGAGGCGGAGCAGCGCCTCCCGCACGGGGGTGCGTGAGACCCCCGTCACCGTCGCCAGCTCGCCCTCGGTGACGAAGCCGCCCCCGGGCAGGTGGCCGTCGAGGATGTCGCGCTTGACGCGGTCGTAGACGCGGGTGGAGGCGGAGGGAGGCGCAGGCATGATGCGTACAGCATAGATGCAACACGGGGGGCGGTCGGCCGACCCGACCCCTGACCACAGGCTCCCCACAGGTGCCCGACAGGGCCAGTGAATGCCGAGTACCTACCGTCGTCGCCGGTGGGCAGCACGTGCCCGCCGGGTGATGCGAGGGGTGGCGACATGGCCGGTCGTCGAGGGGTGCGCCGCACGTCGGTGCTCGTCGTGGGGGGGCTCCGAGCGGATCCGCGAGATCGGCCTGCGCAAGGCGCTGGGCGCCACCCCGCGGGTGATCCTGCGCCAGTTCCTCGTCGAGGCGAGCCTGCTGGGCCTCGCCGGAGGCGTCCTCGGTCTCGGCCTGGGCTACCTCGGCGCCGCCGTCCTGCCCCGCATCATCTCCCAGCCCGTCACGATCTCGGCGCTCGCGGCCCTCGCTGCGCTCGTCGTCTCCCTCGTCATCGGCATCGGCGCGGGGGTCCACCCCGCCAACCGTGCCGCCCGTCTGCCCCCCATCGACGCCCTGAGAAACGAGTGACTCGTATGAAGCGCCTCACCTCCACCCCCTCCACCACCACGGCTGTCGCGAAGGCGACCGCCACCCTCGCCGTGGCGCTCCTGCTGTCGGCCTGCGGCGGCAAGGCTACGACGACGGGAGGGGCGACGACGGCCCCGACCGCTGGTGGCACGCCCAGCGCGCGGGGGGGCGCGGCGGCCCGCCGCACTCCCGTCACGACGGGGCTCGTCGCCGCGGTGAGCGGCGGGACGATGCAGGTGCAGACCCGCACGGAGCAGACCGCGGTGACCTTCTCGTCGTCCACGCCCGTCACCAAGACCGTTGCCGGCTCGGCCTCGTCGGCCGCGGTGGGCTCCTGCGTCCTGGTCCGCGACGACTCGGGGGCGACGTCGTCATCGGTGACCGCGACGGCGGTCACGGTCAGCCAGCCCGTCCGGGGCGCGTGCCGCACCAACGCTTTCGGCGCGGGAGCCGGAGCCGGCTCCGGTGGTGGGCGGGGTCACGGCGGCGGTGCTGCCGGGATCGTGGGCACGGTGAGCGCAGTGCAGGGCTCGGCCCTGACGGTCGTGCCCTTCATCCGGGCCGCGGGCGCCACCGCCACCCCGAGCCCGACGACCGCCGCCCCGGTCGCTGTGGCGGTGACGGCCGCGACGACCTGGACCGTGGTCGAGAAGGGCGCGGCCAGCGACGTCACCGTCGGTGAGTGCGTGACCGCCGTGGGCAAGGCCGACGACACCGGCTCCGTGGCCGCGACCTCGCTCAGCCTGCGACCCGCGGTCGACGGGGCCTGCACCTTCGGTCGTGGCGGTGCCGGTGGCTCGGGTGGTGCTGGGGGCGGGGCGAACAGCGGAGGCGGCGCGAACGGTGGCGGCGCGGCGGCGACCGCGACGACCAGTGCCTGAGTCACTCACGGCCTGGCGTCGGTCGGCTCGCATTTCCCGGCTCGGCGGCGCCTGGGTGCGGCGCACGGCCACGGGGCTGGCAGTGGCGCTGGTCGCCGTCGGCGCCCATGCCGTGCACGCCTCCGGTGCGGGCTCCGCCGACCAGGGTCGATGGGTGTCGGCGGCCCCGCGTCGGTGACGTGCACGATCGCCGGAGCGGTCGCCGTGCCACCCTCGCTGTCGTGCACGGTGAGCGTGGCCGTGACGTCGCCCGCTGTGGCCTAGGTGTGGACGACCCCCGACTCCGGCAGGGGGTCTCGACGGCGATTCCGCCGGCGGCCCCGGCTCAGCCGACGGGCTGCGGCTCCCGGGCTCCGACGGGCTCGGCGCGCTCGCGGGGCTCGGCGGGCTCGCCGTCGTGGACCATCCCGATCATCCGCTCGTCGAAGGGGTCCTGGCCCGACAGCACCCGCTCCACCTGGTCCATGTCGATGGTGCTGGTCCACTGGCCGACGAGCACGCAGGCGATGGAGTTGCCGGCGAAGTTGGTCAGCGCCCGGGCCTCCGACATGAAGCGGTCGATGCCCACGATGAAGCCGACACCGTCGACGAGGTCGGGGCGGTGGCTCTGCAGGCCGCCGGCCAGCGTGGCCAGCCCGGCGCCGGAGACCCCCGCGGCCCCCTTGCTGGCGATGACCATGAAGACCAGCAGCCCGAGCTGCTCACCGATGGAGAACGGCTTCTTGAGCGCCTCGGCGATGAAGAGCGAGGCCATCGTCAGGTAGATGGCGGTGCCGTCGAGGTTGAAGGAGTAGCCGGTCGGGATGCTGATGCCGACGGTCGAGCGCTGCACGCCGAGGTGCTCCATCTTGGCGATGACCCGGGGCAGCGCCGACTCGGACGACGACGTCGAGAGGATGAGCAGGAACTCTGTTCCCAGATAGCGGAAGAGACGGAAGACGCTGACGCCGGTGACCATCCGCAAGATGGTGCCCAGGACCCCGAAGACGAAGATCGCGCAGGTGAGGTAGAAGGCGAGCATCAGCAGCCCGAGGCTCTTGAGGGCTCCTACACCGGTTGCGCCGACGATGGCCGCCATGGCACCGAAGGCACCGACCGGGGCGACCCACATGACCATGGCCATGACCTTGAAGACGAGGCCCTCGAGGTGGCGGATGCCTCCGAGGACCGGGTCAGCCGCCCGGCCCATCATCTGGAGGGCGAAGCCCACGAGCAGGGCGACGAGCAGGGCCTGCAGCACCGAGCCGGCAGTGAGGGCCGAGACCAGGGTGGTCGGGATGATCCCCAGCAGGAAGTCGACGGTGCCCTCGGCCGCTCCGGCGACCTGCTTCTGGCCCGAGCTGCGCACCGCCTCGGTCAGCTGGAGCGACTCGCCCGGCTTGATGATGTTGCCCACGACCAGGCCGATGCCGAGGGCGACGGTCGACATGGTGATGAAGTACCCGAGGGCGAGCCCGCCGACCTTGCCGACGCTGGCGGCCTTACGCACCGAGCCGATGCCGAGCACGATCGTGCAGAAGATGATCGGCGAGATCATCATCTTGACGAGGTTGACGAAGAGCGTCCCCATCCACTTCAGCTGGACGGCGAAGGTCGGGAAGAGGAAACCGACGATCACGCCGAGCACCACCGCGGCGATGACCGCGAGGTAGAGGAAGCGGGTCTTGTCCGTGCGCGGCTCCGACGCGACGGGTGCGCCGTCATCCGGGCCTGAGGTCCTGGTCACCGTGGACACATGTGCTCCTTTGCAGATGCGGGGCCGCCGGCGGGTGGTCGGAGGCTCTCTGTGGGTGAACGATGCCGCGCCTGCGACGTAGGGTCACTGTTGTGTTCATAGAGTTCGCGCCGCGTCGGTGGTCGCTCGCGAGCCAGATCCTCGGTCTGCAGGTCGTCGTCGCCGCGATCGTCGTCGCCGGCGGTCTCGTGGGGGCCTACGTGCAGGCCCGTGCCGCCACCCAGGAGCAGGCCCGCCAGCGGGTGCTCGCGGTCGCGAGCACCCTCGCCTCCGACCCCTACGTCGTCAGGGCGGTCACCGGCGCGGACCGGTCGGCCGTGACAGCGGTGCTCCAGCCGTATGCCGAGCGAGTGCGCCGCGAGACCGACACCGACTTCATCACGATCATGAACCCGCAGGGCACCCGCTTCACCCACCCCGACCCGACCAAGATCGGCGGCGCCTTCGTCGGTCACACCGCCGAGGCGCTCGCGGGGGGCGAGGTCGTGGAGGACTACCCCGGCACCCTCGGGCCGTCGACCCGTGCGGTCGTGCCGGTCTTCGCCGGGGGCGAGCGCGGGCGCCCGGTCGTCGCGCTCGTCGCGGTGGGCATCGGGCTCACGGCGGTCAGCGACCAGGTCGCCGCGCAGGTGCCCGGTCTGCTGCTCGCGGGGCTGCTCGTCGCCGCCTTCGCCGGGCTCGGCACCTGGCTGGTCGCCCGGCACGTGCGCCGGCAGACGCACGGGATGAACAGCTCCGAGCTGCGCCGGATGTACGACTACTACGACGCCGTCCTGCACGCCGTGCGCGAGGGTCTCGTGCTCGTCGACCACGACGGACGGGTGGGGCTGGTCAACGACGAGGGCAGGCGCCTGCTCGGCCTCGACGGCGAGGTCGACCCGGTGGGGCGGCCGGTGGGCGACCTCGGTCTGGCCCCCGACCTCGCCGGCGCGCTCGCGAGCGGCGAGCCGCGCACCGACGAGCTGCACGTCACGGCGGCCCGGGTGCTCGTGCTGAACCAGGCGCGCGCCCGGTGGGAGGGCCGTGACCTCGGCACCGTCACGACCCTGCGCGACCGGACCGACCTCGAGGCGCTGACGGGTGAGCTCGACTCGGCCCGCGGCCTCGCCGACGCGCTGCACTCGCAGGCGCACGAGGCGGCCAACCGGCTGCACACGGTCATCTCGCTCATCGAGCTCGGCCGCACCGCCGAGGCCCTGCGCTTCGCCACCGACGAGCTGACCTCGTCCCAGCGACTGACGGACGACTTCGTGGCCGCGGTGGGCGAGCCCGCCCTCACGGCCCTGTTGCTGGGGAAGGCGGCGCAGGCCAGCGAGCGGGGCGTCGACTTCCGCGTGCAGGCCTCGACGCGGGTCCCCGGCGGCCTCGCCCCGGCCCGCGACCTCGTCACGATCGTCGGCAACCTGCTCGACAACGCCCTCGACGCCGTCGCCGGTATGCCGCAGGGCCGGGTCGGCTTCACCGCCCACCTCGAGCCGGGTGCATGCGTGCTCGAGGTCAGCGACAACGGCCCCGGCCTCGACGCGCAGCAGACTGCACGCGCCTTCACCCGCGGCTGGTCGTCGAAGCCGACGCCCGACGGCTCCGCCGGCCGGGGTCTCGGGCTCGCCCTCGTGCAGCAGTGCACGAGCCGGCTCGGTGGCACGGTGTCGGTGTCGGAGCCCCCCGGTGCGACGTGGACGGTGCGGCTGCCACTGGCGGCGGCCGGCGTCGGGCCGGTCCCGTGAGCGAGCAGCCACCGGGCGGCGTCCGAGAGCCCACCGCGCCGGAGGCGCGACCTGACTTGACGGTGCTCGTGGTCGAGGACGAGCCGATCGCGGCGGCGGCACACACGGCCTACGTCAGGCGGGTGCCCGGCTTCACCGTCGTCGGTGCGGTGCACACCGGCCGAGATGCGTTGCGGTTGCTGGCGACCGAGTCCGTCGACCTCGTCCTGCTCGACATGCACCTGCCCGATGGGCACGGCCTCGACGTGGTGCGGGCCATGCGGTCGCAGGGTCTGCTCGCCGACGTCGTGGCGGTGACGTCGGCCCGCGACCTCGAGGTGGTGCGCGCCGCGGTGTCGCTCGGGGTGGTGCAGTACCTCCTCAAGCCCTTCGTCTTCGCCATGCTGCGCGACCGGCTCGAGGGCTACCGCGCCTTCCGTGACCGCACCGGCGGGCAGGAGGTGGTCGCGACCCAGGGCGACGTCGACGCGGTCATGGCCGGCGTGCGGCACACGGGCGCGAACCCGTTGCCCAAGGGTCTCGCCGAAGACGTCTGGGGCCGCGTGCTCGGGGCCGTGCGCGACCGGGGCGCCGCCTCGGCCAGCGAGGTCGGCGACGCGGTCGGGGTTGCCCGCGTGACGGCCCGGCGCTATCTCGAGCACCTCGCCGAGTCGGGGCTCGCGACGAGGGCCTCACGGCACACGGGCAACGGTCGGCCCGAGGTGGAGTACCGGTGGAAGCCGCCGGCCTGAGCGGTCGTCAGCGGTCGTCAGCCGGCCCAGGTGCCCCGGGCTCCGCGTCGGGCGTCTTCCCCGAGGGCGAAACGGCTCACCGTCTCGTGCCGCGGTCGGCGGCTCGGGCCCTCGTGCAGGTGCGAGGCGATGAGCTCGACCTCGTCGACCTGCCACGCCGGGCCGCGGTAGGTGTCGAGGACCCGCAGCCAGCGGGTGGCCTCGACGGGCCGCTTGAGCCGGGCCAGGGACAGGTGCGGGTGGAAGGGCTTGCCGTCCACGGGGGCGCCCGAGGTGGAGGCGGCGGCCCGCACGTTGACCGCAAGGCGGTGCAGCTCGCCGAGCGGCCCACCGGCCGCATCGTTGGCGTCGTCGCCATCCTGTAACCCCAGCCAGATCACCCGCGCCGCAACGGGATCGGGGAAGGTGCCGGCTCCGGCGAGGCGCACCGTCATCGGCCGCCGCCGGCCCGCCGCGTCGGCGAGCCGCTCCTCCAGCTCGAGCTCGGCGGCCGCCCCGACCGACTCCATGAACGCGAGGGTGACGTGCCACTGCCCGGGGTGGATCCACGGCATCCCGTGGTCCCGGCGTGGCTCGAGGAACTCCTCGAGGTGCTCGACGACCTCGTCGGGCGGCACGACGGCGACGAACATCCTCTGACCCATGGGCCTGATTCTGCCTCCGCCCGCCCCGCCCCAGCCACCCAGTTCCGCGTTCCGACCCGCTGTTCTGACGGCGTCCGACCCGCCGAACGGCGGGTTTCCCTTGTTCGGAACGCGATGTCAGGGGTGGGTGGATGGCGCTGGTTACTGGGTGGTCGCGTCGACCGCCGGGGTGTCGGCGGGGACCAGTGGCACCGGGATCTGCTCGGGGGGGTCGGCGGCGGAGCAGCTGCGCTCGGCTGCCCCCGCCTGCCGGGCGGTCTGGATGGTGGCGCCGTTGACGACGGTGACGTTGTCGTAGACCGGGGCCCCTTCGAGCAGGTTGCGGTACTCGTAGCGGGTGAGCGTGGCCAGCCGGCACGAGGTGTCGAAGGCCGCGATGTCGAAGGCGTAGGGCTGGCCGCGCAGCTCGCCGTCCGGCTCCTCGACGTAGTGCGAGACGACGCCGCCCCCGGTGAAGGTCCCCACGGTGATCCGGCTGCCGTCGATGGCGGCCGTGTGCAGGTGCCCGTTGACGCGCACCTGAGCCCGGTCGGCCCCGGCCGCCGCGCCCGGCTCGTGGGCCACGACCACGTCGGGCACCGGCTGGTCGGCCATCGACCGGTTGAACGCGTCGACGGCCGGCTGCTGCTTCCGGTCGGTGTCCATCGCGTCGTCGCCGAAGTAGCGCGGGTCGTCGAAGCCGGCCACTCGCAGCCCGTGCAGCAGATAGGTCGTGTATGCCGTCTCGCTCGGCTGGAGCAGCACGACGTTGGGGACCCGGCCCATCCGGTCGCGCAGCGCCCGGTCAGTGGGCGACGACTGGTCGTGGTTGCCGGTGGTGAAGATGTAGGGCACCCCGAGGGACTTGATTCCCGAGAAGACACCAGCCGCGTCGGCCTCGGTGACCGTGCCGAAGTTGACCAGGTCACCGGTGTCGATCACCGCGTCGATCTGCTCGGCGTCGATGATCGAGCGCATCAGGCCGTACTGGTTCTGACCGTGCACGTCGGAGACCAGCAGCACGCGGGTCGAGACCTCCTGGTTGAGGTCGGCCGGCACGAGGTTCTCCTGCAGCGACTTCGACAGGGCCAGCAGGTTGAGCACGTAGGGGGTGATCTGAGACGAGCGGGACGAGATGTCCTGCAGCAGGGCCCGGTTGCGCTCCACCTGCAGCAGCAGCCCGGTCGTGCGGAAGCTCTCGAAGGTCGACTGGCGGTAGGTCACGACGATCCCGCCGCCGGTGGCCAGGCAGGCGACGAGCAGGGCGCTGAGCACGATGCCGAGGTGGCGCAGGTCGGAGCGGCGACGCCACCTCGAGTAGTGCAGGGCGAGCGAGAGAGCCAGGGCCACCACGCCCGCGCCCGAGACGAACCGCCATCCCACGCCCTGCGCGGCCGCGGCCAGGGCGGTCGAGATCTCGTCCGGGCTCGGTTGCAGGGTGGCGATGTCGATGTCGCGGCTGGTGAAGACCGACGTGATCGTGTCCTTGACCGAAGCGGAGACCTCGATGCCGGGGGCGATGACGGGCGAGCGGAAGCCCAGGTCGACGTCACCCACGATCGTGGGGCTGTGGAGCACCGCGGTGCGGGTGGGCACGGGCGACAGGCGGATCGTGGCCGAGTAGTTGGTGGTCTCGACGGTGGTCGGGGCGAGGTTCGTCGCCGCCACACCCCCGAGGTAGCAGGCAGCGACGATCGCGACCCACCGCACCACGGCGCCCACCCAGCGGCCCACCGTGCGGGCCTGAGTCGCGCGGCGCCCGCGGACCTCTCCGGGCCGACCAGGGTCCACGAGGTCAGGCCTGGAAGGCCGGCTCCGGCAGAGCGGGGCTGCGCAGCCGCACCACGCCCAGCGTGACGACCAGCGGCACGACCGACTGGGCCGTCAGCAGCACCCGCTCGCGCAGCCCGAGGGTCGCGCCGCCCGTGACGATGTCGGCGACGAGCACGATGAAGAGCAGGAACAGCACGACCGCCGTCACCTGGCCGAAGCGGGGCCGGAGCACGGCCGGTGCCCCGGGCACGTTGCGGGCCACGACCGCCGACCAGATCGACAGCGACACGAAGGCGATGTAGCTGGGGATCATGTGCCCGAGGCTGTTGTGGGCCGCGTGCGCGTTGGGGATCCACGCCATGATCAAGGTGGCGACCCCGCCGAGCCCGAGCAGGCCGCGTCCGGCACCGTCGGCCGTCCGCAGGCCGACCGCCGTCACCAGGTAGGCGAGGCCGGTGACCACGAGGGCGAGGGTCATGATCCACCGGTTCGGCAGGTCACCGGCGGCGAGCGCGCTCACCGACGACCGCACAGGGTCGTAGCCCGGGGTCGCCGACCCCGCCGCGAGCCAGCCCGTCATCAGGGCGACCGGCGCCACCGCAGCGGAGAGCACCGTCCACCCGGGGGCGGGGCGCAGGCGAGCAGGAGGGTGAGCGGTCACTCCATACGTCTAGCACACCCGTATGAGGCGTCGGCCAGCCGGCCGCCGTAGTCTCGCGCCATGCACGACACAGATGCGGACGCGATCGTCGTCGGAGCGGGCCTCGCGGGTCTCGTGGCGGCCACCGAGCTCACCGACCGGGGCCGGCGGGTGCTGGTCGTCGAGCAGGAGTCTCGGGCCAACCTGGGCGGCCAGGCGTTCTGGTCCTTCGGCGGGCTCTTCCTCGTCGACTCGCCCGAGCAGCGGCGGATGGGCATCAAGGACTCGGCCGAGCTGGCCTGGCAGGACTGGCAGGGAACGGCCGGCTTCGACCGGCCCGAGGACCACTGGCCCGGGCTGTGGGCGCGCGCCTACGTCGACTTCGCGGCGGGTGAGAAGCGGGCCTGGCTGCACGACAAGGGAATGCGCTGGTTTCCCCTGGTCGGCTGGGCCGAGCGCGGAGACGGCCGCGCCGGCGGCCACGGCAACTCCGTGCCGCGCTTCCACGTCACCTGGGGCACCGGCCCGGGCGTCGTCGAGCCCTTCGTGCGGCGCGCCGTGCAGGCCGAGCGCGACGGCCTGCTGCGCTTCGCCTTCCGTCACCAGGTCGACGAGCTGCTCGTGCAGGGGGGCACGGTCACCGGGGTCCGCGGCACCCTGCTCGCCCCGGCGACACAGCCCCGCGGGGTGACCACCTCGCGCGAGGGCGTCGGCGACTTCTCGCTCACTGCGGGGGTCACGCTGGTCACCTCCGGTGGCATCGGCGGCAACCACGACCTCGTGCGCGCCGCGTGGCCGTCGCGGCTGGGCCGCCCACCCGAGCGGATGGTCACCGGGGTGCCGACCCACGTCGACGGCCGGATGCTGTCGATCAGCGAGCGCGCCGGCGGGCACGTCATCAACGGCGACCGCATGTGGCACTACGTCGAGGGGGTGCACAACTGGGACCCGATCTGGCCGAGCCACGCCATCCGCATCCTGCCCGGCCCGAGCTCGCTCTGGCTCGACGGCAACGGTGACCGGCTGCCGCCGCCGCTCTTCCCCGGCTTCGACACCCTCGGCACCCTCGCGCACCTGCGCGGCACGGGGCACGACCACTCGTGGTTCGTGCTGACCCGCTCGATCATCGAGAAGGAGTTCGCCCTCTCGGGCTCGGAGCAGAATCCCGACCTCACCGACCGGTCCCTCACCCAGGTGCTGGGTCGGGTGCGGCCCGGGGCGCCGGCGCCCGTGCAGGCGTTCCTCGACCACGGGGTCGACTTCGTGCAGGCCGACACGATCGGCGAGCTCGTGGCCAAGATGAACGCGCTGACCCCCGACGCCCCGCTCGACCCGGGCCACGTCGAGCGGCAGGTGGTCGAGCGCGACCGCGAGATGGGCAACCGCTACAGCAAGGACGCGCAGGTGACCGCGATCCACGGCGCGCGCACCTACCGCGGCGACCGCCTTAGTCGGGTCGCCACCCCGCACCGCCTGCTCGACCCCGCCCACGGGCCGCTCATCGCGGTGCGCCTGTCGGTCGTCACCCGCAAGTCGCTCGGCGGCCTGCAGACCGACCTCGAGGCCCGCGTGCTCCGTGCCGACGGCACCCCGGTCCCCGGCCTGTATGCCGCGGGCGAGGTCGCCGGCTTCGGCGGCGGCGGGGTGCACGGCTACCGCTCGCTCGAGGGCACCTTCCTCGGCGGCTGCCTCTTCTCGGGCCGGACTGCGGGCCGGGCGGCGGCCGCCGCCCTCGGCTGACCCCCCGTCAAGTGGGCCGGGGAGTGGCGGGGGGCATCCGACGGGCCGGTCGGCCCCGAACCTCCTGCATGACGACCCGCCCGGCACACACGGCGACGCGCACCGCATCCAGGGCGCTCGCGACGCTCGCCGTCCTCGCCCCGACCGTCGTGGTCGCGCGCGCCCTGCGGGTGCGGCTGTCGGTGGGACCGTGGGGGCGGCACTGGGCCCGACGGGCTCAGCACGGCGAGACCCTCCTCGTCACCCTGGGTGACTCCCTGACGGTGGGCACCGGCTCGTCCCGTCCGAGCACCTCGTGGCTGGGACGCTTCGTCAGCCACGTCGAGGCGAGCACCGGCCACCCGCTGCGGGTGGACAACCGGGCGGTCTACGGCGCGAAGATCGCCGACCTGATCGCAGCCCAGCTGCCGCTGCCCCCCGACGCCACGCTCGTCACCCTCTGCGTCGGCGCCAACGACGCCGGGCGCACCGACCCGGAAGCCTTCCGCCGGGACCTCCGGCTCGTATGCTCCCAGCTGCCGCCGGGATCGCTCGTGGGTGACGTGCCGCAGTTCCAGTGGGGTGGCCGGATCGACGCCGCCGCGCAGCTCGCCCGGGTCGTGCGGGAGGTCGTCGCCGACTTCCCCGACCTCGTGCTCGCCACGGTCGAGACGCACACCGTCGACACGAAGATCCTCACCGAGCTGGCCGGCGACTTCTTCCACCCCGGCGACCCCGGTCACCGCAAGATCGCCTGCGCCTTCATCGAGGCGTACGAGGTCTCGGCGGTCTCGTCTGCGCCTGAGCTGGCGGCCGGGGCACCGGTCGCCTCCTGACGGCTGGTCAGCGGCAACGGGTCAGAGGTACTGCCCCGTCGGCCCGGGGTGCCCACCGAGACCGCTGGCACCCGGAGGTGACTCCGCAGCGGCGTCGGCCTGCGGCTGACCCGGCGGCAGCGCCCGCATACCCTGCAGCTGCTGCTGGGCCGCCATCTGCTGCGCGAAGAGGGCGGTCTGGATGCCGTGGAAGAGCCCCTCGAGCCAGCCGACGAGCTGGGCCTGCGCGATGCGCAGCTCGGCGTCCGACGGGGTCTGCCCCGCGAAGGGCAGCACGAGCCGGTCGAGCTCGTCGACGAGCTCGGGGGCCAGGCCCGACTTGAGCTCCATGATCGAGCGGCCGTGGATGTCGGCGAGGCGGGCGCGCCCGGCGTCGTCGAGCGGGGCACCCTTGACCTCGTCGAGCAGGTTCTTGATCATCGAGCCGATGCGCATGACCTTCGCCGGCTGCTCGACGAGGTCGGCGGGGTTGGTGCCCGGACCGTCGCGACCCCCCGCCGGTGAGGCGACGCCCATGCCGTCCTGGGTGACGACGACGACACGTCCCTCGGAGGCGCCGTCCCCGTCGGGGGCACCGGACGCAGCGGGGGCACCGGACGCAGCGGGGATGACCTGATCGCTCATGACGACCATCCTGCCGCACGACCCCACGGGCGGAACGGGGTGGTCGTGACGGCGGCGCGGGTGCCCGGAAGCGGCAGGGTGAGCGAGCTCCCCCTGCCGCTCCGTGGCTGCCACAGGGGCAGGGCGGGGCAGACATGGCTGCACCGCACGGGCAGCCGTCTTCCATCTTGTCGGTTGTGCGAGCGACCGGACGATAGTCAGATCGGACCATTCCCTAGGCGTGGCACCGAGCGGCGAGCCCGCGCGGGTCAGGTGAGGCGGCGGGTGACGGTGGGCGAGCGCCGGCTGCACGCGGCGAGGGTGCCGGAGAAGGCCTGGCTCTCGGCCTGCGACGACGCCGTCGCGATGAGGGTGGCGACCAGGGTGAGGAAGGCGACCACGCCGAAGGCGATGAGCGACACCAGCCTCAGCGTCGCATCGCCGTCGTAGCCGGGCTCGACGTCGATGCGCGCACCCGGCAGCAGCCGGTCGAGCGCAGCCTGTAGGGAGCCCTGCACCTCCGGGGTGATCGGGCCCACCGGGTCGAAGGCGACCGTCGGCGCAGCCGGGCGAGGTCGCCGGACTTGAGGCTGCCGACGTCGGTGCCGTGGATGCGCACGCTCCCGCTCGTCGGGCGGTCGAGCCCCCCGCGAGGTTGAGCAGCGACGACGTGCCCGACCCGCTGGGACCCATCACGGCCACGAGCCCGCCGGCGCGCACGGTGAGGCAGACGCCGTCGAGGGCCCGCACCTGGGTCGCCGCCTCACCGTGCACCCGGGTCACCTCGTCGAGGACCAGAACCGGATCAGTGGAGACGGTCCCGGCGTCTGCCCTCGCACTCATCGTGTCGCCCGGGGCAAGGGGTCAGACGGTGAGCAGGATCTTGCCGATGTGGGTCGAGCCCTCCATGAGCGACTGCGCCGTCCCGGCCTCCGCGAGCGGGTGCGTGCCCTGGATGACGGGCGTCACCCGACCTGCCGCGATCAGCGGCCAGACGTGCTCGCGCACCGCGGCGATGATCGTCGCCTTCTCGGCCGCGGGGCGGGCGCGGAGGGTGGTGGCGATGACGGCGCCGCGCTTGGTGAGCAGGGCGCCGAGGTCGAGCTCGGCCTTCGCGCCGCCCTGCAGGCCGATGACCACGAGGCGTCCGGCGGTGGCGAGCACGTCGACGTTGCGAGCGAGGTACGCCGCGCCGACCATGTCGAGCACCACGTCGGCCCCGTGGCCGTCGGTCGCGTCCTTGACCCGCGCGACGAAGTCCTCGTCACGGTAGTTGACCAGGATCTCGGCGCCGAGGGCCCGACAGGCCTCGAGCTTGTCGGCCGAGCCGGCGGTGACGGCCACCCGGGCGCCGACCTCGCGGGCCAGCTGGATGGCCATCGTGCCGATGCCCGACGACCCCCCGTGGACCAGGAACACCTGTCCCGGCTGGAGGTTGGCGGTCATGAAGACGTTGGACCACACCGTCGCCACGACCTCGGGCAGCGCTGCGGCCTCGACCAGCCCGACCCCGACGGGGACGGGCAGCAGCTGCCCGGCGGGGACGGCGACCTTCGCGGCATACCCTCCGCCGGTGAGCAGGGCGCAGACCTCGTCACCGACCTGCCACTCGCCCGTGTCGCCGCCGCCGAGGGCGCTCACCCGGCCGCTCACCTCGAGGCCCGGGTAGGGCGAGGTGCCGGCTGGCGGGTCGTAGAACCCTTGCCGCTGCAGCACATCGGCGCGGTTGACACCGGCGGCGACGACGTCGACCAGCACCTCGCCCTCGCCAGCCACCGCATCGGGCACGTCGGCCAGCTGGAGCGCGTCGGGGCCGCCGGGGGTCGGGATCGTGATCGCCTTCATGCCTCCAACCTACGACGGGCGTCCTCCAGCTGCTCGGGGGTGTCGACGTCGAGCAGGTCGTCGGAGGCGACCTTGAGCACGAGGTGGGGCACGGCCTCGAGCAGCGCGCCGGCGCGGCCGGCATACGGGCTCCGGGGCATGGCCGTGCGAGCCACCTCGGTGACGTAGGCCGTCAGCAGCGGGTGGCCGCCCCGGCTGCGCCCGCGTACGGTCGTCGCCGTGACGCCGAAGTCGTCGGAGTCGGAGAGCGCCTCGGTGAGGGTCTCGGTGAGGCGCCGCGCCACGGGCCCGGCGAACGGCATGTCGCCGCCGAGGACGACCACGAGGTCGGTGTCGACGTGGCCCAGCCCGGCGTCGATCGCGGCGAGCGGGCCACCGTCGGGCCGCTCCTCGCGCACCCAGGTGACCGGGCGGGCGACCTCGCGGGTCGGGCCCACGACGACGACCGGCCAGTCGGGAGGCAGCGAGTCGAGCAGGTGCCCGAGCACCGTCGTGCCCCCGAGGGGCTGGTCGAGCTTGTCGGCCCCGAAGCGGGTCGAGCCGCCACCGGCGACGACGAGGGCGGTGACGGTGAGGGTCAAGGGGGGCCTCTTCCAGTGCCGGGGCGGGGGAGCGTGCGCTCCCCCGCCCCATGGGACCACGGGCGGCGCTAGCGTGGTGCGGGTGAGCGACCTCGAGGCGGATCCCGGGCAGCCGGCCGTCACGCAGACCAGCACGGCGTCGAGCGGTCAGGCGACCGTCGCCTTCGTCCTCGGGGTCTTCTCGGTCGTCGGGCTGTGGCTGCTCGGCCCGGTGGCGATCGTCGTCGCGAACGGGGCACTGCGCAAGGTCGAGACGGGCGAGATCCCAGCAGGCTCGCGGGGGCTCGCGGTCGTCGGCCGCATCCTGGGGATCATCGGCACCGTGTTCCTCGCGCTCGCGATCCTGGCGGTGATCGCCGGCGTCGTCCTCTTCGTGACCCGGAGCTCGGGTCCCTGAGCCCTGTTGCGTCAGGTGGCGTCGCGGGCCTGCTGCACGGCCGGCTGCACGGCATACACGGCGTCGACGAGCCGCATGACGGCGACGGCGACGACCGAGCCGGCGCTCGTGAGCGCGTAGTCGACCCGTGGCGGGACGCTGCCGTGGTCGGTGCGGGTGACGAGGCCGTCGGCCTCCAGCAGCTTGAGGGTCTGCGACAGCATCTTCTCGCTGACGCCGTCCACCCGACGGCGCAGCACCCCGAAGCGCATCGGACCGTCGGCGAGGGCGGCCAGCGTCAGCGCTCCCCATCGGCCGGTGACCGTCTCGAGGGTCTGCCGCGAGGGGCAGCGGGTGGCGAAGACGTCGTAGCCGGGTGCCGGGTCGACTCCTGCGGTCATCACGGCTCCTCGTCGTCTGCTTGGGTCCAAGCTATCAGCCGGGTAGCGCTAACCTTGAGTGAGCACTAACATTCAGTTAGTGTCGTTCCGACCCAGCCCGTTCACCTACCTGAAAGAGGTCCACCATGACCATCGCCGTCACCGCCGCCACCGGACAGCTCGGCCGCCTCGTCGTCGACGAGCTGCTGACCCGGGTGCCCGCCACCGAGGTCGTCGCCGTCGCTCGCGACGCGACCAAGGCCGCCGACCTCGCTGACCTCGGCGTCACCGTGCGCCTCGCCGACTACGACGACGGCGCCGCGATGGAGGCGGCGCTCGCCGGGGTCGACCGGCTGCTGCTGGTGTCGGGCAGCGCCATCGGCCAGCGGGCCCGCCAGCACGCGGTCGTCGTCGACGCCGCGATCGCTGCCGGCGTGGGGCACATCGCCTACACCAGCCTGCTCGGCGCCGGCTCCTCCACCATCGGCTTCGCGCCGGAGCACGTCGCCACCGAGGAGCACCTGCGTCAGACCGGCGTGGCCCACACCCTGCTGCGCAACGGGTGGTACCACGAGAACTACGCCTCCACGCTCGGCGCGGCGGCCGCGACGGGCACGGTCCTGACGAGCGCCCAGACCGGGCTGGTTGCCAGTGCCTCGCGCGCCGACTACGCCCGGGCCGCTGCCGTGGTGCTCACCACCCCGGTCGCTGAGCTCGACGACGTCTACGAGCTGTCGGGTGACGACGCCTGGCCGCAGGAGGTGCTCGCCGCCGCCGTCGCCGAGGTGATCGGCCGGCCCGTGACCGTCACCCGGGTCTCGGCGCAGGAGCAGGTAGCGGCCCTGCAGCAGGCGGGTCTCGACGAGGGCACGGCGGGCTTCGTCGCGAGCGTGGACACCGCCATCGACCACGGCGACCTCGCCCGGCAGACGGGTCAGCTCGCCGCTCTCATCGGCCGACCCACCACGTCGCTCGTCGACGGGCTGCGCCCGCTGGCGTGAGCCTCGCCGGGCGCCGGATCAGTCCTGCGAGTAGGTGCTCAGGAAGTCACCGATCCGGTGGATGGCCTCGGTGAGCACGTCGGCGTCGGGCAGGGCCACGAGCCGGAAGTGGTCGGGGTCGAACCAGTTGAAGCCGGTGCCGTGGGTGACGAGCAGCTTCTTGGCGCGCAGCAGGTCGATGACGAAGCGCTCGTCGTCGACGATGTGGTGGACGGCAGGATCCAGTCTCGGGAAGCAGTAGAGCGCGCCCCTGGGCTCGACACAGCTCACGCCGGGGATCTGGTTGAGCAGCGTCGTGGCCAGCTTGCTCTGCTCGTAGAACCGGCCACCGGGCACGATCAGCTCGGTGATCGACTGGTATCCACCGAGCGCGGTCTGGATCGCGTGCTGGCCGGGCACGTTGGCGCACATCCGCATGTTGGCCAGCAGGGTGATCCCCTCGAGGAAGTCGGCCGCCAGGTGCTTCGGGCCCGAGACCATCACCCATCCCGCGCGGTAGCCGCAGACGCGGTAGGCCTTCGACAGCCCCGAGAAGGTCAGGCACAGGACATCGTCGGCGGCGAACGTCGCGGCGTGGTGGTGCACCGAGTCGTCGAAGATGATCTTCTCGTAGATCTCGTCGGCCATGACGACCAGCCGGTGCCGTCGCGCGATGTCGACCAGGCCGCGCACGATCTCGTCGGAGTAGACCGCGCCGGTCGGGTTGTTGGGGTTGATGATGACCAGCGCGTGCGTGGCCGGGGTGATCTTGGCCTCGAGGTCGTCGAGGTCCGGCGCCCAGCCGTTGCTCTCGTCACAGCGGTAGTGCACCGGGGTGCCCCCGGCGAGGGTGACGGCGCCCGTCCACAGCGGGTAGTCGGGTGCCGGCACGAGGATCTCGTTGCCGTCGTCGACGAAGGCGGTCAGCACCATCGAGATCAGCTCGCTGACGCCGTTGCCGATGTAGACGTCGTCCACGAGCGTGTCGGTCAGCCCGTGCGACTGGTAGTACTGCGCCACCGCGGTGCGCGCGGAGTAGATGCCACGGCTGTCGCTGTAGCCCTGCGAGTCGGGCAGGTGGCGCACCATGTCGGCGACCATGGACTCGGGGGCCTCGAAGCCGAAGGGCGCGGTGTTGCCGATGTTGAGCTTGAGGATCTTGTGTCCCTCGGCCTCGAGCCGCTGCGCCTCGACGAGGATCGGCCCGCGCACGTCGTACCGCACGCCTTGCAGCTTCTTGCTCTGGACGATCTCGCGCATGAGAGCACTCTGTCATCCGACTGGCGGGCTCGCCTCGCAGTATTACCGGCTGGTCGAGGGCAGGCTCGGCCCCGGCTCGATCGTGAACAGCCGCCGCCACGGGTAGGCCAGCAGCCGCTGCACGCCCCGGCCGGCCAGGACCAGGCTGGTCACGACGACGACCGGCGCGCCCACCGACGTCGTCGAGTAGGCCAGACCGTAACCCCCGGGCAGAGCGGCGAAGGCGAGCAGGGCAGCCAGCAGGGCGAATCCGGTGAGGGCCCGCCGGTCCCGCAGGGTGGCGGCCAGCAGCGGCAGCGCCCACAGGAGGTACCAGGCGTAGAAGGCCGGTGAGAGCAGGGCGACGGCCAGCAGGGCGAGGGCGGCGTTGCGGCACACGAGGCGGGGGTCGTGGGCGTGGCGGGCGGCGTCGAGCCACAGCAGCACGAGCAGCACGCCGAGCAGCGCGAAGGCGGCGGTGCGCGCCCCCGAGGTCACGCTGGCGCCCCTGTCGGCGCCGCCCACCCAGCCGGCGAGGGTGCCCCAGGCGGTGGAGACGGCCGTCCAGTTCGACGCCTGGCCGGGGGCTCCGAGGGCGCCGAGCCATCGGAAGCCGAGACCGGTGGCGAGGCTCAGCCCGCCGAAGACGGCCCCCGTCAGCGCCGACGCGAGCAGCGCCCGGGCCACGAGACGGCGCCAGTCGTGCAGCCGCCCGCCGTCGCCCGCCCACAGCAGGGCGAGGAACGGCACCACCACCGCGGCCGGGGCCTTGACCGCAGCCGCCAGGCTGACGAGCAGCATCGCGACGGCCCACTGCCGGTCGAGGGCGACGACCACGGCCGCGACCACGCCGGCCACCATCAGCGCGTCGTTGTGGGCGCCCGAGACCAGGTGCCCGCCCACGACCGGGGTGAGCACGCCCAGCCACAGCGCCCGCACCTGCGAGCGCTCGTCACCACCGAGCCGGCGCGCGACGGCGGGCACGCCCCAGGCCAGGGCGACGACCGCGAGCACGGCGAGCAGACGCAGCAGCGCGAGCGCGACCAGCAGGTGGCCGCCGGCGACGCCCGCCACGACGCGGGTCAGCACCAGGAAGACCGGCCCGTAGGGGGCGGGGGTGTCCAGCCAGGTGCGCGCGACGGCGTCGACCCACGGCGAGTCGAGCGCGCGCACGCCCTGCGTGTAGGGGTCGAGACCCGAGTGGAGCATGAGGCCCTGCGCGGCATACGAGTAGAGGTCGCGGCTGTAGAGCGGTGCGCTGAGCAGCAGCGGGCCGCACCAGCAGGCGGCGGTACGACGCGCCCAGCCCAGGCCCACGGGCGCGTCCCGTAGCGCCCACCAGCAGTAGACGAGGGTGCCCATCGCGAGGATCGCGACCGAGGCGGCGAGGTTGGAGCCGCCCTCCGGTCGCCAGGGGACGACGCCCGGCCAGACGACGGGTGAGAACTCCTGGGGGACGGCCGCGCAGAACCAGGACGCCAGGGCGAGGGCGGCAGCCGCGACGGTGCCGACCACCCGCCAGGTGGTGGGCGGGCCCTGCCGCCGTGAGGGTCGCAGGGCGGCCACGGCGTCGAGCGTCACGGGTCCTCCTGGTGGCCGGCACCCGGTCGAATCGGGCGCGCCCAGCATAGGCGGGCCGGTAGCGTGACCCCTCGTGATGGTGCTGCCCGATCTCGACCTGGTCTTCCTCGCCTACAACAAGGCGGGGTCGAGCTCGATCGAGGCTGCGCTGCACGGGCACCGGTCGGCGGTGTGGGAGGCCTACGCCCGGGCGGGTCACCAGGCCCTGCGCCGGCCGGGCCCGTGGAAGCACATGAACGCGAGGGAGTTCGAGCGTCTCTTCGCCTGGCGGCGGGCCGTGACCGGGATGCACCGGGTCGCCGTCGTGCGCAACCCGTGGGACCGGATGGTCTCGGTCTACCACTACCAGCGCCAGACCGTGCCGCAGTCGCACGACCGGGCGAGGGAGCTCGACTTCCGCGACTACGTGCTGCGCGGGGGGCAGGGATCGGCCTTCACGACCTTCACCGACTTCGCCGGCGACGGGTCGGGCGAGCTCAAGGTCGACACCGTGCTGCGGGTCGAGACCCTCGACGACGACTTTGCGGCGCTCTGTGCGGCGCGCGGGCTGACCGGGATCTCGTTGCCGCGCAAGAACACCAGCGCTCGTGGCGACTACCGCGAGCTGTATGACGACGACACCCGCGAGGCGGTCGGGCGGGCTTTCGCCGCCGACATCGAGCGCTTCGGCTACCGCTTCTGACGAGCGTGACCCCGGACGCCAGGACGCCGCTGAGACCGCGCCCGCGGCGATCATCCTCGTCTCCTCGCACTTCGGGCAGGCGCTGTCGACCACCCACGTGGCCACCGGCTCCACCCTGGGCAGCGGGGTCGGCAAGCGAGGTGCGGAGGTGCGGTGGCACCTCGCGCGGCGAACGGGGCTGGCCTGGCTGCTCACCATGCCCGCCGCCGCCTCTCTCGTCACCTTCGCCCTGGGAGGGACCGTCGGGATGGTCGTCCTGTTCGTGGGCCCCCTGACGGTCGGCGCAGCCGTGTTCAGGGCCTCGCGCCACCACGCAGTCACGGCGGCCAACGTCAACACCGACTGGACGGTCGTAGTATCCAGAGCACCACCAACGCGTCGGGACCCGTCCAGCCCGCGGAACCGCCGCAGACGGGATCACGCACATGAGCTCCTGGATCGACCTCGGCGCAGTCGCCAGGGTGTGTACGGTCGCTCTGCTGGCCGGTGCCCTTCCTGAGGACGACATCGCCCGGGTCCAGGCACACCTCGCCGCGGGCGATTCGCCCCTCACCCGAGCCATGCCGTAGCCCGTCGTGGAGGACAGGTGCGACCCCGTGGGACCGAGCGGGGGGCCGGTGGCCGCCAGGGCCTTCCGCCTTCCCGTGCTGCGAGGCGTGCTGCCGATCTCGGGTCGGGGTGTCCCGCGGGAGGTGCTGGCCGGGCTCAGCCTCGCGGCGCTCGGCATCCCCGAGGTCCTCGGTTACGCCCGCATCGCCGGTATGCCGGTCGAGACCGGGCTCTACACGATGCTCGTGCCGATGGCGGTCTTCGCGGTGCTCGGCTCCTCGCGTCACCTGGTGGTGGCCGCCGACTCCGCGACGGCAGCGATCATGGCGGCCGGTGTCGCTGCCCTGGCGCTGCCGGGGTCACCGCGCTACGTGCAGCTCGTCGCCCTCGTGACGCTCGTCACCGGCGTGTTCCTCGTGGTCGCCCGGGTGGCTCGGCTCGGCTTCCTGGCCAACTTCCTGTCCCGCACCGTGCTGGTCGGTTTCCTGTCCGGCGTCGGCGTGTCGGTGGCGATCGGCCAGCTGCCGGAGCTGCTGGGCGTGACCGTCCACGCCGACAACGCCCTCGGCACGCTCATCGGCTCGGTCGCCGCACTGCCCCAGGCGTCCCTGGCCACCGTCGGTGTGGCAACGGCCGTGCTGCTCGGGGTCCCCCTGCTCCGCAGGACCGCCAAGCGGGTGCCCGCAGCCCTGCTCGCCGTGACCGTCTCCATCGTCGTCAGCGTGCTGTGGGACCTTCCCTCGCACGGCGTCGAGGTCATCGGCCACGTCCCCGGTGGCCTGCCCCCTCTGCGCGTCCCCGTGGTGACGGTGCACGACACGTCAGCGCTGGCGATGACCGCCGTGTCGATGGCAGCGGTGATCCTGGCGCAGTCGGTGGCGACCGCCCGAGCCTACGCCGACACCTACAACGACGACCTCGACTCGAACGCCGACCTGCTGGCCCTCGGAGCGGCGAACGGCATCGCCGCATTCACCGGGAGCTTCGTCGTCAACGGCAGCCCGACCAAGACGCAGATGGTGACCAGCGCCGGCGGACGCACCCAGCTGGCGCAGCTGAGCTGCTGTGCCGTGGTGCTGCTGGTGCTCCTCGTCGCCAGTGCCCCGCTGGCGCACCTCTCCGTCGCCGTGCTGGCGGCGGTCGTCTTCCTCATCGGGGTCGAGCTCGTCGACCTCGTCGGCCTCCGGGAGATCATGCGGGTCCGGCGGGTCGAGTTCACCCTGGCGCTGCTCACCATGGCCGGCGTGGTGGTCCTCGGTGTCGAGCAGGCCATCGTGTTCGCGATGCTCGCCTCGATCGTCGACCACCTGCGTCACAGCTACGGGCCGCGCACCCAGGTGCTGACGCGGCAGCCGGGCGGGCACTGGCAGGCGGTGACCGCCACGGCCGAGGTGCGCACCCGCGAGGGTCTGGTCATCTACCGCTTCCCCTCCAGCCTCTACTACGCGAGTGCGCACACGCTCGCCGCCGACCTGGCGGCCTTCGCGTCGTCGACCGCCGCGCTCGACTGGTTCTGCATCGACTGCACCGCGCTGAGTGACATCGACTTCACTGCCGCCCAGACACTGCGCCGGTCCATCAGCCGGCTCTCTGCCCGGGGCACTCGCGTCGTGTTCTCCGGCGCCGATGCCGCCGTCCGGGAGCAGCTCACCGCCAACGGCCTGATGGCGCCGTCCAGCCCCGACTGCTATCCCACACCGGGCGCCGTCCTCGACGCCTACGAGGCCTCCGACCGACCGACCGGCGCCGCATCGCCTCGGCGCTGTGACCACCCTGCCCCGGACGCTCCGCCAGCCGGCCAGCGCTGAGGCCGCCCGACGGTCAGGCGTCGCCGACGCTGAGGGCCAGGGCCTCGTCCCGCTTCTCCTCGACCGCCGTCTCGCCGGGCTCGGGCTCGTCGATGTGCCGCAGGTAGGGGCGGGTCGCGGCGAGCACGACGACCGCGAGCAGCACCCCGCCGGCACCGACCCAGAACGGCACGTGCACGTTGACCTCCTCGCCGAGCTTGCCGGCCAGCCAGGGTGCGACGGCGCCCCCGCTGAAGCGCACGAAGCTGTATGCCGCTGACGCCACGCTGCGCTCGACCGGCGCAGCCTTCATGACCGTCTCGGTGACGAGGGTGTTGTTGATTCCCAGGAAGAGTCCAGCCACGATCACGCTGACGACCAGCACCGGCTTGCTGTCGGTGCCGACGGCCATCACGGCGAGCGTCGCCGACAGCAGCGTGAGGTTGACGAGCAACGTGGGCACCGTGCCGAAGCGGCGCTGCAGCCGCGGCGCGACGACGACCGAGGTGAAGGCGAGGCACACACCCCAGCCGAAGAAGATCAGGCCGATCTGGTGCGCATTCATGTCGAGCGGGAACGGCGTGTAGGCGAGAAGGATGAAGAAGCCGAAGTTGTAGAGCAGCGCGGTGATCGCGACGCCGAGCAGGCCCGGGTGGCGCAGCGCGCGGAAGGGGTCGGCCAGACTGCTCTTGTGTGCTGATGGGGGCGTGGACGGCAGGGCGAAAGCGGTGACGACGACGGCGACGACCATGAGGACCGAGACACCGAAGAAGGGCCCGCGCCAGGAGATCCCGCCGAGCAGGCCGCCGACGAGGGGGCCGACGGCGATGCCGATGCCGAGGGCGGCTTCATACAGGATGATGGCCTGCGCGACCGAGCCTCGCGACGCGGTGACGATGGTGGCCAGGGCGGTCGCGACGAACAGCGCGTTCCCGAGGCCCCACAGGGCCCGCCAGCCGACGATCTCCATGACCGTGCTCGAGGAGCCGGCGAGCCCGGCGCCGACGATGATGATGAGCAGGCCGATCAGCAGCGTCTTCTTGGCGCCGATGCGGCTGGAGATGACGCCGGTGACGAGCATCGCCAGCCCCATCACGGCCATGTAGCTGGTGAAGAGCAGCGAGACCTGCGACGGGCTCGCGTCGAGCTGGTCGGCGATCGGCTTGAGGATGGGGTCGACGAGCCCGATGCCCATGAAGGCGATGACGGACGCGAACGCGACGGCCCAGACGGCCTTGGGTTGGCGCAACATGTGCGGTCTCACTGCTCCTTGCTGGTGTGGCTGCTGGTGTGGCTGCTGGTGGATGCGTCGGCGAGCAGTCGGC
The DNA here is from genome assembly GCA_039889245.1 of Dermatophilaceae bacterium Soc4.6. NCBI lineage: Bacteria > Bacillati > Actinomycetota > Actinomycetes > Micrococcales > Dermatophilaceae > Dermatophilaceae bacterium Soc4.6. The sequence goes on along the minus strand of JAZGVH010000002.1, from coordinate 2,251,922 downwards.
GCAGGATGGGGACGGCCGCCGCGAGCACGTCGTGCTCGTCGGGGTCGAGGGTGGCGAGGTAGGGGGCCACGGCGGCTGCCCGGGCATCCCGGGCCGCCGTGAGCCGTTCGCGCCCGGCGGGTGTGGTGGAGACGAGCACCGCGCGGGCGTCGCTCGGGTCGGTGACGCGGGCGACGAGCCCGGCGCTCTCGAGCCGCTGCACCTGCGCGGTCATGGTCGGCTGGGCGCAGTTGTCGAAGGCGGCGAGCTCGCTGATCCGCGAGGCCCCCCGCTCGTCGACGAGGGCGAGCAGCCGCACCTGGGCGAAGGGCAGGCCGAGTCCGGCCTGCTGCGTGGCGAAGCGGTTGAGCCGGGCCACGACCGAGAGCAGCTCGGCACCGACGGTGTCGGCCGGGCTCACCAGCTGGTGGTTGGTCATATCAACCAGTTTACCTAGGTGACCTATGTAAATCCAGCTGCACCCACCCAGGGGGTGCCGGCGGCGACATGGTCCATCGGTCCCGTGACATCCCCGGTCGCAGGACGGCGGTCGTCGGATGTCAGGGGGGTCTCCACCGCCAGTCGCTCCGTCCGCACTCGCGTCACCGAGCCACGGCCCGTCGGGCTCTCCCCAGCCGGCATGGTCCGGTCGCCGATGGCGACGGGGGCGCTGGGTGATGATCGTGGCCTGCGTGCTGGTGGTCGCCGGGGCTGCGCTCACGGGTGAGCACCCCTCCTCCTGGCAGGACGCCCGGGCGGCGATCGCGTCGGGCGAGGTGCACGAGCTCTGGCTCCGCACCGACCCCTCCACCGGAGTGGGTCCCGTCGGGCAGCTCAGCTGGAGCGCCGGCTGGACGACGGCCTACGCCGACGTCGACACCACCGAGGTCGACGCCGTCGCCGGCACACCGGACGACCCGACCGAGCAGGGCGTCACCGTCCTCCATCGGTGGGTCACCGAGTGGGTGGCGAGCGTCCATCCCGGCGTGAGCGTGCAGTACGGGGGGTCACGCAAGCATCCTCGGCTGGCGCCTGCCCGACTGGCTGGTGTGGGTGGGCCTGGAAAGGCGTTCCCGAGCCACCGGCGCGGCCCGGCGGCCGGCCTCGAGAGCCGGCCTCGCGCTCAGGGCAGGACGAGCCCGGCGACGACGGCGACCACCGCCGGCACCAGCCCGAGCAGCACCGCGAGGGTGTCAGCCCGCCGCCACGGTGCGGCCCCGGCCCAGGTGCGCCGGTCGGCGCCCGCGAACCCACGCGCGTCCATCGCCAGCGCGAGCACCGCCGCCGCACCGAGCACGCCGACGAAGAGCCCGAACGTGGTGGCTCCCACGTCGCGCGTGCGGGCCGCGAGCGACCGGCCGCCACCGACCCCCCGGACCCGGCGGGCCAGGGCGAGCTCGGCCCACAGCTGGCCGAAGGACTGAAACCGCGCGAGGGCCGCTGACGCGGCGACCACCGGGCGGGCCGGCAGCCGCAGCCGCTGGGCCAGGTGGTCACCGAGCGCGTCGGGGTCGACGTAGGGCAGCACGAGCACCGACGGCAGCACGAGGGTGACGATCCGCAGGGCGGCACCGGCGGCGACGCCGACGTCGTGACCCGCGAGCAGCCACGTCGACCAGCCCACGCCCAGTGCCCCGATCGCCGGGGCAACGAGACGACGCAGCAGAGACCTGGCCCGGCCGCGGGGCCGGGCTCCCGGCCCGGGTGCCACGAGCACCGCTGCACCCAGGACGATCTCGGCCACCACGACGACGAGTGCCTGCGGCCACGAGCGCAGCAGCGCCGGCAGCGGCAGCACGAGCAGGGCCGCCGCGAGGAGGGCGAGCGGCCCGGCCTGTGCGACGAGTGGGACCGCGGCCGGGGCCGGGGGCGGCACACGCGCTGCTGGGGTGAGGGTGTGGACGGCGTCGGCGCGGGCGACGACGCCGGCGTCGTGGGTGGTCACGAGCACCCCCGACCCGGCCGCTCGCAGCGACTCGACGACACCCATCACGGCCGCCCAGGTATGCCGGTCCTGCCCGACCGTCGGCTCGTCGGCGAGCAGGAGGGTGGGCTGGTGCACCGCGGCGGCGGCCAGCGCCAGCCGTCGCTGCTCGCCGCCGGACAGCTGACGGGGGTCGGCGCCACGCAGGTGGGACAGGCCGAGCCGCTCGAGGAGCACGTCGGCCCGCGCGCGCGCGATCCTCTCGTCGATGCCGACCGCGCGGGCGGTCGTGAGCACCTCCTCGTCGACGGTGCGCGCGACGAGCGTGCTGGCCGCGCGTTGCGGCACCCAGGCGACGCGGCGGGCGAGGTCGTGCGGAGCCAGTCGGTGCGGCGCGGTGCCCGCGGTCGCGATCTCCGCCGCCCAGGACACCGTGCCGGCCGCTGGCTCGAGCAGACCGCCCACGGCCGCCAGCAAGGACGACTTCCCCGCCCCGCTCGGCCCGACGAGGGCACTCACCCGCCCTGCGGGGACCGTCAACGACGCGTCGCGCACGGCGACGGTCTCGCGGGTCTGCGTCGAGAGCGACCGCGACCGGTGCCGCACGGTCACGCCTACGGCCGTCGCGACCGGCGCGCCCGACGCGACCACCGCTGCGCCCCAGCTGATCTCAAGGCCCACGGGCTCGGGCTCCGGCCGTCCGGGCACCCAGACGCCGGCGGCGGTGAGCTCGTCCCCCTGCCTCGCCAGGACGTCGTACGGCGCGCCGTCGGCCACCGGCCGGCCCCCCTCACCGAGCACGACGAGCCGGTCGACGTGCGGCAGCCACGGACCGAGCCGGTGCTCGACCACGACGAGGGTCAGACCTCGCGCGGCTACGACCTCGGAGACGACCGACCGCACCGTGGCGGCGGTCTCGGCGTCGAGCATCGCCAGCGGCTCGTCGAGCAGCAGGACCCGTGGACCGAGGGCCAGGGCGCCCGCGAGGGCGAGTCGCTGTTGCTCGCCTCCGGAGAGGCTCGAGGGTGACGCGTCGACGGGCACGTCGAGGTGCACCTCGCGCAGGGCCCGCCGGACGGGGTCGGCCATGGCCTCACGGGGCAGCCCGAGATTCTCCAGACCGAACGCGACGTCCCGACCGACCGACGTGGCGACCACACCCGAGCCGGGGTCCTGCAGCACGAGACCGACGAGCCCGGCGACCGACTGCGGGTCGCGACCGTCCACGCTGACCGCGCCGGTGAGCTCGCCCGCGTCGGCGGTCAGCAGCAGCCCGCCGAGGGCCCGCAGCAACGTCGACTTTCCCGAGCCGCTGGGGCCGACGAGCAGCACGCGCTCGCCGGCCCCGATGCGCAGGTCGACGTCGTCGAGCACCGGGGAGCGTCGCCCGTAGGGCCGCCAGGTCAGGTGGTCGACCGTGACCGGCGCGCCCGCGAGCGCCGACACCCCGGTGGGGTGTCGGGGCCAGGTGGTCAGCTCAGACCGCCCCGGCCTCGCGCTGCTCCTGCCCCACGGGGAAGGCGTTGAGTGCGCCGGCCCTCGCGAGCCCGCGGGTCAGGAGCCAGCCCAGCCCGCCGGCGACGACGGCGCCCGATGCGGTCAGGATCACCAGGTAGGCGACCTTGTAGCCCAGGCCCCAGTCGGTCCAGTAGGCATACCACTCGTAGACCGCCTCGAACGGGGCCGAGAGGGCCCCGGCCAGCACTGCCGCGCGGATCCCGAACGAGGCGTAGCCGAGGAGCAGGAACGCCAGCTCGGCGCCGGCGCCCTGGAGCAGGCCGGAGTAGACCGCGGAGATGCCCCACTGGCTGCCGACGAGGGCCTCGACGACGGCGGCGATGAGCTCGCAGAAGAGGGCGGCGCCGGGGCGACGGACGACGAGCCCACCGACCACCCCCGCCATCAGCCACGGGGCGCCCGTGATGCCCTGCAGCGGCGGGAAGACAGTGGCCAGGGCCGTGGACGGCCCCTGGTAGGCGAGGGACCACGCCCAGTAGGCCACGCCGAACGCGACGCCGAGGAAGGCGCAGGTCAGCAGGTCGATGGTGCGCCATCGCCTCAGGGCGCCGGTCGCGCGGATGGTGGGGGCCAGGTGGCTGTTGGTGCTCTCGCCGGCGGTGGTGCTGTCGGCGCTGTCGCTGGTGCTGTCGGTGATGCTCATGGTGTCTGCTCCCAAGGGTCCGGTTGGATTCCTCGGGGAGGTGGTCCCCCGGCCTACGGGTCGCGTAGTCCGGGAGCACACCTGAGATTGCTCGACTCCCTTCGCCGGTGCTAGCCGGAGCAGGTTCGAGGGTCTGCGGCGGACCGCACTCTCAGCGCCGTGGCGCTCCCCTGTCGTTCAGTACTGCTGACTCTACCCTGTCGGCACGCCTCCGGACCATGTGGAAGAGTTGTTCCTCAGAAGGTCCGCCGAGCACGAGAAGGAGACGACGCAATGGGTCCGATGGCGTGGAAGCTGCTCGGCACGGGGGCCGCGGTGCTCGCGGGCTCGGTGGCGAACAAGGTGGTCAGCCGGTGCTGGAAGGTCGTGTCCGGCAAGGATGCGCCCAACGACCCGCTGAACACCGATGACGTGTCGTGGAGGGAGGCGCTGCTCTTCGCCGCCATCACCGGCTTCGCCGTGGAGGCGGCCCGGGTCGCCGCGCAGCGCAAGGCCTCGCAGTACTACGAGAAGTCGTCCGGCCACCGCCCCGCCGCGCTCGTCGGGAAGCGCTGACCCACCGCCAGGTGAGGGTCGTGACTCAGCCCGCGTCGTGGAAGGCGCGGTAGTTCGTCATGGCCACGACGGCGGCGAGGCCGGTGCCGTGCACGACCCGCACCCGCTGACGGGGCACGAGGGCGTCGAGCGGGTCGAGCGTGGCGCTCTCGCCGCGGGACTCGGTGACAGTGGCCCACCCCGTCAGCTGAACCAGGCTGGTGGCCCCGGCGATGCTCACCGAGCCGGCGCCGAGGTCGACGACCTTGACGTTCGCCACCATCCGGCTCCTCTTGGTCATGACGTTGAGGACCCGTGACGGTCCACCGAGCGGCTGCGCGCACGTCTGCGCCTCCCCCGAGAACGCGAACGTCTCGAAGAGGCCGACCTGGCTGTGGGCTCCGTCGACGTCGACACCGACACCCTGGCCCCAGATCGGCACGATCGTGCGCTCGACCCCGGGGAAGGTCGAGAACTCTGCGTCCTCGGTCACCTCGGCCACGCTGATCCGCCAGACGAAGTCAGGTCCCACCACCCCGAGCAGGCGCTTGGCCAGCTCGCGGGTCGAGCCGCGACCGTTGCGCCAGGGCACCGCCGGGCGGTCGGAGAAGCGGACCAGTCCGAGGCGGTCGGTGGGCTCGCCGTTCACGCGAGGTCTCGCACGGATGCGGCGGCGGGCAGGCTGGCGTCGATCAGTCGGGCGAGGGGCACCCCAGGACGATATGCCAGGTGGGTGTGCGACGGGGCGTCGATGACCGTCAGGCCCGGCCGGCTGCCCACGCGGATCCGACCCACGTCACTACGACGCAGCGCCCTGGCGGCGCCGGCGGTGGCCGCCCGCAGCGCCTCAGCGGGGGTGAGGTGCATCTCGCGCACGGCGAGGGCGATGGCGAAGGGCATCGACGACGAGTAGCAGGTGCCGGGGTTGCAGTCGGTGGCGATCGCCACGGACACGCCCGCATCGAGCAGGCCGCGACCGTCGGGGTAGGGCGAGCGCGTCGAGAACTCCACCCCCGGCAGGAGCGTCGCGACGGTGGTCGCGGACGCGCCCACGAGTGCGTCGACGTCGGCCTGCTCGAGGTGGGTGCAGTGGTCGACGCTCGCCGCCCCCAGCTCGACCGCCAGCCGCACGCCGGGCCCCGGCCCCAGCTGGTTGCCGTGCACGCGCAGGCCGAGGCCCGCGGCCCGGCCCGCCTCCAGCACCACGCGGGCCTCGTCCCCGTCGAAGGCGTGCGAGCTGCCGGGCTCGCAGAAGACGTCGACCCACCGGGCGTAGGGCGCCGCGGCCGCCAGCATCGCTCCGGTCACCACGGCCACGTAGTCGGCCCGGTGGCTGCGGTAGGCCGGGGGCACCACGTGCGCCCCGAGGAAGGTGACCTCGGGGGTGACTTCGGCGGCCAGCCGCAGCAGCCGGGTCTCGGCCGCGACGTCGAGCCCGTAGCCGGACTTGACCTCGATCGTCCCGGTGCCCTGCGCGCGCATCTCGGTGACCCGCGCCGCGAGCAGCGCACGCAGCTCGTCGTCGGTCGCGGCCGCGGTCGCGGCCACCGTCGTCGCGATCCCACCCCCGTCGTATGCCGTGCCCGTCATCCGTGCGGCGAACTCACCGCTGCGCTCGCCCGCGAAGACCAGGTGCGTGTGGGTGTCGACGAAGGCGGGGACCACCGCCCGGCCACCGACGTCGATCTGCCGATCTGCTTGCGGGGCAGCACTGCTGAGACCGACCCACTCCACACGGCCCTCGTCGTCGAGCACCACGGCGCCACCGTGCAGCTGGCCGAGCCCGTCGCCGTGGTCGATCCCCTCGACCTCGGCAGCAGCGTCGTCGTCGGCGGTGGTCAGGGTCGACAGCTCGCCGATCCCGGTGACGAGGAGGCTCACCCGGCCTCCCGCAGGAGGTCGAAGGCATCGCGGAAGAGCGGTGCGATGGGCCCGAGCCGCACGTGCTCGCCTCGCTCGACGACCACGTGCCCGCCGACGACGACGGTGGCGACGTCGGCGGCGGTCGCGGCATACGGGATCTGGGAGGGGCGCGCCCCGACGGTGCGCACGGTGTCGTCACGCACGACGACGAAGTCGGCCAGTCGGCCGGCCGCGAGGGCGCCACCGTCGGGCACGCCGAGGCTGCGGTAGCCGTCGGCGGAGGCGGCCTCCAGCAGCTCTTCCGGGGTGAAGCGGCAGCGCTCGCCGGTGAGGAGGCGCTCGTGCATCTCGAGCCCGCGCATCTCCTCGAAGGGGTCGATGACGCCGTGCTGGTCGGAGCCGAGGGTCAGGTGGACGCCGGCGTCAGCGAGGGCCCGGGCCGGCCCGATGCCGTCGGCGAGGTCGCGCTCGGTAGTGGGGCAGAACGACGCCATCGCCTCGGCGTCGGCCAGCAGGGTGATGTCGTCGTCGGTGAGGTGGGTCGCGTGCACGGCGGTGAGGCTGGGGCGCAGGATGCCGGTCTCGGAGAGCAGCTGCGTGGGGGTGCGGCCGTAGTGCACCGCGGCCGCGACGTTCTCCGCCGGCTGCTCCGACAGGTGCACGTGCAGGGGCTGGCCGGGGTCGACGGCGTCGACCGCGCGCGCCGCCGCGGCGAGGGCGTCGCGCGGGACGGCGCGCACCGAGTGGACGGCCGACCCGAGGGTCACTCCGGGCCGGGCGCCGAGCCCCTGACGGCGGGCCGCCGACCGCTCGGCCCAGGCGTCGACCGAGCCGTCGGAGAAGCGTCGCTGCGCGTCGTCGAGCGGCACGTGCCCCTCGCCGGTGAGCCCGCCGGTCAGGTAGAGCGTGTCGAGCAGCGTCAGCCGCAGGCCCGCGTCGGCGGCGGCCTGCGCGAGGGCCTCACCCATGGCATTCGGGTCGGCGTAGGGCCGCCCGACGGGGGTGTGGTGCAGGTAGTGGAACTCACCGACCGCCGTGGTCCCCGAGAGCACCATCTCGGCGTAGGTGGCGCGGGCGAGCGCGAGGTAGGAGTCGGGGGTCAGTCGGGTCGCGACGGCATACATCTGCTGGCGCCAGGTCCAGAAGTTGCCGTGACCCTCGTGGGTGCGCCCGGCCTGCACCCGCCCGCGCAGGGCGCGGTGGAAGGCGTGGCTGTGGGTGTTGGCCAGCCCGGGCAGCACCACGCCGGGCAGCACGACGTCGTCGTGGCGCAGGTGGGCGTGGGCCTCGACCGCGGTGATGTGCTCGCCCTCGACCGTGAGCCGGACGTCGGTAGCAGCGCCGGTGGGGAGCAGGGCGTGGGCGGCGTAGTACGTCGTCATGCCGGGGCTCCGATGGTGAGTGGTGGCGTGGTGCTCGCGTCGGTGAGGTCGGCGACGACCCGGGCGAGGGCCGCGACACCAGCGTGGCAGTCGTGGGGGTCAGCGTGCTCACGGGGCGAGTGGGAGATGCCTGTGGGGTTGCGCACGAAGAGCATCGCCGCCGGTATGCCGTGCTGTGCAAGGACGCCCGCGTCGTGCCCTGCTCCGGTGCCGAGCACCGGGGTGCCGGGCCCGACCACGGCGGCCAGACGCGTGACCAGGCTCGTGTCGAAGCGGGTCGTGGCGGTCCACGACTCCTGCGTGACGGTGGTGCGCACGGCGTCAGCCTCGGCCGTGAGGTCGGCGACCAGAGCACGAACGGCGTCCTCGTCGGTGCCGCGGGCGTCGAGCCAGCCCGTCACCGACGAGGGAATCGCGTTGATGCCGTTCGGTGCGACGAGCACCTTGCCCGTTGTCGCGACGCAGCCACGCGACTCGGCGAGGCGACGGGCGGCGAGGACGAGACCGGCATACGTCACCATGGCGTCGTCGCGGTCGGCGAGCCGGGTGGTGCCGGCGTGGTCGGCGCGACCGGGCACGTCGAGGCGCCACCGGCCGTGCGGCCAGATGTCGGAGCCCACGGCGACGGCGCTGGTGCCCTGGTCGTGGAGATCGGTATCGGCCAGGGCGCGGCCCTGCTCGACGTGCAGCTCGACGAAGGTCGAGATGCGTTGCAGCGCATCGGGATCGGGGCCGAGTGGGGCCTGCCCGGACGACTGGAGGGCGTCGGCCATCGTCGTGCCACCAGCGTCGCGCAGGCCCATCGCCCGGTCGGTCGTGAGGACGCCGGTGAGGATGCGCGACCCGGCGCAGGCGATGCCGAAGCGCGCGCCCTCCTCGTCGCCGAAGCACGCGATCCCCAGCGGCACGGCGGGGGTGAGGCCAGCGGCCCGCAGGGCGTCGACCGCGGCGAGGGCCGACACGACGCCGAGGGGCCCGTCGTAGGCCCCGCCGTCCGGCACCGAGTCGAGGTGCGAGCCGATGGCCACGCCACCGCGGCGCCCGTCGGCCCGCACGGCATCGGGGTCGCCCCACCAGGCCCAGAGGTTGCCCGCCCGGTCTGGGACGACCTCGAGGCCACGGGCTACGCACTCGCCGGCGAACCACTCGCGCAGGGTCGCGTCCTCACGACTCCAGGCATAGCGGCGGTAGCCCCCCGTGCGGGCGTCGAGGCCGAGTGGGGTCAGGTCGGCCCACATGCGGTCGAACGCCGCACGGACGCTCGGCCCGGCCACGGGTGTGGGGGTCGGGGTGGGGCTCACGAGACCAACCTAGGCTGTCGGTCATGGTCGAGCAGTCCGAAGGCGAGGCGAGAGCGCTGGCAGCGGTCGAGTCGAGCGGCATCCCCTACGTCGTGACTCGCCACGGTCGGGTCGGGTCGCTCGCCGAGGCGGCCGCGGCGCGGGGGGTGGCGCCCGACGACATCGTCAAGACCCTCGTCGTACGGCGCGCCGCCGGCGACTTCCTCTTCGTGCTGGTGCCCGGCGGCCGGACCTTCAGCTGGGTCAAGCTGCGGGCGCTGCTGGGTGAGAACCGGCTGTCCATGCCCGATGCCGCCGGCGCGCTGGCGGTGACCGGCTACGAGCGCGGCACCATCACGCCGTTCGGCTCCACCCGTGCGTGGCCCGTCGTCGCCGACACCCGAGTGCTGGGGCGCACGGTCAGCCTCGGGGCCGGTGGGCACGGCGTCGCGCTGACGCTCCGGGGTGATGACATCGTCCGGGCCCTGGACGCGCAGGTCGCCGACATCGCCGACGACGAGGTCTCGGAGCCCGGCTGAGCGGGTCGCGCTGAGGTCGGCCATCGCGTGGGCGCGGGCCTGACCGATCCGCAGTCCGGGGGTGGTGGTGGCGTACTGGCTGGCGAGGGCGTCGATCGCGGCCCACGCCTGGAGGGACGTGTCCGACGGCAACGACGCCGTCCAGGACGTGACGCCGGGGTCAGCGCCGGCCCGGACCCGGACGAACCGTTCGTCGAGTGCGGCGGCGGCGCGGGCGGCGGCACTGTCGGGGTCGACCGTGGCCGCGACCCCGGCGGCGCGGCGGTGGACCCCGCCCGGGGTCAGGTCGACCAGTGGGGTGCGGACACGACCGGAGATGGTGGTGATCTCGGTGTCGAACTCGCCCCGCAACGGTGGGTCGACGAGCGCGGCCTCCGCAGCGACCCGCACCGGCCCGGTGCCGGTCGAGACGGCCCCCCCGGACCAGCGCGAACGTGGCGGGCAGGTCGGTGACCAGGGTGTGCGCCTCGTGCAGGCGGGCACTCATCGTGCGCGGGGTCAGGTGCACCACCGGCGCGAGCATCGCGGTCGCGACCTCCGCCGCCGTCTCCCCCGGGTGCGGCCGCCGACCCCCCGGGCCCCCCGGGCCCCCCTGACCCCCCTGACCCCCCTGACCGCCCTGACCGCCCTGGCCCAGCTGGCCCAGCTGACGCTGCTGCTCCTGCTCGACGGCCAGCCGCTCCGCGGACCGCCGCACGAACGCCACCATCGCGAGCACCGACACCGCGGACAACGCGGCCGTGGCCCGCTCGACGATCTCGACGACCGCCAACGCCTCCTGCTCGTCCAGCCCGAGCACGGCCGGGTCCGTGAGGTCTCCGAGCGCGGACACCAGCGACAGCGGTGACACGGAACCCTCCGTCACCGCTGCCGTCACCTCCACTCACTCGAACACGTGTTCGATTCTATCCGAGCGAGATGCCTGGTTCAAGGGTCGTCTCGGACCTGTGGATCAGCGGCTCTCCAGCACGAGGTCGGCCGCCGCCCGTGGGTCGCACTGCGCCAGATAGAGCCGCTGCCCGCCGACATACCGTCGCATCGACGGGTGGTCGGGGTCGGGCTCGTTGCCGTCGCGCGCCGCCATCCGTCGGGCCGTGACGTCGAACGGCACGTCGAGGAACACGGACAGGTGCCAGTGGCCCCTCAGCGACTCGCGGTGCAGGAACATCCCCTCGACCACGACGACCCCGTGGTCCGGCACGATGACCGGGTCGACGTGCACGCGAGCGTCAGCTACGTGGTCGAAGGCGCGGGCGACGACGCGGGCAGGCCCCGGTCGTCTGAGCGGGTCCAGCACCATCGCGGTGAAGGTCGGCAGGTCGTAGGTGTCGAGGAAGAACCCCTCGGGTGAGTGCCGCCCGAGCCGGTGGCGAGCTGCGCGGGGGTGGAGGAAGTCGTCGAGGTGCACGACGAGGCACGGGCGGCCGGCGGCGGCATACCGCTCGGCCAGCGCGGACGCGAAGGTCGTCTTGCCGCTGCCGTCGACCCCGTCGACGGCCACGAGCGCAGGCCGGTCGAGCACCGGGGTGCGGGCCACTACGTCGCCGAGGTGGGCGGCGGCCGGGCCGTCCGTCGCAGGGGGAGCGGGCACGTCGCGCAGTCTACGAAGCCCCGCCAGCCGATGTCAGGGCGTGTTGAGGTCACCGACGGCTACGCTGGGCTGCGCTCGTAGCATGACCCGAGTCGCGTCCCGAGAGCTCCGCAACGACACCTCAGGTGTGCTGCGTCGAGCGGCCTCGGGTGAGCCGATCGAGATCACCGTCAACGGACTGGCCGTCGCCAGTCTCATCCCCCTGTCAGATGTCCCCTCACGGTGGACCTCGAGGGAGTCCCTCATCGAGAGGCTGGCCCGGGTGCAGGCCGATCCGGCACTTGCTCACCACCTCGCCGAGCTCGACGCCATGAGCGACGATCTCGGGCCCCTGGCGTGAGCCGGGGCCTGCTCGACACCTCGGTCTTCATCTCGCAGGAGGGGTGAGGCCTGCCCACCGAGATGCTCCCCGACGAGTCGGCGGTCTCGGTGGTCACGCAGGCCGAGCTCAGTGCTGGAGTGCTCGCAGCCACCGACCTGCGGGTCCGGTCCCGGCGACTGGCGACGCTGACGGCGGTGACCGAGATGAACCCCGTGCCAATCGATCTGGCGGTGGCCGAGGTCTGGGCGCGACTACGAATCCAGCTGGCGCAGGCTCGTCGCCGGGCACACGTCAACGACATCTGGATCGCGTCGACCGCGATCGTCCTGGGTGTGCCCGTGGTGATACAGGACGACGACTACGACGTGCTGGCCGAGCTGTCGGAGCTCGCCGTCATCCGCGTCTGAGGAGGCGTGCCCGTCACACCTCCTGCATCGGGATCCGCACCCCACGCTCGGCGGCGACCTCGACGGCGCGGTCGTAGCCGGCGTCCACGTGCCGGATCACGCCCGTGCCGGGGTCGTTGGTGAGCAGGCGCTCGAGCTTCTGCGCGGCGAGCTCGGTGCCGTCGGCGACGGAGACCTGACCGGAGTGGATGGAGCGACCCATGCCGACCCCGCCGCCCTGATGGATCGAGACCCAGCTCGCGCCGGAGCTCGTGGTGAGCAGGGCGTTGAGCAGCGGCCAGTCGGCGACGGCGTCGGAGCCGTCGGCCATCGACTCCGTCTCCCGGTAGGGGGACGCGACCGAGCCGGAGTCGAGGTGGTCGCGGCCGATGACGATCGGCGCCGAGACCTTGCCATCGGCGACGAGCTGGTTGAAGAGCAGGCCAGCCTTCGCGCGGTCGCCGTAGCCCAGCCAGCAGATTCGCGCGGGTAGCCCCTCGAACTCGACGTGCTCGGCCGCAGCGTCGAGCCAGCGGTGCAGGTGGGCATTCTGCGGAAAGAGGTCCTTGAGCGCCGCGTCGGTCACCTCGATGTCCTTCGGGTCGCCCGACAACGCCACCCAGCGGAACGGGCCGAGACCCTCGCAGAACAGCGGCCGGATGTAGGCCGGCACGAAGCCCGGGAAGTCGAAGGCCCGGTCGAAGCCGCCTGAGCGCGCCTCGTCGCGGATCGAGTTGCCGTAGTCGAAGACCTCGGCGCCGGCGTCCATGAAGCCGACCATCGCCTCGACGTGGCGCGCCATCGACACCCGTGCGAGGTCGGTCGCCTCCTCGGGCTTGCTGGCGGAGAAGTCCGGCCACTGCTCGAGCGGGATCTCGACCGGCACGTAGGACAGCGGGTCGTGCGCGCTGGTCTGGTCGGTGACGATGTCGACGGGCACCTCGCGAGCCAGCAGCTCAGGCAGCACGGCGGCGGCGTTGCCGACGACGCCGACCGACAGGGCGCGGCGCTCGGCCTTGGCGGCGAGCACGAGCTCGAGCGCGTGGTCGAGGTCGTCGGCGACCACGTCGAGGTAGCGCTTGGAGACACGGCGCTCGAGTCGGGTGCGGTCGATGTCGATGACGAGGCACACTCCGCCGTTGAGGGTGACGGCCAGCGGCTGGGCGCCGCCCATGCCGCCGCAGCCGGCGGTGACGGTGAGTGTGCCTGCGAGAGTAGCGCCCTCGGCAGGCTCGCCCCGTTGGACGGCGAGCTTCGACGCCACCGCGGCGAAGGTCTCGAAGGTGCCCTGCAGGATGCCCTGCGTGCCGATGTAGATCCAGGAGCCGGCCGTCATCTGGCCGTACATCATCAGGCCCTCGGCCTCGAGCTTGCGGAAGTGCGGCCAGGTCGCCCAGTCGCCGACGAGGTTGGAGTTGGCGATGAGCACGCGCGGCGCCCACTCGTGGGTGCGGAAGATGCCGACCGGCTTGCCCGACTGGACGAGCAGCGTCTCGTCGGCCTCGAGGTCGCGCAGCGACGCGACGATCGCGTCGAAGGCGCGCCACGAGCGGGCGGCGCGGCCGGTGCCGCCGTAGACAACGAGGTCGTCGGGGCGCTCGGCCACCTCGGGGTCGAGGTTGTTCATGAGCATCCGCAGGGGGGCCTCGGTGGCCCACGACTTCGCGGTCAGCTCGGTGCCGCGAGCTGCGCGGACGGGACGGGCGCCTTCCATGGGACTGCCTTTCGGTTCGGAGCGGGTGAGGGTCACAGCAGGGGGGTGGTGGTGGCTGAGCCGGCCGCAGCCACCACTGCGCCACTGGCCACCAGGCCCACCACCGTCTCGATCTCGGGAGAGAGGAAGCGGTCGGGGCCGGGGTGGCCCGGCGAGCCGGGGGCGGCCCCGAGCAGTGCGACGACTGCCCCGGTCGCGGCAGCCGGCAGCAGCGGTGCCCGCAGCCGTATGCCGCGGGCGGCCGTCAGCACCTCGACCGCGAGCACCCGGGTGAGCCCGTCGACGGCCCGGCGCAGCTTGCGCGCTCCCGACCAGCCCATGGACACGTGGTCCTCCTGCATGGCGCTGCTCGGGATCGAGTCGACGCTGGCGGGGGCAGCGAGCCGCTTGAGCTCGGAGACGATGGCGGCCTGGGCATACTGCGCGATCATCAGACCGGAGTCGACGCCGGGCTCGTGGGCGAGGAACGGTGGCAGGCCGTGGTTGCGGGCGACGTCGAGGAAGCGGTCGGTGCGGCGCTCGCTCATGCTCGCGAGGTCCGCGGCCACGATGGCGAGGAAGTCGATCACGTAGGCCACCGGGGCGCCGTGGAAGTTGCCGTTGCTCTCGACCCGACCGTCCGGGGTCACGACGGGGTTGTCGACGGCCGAGGCCAGCTCCCATTCGGCGACGCGGGCGGCGTGGTCGATGGTGTCGCGGACGCCCCCGGCCACCTGCGGGGCGCAGCGCAGCGAGTAGGCGTCCTGCACCCGCGTGCAGTCCTGCGTGCGGTGGGACGCGCGGATCCCGCTGCCGGAGAGCAGGTTCCGCAGGTTCGCCGCCGACGCCGCCTGGCCCGGCTGGGGTCGCAGGGCCTGCAGGTCGGCGGCGAAGACGTCGTCGGTGCCGAGCAGCCCCTCGACGCTCATCGCCGCAGAGATGTCGGCGGTCGTCACCAGGAGGCGCAGGTCGTGCAGGGCGAGGACGAGCATGCCGAGCATCCCGTCGGTGCCGTTGAGCAGCGCCAGACCTTCCTTCTCGGCGAGCACCAGCGGCTCGATGCCGTTGTCGCGCAGAGCCATCGACGCCTCGACCAGCAAGCCGTCACGAGTGCGCACCGGGCCCTCGCCCATGGCCGCCAGGGCGCAGTGCGCCAGCGGGGCGAGGTCGCCCGAGCACCCGAGGGAGCCGTACTCGTGCACGACCGGCGTGATCCCGGCGTTGAGCATGGCGACATAGGTCTCGGCGACGACGGGCCGCACGCCGGTGCGACCGGTCGCCAGGGTCGACAGGCGCAGCAGCATTAGGGCGCGCACGACCTCGCGCTCGACCTCGGGGCCGGAGCCGGCTGCGTGCGAGCGCACGAGACTGCGCTGCAGCTGGTCGCGCCGGTCGCGGGGGATGCTCACGGTGGCGAGGGCGCCGAAGCCGGTCGAGACCCCGTAGTGCGGCTGCGGGTCGTCGGCCAGTGCCTCGATGACCGCCCGCGCCGCGGCGAGGCCGGTCAGCGCCTCGGGCGTCAGCTCGACCGGTGCGTCGTGGCGGGCGACCGCGACGACGTCGTCGGGCGAGAGGGGGCCGGTGCCGACGCGGACGACCGTGTCGAGGGAGACGTGGGCCGCTCCCGAGGGTGCGTGGGCGACGGTGCTCTGGCTCATGACTCCATTGCAGCGGGTGCCCGGCCCTGCGTCAGCGGTGCCGACGCAGATTGCGTCTCGTATCCGAGACTTCGCGCGATCCCGCGAGCAGGCTCGGCACCCGGCGCAGCGCCAGCCCGCAGCCCAGGGCGAGCACGAAGAGCGCGCCGACCACGACGACGACGAGGTCCCACCCGCCCGCGCTCCACGCCAGACCCGACACCGAGCCGAAGACCGACGAGCCGAGGTAGTAGGCGAAGAGGTAGAACGACGAGGCCTGCCCGGTGCCCCCGCCCCCGAGCGCAGCCCGGGCCGCGACCCAGCCGCTGGCGACGCCGTGGGCGGCGAAGAACCCGACGGTCTCGAGCGCGACCCCGACGACGACGAGCCACAGCGGAGCGGCGAGGGTCAGGGTCAGGCCAGCGAGGCTCACCGCGACGCCGACCGGTAGGACCGCCCGGCGGCCGAAGCGGTCGGCCAGCCCGCCGGCCACGGTCGACGACACCGACCCCAGGGCGTACGAGAGGAAGACGAGCCCGGCGACGCCGAGGCTGAGGGCGTAGGGCGGCGCGGCCAGCCGGAACCCCAGGGTGTTGTAGGTCGCGACGAAGCCGCCCATCGCCAGCGCGGCGAAGGCGTAGAGCAGGAGCAGGGCCCGGTCGCCGAGCACGTGCCGAGTCGTCGCCCAGATCGCGGCTCTCCCGGGGGCCGCGGGCACGAAGCCCGACGAGGCGGGCAGCAGCAGGCGCACGACCACGGTGCACGCGACCCCGAAGGCGGCGATCGCTCCGAGCGCCCACCGCCATCCCGCGACGTCACCCACCCCGCTGGCCAGCAGGCGTCCGACCATGCCGCCGAGCGCCGTCCCGCCGATGTAGAGACCGCTGGCCCGCCCGTGCGCCTCGGGGGCCACCTCCTCGCGCAGGTAGGCCATCGCGACGGCCGACAGCCCGGCGAGGGTCACCCCCTGCAGCACCCGCAGACCGAGCAGGAGCGGCCACGTCGGCGCGATCGCGCAGAGCACCCCCGCCACGCTCGAGGCGGCGAGCGACGTGTGCATCAGCGGGGTGCGCCCGACGCGCTCGGTCACCGGTCCGACGACGAGCAGCGCCACCCCGAGTCCGAGGGTGGCCGCCGACACGCTGAGCGCGCTCGCGGCCGGAGAGAGCCCGAAGTCGTGCGCGAGGTCGGGCAGCACCGCCTGGGTGGAGTAGAGCGCGGCGAAGGTCGCGAGGCCCGCGGCGAACAGGGCCAGCGTCAGACGCCGGTAGGGAGCGCTGCCCGGCCGGTGGCCGTCGAAGGTCGACACCGCCCCACGGTGCCACGAGCTGCCTCGAGCTGCCCGGAGGCCATGACGTCCGTCGGCCTGCCACACTGCCACCTTGTGAGCAACGCCCCCGCCGCCGCTGCGGCGCTCGACGTGCTCGCCCTGCTGTCGCGGCACACGGAAGCCATGCCGGCGGCGTCGATCGCGAGCCAGCTGGGGCTGCCCCGCTCGAGCACGTACCACCTGCTGGCGGTGCTGCAGGAGCGCGGCTTCGTCGTGCACCTGCCGGAGGAGCGGCGCTACGCGCTGGGGGTGGCGGCCTACGAGCTGGGCTCGGCCTACTCGCGCCAGGCGCCGTTGCAGCGACTGGCCCGGCCCCTCGTCGAGCGTCTCGTCGACGAGACCCAGCAGAACGCGCACCTGGCGGTGCTGCACGGCGCCGACGTCGTCTACCTGCTCGAAGAGCGCGCCCCCCGTCGCCCGCCCCTGGTCTCCGACGTGGGCGTGCGGCTGCCGGCCCACCTCACTGCCAGCGGTCTCGCTCTGCTTGCTGCGCTGCCGGCGGCGCAGGTGCGTGCCCTCTACCCCTCCGGGGCGGGGCTCGTGCGGCGCCACGATGCCGGCCCGACCTCGCTGACGGCCCTGCGGTCGCTGCTCACCGGGGTGCGGCAGCGCGGGTATGCGGTGGAGGACGGCACGGTGACCCCCTCCTTCTCGTCGGTGGCGGCCGCCGCCCTCGACCGCGCGGGCTACCCGGCCGCCGCGATCGCCCTGACCTTCGAGGGTGACCGGGTGGAGGAGCGCGAGCGGGCCGCCCTGGCCGCCGCCGCACGGGCCTGTGCGGCTGCCCTCTCGCGCCGGCTGTGACGGGCGGTGGCCAGGCTCGACCGTGGCCGGTGTCAGCCCGACGTGCGAGGGTGAGCGACGTGAGTGACCTGAGTGACCCCACCGACGGGGCCCTGCTCGAGCGTATCGAGGGCTACTGCGATCTCGTGCCCCGTGCCGACACCGTGCCGCAGGAGGTGGGGGCGTTCACGCTCTTCGTCTCGCGTGGGGGCCCGGGGGCCTACGACTACTACGCCCGGCCACGCCTCGGTCTCGACCGCCCGGTGACCGCGGCCGATGTCGGTGCCGTCCTCGACCGGCAGGTCGAGCTCGGGGTGCCGCGGGCCCTGGAGTGGGTCGACGAGACGACACCGTCCCTGCTCGCGGCCGCTGAGGCCAGCGGGATGGTCGTGGAGCGCTGCCCCCTGCTCGTGCTCGTCGGCGCACCGGTCACCCCTCCCGTGGAGGCGCAGGTGCGGGTGCTGGAGGCCGACGACCCCGACCTCGCGGGCGTGCTGGCGTCGATCTCGGTCGGCTTCGGCCACCCCGGGACGGCCACGGGTGCGGTCGGGTCGACCGAGCGCGACGCCGAGGCCGCGTCCCGGGTGCACGGAGCCAGCGCCACGGCCTCGGCCGTGAGGGCAGGGCGCACCGTGGTCGTGGGGGCCCTGGTCGCGGGTGTCGGTGCGGTGGGCGGCGGCAGCCACCGACCCCGCGGGGACACGACCGAGGTGGTCGGTGTGGGAGTGCTGCCGGCCTACCGGCGACGGGGCGCAGCCGGCGCGGTGACGGCCGCGCTCGCCCGCACGGCGCTCGACGCGGGGCTCACGACCGTGTTCTGCGGGGCGCAGGACGACGCGGTGGCCCACGTCTACGAGCGGGTGGGTTTCCGCCGGGTCGGGACGGCGTGCATCGGGAGGGTCGAGTAGGTGGGTCCATGTCATGCGCGGGGCGAGCCACACGGCTGTCGAGAGGTCTCCCACGAGAAGGTCCGCACCGTGTGCCTTCGGGGTATCGTCCAAGAGTGCCCGACCCGTCGTCGACCGAGGTGACGTCGTCCCCGCTGGTGGACGACGCCGTCGTGGCCATGCGCGAGCTCATCCTCGCGGGCGAGCACTACCGCTCGGCGATCGCCGTGCACCTGGGACTGACCGTCAACGAGAGCCAGGCAGTCAGCTACGTCTTCGCCCGGGGTCCCATCGGGCAGGGCGAGCTGGCGGCCGCCATGGGCT
This sequence comes from Dermatophilaceae bacterium Soc4.6, assembly GCA_039889245.1. Lineage (NCBI taxonomy): Bacteria > Bacillati > Actinomycetota > Actinomycetes > Micrococcales > Dermatophilaceae > Dermatophilaceae bacterium Soc4.6. The sequence continues at coordinate 2,233,307 of JAZGVH010000002.1, read as the reverse complement.
TCACCACCAGCTCGACGACAGCGCTGGTCGACCGGCTCGAGCGGCGCGGCATCGCCGAGCGCCGCAACGACCCGAGCGACCGTCGACGCGCCATCATCGCCTTGTCGGCACAGGGTGAGGCCGAGCTCGACGGGGTGCGCACGTGGATGGGCAACGCGTTCAGCGGGCTCGAGCCGCACGAGGTCGAGACGGCGCGCACGCTGCTGCTCACGCTGGCCTCGAACCTGCGCGGGTTCACCGACTCGGTCCTCGAGGGCCAGCCCGGTGGCTCGAGGGCGCGCCGGCGGGTCTGACCGGGCTCAGGCATCGCCGTACGCTGGTCGGATGACGCTCGAAGCCCGCCCGGCCGACCTGCCTCCCGAGAAGCCTGCCCACCGCAGCACCACCCTCACCCGCAGGGCCCTGGGGGCCTACACCGCGACGAACGCCCGTGGCGGCACCGTGGCGGTGGGCGGCGGTGAGGACGAGTTCACGGCCGTCGAGCTGCTGCTGGCCGGGATCGCGGCCTGCACGGCCGTCGACGTCGACCACCTCACCAGCCGGCGCGCCGAGCCCGATGACTTCGAGATCCGGGTCGACGCGCAGAAGGTCGCCGACGAGCAGGGCAACCACCTGCAGGACGTCGTCGTCACCTTCCGCATCCGCTACCCCGAGGGCGAGGGGGGTGACCGGGCGCGGGCCGTGCTGCCCGACATCGTCGCGAAGTCGCACGACCGCCTCTGCACGGTCAGCCGCACCATCGAGCTGGGCACGCCGATCCGCACGGTGATCGCGTGAGCACCTCGTCGACCCCTGGCAGTCACCCCGGCCGTCCCGGCCGTCCACGCCGGCACGTCGACCTCGACGCGCTCGACCTCGTGCCGGTCGCCGAGGGGAGCACGCCCGCGGACGCCGTCGCCGCGACCGTCGCCGCAGCCCGGACGGCCGAGGCGGCCGGCTACCGGCGCTACTGGATGGCCGAGCACCACAACTTCCCCGGCGCCGCCTCGTCGGCCACCGCCGTGCTCGTCGGCCACGTCGCCTCGGCCACGACGTCGATCCGGGTCGGCTCCGGCGGGATCATGCTGCCGAACCATGCCCCGCTGGTGGTGGCCGAGCAGTTCGGCACCCTGGCGACGCTGCATCCCGGACGCATCGACCTCGGGCTGGGCCGGGCCCCGGGCACCGACCCGGTCACGGCGCACGCCCTGCGCCGGGTCGAGGACGCCGCCGTCGACTTCGGCTCGGAGGTGGCTCAGGTGCTGCGCTACCTCGGGCCCGTCGACGTCACGGCCCGGGTGCGCGCGGTCCCCGGCGAGGGCACCCAGGTGCCCGTCTGGATCCTCGGGTCGAGCCACGGCGGCGCGCAGGTGGCCGCTGCCCTCGGGCTGCCGTATGCCTTCGCGTCGCACTTCGCCCCGCGCATGCTCGGCTCGGCCCTGCAGGTCTACCGCGAGGGGTTCCGGCCCTCGGGGCGCGACGGGTCCCTCGAGGCCCCGCGCGTGGCTGCGGCGGTCAACGTCGTCGTCGCCGACACCCGCGAGCGGGCCGAGCGCATCTGGGGCTCGCACCTGACCCGGGTGCACGGCATCGTCACCGGACGCCGGGGGCTGCTGCCACCCGCCGTCGACGGTGACGTCACGGCCGGCTGGTCCCCGCAGGAGCGCGCCGCGGTGGACTCGATGACGGCGGTCTCCTTCATCGGGACGCCGAGCGCCGTGCGTGACGGGCTGCAGGACTTCGTCGACGCGACGGGCGTCGACGAGCTCGTGGTCGCGACCTCGGCCCACGACCTCGACGACCGGCTGCGCTCGCTGCGGCTGCTCGGTGAGGTCTGGCACGGAGCTGGGGTCACGGCCTCGGTCGCCTGACCGCCCGTCTGACCGCAGGCGAGCGGTCGGTCAGTGTGAAAGGTCGCCGGTGCCCGGTAGCGGCGTGGCCGCCTCCCATCAGGAGCCCCGGGGTCCTATTCTGCGGATGTGACCTCTGGTGCCCACGAGCGGGCCAGCCGCCGCCCACGAGCCGACCTCGCGGCGCCGGCCCTCGACGGCGCGGGCTGGCTGCCCCGGCCGGTGGCGGAGCAGCTCGGTGGCCGGGTGGCCGACCTCGTCGGTGACCTGGTCATCGACCTCGAGCGCACGGTCCCCGGGGCGGTCGACGCCGCCTACGTGGTGGGCTCCGCGGCCGTGAGGGACCACCGGAGCGGTCTCGACGACGTCGAGCTCGTGCTGGTCCTCGCCGGCCGGCCCGACGCCCTGCTCGGGCGCCTGCTCGACGACGTGCACGAGCGGGTCGAGCGGGCCCACCCCGACCTGCGGCCGGATCTGGTCTACACCACCTGGCGCGACCTCGGACGGCCGCCGGCGATGTCCGGCACGGCCTCCGGGGCCGCGTCCGGGCCGGCCCCCGTGACGCCCGGTCTGGCCCGTCGGGGCGGGGTCACGCTCACGGGCGCCGAGTGCGCCCCCACGGCGTTCACCCGCCAACAGCTGCTCGACCACGGGGTCGCCGTCATCGGCCCCTCGGTGTCGATCGCCCAGGTCGTCGTCACCCGCGACGCGCTCGCAGCCCAGTGCCTGCGTGAGATCGCCGAGTGCTGGACCCCCTGGTGGGAGCGGTCGGCCCTGCTGCTGTCCTCCGCGGGTCGCGCGAGCCTCTCGCCCCTGGTGACCGACCCCGTGCTGCGGATCACCCGCCTGCACCACACCCTGCTGAGCGGTGAGGTGCTCAGCCTGAGCGACGTGGGTCAGTGGGCCCTGACCGTGTGCGAGCCGCAGTGGTCACGGCTCCTGCGCGAGAGTCTGCTCGTGCGCCAGGACCCCACCGCCGCATCGCTCTACCGCAACCCGTTCGCCCGCCGCCGTGACGCGCTCGCCTTCACCGACCTGCTCATGACGGTCGACGAGGAGACGTATGGAGCGCCGCCCGTGCGGCAGCTGCCGCTGGTGACCCCTGGTCAGGTCGAGTCACGCAGGCGGTTGGTCGGCCGCCGGTAGCCGTCGGCCGACCCCGGCAGCTCGCGGGTGCCCGCAGCGCTGGGGGCCTCAGACGCACCGGTAGCACCAGACACGCCCGACGAGGTGGGTCGTTGGGAGGCAGCCAGGTCGACGGTCGGGGGGGAGGCGACCACGACCAGCTCGGGCGCCGGTGGCGTCGACGGGGCCGACCCGTTCACCCCGGGCGGGGTGAGGGGCACGCCGCTGGCAGTGGCGCCAGGGGAGTGGGCGGCCTCGGCACCGGCGTCCCCTCGGCCAGTCGTTCCAGCCGGTCCGGACCGGCGACCGACGGCGCCCGTGGCCAGCAGCAGGGCCGCGCCAGCCCCGATGACGGCCGTGAGCAGGCCCAGGCCCCCCTGACCGGCGAGCGTGTCCCAGGGGTCGACCTGGAAGCTGGAGATGCTGTCGCTTCCCCCAGCATCAGCGACACTCCCGTGGGTGGTCAGGACCCACGCGACGACGACCACAGCGAGGGTGGCTCCGAGGGCGCCCACCAGCCCGGCGACCACCGCGCCCGTCCGGCGCACGCGATCGGTCACCGGCACGGTCGGCACGTGAGCCAGGGAGACGACGGTCAGGGCGAGCACGGCCAGCGCCGGAGCCAGGTTCGGCGACGTGGTCGACGGATAGGAGAGCAGGATGCCGATGCGCAGGCTGAGCGGCACCGTTGCGGTGCCCTGCCCGCCATCGCCCGGGAAGATCCCGCCGTGCAAGCCGCTCTCGACGTGGTACACCTGCCCGACGACTCCCAGAGCGGCGCACAGCACCAGGGTGGGCGCGAGACCGCTCCCCGCCCAGGTCAGGACACGACGGCGAGGTGACGGCGCGGCATACTTCTCGGACTCCACCCGCAGATCCTGCCATCCCCGAAGGGAACGTGCTCGCCTCCCATGAGCGACGCCATCACCAGCAGCACCGCCACCCTCGTCCCCGACCCTCGCGACGCCCCGCCGCTGCGGTGGGGGATCATCGCACCCGGGGGGATCGCCAACAAGTTCGCCGCCGCGGTGCGCGACCACACTGCGGGCAGCGTCGTGGCCGTCGGCTCGCGCGACGCGGCCCGAGCGGCCGACTTCGCCGGGCGGCACGGCATACCCCGCTCCTACGGCTCGTATGCCGCGCTCCTCACCGATGACGAGGTCGACGCGGTCTACGTCGCGTCGCCGCACTCGGCCCACCGCGACCACGCGGTGCTGGCACTCGAGGCGGGCAAACCGGTGCTCGTCGAGAAGGCGTTGGCGCGCAACGGCGGCGAGGTCGACGAGATCTTCGCCGCTGCCGAGCGCACGGGCCTCTTCGCGATGGAGGCGATGTGGACCAGGCACCTGCCGTCGATCGCCCGGCTGCGGGAGCAGATCGCGGCCGGCGCCATCGGCGAGGTCGTGAGCGTCAGCGCCGACCACGGACAGTCCCTCGACCTCGGCGCCGAGCACCGGCTGAAGAACCCCGCGCTGGCCGGCGGGGCGATCCTCGACCTCGGGGTCTACCCCGTCTCCTTCGTCGTCGACCTGCTCGGGGCGCCGACCAGCGTGCAGGCGGCGGGGCTGCTCACCGAGACCGGGGTCGACGGGCACGTGTCGATGCTGCTCGCCTACGGCGGCAAGGCGGTCGGGCTCGTCGACACCACCTTGTGGACCAAGACCCCGACGACGGCGACGGTCTCGGGCACCGAGGGCAGCCTCGAGATCGACGGCGACTTCTACTCCGGCGGGCGCACCGTGACCCTGCGCGGCGGCGACCGTGAACGCACCGTGCTCGCGACGTGGCACGACGACGTCACCAACGGCTTCGAGTACGAGGCGGCAGAGGTCGCCCGGTGTGTCGTTGCCGGTCGGAGCGAGAGCGGGCGGATGACCTGGGACTCGTCGCGAGCGGTCATGGCGGTCATGGACGCGGCCCGACGACAGGTGGGAGTCGTCTACCCCGGCGAGTGAGGGCGACGGCGGATCGTGAGGATCTGCTCGGCGCGGCCGACGGCACCCTGCTGGTCGAACAGCCACGAGGTGGTGAGGCCGACCCCCTGCCCGCCGAAGACGACGGTGGTGTCGAAGCCGACCCACTCGCCCACCGGCTGGCGGAAGAGGTGCAGCGACAGGTCGATGTTGGGGTAGATCCACGCCTGCGGGTCCTCGCGGACGACGACGCCGTTGGCGGTGTCGACGAGGCCGACGAAGGCCGCAGTGGGGCTGGTGTCGGTGCCCTCGACGAGGTCGATGTCGGTGCGCAGCCAGACCCGTCCGCGTCCGGGTCGGCTCGCCGGGTCGCGCCAGCCCTCGAGCGAGTCGAGGTAGCCGCCTCCCTCGGGCCAGGTCGACCGGCTGTCCCACCGATCCCACGTCTCGGGGGCGGGCAGCGGTGCGGGGGCGCCACCGGCGACGGCGGCCGTGTCGCCGTGCGCCATCCGCCAGGCGTGGGCCCGCACGGCCGGTCGGCCACCGGCGACGAGCACGGCCTCGACCAGCTCGATGGTGCGCCCCGGGCGGATGGTCGTGACCGTCACCTCGGTGGTGCCGCGCGGGATGACCCCGAGGATCTCGAAGGTGACGCGAGCCAGCTGCAGGTCGTCGCGCGGCTCGTGCTCCTCCATCGCGTGCACGAGCAGGCCCGACACCGGCGCCATGTGCTGCTCGTGGTCGTTCCACGCGCCATGCACGTGGACGCTGGGCTCGTAGATCCCCCCGGGCAGCCGGCGGTAGTAGCTCGTCGGCACCGGGAGGGTCCCGGCTTCGAGCGTCGTCGCGGTGTCGGCGGTCATTGCGCCAACTGTAGGGGCCCGGCCTCGCTCAGGGAGGGGGTTGGCCGGTTGTGCGGTCCCACACGCGCCTGGCCGGTCCCGATCAGGCCCGGGGCAGCCACTCGATCACCTGGGCGACGACGCTGTCCCAGTCCGGCCACTCGTGCCCACCGGGTGGGTACGCCGTCGCCGGTGCCCTGCGGCAGCACGACGCACACGCTCGTGCCCATCTCGAGGGCGTCGGAGAAGAGCTCCCAGGTCAGTGCCGCCACGTCGCCACCATGCAGGAACGCCAGCCGACGTCGGTCAGGCTAGTTGAGGTTGGACGGGGGCGCGGGTCGCGGCGCCAGCGTCACCCCGAGACGGTCCTCGATCTGGGTCTCGCGGCGGATCGTGCGCAGGACCATGCTCAGCCGCGTCTCGGTGTCGGGGGCGGCCAGCAGCACCTGCGTCTCCTGCGGCTCGAGCTCGAGCACCCGGGGCGCCCAGTAGGAGATGCCGGTGGGGTCGTCGGGGGGCTGGCCCTCGGCCGCGAGCTCCTCGCCGCGCGCGTCGAGGTGCAGCCCCACCGCGACGACCAGCTCGCGGCCCAGCGTGGCCGCCCGCTCGGGGTCGCCGATCGGCTCGGCGAGCCGCTGCACCAGCCCCGTCAGGTAGGGCGTGCTGCTGGTCTCGTCGAGCCCACGCAGGTGGAAGCGCTCGGCCCCGACCGCGACCACGCCGAAGACGCCCTGACCGATCAGGCCGATCTGCTCGATGCGCGCGACCGTGCCGACGTCGTGGGTGTCACGGATGCCCTCGCCCACCTCGAAGCCGCGCCGGATGGCGACCACACCGAACTGCGGTGACACGCCCTCGGTGCGGGCCCCCTCCCCGAGCAGGTCGTGCATCAGCTGCACGTAGCGCGGCTCGAAGACCTGGAGGGCGAGCGGTGCTCCGGGCAGCAGGACAGAGCCGAGGGGGAAGAGCGGGAGGGAGTCCACCTCTGCGACCCTACGATGTCGGCATGCCTGACGCCTCCCTCGAGCCCCTCACGACCTTCCGCCGGGGCGACCTGACCTTCGACGTGACCGACTCCGGACCCGGGCCGGAGGAGGCCGTGGTGCTGCTGCACGGCTTCCCCGCCGACCGCCAGTGCTGGGACGAGGTCGCGAGGCACCTGCAGGGCGCCGGTCTGCGCACCCTCGCCCCCGATCAGCGCGGCTACAGCCCGCGGGCCCGCCCGAGGGGGCGCCGGGCCTACACGACCGACGAGCTCGTGGCCGACGTCGTGGCGCTGCTCGACGCGGCCGGCCTGGAGAGGGCGCACGTCGTCGGCCACGACTGGGGCGGGGCGGTCGCGTGGGCCGTGGCCGGCAGCCACCGCGACCGGGTGGCCTCGCTGACCGTGCTGTCCACGCCCCACCCGGCGGCGCTCGCGCAGGCCTACCGCACGCGGTGGCAGGCGATGCACTCGGCCTACATGGCGTGGTTCCAGCTGCCGTGGCTGCCCGAGGCGCTCTTCGAGCGGACCTTCCGGCCGGGGCTGCTGCGGTCGGGGCTGCCGACCGCGGTCGCCGAGCGCTACCTCGCCAGGATGAGGGAGCCGGGGCGGCTGACCGCGACGATGAACTGGTATCGCGGGATGCCGTTCTCGAAGGGGTCGATGCACCGCAGCAAGGTGCCGACGACCTTCGTCTGGGGCAGCAGCGACGCCTTCCTCGGGCGGGTCGCCGCCGAGGGCACGGCGGCCCTGGTGACGGCCGACTACCGCTTCGTCGAGCTGCCCGAGGGCCACTGGCTGCCCGAGGTCGCCGCCGGGGCGTGCGCCGACGAGATCATCGCGCGCGTGCAGTCGACGCGCTGATGCGCTTCGACCCTGCGGCGCTGCCGCCGGAGATCGCCGTCTTCCTCACCGAGCGCCACCTCGCCACGCTCACCACGCTGCGCGCCGACGGCACCCCGCACGTGACGGCGATCGCCTTCACGGTCGACCTGCCCACCCTGACCGCGCGGGTGATCACCAGCGACGGCAACCAGAAGGTCGCCAACGTGGAGCGGGCGGGCGGGGACGGTGCCCCCGCGGTGCTGGCGCAGGTCGACGGCCGTCGGTGGGTGGCGCTCGAGGGCCGGATGCGGCTCTCGCGCGAGCTCGCGGTCGTGCAGGACGCCGAGCACCGGTATGCCGCCCGCTACCGCGTCCCGAAGCCGAACCCGCAGCGCGTGGTGCTGCTGATGGACGTCGAGGCGGCGATCGGGTACTTCTGAGCGGGGCGGGCGTTTTACCCCGCTGCGTACCGAGGTAGAACGTCGCTCCGGGGCGCGACGTTTCACCCCGCTCCGCCACCAGCCACCCGCCCGGACGGAGTCGCCACCGGCGGCATACGCTGGAGGGGATGATCGAGCTGCTCACCCCCACCCAGGTCGAGGAGATGCGCCCCGCGGGGCGTTTCGTCGCCTCGACGCTCACCGCCCTCGCCGAGGCCGCCGACGTCGGGGTCGACCTGCTCGAGCTCGACGCCCTGGCGCACGACCTGATCCGCGAGGCGGGGGCGACGTCGTGCTACATCGACTACCACCCCAGCTTCGGCGCGATGCCGTTCGGCAAGGTGCTGTGCACGTCCGTCAACGACGCGGTGCTGCACGGGCTGCCGCATCCATACCGGCTGCGTGACGGTGACCTGCTGAGTCTCGACTTCGCCGTGAGCCTCGATGGCTGGGTGAGCGACTCGGCCCTCAGCCTCGTGGTGGGTGAGGCCCGTGACGAGGACCTCGCGCTCATCGCGACCTGCCAGGAGGCGCTCGACGCGGCCATCGCGGTGGCCCGCAACGGGAACAAGATCGGTGACCTGTCGGCCGCGATCGGTGCGGTCGCGCGCGCCCACGGGCTGGGGGTCAACACGCAGTTCGGCGGCCACGGAGTCGGTCGCACCATGCACGGCGACCCGCACGTGGCCAACGACGGGCGGGCCGGCCGGGGCTACCCGCTGCGGCCGGGGCTGGTCATCGCGGTCGAGCCGTGGTTCCTGCAGGCGAGTGACCAGATCCGCTTCGACGACGACGGGTGGACCATCCGCAGCGCCGACGGGTCGCGGGGGGCGCACGTCGAGCACACCATCGCCATCACCGACGGCGACCCGATCGTGATGACCGCCCGCGGGTAGTCCGGGGTGTGGGTCCGGGGGTGCGGCGGCGGGTCGCCACGGCGACCCCGGCCACCGCGATCACGAGCCCCGCGAGCTCGCGCACGGTGAGCGTGCGGTGGAGCACCAGCCACTCGAGCACGGCCGTGACCGGCGGCATGAGAAAGAAGAGGCTGGCCGCGGCCCCGGCCCCGCGGGCCCGCACCAGGGTGCCGAGCAGGAGCAGACCGAGCACCGAGTTGGCGATGGCGAGGTAGCCGAGCGAGAGGGCCGCCCCGGTCGGGTCGGAGACCGGGTAGAGCCCCTCTGTCGCGAGCGCCAGGACCCAGACCGGAGGGGCCGACACGGCGAACTGCAGGGTCGCCGACCAGATCGGGTCGGGCCGCCCACCGATCCACCGCTGGCCCAGCGTGCCGAGGCTCAGCGCGAGGGTGCCGAGCACGCCGAGGGCCACCCCCACGATCCCGCCCGCCTGGTCGAGGTCCGGCCCGAGGACGACGAGCACCCCGACGACGCCGACCACGAAGCCGACGACCTGCACGCGGCTGAGGCGCTCGCGCAGGATGACGGCGGCCAGCAGCGCCGTGAGCACCGGGCTGAGCGAGTGCAGCAGCGAGCCGAGCGTGCCGCTCAGCCCCGCGGCGAAGCCGAGGTACATCAGGCCGAACAGCAGCCCGTTCATCACGAACCCGACGACGGCGATGCGGGCCGCCATCGCCCGGTCGATGCCCGGGCGGCGCCGCAGGGCGAGGGCGAGCGCCGCCGCGACGAGCGCCGCGAGGGCGAAGCGCCAGGCGACGAGGGTGAGGGCGCCCATGGTGCGCACGCCGTACGGGCCGGCGATGTAGCCCGAGGACCACACGAGCACGAAGGCGACCGCGGGGGCGACGGGGAGCGAGGTGGACTCCCCTCGCCTCTGGTCCACCGCCACCGGCGAATGGTGTCACGGCCTACGTCACGGCCGGGTACCCGGGGTGGGGCATCCGGTCGGTGCGCGGCCGGGTGGGCCCCGGGGTCGGGTCAGGGGGAGGCGGTCAGTGCCTGGCGGGGGTGCGGCCGCGGACGAAGTAGGCGAGAGGCAGGGCGCCCATGGTGTTGCCCAGGACGAGCGCGACGGCCCAGCGACGCTTCGGCCCGCGCACCTCGCTCGCGGGACGTCGCCGCAGGTCGACGAGCGCAGCGATCCGGAGGGTCGCGTCGAGGGCCCCCGCGACCAGGATGAGCCGCCGCGTCCGCCGGCTCAGCTCGCTCCACGACGTCATCTCCATGAGGCACTCCCCCGTCGTCCCGCGTTCGACCGACGCCGAAAGCCTGTCGCCAGTGTGTCGTCGGCTCTCGTGGGCCGCAAGTCGCCGAGGCCGGCTTCCCGGCGCGACCCGGCGCCGGGGCTCAGTCGGCTGCGAGCAGCCCGCGGATCTCGTCGGCGGTGATCTGCCCGCTCGAGAGCGCACCGCCGTCGATGACCTGCCCGAAGAGCTGACGCTTGCGCTCCTGCAGCGCGACGACCTTCTGCTCGATGGTGTCGGCGGACACGAGGCGGTAGACCATGACGTGCTTGTCCTGGCCGATGCGGTGCACGCGGTCGACGGCCTGGGCCTCGGCGGCAGGATTCCACCACGGGTCGAGCAGGACGACGTAGTCGGCCTCGGTGAGGGTCAGGCCGAAGCCGCCCGCCTTGAGGCTGATGAGGAAGACCGGGGCGTCGCCCGTGCGGAACTCGTCGATGACGGCGCCGCGGTTGCTCGTCGAGCCGTCGAGGTAGGTGTAACCGATGCCCGCCGCCTCGAGGCGGGTGCGGGCCCGCGCCAGGTAGCGGGTGAACTGGCTGAAGACGAGGACGCGGTGCTTCTCGGCGAGCAGCGGCTCGAGCAGCTCGAGCAGGGTGTCGAGCTTGGCCGAGCCCACCTCCTCGTGGGCGGCGTCGACCAGGGCCGGGTCGAGGCTGAGCTGCCGCAGCAGGGTGAGCGAGCGGAAGATCGCCATCCGGTTGCCCTGCGGGTCGTCGAGCAGGCCCAGCAGCTTCTGTCGCTCGCGCTGCAGGTGGGTGTCGTAGATGCGGCGGTGCTTCGGCGACAGCGTCACCTCGAGCACCTGCTCCTGCTTCGGGGGCAGGTCGGAGGCCACCGCGTCCTTGGTGCGGCGCAGCACGACCGGGCGGATGCGCGAGCGCAGCGTCGTGAGCCGCTCGGGGGCCTCGCCGCTCTCGATCGGCCGACGGTAGACCTCGGAGAAGCGCTGCGGGCTGGGGAAGAGGCCGGGGGCGACGATCGACAGCAGGGCCCACAGCTCCATCAGGTTGTTCTCCATCGGCGTGCCCGTGATGGCGAACTTGACCGGTGCCGGCAGCCGTCGCGCGCACTGGTGCACCTGCGACTGGTGGTTCTTGGCGAACTGCGCCTCGTCGAGCACCAGCGCCGACCAGGCCGTCTCGCGGAAGCCGGGGGCGTCGAGGCGGAAGACGGCATACGAGGTGACGACGAGGTCGGCGCCCGCCACCGCCTCGGCGACCTCGGTGCCGCGCTTGCGGCTCGTCGACCCGAGGGTGACCACCTTGAGCGACGGGCAGAACCTCGCGGCCTCGCTGGCCCAGGTGGGCAGCACGCTGGTCGGGGCGACGACGAGCACCGGAGGCCCGTCGGGCTGCTCGTCGCGGGCGGCCAGCACCATGGCCAGCGCCTGCAGGGTCTTGCCGAGGCCCATGTCGTCGGCGAGGATGCCGCCGAGGCCGGCGCGGCGCAGCAGCGCGAGCCAGGTGAACCCCTCCTCCTGGTAGGGGCGCAGCGTCGCCATCAGGCCCGCGGGCACGGTCGGTGACTGCCGCCCGTCGTCTCCCGACAGGGCCGAGACCGCCTGCGCCCACCGGGCGCTCTGTTCGCGCACCACTCCGAGGTGCACCAGCTCCTCCCAGAGGTCGGCCTGGTAGGGCGTGACGCGCAGCGGGCCGTCGACGCTGTTGTCGTCCTGCAGGTCGCGTGCCTCCTGCAGCAGTCGGCGCAGCTCGTCGAGCTCGGGCAGGTCGGTGCGGAACCACGTGCCGCTGTCGAGGATGACGTGACCGACCCTGGTCGCGAGGGCGGTGAGCAGGGTCGCCATCGGCACCTTCTCGCCGCCGATCGTCACGTCGACGGTGAGGTCGAACCAGTCGGTCTTGCCCGGCACCGAGATGCGCGGGTCGGTGACGGTCAGCTGCACCACGGGGGCCTCGTCGGCCTCGGCGTAGCTGCGCTCACCGAGGACCTGCACGTCGAGCCCGGGGTCGGCCTGCAGGGCCGGCAGGACCTCGTCGAGGAAGGTGAGCATGGGCAGGCCGGACAGCCGGGTCGTCGGCACCAGCCGCGGTCGGCCCGCCACCATGACCCGCAGCGACGGCACCTCGGCGAGGACGTCCGGCCCGAGCAGGAGCCGTGACTCGGCGCTGGCGTCACGGGCCACGCCCTGCCCGCCGGCTGCATCGGGTGCGATGACGACGGTGCGCTCGCCGACGGCATACCGGAACTGCCAGGCGAGGGTCACCTCGTGGCGCGACTGCTCGTGGGAGACCACGAGACCGAGGCGGGGCGGGCGCGCCTGCGGGAACTCGACGCTGCCGTCGGTCGAGGTGAGCATCACCTGCCGGCGCAGCACCGGGGTGTGCGCCACGAGGAAGCGCTCGACGTCTTCGGGCGGGATGCGCACCGAGCCGAGGGCGAGGAACCGGGCCTGGTTGCGGTCGAGTGGGGGGTCGATGCGGGCGAGCTCGAGTGCACCGTCGTCGGCGATGGAGACGGTGCCGAACGGTGGGTCACCGATGAAGGCGGGCTCGGTGACGTCGGGCTCGCCCCACCCGGACTCCTGCGGGAGCGACACGCGGGGCAGGACCCGGACGGCGCCGCCGACCTCCTCGCGTCGCACGTCGAGCACGAAGCTGGCGCCACCCGACCGCAGCCGCACCTCGTGCTGGCCCTTCTCACCGCTGAGGAGCGTGACCCCACCCTGCTGCAGCTCGCGCATGAGCAGCCACCACCCCGGCCCGAGGTCGTCGAGGTGCAGCTTGTCGCCCGAGCCGATGTAGAAGCGGCGTCGCCGCTGCTGGTAGGTCTGGGCGAGGTCGACGAGCAGGCGGCGGTGCTCGGGGTCGATGCGGGCACGGTTGACCCGGTCGTGCTCGACGTTGGTCCACGTCACGAGGGTGCGGCTCCACGGGCCCTTGGCGCCCCTCACGAGCGGCCGCATCTGCACCCGGGCCCGGGCGCCAGCGCGGGTCACCTCGAGCAGCAGCGCCACCGGCGAGTGGGCCTCGTCGTCCGGCGTCGCGGACAGACCGGCGAGGGCGGCCTCCCAGTCGGGGGCCTGCAGGGCGGCGACGGCGCGTGTCGAGCCATCGGCTCGACCGCCGCCCGGTGCGACGACACCGAGCCGGGTGCGCGCAGCGGCCACCAAAGCGACGGTGTGCTTGCAGTGCTCGCCCACCGGGCACGTGCAGGTGCTGTGCCAGTAGGCCAGGTCGGTGCCGCCGGGGCCGGAGTCAGCCTCCAGCCAGACGGTCGTGCGGTAGTCCTGACCGGCGCTGCCGTGGACGACCCCGACGAGGCGCCGCCCGTCCTGGCTCGCCGTCACGGCCAGCACCCGACCCTGGGACGCGTAGACCAGGCCCCGCGCGAGGGTCGCGGGGCCGGTGATGCCCTGCAGGTCCTCGTCGTCGAGCTCGACGAGCGAGCCGGCCACGAGGGGGTGCGCCGAGTCCATGGCCACCGCTCATCCTCCTGCTCTCGCTGCCCGCAGGCCGACCGCGTGGCCCTGTGTCCATGCTAGGCACCCGCACCGACAGCGTCTCCCGCCGTCCACAGGGAGTGTGGGGGGGCTGCTCCCGTCGCGCTACTGGCGTCGACCCGCGGCACGTGATCCACTTCATCCCGGAGCGCCGTCGCTCCCGACCCCGGACCCGGTCGAGCACCACCACCTGACCGTCGGAGACGAGGCACCATGGCCGTCCAGCCCGTCGCGCTATCGATCGCGACCCCCGCCCCGAGCGAGCCGCGGCGAGCCCCCGACCCACGGGCGCCCGGCCCACGGGCCCGCGACCACGTCAGCTCGTATGCCGCCCTGCTGGCCCAGGTGCGTGCCGCCGGCCTGCTCGAGCGGCGCCTCGGCTGGTACGCCCGGCACGCCCTCGTGCTGGCGCTCGCCCTCGCCGGTCTCGTCACCGCCTCCGTCCTGCTCGGAGACTCCTGGTGGCAGCTGACTGTCGCCGCCGGGGTCGGCGTGCTCGTGGCCCAGCTGGGCTTCCTCGGTCACGACGCCGCCCATCGCCAGGTCTTCGCCTCCTCGCGGGCCAACCTGCGCGCGTCCCTGCTGATCTCGACCCTTGGCATCGGGCTCAGCCACGGCTGGTGGATCCACAAGCACAACAAGCACCATGCCAGCCCCAACGAGGAGGGGCGAGACCCCGACATCGCGCCCGGCGCGATCGCGTTCACGCCCGCGGTCGCCGCGACCCGGCGCACCGGAGCGGTCGGCTGGTTCACCCGCCACCAGGGCATCTTCTTCTTCCCCCTCCTGCTGCTCGAGGGGGTCAACCTGCACGTGGCCGGCATCCAGACCCTGGTCCAGCGTCGAGACCTGCCGCACCGGCGCCTCGAGGCGACCCTCCTCGCCCTGCGCCTCGGCGGCTACCTCGCGGTCGTCTTCGTCTTCCTGCCCCCGGGCAAGGCCGTCGCCTTCCTCGCCGTGCAGCTCGGCGTCTTCGGCGTGCTGCTCGGGGCCGCGTTCGCCCCCAACCACAAGGGGATGCCGATCGTGCCGCGCGGTGCGCGCCTCGACTTCCTCACCCGCCAGGTCGTCATGTCGCGCAACGTGCGCGGCGGCCCGGTCGTCGACACGATGATGGGCGGGCTCAACTACCAGATCGAGCACCACCTCTTCCCGAGCATGCCGCGGGCCAACCTGCGCCGGGCGCAGCCCCTGGTGCGCGCGTTCTGCGGGGAGCACGGGGTGAGCTACACCGAGACCACGCTCGTGGCGTCGTACGCCATCGTCGTGCGCTACCTCGACGCCGTCGGCCTCGGCGAGCGCGACCCCTTCGCCTGCCCGCTCGCGGGAGACCTCGGCCGCTGAGCCCGTAGGGGCTCAGTGACCGCGCGGGACCGAGGACAACCCCCCGCTGGGGGTCGAAGCGCAGGATCCACCCGCTCCTCGACCCGACCACACCGGCACCCGGTGGGTAGCAGGGACACGAGCGAGATGGAGGGGACGTGGCGCGCGGGGTCCCCGAGGAGGACTGGCGCGAGACCAGTCAGGGGCGCGTCGCCGAGCGGCCCTTCCAGCCACGCGCAGCGGCGACGGCGCCCACGACGACGACCACGGGGCCAACCACCGCCCAGACGCTGTTGCCGCTCATGGCACTCCGGCCCACGTAGCTCAGCCCCTGCAGCGTCCACTGGGCGCCAGCCCGAGCGGAAGATCCAGAGCAGGCCGCCGGTGGGCGACGGGGTGGCGGAGTCGCCGGTGGCGGCGGAGCTGCCGGTCGTGGCCCGGGCAGGCGCGCACCTGCCGTGCTGATCCCGACGGGGGCAGCCAGCGTGCAGGCCGCGAGGGTGACGGCGAGCAGGGCGCGGGTGGGGCGGAGGGGCGAGGTCATGACGGGCCTCTCGCAGGAGTCGTGGCGCCGCTGTCGGTGTGTCACGACGTCCACCCTGTTGACGCGGCGGGTGGCTGGTCCGGTTGCCCGAGGCCGGGTCAGGACGGGGGCGTCTCGAGGGCCAGCACGGCCGTCGCCAGGTGGGAGAGCTGGCCGCTCAGCCACGCGCTGGCCCGGGCGCGTTCAGCCGTCGTGGGCAGGGACTGAGAGCCGACCGCGATCAGGTCGCCCCGCTCGATCGACCCGTCGGGACGCTCACGGGTCAGGCTGACCTGGAAGAAGGTCCCCTGCACCGTCCCCGAGCACCTGCGACGGCTGGGTGGTCGGTGCGGTGGTGGGTGCGGTGGTCGGTGCCGTGGTCGGTGCCGGTGGGGGGGGCGGCGTCGCCGGCGCCGTCCTCGTGCTCGATGCGGTCCCACTTGCGGTAGACCGAGACCAGGGCGTTCTGCACGACGTCCTCGGCCAGCAGCCAGTCGCCCACGACGAGGTAGGCGGTCCGGCAGAGCGACGGGTAGGCAGCCGCGACGAAGGCGGCGAAGTCCTCGTCGCGGGCACCGTCACGGGAGCCCCCGCCCCGCAGCCATGCGATCTTCACCGGACCATCCTCGCTGTCGCCCACCATGGTGCCCCTCGCCGGGGCACCTGACCAGTGGACGCGCGCGGGCAGCGATCAGGTTGCCTCCACCGACGTGACGACGCCAACCACTCGCGTCGGGGGGCGGCGCTGCATACGGTCGGGGAATGAGTGCAGACCCGGCCATCGACCCCTCCGTCGCCCCGAGCGGCACCGGCTGTGTGGAGTGCCTCGCCGACGGCTCGTGGTGGTTCCACCTGCGCCGGTGCACTGCGTGCGGGCACATCGGCTGCTGCGACAACTCCCTCGGGCGCCACGCGACAGCCCACTGGGAGGCGTCTGGCCACCCGCTCCTCACCAGCTACGAGCCGGGGGAGGACTGGTTCTACGACTACCGCGACGAGTCGATGCTGGCTGGGCCGCCGCTCGCGCCCCCGACCAGCCACCCCGACGACCAGCCGGTGCCGGGGCCGGCCGGTGCGGTGCCGGACGACTGGCAGGAGCAGCTCAGCTGACGGCGGGCACTCCGGCGGTCAGTGGGTGGCGCGCAGCCCCGTGACCGACGGGGGTGGCGCGATCGCGGGGCGCAGGTCGGGGGCGGCGACCACGGTGGTGGGGCGCTCTCCGAAGAGCACCTTGCCCGACCACGCCGGGCCAGCGACGTCGTCCGCCGGGTCCTCAGCCCACTCGTCCGAGAGCCGGAGCGACCACTCCTGCAGCGGCATCGCCAGTACGACGGTGGCCGCGAGCTCCTTGCGGGTCGAGCGGCGCACCTCGGCCACCCGACCCGGCACGAGGCGGTCGGTGAGCACGTCGAGGGCGACCGCCTTGGCGTCTCCGGTCACCTCGACGAAGGTGCCGAAGACGACCGCGCTGCGGTAGACGAGCGACGACTCGAACGCCGAACGGGCGACGACCACCCCGTCGACCGTGGCGACCGAGACGACAGCCGGCGCGTCACGCACGATCCCCAGCCAGCGCGAGCCGGTCGACCCGTGCACCAGCAGCCGGTCGCCCCAGCGCACGACCGCGGTCGGCATGATCCCCGGGCCGCCGTCGGGTGCGACGAAGGCGACGTGCCCGACGATGGTCGCGTCGAGCAGCGCGTCGAGCGCCGCCCGGTCGCGAGACATCTTCCCGGGAAGCCGGGTGGGCTCGGTGCGTGTCATGGGAGCACTCTGGCAGGCCGGCGGCTAAGAGGTCGTCTCGGCCGCACCCGGGGCGGCGATCGTCGGGTCCGACGTAGTCTCCTCGGTGTGCCCAAGACGCCTTCCGTGTCGCTGCGACCGAGCACGGTCGACGACCTGGATCTCCTGTTCGAGATCGCCGCCGACCTCGATACCTGGGAGGAGCGAAATCCGCAGGCGCCGCGACCTCTGACGAGGGACCGCTTCGATGCCCGGCTCGTGCGGAGGGCCGACGACGACGACCCGCGAGCGGCGGTCTCCCTCGTAGTCGACGTCGACGGCACCGCGGTCGGCAGCGCGACCCTCTTCGACGTCGACCTGCTCGCCCGCCACGCCGAGGCGGGGATCGCGCTCGTGCTCAACGCCCGGGGCCGTGGCATCGGCACCGCCGCGATGATCCAGCTCGTCGAGTTCGGGTTCGTGCGTCACAACCTGCGCCGGATCCACCTGCAGGCGATCGCGTCCAACGTCGCCGCGATCCGGGCCTACGAGAAGGCGGGCTTCGTGATCGAGGGACGGCAGCGCCAGCACGCCTGGGTACGAGGCGCCTACGAGGACATCGTGCGCATGGGGATCCTGCGCTCGGAGCACACCTCCGTAGTCTGACCGGGTGGCCTCGGGCGCACCGCCCGGCGCCCGGCGTCAGAGCGCGTCGAGAGCGGCGTCGACTGCCGTGACGAGCGCGTTCTTCGCCTCGTTCGAGATGCGGTGGTTGAGGAACAGCGCCCAGTCGAGATCGTCACCTCGACTGTGGGCGATGGTGCTCGTGCCCTCGAGGTCGCCGTAGCGCGTCCCCGGCATCCGGCCGCCGGTGTCCCAGGCGGCGTGGGTGCCCAGGAGCCGCGCCGTCGTCGTCGCCGACGTCGCGAGCCCGCCTGCGGTCGGGCCGGGCTCGAGGGCCATCTTGCTCACGAACGTCCCGGGGGAGTCGAGGGAGCCCCAGACCAGCCCGTGCCGCGTGAGCCCCTGCGCGGTCGGCTCGTCGAACTGGCTCTGGTGGCGGGCGGCGTCCACACCGTGGTGAGCGCGGAAGGAGTCCCTGCTCGCGAGGAGCGTCGGGGGCCGTCTGCTGTTACCTCGCACGCGATCCGACGATCGGAGAGTGCCGGCTCAGGTGCGGCGTCGGCTATCGCGTCCCGTCCGATGACGCAACGGGCGTCCCTCCGCCTTGCCGTGAGCCTGCCGTCAGATCTTGAGGCCGGTCTTCTCCAGGATCAACCGGGCGGCACTGTTCCTGGCCACGTCCTTGCTGGAGTCGGACAGCGGCTCCGAGATGGTCACGGTGCCCTGCGGGCCAGAGACCTTCATCTTGCCCGTGCCGGCGCGTTCTACCTCACCGCCCGCCTTCTGGATCTTCTTGACCAGGTCCCGAGCAGCCGAGGAGCGCCAGCGTTCAACCATGGCCTCAGCCTACGCGCTCGGTGGGTCGTGGGTCGATGTAGGTTCCCGCGTGATGTGTCGTCCGAGCAGCGCTCTGGCCTGCGGTTTGACAAGAAGCTGAGACGCTCGCGTTCTCATTACCTTGTCCAGATCCTCAGTGGCGGCGTACCGCAGGACGACCCGGTCCCGGGGCACCCATCCGGACGGGCTAAACGGGACGCCAACTACGGCGGACCACGGTTGCCTTACGCCGCTCCCGCAGGCGGGTCCCCTATCGGACAACCCTCGCCGTCATGTCGGAGGTTGCCAAGGGCGCGGTCTTGTGTGATAGCAATCGACACCGACCGCGTTGCCTCCTCAGCCACGACAAGCTGGCCACGCCTGCAACGTGCACCGGCAACGTCCTCAAGGACGGTAGGTCAGCTTGCGGAACGTGACGTGCCTGTACACGCCTTGGTCAGCGACAATCTGGCGTCTGACGGTCCGGGTCTTGTGGGCGTTCTGGTGGGGAGCGCTTGGCTTGATAGGCACGCGGTCAGACGTCGAGCGCCCGAGCTGCCTCGTCGAGGAAGGCCTGGTCGGCCTGGGAGCGGCGCAGCCCAAACAGGGCGGTAAGCAGGCGTGGGTCGTGAGGTGGTGGTCCACCGCCATCGGGGTCGAAGCCGCGGTGGGTCAGGATCTGCCGGCAGTGGGTCTCGGACGCCTCGGTTTGGCTGCGCCAGCTGGCGAGCAGTCGGGTGACGTTCTCGACCGGGGCATGCGCCGCGAAGAACAGGAGCAGCTGCTGCGGGTGTCGTGGCCGTTCGCTCACGTCGAGGTGGGTCAGCCACGCCTGGAACGCCTCCCGCCCGGCGGGGGTCACCGCGTAGACTCGCTTGGTGGGGGAGGCCGCCTGGGGGACGTCGGTGCTCTCGACGAGGCCGCGCTGCTGCAGCCGGGGCAGCTCGGCGTACAAGGCCGACCTCGTCACCGGCCAGAAGTGCACCACGCTGCGCTCAGCCCTGTGCCACAGGTCGTAGCCGCTGGCCGGCTCGTCCAGCAACAGCCCGAGCGCGAGCCAGGCAGCGTGAGGATCCATGCCGATGTCGTCGGCCCATCAGCGCCCCACCTTGCTCGTGACGGGCCTTGCCTTCTTCATGGTCCTGCTCGACACCACCATCGTGACCGTGGCGCTGCCGTCGGTGCAGAGCGACCTGTACGCCGACCTCGGGTCGCTCAGCGCCGTGGTCACCGGTTACACGCTGCCGTTTGCTGTGCTGCTGCTGCCCTGCGGCACCCTCGGTGACCGGTTCGGGCGCCGCCGCCTGTTCCTCGTCGGGCGCCGTCAGCAGCGTCCTGCTATTGCGCGCTAGGCGCGTCGCTCACCCCCCAAGCGCCGACGTTCCCGTCGCCGTTCCCCATGAAGGAGCCCCCACATGCCCCGTTCACCCTCCAGCACTTGCTCGACGCGCTGCACACCGCTCTCGCCGAGGCCGACCGGCGCTCCATTCCCTCAGGGATCTGCCTCGTCGACGACGGCGGGCACGTGCTGCTGCACGCCCGCCACCCCGACGCCCCGATAGCCGCTGCCGACAGTGCGCTGAGCAAGGCCCGCACCGCCGTGTGGCTCGGGGCCGACACGGGGGCACTGCCGCCGACCTCACCCCTCGTGCCCGCCCTCACGTCCGGCGTGTCATGGCCCGTTGCCGTTTTCCCCGGTGGCCTTGTGCTGCGCCAGCACGGCAGGATCGTCGGCGCCGTCGGCGTCGGCGGGAGCACCGACCCGGCCGATGATGCCGCCGTCGCCTCCACGGCTGCCGCACGGCTGACCGGCGCGCACGACGCCAACGGCTGACTCGACCGACTCTTCGCAAAGCCCGCCCAACAACAGGACAGCGGCTCCCGCTTGGCCAACCTCCTGCGGGCGACCCACGGGCGACCCACCGCCGACCCGGCTGGGGACCGCGCCTGGCTCCTTAGGCAACTCAAGAGTTGGAGCCCCGCACTGAACGCGCCGATCCAGAACGCCGGTGACGAGATCATCCCCCGACTGATTCATGCCCTGCCGGTCGGCCACCTGTGGCCACGGGTGCCGGGTGCCTACGCGGCCGACATGTTCTCCCGCAGCACGGTGTCGCCCGCGATGTCCGCTGCCAATCTGGAGTCGTTCTCCGAGCCCGACACGCTGGAGCGCGTGGTCGCGCTCTTCTGGGGCCTGAGTGTCGGCAAACCGACTTGAGAAGGCGCGAGCGGTTGAGACGATGTCCGAGACGGGTCCAGTAGCTGCACGGAGACCGAGCCCATCTCTGTCGCGAGGTCCTTCGTCTCCATGGGGGGCTGATAGTCGGCTGAGGCACCTCGTGCTTCTCAGGGCTAACGCAGGGGCGCCGGTCTACGCGGGCGGTCCGACATAGGTGAGACGGGTGGTGGGCATGGGTGAAGTCAAGCACGGGTCTCCCCAGCAGATCCTCGTTCTGGTCACCGGTCCCTGGGTCCTTGCGCGCTCCTTGAGGTGGGCACAAAATTCTGTATGAACGCACTCCACACACGTGATTAACGCAGTGCGGACCATTGATGGGGTAATCAACGTCTGCCGAATCATCTGGTCGGTGCCGGAGCGCCGGAGCATCGATGACGGTGTGCCGCACGTAGCGGTCGCGGCATCGACCCCATCAGCCGGGTAGTGGGACCGTTGCAGTTTTACCGCCGTACCCGTTCTTGAGGTCGTGACCCTCGATGGTCACCGAGCCGACTGAGGAGGGGATCCGCACGTTCGTCTGCGTTCGGGTGAACGGTTGTTCTGAGGCATGGTCGTGACCGAGTGTCATCTCACCGAACACCCTGTCGCCGCTCTTCACCCGCCACCCGTCGGCATAACGGTCTGGAGAGTCGTACGGTGAGCTCATCGTGACGTCGAAGGTCCAGGTGCCGTCCGAGGCGCGTGACGGGGACACCTTGACGACGCTCGGGAACCTCGACTGCGCAGCGGAAGCTGTCAAGCCGACGGGGGCCGGAACTGATGTCGACGCGGTCGAGGAGCAACCCCCGACAGCCAGAGCGCCGGCCGCGATGAGCACGATCACGGACAGTCGATTCATCCCGCAATCATGTCAGGCATGACAAGTCTCTGACCGCAGCCCATTGAGCGATCCCAAACCGGGACGGCCGCGCTCGTCGCGGTTGCCTGTGCCGGGGTCAGATCCGTCTCCGCGCGAGGTTCCGCCTCCGAGACGGGCCTTGCCGGCCACCGGCCTCTGACGCAACGGCTTCACGGTCATACGCGGCGAAAAGACACAGCCTGATCTCGCACCCTGATGGGGCTGAGCGGCCTACGCACTCGGCGTGCATGCGAACTGGTGGACCCGTGACCAGTCGCCGCAGCGCACTGGTGCTGGGGAGACAATCTCGACGGTGAGGTCGGTACGGGCGACAGCACGGCATTCCACTAGAACCCCGTCCGGGTCCCCTGACCCGACCCGACCGACTAGACCGACCCATCCGACCCAACCCCCGACCCGGACATGCGGTGGGGCGGAGGAAGTTCCGACTGCCGGCCGTGAACTCCGGCAGCCAGCTTCGCCGCGGCCCCCCGCGGGATGGGACGGGCTGGTCACGGGGTCCGCGTCACCATGTGGAGCTGGATTGTCAAGGGCCATTGAGATCTGCCCAGAGGCGGTCGTGAGACCTGCCCGGTGACGGTCACGAGAACTGCCCGGTGGTGGCCATGGGATCTGCCCAGTGCTGGCCACCCTCGGCCTCAGGGCGTGGGTCAGGTCAAGGGGCTCACCCCCGCGCCGGCGAGGGCTTGGGTCAGGCGGACGCTGTCGCCGGTGGTCTGACAGATGTGGGCGTGGTGCAGGAGCCGGTCGACGGTCGCGGTTGCGAGGGTCTTGGGCATCAGCTCGTCGAACGAGGCGGGGTGCAGGTTCGAGCTGATCGCGATGGACCGCTTCTCGTACGCGGCATCGACGAGGCGGTATAGGCCCTCGGCGGCGTCGTGGGCCACGGGGAGCAGGCCAATGTCGTCGACCACGACGAGATCTGCTCGCAGGACGCGGGCGATGGCGCGGGTGACGGTGTCGTCGGCGCGGTGGCGGCGTAGCAGGATGCCGAGGTCTTCGAGGGTGAACCAGGCGACCTTCAGGCCTTGCTCGACGGCTTGCTGGCCCAGGGCCTCGAGCAGGAACGTCTTGCCGGTGCCCGAGGGGCCGCACACGACGAGGTTCTCCCGCCGGTGGACCCACTCCAAGGTCCGCAGGGCCTGCTGGGTCGGCGCGGGGATCGAGGAGGCCTGCGGGTCCCACGCGTCGAACGTCTTGCCCGTGGGGAACCCGGCGGTGCTGCGGCGGGTCGCGAGGGCGGACCGTTCCCTGCCGGCGGCTTCCTCGCCGAGCAGGGCCCGCAGGACCTCGACGGGTTCCCACCGTTGGGCCTTCGCGGTCGCGACGACTTCAGGGGCGTGGCGCCGGATGTGCGGCAGGCGTAACCGCCGCAGCAGCGCCTCGAGGTCGTCGGGCAGCGGCGGTGGGGCCGGGACACCCAGGGCCGGGGCTGCGGTCGTCTTCGTCGCCGAGCTCACGAGGTCACCTCCGGTCGAGGGTCGTTGACCGTGACAGCACGGTCGTTACACAGCGCCGACGACGACGCCGTCTCCGGGCCCGAGGTCAAGGTCGAAGTCGTGGCAGCGCCGAGGGCGGCCCAGCTGGAGGTGCCCTGGGTCAGGGACCCGTCTTCTCCGGCACGGCTGACCGCCGCGTTCCGCGTGACGTGTTGGTGGTGATCGAGGATGGACGCGAGGTCGGCCTCGGCGAACCGGGCGTGAACCGCGGCGTGGCCCAGCGCCCAGTCGACGTCCTTGGTGTCGAACAGCTTCGCCAACGTCACGGCCTGGGCCATCTTGACCCGGATCTTCGTCGTGCCCGCGGCCGCGGCCTCGCTCAGCCACAGCCGGGCACCGTCACCGATGGTCAGGAACTCAACCTCAGCAGCGTTCCGGGCCAACGGTTTCCGCCCCAGCGCCCCCACGGGGGTGTGGGGGAAGTGGTCATCGTTGATCTTCGGGCTGCCCGGGGTAGCACGGGCGTGGCGGGCGACTTCGACCGGCCCGGTCGGGCCGACGTGCACGAGCACGATCACCTCGTCAGCGCCTTTGCCGTGGACGCGGACCCACACCGTTTGACCGAGCAGCCGGGCCGGGACGGAGTACTGCCCACCCTCGAACGAGACCATCGGGGTGCTCGGCGGCACGGTCCGGGTCACCCCAAACGCGACCGTGTGCGGGACGAGCGGGATGGGGTGAAGCCGGGCGTGTTCCTCGGCGAGCATCTCCACCGGGACCCGGCGGGTGACCCGGTGGACCCTCGTGTTGACGTGGTCACAGAACTCCTCGCACGCGGCCTCGAGCTGCGCGAACGAGGCGTACTGCTCGCGCAGGTTCGTGTCCTTCGGGACCAGGTCAGCCTTGGCGATCTTCACCGACGACTCCGACCCACCCTTCGACGCCGGGTCAGCCGGGACGCAGGTGTGAATGGTGAGACCGTAGTGCCGAGCGAAGGCGACGATCCCCGGGTTGCGCACCGGCACCCCGGCGACATGCTCGGTCGTGACGGTCTTCTCGTTGTCCGTCAACACGTACGTCGGGGCGCCACCGAGCCGGCGCAGCGTCACGTCGAGCGCGGCCATCACCGACGGCATCGTCTTGTCCCGGATCGGCAGGACCACCCGGAACCGCGACCACGCCAACCACGCGATGAACAACGTGGTCTTCACCCCGTCGATGACCGGGCCGTCACCGAAGTCGTACTGCAGCCACATCCCCGGCTCCGTCACCCACGGACGGTGGACGCGGACACGACCGAGGCGGTAGTCCTTCTTCACCGCCGCGACCGCGCGTCGGGTCGTGCGCTCGGACCCGGTGTACCCGAGGGCTGCGAGCTTCTCGTGGGCTCGATCCGCGCGGAGCTTGCCCTTGGACCGCTCGATCCACTCCTCGATCTTGGGCAGGAACTCGTCGATCAGCTGCGGTCTCGCAGCGGGACGATCGGACAGGACGCCCGATTCGCGGGCGGCGACGTACCTCGCGACGGTGTGGTGCGAGACCCCGGACAACTCCCCGGCGTCCCGCAACGACCCGGTCAGGTCGAAGGCTTCCAACATGTTCATGATCTCCTCGGCAGACTTCATGGTGTCCCTCCTGGGGGGCGGCAGGCGCATCAGCACCGCCACCGCACCCCAGGAGGGGCCTCAACCGCTGTATGCGGTGAGGCCAACGAACTCGTGTCGGGCAGATCCCGTGACCGTCAGCGGGCACTTCTCGTGGCCGCTACCGGGCAGTTATGTGGCCGCCTCCGGGCAGTTTCTCGTGGCCGCTGCCACTGGATGTCCTCGACGGTCCCGTGCCGCGCGTTCTTGAGGGTCGCAGGACCACCAGTACGCGAGGTGAGACGCCAGGACCTCGCGCACACCCTAGGGGACGACGTGCGACAGCACGGGCGACGGGCACGTCCTCGTCGTCGGGGTCCCAGTCCAGGGTGCATGGTTCAGCCAACGAGGCCGAGCCCCACAGGAACGTCTCGTTGCTTGCCGCAGTCGAGGCACTCCTGGTACCTGGCTCCAAACTCGGAGCTGTCGGGGTAACGGTGCGTCCGCCAGCGGTGCCACAGATGTAGGCGGCTTGTCCACCGTCCGGGCCGTCGGGTCTCCTGTCCCGGCTCGCGATTGCGGGTGTCGGTCATGTCCGATCTCCTCTCAGAGTTCGCCACGGAAGGTGGCATCCTTGTACTCTACCTAGCCTCCTAAGTAGAGTACAAGGATGTCTTTCCGGCATCCGCGAGGGGACCCTGAGGTCAAAACCGGTAGGCGCTCCCTCCCAGTCCAAGAAGCTGCCGCCCTCGGTAGAGTTCATGCATGACCCCCCGGATGACGCTGTCGACTCAGCTCGTCTTGCGGGCCCTGCTCGCCGACCCGACGGCCGAGTACTACGGCGCCGAGATCGGTGACGCGGCAGGGCTGATGAGCGGAACCGTGCATCCGATCCTCGCTCGGCTCGAGTCGATTGCCTGGGTCGAGTCACGCTGGGAAGAACTCGACACCCGAGCCGCCGGCCGGCCGGCCCGCCGGTACTACCGGATCACCGCCACCGGGGCCGAACAAGCGCGCAACGAACTCGCCCGAATCCGACAGCCGCAGCCCGGCCGCCTCGCACCGCATCCCCTCCCCGGCACGTCATCATGAAAACGCAAGCAGCGGGCCGAGCGCGTTGGGTCCGGGTCACCCCGATCGCGAACGTCCTGGTGTCCGTCGCGGTGCATGTACTGCCGAACGGAGCGACCCGTGACCGGTACCGGGTCGAGCACGACGCTGAACTGCGCGCCCTGTCAACCGGCCGACAGGTGACGTACGCGCTCGGCGCCGTGATGACATCACTCGCCCTGCGGCGCGCGTCCTCCTCCGGGGCCACCGAACGGGGCGTGACCGAGGGGCTTGCGCGGGTGAGGAAGCCCCTCCTCTGCCGGCTCAACGTGCACCACACCTGGCTCTGGCATAGTACCTCCGACGGCGGCCGGTTCCGGCGCTGCGAACGCTGCGGCAAGGACCACCCCGGAATCCCCCGGGGCCCGGGGGACTGGTTCCACGGAGCCTGACCCCGGACTCGAACCTGCAGTGTGGCCTCGACACCCATTTGCCCGCGAACGCCGTGCGGTTCCGTGGGCGCGGGAGCCGGGTCTGCGAGACGCAACGCGGCAATCCAACGGGAGCGCCCCACTGGTCCCGGGACCGCGCATCCCCGGGCCGGGCGAGCCCACTGTCGGGCGCCGGAACACTGCTGGGGCGTCAGCCACCACCGCCTGCATCCGGCGGGCGGCTCGCAGTCGCGCTC
Source organism: Dermatophilaceae bacterium Soc4.6 (assembly GCA_039889245.1). Taxonomy (NCBI): domain Bacteria; kingdom Bacillati; phylum Actinomycetota; class Actinomycetes; order Micrococcales; family Dermatophilaceae; species Dermatophilaceae bacterium Soc4.6. The sequence goes on along the minus strand of JAZGVH010000002.1, from coordinate 2,206,861 downwards.
TGCCGGCCACCGGCCGCATGCGGCCGCTGAGCAGTGCCCTCCTCGGAAGCGACCCCACCACCTCGTCGGGGCCCAGCGCCGAACTGCTACGGGGCCGGCGTCGATCGGCGGGCAGGCCGCGGCTCCTCAGGTGGTCGAGTATGTGCCACGCGTGCTGGCGGGCTCTCCGGGCACATCGTCCCGCCAAGTCCCTAGCGACCTAAGAGATACTTGCAGATCCCGGGGACGGGGCGCCCCGGCGAACTGAAACGGTCGCCACGTGGCAGAAGGGGACGGCCGCACTCGCGGCGGTGTGACGCGGGTTGTGTGCCCTCGGGCTGCGAGGCCGGTGCATCGGTGGGCTCAGGTGGAGGTTGACCGCGACGGACCCCCACAGGCATCCAACCGACGCCCACGCCACCGCAACTGGCCAAGCAGCCGAATCTTGGCGCACCGCGGTGCGCCCCGGAGGCGGCGCCAACCTGCTCACGTGAACTGACTTGAGGCAGGCGGTGGCCCCATGCGTGGTCCGCTGGAACTGATGTCGTGGCGTTGAGCCCATAACGCGGCGGAGGTGCGGTCAGCGACGCCGAGGACCGTGAACACTCGCGTGAGGTGCGCCTTGACGGTTTTTTCGCTGATCGTCAGCCGTCGGGCGATGCACTTGTTCGCGAGACCGGTAGCAACGAGGGCCAACACCTCCTGCTCACGCGCCGTCAACAGGCCCGTGTTGGTGTTGGTGACCGGCCGGGTACTGGGCAAGAGCGCCCGGGCGGCTTTGGGAGACAGCGGGACACCGCCGTTGACGGCGTCGTGCAACGCTTTGATGATGTCCTCGGGTTCGGCGTCCTTGAGCAGGTAGCCGACCGCCCCACCTTCCAGCGCGGCGCGGACGCGGGCACCTTCGCAGTACGACGTCATGATGATGACCTTCGTCGTTGGTCGCACCGCCAGTACGGCGCGTGTCGCGTCGATCCCGTCAAGCCCTGCCATGTTCAGGTCCATCAGTACCAGGTCCGGCTCCAGGTCGTTCACTGCTGCCGCCGCCAGGGAACCGTCGCTGATCTCCCCGACGACGGCGATGCCCTGTGCCGTACCCAGCACGGCGCTCAGACCACGACGGACGACCGCGTGGTCATCGACGACGATGACCCGGATCATCGAGACACCATGGCATAAGTCCGCTCTGGCGCCGACGACTCTCGGGGCTGCTCCGCCGCCGGCTTGAAGGGCACTGTGACCGTTACCTCGGTACCCTGGTTGACGAACGAGTCAACGGTCAGGGCTCCGCCGTGGGAGGTGACTATGGCGTCGAGCAGCTCGAGTCCGACACTGCCACGGTGGCGCGCGGAACTCCCATCGGTGTCGAACCCACAGCCATCGTCGCTGACCCGCAGCACAAGAGTCTGCAAACCCCGGGCCGAAGTGGGGGTGAGGACGCGAGTGACGCTCAGCGTCACAGCGCTGGCATCGGCGTGACGCACGATGTTGCGCACGGCTTCCTGGGCAGCCCGGTAGACCAGAGTCTCGGTGGTCTCGTCGAGCCCGTCGGCGGCGGTGACATCGAAATCGATCCTCAGGCCGCGCAGTTCGAGAGTCGCGCCCAGGTCGGCCAGGGCCCGTGGGAGGCCGTGCTCATGGAGTGCAGGCGGGGTGATCGTCACCACCAGGCTCCGCAGCTCCCGCATCCAGCGACGTAGATCCTTGGCTGTGTCCGACATGACCTGAGCCATGCTCTCCTTGCTGTCACCGATCCGCACGGCTGCCGCGCTCAGCGAGTACGACGCGCCGGTCAGGCCCTGAACGACACCGTCGTGCAGGTCTGCGGCGATGGTCGCCCGTTCGCGATCAGACGCGGCGAGCGTGGCCAGGAGCAGACCTTCACGTTCGTCCTGGCTTCGTTTGAGACGGCGGGCCATTCGGTACGCCAGTGGCGCCTGCACAACGTAGAGCAAGGAGAGCCCGCCCAGGAGGACCGGCATGCTGGACCGCCACAGCCGTTCGCTGGAGTCCGTGATGACCTGATAGGGCTGGTAGGTCTCGAACAGCAGCCGTTGTCCGGTGGGCGTCCGGACGACCTGGTACACCTGAAGGAGCTGCCCCCACTGTTTCTCGTCCTGGTTCTCGGCGCCCGACAGGTCGCTGACCTCCGCGGACGCGCCACCGTTGTCGAGTACCGCCTTCTCCTGGCCTTCCAGCGGAAAGCGCGTCCCGACCAAGGAGGTGTCGTCCGAGTACGCGATGCGTCCGGTGGCATCCCAGATCTTCACGCGCACGATCTGGTGGCCGATCACCCGCTGGCGCACGACGCGATCGAGCGTCACCTCTGCTGGTCCTGGCACAAGGGCTTCGTCGACCAAGACTGGACCGACGACTGCGGTTGCCTCCAGGTTCGTCACCATCAACGCCTGTCGGATCGCCTCGGCGGTCGCGGTCGCGTGCAGGACGAGGGCCAGGACGAAGGCCACCACGGTAAGGACGACCAGCCCGGCCAGGAGAAACGTCGCGACCGCCTTGGGCACGGAGACCGCCCCTGGCGGCTCGGTGTCCGCGATGCCACGCGATCGCCGGGTCATCAGACACGTCTTCGACTGGGCCGGCTGGGCCGGCTTGGGGATCAACGTGCCACCTGACGGCGGGATGGGAGCAGTTCTTCCCCACATGGCGCTGCCGCCCTGCTCACGCACCGTGCGCATGCCCACCCCTTCCGGTCGAAGAGTCGACCTCTCTCGCGAAGGATCCAACGACGGCCTTGGGAAAACCCTGAGGCGACCAGTTGTGGCGGCCCCGGCCGCGCTTCGCCCGGGGCGCTCGACCTCGGTCGCGCCGAGGTGCTGTGTGGTCTTACGACCAAAGTCGTAGCCGCCTGGCTGGCCCTACGACCAATGTCGCATGGCGTGATGACTGGCGACGCAGGAGCCTGACCTCAACACCCCTGTTGCCCAGGCCTAACAGATCAGCTGGGTCCTGGATCCGGACCCCCCGGTCGTACTCGTCGCTGAGGACGTCTGGTGGGTGAGTCCACGCTTGGTCGCCCTTGAGGACGCCGTTGCCACGGTTGACAAAGGGCAGGATGTACTCACGTGAGGAAGAACCGTCATGAACTCGCAACCGTCGACATCATCAGGGCCCCTGTTCGTGCGTAGCTCCCGCCGGGAACGCTCCCAGTTGCGGGGCTTCTTCGCTCGTGTCCTACCGGTCGCGTTGGCGGCCACCGTGGGGACGGTGTCTCTTGCGGTCCTGGTGGCTGCCCCCGCGTCCGCGGCCACCGGTGAGGCGTACCTGCAGCAGGCCACCGACCCGCACGGGAACATCTGGCTGGCGGGCACCACCGACGGGACCACGGCGGGGCCGATGGATCCGGGAACGGACCCCGCCAGCGCGGGTTACGGCCACCTCTGGACCACCGACGTGCCCTCCGGCTTCTGCCGGATCCTGCCGTCCTCGACGGACCCGGGCACCGGCGCGGTGACGGCGGCGGTGCTGGACCGCAACACCGTCGGTGGGTGTATCACCGCCGGGGGCAAGGCTGGCGGGCCGGCGTTGGACTCGCGCCGCAACGCCGACGGGACGTTCTACGTGTACACCCCCGACTGGTCTGTGCGCAGCAGCGGAGTGTACCGGTTGACCTACAACCCGGGCACCCAGACGATGACCAAGTCGGAGCTGCTGGCCCCCAACCGGTTCCCCTTCGACAACAAGCCGTTCGACGTGCAGCTGGGCCCACTGGACCACAAGCTGTACGTGAGCAACGACAAGGACGGCAACCTGCTGCGGATCACCGGGGTCAACGGGCCGCTCAGTCTGCAGACGGTCGAGTCCGTCGGCAAGTCCAGCGACGCCTCCCGGATGCGCGCGCTGACCTTCGCGTGCTGGTCCAACCTCGGCTCGCTGAACGGCGGGCTCGGAGCCTCGCGGGCACCCGGCGCTCCGGGCTGCTCGGCCGCCGACCCGGCACCGGACCTGGTGCTGGCCCAGAAGACCTCGATCACGGTCATCCTCAACGCCGAGACCTGCCAGAGCGCACCCGGTGGGTGCACCGCGGTGAGCACCCCGATCAAGGTGCTGACCCCGATGGGGTTGCGCACCGACCCCGCCGACCCCAGCGTCGTGTACGTCAGTGACTCCCCGGGTTCGATCTCCCAGATCATCCGCTACCACATCGGCACCAACTTGCAGGACTCCTACGCCAACTACGGGGTGATGCCCGACGGTTCCCTCTCACAGTTCTCCTTCGCCTTCGACGTCGGCTTCGGACCGGACCACGCGATGTACGTCGGGGACGACCCGACCGCGGGAGCGACCGCGTTCAACGGACGCTACTTCCGGGTCGGACCCAACGCCCCCGCGGACGCCCAAGGCACGCCCGGGGTACCGGCGAACATCCCACCGCTGCCGACCCCGTTCAACGGGACCTTGTACGGCGGAGCTTTCGGCACCGACACCGCCCCGGCGGGCTACTCCGACCCGACCCTGCCGGGCAACGGGGTGTGGCTGCCGGGCGCCCTGGGCGGGCACCTGTGGGCCGCGGACTCGATCGCCGGCCTCTGCCGCATGGATGTCCCCCCACCGCCGGCCGGCGTTCCCGCCGCGGCCGGAGCGCTGACCCACGAGAACGTGTCCACCTGCAAGGTCGGCGCCACCGCCGGTGGGCTGCTCAAGCCCGAGCAGTCCTCCTACGACGCCGGCCGCCACCTGCTCTACGTCGCCGACGGCGGCACCAAGAGCGTGGGCGTGGTGCGGTTCAGCTTCGACCCAACCACCGAGACCCTGTCCAACCCGCAGGTCATCGCCGCCGGGCTGGTCGGAACCGGTCTGGGCCTGGATGGCCAGCGTGCCGACGCCGTCGCCCGTGACCCGCTCACCGACGCGCTCTACGTCGGGTTCCGCACCCGCAAGATCGGGGCCAACACCCAGATCGCCCGGGTCCCGAACGCGTCCGCGGCCGACACCACCACCCAGAACGTGGACTTCCTGGCCCAGACCACCCGCGACGTGCCGGTCTTCGGGCTCGGCGTCGTGGTCAACCCCGCCATCGGCGGGTTTCCCGCCACCGCAGACCTGTACGTCGGCGACAACAAGGGCGTCGACACCCTCTACAACGTCGGCGCCTGCGTCCCGGGGGGCTGCTCCCCGATCCTGCTGCTCAACGTGCGTGGCCCCAAGGGCTTCGCCACCGACGGCACCGACCACCTGTGGATGTCGTCCCCACCCCCACCCGGTACCGCCAGCAGCACCACCACGGTGCAGCAGTACACCATCAGCACCGGAAACCTGGCACCGTTCACCGCGATCGGGGTCAACCCCGACGCCACCCAGCAGCCCTACGCGTACGCGTTCGGCCTGACCCTCGACACCGCCGGCAACGTCTACGTCTGGGACAACCCCAACGTGCTCGCGCCACCGAACAACGTGGGCCACGTGTGGAAGATCAACATCGGCGCGGCCGGCCCGGCCCAGCCCGCCCTGACCAGCAAGCCCGCCAACCCGGGCAACAACCCCAGCCCCACCTTCGCGTTCGCCTCGGCCACCGGCGGTGTGACCTACCAGTGCTCACTCGTGGCGACCACCACACCGGCCACCGCGGACGCATTCACGGCCTGCACCTCCGGGCAGACTTTCGGCCCCCTCGCTGACGGCCCGTGGACGTTCAAGGTCCGCGCGATCGACGGCACCGGCACGACCAGCACGGCCGCCGCCTACGGATTCACCGTCAACACCGTGACCCCCGTGGTCAGCATCGGCTCCTCGCCCGCCAGCCCGACCAAGGTGAACACCCCCTCGTTCACGTTCACCTCTTCCAAGGCCTCCACCACGTTCACGTGCTCGCTCAGCACGGGCGCGGCGGCCTACTCCACCTGCGGGTCCCCGCAGACCTACACCGCCCAGCCCGACGGCACCTACACCTTCTCGGTGCAAGGCGTCGACCTGGCCGGCAACCTGAGTGCCCCCACGAACGTCACCCTCACCATCGACACCGTCGCCCCGGTGCTCACGGCGGCCCCGGCCGGAGGTTCCTACCCGTCCGCGCAGTCGGTGACGTTGAGCGCCAACGAGGCCGCGAGCATCTACTACACCACCGACGGGTCGGCGCCGACCACGGCCAGCCCCGGCTACACCGCACCGATCCCGGTCGCGGCCTCCACCACGCTCAGCTACCTCGGCGTGGACACCGCCGGAAACACCTCCACGGTCGCCACCCAGACCTACACCATCGGCGCCGTGATCCTCGACAGCTCGCCGGCCAACCCCTCCGCGGACACCAGCCCGACGTTCGCGTTCTCCACCCCCGGCATCACCGGCGCCACGTTCACCTGCGCCAAGACGGCCGGGCCGCCCACCGCGGCGGACTTCACCCCCTGCACCTCACCGGTCAGCTACCCCGCCACACCCAACGGGACCTGGACATTCACGGTCAACGCCGCTGACGCCACTGGAACCCCAGCCGGCTCGGCCACCCGCACCTTCCTGCTCGACAGCGCCCCCCCGGTGCTGACCAGCAACCCGGCCAACCCCTCAGCAACCTCCACCGAGACCTTCGCCTTCCACAAGGCGCAGACCAGCGGGTGGACCTACCAGTGCAGCCTGGTCGCCTCCGCCGCAGCCGACGCGTTCAGCGCCTGCACCTCACCGACGTCCTACCCGGGAGTCGCCGACGGCACGTACACCTTCAAGGTGCGCGCTCAAGACGCGGCCGGGGTCAGCTCCACGACCACGGTGTACACGTTCATGGTCACGGCCGGGTCGACCGCCCCCACCACCACGGCGCCGGTCGCCTCGTTGACCATCCCCTCGGGGCCGGTGTCGCTGACCGCGGTCCCGGCACAGCTGAACTGGACCGGGAGCCCCAACGCCACCGGCTACGAGCTACAGCAGTCGATCAACGGCGGCGCCTTCTTCGACATCGCCGGCTGCACCGCCACCACGACCTGCGCCACCACATCGGCCACGGTCAACGTGCGCCCCAGCCTGACCAACCAGTCGACGGTGACGACGTACCGCTACCAGGTGCGCGCCATCAACGCCTCCGGGGTGTTCGGCCCCTATGCGGCCGCCGCGGCCTTCTCCGCCCCGGCGACCGACAACACCGGCGGCTTCAGCTTCAACGGCGGCTGGAGCGGGGTGAACCTCTCCGGCGCCTTCAACGGCTCGGTCCAGGAGTCCAGCACGATCGGTGCCCTCGCCCAGAACAGCACCGGGTTGGCCGGGGCCACCGTGGCGTGGGTCTCGACCACTGGACCAGACCGCGGGATGGCCAGCGTCTCCGTGGACGGCGGTCCCGCCGTCACGGTCGACTTATACTCCGCGACCCTGAAGCCGGCCACCCTGGTCTGGCAGGCCACCAACCTGGGCAGTGTCAACCCCCACACCATCAAGGTGACAGTCCTCAGCGCCCGGAACCCGGCCTCGGCCGGCAACAAGGTCGACATCGACGCCTACCTCGCCCTGAAATAGACCGGCAGACCCGGCGGTCACCCCCCGAACGGCCGCCGGGTCTGCCCCTGTTCGCCACCCACCGCCCCAGCACTTGACCCTTAGGTGTTGCCCACCCGGCTCCTCCCTGCCGGGGGCTAGGAGTCCTCAAGGCGGGTAAAAACCTGACCCACCACTGATGCGCGTTCCTATGTCCGGAGGACCCCGTGATCCGAGTCTTGGTCGCTGACGACCATCCCGTCATGCGCTTGGGGCTGCAGCTGATGATCGAGTCCGCTCCCGACCTCGTCCACTGCGGCTCGGCCGCCAACGGTGTCGAAGCCGTGTCGCTAGCACAACAGACCGCGCCCGACGTTGTCGTGCTCGACGTCCGCATGCCAGGTGGAGACGGCATCCACGCAGCCCGCCGGATCCGAGAGCTGCTACCCAACACCGGCGTCGTCATCCACACCTGGCTCGCGTCCGCTGAACCCGCCGCCCAGGCCGCAGGTGCGGACGCCTTCGTCCTGAAAGGCGCCACCCCCCAAACCTTGATCGAGCACATCCGCTCAGCAGACACCACACGTCGAGCCACCAGAGAGCGCACCAGCGAGGCGTAGGTCACGCACGGACCCGGTCGTGACGACCCGTTCACATGCCCTCCTAACCCCCGGCTCTCCGGCTCCCGCACCGAGAACGCAGCATGCGCACGCCCTCATCGCGGGGGCTAGGACGTCCGGTTGACTTGGTGACCCGCAGGGGTTGAAGACATCGCGTGGATCAAGGTCGATATCCGACAGCGACCAGCAGGGTCGTGCAGAAGGTGGTGCCGCCGTTGACCTCGTGGCGCCCAACCCGATGTGGGGCTCGCCAGCTGGAAAGGGAGGCAGTTCGTGCGACTGAAAGTTATCCCACTCTGCGGTAAATCTTGAGGATTCCGGTCCGTACCTGGCGGCGGTTCCTCTGAGATCAGATCAAGTCCCCTGACGTGGTGCGTTCGGTCGATGCTTCACCGGGGCGTCCCCCCTGCCGGCCGCAGGTGCTGCGTCTATCTGGGCGGTGTGACGCGGCTGCACGGTTGGCGCTGCGCATCGGGTCTCGGTAGCCCGTGTCGCCCCGTCCCACAAGACGATCCGCCTGCGGGGACCATAGATCGAGGCGGTGCTGGCGGTTCTCTTGGCCTCTTCGTCCTTCAACTCGGCGGTGATCATGGGGAGGGCGTGCGGTCAGGTCGTTGACCTTGCATCCGTGCCACGTAACGGTCGGCCGACCGTCGTATCGCCGCGGCACCGTCGTCGACGACAACACGGCCCCACCAGCCGCCGTAGACGCGGTCGAAGCGGAACCGTTCGACCCGCGCAGCGATGTTGAGCACCGTCACCTCGTCGAGTGGGATCAGGTTCGGATAGCTCCACATGAAACTGACCCACGATCGGTCCTGGACGACGGTGATCGTGTCGCCTGTCAGCAGAGCACCGCGACCGTCTGATCCTCCTGTCCAGTGCAGCACCGCTGCGCCGTCGAAGTGTCCGCCGATACGGGCGACCGTCAGCCCGGGCACCGGTTCGACGTCGTTCTCAAAAAAGTCGATGCGAGGAGAGGGGCGTTGGATCCATTGCTGATCGGCCTTCGGGATGAGCACCCGGGCATCGAAGGCGTCGGCGATGTCGACGTGTGCGCCGTAGAAGTGGGGGTGCGACATGGCGATGGCGTCGATGCCGCCGAGGTCGAAGATGCGCTGCTTGGCGTCGTCGTCGATCAGCGCCGTGCTGTCCCACAGCACGTTGCCGTGCTCGGTCCGCACGAGCAATGCCCGTTGACCGATGCCGAAGGCCGGCTTCGTGCCGACACCGAACAGATCCCGTTCTTCCTCGCGCAGGTCGGTCTGATGCTCGGTGGCGAGCTCTTGAGCAGTGGTCCACTGTTGGCCTTGCCAACCGACGTACTGTCGCTCGTCCTGACAGATCGGGCACTGTTGAGGCGGGACCTCGGTGTCCGCCTGTTGCACAGCACACGTGACGCAGATCCACGCTGGCATACCCTCTCCTTTCCTCGAACCGCATCGATCGACAGTCAACAACTACAAGACGGGTCGACGTCAAGCCGCTGGTGTGTCACCGCCGTGCGAGCGGACCCCCAACGCACAGGGGTCGGCCACGCTCACGGAGCGCCCACCCGTGCCAAGCACCAGATGACGGTGAAGATCACATTTTTCCACAAGCGGATCGGCACGCGGGCGTGCCACAACGGGATCGCCGTGTGCGTCCACCCTGCCTCGCGGCGACCGGCTCACAGGTCGAGCGTCCTCTTCGCCGACAAGAAACCTGGACGACGACAAGTTGATCCGGATCCCACACTGCTTCACCCCCGGGAGGAGCCCAGGGACGGGAACAACAAGCCCGCCCGTGGAGTTGAGCCTGATGTACGCAACTTTACCGAGTGCTGGTTTGACAAGTTGCACGGGGCTCAGGCACATTGAGTGTGCACGCCTCAACTTTCATCACCAGCCTCCACCCAGCAGCAACCCAGTCACAGGAGAACCCATGTCACGTGCGGTCGGAATCGATCTCGGCACCACCAACTCGGCCGTCGCCGTCCTCGAGGGCGGAGAGCCGACGATCATCGCCAACGCCGAGGGCGGGCGCACCACCCCCTCGGTCGTCGCCTTCTCCAAGAACGGTGAGGTGCTCGTCGGCGAGATCGCCAAGCGCCAGGCCGTCACCAACGTCGACCGCACGATCCGCTCGGTCAAGCGCCACATGGGCACCGACTGGAGCACCAAGATCGACGACAAGAAGTACACGCCGCAGGAGATCAGTGCGCGCATCCTGATGAAGCTCAAGCGCGACGCGGAGTCCTACCTGGGCGAGTCCGTCACGGACGCCGTCATCACCGTGCCGGCGTACTTCGACGACGCCGAGCGCCAGGCCACCAAGGAGGCCGGCGAGATCGCGGGTCTCAACGTGCTGCGCATCATCAACGAGCCCACCGCGGCCGCGCTCGCCTACGGCCTCGACAAGGGCAAGGAGGACGAGCTCATCCTCGTCTTCGACCTCGGCGGTGGCACCTTCGACGTGTCCCTCCTCGAGGTCGGCAAGGACCCGGAGGACGGCTTCTCGACCATCCAGGTGCGGGCCACGAGCGGTGACAACAAGCTCGGTGGCGACGACTGGGACGAGCGCATCGTCAAGCACCTGCTCACCACGGTGAAGAACAGCAGCGGCGTCGACCTGTCTAAGGACAAGATCGCCATGCAGCGGCTGCGTGACGCGGCGGAGCAGGCCAAGAAGGAGCTCTCCTCCTCGTCCAACACCAACCTCAACCTGCAGTACCTCTCGATGAGCGACAACGGCCCGATCCACCTCGACGAGCAGCTCTCGCGGGCCCAGTTCGAGCAGCTGACGGCCGACCTGCTCGAGCGCACGAAGACGCCGTTCAACAAGGTCATCGCCGACGCCGGCATCAAGGTCGGCGACATCGACCACATCGTGCTCGTGGGTGGCTCGACCCGGATGCCCGCGGTCAGCAAGGTCGTCACCGAGCTGACCGGCGGCAAGGAGCCCAACAAGGGCGTCAACCCCGACGAGGTCGTCGCGGTCGGAGCCAGCCTCCAGTCGGGCGTGCTCAAGGGTGAGCGCAAGGATATCCTGCTCATCGACGTCACGCCGCTGAGCCTCGGCATCGAGACCCAGCACGGCCGGTTCACCAAGCTCATCGAGCGCAACACGGCCATCCCGACCAAGCGCAGCGAGATCTTCACGACGGCCGACGACAACCAGCCGTCCGTGCTCATCCAGGTCTTCCAGGGCGAGCGCGAGATCGCGCAGCACAACAAGGGGCTCGGCACCTTCGAGCTGACCGGTATCGCCCCGGCCCCGCGCAACGTGCCCAAGATCGAGGTCACGTTCGACATCGACGCCAACGGCATCGTGCACGTGTCCGCCAAGGACCAGGGCACCGGCAAGGAGCAGTCGATGACCATCTCCGGCGGGTCGGCCCTGCCGAAGGAGGAGATCGAGCGCATGGTCAAGGAGGCCGAGCAGCACGCCGACGAGGACAAGCAGCGCGTCGAGGAGATCGAGGCCCGCAACGCCGGCGAGCAGCTCGTCTACTCGACCGAGAAGTTCCTCACCGACAACGCCGACAAGGTGCCCGCGGCCGAGAAGGCCGAGGTCGAGACGGCCCTGGCCGACCTCAAGACCGCGGTCGGCACCCGTGAGGCCCCCGGCACCGACGTCGCCGACATCAAGGCCAAGACCGCGACCCTCTCCGAGGTGTCGCAGAAGATGGGCCAGGCCATGTATGCCGCTGCCTCCGCCGAGGAGGCCGGCGCCACCGACGGGAGCCAGGACGCCCCCGCCGCCGAGGCCGACGACGACATCGTCGATGCCGAGGTCGTCGACGAGGGCGACGACGCCGCGAAGGACTCCAAGTGACGGACGCACCCCAGGGGCGCGAGCCGCACGACGAGCAGCCGCTCGAGCACGACGAGCTCGCCGAGCCCGGCCACGGTGGCCAGGGCTCGGCGGGCCCCGCCGGCTCGGCCGAGCCCGGTGGCTCCGACGAGTACGACGTGCCGGCCGATGCCTCCGAGCTCTTCGCCACGCCCCAGGCGACGGAGCCGGACGCGGCGCCGGGCGACTACCTCGAGGACCTGCGCCGGGTGCAGGCCGAGTACGTCAACTACAAGCGCCGGGTTGACCGCGACCGGTCGCTGGCCACGGAGGCCGGGGTCCAGCAGGTCGTCGAGGCACTCATCCCGGTGCTCGACGACATCCACCTCGCCCGCGAGCACGGTGATCTTGCAGGCCCCTTCGAGAAGGTCGCCGACAAGCTCGAGGGCGTGCTCGGCCGCTTCGGGGTAACTCGTCTGGGCGAGCCCGGCGTGCCCTTCGACCCGGCGGTCCACGAGGCGCTCCTGCACGTCGAGGCCGAGCTGCCCGCGGGCACCGACACCACGACGGTGGTCACCGTGCTGCAGCCGGGCTGGAAGGTCGGCGAGCGCGTCGTCCGTCCTGCCCGCGTGTCCGTCGCCGACCCCAGCTGATGCCGACCCGACCCAGCCGACCCGAATAGTCAAGGAGCACCATGGCGAGCCAGGACTGGCTGGAGAAGGACTTCTACGCGACGCTCGGCATCGCTGCCGACGCCGACGACGCGGCCATCAAGAAGAGCTACCGCAAGCTCGCGCGACAGCTCCACCCCGACCAGACGGCAGGCGACGCCACGGCCGAGAAGCGTTTCAAGGAGGTCGGGGAGGCGTATGCGATCCTCTCCGACCCCGAGCAGCGCAAGGAGTACGACCAGATCCGCGCGATGTCGCGCGGGGGTGCCCGCTTCACCTCCGGTGGGCAGGGCAGTGGTGGCGGGTTCGAGGACCTGTTCTCCAGCTTCGGCGGGGGCGGTGGCGGTCGCACCCGCTACTCCACCGGTGGGGGTGGGCAGGGCGCCCCCGGTGGTGGCAGCCCCGACATCAACGACCTGCTCGGCAGCCTCTTCGGCGGGGGCGCCGGCGCTGGTGGCTTCCCGGGGGCGGGTGGTCAGCCGGGCTTCGACTCCTACGGCGCCACCCGCGGCCCCCGCAAGGGCACCGATGCCCAGGCGCGCACCACGCTCTCGTTCCGTGACGCCGTGCAGGGCTCGACGGTGACGCTGTCGGCGGCCGGTCACAAGGTGACCACCAGGCTGCCCGCGGGCGTGAGCGACGGGCAGAAGATCCGGTTGCGGGGCAAGGGCAACCCCGGCGGCGCCGGGGCGGCGAGCGGTGACCTGATCATCACCGTCACCGTGCAGAAGCACCCGGTCTTCGGTCGCGACGGGGACAACCTCACGATCGACCTGCCCGTGACCTTCGCCGAGGCTGCCCTCGGCGCGACGGTCCAGGTGCCCACCCTCGACGGCACCCCGGTGCGGGTCAAGGTCGCGCCGGGCACGCCGAGCGGGCGCCAGCTGAGGCTCAAGGGTCGTGGCGTCGTCCGCGAGACCTCCACCGGCGACCTCATCGCGCGTGTGCTGGTGGTCGTGCCGCAGCGCCTCACCAAGGCGGCCCGGGCGGCGATCGAGCAGCTCCAGGCCGACGAGGCGGAGGTGGACCCGCGGGCGGAGCTCTTCGACCGCGCGACGGCGCCGTGAGCTCCGCCGGCTTCGCGGGCGGGACGTCGTCGGGCTTCGGCCCCGACGACGACACCCCGGTCTTCGTCATCTCGGTGGCGGCCCAGCTGGCCGGCATGCACGCCCAGACGCTGCGGCAGTACGACCGGATCGGCCTGGTCTCGCCGTCGCGCACGCGCGGCGGCGGGCGACGCTACTCCGGCCGTGACGTCGCGCTCCTGCGTGAGGTGCAGCGGCTGTCGCAGGAGGAGGGCGTCTCGCTGGCCGGGATCCAGCGCATCCTCGAGCTCGAGCACGAGGTCGGGGCCCTGCGCTCGCGGCTGCTCGAGGTCACGGCGGCCCTGGAGGCGGCCAACGCCCGCACCCTGCCCGGCTCCCGCGTCTTCGCCGCCGGCGCCCGCGGCGAGATCATCTCGCTGCGCCCCGGCGAGCGGGCCCCCCGATTCCTCTCCCGCAGCCAGGCCCTGGTGATCTGGCGGCCGGGCCGGTGATCGAGCACCTGCTGGTTTTCGCCGAGCGCGAGGTCGCCGACGCAGTGGCCGACGGCCTCGACCGACACGCCTACACCGTGCGCGTGCTGCGCGAGACCCTCTCCGGTGAGGACGACGCCGACGGCGCCCAGTGGCTCGTCCACGTCGTCGACGAGCGGGACCTGCCGGCCGTCGACGCCGACGCCGAGCGCCAGCGGCTGAGCGACCTGGCCCGCGACAACGACGGCTGGTACGACGACGACGACGAGGCCGACGGTCAGGCTGCAGTCGCCCCGAACGCCAGCCCGGCGGGCTGAGTGCTGCCGCCCCTGTGGGAGCGACGCGAGACCGCGGTGTCGTGCGGCTTCGATCCCGACTCGCTGACCCTGCGGTCGGCGCGACGCCGGACGGCGGAGGCTGGGTCGGGTCGTGAGGTGGTCATCCCCGTCTACGCCCACCGAGAGGGTGGTGACGGCTCGAGCCCGCCCCTGCTCGGCGTCCCCGTACGACTGGCGCCCGGGCGAGCCGTCGCTGCCCTCACGCCGCTCTATCCTCCCGGGCTCGGCCCGCAGCGCCAGCTCTGGCTGGCCGCCCGGGTCGCCGCCGGGTCCCCTGGCGCCGTCGGTACGAAGCAGGGGTGGACGCGGGTGCTCGTGTCTCGCCCGGGCCTCGGGGCGTGGGTCGCGCTCGTGCTGCGCGACGCCGACTGGCTGCTGCTGCGCGCTGCCCTCGAGGCGCGACCGGTCGACCCGCAGGTGCCGCAGGACGCCCCGGCCGAGCACGTGCTCGCCCGCCACCTCGCCCGGCTCGACGGACTCGACGGCTCGGCCGGCGCGGACTACTGGGGTCGGCTCGCTCTCGAGGTGGTCTCGGTGCGGGTGCCTGGTCGGCTGGCCGACAGCCTGTCCCTGCGGTGGACGGCGTGCTGGGGGCGGGCCGGGTTCGGCGCCGGGTCCGCCGGCCGGGAGACCGGGTCGGGCGACCGCCAGACCCTGTCCGACCTCACGCAGCACCGGTTCGTCGTCCGCGGGCGGCCCTTCCGCCTGCGGGCCCTGCCCGACTGGGAGCGTGAGGAGTCGGCGCTCGACCTCGCGCTCCCGGCAGGGCTCCTGGTGGCGTGGAGCACGACTCCCGTCCCCGCGATCGTGCAGCTCTTCGGCGACCGGGCGCCGGCCGCGGCCCCTGACCCGCTGCGGCCCGGGCGGGGGGCGGCCGTCGGGCGCTGGCCGGGCGCCGCACCGCAGGACCGCGACGCCTGGCCGGGCCCCGGACCGCAGGACGCCCGCTAGCGTGGGGTGATGACCGACCTGCAGGAGCACCCCGCACCACACACCCCCGCACCGCGCACCCCGGCACCGGGCTCGTTGTACGAGCACATCCGGGTCGAGCGCGAGGGCGCGGTCGTGACCATCACCATGGCGCGGCCCCAGCGGCGCAACGCGCTCTCCGAGGCCCACCTGCGCGAGCTGCTGCGCGCGGTGACCGAGACCGCTGAGGGGGACGCGCTGGCGATCGTCCTCGCGGGTGAGGGGCCGGTCTTCAGCGCGGGCCACGACTTCGCCGACGTGGCTGCCCGGGACATCGACGGGGTCCGCGACCTGCTGCGGCTCTGCACCCGCGTGATGCAGGCCCTCGAGGCCGCCCCACAGGTCGTCGTCGCCCGCGTGCACGCGCTCGCCACCGCCGCCGGCTGTCAGCTCGTGGCCTCCTGCGACCTCGCGGTGGCGGCTGAGTCGGCGGGCTTCGCGCTGCCGGGCGGCAAGGGAGGGTGGTTCTGTCACACGCCCGCCGTGCCCGTCGCGCGCTCGATCGGGCGCAAGCGACTGATGGAGATGGCGCTCAGTGGTGACGTCGTGCCCGCGACCACGGCCGCGCAGTGGGGGCTGGTCAACGAGGCCGTCCCCGACGACGAGCTCGACGCCGCCGTCGCCCGGCTCGTGGCCCGGGTCACCCGGGGGAGCGCCTCGGCGAAGGCGCTCGGCAAGCAGACGATCTACGCCCAGCTCGACCGTCCGGAGCGCGACGCCTACGCGGTGGCCCTCGAGGTCATGGCCGGGGCGAGCCAGTCGGCGTCGGCTCGCGAGGGGATGGACGCGTTCCTGCAGAAGCGGCCCGCGGTGTGGCCCGGCTGACCCCTGCTGATGCTGTTGCCTCCCGAGGGGGAAGCGACAAGGGATGAAGTGTTGCTGATTGTCCGTGTTGGGCTTATTGTCAGGTTGCGTACGTTCGTAGCCTCCGGTTTCCCCGGCGACGTGGTGGTCAGCCGCACCGCCGTGGGCGCCTCTGCCTCACGGAGCCCCCATGCTCGATCACCAGCCCGGCCCCTCCCTGTCCTCGTCCTCGTCCAACGCCTCGGACGCCTGCGAGCCCGGTCGGCCTGACCTCGAGGGCACCTCGGTCGAGCTCGACTGGGTGGGCCTGGCCCGGGTCGACTCGCGCTCGGCCCACCAGCCCCGCCGCATGCTGCCCACCGACCGCAGTGTGCTGCTGGGCCCGGCCGCACGGGCCCGTCTCGCCGCCCGCCCGCCCACCTCGACCGGCGCGGGTCACGAGCCCGCCGAGCCCTCGTGGGCCTTCTTCGGCGTGGCTCCCTCGTCGATCGCCTCCGCTGTGGCCCGGGCGCCCGTCGCGCCCCCCGCCGTCGTCTCGGCGCGGGAGGCCCAGGACCTGATGGCCGCCCGGGTCGAGGCCTCGGGACTGCGGGCCGCCACGGCCCAGGCTGCGGCCCTGACCTCGCCTCCCGCCGCGACGACGCCTCCCGGGGTGCCGTCCATCCCCGCCGCGCCGCCGGTCGGGGGGCTGCCGGTCCTCCCCGCGCCGCCCTCGGTCCTCGAGCTGCCCGTCCTGCCCGACCCGCCCGACCCGGGTCGCCGGGTGCCGCGGGCGCCCGTGACCACCTGGATCGACTCGGGCTACGCCGCGGTCGCCGCCACCGTCGTGCCCACGCGGCCCGGGGTCTTCACGACCGACCCGGTCCTGCACCTCGCCCGTCGGGCGACCTTCGGGCCGCGACCGGGCGACCTCGACGACATCCGCACCCAGGGCATCGACGGCTGGATCAGCCGTCAGCTGCTCCCCGAGACCATCGTCGACGCCGTCGCCGACCAGGCCTGGGGGCTCTTTCCCCTGGCCGGTGCCAGCCGGGACGAGATCCACGCGGCCCTGCCGTCGCACTCCTGGGATGCGGAGTGGATGACGGCGCAGGCGACGCTCGCCCGGCAGGTGCTCTCGCAGCGGCAGCTCTACGAGCAGGTCGTCGACGTGATGACCGCCCACCTGCACGTGGCGATGCCGTGCGAGGCGTGGGACACGGCGCCTTCCTACCCCATGCAGGTGATCCGACCGTATGCGCTGGGCCGCTACCGCGACATGCTGCTCGCCGCGATGCGCCACCCGGCGATGCTGCAGTACCTCGACAACGACTCCTCGTCGCCGAGGGTCGGCGACGAGCACCTCGGGCGTCTGCTGCTCGAGCAGCACACGGTGGGCGCCTCGGCCGGCTACAGCGAGGCTGACGTCACGGCCAGTGCGACGGTGCTCAGTGGACGCTCGGTGGCCGACGGCCGGTTCGCCTACCAGCCGGAGAGCCACCGGACCGGGCCGGTGTCGGTCCTGGGCTGGTCGTCGGCCAACGGCACTGCGGCGGGCGGCCTCCACGTCGGCGACGACTACCTGACCTACCTCGCGGAGCACCCGTCGACGGCGCGCACCATCGCGCTCAAGCTGGCCGTGCGCTTCGTCAGCGACGAGCCGCCGGCGAGCCTGGTCGACCGGATGGCCGCGGCCTACCTGTCGCACGACACGGACCTGCGGGCGGTGCTGGACTGTCTCTTCCGCAGCCCGGAGTTCTGGGCGTCGACCGGTCAGCAGTCGCGGCGCCCCCTCGAGGACGTCGTCGGGGCGGCGCGGGTGCTGGACATGCGTCCCGGGCCCGGTACCCGTACGGTCATCGAGACGCTCTTCTGGGTCGTGCGCGCGGCCAGCGACCCCGTGGTCTGGGACCCACCCGGGGGCTATCCCGGTGTGGTGGCGGCGTGCGACGACGCGGGCGGCCTCATCACCCGCTGGACGCTCTACCGCGCCCTGGTCAACGACTGGTGGCAGGGGATGACCGTCACCCCGCTGCTCGACCTCGCTCCCGTGGGTCCGGGGACGACCGCCGGAGAGTGGATCGACGCGCTGAGCCGGCGGCTGCTCGGCCAGACGATGACCACCGACCGGCGCGACGCGATCGTGGCCATGGCCGGCATCGGGCCCTCCGACCCGGCCGACCTGGCCTCGGCACACGCGTGGACCCTCATCCCGCTCGTCCTCGACACGCCCTACTTCCGGCTGCGCTGACCGGTCCAGCCCCCTTGTGTGGTGTCCGGTTAGGGCATATTGTCGGTTTACGCACGTCGCATCATCCGGTCCCCCACGGAGAGGTTCCTCCCTCGCCGCCGGCGCACGTGCCCCGGCCTGACGGAGCGCCCCACATGCCCGAGCACGACGCCTGCCCAGCGCCTGCCCCCGACCTGGAACCGGCGCCCGACCTCGACCCTGACGGCGCCCCCGCCCGACGCACGCTCGTGCGGGGCGTCCTCGGGCTCGGCGTGCTGGGTCTCGCCGCCGCCGCGCCTCGTCACCCGTACGCGGCCGAGACCGCGGCCTTCGCGTCACCGCCTGCTCCCTCGTCGCCGCTCGCGCACTCTCAGCCTGCCCAGCCCATCCGCAGCTCCCAGCCCATCCGCAGCGCCCAGCGCACCCAGCACACCCAGCCGGCCCAGCCGGCCCAGCCGGTCAGGTCGGTCAGGTCAGCCCAGCCGGCCCGGCCCACCCGCCGCACCCCGGCCGAGCCCACCCGCCCGGCCCCGCGCAAGCCCCACGTCGCCGTGCCGGACTCGGCTCCGGCCCAGGTGGCCTCGCGCTCGGCGCCGCAGGTGGTCGCCGGCCGTGCGGCGGCGGAGCAGGTGGCCGCCACCGCCACCGCGCGGGCGCACGCCCAGGGTCTGGCGGCGGCCGCCAGCGTCGCGCGCTCGCCGCGGGTGGTCTCCACCTCGACACCCGGCACGACCGTCCCCGTCGCTCACGACGCCGCCCCGAGCCGGGTCCCGATGCCAGCGGGATTCAGCCCCGGCTACGCCGCGGTCGCCCGGTCCACTGCGCCGACGAAGCCCGGCATCTTCACCACCGACCCGGTGCTGCACCTGGCGCGGCGGGCGACCTTCGGGCCACGCCCCAGCGACATCACCGACATCCGCACGCTGGGGATCGACGCGTGGCTGAGCCGGCAGCTCGCGCCCGAGACCATCCCCGACACCGCCGCCGACCAGGCCTGGGGGCTCTTTCCGCTCGCGGGCGCCTCGGCCGCCGACATCCAGGCGGGGCTCCCGTTGTATTCCTGGGACGCAGAGTGGATGACGGCCCAGGCCACCCTCGCCCGGCAGATCCTCTCGCAACGACAGCTCTACGAGCAGGTCGTCGACGTGCTGGCCAACCACCTGCACGTGGCCGTGCCGTGCGAGGCGTGGGACACGGCCCCCTCCTACATCACGCAGGTGATCCGGCCGTATGCCATGGGCCGCTACCGCGACCTGCTGCTCGCCGCGATGCGTCACCCGGCGATGATGCAGTACCTCAACAACGACGTCTCGTCGAAGGCCCTCGTCAACGAGAACCTCGGCCGCGAGCTGCTCGAGCTGCACACGGTCGGCTTTGGAGCGGGCTACACCGAGGCCGAGGTCGTCGCCAGTGCCAAGGTGCTGACCGGCCGCATGGTGAGCAACGGCCGGTTCGTCTACCGACCGGAGTACCACTGGACCGGGCCGCTGTCGGTGATGGGATGGTCGTCGACGAACGCCACGGCCGCCGGTGGTCTCGCCGTCGGTGACGACTACCTGACCTACCTGGCGAACCACCCGTCGACGGCGCGCACCATCGCGCGCAAGCTGGCCGTGCGCTTCGTCAGCGACCAGCCGCCGGCGAGCCTGGTCGACCGGATGGCCGCGGCCTACCTGGCCCACGACACCGACCTGCGCGCGGTGCTGGACTGTCTCTTCCACAGCCCGGAGTTCTGGGCGTCGACCGGTCAGAAGTCGCGGCGTCCCCTCGAGGACGTCGTGGGTGCCGCGCGGGTGCTCGACATGCGGCCCGGTCCCGACACGCGCGCCGTCATCGAGACGCTGTACTGGGTGGTGCGCAGCAACGGTCACGCACCCCTCGGCTGGGACCCACCCAACGGCTATCCCGACGTCGCCGCCGCGTGGAACAACGCCGGCAACCTCGTCAACCGCTGGACCATGCACCGAGCCCTGGTCAACAACTGGTGGCAGGGGATGACCGTCACCGCGATGCTCGACCTCGTGCCGCTGCGGGCCGGCCTGACCGCCGGGCAGTGGGTCGACGAGCTCAGCCTGCGGCTGCTCGGCCAGAAGATGACGACCGCCCGTCGCGACGCGGTCGTGGCGCTGGCGAACGGCATCGCGCCGACGGCGCCGGCGGTGGAGGCCTCCTGGTACGCCTGGACGCTCATCCCCCTGATGCTCGACTCGCCCTACTTCCAGCTGCGCTGAGCCCTTCAGCCCCCATGACGCCCCGGAGCCACTGATGACGACCGCCGCAGACGCGACCCACCGGGAGAGCGCGCCCACGGCGCCTCTCGGCCAGCACCCCGAGTGCCCCGACTGGCGACGCCTCGGGCCGACGCCGGTCGACGCGGCCCTGCGCGCGGCGGCCGCCGGCCACGAGGCCGAGACCCTCGAGCGAGAACGGCTGTGGAGCAAAGGTTTCAGCCGTCGACGGCTGCTCGCCGGGGGTATGGGGGTCGGCGTCGCCGCCCTCGGCTCGCAGCTGGTGACCACCCGGGTCGCGTATGCCGCGTCGGCCGCCACCACGGGCACGATGGTCGTCATCTTCCTGCGCGGGGGGATGGACGGCCTGTCGGTGCTCGTGCCGGGTGCCGACGCCGACTACCTGACGGCCCGGGGCTCGATCGCCGTCCCGGCCTCGTCGCTCATCCCGCTCGACCGCGGCTTCGGGCTGCACCCGGCGATGGCGCCGCTGCAGCCGCTGATCAGTCGGGGACAGCTGGCGGCGGTGCCGGCCATCTCGACGCCCGACCTCAGCCGCAGCCACTTCCAGGCCCAGGACTGCCTCGAGCGCGGGGGAGCGGTGACCGGTGCCCAGACCGGCTGGCTCGACCGGGTGCTGCAGGCGGGCGGGCCTGGCACGACCTTCCGGTCGGTGGCGGTGGGCGGGCTGATGCCCCGGTCGCTGGCGGGTCTCAACGGCGCCGTGCCCTTCGGCTCGCTGGCCAACCTCAAGGTCCAGGGGGCAGGCAACGCGGTCTGGTCGGAGAAGACCAACGTGGCCATCAAGGCGCTCTACACCGGGCTCGACGACCCGATCGCCGCCCAGGCAGGGATCGCGATCGACGCGGTGCGGACCGCCGCCGGGCTCACCTCCAGCCCACCCGTGACCACGGTGACCTACCCCACCGGCGAGGTCGGGTCGGCCCTGCGGGACGTCGCGACGCTGATCAAGGCGGGGTCGGGCGTGCGCGTCGCGACCGTCGACGTCGGCGGGTGGGACATGCATACGGGGCTCGGCACGATCGACGGGGGAGACATGACGCGCAGCCTCGGGGCGCTGGCCGCAGCCCTGGCTGCCTTCACCGCCGACCTCGGGGCGCTGCTCGACACGACGACGATCGTGACGATGAGCGAGTTCGGTCGTCGGCTCACCAAGAACGCGAGCGACGGCGTCGACCACGGTCACGGTGGCGTGAGCCTGGTGCTCGGTGGCGGAGTGCGCGGCGGCGTCAAGGGGACGTGGCGGGGGCTGGCACCGGCGGTTCTCGACCAGGGTGATGTGCCCGGCAGCAACGACTACCGCGACCTGCTCTCGGAGGTGGTCGGCACACGGCTGGGCCTGAGCGCCGGCGCCCTCGCCACCGTCTTCCCCGCCTGGACGCCGACCCGGCTCGGCCTCATGGCCTGACCGGGGTGGGTCGGGCCCGGGCTGCGCGCAGCCGAGTCGGAGGCCGGCTCGTCTCAGTCGAGGTCGTCGTTGAGACGGCCGAGCAGCGACGCGAGGGTGCCCACGTCGTCGGCGCTCCACCGGCTGAGGGCCTCGGCGATGCGGGCCCGTCGAGCCGACAGGGCAGCCGTCAGCAGCACGCTGCCCGTGTCGGTGATGTGCAGCAGCCGGGCCCGGGCGTCGCTCGGGGAGGTCAGCCGCTCGACGAGTCCGATCCGCTCGAGCACCGTGATGTTGCGGCTCATCGTGGACTTGTGCAGGCGCAGGCGCTCGGCGACGTCGGCGGCCCGCACGCCTTCGGGGAGCGTCTCGGAGAGCTCGAGCACGGTGATGAGCACGGCGTAGGACGCCGGATCGAGCTCGGGGTGGACCTCGGCGGCGATGGCGCCCGAGGTCGCGCGCGCACGTCGCAGCAACCGGGTGAGCTCACGCTCGACACCGGGGAGACCGGGGCGGTGGGGCACGGGCAGGCCTGTCTCGTCAGAGCGCCTGCGCTCGGGCCGGCAGGCGGCGATGGTCGCCACCGTAGCGGGCGAGGTCGGGTGGCGGGGTGGCCGGGGCCGCTCGCTCCCCTCGCGGCCGCCGCCTGCCACCCCCGCCGTCCGGGTCAGCCGGCGTCGACCTCGGTCAGGTCGCCGCTCCACAGCGTGTGGAAGGTGCCCTCCTTGTCGGTGCGCTCGTAGGTGTGCGCGCCGAAGTTGTCGCGCAGCCCCTGCACCAGGGCGGCCGGCAGCCGGTGGGCCCGCACGGTGTCGTAGGCCGCCAGCGCCCCTCCGAGCGCCGGCGCCGGGATGCCGCCGGTCGTCGCCACGGCGACGGCCCGCCGCCAGCCGTCCTGCCGGCGGGCGAGCCCGTCCTGCAGGCTGTCGGCCGCGAGCAGGGTCGCGAGGTCGGGGGTCGCGGCATACGCGTCGGTGATGTCGCGCAGGAGCCGGGCGCGGATGATGCAGCCGCCCCGCCAGATGCGGGCCACGGTGGCGATGTCGACGCCCCAGTCGTAGTGCTCGCTGGCGCCGCGGATCATCTCCAGGCCCTGGGCGTAGGCGACGACGCGCGACGACCAGAGGGCGGCCTCGAGGTCGGCGACGAGCCCGTCCCTGTCGAGTGCGCCGACCTCGCCCAGGGCGCGCCTGGGACCCGGTAGGCCGCGAGCAGCCTGGCGCACCAACAGGTCGCCCGACATTGCGCGCGCGAAGACGGCCGCGCCGATGCCGGGCACCGGCACGCCGAGCTCGAGGGCGATCTGCACGGTCCAGCGCCCGGTGCCCTTCTGCTCGGCCTCGTCCTTGATCAGCTCGACCAACGGGGTGCCGGTGCCGGCGTCGACCTGGGCGAGCACGGCGGCGGTGATCTCGACGAGGAAGGAGTCGAGATCACCCTCGTTCCACGTGCGGAAGACGTCGGCGGCCTCGGCGGCGGTGAAGCCGGAGGCCGAGAGCACGTCGTAGACCTCGGAGATGGCCTGCATGTCGGCGTACTCGATGCCGTTGTGCACCATCTTGACGAAGTGGCCGGCGCCGTCGGGTCCGAGGTGCGCGCAGCACGGCTCCCCGTCGATGTGGGCCGAGATCGACTCGAGGATCGGGCCGAGGGTCTCGTAGGCCGTCGCCGATCCGCCGGGCATGATCGACGGGCCCTCGAGCGCACCGACCTCGCCACCGGAGATGCCGGCGCCGACGAAGTGCAGACCTCTGTCAGCCAGGGCTTGCTCGCGACGGCGCGTGTCCTCGAAGTGGGCGTTGCCCCCGTCGACGACGATGTCGCCCTCGTCGAGCAGGGGCACGAGCTCGTCGAGGACCGCGTCGGTGGGGCCGCCGGCCTTGACCATGATGATGATGCGCCTCGGCTGCTCGAGCGAGCCGACGAACTGCTCCAGCGAGGTGCTGGGCACGAAGTCGCCCTCGTCGGCGAACTGCGACACCAGGTCGTCGACCTTGCCCTGGGTGCGGTTGTGCAGGGCCACGGTGTGGCCGTGGCGGGCGAGGTTGCGGGCCAGGTTGCGGCCCATGACGGCGAGGCCTGTAACGCCGATCTGGGCGGTGGGTGCGGGGGAGGGGGTGACAGTCACCTCCCCTGTCTACTCCCAGACTGCCGCCG
The DNA here is from genome assembly GCA_039889245.1 of Dermatophilaceae bacterium Soc4.6. Taxonomy (NCBI): domain Bacteria; kingdom Bacillati; phylum Actinomycetota; class Actinomycetes; order Micrococcales; family Dermatophilaceae; species Dermatophilaceae bacterium Soc4.6. The sequence continues at coordinate 2,182,775 of JAZGVH010000002.1, read as the reverse complement.
CGTCACGGCGGGGGGACCTTCGTCCTCAGCTCACCCAGACCTGAGTGGAATACACTCAACTTTGCCGGACGTTTCCCCCGGCGCCCACCGCACTCGTCAGGTGCGCCGACCAGACCCGAAAGGACCCCCCATGGCAGGCACGGAGCTCCAGCTGACCACCAAGGCCAACGAGGCGGTCTCGACCGCGGTAGGCGACAGCGCAGCCCAGGGGCATCCGCACACCGAGACCGCCCACCTGCTGCGGGCACTCGCCCAGCAGACCGACACGACGACGCCGACCTTGCTGCAGGCGGCTGGCACCTCGGTGGCCGACACGATCACCGCGGCGGACAAGGTGCTCGCCAACCTGCCGTCGGTCAGCGGCTCCACGGTCTCGGCACCGGGCTTCTCGCGTGGTGCCCTGGCCGCGTTCGCGGCGGCCCGGGTCGAGATGACCGCGATGGGCGACTCCTTCGTGTCGACCGACCACCTGCTGCTCGCCCTCGCCCGCAGCGGCCAGTTCGGTCTCGACGCCGACGCCATCGAGAAGGCGATCCCGCAGGTGCGTGGGGGCAGGAAGGTCGACTCCGAGCACCCCGAGGCGTCGTACCAGGCTCTGGAGAAATACGGCACCGACCTCACCGCCGTCGCACGCGAGGGACGGCTCGACCCCGTGATCGGCCGCGACGCCGAGATCCGTCGGGTCGTGCAGGTGCTCAGCCGTCGCACCAAGAACAACCCCGTGCTCATCGGCGAGCCCGGCGTCGGCAAGACCGCGGTCGTCGAGGGTCTCGCCCAGCGCATCGTCGCGGGTGACGTGCCCGAGAGCCTCAAGGGCAAGCGCCTGATCTCGCTCGACCTCGGCTCGATGGTGGCCGGCGCGAAGTACCGCGGCGAGTTCGAGGAGCGGCTGAAGGCCGTCCTCGCAGAGATCACCGGCGCCTCAGGAGAGGTCATCACCTTCATCGACGAGCTGCACACGGTCGTCGGGGCCGGCGCCACCGGTGAGGGCTCGATGGACGCCAGCAACATGCTCAAGCCGCTGCTGGCCCGCGGAGAGCTGCGGCTGGTCGGGGCGACCACCCTCGACGAGTACCGCAAGCACATCGAGAAGGATGCCGCGCTCGAGCGCCGCTTCCAGCAGGTCTTCGTCGGTGAGCCAAGCGTCGAGGACACCATCGCCATCCTGCGCGGGCTCAAGGAGAAGTACGCCACGCACCACAAGGTGACCATCTCCGACGCCGCTCTCGTCGCCGCCGCAGCCCTGTCCGACCGCTACATCCCCGGCCGCCAGCTGCCCGACAAGGCCATCGACCTCGTCGACGAGGCTGCCTCGCGCCTGCGGATGGAGGTCGACTCGAGCCCCGTCGAGGTCGACGAGCTGCGGCGGTCCGTCGACCGCCTCCGGATGGAGGAGCTGCACCTCGAGAAGGAGACCGACCACGCCTCCCGCGACCGGCTCGAGCGCCTGCGCAAGGACCTCGCGGACCGCAGTGAGCAGCTGGCTGCCCTCACCGCCCGGTGGGAAGCCGAGAAGGCAGGGATCAACCGGGTCGGCGACCTGCGGGCCCAGCTCGACGACCTGCGCATCCTCGCCGAGCGCAATGAGCGCGAGGGTGACCTGGCCCGTGCCTCTGAGCTGCGCTACGGTCGAATCCCCTCGCTGGAGAAGGAGATCGAGGCCGCAACGCGAGACGAGGACGCCCGAGGCTCCGACGTCATGGTCAAGGACGAGGTCGGGGCCGACGACATCGCCGACGTCATCTCGGCCTGGACCGGCATACCCTCCGGCCGACTGCTCGAGGGCGAGACCGAGAAGCTGCTGCACATGGAGAGCCACCTCGGTGCTCGCCTCATCGGCCAGCAGACGGCGGTCCGCGCGGTGAGCGACGCCGTACGACGCGCCCGCTCGGGCATCGCGGACCCCGATCGCCCCACCGGCTCGTTCCTCTTCCTCGGCCCCACCGGAGTCGGCAAGACCGAGCTGGCCAAGTCACTGGCTGACTTCCTCTTCGACGATGAGCGCGCCATGGTGCGGATCGACATGTCGGAGTACTCCGAGCGGCACGCGGTCGCCCGCCTCGTGGGGGCGCCCCCCGGCTACGTCGGCTACGACGAGGGTGGGCAGCTGACCGAGGCCGTGCGGCGGCGGCCGTACTCCGTCGTGCTGCTCGACGAGGTCGAGAAGGCCCACCCCGAGACCTTCGACATCCTGCTGCAGGTGCTCGACGACGGGCGCCTGACTGACGGGCAGGGCCGGACGGTGGACTTCCGGAACGTCATCCTGGTGATGACCAGCAACCTCGGCAGCCACTACCTCGTCGACCCCACTCTCTCCGACGCGGTCAAGCACGACGCGGTCATGGGGACGGTGCGCGCGGCGTTCAAGCCCGAGCTGCTCAACCGGCTCGACGAGGTCATCGTCTTCGACCCGCTCTCCACCGACGACCTCGCCCACATCGTGGGCCTGCAGGTGCAGACCCTCGAGACCCGACTGCGAGACCGCCGGATCACCCTCGAGGTCACGCCCGGAGCCCGGGAGTGGCTCGCCCTCACCGGCTACGACCCGGCGTACGGCGCGCGCCCCCTACGACGCCTCGTGCAGAAGGAGATCGGTGACCGGCTGGCTCGTGCGATCCTGTCCGGCGAGGCGCGGGACGGCAGCGTCGTGGTCGTCGACCGCGACGACGAGGCCGACACGCTCGAGCTCCGGCCGTCAGGCGTGCGCTTGGACAAGTAGGTGGCCCACGGCCGGGCGGTGGCCGCCGCGGCGAGGCGAGGTGCACCCCCGGCTGCTCGCCCCCGCTCCGCCTCCCGGTCCGACCTCCCGCACGGGGGTCGCAGGAGGCGTCGGACAGGCGTCGGCACGGCGGGTGTGGCACCGTGCAGGGGTGGGTACCCCGTCGAGCGCTGGGACGACCGACGAGCCGGGTCGGCGGTCTCGCCCTCGCCGCGCTGGTCGCCCTCGCCGGGTGCTCCTCGCCCCCGCTGGGCACCGGTCGGCCGAGCGACCCCAGCGTGAGCGGTACGACGGCCACGCCGGGAGCGTCGGCGACGGTGGCGCCCGCACCAGCGGCAGCAGTGACGCACGTCCCGGCGGCGGTCTCCGTGGCCGGCGGCTCGTCTGCGGGCCAGGTCACCTCGGCGGTCAGCGCCTCCCTCTTCCGGTCCTCACCCGCGGCGACCGCGGCACCCGCCTCGTCGGGGGCCCCCGGGCCGCCACCGCGGCGGTGAGCGCCATGGCCCGGGCCCCGCACGGGCCCGTCCAGCTGCCCGGCGGCGGCCAGCGGGTGTTTCCCGGGCGGGCGCTCGTCGCGCTCTACGGCCACCCCGGCGGGGGAGGGCTCAGGGTCCTGGGCGAGCAGGGACCCGACGAGACGGTACGACGGGCCGCGAGCGTGGCGGCGCCGTACCGGACCCTCTACGACGTCCCGGTCGTGCCGACTCTGGAGATCATCGCTACCGTCGCCTCGGTGTCGGCGGGGGCCGACGGCGACTACTCCACCGAGAGCCCGGTCGCGAGCCTGCAGCCCATGGTCGACGCGGCGACCAGTGCAGGGCAGTACGTCGTGCTCGACCTGCAGCCGGGGCGCGCCGACATGGTCGAGCAGGCCAGGCGGTACCAGTCGCTGCTCGAGCAGCCCAACGTCGGTCTGGCCCTCGACCCCGAGTGGGCCCTCGGCCCCGACCAGCTGCCGCTGAAGCAGATCGGGTCGGTCACGGCCGGGCAGGTCAACGCCGTCGTGGGGTGGCTCGCTGGTCTCACGGCTGCGAGGAACCTCCCCCAGAAGGTGCTGGTGCTGCACCAGTTCCGCCCCGCGATGGTGCGCGACGCGGCCCGCCTCGACCGCAGCCGCGACGAGGTCGCGCTGCTCGTGCACGTCGACGGCCAGGGGCCCCGGTCGTCCAAGGAGTCGACGTGGGCACGCATCGTGGACACCACGCCCCCGGGCGTCTTCCTGGGCTGGAAGAACTTCTATGACGAGGACCCGCAGACCGCTTCGCCGGCCGACACCGTGAACCGCTCGCCGCGGCCGCTCATGGTGTCGTACCAGGAGGGGCCGAGGTGACGCCGGATGAGCTGGCCCGGGTGGTGTGGTCGGCGGTGGCGCCGGCCACGCCACCGCCCCCGGAGGGACGACCGCGCGTGGTGCCCGCCGCCGACGGGCCGGGCTGGCGCTCGCCGCTGGCGCTCCGGCTCGCGCCCGGACTGGCCCGGTCGTCGAGCGCGCTCGCACAGGAGGCCGCTGCCCGGCTGGCGGTTCACCCCGACGTGGGCGTGGTCCGGGTCCTCGGCGAGGGGGTGCTCGACGTGGTCCTCACCCCTGCGGCCGCGGGCACCGTCGTCGCGCGCGTGCTGTCGGCCGGGGGAGGGGCCGCGCCCCCCGCGCAGTCGTTGGCGACCCCGGGGCTCCCGGGGCCCGGTCGCCGTCGTCGCGACGAGCCGGTCTTCGCGCTGGTCTGGGCTCATTCCCGGGCGCGCACGGTGGTCGCCCTGGCTGCTGCGCAGGGCATCGGACCCGCTGAGGTCGGTGACCTGCTCACCGATCCCGCCGAGACGGCTCTGCTGACCGCCTTGGCGGCCTCCGCCGACGACGTGGCCCGCGCGATCCGCGCCGACGACGGGCTCTGGCTGCTGCGGCGGCTCGCCGAGCTCGCGGGCCGCACCCATGACTGGCTCGACCCCGAGACCGTGGTCCCGCGCCGCGTCGACGACCCGGTGGGGCCGGTGCACCAGGCCCGGGTGGCGCTCGCCCTAGCGACGGCCCTGGTCCTCGGGGCGGGCATCGACCTGCTCGGCCTGCCCCGACCGGTGCCGGTCTGACCGCTCGCCCCGAGACCGCGCGGTGCCCGGCGGGAGGTCGGCCCAGCTCCTGCCCGGTGCTGCGCGTCGCACAGCCGGCCACAGACGATCCTCAGGTTCCTCGAACCTTCCGCCCGGCTCGACGCGGCACCCTTGGAGCAGCCCCGCGTCCTCCACCTCCGCTGGCCGGTGCGCGCTCGACAGGACGATCGCCATGACCATTCCCACGGTGCTCAGCGCCGCTTCCGCCCAGGCCCACCCGGCTACCCTCACCGCCCTCCAGGTCGCCGTGACCGTCGGGGCCGGCGGTGCCGCAGCCGTCCTCCTTCGAGGACGAGCTCGCCTGGCCGGCCGGATGGCCGCGACGTCGTCGCTCGGCGCCAGGCCTGCAGCCGACGCCGTCCAGGCCCTGGCACCGGCTCGGCGTGCGGACCCGGCGATCACCTGCCGCCCCCAGCTGCTGACCCCTCCCGGTACGGCGCGAGCCCGCGGTGAGGTCGACCAGTGGCTGGCTCGGGGCGAGCTCGACCTCGAGACCTACCGCGAGCTGAGCCGCGTCTTCGCCGAGGTCGAGGCTGCCACCCGCGACTGAGTCGCCGCGACCACCGGACGACGACACCCCGGGCCCGCCAGATGGCGGGCCCGGGGTGTCGCGTGCAGTGGGGCGTCAGCCCATCTTGACGGGCTTGACGTCGTATCGGTCGCCCATCATCACCTTGTCCCACACGGCGACGAAGTCACGCACGAAGCGCGTGTGTCCCTCGCTGCCGTCGCTGCCGGCGTAGACCTCGGCGACGGCGCGCAGCTGCGAGTTGGACCCGAACAGCAGGTCGCTGCGCGAGGCGCGGTAGGCCACCCCGCCGCCCTCGCGGTGGTCGAGGGTGAAGCTGGTGCCGGCCTCGTCGACCTTGCTCCACTCGTAGTCCATGCTCGTCACGGTGGTGAAGAAGTCCGTGGTGAGCTCGCCGACCCGGTGGGTGAAGACCCCGGTCTCCGACCCGTCGTGATTGCAGCCCAGCACGCGCAGGCCGCCGGTGAGGGCGACCCACTGCGGTGCGCTCAGCCCGAGGAGGGCGGCCTTGTCGAGGAAGAGCGTCTCCGGCGCGACGGTCGTGACCTGGGCGTAGTCGTCCATCACGTAGTTGCGGAACCCGTCGACGACCGGTGCCAGCCACTCGAAGGTGGGGATGTCGGTCTGCTCCTGGGTCGCGTCGACCCGTCCCGGGGTGAAGGGCACCGTCACCTCGACACCGGCGGCACGTGCGGCCTGCTCGACCGCGGAGCAGCCGCCGAGCACGATGAGGTCGGCCAGGCTGACCTCGGCCTCACCGGAGGCGTTGAAGTCAACCATCACGCCACGTAGGGCCGACACGACGCCGACGGCGCGGGCGTTGACGGCCCAGTCCTTCTGCGGCGCGAGGGCGATGCGGGCGCCGTTGGCGCCGCCGCGCTTGTCGGAGTGGCGGAAGGTCACCGCCGACGAGAAGGCGGTGTAGGCGAGGTCGGAGACCGACAGGCCGGTGGCGAGCACGGCCTGCTTGAGCCGGCTCACCTCCGCCTCGCCGATGACGGCGTGCTGGAGCGCGGGGAGCGGGTCCTGCCAGGGCAGCTCGTCGGTGTTGACCTCAGGGCCGAGGTAGCGAGACTTCGGGCCCATGTCGCGGTGGGTCAGCTTGTACCAGGCCTTCGAGAACTCCCGCGTGAAGAGGTCGAAGTCGGCGAGGAACCGCTGGCAGATCGCGTTGTAGACCGGGTCCACCTTCAGTGCGATGTCACTGGTCATCATCATCAGCGAGTGGTCGACGCCCGCGAGGTGCGCGTCGGGGGTTCGCGGCGCGGTTGGGTCGACCGGCTTCCACTGCAGGGCACCGGCCGGGCTCTGGTCCTTCTCCCACTCGAAGCGGAAGAGGTTCTCGAGGTAGGAGTTGTCCCACTGCGTCGGGTCGGGCGTCCACGACCCCTCGATGCCGTTGGTCATGGTGTACTCCGCGAAGCCCTTGCCCTCGGGGTTGGCCCAGCCCAGGCCCATGGCCTCCATCGGGGCGATCTCGGGCGGCGGCCCGACCTTGTCGGCCGCGACCATGCCGTGGCTCTTGCCGAAGGCGTGACCGCCGGCGATCAGCGCCACCGTCTCGAGGTCGTCCATGGCCATGCGGCCGAAGGTGATCCGGATGTCGACGGCCGAGGCCGCCGGGTCTCCGTTGGCGTTGGGGCCCTCGGGGTTGACGTAGATCAGCGCCTGGTGCGAGGCGGCCAGCGGCTGCTCCAGCTCGTAGTCGGCGTCGCCGGGCTGACCGGTCCAGCGCTTGTCGCGCATGACCATCGCGTCGAACGAGTCGGGGTTGCTGTTCTCGATGTACTCCGCGCCCCAGTACGTCGAGTCGTCGGCCTCCCACGCGTCTCGGCGTCCGCCACCGAAGCCGTAGGTGGGGAAGCCCATGATCTCGAGCGCGCAGTTGCCGGTGAGGACCATGAGGTCGGCCCACGACAGCGCGTTGCCGTGCTTCTGCTTGATCGGCCAGAGCAGGCGGCGCGACTTGTCGGTGTTGCCGTTGTCCCACCAGCTGCTGATCGGCGCGAAGCGCTGGAGCGCCTGGCCGGCGCCGCCGCGGCCGTCGGCGATGCGGTAGGTGCCCGCGGCGTGCCACGCCATGCGGATCATCTGCGGGCCGTAGTTGCCGTAGTCCGAGGGCCACCAGGACACCGAGGTCGTCAGGAACCTCTTGATCTCGCCCTTCAGGCCCTCGAGGTCGATCGCGCTGAAGGCGGCCTCGTAGTCGAAGTCGCGCAGCGGGTCGGCCGCGGCACCGTTCGTGTGGAGCTGCTCGACCCGGAGGCGGTCCGGATACCAGTCGGACAGCGTCGGCTTGGAGGTGTAGGCCCCACCGATCGTGTTGCCGCCGAAGGGACACGTGCCCTGGAGGACGTCGTCGTACTCGACGTATTCAGTCATGGGTGGAAACTACCCGGTCAGCCGGTGTCCCACACCTGTCCTCGGCTCGTCGCTCCGCCTGGCTGGTCGCGTGGCGCCCGTGGGCGGTCCCCGCTGGCGCGACGAGCTGGAGCAGGTGGGCGAACGTCGGGCCGTGGCTCCCGCTACGTCGACGTCCTCGGCTGGCGCGCCACCAGCCACAGTGACCCCCAGGGCGGCACCACGACGTCTCCGTCGACATATCGAGGCGGCACGCCGGTAAGCGCGTCCACGGGCTCGAACAACCCGAGGTCAGCGAGTCGCCAACCAGGCCAACGGGATTCGTCGCCGCGCACGTTGTGCAGAGCCACCATGACCCCGACCGGGTGGCGCCGCAGCAGCGCGAGCACTCCCGGGTCGTGCACCTCGAGCACCTCGGTCGCGACGGACGCGTGCAGGTAGGGCAGGGACGCCCGCACCCGGGCGATGCGGGCGATCGCCTCGAACACCTGCCCCTGAGGGGTGCTCCGGTCGTGCCGACGACGGGCGCGGTCCCAGTCGAGGCGGGGGCGGTGGGTCCAGCGGTTGTCGTCGGCGTGCCCCGGCTCGTCGGCCCAGTCGGGGTCGTCGAGCTGGGCCAGCTCGTCACCACTCCACAGCACCGGTATGCCGCCGAAGCCCGCGATCACCGTGTGAGCCAGCACGATCCGGGCCACGGCACCCTCGGCCGCAGCACGGTCGGTGCCGGCCGAGGCCAGCCCGGCCAGCTGGGCAGCGGTGCCGCTGATGCGCCGGTCACCGGTCGCCTCGTTCTCCTGGAAGACCAGGCCGCGGGCCGGCGACCCGGGGAAGGACCCGGCATACCACTGCGAGAGGAAGCGTCGGTGCGACCACCCGTCGAGCCCGAGGAAGGCGGCGTCGGCGTCGTCGATCGCCCAGCCGATGTCGTCGTGGCAGCGCACGTAGGTGATCCAGGTCGATCGGGGCGGTGCGGGCGGCAGCCCCCGCAGGGCGTGGGCGGTCAGCCGCACGTCGCCGGTCGCGAGCATCGACCAGATCTGCACCATGAGGCTGTTGTGGTAGGCGAGGTCGCTCACCTTGCCCTGGTAGCCACCGGCGCCGAGATAGGCCAGCAGGTCACGCGGCGCCACGATCGCCTCGGCCTTGAAGACCGTTGCGGGACAGGCGATCCGGGCCAGCGTGCGAAGCACCTGCGTGATGTCGTGCACCTCGGGCTGGTTCTGGCAGTTCGTGCCGAGGCGCTTCCACATGAACGCGATGGCGTCGAGCCGCAGCACCTCGACCCCGGTGTTGGCCAGGTCCAGCACGATCTCGGCGTAGTCGCGCATGACGGCGGGGTTGGCCCAGTTGACGTCCCACTGCCAGGAGTTGAAGGTCGTCCACACCCAGCCCTGCACGCCGTCGTCCCAGGTGAAGTTGCCGGGCGCGAAGTCGGGGAAGACCTCGGGCAGGGTGCACTCGTAGGCATCCGGACCCTGGGGCCCGCCGCGGTCGTCGAAGATGTGGAAGTAGTCGCGGTGGACGGCGTCGCCGGCCCGGGCGGCGACCGCCCAGGCGTGCTCGCGGGCCACGTGGTTGAGCACCAGGTCGAGCACCAGCGAGATGCCGCGCCGCCGCAGGGTGGTGGCCAGTGCGCGCAGGTCGTCCATCGACCCCAGATCAGGGCGCACGCGGGTGTAGTCGGCCACGGCATACCCACCGTCGTTGTCGCCCTCGCGGGGCAGCAGCAGCGGCATGAGGTGCAGGTAGGTGACCCCGAGCTCCTCGAGGTAGGGGACCTGCTCCCCGACGCCCTCCAGCGTGCCGCCGAAGCGGTCGGCGTAGGTCGCGTAGCCCAGCATGCGGGGCGACTGCAGCCAGTCGGGCTCGAGCAGGCGCCGCTCGTCGAGCAGGTGCAGCTCGTCGTCGCGGGCCCCGTATGCCGCCGCCGCCAGCGCGACCAGCTGCGTGGCCAGGACCCGCCCCTCCTGCGCCCCGTGCAGCCGCACGAGGGGCTCGAGCAGGTCGTCCCACCAGCGGTCGAGCCGCAGGGCGAAGGTCTGGCGACGGTGGGTGGGGGCCGAGGCGAGCGCCGTGGCGGCGACGTCGTGGGCGGAGGCCGGGGCGGCCGACAGTGGCATGTGGCCATCGTGCCGAATGCGCCCGTCCTCAGGGAAGGGACACGCGGAAACGTTTTCGCCGAAGCACCCGAGATGCGCCAGGCCTGCTGGGCGCGACCTGCACGCGGGCGAGGTCGTTCAGCGGCGCGGACGCTCGGGCTCCTGCGCTACGGGCTGTTCGTGCGGCTGCGTCGCCGGTGGCGGGCGCAGGACTGAGGCGCTCGGGGCGGCCCCTAGAGTGGCGCCATGTCCACGCTCCACCTCGGCGGTCACGTCGACAGCACCGATCCCGTCGCCGAGGCGCAGGCGCGCGGCGCCCGCCTCAGCCAGTTCTTCCTCGGCGACCCGCAGAGCTACAAGGGCCCCGTCATCGCGTACGCCGCGGGGCCGGCTGCGCTGAAGGCTGCCGCCGAGGCGGCGGGGATCGACCTCTACGTGCACGCGCCGTACCCGATCAACGTCGCCTCGCTCAACAACCGGATCCGCATCCCGGGCCGCAAGCTGCTCCAGCAGCACCTGCTCGCCGCCGCCGAGATCGGGGCGAAGGGGGTCGTCGTGCACGGCGGTCACCTCGGGGCCGACGACGACGCGCTCAGGGGCTTCGACAACTGGCGCAAGTGCGTCGACGGGCTCGAGATGCCCGTGCCGCTGCTGATCGAGAACACTGCGGGCGGTGACAACGCGATGGCCCGCCGCCTCGAGGCGATCGGACGGCTGTGGGACGCGATCGGTGCCGCGGAGGGCGGCCACACGGTCGGCTTCTGCCTCGACACCTGCCACGCGCACGCAGGCGGCAACGAGCTCGAGACCGTGGTCGAGAAGATCCGCGGCATCACCGGGCGCATCGACCTCGTCCACTGCAACGACTCCCGCGACGACTTCGACTCCGGCGCCGACCGCCACACCAACCTCGGGTCGGGTCTGATCGACGCCGCCGACCTCGCCCACGTCGTGCGGGAGGCCGCCGCTCCGGTGGTCGTCGAGACGCCCGGCGGGGTGCAGGGTCAGGCCGACGACATCGCGTGGCTGCGCGAGCACCTGGCCTGACCCCGCGGCATACCGGATGGGGGCGATGGTGAGGTGGCCGTCGGGAAGGGTCAGGCGGCGGTGGAGCCGGCCAGCAGGGCCCCGTGGAAGCCGCCGAGCGTGGTCAGCCGGGTCGAGGCCACCTGGGCCCGTATGTCCTGCACGGCCTGCGGGTCGGCGACGTGGCCGAAGGGCATCGCCCGGCTCCTGGTCGTGATGACGGGGACCGCCGTGACCGGCAGCCCCAGGGCCAGGGCCCGCAGCGCGTACTTCTCCGCGGGGGGTCGCCCACCCGCCAGGTTGCCCGAGCTCCTGGCGACGAGCGCGACCCCCCGCACCCGCTGGGTGACCGTGGCGGGGTGCAGGCCGGCATACGCCATCACCGTCATTCCGCCCATGGAGTGGCCGGCGAGCACCACCGGACCCTCGGGCGCGACGGACTGCAGGACGGTGTCGAGATCGCGGGCGAGGCGCCTGATGCTCAGGCCCCGGGCGCGGTAGCGACCTCCGGCGAGGGTCGAGCCCTCGTGGCCGCGCTGGTCCCAGGTGACCACCCGCAGACCGGGGCGCCGGTGGCTTCGGGCTCGTGCACCTGCACGGACAGCAGCGCTCCGTCGTCGGCCACCAGCCGGTGCGCGCGAGCGGGGTGCAGGTTGGTGGTCGTCACAGCGCGAAGCCTGCTCTCGGAACCAGTTGAGGGGGGTGACCGCCGGGATGCGGCCCGCGCCGGCCGGGGGTCGACCCTAGGGTGGGGCCATGTCGACTGCACTCGTCACCGGCGCGACCGCCGGGATCGGTCTCGAGTTCGCCCGCCAGCTCGCCGAGAAGGGGCACGACGTCGTGCTGGTCGCCCGCGACCGCGCCCGGCTCGAGGACGTCTCCGACGACCTGCGTCGCACGTTCGGCGTCGAGACCGAGATCATCGCCGCCGACCTCGCCGACCGGGCCCAGGTGGGCAAGGTGGCCGAGCGTCTCGACGACGACGCCCGGCCGATCGACCTGCTGGTCAACAACGCCGGCTACGGCCTGGGGCGCTCGTTCCTGCAGAACGACGTCGAGGTCGAGGAGCAGCTCTTCGAGGTGCTCTGCCGGGCCGTGCTGGTGCTGTCGCACGCCGGCGCGAGCGCGATGCGGAGGCGGGGTCACGGCGCGATCGTCAACGTCTCGTCGGTCGCCGGCTTCGCGGCGATGGGCACCTACTCGGCAGCCAAGTCGTGGGTCACCGTCTTCTCCGAGGGGCTCGCCACCGAGCTGCTGGGCACCGGGGTCACGGTGACTGCGCTCTGCCCGGGCTTCGTGCACACCGAGTTCCACGACCGGGCGGCCCTCAACATGTCGGCGCTGCCGGCCCGCCTGTGGCTCGAGACGCCCGCGTTGGTGCGACGGGCGCTCGACGACGTCAATCGCGGGCGGGTCGTATCGGTCCCGGGTGTGCAGTACCGCGCGCTCGTGGCGCTCATGCGGGCGCTGCCCCGTTCGGTGGTGCGGCAGAGCTCCGGATCACTGCACAGACGACGGCGCAGGACGGGGTAGTCGTCCGCACCGTCACCACGTCTGGCTGATCTCCCCCCAGCGTCAGGCTGCGGTCGGACAGTAGGCTCGGCTCTCGTGACCGCCGACGTGACCAGTGCCCGCAGCCGCCTGCTGGAGATCATCAAGGAGAAGGCGATCGTCCACGGACGGGTCACCCTCTCGTCAGGCAAGGAGGCCGACTACTACGTCGACCTGCGCCGCATCTCGCTCGACGGCGAGGCGGCCCCGCTCGTGGGCCTCGTGCTGCGTGACCTGACCAAGGACCTCGCCTACGACGCGGTCGGCGGGCTGACGCTCGGCGCCGACCCCGTGGCGACCTCCATGCTCCACGCCGCCGCCGCAGCGGGAGAGCGGCTCGACGCCTTCGTCGTGCGCAAGGAGGGCAAGGCCCACGGCCTCCAGCAGCGCATCGAGGGCCCCTCGATCAGCGGGCGGCGAGTGCTCGTCGTCGAGGACACCACGACGACCGGGGCCTCGCCGCTCACGGCTCTCGACGCCGCCCGCGAGGCGGGGGCGCAGGTGGTCGGCGTCGCGACGATCGCCGACCGGGCCACCGGCGCCGGCGGCGTCATCGAGGCTCGCGGGGTGCCTTACCTCTTCGCCTTCGGCCTCGACGAGCTCGGTCTGTCGTAGGCCTCCCCTAGGATCAGGGCAGGCCACCGTCGCACCGTGTGGCCCACCTCCGGAGGGAACGCGCATGGTCACGCTCATCGTCATCCTGGTCGTCGTCGTCGGTCTGGCCCTCGTGCTGGTCGGGATGTACAACGGCCTGATCAAGACGCGCAACCTCGTGCAGGAGGCCTGGGCGCAGGTCGACGTCGAGCTCAAGCGCCGGCACGACCTCATCGGCAACCTCGTCGAGACGGTGAAGGGCTATGCCACCCACGAGCGGGGCACGCTCGACGACGTCACCCGGGCCCGGTCGCAGGCCATGACCCCCGGTCAGAGCCCTGGTCAGGTGGCCGCGTCGGAGGCGCAGCTGACCCAGGCGCTGGTGCGGCTCAACGCCGTCTCGGAGGCCTACCCCGACCTCAAGGCCAACCAGGGCTTCCTGGCCCTGCAGGCTGAGCTGGCCTCCACCGAAGACCGCATCGCCAGCGCCCGGCGCTACTACAACGCCAACGTGCGCGAGCTCAACACCAAGGTCGAGTCCATCCCCACCAGTCTCCTCGCGGGGCCGGCGGGGGTCAGCAAGGCGGAGTACTTCGAGGCCGAGGGCATCGAGCGTCAGGCCCCGCAGGTCAGCTTCGGGTCGAGTGCGCCGAGTCCTGCGGCGCCCGCGGTGGCGCCGCCCCCGGTGGCGGCGTCCCTCCCTCCGGCCGCACCCCAGGACGCGCCGTACCCCCCGGCGTCGACGACGCCACCGCCGGCCTGAGCGGCAGCGGGCCGAGCGCATCGAGGAGGCCGACGGTGCCCAGCGCGCCGAGGGTGCCGACGGTGCTCCGGCGGCTGACCGGCTTCACCGTGCTGCCCCTGCTCTCGCTGGTCACGCCCTTCCTGCTGCTGCCGGTCGTGGCCCGGGTGGCCGGCCCGGCCGGCTGGTCGAGCGTGGTCGCGGGGCAGGCGGTCGGCACCGTCGGCGCCACGGTCACCTTCTGGGGGTGGAACGTCATCGGCCCGGTGGCGGTCGCCCGCGCCGCAGACCCGGCCGTCCGCACCGAGCTGTATGCCGCGAGCCTGCGCACCCGTCTGCTCCTGCTGCTGCCCGTGGTGCCGGCCGCCGCCGCCGTGGCCGCGGTCGTCGCGCAGCCGGGCTACCGGGTCGTCGGGGTCTCGATGGCCGTCGCCACCAGCCTGCTCGGGCTGTCCCCGGCGTGGTTCGGCATCGGGGTCGGCCAGCCGTGGCTGCTCTTCTGGTTCGACACGCTCCCCCGGGTGGGGGCGGCCGTGCTCGCCGTGCCGGTCGTGCTCGTGACCCGGGCGGTGTGGACGTATCCGGCGATCCTGGTCATCGCCACCCTCGTGGGTCTGGTCGCCTTCCAGCGTCGGCACGCCCCCGGCGCCGACTGGTCGCCCCTGCCCGTGGGCCGACCGGTGCGCGAGCTGCGCGAGCAGGGCGGTACGGCCGGGGTCAACCTCGTCGCCACGGCCTACGCCTCGACCCCCGCGCCGATCGCCACCTCGACCTTCGCCGCGCCCGTCGCCGCGGGGCTGTCGTCGGCGGACGCGGTCTACCGGCTGGGGCTCTTCGCGGTCGTCGCCGCCGGCAACGCCTTCCAGGGGTGGACCCTCGAGCCCGACCTCCCCGGGGCGGGCGACCGGGTGCGGCGACACCTGGCCGCCCTGGTGGCCCACACGGTGCTCGGGGTCGTCGGGGGAGCGGTCCTGCTGGGGCTCGGGCCCTGGGTGACCGGCCTGCTCTTCGGTGACGCCGTCGCCGCCCCGCGTGAGGTCTGCGCGGGCTACGCCGTGTCGTTCCTGCTCATCTGCGCCAGCACCCCCTTCGTGCGCAACCTGCTCATCCCAGCCGGCCGCACCCGGCTCGTGCTGGGGTGGACGGCCGCCTCCGCCGTCGTCGGCCTCGGCGTCATGGTCACGGCGGCCGGGGACGGCTGGCTGGCTGGTGTCGCCTGGGGGATGGCGGCCAGCGAGGCGGCGCTGCTGCTCGGGCTCGCGCTGCCGGCCTGGCGCGAGCTGCGCGCACCGGCGCTCACCTCGGGGGTCCCGCGGTGACCCTCGGGGCGGTCATCGCCTGTCTCGACCCGCCCGCGTCCCTCGTCGAGGCCGCGGCTGAGACCCTGCGGCAGCTGCGCGAGCTCGGGGCGGGGGCCCGTGTCGTCGCGGTCGACGACGGATCCGGCGCGAGCGCCGCCCCCGTCTTCGCCGCTCTCGAGGCGATCGGTGTCGAGGTGCTCCATCAGGCCAATGCCGGCATCGCCGCGGCCCTCAACGCCGGCATCACCGCGTTGCGCGACGGGGTCGGCCCTGCCGGGGCCGGTGCGCTGACGCACGTGCTCACCCTCGACCAGGACAGCCGGCTGGAGCCGGGCTACGCTGCGGCCGCGATCGCGGCGGCGGTGCGCCTGGCTGAGGCCGGGGCGGCCTACGGCTTCGTCGCGAGCGAGACCTACAGCGACCGGCGGGCGCCGACCGACGGGCCGGTGCCGGGGGTGGCGGGCCTGTGGCGCGCCTTCGACCCCATGCAGTCCGGGTGGGTCGTGCCGGTGTCGACCTTCGACGCGGTGGGCCTGCTCGACGAGGGCCTCGTCATCGACGGGGTCGACTCGGAGTTCACCGTGCGCTGCCGCGCCGCCGGGCTGTCCCCGGTTGTCGCACCGGGCGCAGGGCTCGCGCACGGGCAGGGGGAGCGGGTGCCCGGCCGCGTCCTCGGTCGCTCGGTCGGCGCGGTCAACCACCACAGCCCGACCCGCGTGCGCTACATGGCGCGCAACGGCACGCTCATCACCGTCCGGTATGCCGCGTCGCAGCCGCGGTGGGTCGCCCGCCGTCTGGTCGAGGAGGCCATGGCGCACCTGCTGCGGCTGGCGCTCGACCCCGACCGCCGGGCCCTCGGTGCGGCGATGCTGCGGGGGTGGCGCGACGGGCTGCTGGGGCGCACCGGCCCGTTGCCTGTGCGGAGGTCCTGAGCGCGGGGTCGTCCTGAGCGCGAGGTCGTCCTGAGCGCGAGGTGATCCCGGACTACCCGACGGCGTCGTCGATGGCCTTGCGGTGGCGCCACCACTCGATGGCGACCGGCAGCAGGGAGAGCGCCACGATGACGACGATCGCGACGTCGAGGTTCTTGCCGATGGCGGGGAAGGCCGACCCGAGGAAGTAGCCGAGCAGGGTGACGACGAGCACCCAGAGCACGGCTCCGACGCCGCTCCACACGAAGAAGTGGCGGCGTTGCATCCGGCTGGCCCCGGCGACGAGGGTGATGAAGGTGCGCACGAACGGGACGAACCGGCCGATCACCAGCGCCTTGCTGCCGTGGGTGTCGAAGAAAGTGCGTGACTGGTCGAGGTACTTCCGCTTGACGATGCGGCCGTTGCGCTCGTAGAGCGGCACGCCGATGATCCGGCCGAGCTCGTAACCCGCGACGTTGCCGAGGAAGGCCGCGACCATCAGGGCGGCCAGGGCGACCGGCAGCGAGGGCAGGTGCGGCTTGTCCGTGGCGATGAACAGGCCGATCGCGAAGAGCAGCGAGTCCCCGGGCAGGAAGGGGAAGAGCAGCCCGCACTCGATGAAGACGAAGACGAGGGCGAGGACGAAGAACGTCGCTCCATACGTCTCGAAGAGGTAGTTGGGGTCCAGCCAGCTGGGGCCGAGGGCGGGGGCCGTCAGGTGCGCGAAGGTGGCGAGGGTGGTCATCACGGTGCCAACGGTAGGGGACGAGTCCCGGTCCCGGCGCCACGTCTCGCCGCGCCCCTGCTGCGGGCGGCACTACGGTTCCTGCTGTGAGCCAGCCCCCAGCCGCTGCACCGCACCAGCCCGACGCCGGCACGGTCGGCGTCGGCCCGTGGGTCGGGCCCCTTCCTGTGGGGGACCGCTGGGATCCCGACCTGCTGACCGGGGGCGACCGGCGCAACGTCCTCGACCGCTACCGCTACTGGCGCCACGCGGCGATCGTCGCCGACCTCGACACCCGTCGGCACCCGCTGCACGTGGCGGTGGAGAACTGGGAGCACGACTTCAACATCGGCTCGGTGATCCGCACCGCCAACGCCTTCAACGTCGCGGCCTTCCACATCGTCGGCCGTCGGCGGTGGAACCGGCGCGGGGCGATGGTGACCGACCGCTACCAGCACGAGCACCACCACTCGTCCGTCGCCGACCTCGTGGAGTGGGCGGCGGGTGCGGAGCGGGTCGACGGGGGGCGGGGACTGCCGCTCATCGGGATCGACAACCTGCCAGGGTCGGTGGCGATCGAGACGGCCGTGCTGCCGCGGGAGTGCGTCCTCGTCTTCGGTCAGGAGGGGCCGGGGCTGAGCCACGAGGTGCGCGCCGCCTGCGAGGCCACCCTGCACATCACGCAGTTCGGCTCCACCCGCTCGATCAACGCCGGCGCCGCCGCGGCGATCGCGATGCACACCTGGGTGCGCCAGCACGCCGACCTGACTACGGTGAGCCGTATGGAGCCCACCCCGTGACCAGCGCGTCCAGCCCCGGTCTGCCGACCCTCGAGACGATGGGGCGCGAGCAGTTCGTCTCGCTGTCGACCTACCGCAAGGACGGGTCGGTGGTCGCGACCCCGGTGTGGGTCGCCTCGACCCCCGAGGGCCTGGTCGTCACGACCCCCGCCGGCAGCCACAAGGTCACGCGCCTGCGCGCCCGCCCCGAGGCGACCCTCCAGCCGTGCACCCGCAGCGGCAAGGTCGAAGCCGGTGCCCCGCTGCTGCCGGTGACGGTCGAGATCGTCGAGCCGGATGACCAGTCGACGACGGCGGCGGCGGTGCGGGCCCTCAGCGGCAAGTACGGCCTGATGTACAAGATGATCACCGGCGTCGAAAAGCTCATGACCGTCGCCCGCCGCACCAGCGGCGAGCGCGTGATCCTCCGCCTCACCTGACCTGACCTCACCCAGCCCACTTGTTGCGGCTGGCGCTGCGTTGTTGGGGCTGGAAGACTGAGATGTCCGGCGCCCACCGCAACAAGTGGGTGTGTACGGAGGGGTCGGGTCACGTCGGGTCAGGCCAGGTCGACGACGACGGGGGCGTGGTCGCTCGCACCCTGTCCCGCCCGCTCGTCCCGGTTGATGAAGGCGTCGGTCACCCGGGCCGCCACTGCCGGGCTCCCCAGCAGGAAGTCGATCCGCATCCCCCGGTTGCGCTCGAAGCGCTGCCGGTAGTAGTCCCAGTAGGTGTAGACCTGCGGCCCGGGCGTATGGGGCCGCGCCAGGTCGGCCCAGCCTGCGTCCACGAAGGCCTCGAACGCCGCTCGCTCCGGCGGGGTCACGTGCGTGTCCTTGGCGAACGCCGTGATGTCGAAGACGTCCTCGTCGCGCGGGGCGATGTTCCAGTCGCCGACGAGCACGGTCGGCTCGGCCAGCCAGCCCTGCGCCGCGACCTCGAGCCGGGCCAGCCAGTCGAGCTTGTAGTGGTAGTGCGGGTCGTCGACCTTGCGGCCGTTCGGCACGTAGAGCGACCACACCCGCACGCCCCCGCAAGTGGCGCCGATGGCGCGCGCCTCGGTGGCCAGCGGCTCCCCGTACCCCGGCTGGTCGGGGAAGCCGACCTCGACGTCGGTGAGACCGACCCGCGAGATGACTGCGACGCCGTTCCACTGGCTGACACCCGCCGCGGCGACCTCGTAGCCCGCCGCCTGCAGCCCCATCACCGGGATCTGGGCGACCTTGGCCTTGGTCTCCTGCAGCGCCAGCACGTCGACGTCGTGCCGCAGCAGGAAGGCCTCGACGCGGTCGATGCGGGAGCGGATGGAGTTGACGTTCCAGGTGGCGATGCGCACGGGGCGAGGCTATCCGTCCGGCCGGGCGCCGCCGACTCGCCGACGCGTTTTACTCGTCCGGGACCACCGGGGTGCCGATAGACCAGAGGTCTCGACCTGCTGCCACCACGACCCGGGCCCCCGCAGGAGGGACCGACGGAGGTGGGCCATGGCGCAGGCACTCAGGATCACGACGCGCGCGCGGCGTCTCGTCGTGGCGACCGTCGTCCTCCTCGGGGCGACCGGCACGGGCTCGGTCTGCGGCGCCACCCTCAGGCACCCGGTCACGAGCGTCCAGGGCCTCGCCGAGCAGGCCGAGGGCCGAGGGAACGTCGTGTGCGCGCGACCGGCCGCTCCCGACGTCACCGGGGCGATGTCCGTCAGCTGCGTCAACGCCCTGGGCGATCCAGTGACGCTCCTCTACAGCTCGGACGCCAAAATCCTCGGGGCGGCCAGGCTGGTGCTCGTGCGCTCGGGGTGGTCGGTCGCGGGGAGCGGGCGTGTCCTCGTCGGCGTCCGAGGAGCCCTCGCCCCCAGCATGGCCGCGGGCATCGCCGGAACCCTCGGCTGACCTCCCCCTCCCGCGCCCGGTCGTCGACTAGTGACGCCGCCCGAGCACGTAGAGCCGCCCGGTCGTCTCGCCCCGCCCGGCCAGGGGGCCGCGCAGGTACCACTCCACGTCGACGAGCCCCGCGCTCGCGAACGCCGCCCGCACGACCTCGGGGTCGTGCAGCACGACATCGAGGTCGATCTCGACGTCGAACCACGAGTCCGTGTGCCGCACGGACGCGCCCGCGTGCATGGCCACCACGAGCAGCCCTCCGGGAGCCAAGGGTCGCGCCAGCGCGCCCACGGCAGAGGCGATCTCGCTCTCGGCGAGGTAGATCAGCGAGTACCACGCGAGCACGGCGCCCCACCCGCTCGCCCCCGCGGGGCGCATCAGCTGGCGCAGGTCGCCGACCTCGAAGGTGAGCTCGGGGTGTCGCTCGCGGGCCACGGCCACCATGGCCGGCGAGAGGTCGAGACCCTGCGCCGCGACGCCCGACTCGGCCAGCCACGCCGTGACCTGCCCGGGACCGCAGCCGACCTCGACCACCGGCGCGTCGTCGACCTCGACCGCCACCCGGTCGAGCAGCCAGCGCTCGAACGGCAGCCCGCGCACCTCGTCGCCGTGGGCCTCGGCATACGGCACCGCCACGGCCTCGATCGAGCGGAGCACCCGCTCGTCGCGCGCGGCACCGCCCCCGCGCAGGACGCTCTCGCGGTCGACCACCGGCGCGACCGCCGTGCCCCCGCTCTCGTCGGTCGGCAGCGGCCCCAGCAGGTGCGCCCAGCGGGAGTCCTGCTGGCCCGGCCGCCGCTCGAGCTCGACGACCAGGGGGGCGAGGGGCTCGGCCCGTCCCGCCATCGCCTTCAGCGTGGCCTCCACGGCCGCCCGGTCGGCGAAGGCGTGCAGCCGCTCGGTGCGGGTGCGCAGCTCGCCCGGCGACTGCGGTCCGCGCAGCAGCAGCACGGTGAGCAGGGCCCGCTCGTCCTCGTCGAGCGGCACCACCTCGTCGAGGGTCTGGTGGTACTTCAGGGTGCGGCTGCCCGCACCCGTCCACACGATGCGCACGAGCGAGCGTGCCTTGAGGGTGCGGCACGCGTCCTCGATGCGCGAGTCGTCGTACGCCGTCACGGGGTCGCGGCTGCTGCTCTGGTTGCACGCCGTGCGCAGCGAGTTGAGCGTCATGGGGTAGGAGGCCGGCACGGTCTTCTGCTTCTCGAGCAGGCTCCCCAGCACCCGCTGGTCGACGGGATCGAGCACGGGGAGAGCGGTCGGGTCGTCCACAGTGACGACCCTATGCCGGACGTCGCCCCGGCGCGTCGTGCTGCCGTGGAAGGATGCGGACAGCCCACCACCGCAGACTCGAAGGAGAGCCAGTGCCCATCGCCACCCCCGAGGTCTATGCCGACATGCTCGACCGGGCGAAGGCTGGCCGCTTCGCCTACCCCGCCATCAACGTCTCGTCGTCGCAGACCCTCAACGCCGCCCTCAAGGGCTTCGCCGACGCCGGCAGCGACGGCATCATCCAGGTCTCGACGGGCGGAGCGGACTACCTCTCGGGCTCGCTGAAGAGCATGGTCAGCGGCTCGCTCGCCTTCGCGGCGTATGCCGAGCAGGTCGCCAAGGGCTACGACGTCAACATCGCGCTCCACACCGACCACTGCCCCAAGGACAAGCTCGACGGCTTCGTGCGCCCCCTGCTGGCGGCCTCGACCGAGCGCGTGAGGTCCGGCGGCCTGCCGTGGTTCCAGTCGCACATGTGGGACGGCTCGGCCGTGCCGCTCGAGGAGAACCTCGAGATCGCCCAGGAGCTGCTGACCCTGTGCCAGGCCGCGAAGATCGTGCTCGAGGTCGAGATCGGCGTCGTCGGTGGCGAGGAGGACGGCGTCGAGGGAGAGATCAACGACAAGCTCTACTCCACGCCGGAGGACGCCATCGCCACGGCGACGGCGCTCGGCACCGGCGACCGCGGCTACTACCTGACCGCCCTCACCTTCGGCAACGTGCACGGGGTCTACAAGCCGGGCAACGTCAAGCTGCGCCCGGAGGTGCTCGACGCCGCCCAGAAGGCCGTGCACGCGGCCTTCCCCGACACCGACGAGAAGCCCTTCCACCTGGTCTTCCACGGCGGGTCGGGGTCGGCCCCCGAGGAGATCTCGGCTGCGGTCGACTACGGCGTGGTGAAGATGAACGTCGACACCGACACGCAGTACGCCTTCGCCCGGCCCATCGCCGGCTGGATGCTGGCCAACTACGACGGCGTGCTCAAGATCGACGACGAGGTCGGCGACAAGAAGAAGTACGACCCGCGGGCGTGGGGCAAGGCCGGTGAGGTCGGCATGTCGGCCCGGGTCGTCACCGCCTGCGAGAACCTGCGCTCGGCCGGGACCCACTCATGACGGACGGCGGACTGCTCGGCATCCCGGAGACCCGACTGCCCGTCGATCCTGCGGCGGCGATGCTCGCGGGGGGTGACGACCCGGTCGCGGTGGCCACCTCGCACCCGACCTCGTCGCTGGCCTGGGCCACGCTGGCCGAGCAGGCGCTCGACGCCGACCACCCGGTCGAGGCCTATGCCTACGCCCGCACTGGCTACCACCGGGGTCTCGACACCCTGCGCAAGTCGGGCTGGCGCGGCCAGGGTCCCGTGCCATGGGCGCACGAGCCGAACCGCGGCTTCCTGCGGGCGCTCGCGGCCCTGGCGCGCGCCGCCCGGGCCATCGGGGAGTCGGACGAGGAGGCGCGCTGCTCGGCGTTCCTGCGCGAGTCGTCGCGGGAGGCCGCCGAGGCCCTCGGCGCCTGAGCCACCAGTGGGCGGCGCTCGGGCAGGCGCCGGTGCCGGAGAGCGGACCCCCGAACGTCCACTCCCCGGCACCGCCACCGGCTCGTCCGGCCGGGTGCGACCAGCCCATGTCGCCTTGTGGGCGACCGTCCACCCAGGACGGAATGAGCACATATAAGCATCGGTCACCCCTCGCGGGAGTGGTTTTTGCTGCCAATGGCCCTAAGATGCCACCATGACCAGCGGGGCGGGACCACGGCAGGGCACATCAGGGCAGGGCACACCACGGCAGGGCACACCACGCGCCTCCCTGGTCGACGAGGACCCCCGCGAGATCCTGCTGCGGGCCCTGGCCAACCTCCAGACCCGCGCCACGCAGGACGGGGTCGAGCTCGCCGAGGCGCGGCACGCCCTCGCCCGTCTGGGGGATCCCGCCCGGCAAGCGTCCAGCGAGGTCGCCCGCGTCACCCTCGAGGTCGCCTCGAGCCTGATCCACGACCTCGCCGGCTCGACGAGCGGGCCGATGCGCCAGCTGATCATGACGGACGAGGTGGGGGCCTCCGCCCTCGACCAGGACATGGACGCGTACACCCGTGAGGTCATCGCCGGGGGACGGGTGCAGCTGGCGATCTACGACTCGAGCCTGCTCGACCGGCCCGACGCGGTCGCCCGCGCCCAGGCCTTCCGCACGGTCGGCGAGCAGCAGCGGGTGGTCGACGGCGCGACCACGGAGTTCCTCACCTTCGGCACCGAGGCCGTGGTCTGCGTCGAGGTCTGGGGCGACCCGGCCTCCGACTACGTGCTGGTGCGCGACCCGATGCTCGTCTCGCTCTTCGTCGCCTACTTCGACGAGGTCTGGGCCCGGGCCCTGCCCTTCCCTGCCTCGCGCTCGGTCGACGACGACGAGGACGAGCAGCTGCTCGACCTGCTGGCCCGCGGCTTCAAGGACGAGGCGATCGCCCGCTACCTCGGCTGGAGCCTGCGCACCGTGCGGCGCCGGGTGGCGCGGCTGATGGACGAGCTCGGGGCCCGCACCCGCTTCCAGCTCGGGGCGCAGGCGGTCCTCTCGGGACGGATGTCGCAGGCCCCCCACCCGCAGGCCCTGCCGGGTGCCCGGTTGGGTCGTCCACCGCGCAGCCGATAGCCTCCTGCTTGCGCCCGGGCGAGCCGCCGGGGGGTAGTCGCTCAGGGAGCGCGCCGAAGCAACGGACGAGGGAGTGGCGATGCCGGCGATCGTGCTGGTGGGTGCCCAGTGGGGCGACGAGGGCAAGGGCAAGGCGACCGACCTGCTCGGCAGCGCGGTCGACTACGTCGTGAAGTTCAACGGCGGCAACAACGCCGGGCACACGATCGTCATCGGTGAGGGTGAGGCGGCGCAGAAGTACGCCCTCCACCTGCTGCCGAGCGGCATCCTCACCCCGACCTGCACCCCGGTCATCGGCAACGGCGTGGTCATCGACCTCGGGGTCCTGTTCGAGGAGATCGCCGGCCTCGAGGCGCGCGGGGTCGACACCAGCCGACTGGTCGTCAGTGCGAGCGCGCACGTCATCACCCCGTACAACCGCACGCTCGACAAGGTGACCGAGCGCTTCCTCGGCTCGCGCAAGATCGGCACCACGGGCCGCGGCATCGGCCCGACCTACGCCGACAAGATGTCGCGCACCGGTATCCGCGTGCAGGACCTCTTCGACGAGGGCATCCTGCGCCAGAAGGTCGAGGCCGCACTGGAGTTCAAGAACCAGGTGCTGGCCAAGATCTACAACCGTCGTGCCGTCGTCGCCGACGAGGTCGTCGCCGAGCTGCTGTCGTATGCCGAGCGGCTGCGGCCCATGGTCGCCGACACCACCCTGCTGCTGCAGCAGGCCCTCGACCGGGGTGACACCGTGCTGCTCGAGGCCGGCCAGGCCACGCTGCTCGACGTCGACTTCGGCACCTATCCCTTCGTCACCTCGTCGAACGCGACGGCCGGTGGCGCGTGCACCGGCTCGGGCATCCCGCCGACCCGCGTCGACTCGGTCATCGCGATCCTCAAGGCCTACTCGACGCGCGTCGGTGAGGGCCCCTTCCCGACCGAGCTGCACGACGCGCAGGGTGAGTTCCTGCGCAAGACGGGCGCCGAGTTCGGCACCACCACCGGCCGGCCACGACGCTGTGGGTGGCTCGACACCGTGGTCGGCCGCTACGCGACCCGCATCAACGGCGTCACCGACTTCGTCATCACCAAGCTCGACATCCTGACCGGTCTCGACATGGTGCCGGTGTGCGTGGCCTACGACATCGACGGCGTGCGCCACGACGAGATGCCGGTGGGGCAGAGCGACTTCCACCACGCCGTGCCGATCTACGAGGAGCTGCCCGGGTGGTGGGAGGACATCTCCGGCTGCCGCACCTTCGACGACCTGCCGGCCAATGCCCAGGCCTACGTGCTGCGGGTCGAGCAGCTCATCGGCGCCCGCGTCTCGGCCATCGGCGTGGGGCCGCAGCGCGACGCGATCATCGAGCGGCACGACATGCGCCCGGTGCGCTCGACCCCGGCCTCCGTGCCCGCCCTGTCCGACGCCCGCGGCTAGGCGGCCGACCTCCGTGGCGACCGCCTACCACCTGCGACCCCGTCGGGGCTGGCTCAACGACCCCAACGGCATGCTGCACCGTGACGGCAGGTGGCACGTGTTCTTCCAGCACAACCCCGCCGCGCCGCTGCACGGCGACATCCACTGGGGTCACGCCTCCAGCCCCGACCTCGTGACCTGGGTCGAGCACCCGGTCGCCTTCGGCCCGACCCCCGGGGCGCCCGACGCGGCGGGCTGCTGGAGCGGGGTCGCGCTCGACCTCGGCTCGCGCGTCGCCGCGGTCTACACCGCCTGCGAGGTCGACTCGCGCACGACCACCGTCTGCGTCCGGTATGCCGCTGACGCCGGGCTCGACGAGTGGTCGGCCCCGGTCGTGGTCGCCCACCAGCACGACGCGCCCGCCGCCGACCGCGTGCGCGAGATGCGCGACCCCTTCCTCTTCACCGCCGGTGGGCGGCGCTGGGCGGTGCTCGGCGCCGGTCTGGGCGACCCCGGCACGGCGCCCGCCCAGTGGAGCCCGGCGCTGCTCCTGTGGTCGTGCGACGACCTCGAGGCGTGGACCTACGAGGGGATCTGGCTCGACGACACCGACCCCGTGCTCGCCGGCCCCACCGCGCGCCCGGCTCACGTCTGGGAGTGCCCGCAGCTGGTCGAGGTCGACGGCCTCGCGGTGCTGCTGGTCTCCCTCTGGCTCGACGACGAGCTCACCGGGGTCGCCCAGGCGCTCGGTGAGCTCGTGGTGGACGACGGCGGGCGGCCGCGGCTGGCGCTCCGTACGCTCTCGGCCTTCGACGTGGGTGATGCCTGCTACGCCCCGCAGGTGGCACTCGACGACGACGGCCTGTGGGCCATGGGCTGGGTCCTGCAGCGGGTGGCGCCCGGCGCAGAGCCCGACGACGGCGTCGCCGGCTGCCTCACCCTCGTGCGCCGCGCCCGGCGCGACGGGCCGCACGTGTGGTGGGAGGCCGACGTGCGCGCCGAGTCGCTGCTGGGCCGGGGGGTCGAGACGGTCGCCGCCACCTTCCGAGGCGAGCTGCCACCGGCGTCGCGGGTCGTCCTCGAGTCGGCTGCGGTCGTGAGGAGCGGCGAGGTCGCCGTCGACCTGGCTGCCGGGGCCACGGCCTGGGTCGACCAGGACGTGCTCGAGGTCTACCCCCCGAGCGGGCCCCCGTCGACCTGGCGCGCGCCCGGACCGGGCCCCTGGGTGCTCGGCTAGGGACCAGCACAGATCGGTGCCCCGGGTGACGCAACCTCGGGTGGGGGCTGCGCGACTACTGGTCATGAGCTGGAGCCAGGTGCTCACCACGGTGGGAGAAACAAGCAGGGGGGCACGGATGAGTCTCGAGGTGGGCGCGACGGCGCTGCGCGAGGAGGTCGACGTGCCGGCGATCTACCAGTCGCACTGGCGCTCGATGGTGCGCCTCGCGGTGCTGCTCGTCGATGACACCGCGGCCGCAGAGGACGTCGTGCAGGACGCCTTCATCGCCCTGCACCAGCAGCAGCACAGGCTGCGCAGCCCTCACGCCGCTGTGGCCTACCTGCGCACGACGGTGGTCAACCGCTCGCGCTCGGCCCTGCGCCGGCGGATGGTGGCGCGCAAGCACCTCCGGGTGGCCGAGCCCGAGGGGCTGCCGGGCGCCGACATCGAGGTGGTGCTCCACGAGGACCACGCCGAGGTGGTGGCCGCCCTGCACGCGCTGCCCGACCGGATGCGCGAGGTGCTGGTGCTGCGCTACTGGACGGGCCTGTCGGAGAACGAGATCGCCCAGACGCTGGGCATCTCGACGGGGACGGTCAAGTCCACCGCGAGTCGAGGGATCGCGCACCTGCGCAAGGGTCTGGAGGGATCACGATGAGCGCGAAGGAGGGTCATGACATGAGCGGGGTCGAGCGCGACGACGACATGGAGCGCCTGCTGCGTGAGGCGTTCGACGCGCGGGCCCGGCAGGCGGTGCCCGACGACCGGCGCCCGCCGCCCATCGTGTGGGCCGACGCGCCGAGGGCCCGTCGGCCGTGGATCGCCCCGCTGGCCGTCGCCGCGAGCATCGCGGTGGTCGCCGGAGGCGTCGGTCTCACCGTGCTCCACCAGCGTCCGGTGGCGGCCCCCCCGGCCGCGCAGGTGACGAGCGGATCGCCCACCCCGGGGCCGACGAGTGCCACCACGGCGTCGAGCACGCCCTCGACCACCGGGACGACGGCGCCCACCTCACCGGCGACGGGTTCGGGGACGGGTTCGGCGACGGGTTCGGGGACGACGGGCCCGACGAGTGCGCCGCCGGCCGCCGGTCGGACGCTCACCTTCGCGGGGGCGACGGTCGTCCTGCCGCCGGGGTGGGGCGCCACCCCGAGCAGCTTCGCCACCAACGACCAGCGGCGCTACGAACAGCTGTGCATCGACCCGGTCGCCTCCCACGGCTCGTCCAACCTGTACGGCTCCCCCGACTGCACGATCTTCCTCACGACCTCGGGGGCCGACTGGCCGATCGACACCAACATCCAGGGTGGCTACGAGACCAACCCGAGCTACTGCGGCGCCTCGGTCGTGGGTCAGCCCCTGAAGGAGTACCGCGACGTCACGATGGGTGGGCGCCTGGCGGAGTACCGACGGTGGGTCTTCACCTGCTCCGACGGCAAGAACGGTGCCACGATCGAGCAGTACCAGGTCCCCACCGTGAGCAGCTGGGTGCTCTGGTCGGAGCACGCAGCCGACCCGGCAGTCCACACCGCGCTCGCGGCCATCGCCGGGTCGGTCACGCTCCCGGCCGCCACCTCCAGCACCCGGCTCGCCGACCACGGCAACGTCACCGCGGCTGTGCCGCAAGCCGATGGGAGCACGCTGATCCAGCTCGACCGCGTCATCCAGGGAATGCCGAACCAGAGCCCGGCGGTCTACACCTACCGGGTGCCGGCGGGGCTCACGTTCGTGCTGATCGGGCTGCCCAAGCAGGACATCCCCGCCTCGGGCCTCGTGGGCCGCACGGTCACGCTGCACACGAACGGCAAGGTCGTGACCGACGGTCTCATCACCGCGAGCTGAGGCCGACAGCAGGGGGCGGGTCGCCAGTCTCAGCCCCGCAGCACCGTCATCCGGTGCGCTGCGCGGGTCATCCCCACATAGGTGACCCGCGCCCCGCCGGGTGACTCGCGGGTGATCTCGTCGGGGTCGACGAGCACGGTGGCGTCGTATTCGAGGCCCTTGGTCGACATCGGGTCGATGACCTGCACCCGGCCGTCGCCGGCGCCGGCCAGCGGCGCGAGGGCGGCCGCATACCGGTGGGGGGTGATGACGGCGATCGACCCCTCGACCTGCTCGAGGAGCAGGTCGAGGGCCTCGCGCGTCGTCGTCAGCACGTCGCCGCCGAGCGGCACCTCGACCGGCTCGATGCCGGTCTCGCGCACGGCGTCGGGGATGTCGGCGTCGGGCACGTGGGCCCGGATGAAGGCCTCGGCGTAGGCGAAGATCTCGGCGGCGTTGCGGTAGTTGGTCTGCATGTGGAAGCGGTGCCGCGGCTGCCCACCGAACGCCTCCTCACGGGCGGTCGCCGACTCGGCAGCGCCGCCCCACGAGCTCTGCGCGGCGTCACCGACGACGGTCCAGGACGCGTGACGCGCACGCCGACCGAGCATCCGCCACTGCATCGGCGAGAGGTCCTGGGCCTCGTCGACGAGGACGTGCGCGTACTCGTCGGGTCGGCCCATGCGCCCCAGCATCAGGCGCTCGCGCATCGACTCGGGAGTGGTGGTGTAGGCGCGGCGCACGATGTCGGGGCGGGTGTCGGGACCCATCTGCGACCGGTCGTCGGGCCGGCTGTCGGGCTCGCCCGCGCGACCCACCTGCTGCACCTGGGTCATGCCGTAGGACGCGAGGTCGTCCAGCTCCTCGACCTCGAGCCAGTCGCGCTCGGCGCGCTCGGTCTCCTGCACCGGCCCCAGCAGCGCCGAGAGGTCGTCGAGGAGGGCGACGTCGGCGACCGACCAGGTGCCGGTGCGCAGGGTCGTGACCAGCGACTCGTGCAGGAGCGTGGTCTCCGCCGGGGTGAGGATGCCCAGGCCGTAGCGGCGCGCGCGCTCCTCGTCGGTGAGCCAGAGCAGCACCTGACGGGCGTCGACCTGCGGCCACCAGTCGCGCACAAAGGCCTCGACCTCGCGCGAGTCGTCGAAGCGGTCGAGGAAGGTGGCGCGGTCGGGGTGCCCGCTCTCGCGGTAGGCCAGGTCGCCCAGCTCCTTGAGGACGGCCGAGCGGCCGACGTTGCGCTGTGTGCTGCGCAGCACGCGGCCGCTGAGCTGGGCGAGCATCGGCGGGGTGAGCCGGATGGCCTGGCCGGCGACGAACGCGCGAAACTCGGCCGGCGCCCCCGGCACGGTGTCGCGGGCTGCCCGGGCGAGCACCTGACGGATGCGCAACGACCCCTTCACCAGGGCCGCCTCCGGGGAGTCGAGCCGCTCGGTGCTGACGACGTCGACGACGTCGCCGAGCGAGCGCAGAGCCACCGTGTCCTCGCCGAGCGACGGCAGGACGCGCTCGATGTAGGCGGTGTAGGCCGCAGACGGGCCGACGACGAGGATGCCGCCCGACTCGTAGCGCCGCCGGTCGGAGTAGAGCAGGTAGGCCGCGCGGTGCAGCGCGACGACGGTCTTGCCCGTGCCGGGGCCGCCGGTGATCTCGGTGACGCCGCGCGCCGGAGCGCGGATGGCCTCGTCCTGGTGCACCTGGATGGTCGCGACGATGTCGCGCATGCGAGTGCCGCGGCTGCGGGTGAGGGCCGCCATCAGCGCGCCGTCGCCGACGACGACGAGGTCGTCGGGGGCCTCGGGCACCATGAGGTCGTCCTCGACCCCGACGACCGCAGCACCCTTGCAGCGCAGCACCCGTCGCCTCAGCACGCCGAGCGGCGCGACCGGGGTCGCGCGGTAGAAGGGGGAGGCCGCGGGCGCGCGCCAGTCGATGACCAGCGGCTCGTAGTCGTCGTCGCGCACCCCGAGCCGGCCGATGTAGCGCACCTCGCGCTCGAACGCCGGGGCGTCCGCAGAGGGGGAGGCGGTCGAGGGCACCCGGTGGTCGAGGTCGAGGCGTCCGAAGACGAGGCCTTCGTACTGGCTGTCGAGCGCGTGGCGGCGGCGGGCCGCGTGCATGACCATCGCGTCGCGCTCGAAGAGCCCGGTCAGCTCCTCGTCACGGGCCTCCCCCACGCGGCTGGTGCGACCACGGGCGAGGCCGTCGGCGGCGACGAGGTCCGCGCGCACACCGGCCTTGGCAAGCTCCTCGTAGACGCGGTCGACGTGGCGTTGCTCGGCCGCGATCTCGGCGGTGACCTCATCGACCTGGGCGGCCTCATCGACCTGGGCGGCCTGGATGGCCGGGTCGGCCACCCGTGGTGTCGTCGGGTCGGGACTGCTGCTCACGCGCTCCGCCTTGCTCGTCTCGAGACTCCTGCGACACCAGCCGCCGACAGGACGGTCGAGTCTAGTCTGGGCCGATGAAGCCGCCCGCGACGCGTCCCCCCACCGGCCTGCCGCTGGTCGGGCGGGTCGTGCGGCTCGACCCGGTCACCCTGGACGACACCCCCGGCCTGTATGCCGTGTGGTCCGACCCCGAGGTCTACCGTCACGGGTTCCTCATGAGCGATCGCCTCACCGACGAGGCGCAGGCTCGGGCCGCGGTGCAGGTGCAGCAGGCCGCCCGGCCGGGGCGGACGGCATACACGGTGCGGCTGGTCGGAGACAGCGGGCTCGGCGCCGCGGGCACGGTGGTGGGCACCTCGTCGCTCGGCGACGTCGAGGTGGCGACCGAGCAGGTGCACCTGGGGTGGACGACCTACGGCTCGCGCTGGTGGGGCACTGCCGTCAACCCGGAGACCAAGCTGCTGCTGCTCGGGCACGCCTTCGACGACTGCGGATTCGGGCGGGTGCGGATCCAGACCGACGTGCTCAACGACCGCTCGCAGGCGGCGATCGTCCGGCTGGGGGCCGTGCGCGAGGGCGTCCTGCGCCGGATGGTGCGACGGGCCGACGGGTCGTGGCGCGACACCGTGGTCTTCAGCATCCTCGCCGACGAGTGGCCCCGTGTGCGCAGCGGGCTGCTCGCACGACTGGGACGGCCCGCACCACCGGAACGGCCCGCACCACCGGAAGGGCCGGAAGGACGCGCGCGGGGCTAGAGCCAGCCGCGTCGCACCGCCTGCGCGCCGGCCTGGAAGCGGGTCCCCGAACCGAGCTGCTCCATCAGCGTGCGGATCCGCCGCTCGACGGTGCGCTGGGAGACCCCGGTCTGCCGGGCGATCGACGCGTCCGCGACCCCGGCCGACATCAGGCGCACGATGGTCAGGTCGCGCCGGTCGATCTCGTCGCTCGAGGGGCCGCGGTTGACGGGGCTGGCCAGCTCCCACATCCGCTCGAAGAGGGTCAGGAGGCTCGCGACCATCCCGGGCGTGTGGACCACCAGCCCGACCGGCGCGTCCGGGTCACCCGGGGGGTCGGCCGTCCACTCGACCAGGCAGACGGCCTGGTCGACGGCGACGAAGGTGAGGGGCACGCGGGGGAGGAACCGCTGCTCCTCACCGCCTGTGCGCCGGGCGCGCAGCACTTCGACCGCGCCGGGGGTCTCGAGCAGCGCGGTGTCCCAGAGGGTGCGGTGGCGCAGGGGGCGGGAGTCGAGCCCGAGCGTCCGCTCACGGTGCGACTCCAGGGGTGCCGAGAGCAGCTGCATCGACCGGCTGGTCGGCGCCCGGCTCACGCAGACCTGCTCGACCGCGCCGGCGACGAGCGCGTCGGTCTCGGCGCTCACCTCGTCGAGGTCGTGCAGGAGCACGAGACCGTTGTCGGGGTATCGCTCCCGGGCGCGGGCGTTGTAGAAGACCTGAGTCAGCTCGTAGGCGCTCGCCCGCAGCACCTGCGCCCGGCGCTCGAGGTCGCTGGCGTGCTGGGGCAGGGTCGCGATCGGGGGCGGCACGTCGAGGCTCCCCCGCGGGCCGACGTGCACGAGACCTCGGCCGTGCAACAGCGCGAGGGCGGGGTCGAGGACGGAGGCGGGGATGCCCTGCTCGAGCAGGAGCTCGCGGCTCGCCCCTGGGGTGCGCAGGGCCGCGAGGTAGACCCTGGACGCAGAGGCCTCGGACGCGTGGTCATCCAGCACGGGCACCACGGGGGCCGAGCGGTCGTGATCGTGGTCGGATGGTCCGGACAAGGCGGGCCTCCGCTCGTCGAGTGGTCTGCTCCCCGAGTGGTCCGGACCCAGCCTCAGCAGCACGTGGCGGAATCCCGACAGTGACTGTACTCCGCCAACCGCCGGACCGTCACTGCGCGTCGGACTTTGCCATGGTGGAGACCTCATCCTCGCTCGTGGCGCGGACGACCACAGACGCGCGGTGTCCCCGGGTGAATGTCCCCCCTGCCTCTCGGGGGCACCGCGCTCCTGTCCCACCGGCGGCGCTCCCGCCCCTAGGCTGGCTGGCGTGGTGGTCCTCGTCCTCGGCTCCGGTGCCCGTGAGCACGCCCTCGTCCGCGCCCTGCTCGCCGACCCCGGCGTCGAGCAGGTGGTCGCGGCGCCCGGCAACCCCGGTATCGCCCGCGAGCCGGGCGCCTCGTGCGAGCCGGTCACGCCGACCGACCCGGCGGAGGTGCTCGCGCTCGCGGAGCGCACACGCCCCGACCTCGTGGTCATCGGTCCGGAGGCACCCTTGGTCGCGGGGGTGGCCGACACGCTGCGCGAGGCCGGGTATGCCGTGTTCGGCCCCTCTGCCCGGGCAGCCCGGCTCGAGGGCAGCAAGGCCTTCGCCAAGGAGGTCATGGCGGCTGCCGAGGTGCCGACCGCGCTGGCCCACGTCTGCTCGACGCTGCCCGAGGTCGAGTCGGCCCTGGACGCCCTCGGGGCTCCCTTCGTCGTCAAGGAGGACGGGCTCGCCGCCGGCAAGGGGGTGGTGGTCACCGACGACCGGGTCGTTGCCGTCGACCACGCGGCGGCCTGCCTGGCCCGCCCCGGCGGGCGCGTCGTCGTCGAGGAGTTCCTCGACGGCCCCGAGGTGTCGGTCTTCTGCGTGACCGACGGCACGACCGTGCTCGCGCTGCCGCCGGCTCAGGACTTCAAGCGGGTCTTCGACGGTGACGTCGGGCCCAACACCGGTGGTATGGGAGCGTACTCGCCGCTCGAGTGGGCCCCGGACGGTTTTACCGACGAGGTCGTGGCGCGGGTCGCGCAGCCGACGATCGACGAGATGAGGCGGCGGGGCACACCCTTCGTCGGGGTGCTCTACGTCGGGCTGGCCCTCACCTCGCGCGGGATGCGGGTCATCGAGTTCAACGCGCGCTTCGGTGATCCCGACGGGCAGGTGTCGATCGCCCGGCTCCGCACCCCCTTCGGTCTGCTCCTGCGGGCGGCCGCGACGGGCACGCTCGACGATCTCGGACCCCTGCGGGTCGGGCCCGAGCACGCGGTGACGGTGGTGCTGGCCGCGCAGGGATATCCGATGGCGCCCGTCACCGGTGGCGTCATCAGCGGTCTCGACGTCGCCGACGAGGTGCCCGACGCGGTCGTCCTCCACGCGGGGACGGCGCTCTCGACGGACGGGCAGGTCGTCAGTGCCGGGGGGCGGGTGCTCGGCGTCGTGGCGACGGGCGAGTCACTGGCGGCGGCGCGCGCGACGGCATACGGGCTCGTCGGCCGGATCGGCCTCGAGGGCTCGCACTTCCGCACCGACATCGCCCTCGCCGCCGAGCGCGGCGAGACCCATCCCGCTGGACCCGAAGGAGCCTGACCGATGGTCGACACCGCACCGGTGCTGCCCGGCTACAGCCACGTCTACAGCGGCAAGGTGCGCGACCTGTATGCGCCCGTGCTGTCGGGCGGTGGCCTGGACGACGAGCGGCTGCTGCTCGTCGCCTCCGACCGGCTCAGTGCCTACGACTTCGTGCTCGACACGATGGTGCCCGACAAGGGGGTCGTGCTGACGCAGCTGTCGCTGTGGTGGTTCGAGCAGCTCGCCGACCTCGTGCCGCACCACGTCCTCGCGAGTGACGGCGCCGACATCCCCGACACCGTCGGCGGTCGGGCGGTGCTCGTGCGACGTCTCGACATGGTGCCGGTCGAGTGCGTGGCCCGGGCCTACCTCACCGGCGGGGGGCTGGAGGAATACACCGCCACCGGATCGGTGAGCGGGATCCCGCTTCCCGCAGGGCTGCTCGATGGATCGCGCCTGCCCGAGCCGATCTTCACCCCCTCGACCAAGGCGCCGGTCGGCGAGCACGACGAGCCCATCTCGGCGGCCCAGGTCGACGCGCTCGTGGGCGAGCCGCTGCGGCGTCGTGTCTCCGACCTCACGACGCGGATCCTCGCGCGGGGCAACGAGATCGCCACGGCGCGCGGCATCATCCTGGCCGACACCAAGGTCGAGTTCGGGCGCGCTCCGGGAGCTGGCCCCGACGACCTCGACGTCGTGCTCGCTGACGAGGTGCTGACCCCCGACTCGTCACGTTTCTGGCCAGCTGAGACGTGGTCGCCAGGGCGCCAGCAGCTGTCGTACGACAAGCAGTTCGTGCGTGACTGGCTCACCTCGGCGGCTAGTGGCTGGGACCGTCACTCGGGTGAGGCGCCGCCGTCGCTGCCCGACGAGGTGGTCGAGCGCACCCGAGCCAAGTACGTCGAGGCCTACGAGCGGCTGACGGGTCGGACCTTCGGCTGACCCGGCTCGACCCCTACCGGCTGACGCTCGCTGCGGTGCCGGCCTGCCGCTCCCGCAGCACCCGCTTGAGGATCTTGCCCGTCGCGTTGCGCGGCAGCTCGTCGACCAGCTCGAGGCGACGGGGCGCCTTGTAGTGCGCGATCCGCTCGCGGGTCCACGCCACGACCTCGTCGGGGTCGACGGCGCCCTCGGTGACGGCCACCGCCACGACCGACTCGCCCCACGTGGGGTCACTGACGCCGATGACCGCGACCTCGAGGATCGAGGGGTGGCGGTGCATGACCTGCTCGACCTCGATCGGGTAGACGTTCTCACCCCCCGTGATGATCATGTCCTTGCGGCGGTCGACGAGGGTGACGAAGCCCTCGGCGTCGGCCACCCCGAGGTCGCCGGAGCGGAACCAGCCGTCGTGCATGGCCGCCGCGGTCTCCTGCGGGTTGCCCCAGTAGCCGGCGAAGACGGTCGGCCCGCGCAGCTCGAGCTCGCCGATCGCTCCCACCTGCGCCAGCGACCCGTCGGCGTCGACGAGTCGGGCGTCGACGTTCAGGAACGGCCGCCCGACCGAGCCGGCGTGGGTGGCGATCTCGCTCGCGTCGAGGAAGAGGGCGGCCGGTGACAGCTCGGTCATCCCGAACCCCTCGCAGAGGACGTATCCGAGGTCACGGAAGTGCTCGATGACGGTGAGGGGGCAGGGCGCGCCGCCGACCAGGCCCCACCGCAGCGCCGGCAGCGGGTGGTGCTCGAGGTCGCCGTACCGCGCGAGGGCAGCCCACATGGCCGGCACGAGGAACTGGGTGGTGACCGCCTCGCGGGCCATCAGGTCGACCAGGGCCACCGGGTCGAAGGCCGGCACGACGACGACCGTGCCCCCGGCATACAGCACCGGCAGGGCCGAGAGGCCGAGGGCGCCGATGTGGAAGAGCGGGGCGGCGGCGACCGTCACGTCGTCGCGCGAGAGCCCCTTGCCCGCCGTGACCAGGTTGACGGCATTCCAGAACATGTTGTCGTGGGTGAGGATCGCGCCCTTGGGTCGACCGGTCGTGCCGGAGGTGTAGATGATCGCGCAGGGTGTGCTGCCTCGGGCGCCGTGCAGCGGGAGGTCCTCGGGCTCGCCGGGCGCGCCGGGCGGGCCGGCGAGGCCGAGCACCCGCTCGACCGGGGTCGGCCGCTCCAGCGCACCCTCCGCCAGTGCGGACAGCGCGGGTGAGTGGACGAGCACCCGCGAGCCCGAGTCGCCGATCATGTACGCCACCTCGTCGGGCGACAGGCGGGTGTTGAGGGGCACGGCGACCGCGCCCGTGCGGGCGACCGCGAAGAGCCACTCGAGGTAGGCCGTGCTGTTCTCCCCCAGCAGGGCGACCCGGTCACCCGGGCGCACCCCCTCGCCCACGAGGGTCGACGCCCGGGCGCTGACCCTCGCCTCCAGCTCGCGGTAGGTGAACCGCTCACCGGTCACCCCGTCGACCAGCGCGACCGCGTCGGGCTGGCGTGCGGCCCGACGGGTGACCCACGTGTCGATGCCGTCGTCGATGCCGGGGTTCTTCACGCCAGGGCCGTCCACGCCAGACTGTTCCACGCCAGACTGTTCCACGCCGGACTCCTTCGTCGGACTGGTCGCCCCGTGCGGGCGTGGGGCCATCCTCGGGGTCGCGAGCGGGCCACGGCAAGAGCGGGTACGAAGAAACAATCATTCGTGCTTGATTCACCCACCGTTCCGTGGCACGGTGTGGGCATGGCCGACCTCGCAGGCGTTCTCGCCGACCTCGCAGCCGAGGGTGGGGCGCTCGAGGCCCTCGTCGACCGCGCTCCCGACTGGTCGCTCGCGACCCCCGCGGTGGGCTGGACGATCGCGCACCAGGTCGGTCACCTCGCGTGGACCGACAGCGTCGCCCGGGCCTCGGCCCGGGGCGGTGCGGAGTGGGACGCCGTGGTCGAGGCGGCGATGGCCGACCCCGCCGGCGTCGTCGACACGGCCGCCGCGACCTGGGCCGGGCGACCCGATCTGCGTGAGGTCTGGTCGGCCGGGAGGGCCTCTCTGCGGGAGGCCCTCGTCTCGACGACCACCGCCAAGCTGCCGTGGTTCGGCCCCTCGATGAGCCCGACCTCGATGGCCACGGCCCGGCTGATGGAGACCTGGGCCCACGGCCAGGACGTGGCCGACGCCCTCGGCATCACCCGCGAGCCCACCGACCGTCTGCGGCACGTCGCGCACCTCGGGGTGCGCACCCACGGCTTCGCCTTCGCCGCCCGTGGGCTGGCGCCGCCGACCGACCCCGTGCGGGTCGAGCTCACCTCGCCGTCCGACCAGACCTGGGTATGGGGCCCCGACGACGCGCCCCAGCGGGTCACCGGTCCCGCGCTCGACTTCTGCCTGCTCGTCACCCAGCGCCGTCACCGGGACGACCTCGCACTGGTGGCGCAGGGCGCCGGTGCCGACCACTGGCTCGGCATCGCCCAGGCCTTCGCCGGGGCTCCCGGAGTCGGTCGACCGCCCCTCGCGCCGGGGGGTCCGGGGTGAGCGCCCAGCCCGCCTCGCCCCTGATCATCGGCAACTGCAGCGGCTTCTACGGCGACCGCGCCTCGGCGATGCTCGAGATGATCACCGGTGGTGAGCTCGACGTCCTGACCGGTGACTACCTCGCCGAGCTGACCATGCTGATCCTCGGCCGCGACCGGCTGAAGGACCCTGCCCTCGGCTACGCCCGCACCTTCCTGCGCCAGCTCGAGACCGCCCTCGGTGAGGCGATGGACCGGGGTGTGCGCATCGTCACCAACGCCGGCGGGCTCAGCCCGGCTCGGCTCGCCGAGAACGTGCGCGAGCTCGCCGCCCGGCTCGGCCTCGAGGTCGCCGTCGCCCACGTCGAGGGGGACGACCTCCTCGCTCGCGCCGACGAGCTCGGCCTGGAGCAGGGTGGTCCGGCCCAGGGTGGTCCGGCGCGACCGCTGGCGGCGAACGCCTACCTGGGGGCCTGGGGCATCACCGCCTGCCTCGACGCCGGCGCCGACGTCGTCGTCACCGGCCGCGTCACCGACGCCTCACTCGTCGTCGGGCCGGCGGCCGCCCACTTCGGCTGGAGCCGGACGTCGTACGACGAGCTGGCGGGGGCGATGGTCGCCGGGCACGTGCTCGAGTGCGGACCGCAGGCCACCGGCGGCAA
The DNA here is from genome assembly GCA_039889245.1 of Dermatophilaceae bacterium Soc4.6. Taxonomy (NCBI): domain Bacteria; kingdom Bacillati; phylum Actinomycetota; class Actinomycetes; order Micrococcales; family Dermatophilaceae; species Dermatophilaceae bacterium Soc4.6. Next base: position 2,145,287 of record JAZGVH010000002.1, on the reverse strand, counting down.
CTACGCGTTCTTCACCGAGCTGGGGCTCGACGGTCGGGCCCTCGGCTTCCCGGTCGCGCAGGTGCACGCCGACGGGTCGTCCGTCATCACCAAGCACCCGGGCACCGGGGGAGCCGTCACCGTCGGCACGGTCACGGCGCAGCTGCTCTACGAGATCGGTGGCGCCCGCTATGCCGGGCCGGACGCGACCGCGCGGTTCGACACGGTCGAGCTGGCTCAGGTGGGGCCCGATCGTGTGCGGATCAGCGGGGTCCGGGGGGAGGCACCGCCACCGACGGCCAAGGTCGGGCTCAACATCCTCGGCGGCTTCCGCAACGAGGTCACCTACGTGCTCACCGGGCTCGACGTCGAGGCCAAGGCTGCCCTCGTGCGCGCCCAGCTGGCGCGACTCGATGCGTCCCTCGACCTGCGGTGGACGCTCGCCCGCACCGACCACCCCGACTCCCCCGCGCAGGAGTCCTCTGCCGCGCTGCTGCACTGCGTCGCCCGCGGGTCCGACCCGGCGCCCCTGGGTCGGCCCTTCAGCGGTGCGGCGGTCGAGCTGGCGCTCGCGTCGTACCCCGGCTTCCACCTCACCACCCCGCCGGGTGAGGCGACCCCGTACGGCGTCTTCACCTCGGCCTCCGTCGACGCGTCGCTCGTGCCGCACGTGGCTGTGCTCCCGGACGGGAGCCGGGTCGACATCGCGTCGGCCGAGGAGACGCTGGTGCTCGAGCCGGTGCCCCAGCCTGCGGTGACGACCCGCGACCTCGGCCCGACCCGGCCCGCGCCGCTCGGCACGGTGGTCGGTGCCCGTAGTGGTGACAAGGGCGGCAGTGCCAACGTCGGGCTCTGGGTGCGCTCCGACGACGCCTACGCCTGGCTCGTCGAGCGGTTGACCGTCGACGAGCTGCGGCGGCTGCTGCCCGAGGTCGCCGACCTACCGGTCACCCGGCACCTGCTGCCCAACCTGCTGGCCGTCAACGTCGTCGTCGACGACGTGCTCGGTGAAGGCGTCGCGGCCAACGTGCGACACGACCCGCAAGCCAAGGCGATCGGCGAGTGGCTGCGCTCGCGGGTCGTCGACATCCCGGAGGTGCTACTGCCATGACCATGGCCCCCAGTCGTCGTCCCGGCACGCTCGAGACCGACGAGCGACGAGCCCTGCGCAGCTCGGTCCGAGCCTTCGTCAAGCGAGAGCTGCTGCCCCACCAGGAGGCGTGGGAGGTCGCCGGGGAGCTGCCGCGATCACTCCACCAGGCAGCTGCCGCAACGGGACTCATCGGGCTCTCCTTCCCCGAGGCGGTCGGCGGCGGTGGGGGAGACCTGGCCGACGCTCTCGTGCTCGCCGAGGAGTTCCATCTCGCCGGCGGGTCGAGCGGGGCCTTCGCCTCGCTCTTCACCTCGGGCATCGCGCTGCCGCACCTCGTCGTGGCAGGTGACCCCGATCAGGTCGAGCGCTGGGTGAGGCCGACGATCGAGGGGCGCCTCATCGGGTCGCTCGCGATCACCGAGCCCGATGGCGGCTCCGACGTCGGAGGTCTACGCACCCGAGCCGTCCGCGACGGCGACAGCTACGTCGTGAGCGGCGCCAAGACCTACATCACGTCGGGGGTGCGGGCCGACTTCGTCGTCACCGCGGTGCGCACCGGCGGCCCGGGCGCCCGCGGGATCTCACTGCTCGTGGTCGAGCGGGGGATGCCCGGTTTCACTGTCTCACAACGGTTGTCCAAGATGGGCTGGCTCTGCTCCGACACCGCCGAGCTGTCCTACGACGACGTGCGGGTGCCGGTCGGCAACCTGGTGGGGGCCGAGGGCACCGGCTTCGCCCAGATCGCCCGCCACTTCGTCAGCGAGCGGATCAGCCTGGCCGTACAGTCCTACTCCTGCGGTCAGCGCGCGCTCGACCTGACGGTCGCGTGGTGCCGCGACCGGTGCACCTTCGGTGAGCCCCTGATCAGCCGCCCGACCGTGCAGGCGACCCTGACCGAGATGGCCCGCCGGCTCGAGGTGGCCCGGGTCTACACGCGGTCGGTGGCCCAGCGCGCGGCGGCCGGTGAGACCGACCTCGTCACCGAGGCCTGCTTCGCCAAGAACACGGCGGTCGACGCCGGCACCCATGCCGTCGACCAGTCCGTGCAGCTGCACGGCGGGCTCGGCTACATGAGGGGGGTCGAGGTGGAGCGGCAGTACCGCGACATGCGGATCATGGGCATCGGCGGCGGCACGAACGAGATCCTCACCGGGCTCGCCGCCAAGCGGCTGGGCTACACCGCATGACGACGCTCACGACGACGGTGGACCCGTCCTCGCCCGAGCACGTCGCGAACCGCACCGCCCTCCTGGCCTCGATCGCCGCGGTCGACGCCGAGCACGCGAAGGCAGTCGCCGGTGGGGGCGAGCGCAGCGTCGCCCGTCACCACCAGCGCGGCAAGCTGCTGGTGCGTGAGCGGATCGAGCTGCTCCTCGACCCCGGCTCGCCGTTCCTCGAGCTGTCACCGCTGGCCGGCTGGGGCTCTGACTTCACCGTGGGGGCCTCGGTCGTGACCGGCATCGGGGTCGTGGCGGGCGTCGAGTGCCTCATCAACGGCTCGGACCCGACCGTGCGCGGTGGCGCCTCGAACCCGTGGACGCTGCGTAAGGCCCTGCGCGCCAACGAGATCGCGCTCCAGAACCGCCTGCCGGTGATCAGCCTGGTCGAGTCCGGCGGGGCCGACCTGCCGACCCAGAAGGAGATCTTCATCCCCGGTGGGCGCCTCTTCCGCGACCTCACTCAGCTCTCTGCGGCGGGCATCCCCACGATCGCCATCGTCTTCGGCAACTCGACCGCCGGCGGGGCCTACATCCCGGGGATGAGCGACTACGTGGTGATGATCAAGGAGCAGTCCAAGGTCTTCCTCGCCGGGCCACCGCTGGTCAAGATGGCCACCGGCGAGGAGTCCGACGACGAGTCGCTCGGCGGAGCCGAGCTGCACGCCCGCCAGTCGGGGCTCGCCGACTACCTCGCGCTCGACGAGCGCGACGCGATCCGTCTGGGTCGGCAGATCGTGGGCCGACTCAACTGGCGCAAGCAGGGGCCCCGGCCCCGGCCCGGCTCCCGACCCCCGTTGCACCCGGAGGAGGACCTCCTCGGCATCGTGCCGACCGACCTCAAGGTGCCGTTCGACCCGCGCGAGGTCATCGCCCGGATCGTCGACGGCTCCGACTTCGACGAGTTCAAGCCGCTCTACGGGTCGTCGCTGGTCACGGGGTGGGCCGACCTGCACGGCTACCCCGTCGGTGTCCTCGCCAACGCCCGCGGGGTCCTCTTCAGCGAGGAGGCCCAGAAGGCAGCGCAGTTCATCCAGCTGGCCAACCGCACCGACACCCCCTTGGTCTTCCTGCAGAACACCACCGGCTTCATGGTCGGCGCCGACTACGAGCGGCGGGGCATCATCAAGCACGGGGCGCAGATGATCAACGCGGTCTCCAACTCGACCGTCCCGCACCTGACCGTGACGATGGGGGCGTCCTACGGGGCCGGTAACTACGGCATGTGCGGGCGGGCCTACGGGCCCCGCTTCCTCTTCACCTGGCCGTCGGCGAAGTCGTCGGTGATGGGCCCGGCCCAGCTCGCCGGGGTGCTCTCGATCGTGGCGCGGCAGTCGGCTGCGGCCAAGGGTGCGCCCTACGACGAGGACGGTGACGCGCAGCTGCGGGCGCTCGTGGAGGCGCAGATCGAGGAGCAGTCGCTGGCGCCCGTCATGTCGGGGATGCTCTACGACGACGGCATCATCGACCCACGGGACACCCGCACGGTGCTCGGGCTCGCGCTCTCCGCGATCCACACCGCGCCCTGCTCCGGGGCGAGTGGCTACGGGGTGTTTCGGCTGTGACCCGCATGATCACCTCGGTCCTCGTCGCCAACCGGAGCGAGATCGCCCGGCGGGTCTTCCGCACCTGCCGCGACCTCGGCCTCGACACCGTGGCCGTCTTCTCCGACCCCGATGCGGCGTCCCCGCACGTGACGGAGGCCGATGCGTCCGTCCGGCTGCCCGGCGCCACCCCGGCCCACACCTACCTGCGAGGCGACCTGCTGATCGCGGCGGCGCTTGCCACAGGAGCCGACGCCATCCACCCCGGCTACGGGTTTCTCTCCGAGAGTGCGCACTTCGCCCGGGAGGTGATTGCTGCCGGCCTGGTCTGGATCGGTCCGAGCCCCGACGCGATCGCGCAGATGGGGAGCAAGATCGAGTCGAAGCGGCTGATGGCCGGCTCGGGTGTGCCGGTCCTGAGCCAGCTCGACCCGGCGACGGTGACCGCCGCCGACCTGCCGGTGCTGGTGAAGGCCTCCGCCGGGGGTGGCGGCCGGGGTATGCGGGTCGTGCGCGACCTCGCCTCGCTGTCGGGTGAGATCGAGCTGGCTCAGGCCGAGGCGCTGAGCGCGTTCGGTGACGGTGCGGTCTTCTGCGAGAGGTATCTCGCGACCGGCCACCACGTCGAGGTCCAGGTCATCGCCGACGAGCACGGCACCGTGTGGGCGGTCGGTGAGCGCGAGTGCTCGATCCAGCGCCGCCACCAGAAGGTCGTCGAGGAGGCCCCGTCACCGCTCGTGGAGCGCACCCCCGGTATGCGGGCGGCCCTCTTCGGTGCGGCCCGTGCGGCGGCCGCAGCGGTCGGCTACACCGGCGCGGGCACGGTGGAGTTCATCGCCGACGACGACGGTCGGTTCTTCTTCCTGGAGATGAACACCCGCCTGCAGGTGGAGCACCCGGTCACCGAGTGCACCACGGGGCTGGACCTCGTGGCCCTGCAGATCGAGGTCGCGCGCGGTGGGCGGCTCGCCCCCGAGCCGCCACCGTCAGCGGGCCACGCGATCGAGGTGCGGCTCTACGCCGAGGACCCTGCGGCCGGGTGGCAGCCGCAGTCCGGCACCCTCACCCGGGTCGACCTCCCGGGGGTCGACGTCGCGTTCGCGACCGCGGCGGGTGCCGCGGGGCTGCGACTGGACAGCGGCGTGGTGGACGGCTCCGTCGTCGGCATCCACTACGACCCCATGCTCGCCAAGGTGATCGCCTGGGCGCCCCAGCGTCGCCAGGCGGCCGCCCGGCTCGCCCGCGCCCTGTCTCGGGCGACGGTGCACGGCGTCGTGACCAACCGCGACCTGCTGGTCCGTGTGCTCCGGCACCCGGCCTTCCTCGACGGTGACACCGACACCGCGTTCTTCGACCGGCACGGTCTCGACGTCCTGTCCTCACCCCTGGCCGACGAGGCCACGACGCGGCTGTCGGCCCTGGCCGCGGCCCTGGCCATCGATGCGGAGGAGCGCTCTGCCGCCTCGGTCCTGGCCGGTCTGCCCTCCGGCTGGCGCAACGTCGTCAGCGCGCCCCAGGTGGTCGTCTTCGACGGTCACGAGGTCCGCTACCGCCTCTCCCGCGACGGTCTCCGGGCCGAGGGTCTCCACATGGTCGCCCTGGTTGCTCACAGCGCCGACCGAGTCGTGCTCGACGTCGCCGGTGTCCGCCGCACCTTCGCCGTGGCCGTCGCCGACGACGTGGTGCACGTCGACTCGGCGCTCGGGTCCGTGCGCCTGGTGAGGGTGCCACGCTTCGTCGACCCGGCCTCCCAGGTCACGCCCGGCTCGCTGGTCGCAGCCATGCCCGGATCAGTCGTGCGTCTCGCCGTGGCGCAGGGTGACACCGTCGGGGCGGGCGACCCGATCCTGTGGCTGGAGGCCATGAAGATGCAGCACCGCATCGATGCACCGGTCGACGGCATCGTCGTCGAGCTGGCGGTCGTCCTCGGTCAGCAGGTCGACGTGGGAGCGGTGCTGGCCGTCGTGGTGGCTGGCCCGGATCAGGACCCGGCGTCGGAGCAGGATCAGGAGCAGGACTCCGCGCGGGATCCCGCGCGCAGTGGTGAGTGAGCACGTGACGAGGAGTGGGCATGGACTTTGCTGAGACCGAGGAGCAGATCGCGCTGCGCAAGGCGGTCGCCGAGCTGGGGCGCCGCTACGGGCACGCCTATGTTGCGCCGAGGGCGCGGGCCCACGAGCCGCTGACCGAGCTGTGGGACGAGGCGGGTCGCGCCGGGTTCCTCGGGGTCAACCTGCCGCTGGAGCACGGCGGGGGTGGTGCGGGGATGACCGAGCTCGCGATCGTCGAGGAGGAGCTGAGTGCCGCCGGCTGCGGGCTGCTGATGATGGTGGTGTCGCCGGCGATCAACGGCACGATCATCGCCCGCTTCGGCACCCAGGCCCAGAAGCGGCGCTGGCTGCCGGGCCTGGCCTCCGGCGAGACGATCATGGCCTTCGGGGTCACCGAGCCCGACGCCGGCTCCAACACCCACAAGATCACGACGACGGCCCGTCGCGACGGTGACGACTGGGTGCTGTCGGGCCGCAAGTGCTACGTCTCCGGGGTGGACCACGCCGACGCGATCCTCATCGTCGCCCGCACCCAGGATGCCGGCTCGGGCACGCTCGCACCGGCCCTCTTCGTCTTCCCCACCGACACCCCGGGCTTCGAGTTCACGCCGATCGACATGGACGTCGTCATGCCGGAGCGCCAGTTCATGCTCTTCCTCGACGACGTGCGGCTGCCGGCGGACGCGCTCATCGGTGAGGGTGACGCCGCGCTGGCGCAGCTCTTCGCCGGGCTCAACCCCGAGCGGATCATGGCGGCCGCGAGCTCGGTCGGCATGGGCCGGTATGCGCTCGACAAGGCCGTCGCCTACGCGAAGGACCGCAGGGTGTGGGGGGACCAGCCGATCGGCACCCACCAGGGGATCTCGCACCCGCTCGCCAAGGCCAAGGTCGAGCTCGAGCTGGCGCGGCTGATGATGCAGAAGGCGGCCGCGCTCTACGACGCCGGCGACGACATGGGCGCGGGGGAAGCGGCCAACATGGCGAAGTACGCCGCCGCCGAGGCCTCCATCGCGTGCGTCGACCAGGCCGTGCAGACCCACGGTGGCAACGGTCTGGCGCACGAGTACGGTCTCGGGACCATGGTGCTCGGGGCGCGGGTGGCGCGGATCGCGCCGGTCAGCCGTGAGATGGTGCTCAACTTCGTCGCCCAGTTCAGCCTGGGTCTGCCCAAGTCCTACTGATCTGATCTCAGGAAGGTTTCCTCATGACGGAGCCCGTGCAGGCTGAGCTCGTCCACCACCGCGTCGACCGCGGCATCGCCACCCTCACGCTCGACTCGCCCGCGAAGCGCAACGCGCTGTCGACCCAGCTGGTGGTCGAGCTCGCCGACCACCTCGAGACCGCCGCCCGCGACGACTCCGTACGTGCGGTCGTGCTGTCGCACACCGGCCGCGTCTTCTGCTCCGGCGCTGACCTCAGCGACGCCTCCCCGGGCGGCGGCCCGGCCGACTCGATGCGCCGGATGCTCGCGGTGCTGCGCTCGATCCTGACCATGCCGAAGCCGGTCGTGGCCCGGGTCGACGGGCCGGCCCGAGCCGGTGGGCTCGGGCTGCTCGGGGCCTGCGACATCGTGCTGGCGAGCGGTGCCGCAAGCTTCTGCTTCACCGAGGTGCGGCTCGGGCTGGCCCCCGCGATCATCTCGCTGACGACGATGCCGGGCATGACGGCGCGGGCTGTGAGCCGCTACTACCTGACCGGCGAGACCTTCGACGCGACGGCGGCCGAGGCGGCAGGCCTGGTGACCATGGCCCTCCACGGCACCGCCGACCTCGACGCCGAGCTGGAGACGATCCTCGACGCGCTGCGCCGGTGCTCGCCCCAGGGGCTGGCCGAGACCAAGGCGCTGACCGCGCGGGCGGGTCTCGCCGCGCTCGACAGCGGTGCCGACGAGATGCGCGCCCTCTCGGCCCGGCTCTTCGCCTCCGAGGAGGCCCGTGAGGGGATGGCGTCGTTCCTGCAGAAGCGGCCACCGCGGTGGGCCCCGGGCGCGCCGTGACGTCGCCGACCGACCAGCGCGAGCCGCAGCAGGACCGCTCCCGGGCCACCCGGGCGCGGCTGCTCGAGTCGGCCATCACCTGCCTGGCCGACCGGGGCTACGCCGCCAGCACCGTGGCCGTGGTCGCGCAGGACGCGGGCGTGTCGAGGGGCGCGGCGCAGCACCACTTCCCCACCCGAGAGGCGCTCTTCACCGCGGCCCTCGAGCACGTGACGCACGAGCGGGGCGAGCAGATGCGCCGCGAGCTGGGGGAGCAGCGGGCGCAGCTCGATACCGAGGCGGTCGTCGCGATGGTGTTCGAGCTGTTCACGGGCCCGCTCTTCCGGGCGGCGCTCGTGCTCTGGGTCGCCGCGGCGTCCGACCCGCAGCTGCGCGAGCAGGTCGTGGTGCTCGAGGCGCGGGTCGGTCGGGAGGTCCACCACGTCGTGCTCGACCTGCTCGGCGTGGACGAGTCGGAGCCCGGGGTGCGCGAGACCGTGCAGGCCACCCTCGACCTGGCCCGCGGCATCGGCCTGGCCAACCTGCTGACCGACGACGGCAAGCGGCGCAGCCGGATCGCGACGCAGTGGGCGCGCACGCTGGAGGCGTCGCTCGGGCAGGCTCGGAGACCAGCGGACGACCGTCTCGCCCGACGGAAGAGCGTTCCGCCTCTCGATCCGGAGGGCCTGCGGCCTGACCTCGACCGTTCCGTCCATCCGAGCCTGTGACTGCCAGCACGTCGGCTCCGGGAGCGTTCCTGGCGTGGCGTGAGGGGGTCGGGCGTGGGTTTCATCGGCACGCTGGTGGCGTGGCGCGGCAGCGTCGATGACGGACCAGAGGACGGGGTCGCTGACGACCACCCCTTGGAGGACTACGAGAGCAGGGGCGGCTCGAGCGACCGCGGATTCGTCAGTGGGCTCGACCTCGACGGTGTCCTGTCTGACGGTGGGAGTCGTATCGGGCACACCGGGAACCGGGGTGGTCGCCCCGACACTCACCTGTCCGTTCTGTCGCCCGCTACGGCCTGACAAAACAGTCACGGGGGTGCTGTGAAGACCACCCGCCTGGCGCGCGGGCTCCTAGAGGGTGACGCGGGCGGTGCCGCGGAGGTCTCGTGAGGAGGCGCCGACGATGACGTCATACGTTCCGGGACGGACGACCCAGGCGTGGGAGGCGACGTCCCACTGGGCGAAGTCCTTGCTGCCCAACGTGATCCGCACGACCTGACGGGCGCCCGGCTGGATGGCTATGCGGCGGTAGGCGCGCAGCACCTTCGGTGGCGCCCCCGGGTCGCCTACCCGCGCGACGTAGACCTGGACGACCTCCTCACCGGCCCGGTCGCCGGAGTTCGTGACCGGGACGGAGACCTGCACGCGGAGCGAGGGGTCGGCCGCCGCGCCGCTGACCGACGCCAAGACGCCGCCGTAGGTGAAGGTCGTGTAGGCCAGTCCGTGCCCGAAGGGGAACACCGGCTCGGTGTGCTGCGCGTCGAGGTAGCGGTAGCCGACCAGCAGGCCCTCGTCGTAGTGCTCCTCGAGGTCGAGGCCCTCCTGGTGGGACCCGGTGGCCGGGACCCCCGGGTACTGCGACGGGGTCCGCGCTGGGTAGTCGGACGCCTGGCGGGCGAAGGTCACGGGAAGCCGCCCGGCGGGGGAGACCTCGCCGGCGAGGAGGCGGGCGAGGGCGGCGCCGACCTGCTGCCCGCCGTACCAGAGCTGGAGGACGGCGGGCACGCTGGCCAGCCACGGCATGAGCACGGGACCACCTGACTGCGACACCACCACCGTGCGCGGGTTGGCCGCCGCCACCGCGGCGATCAGCTGGTCCTGCTGGCCGGGTAGCGCCAGCGACTCGCGGTCGCTGCCCTCGGTCTCGACGTCACCCACCACGACCACGGCGACGTCGCAGTTCGCCGCGAGGCGGGCGGCGGCCCGGACGAGGCTGTCCGCCGGCTCGAGCCACCGGAAGCTCAGGCTGGCACGAAACGTGCGCTGCACGTAGTCGACCCGCAGGGTGTAGCGGCGACCAGCTAGGAGATGCACCTGGCCGGAGCGCACCCGCAGCCCGTGCTCGCCGCCGTTGTCGACCACGAGCGACCCGCCGACCCACACCCACGAGTCGTCGTCCGAGCGGGTGGAGATGGTGTGGGTGCCCGTGGTGCGGGCTGTGAGGGTGCCGGTCCAGCGCACCGAGAAACCCTCGGCAGGAATCCCGTGGCCCGGACCGTTGGTCCCCCAGGTCCGGCCGACGACACCGTCGACACGGGTGAACACCGCTGTGCCGGAATGGTTCTCGTTGGCGAAGTACGCAGCGAGCAGGCCGTGCGTCGAGCCGCCACCCGGCGGGAGCAGGACCTCCGGGGGCACCACCCCGGCCTCGGCGACGGCGCCGGGCGCCGTGCGCACAGTGGCCCCGGGGAAGTGGGCGGCGATGCCGTCCACCGGGGACACCGCAGTCAGGGGTGAGACGTGCGAGCTCCCGTCGCCGCCGATCCGGGGGATCGCGGCGTAGGGGCCGATGACGGCGATCGAGCGCGTCACCTGCGGCGAGAACGGGAGCAGCGGCAGGCCACCGACCAGCTCGTTGCGCAGCAGCACGGCGCCACGCTCGGCCACCTCCTGCGCCAGGTCGGCGTGAGCGGGCGTGTTGACCTCGCCCGCTCCGCCGCGGGTGCTGGTTCCGCCGCCGTCGAGGATGCCGAGGGCGATCACGGTGCGTAGCACCCGCTCGACCTTGTCGTCCAGCACCGCGACGGGCACGGTGCCGTCGACGACGGCCTGGCGCAGGGGGGCGCCGAACCACTGGTCGTCGGGCAGGTCGAGGTCGAGCCCGGCGAGTGCGGCCAGCACGGTGTCGTGGGTGGCGGAGTAGTCACTGCAGACGAAGCCGGCGAAGCCCAGCTCGACCTTCAGCAGGTCGTGGAGCAGGGCGGCGCTCTGGGCGTTGTAGGCGCCGGCGACACCGTTGTTGGCGGCCATCACCGCACCCGCGCGGCCCCCGATCACGGCCTCGACGAAGGGAGCGAGATAGACCTCGCGCAGGGTCCGCTCGTCGAGCTCCACGGAGACGAGGTGACGGCTGTCCTCCTGCTCGTTGGCCAGCCAGTGCTTGACGGTGGCGACGACCCCCATCGACTGGATGCCGAGGACGACCTCGCGGCCGATGGCGCCGGTGAGCACGGGGTCCTCGCCGAGACCCTCGAAGAGCCGGCCACCCTCCGGGACCCGGGCCAGGTTGACGATGGGGGCGAAGAGCACGTTCTGTCCCTTGGCCTTCGCCTCGCTGCCCAGCGCGCTGCCGAGCCTCCGGGCGAGGGCGTCGTCGAAGGTGGCCGCCAGCGTGATCGGGGCGGGAAAGGCCGTGGACGGGCCGTCGGTCGTCTTCGGCTGACGGATCCCGGCCGGGCCGTCGGTCAGGCGCAGGTCGGGGATGCCGAGACGCGGGAGGCCGGGCACGAAGCCGACGTCGGCATCGGAGGGGCCGCCGTGGACCAGGGCGATCTTCTCGTCGAGGGTCATCGCCCGCACGAGCGCGCGGGCGCGACTGTCCGCCGACGAGATTGCGCCGCCGGAGGATCCGGCCGTGAGCGGGACCGCTGTCGCGCCCACGCCCGCGGCCAGCAGGCTGCGCCGGGTGAGGTGTGCGCTCATCCGGCCACGCTCGTCACTGCGGCAGGCGTTGTCAAGGACGGCCTGCGTGTCCGGCACCACCCGTCGGGGCCGATATCCTTGGGTCGACCGCGCAGAGCCACCGCACCGAAGGAGCCCCCCGTCATGGGAGCCATCGTCGTCGACGTCATGCTCAAGCCCGAGATCCTCGACCCGCAGGGGCAGGCCGTCGGCCGGTCGCTCCCGCGCCTCGGTTTCGAGGGGTTCACCGACGTGCGCCAGGGCAAGCGCTTCGTCCTCACCGTCGACGGCGAGGTGACCGACGAGCACCTCGCGCAGGCCCGCTCGGCGGCCGAGACCCTGCTGTCCAACCCCGTCATCGAGGACGTCGTCGCCGTGCACGCGCTCGAGAGCGCCCAGTGACGGCCCTGCCCGGCACGGCCTCGACCGGACTGCGCGTCGGCGTCGTCACCTTCCCCGGCTCGCTCGACGAGCGCGACGCGCAGCGCGCCGTCCGGGCTGCGGGGGCCGAGCCCGTCATGCTCTGGCACGGCGATGCCGACCTGCACGGGGTGGATGCGGTCGTCCTGCCGGGCGGCTTCTCCTACGGCGACTACCTGCGGTGCGGCGCGATCGCGCGCTTCGCCCCGGTGATGGACGTGCTCGTCCCCGCCGCGCAGGGTGGGCTGCCGGTGCTGGGCATCTGCAACGGCTTCCAGGTGCTCTGCGAGAGCCACCTGCTGCCGGGCGCCCTGATCCGCAACGACCACCGCAAGTTCGTCTGCCGTGACCAGGCTCTGCGCATCGAGAACGCCTCGACCGACTGGACTGCGGACTACACCGCCGGTCAGGAGATCGTCGTGCCGCTGAAGAACGGCGAGGGCGGCTACGTCGCCGACGAGCACACGCTCGACGAGCTCGAGGGCGAGGGGCGGGTCGTCGCTCGTTACCTGGGAGACAACCCGAACGGCTCCTACCGCGGCATCGCCGGCGTGACCAACGCCCGCGGCAACGTCGTCGGTCTCATGCCCCACCCCGAGCACGCGATCGAGCCGGGCTACGGCCCGTCGGTCGACGGCCTCGGCTTCTTCACCTCCGTCCTCACCCGTCTCGCTCAGGGGGTCTCCGCGTGAGCACCAGCACCCAGCCGTCGGTCGCCGGGGTCGACACGGTCTCCGCCGCCGCGACCACGCCCGACACCGAGCAGCCGTGGGCCGAGCTCGGGCTCAAGGTGGACGAGTACCAACAGATCCGCGAGATCCTCGGCCGCCGACCCACCTCGGCCGAGCTCGCGATGTACTCCGTGATGTGGAGCGAGCACTGCTCCTACAAGTCGAGCAAGGTCCACTTCTCGCTCTGGGGGGAGAACACCACCGACGAGATGCGTGAGAAGCTCCTCGTCGGCATCGGTGAGAACGCCGGCGTCGTCGACATCGGCGACGGCTGGGCGGTGACCTTCAAGGTCGAGAGCCACAACCACCCGTCCTACGTCGAGCCATACCAGGGCGCCGCGACCGGCGTCGGTGGCATCGTGCGCGACATCATGTCGATGGGCGCGCGCCCGCTCGCGGTGATGGACCCGCTGCGCTTCGGCAGCCTGCACCACCCCGACACCCTGCGCGTGCTCCCGGGGATCGTTGCGGGAGTAGGCGGTTACGGCAACTGCCTCGGCCTGCCCAACATCGGCGGCGAGGTCGTCTTCGACGAGTGCTACCAGGGCAACCCGCTCGTCAACGCCCTGTGCGTCGGCGCCATGCGCATCGAGGACATCCACCTCGCGTCGGCCCGCGGGGCCGGCAACAAGGTCGTGCTCTTCGGAGCCAAGACCGGTGGTGACGGCATCGGCGGTGTCTCGGTCCTTGCCTCGGAAACCTTCTCCGAGGGTAGCCCGACCAAACGCCCCGCCGTGCAGGTCGGCGACCCCTTCGCCGAGAAGGTGCTCATCGAGTGCTGCCTCGACCTGTATGCCGCGAAGGTCGTGGCCGGCATCCAGGACCTCGGCGGCGCCGGGCTCTCCTGCGCCACCAGCGAGCTCGCCTCGAACGGCGACGGCGGCATGCGGGTGGAGCTCGACACCGTCCCCCTGCGTGACGCGACGCTGGCCCCCGAGATGATCCTCATGTCGGAGTCGCAGGAGCGGATGATGGCGATCGTCGAGCCGTCGCAGCTCGACGCCTTCCTCGCCATCACCGACAAGTGGGACGTCGAGGCGGTGGTGATCGGCGAGGTCACCGACGGCGACCACCTGGTCATCACCTGGCACGGCGAGACCATCGTCGACGTGCCGCCGCGCTCGGTGGCCCATGACGGCCCCGTCTACGACCGCCCGCTCGCCCGTCCCGCGTACCTCGATGGCCTGGTCGCCGACACCACGGCCCACCTGCCGCGGCCGCACGCCGCCGAGGGTCTGCGCGAGACGCTGCTCATCATGCTCGGCAGTGCCAACCTCTGCGACACCTCATGGGTCACCGACCAGTACGACCGCTACGTGCAGGGCAACACCGCGCTCGCGATGCCCGACGACGCGGGGGTCGTGCGGGTCGACGAGGAGACCGGCCGCGGGGTCGCGATCTCCACCGACTGCAACAGCCGCTTCGCCAAGCTCGACCCCTACACCGGCGCCCAGGCCGCACTGGCCGAGGCCTACCGCAACGTCTCCACCAGCGGCGCCGCCCCGCTGGCCGTCACCGACTGCCTCAACTTCGGCTCGCCCGAGGACGCGGGCGTGATGTGGCAGTTCCGCGAGTCGGTGCGAGGCATCGCCGAGGGCTGCAAGACCCTCGGCATCCCCGTCACCGGCGGCAACGTGTCGTTCTACAACCAGACCGGTGACGTGGCCATCCACCCGACCCCCGTCATCGGGGTGCTCGGGGTGCTCGACGACGTGTCGGTGCGCACCGGGTCGGGCTTCTCCGTCGACGAGTCGCGCATCTTCCTGCTCGGCGACACGCTCGACGAGCTCGACGGCTCGGAGTGGTCGCGGGTCGTGCACGGCCACCTCGGCGGCGTGCCGCCGCGCGTCGACCTCGCGCACGAGATGGCGCTGTCGGCGGTGCTCCAGGAGGGTGCGGCCGCAGGGTGGTTCACCACTGCCCACGACCTGTCGCAGGGTGGCCTCGCGCAGGCTCTCGCCGAGTCGGTGCTGCGCCACGGCGTCGGGGCGAAGGTCTCCCTCGCCGGCCTCGGGGTCGACCCTTTCACCGCCCTCTTCTCCGAGTCGACCGGCCGTGTGCTCGTGGCCTGCTCGCCCGGGGCCGAGGGCGACTTCCTCGCCGCCGTGGGCAGCTCAGTGCCCCTGGTCGAGCTCGGGGTCGTCGACACCGAGACCGACGGACTGGCGGTGAAGGCCGCCTCGGCGTCCGGTGAGGACCTCTCCTTCCACATCGACCTCGAGACCCTCCGCGAGACCCACACCGCGACGCTGCCGGCGGTCTTCGGGCGCTGAGCCGATGCGTCCGCGTCCCGGTGGGTAACAGCCCGCCCCGGCGCGGACGCAGTTGGCCCCCTCTTCCGTGCGTCCGCCTCGAGGTGGGTAGGAGCCCTCCTCGGCGCGGACGCAGGGAGCGGTTGGCTGGTCGTCCACACCCCCTGGGTGCCTCGAGCCTGTCCACAGGAGTCGTCGGGATCCTCGGCCGGGTGGTCGGCGCGCGTCATCCTCGCTCGTATGCCGCGCCGCCACGACCCCCTCAACCTCCGGTCCGTCGAGGCCCAGGCAGCGACGACCGCCGGGGTCGTGAGCCTGTCTGCGTTGCGGGCGGCCAACATCACCCGGTGGCAGCGGGAGGCGCAGGTCGGGGCCCGACGCTGGGTCGCGGTCTCCCGGCGCGGCATCGTCACGACCACCGGTGTGCCGCACGGAGAGGCCGCCATCCGCATCTCACTTCTCCGGGTCGGACCGACTGCCGCTCTCGGGGGAGTCACCGCCCTCCAGTGGCGTGGGCTCACCGGCTTCGACGAGCGGCGCGGACTGCACCTGTGGGTGCGCAAGTCGGGCTTCAAGACGCGTTGCCCTGGTGTCGTCCTCCACGAGACCCGGCGATGGACGGAGGACGACGTCGACAGCGCGGGGATCAGGCACTCGCACCCCACCGCTGCGACGGTGCAGGCGGCCCTGTGGGCCGGCTCCGCGCGACAGGCGACGCTGCTGCTGACGATGGCGGTGCAGCAGCGCATCGTCCGGGCTGACGACCTGGTCGACCCGTTCTCGGCCGTGCGACGCCACCCCTACCGGGCCGTTCTGCTCGCGGTGCTCGGCGACGTCCGCGGCGGGGTGCACTCGCTCAACGAGCTCGACTTCGCGCGGATGTGCCGTGACCACGGGCTGCCCGAGCCCGACCGTCAGGTGCGCCGCCAGTCGTCGCAGGGCCGCGTTCATCTGGATGTCTACTGGGACCGGTTCGGCGTCGCCGTCGAGGTCGACGGTGCGGGTCACGGAGTGCTGACCCAGGCGATGAGCGACGAGATCCGCAGCCTCGACCTCCAAGCGGCCGGTGACGCCGCCGTCCAGGTGTCGTCGGTGACCCTGCGCATCGCGCCCGCGCCGTTCTTTGCCGCGCTCGCGCGTCTGCTGCGCGCCCGCGGCTGGGGCGGTTGACCCCCGACGTCCGTGCCCCGGAGGGCAAGAGCCCACCTCGACGCGGACGCAGCAGGTCTAGGACCTCACGAGGCGGGCGATCGCCGCCGAGGCCTCGGTGAGCTTGGCCTCCGCGGCGGGTCCGCCGTGGGCGACCGCGTCGACGACGCAGTGGCGCAGGTGGTCCTCCAGCAGCCCGAGCGAGACCGCCTGCAGGGCCTTGGTCATCGCCGACACCTGGGTGAGGATGTCGATGCAGTAGGTGTCGGACTCGACCATGCGCTGCAGACCGCGGGCCTGTCCCTCGATCCGCTTGAGCCGCGCGAGGTAGGCGTCCTTGTGGCCGATGTAGCCGTGTGGGCCGTCGTGCGCGCCCTCAGCCGACGCCTCGGACGACGTAGCGGGGGGCCCCGGCTCGAGGAGTGCCTGCGGCACGGCATCCGGCAGCACGTGCTCCACTGGGAGCGTGATGTCGAGGGAGTCGGGCATGGCTCACTGCTCCTTTGAGACGGGCGACGGGTTGGCACCAGCATGAGGGACGGCAGGAGCGTATGCCGTGCCGGCCCGGCCGGTGAATCGGCGCAGCCGCAGGGCCCTCCGCAGACGAGGGCCCTGCCGGCGGGGGTCACTGGTCGAGGGCGACCATCCCGGTGCGGAACCGGCGGGAGGCGACGTCGACGACGAACTGCCTGGCCGCGAGCGTGTTGGCGTCGAAGCGCCAGTCGTTCGTGACCTCCTGGCCGTTGACGAGCGTGGTGGCGACGTTGTTGTTCCACAGGAATCCGACGACGTGCGCGTCGGCCGAGAAGGCGGTCAGGGTGTTGTGGATGAAGTCCGCCTTGAGCTGGGCCACGTCGGTCGCTCCGTCGGTCTCGATGGCCCCGATCTCGGCGAAGAACAGCGGCTTGGTCGTGACCGCCTCCAGGGCTGCGACGGTCCGGCCGAAGGTCGCGTCGTAGGTCGAGCCCGTGCTGGCGTGGCGCAGGTAGACCGAGGCACCGACCCAGTCGACGTACTGGTCACCGGGGTAGGAGTCGGCCATGGCCGTGAGGCCGTTGGTCGGCGACGGGTGCAGGTCGTCGATGCGGCTGGGCGACCACAGCCAGATGGCGTTGTCGTTGGCACCGACCTCCTGGAAGACCGTCCAGACGTGGATCCAGGCCTGCTTGTACTTCTCGGCGCTGTTGTTGTAGTCGTCGCGCCCCGACGACCAGCCGTACCAGCGCCCGTTCATCTCGTGGCCGTAGCGGATCACGACCGGCAGGTTCTGCCGCACGATCGCCCCGGCATACCGCCGGAGGTAGACGTCCTGGGCCCCCGCGATGATCGAGGTCAGGCTGACGTGGTTGGCGCCCGTGCCCGTGGGCATCCACGTGAAGACGGGGAGGGCTCCACGCGACCACGACCGCTCGACGAGGTCGCCGCGGAAGTCGTCGTCGAACGACTGGTACCAGCCCACCGAGCTGAGGGCCTTGCCGGTCGTGGCCTCGAGGGCGTCGAACTTGGTGGTGTCGGCCGGGAGGCCGTCCTGCGTGAAGCCGTAGAACGCGGACTGCGAGCCCACGATGGCGGCCTTGGTCTCCGCCGACGCAGTGGGGGGCACGTACTGCCCGACCGGCTTCGACGCCGCCCGGGTCGGGTCGACCGGCAGGTCGGAGCAGGCGATGCCGTCGCTGTCGTAGGGTCCCGGCGCGCCGTCGAGGCCGTAGGGGTCGGAGAGGTTCGAGGCATACACTGTCTGGGCGTCCTGCTGCCAGGTGAACTGCCAGCACTTGGTGCGCAGGGGGGTGATGGCCGCGGGGGTGGTCGGGCTCTGCGTGACGGTGACCGTCGGCGTCGGGACCGGAGGGCGTGAGCCGGACCCCGTGGACCCCGTGGACCCGGTGGACGACGGCCGCGACGACGCCGAGGACGGCGAGGGCCGCAGGCGGTAGAGCGCGTTGGTCAGGCCCGTGAGGCCCGTCAGGCTCGAGGCGCTGGTGCCGGCGAGCACCCTGCTCGTCGAGGAGCCCGACGAGCTCGAGGAGCCCGACGAGCGGGAGCCCGACGCGGTCGTGGAGGAGGTGCGGCCGGACGGCGTCGTCAGCCCGGCGCCGCCCGAGGGGGCGGTGGCCGAGGGCGCCGGCAGGCCGCCGCCGATGCCGGCGGCCTCGCTCACACCCTTGACCCCCGACTCGACGGCCTTGGGCAGTGGCGAGAGGTAGAGCGCCGAGCCGATCGACAGGATGGCCAGGGTCAGGAGGGCGATGTTGAGCTTGCTGACGGTGATGATGCCGGCCGACGGGGCGGACGGGATGGCGTAGGACGACAGCGGCGGGGGGGTCGACGGCGGGGTCGGGGGGCCAGCGTTGTCGGACAGGTGATCAGCGGACGAGGGTGTCATAGAGAACTCCGAGGGGGACGAGAGCAGTGACGAGCAGGTAGGGGACGAGCGCCCGCGGGTCGCCGCTGACCAGGGGGGGATGAGTGCGTGGGGCACGGGTGGACAGAGACGAGGTGGATGAGCGGGACGAGCCGGGCGAGCCGGATGAGCTGGAGGGGGAGGCGACCGCGACGTCGAGCTGCTGGTCGGCGCTGTAGGCGGCGGCCCGGGTGCCCCAGCCGCCGACGTGGCCGAGGCGCAGGAAGCCGTAGGCCCTGATCGGCATGAGGAAGACGGTGCTGAAGAGGATGTAGACCGGCATCCAGAACAGGTCGACCGGTCGCTCCTCGATGTGGCGCAGCTGACGGACCGTCATCGACAGGGCTGACATCAGCACCGTGATGGCGACGATCGCGGGCAGCATCCACGGTCGGCCCTCGGCCTGCAGCAGCCCGACGTAGAGGTTGACGTCGGTGCCCTGCTGACGACGCAGTACCCAGGCGATCAGGATGGTGGAGAGCAACATCGGCATGACGATGTCGCTGACGAAGAAGAAGGCCAGCACGGGGGTGTGGCGCAGCATCCAGGGCAGCATCCGCAGGGTGTTGTACTGGCTGCCACGCGACCACCGCAGCTGCTGCTTCAGCAGCTTGCGCAGCTGCAGCGGGGCGTCGGTGTAGCAGAGGCTGGTCGACTGGTAGACGGTGCGGAAGCCCTTCTTGAGGGTCAGGTTGGTGAGCGTGCGGTCGTCGGAGACCTCGAGGAAGACCCCCAGGAAGCGCTGCGTCATGAAGTCCTCCATGACGTCGACCAGGATGCTGCGGCGGAAGGCGATGGTCCGCCCCGGCAGGCACCCGACCGCACCGAGCACGCTCTGGGCCGGCATGGAGTACTGCGCCCGCGAGTTCTCCATCCAGTCGGCCCACCGCGTGTAGAACGAGCGCTCGGCGGCGAGGATGCGCTGTCGGGTGGTGACGCCGCCGACGCGCTCGTCGGCGAAGGGCTTCAGCAGCTCGTCGAGCGTGCCAGGCGTCCACACCGTGTCGCTGTCGACGAGCAGCACGATGTCGCCGACGCAGTGCTCCACCCCGACGCGCACCGCGTTGCGCTTGCCGGCGATCGGCGTCCAGGTCCAGGCGACGGCGGGCGCGAACTCGGCGCACACGGCCTCGAGCTGCGGGTTGCGAGGGCCGTTGATGACGACCAGGGTCTGGGTCGGCTGCTGCTCGACGATGCGGGCGAGCACGTCCCGGAAGAGGTCGAGGGGCTCGTCGACGACGGGGATGACCACGCTGGTCGTGGCCTCGTGCGGCTCGGTCCAGGGCCGGTAGCGGCTGGCGAGCGCGACCTTGAGCAGCCACACCAGCCAGGTCAGGGCGACGTAGAAGACGAAGAGGTAGAGATGGCCGTGGTCGAGGACGGCAGCGCGCAGCTGCAGGATCGCGATGAACACCGGGTCAGGCCTTCGTGGGGAGGGCCGTGGCGATGGCGGGAGCCAGCCAGCGGCTGTAGGGAACGGTCATGTGCGACTCGTTGCGGTAGACCAGCACGTTGCCGACCACCGAGGGGCAGCGGTCGGCTCCGCAGAACCACGCTGCCGGGTCGAGCGTCGTGACGCCGGAGGCCGTGAGGGCCGGTGCCAAGGCGGCGTGCCGGGCCGGGTAGCGGTAGGCCGTCGACCGGTCGTAGGAGCACGCCCGGGCGTCGTCGAGGTGGGTGGCGATGCAGCCCGGCAGGTCGGTCCCCGGGGTCGGGATGTCCTGCACGAAAGCCAGCCGTCGCGCCCCGGCAGCGCTGAGGTCCTTCAGCGTCGCCACGGTCGCCGCGGCGAACTGCGCCGGCGAGACCGATGATGACGCGACGTTCTCCGACTGCGACACCAGGACCAGGACCGGGCGCAGGGCGCCGATGCGGGCGATCGTGGCGCCCCGCCACGCGTCGCACTCGGTGTAGGAGCGGTTGAGCGACGGGTTGAAGACGGTGAGCCGGGCAGCGGGACAGGCGGCCTTCGTCCAGCTGACGACCCGGAGGTGCTTGTCCTTGGCGGCGATGTCGAGGGCGGGTAGCCACTGCTCGGCGTGCGAGTCGCCGAAGAGCACCACGGTGTCGGTGGCCCGCACGTCGCCGTAGACGCAGTCGCCCTGGGTGACGGCGGTGAAGCCGGCGTGGCACCCGTTGGTCGAGGTGGGCGGCAGGGACGAGGCAGCGTCCTGCGGGGCGGGAGTGAGGTTGGCCGGCACCGCGCGGGTGTCGACCGAGGCGGCGACGGTGCGGGCGATCAGGTCGCCCACGGTCGGGGCGGTCAGGGCGGTCGCGGCGGCGGACCCCTTCGCCCCGGTGGTCGCGGCCCCGCCGGTCGCGGGCACGGCCACGCTCGCGAGCGTGGCTGCGGCACCCGAGCCGGTGGTGCGCGGGGCGAGCACGGCGACGCCGAGCGAGCAGGCGGTGACCGTGGCGATGATGAGACCGCCGCTGCCGACCCACTGCCACGTGGGCCAGGTCAGGTGCCGCACCGGTTGCTCGACCCACACGAAGGACGCGATGGCGACGACGAGGGAGAGCCAGAGGATGGCGCCCCGCTCCCAGCTGCCGAGGGCTCGACCGGCGGCGTAGGGCGCGATGACCAGCATCGGCCAGTGCCACAGATACCACGAGTAGGAGACGCGTCCCAGGCACTGCATCAGCGGCTCGGCGAGCACGCGCTCGGCGCCCACCCGGGCGCCGCACCCGGCCGCGATGACTGCTGCCGCGCCGCCGACCGGGATCCAGGCGGCGGTGCCGGGGAAGGGGGTGGCCTGCGTGAACCGCACGGCGCTGTAGGCGATGGCGGCGAGGCCGGCCCAGGCCAGCACACCGGCGAGCCGGCGGGGGAGGTCGACCAGGCGTTTGGCGGTGAGGGCGAGCAGGGCACCGACTGCGAGCTCCCAGGCGCGGGTGTGGATGCCGAAGTAGGCCCAGGGCGCCGAGGTGGCGGTCAGCTGCGCGGACGCGATCGCGGAGGAGGCGATGACGGCGACGACGACCCCGAGCAGCATCAGGCGCCCGGCACGACGCCCGAAGAAGCGACCGGCGAGCAGCAGGCCGGCGACGACGAGCGGCCACACCACGTAGAACTGCTCCTCGACCGCCAGCGACCAGAAGTGCTGCAGCGGCGAGGCCGCGGTGCCCACGTGCTGGTAGTCGGTGCCGAGCGCGGCCAGGCGGTAGTTGAGAGCGGAGACGGCGGCGAAGACCCCGTCGGTGGTGACCTCGCGCACCTGGAGCGGGGGGCCGAAGAAGCGGAAGGCCGTCACCGTCGCGACCGTGGCGAGGGCGGCGGCGGGCAGCAGCCGCCGGATGCGCGAGGCGTAGAAGGCGGGCAGCGCACCCAGACCCTTGCGGCTGACCGAGCGGGTCAGCTGCTTGGTGATCAGGAACCCGGAGATGACGAAGAAGACGTCGACCCCGACGTAGCCACCGGGTAGGGCGAGTCCCGCGTGGTAGACGACGACGGCGACGACGGCGACGGCACGCAGGCCCTCGATGTCGGGGCGGAAGTCGCGGTCGGCCGGCCGCCGGAGGCGGGCGATGACCTTGCGCGCAGTGCGGGCGCGGCGCACGGTCAGGGGGCGACGCGTGCGGCCCGGCCAGGCCGAGGGGAGGGGGCGATCGTCCGAGCGGCGGTAGATGGCCGCGCTCGGGCTCAGGGTTACGGTCATGGGGGTGGGGGGCCCTTGCCTGTCGTGTCACCCTCCCGTGGGGGGGGAGGGGCTGGCTGGAGCGCGACTACGGCGGCGGCTCAGTGACAGGGGCAAATCTACTGGAACAGACTTAAGGCGCAATACGGCTAAATGTACTATCTCCGAATAGGTCGAACGGACGGTCCAGGCTCTGCCCTCAGCACGAAATCTGCTCAGCGCATCCCTCAGTGCACCCTCAGCGCACCCTCCAGCGCCCCGGGTCGGGAGACGGTGGCGACGGCCGGGGGTCGTCGACGGTCAGCGGTCGCGCCGAGCGCGCCATCCGCTCGACGTCGCCGCCCCGGCGCAGTCCCGTCGGGAGCGGTGAGCGCGCGACCCGGGCCGCGAGGGTGGAGACGTCGAGGGGCGTCGCCGACGCGGCGACGACGACGTTGCCGAAGCGTCGCCCCTTGAGCACCTCCTGCGTCGCGAGCAGTGCCACCTCGCCGAGGAGACCTGTCGCGGCGAGCGACGCGACGACCCGGGCGACGTAGCGCAGGCCCGGCTCGTCAGCGAGGTTGAGCAGCGCCACCCCGGTGGGCCGGAGCACCCGGGCGACGTCCGCGAGGTAGGCCGTCGTCGTCAGCTCGGCCGGCACCTGTCCGTGGTCGAAGGCGTCGACCACGACGACATCGGCGCTCGTGTCCGCCAGGGCCGCGGTGCCGGTGAGGCCGTCGACGGGACGCACCCTGATGCGGTGTCGCCGCGGCAGCGGCAGCTCGTGGCGCACGAGCTCGGTGAGCGCGGCATCCGGCTCCATGACGATCTGCGGCGAGCCGGGGCGGGTGTGCTCGACCCACCTGGCCAGCGTCATGGCGGCGCCCCCGACGTGCGTGACGGCCAGGGTCGCCGGGGCCGGTGGCGCCGTCGCGTCGATGACGAGCGCCAGGTGGGCGACGTACTCGAAGGCGAGCAGGCCGGGGTCGGACAGCTGCACGTGCGACTGGGGTGACCCGTCCAGCAGGAGGGTCACTCCGCCGCGGTCGTCCGGGACGAGCTCGACGTGACCACCCGGCATACGGGTCAGCCTAGGCCGCGGGCCGAGCGTAAGGTCGCAGGATGCGCTTCGGCCTCACCATCCTGCCCGAGCTGCCGTGGCGCGAGTCGGCTCCGCGCTGGCGGGCGGCCGAGGAGATGGGCTTCCACCACGCCTGGACCTATGACCACCTCGTCTGGGGTGGGCTACCCGAATCTCCCTGGTATGGAACGACGCCCACTCTCACTGCGGCCGCCCTGGTGACGTCGCGCATCCTGCTCGGCACGTTTGTCGTCAGCCCCAACTACCGCCACCCGGTCGCGCTGCACCGCGACGTGCAGTCGCTCGACGACCTCAGCGGCGGTCGCTTCCTGCTGGGTGTGGGGACCGGCGGTGACCTCGACTCACGGCTGCTCGGGGGCCCCGAGCTGACGGTCGGCGAGCGCGTCGACCGCTTCCAGGAGTTCACCCGGTTGCTCCTGCGGCTGCGCGACGACGACCACGTGAGCGTCGAGGGCCGGTGGTTCAGCGCTCGCGATGCCCGCACCCTCCCTCGGGTGGCGCACGTGCCGGTGCTCGTCGCGGCCAACGGGCCGCGGTCACTGCGCTTCTGTGCCCGTCACGCCGACGGCTGGGTGACGACCGGGCCGAAGGTCGAGCATCTCGACGACTGGTTCGCCGCGCTGGGGACCGCACGCGACACGCTCGAGGCGGAGCTGCGCGAGCTCGGTCGCGACGTCGCCACCTTCCCTCGCTACCTCAACCTCGACTCCTCTCCGCGCTACGCGCTCGAGAGCGTCGACCTCTTCGAGGAGATGGCCGGACGCGCCGACGAGCTCGGCTTCACCGACGTCATCACGCACTGGCCACGCCCCTCGAGCCCGTATGCCGGGTCGGTGGCCACCCTCGAGCAGGTGGCCCGCGTGGTGGTGGCGAGGGCCTGACCGGTGCTGCGTGCCTGTTAGTCTGGTTTAGGGATATATAGGGGTAAATCGGGCTACGGTTGTCATGTCGGCGCCTGACCTGGCGACGGCCCTCCGTGCACCCTCACGATCTGCGCACCCGAGACCAGGAGCACCTCACATGCACCGCGTCCTGCCCGTGGTGGCCGTCCTCACTGCCACCGTCCTCACTGCCACCGCCGGCATCTCCAGCGCCGGCAGCGCTCCGGCTGCGGCCACCTCGAGCCTCCCGGCGACGGCAGCCTCGGCGCCGCAGCTGGTCTCGTCCAGGGTCCCGTCACCCGCCGCACCCCTGGCGACCCCGCTGGCCCGCGCTGCCGCCGCGCGCGGCGCCGACGCGCTGGTCCGTGCGCGACCGGCCCGGCTGCACGCCGGGCCCGGTGACACCTTCACGGCCCGCACCGTGGTCTCCGGCGACGGCGGCCTGCAGCACGTCGCGTACGAGCGCACCTACCGCGGGCTCCCGGTCGTGGGTGGCGACTTCGTCGCCACGACCGACTCCAGTGGCCGCGTGCTGTCGGTCAGTGACGGCCAGCAGACATCGGCGCTGACCCTCTCCACGCGGCCCCGCCTGTCGCTGGCTGCCGCGGCCACGGTCGCCCGGACGCGCGGGGCCCAGGGCCCGCGGGTCGTGAGCACCCGCCTCGTCGTCCTCGCCACGCCGGCGGCCAACGCCCTGGCCTACGAGTCGGTGGTCACCGGCCACCGCGGCACCCTGCCGAGCCGACTCCACGTCTTCGTCGACGCCACCAGCGGCGCCGTGCTGCGCTCCATCGACGAGGTCACCGACAACGCCGGGAGCGGGGCGGGGTGGCTCAACGGCCCCAGCCCCTTCACGATCACGACCACCGGATCGGAGTCGGCGTTCTCGATGACCGACCCCACCCGCCCTGGCCTCTCGTGCCGTGACTACTCGTCCCGCGCGGTGCTGACCGGCACCGACGACTCGTGGGGCAACGGCGTGGGCACCGCGGTCGAGACCAGCTGCGCCGACGCTCTCTACGGGGTGCAGCACGAGTGGGACATGCTCTCGACCTGGCTCGGCCGCAACGGCATCAACGGCTCCGGCTCGGGCTTCCCGGTCTACGTCGGCCTCAACGCGATCAACGCCTACTGGGACGGCACCAGCGTCTCGATCGGCCACAACACCGCAGGGAAGTACATCGCCTCGCTCGACGTCGTGGGGCACGAGTTCGGGCACGCGATCGACTCCACCACCCCGGGCGGCATGTCCGGCAACGGCGTGTCAGAGGCCACCGGTGACATCTTCGGCGCCCTCACCGAGTTCTACTCCAACGAGCCCGCCCCCTACGACACGCCCGACTACAGCATCGGCGAGACCGTCGACCTCGTGGGCAACGGACCGATCCGCCAGATGTACAACCCGTCCCTCGTGGGTGACCCCAGCTGCTACTCGTCCTCGGTCCCCCGGATGGAGACCCACTCCGCCGCGGGCCCGCTCGACCACTGGTTCGTGCTGCTGGCCCAGGGCAGCGCCGCCAGCGGCGGCCTGCCCGCGAGCCCGACCTGCAACGGCAACAGCGTCACCGGCGTCGGCATCGTCAACGCGGGCAAGATCTTCTACAACGCCATGCTCACCAAGACGTCGGGCATGACCTACCTGTCCTACCGCAAGGCCACGCTGGCGGCGGCGAAGAACCTCTACCCCGGCAACTGTGTTCCCTACGCCACCGTCAAGGCGGCGTGGGACGCGATCAGCGTCCCGGCCCAGTCGGGTGAGGTCACCTGCGTCGTGTCGGCACCGAAGGTGACCAACCCGGGCACCCGCACCACGGCGCGCGGGGTGGCGATCAGCCTCCAGCTGGCGGCCACGGGCGGGACGGCGCCCTACACCTGGAGTGCCACCGGGCTGCCGGCCGGCCTGACGGTCAACCCCTCGACGGGTCTGATCTCGGGCACACCCACCAGTGGCGTCACGTCGTCGGTGACCGTGACGGCCAGTGGTGGCGGGGGTGTCGGGTCGGCGACGTTCAGGTGGGTCGTGACCACCGCGTGCGCCAGGGCCACCCAGGTGCTGGGCAACCAGGGCTTCGAGACGGGCACCTCGAGCTGGACCGGTGTCGTGGCCAACATCGGGGCCTGGCGCGCTGCGCAGCCCGCCCACGGCGGCACCCGGTCGGCCTGGCTGGACGGCTACGGCCTGTCGACGCACGAGGCGATCAGCCAGAAGGTCGCCATCCCGGGCGGCTGCCGCGCCACCCTCGGGTTCTGGGTGCACGTGGACACGGCAGAGACCGACCCGACGGTGCACGACCAGCTGACCGTCAAGATCGGGACCCCGGCGCCCACCACGCTGCAGACCCTGTCCAACCTCGACGCCCGACCGGGCTACGTGCAGTACACCTATGACGTCTCGTCCTTCGCCGGCCAGACCGTCACGGTGACCTTCGAGGGGGCAGAGGACGCGTCGCGGCAGACGTCCTTCGTCGTGGACGACACGTCCCTGACCACCTCGTGAGCGGGTGGGGCTGCGGCGCCGTCAGCGCCGCAGCCCCTACGCCGCCGGCATCCTCTCGACCGACACCGCGGCTGGCTTGGACCCCGTGTAGAGCCACCCCCGCAAGAAGGCCTGCAGGTCCTGCCCGGTGAGGCGCTGGGCGAGCCCGATGGACTGTCGGACCGACCCGTTGCCACCGCGGTGGGTGAGGGCCCACTGCCGCATCAGCTGGAGGAACGCCGGGTCGCCGACCCTGTTGCGCAGGGCCTGCCGCGCCATGGCCCCACGGGTGCAGGCGGGCGAGGCGAGTTCGCTGCCCTTGCCCGGGTCGCCGATCGGCTGACGCCAGAACGACGAGCCGGAGCCGATCTGCCCGTAGTAGTAGGCCATCATGTCCTGGGCGCTCCCCTCCTGGGTCTCGGACCGCCGCCACTCGGCGAAGGACGCGAACCCCTCGTCGAGCCAGATGTCGCGCCAGCTCTCGACGCTGACCGAGTCGCCGTACCACTGGTGCGCCAGCTCGGGGACCAGGACCTAGACGTTGGACGAGCTGCGCCAGAACACCCAGGGTGTAGACCGGGCGCGTCTGCCTCCCGAGCGCGAAGCCGAAGTCGACGTCGGCCGCGATGCTGCCGACGCCCTCGACGGGGTAGGGGCCCCACTGGCTCGCCCGGTCGATGACCTCGGGAACCCGCACGAAGTCGGCCCAGCGAGGTAGGACGTCATGGGGTGGCTCTCGCGCCAGGCCCAGGTGACCCGTCCGCCGGAGGCCCGACGGGAGGGGAGCTGCCCGTTGCTCAGCGCCTTGAGCCCCGTCGGGGGTGCTCAGCCAGGGGCTGACCCGGCCGTCGCTGACCGTCGAGGGGGTCTCGGCGTAGCGCACCTCCACGGTGATCGCAGCGCCCTTGCTCAGCGGGGCCGCGGGCGTGACCACGAGCTCGCGCGGCACCTGGCGGAATCGCGCCGGCGTGCCGTTGACGACGACGGAGGTCTCCGTCAGCACCAGGTCGAGGTGGCAGCTCGGCAGATCCTGGGTCGCGGTGGCCGTGATGACGGTGTCGCCGGTGAGGCGGTCGGTCGGCGGCGCCGACGGCGGTGCGGGCCGACGGCGGTGCGGGCCGACGGCGGTGCGGGCGGTGCGTCTCGACGGAACTCCTGGTCAGGGGTGTTGCGGGTGGGTGGTGATCCCCGCCGACACACCCGTGGCACCGACCACCACCACCGCAGTGGCAGCATGGCGAGGGTGCCCGCCCGCCGTCGTGTCGACCCCGCCGAGGGTCGTGCCGCGCTCGCGGCCACCCGAGCCTCCGGGTCGGACCCCCGGCTGGTGGATCGCACCGTGCTCGGCACCGCGGTGCGCTACGCGCTCGAGGAGTTCGCCGCGCGCCACCCCGGCCGCTCGGTCGAGCTGCGCGTGCCCCCCTACGGCGCCGTGCAGTGCATCGAGGGCCCGCGCCACACCCGTGGCACACCGGGCAACACCTTCGAGACCGACGCGCGCACCTGGCTGCGGCTCGTCGACGGCGCTCTCACCTGGGCGGAGGCGCTCGACGCCGGCGTCGTGCAGGCGTCGGGCCGCCGCGCCGACCTCGGCGCCTTCCTGCCGCTCACGGACATGTGACGTACTCGGCACCCACTGCGCTCGAAGCGCTCGCGACACCCCTGACGCAGTCGCCTAAACTGGGAGCATGTCGACCGCCACCCGGGCCCGAGCCCGCCGCCGCACCCCTGACTTCAAGCGCTGGATCGGCTCCGGCGCGCTCATCGGGTTCTTCGTGGGCTTCGTCGTCTCCATGCTCAGCGACCGCGCCCAGGCCTACAGCGCGAGCTCCGAGATCGGCTACCTCGGGATCATGTTCGCCTTCCTCGGCGCGCTGGTCGCCGGGCTGGTCGCGGTGCTGGTCGATCGCCGCCACTGATCAGCACTGTGTGACACTGGAGCCGTGGCACGCGGCGACGGCAGACTTTCCCACGACCTCAACCTTCTCGACCGAGCGGACAAGGGCCCCCAGGACGCCTGTGGGGTGTTCGGGGTCTGGGCGCCCGGCGAAGACGTCGCCAAGCTCACCTACTTCGGTCTCTACGCGCTGCAGCACCGCGGCCAGGAGTCGGCGGGCATCGCCACCGGTGACGGCGACAAGATCCTGGTCTACAAGGACATGGGGCTGGTCAGCCAGGTCTTCGACGAGACGGCGCTGAGCTCGCTGCGCGGTCACCTCGCGATCGGGCACACCCGTTACTCCACCACCGGGGGCTCGACCTGGGAAAATGCCCAGCCGACGCTCGGTGGCGGCGGCCAGAGCACGGTCGCCCTGGCCCACAACGGCAACCTGATCAACACCGTCGAGCTGCGCGATCTCGTGCACGAGCGGGTCGGGGCCGACGCCGCCCGCCGTGGCGAGCTCGCCCGGGGCAACACCAGCGACACCGCGCTCGTGACGGCGCTGCTCGCCGCAGACCAGGACCGCACGCTCGAGGCCTCCGCCCTCGAGGTGCTGCCCCTGCTCAAGGGCGCCTTCTGCTTCGTCTTCATGGACGAGCACACCCTGTATGCCGCCCGCGACCCCTACGGCGTCCGACCCCTGGCCCTCGGCCGGCTCGAGCGGGGCTGGGTCGTCGCCTCCGAGACCGCCGCGCTGCAGACCATCGGCGCCAGCGTGGTGCGCGAGATCGAGCCGGGCGAGCTGGTCGTCATCGACGAGAACGGGTTGCGGACGCACCGCTTCGCGCCGGCCCAGCCCAAGGGCTGCGTCTTCGAGTACGTCTACCTCGCTCGCCCCGATGCGGTCATCAGCGGCAAGGTCGTGCACGAGGCGCGGGTCGACATGGGTCGCCAGCTGGCCCGTGAGCACCCGGTCGACGCCGACCTCGTCATCGGGGTGCCGGAGTCGGGCGTGCCGGCGGCGGTGGGCTACTCGCAGGAGTCGGGCATCCCCTTCGGCCAGGGCTTCGTCAAGAACGCCTATGTGGGCCGCACCTTCATCCAGCCGTCGCAGACCCTGCGCCAGCTCGGCATCCGGCTCAAGCTCAACCCGCTCGAGCACACCATCCGGGGCAAGCGGCTGGTCGTCGTCGACGACTCGATCGTGCGGGGCAACACCCAGCGGGCCCAGGTGCGGATGCTGCGCGAGGCCGGGGCCGCCGAGATCCACGTGCGCATCTCGAGCCCGCCCATCACGTGGCCGTGCTTCTACGGCATCGACTTCGCGACCCGGGCCGAGCTGATCGCGACCGGGCTCGGGGTGGAGGAGATCTGCGCCGCGATCGGGGCCGACTCCCTCGGCTTCATCTCGGAGGAGGGGATGACCGCCGCGACGCAGCAGCCGAGCGACCAGCTGTGCACCGCCTGCTTCACCGGCACCTACCCCATCGCCCTGCCCGAGGACGGCCGGATCGGCAAGCACGTGCTCGAGACGCTGCCGATCTCGGTGCGCACGGGCCACGACACCGATCTGCACCTCGGCGACGCCGAGGGCGTCTCGCTCGGGGTGGCCGGCGGCGCCGAGAACGCCCTGCTCCACCCCTGAGCGCCGTACGTCGGCGCTCCACCGTTGAGCCTCAGACGTGGGGAGCGTGCGGGCCGCCGGGAGTCGGCGTTTTACCCCTCTAGGTCAAGGGGGTGAAAGGTCGCTCCAGGCAGCGACGTTTTACCCCGGCGCCGTTTTACCCCGCCGCTTAGGGGGTAAAACGCGGCTCCTGAGGGCGACGGATCACCCCGCTGTGGCCCCGAAGCGGTGTCGTCCCCATCCTCCCTGCTCGGTGAGGCCGTCCACAGGGTCGAACGGCGGGGCTGGCACGAGTACCGTCGGCCTGGGCACGCTGCCCCGCATGGGAGAGGGACTCACACGGCGCGCAGTCGCTGCCGCTGTCGCGAGACCGTATGGGGACGTGCTGTCCCGCCGCCTGCTGAGGGGGCTGGGGATGACCCACGACCACGTGCGCCACGAGGTGGAGGCGGAGCGGTGGCGCCCGCTCGGCCACCAGACCGTCGCGCTGCACCGGGGCCCCGTGGATGACGTGGCCCGTCGGTGGCGGGCGGTCTGGGAGGTGGGACACCGGATCGCGGTCCTCGACGGAGTCACCGCGCTTCAGCATGCCGGGCTCAGCGGCTTCAGCAGCCCGATGCTGCACGTCTCCATCCCGCACGGGTGCCGGCCCTACCGTGTCTCCGGGGTCGTCACCCATACCGTTCCCGTCCGCATGAGCGACGAGGTCGTCGGCTCGGGCCTTCCGCGGACCGCCCCCGACGTCGCCGCGATCAGGGCTGCGCACTGGGCGGCCAGCGACCGTCAGGCGGCGTTGATTCTCTGCCTGACCGTCCAGCAGCGGCTGACCACGCCCGAGAGGC
Source organism: Dermatophilaceae bacterium Soc4.6 (assembly GCA_039889245.1). Classification (NCBI taxonomy): domain Bacteria; kingdom Bacillati; phylum Actinomycetota; class Actinomycetes; order Micrococcales; family Dermatophilaceae; species Dermatophilaceae bacterium Soc4.6. The sequence goes on along the minus strand of JAZGVH010000002.1, from coordinate 2,114,422 downwards.
TCCTCGCGGCGGCCGAGAGCCTGCGGATCAGGGGTCGGGCGCGGCTGGTCGCCACCCTTGTCGCAGACCTCGCCGACGGTGTCCAGTCACTGGGTGAACTCGACTTCGCGAGGCTGTGCCGCGCGCGGGGGCTGCCGGAGCCGACTCGGCAGGCTGTTGTGCAGACGGCCACGGGCCGCGCATACCTCGACGTCCGCTGGTCCGGGATCGGGCTCGTGGTCGAGATCGACGGCCCGCAGCACCGCGAGGGTCTCGCCGTGAGCGAGGACAACCTCAGTCGCAATGAGATCGTGGTCCTCGGCGACTCGCTGCTGAGGATCGACCTCGTCGGGTTGCGGCTGCAGACCGCCGCCTTCATGGACCAGGTCTGTCGGGCCCATGCACGCCTGAGCGCCAGATCCGCGGCCTGACCCCGCTCCATCCGGGGCCCGTCGGACAACGGGGTGATCCGTCGCTCCCTGCCGCGACGTGTCACCCCATTGGCGCAGCGGGGTAAAACGCCAGCAGCGGGGTAGAACGCCACCGGCGGTGCGGGGCACGTGGATGCCCGACCCTCCCTCCGCCGATACCCTGAGCGGGTGACTGACGCTGCGCCCATCACCTACGCCTCCGCCGGAGTCGACGTCGAGGCCGGTGACAAGGCAGTCGAGCTGATGAAGGCCGCCGTCGCCCGGGCCCAGCGGCCCGAGGTGCTCGGCGGGCTCGGCGGCTTCGCCGGGCTCTTCGACGCGAGCGCTCTGACCCGGATGACCCACCCGGTGCTCGCGACCTCGACCGACGGGGTCGGCACCAAGGTCGCCATCGCGCAGGCGCTCGACCGGCACGACACCATCGGCTTCGACCTGGTGGGCATGGTCGTCGACGACATCGTCGTGTGCGGCGCCGAGCCGCTCTTCATGACCGACTACATCGCCACGGGCAGGGTCGTGCCCGAGCGCGTCGCGGCCATCGTGGGCGGCATCGCCGCGGCCTGCCAGCAGGCCGGCGTCGCCCTCGTCGGTGGCGAGACCGCGGAGCACCCGGGCCTGCTCGCGCCCGACGAGTACGACGTCGCGGGCGCCGCCACCGGGGTGGTGGAGCTCGCCGACATCCTCGGGCCGGGGCGGGTGCGTAGTGGAGACGTCGTGCTCGCGCTCGCCTCCAGTGGCTTGCACTCGAACGGCTACTCGCTCGTGCGCCGGGTCGTCGCGCAGGCCGGATGGGCTCTCGACCGCGAGGTCCCCGACTTCGGCCGCACCCTCGGGGAGGAGCTGCTCACCCCTACCCGGGTGTATGCCGCCGACCTCCTCGCGCTCGTGCGCACCGACGGGCTCGACGTGCACGCCCTCAGTCACGTCACCGGTGGCGGACTGGCCGCCAACCTCGCCCGCGTCCTGCCGGCCGGCCTGAGCGCGCGGATCGACCGGGCCACGTGGACGCCGCCCGCGGTCTTCAGCACGATCGGGGCCCTCGGCCGCGTGCCGCGGGCCGATCTCGAGCGCACCCTCAACATGGGGGTGGGCTTCGTCGCTCTCCTACCCGCCGACCAGGCCGACCGAGCCGTGGAGGTCGCGAGGACCCGCGGGCTGTCGGCCTGGGTAGCCGGTGGGGTCGGCGTCGAGGCCGACATCGCTCACGAGCCGAGCCACGAGGTGGTCCGTGGCGCCAAGGGCGTCGACGGAGGCGCGGTGCAGGTCGTCGGCGAGCACCCCTCCGCGAGCTGACCCGCTGACCGCCTGACGACCTGACGTCCGGACTCGGTCACGAGTCCGGACGTCAGGCCATGAGGCATCGGTGCGCGAGGCGGGCCGTGCGCTCGAGGGAGCGGAGTCCGTTCTCGTCGACCAGGGACCGGACCCCTGTCGGGGCGCCAGCCAGCGCACCACGGGTCACGTGGTCACGCATGAGGTGAAGTCAGGTGGGAGGAGCGAGGGCGTCAGCCGTCGCCCGACGCCCACTTGCTGTAGTCGTCGTGCTCTTCGACGTCATCGACATCCGACCGGTGGTCGGTGTCTCTGGACGTCGAAGTGTGGAGTTCTCGCTCAAGCGAACTGAAGTCGGTGTTGGGAGAGAAATACTTCAGCTCCCGAGCGACCTTGGTCTGCTTGGCCTTCGCCCGGCCGCGCCCCATGGCGTGACCCCCTCATGCGTCTGCCGGGGCGGCGGCGCGGCATCGGACGGCACAGGGCCGTTCGATGTCCCGCGAAGCGGCCCCGGGAATCGTGTGTAATCGTGTGGCTAACGCTACCTCAGCGCCAGACGATCTGCGCACCAGACCGGCAAGCCCGCCGACAGGACCACCCCACGGACGGCCGGGGCAGGCTGCCGGAGGTGGGGACGGCTCAGGGCCCAGGGTGCCGTGGCGTCACCCAGATCAGCCAAACGGTGGACATTTCGACACAGATGTACTAAATTGACCGATGTGGGGCGGACCCCCTAGGCACATCTCGTGCTCGTCCGCTGGGTCGTATGGGGACCTTGGAACTTATGGCGACATAAGCCTCCTTCTTCCACTTTGTCGATGTACGGTGGGTCCGGGGTAAGTCTGGTGGGGGCACCGGGTGATGGATCCGATGAGAGATGCGGGGAGAACAACCATGGCGATGGCCATTGACACACAGGAACACGAGAAGCTGCTGACGCCAGCAGAGGTTGCGGCCATGTTCCGCGTGGACCCGAAGACGGTCACACGCTGGGCGAAGGCAGGCAAGCTGACGGCGATCCGCACCCTCGGTGGACACCGGCGATACCTCGAGAGCGAGGTCAGCCGGCTGCTCGGTTCCCACTGAGGACGAGCAGAGCACGTTCGCGAGAAGCGGCCGGACCCGGGGGTGGGTCCGGCCGCTTCTGCGCGGGGAGCCCGGCGAACTACGCTGGCCTGATGAGTCCTGACGCCCCACGCCGTCCGATGTGGATCGCGCTCACGCCCGCGTCGGCCAAGCGCACCGCGACCACCGCGATCCTGATGGTGGCGGCGCTCCTGCTCGGGATCTGGGCCTTCGGGGCGCTCAGCTCGTTCCTCTTCCTGATCGTGCTGGCCTGGCTGCTGTCGATCGCGATGGAGCCGCCGGTGATCTGGCTGCTGCGCCACGGTGTGCGCCCCCGCGGTCTCGCCACGGGCATCGTCATGGTCGGGCTGCTCGTCATCGTCGTCGCCGTCCTCGCCCTCTTCGGCCAGGTGTTCTACATCCAGGCCACCGCGCTCGGCGAGCAGTTCCCGGCGTCGATGACCCAGGCGGTGGCGTGGATCAACCACCGGTTCGACACCGAGTTCGACCTCACCAAGATCCGCACCACGCTCGACCTGACCCCGACCAAGATCGGTGACCTGGCCGGGCGCTACGGAGGCGGTCTCCTCGGTGTCTTCGGCTCGCTGCTGACCTTCCTCTTCGACTCGCTGACCATCCTGGTCTTCGCCTACTACCTCTCGGCCGACAGCCCCAAGCTGCGTCAGAGCATCGGCTCGTGGCTGCAGCCGCGCTACCAGCTGGTGCTGACGCGGGTCTGGGAGATCGCTGTCGAGAAGACCGGTGGCTACGTGATCTCCAAGGTCGTGCTGGCCTCGCTGTCGGCCATCTTCCACGCTGGGTTCTTCTGGGCCATCAACGTGCCCTTCTGGCTGCCCCTGGGTCTGCTCGCCGGCATCGTCGGCCAGTTCATCCCGACCATCGGCACCTACATCGGCGTGCTGCTCCCGGCGCTGTTCACGCTGCTCGACAAGCCGATCAACGCGCTGTGGATCGTGCTCTTCGCCACCGTCTACCAGCAGATCGAGAACTACGTCTTCACCCCGCGCATCAGCCGTCGCACGATGGACGTCCACCCGGCCATCGCCCTGGCCGCGGTCTTCATCGGAGCCGCCCTGTTCGGGCCGATCGGGGCCATCATCGGCATCCCCGTCGCCGCGGCGGCGATCACCATCACCGACACCTTCCGGCGGCGACACGAGCTGCTGCCGGCCTTGGCCGAGCTGCAGGGAGGGCCACCGCCCGAGTCGCAGGAGGACGAGCCACCGCTCGAGCCACCGCAGCACCTGCCGACTCTCGGCGCGCCGGAGCCGTCCGGCTCAGCCTCCTGAGAGCCGCGCCCCCAGTGGAGCGGGAGCCTGGGGTCGCACCGCGTCGGGCAGGTTCGTCCACCAGGTGAGCGACGAGTGCCACTCGTGGTCCCGGCGCTCCGACGTCAGGTGCAGCAGGTCGGCGACGAGGTCGAACCGCCCCCGCATGCCCAGGGCGTAGGACACGCCCCAGGCGTTGCCGGCCGGCGCGGTCGGGTCGGTCCGGCGCGCCATGACCTGGGCGGCGGCATACGCCGCGAGGTCTGCGTCGAGTGCTTCACGGGCCAGCCCGGCCTCTTGCGTCGTGTTACCCACGGCGGCCCCCGCCTGGGCAGCCATCTCGAGGTCGCCTCCGCGTCGACCCATCGCGACGTCGCCGAGCAGCGACAGGTCCTCGGGCTGCGGGAGCCACGACAGCATGCTCACGTCGGACCCTGCCCGCCCGAGGTCGCGCGCGTGCAGGGCGCCGTCGAGGTCTTGGGCCAGCACCCGGCCGAGGGTGCGGCCCTGGGGGGAGAGGAGCAGGACAGCCAGGGCGGTGTCCCGCACGTCGAGGTGCGGCTCGCGCAGGGCGGTGTGCACGAGGGTGGACAGCGCGGCGTCGTCGGCGTCGGCGCGCTGGTCGCGGACGAGCTCGTCGATCGTGGCGGCGTGGATGCTGTCCTGTCGCTCCTGCTCGAGGGTCGTCCAGCTGAGCACCTCGTTGACCCTGCGCCGGTCGGCCGCGCCCAGCCGCAGACGCTTGAGCCCGCGGGAGGTGGCCGACCGCAGGGCTCGGCCGTCTGCCCGGAGGGCCGTGCTCGCCGCTGCCCGTCGGGTGCGCGTGGACACCTGCTCGTCGGCGAGCACCTCGAGCGCGACGGGCAGGACTGCTGCCGTGTTCTCGTGGCTCAACATGCCGTGGCGCACCAGGGTCGCGATGGTCGAGAACGAGGCCCACTGGGCCCGTCGGTTGGGGGGCGCGGTGATGGTGCGCACGAGGATGTCGTGCCCGCGGGGGTCGGAGCAGAACCGCAGTAGGTTGGCGTAGTCGGAGTAGACCTGCTCGCGGTCGTCGCTCAGCGCGGTCTCGATGAGGTCGATGACGACGTCGGTGACGTGCGGGTTGCTGACGATGCGCGCCGCGGCCTCCCACCGGTGCACGTACTCCAGGCCGGTGCTCACCGCGGTCTCGACCGAGAGCCGGTTCACCAGCGTGGCCCAGTCGCGCGACCGCACCAGCACGTGGGGGGTGAGCGCCATGAGCGTGGTCAACCGGTCCCACTGGAGCCCGGTCATCGACTCGTAGACGAGGGCCCGCTCGAGCAGCGGCATGGCCTCGCGCACGACGTCGGGCGAGGTCGGCGGAGGGACCGCAGGGAGCGCCATGAGGGGCGCGTCCTCGCGGGCCATCAGGTCGATCGCCCTCAGCAGCAACCCTTCCGGCAGATCGAGGGCCGACTCGTAGCGCCGGACCAGACCGTGGGTGAGGGCGACCCCGCCGCCCTCCCAGCGCTTGACCTGAGAGCGGTGGGGCTCGTCGGGAATCTGACGCACGAAACCGGCCGCCGAGCGGCGGTCGCGGTCAGCGGCGTGCAGGCGGGCGTTGCGCAGCACCCAGTGGAACGGCCCGATCACCTCTCCACCCCCTGCTCGGCCGCACGAACCACTGCCTCGATTGGCTCGAGCAGGTCGTCACCCCCGATCCCGTGGCGACCGCCACAGTATGGCGGTCCGGACACCTGCGCGTCCCACGGGGCGGAGAAATTCTCCGGAGACAGGGCGGGGGAGGGGGGAAGGCGGCGGCGGCATACGGCACAGTGGGGGCATGCATCTCGTCGGCGTCGATCTCGCCTGGGGTGGCCGTCGCCCCACGGGTCTTGCGGTGCTCGACGGCAACGGGCACCTCGTCCACCTCTCGTCCACGGTCAGTGACAAATCCATCGTGGCGAGCCTGCGGCCCTTCACCACGGGCGACGTCGTGGTGGGCTTCGACGCCCCGCTCGTCGTGACCAACCCTGCCGGCCGTCGCCCCGCGGAGGCTGCGTTGGGTGCCGACTTCGCCCGCTTCGACGCGGGCGCCCACCCGGTGAACACCTCGCGCCCCGGGTTCGAGGACACGCCACGCGCCAGCCAGCTCGCGGCCGCGCTGGGGCTGGCCGTCGGGGGCTCGTCGGCGCGCCGCGCGGTCGAGGTCTACCCCCACCCGGCGACCATCTCGCTCTTCCGCCTCGGGCGGGTGCTGCGCTACAAGCAGAAGCCCGGCCGCACCTTCGAGGCTCTGCGCACCGAGCTGCTGCGTCTGACCGGCCTGCTCGAGGGCCTGGCGGAGGCGAGCCCTCCGTTGCACCTGCAGGGGTCGGCGTCCTGGTCGGCGCTGGTCGAGAGGATCAGGGCCGCCGGTCGCAAGAGCGAGCTGCGGCCGGCCGAGGACGAGGTCGACGCCGTGGTGTGCGCCTACGTCGCCCTGCTCGCCGCCCGGGCGCCAGAGCGGGTCACGACGTACGGCGACCCGCGCACCGGTGAGATCCTCACCCCCACCCTCCCCGCAGGCCACGTGCCCACGCCGCGAGAGCCTCGCGAGATCGCCTCCGCTACAACGGTATCCGCGGATCCTACTCGGGTCGCCGTCGAGGCGTATGCCGCTCGCCACTCCTCGCTGTCCGCGGCCACCGAGTTTTTCGTCGACGTGGTGACCGGCCAGCTCGACGAGGCGGGCATCAACTACCTCAGCGTCACCGGGCGGGCCAAGGCGGTGACGTCGTTCGCGGGCAAGGCTGCTCGCACCCGGACCGACGGATCACCGCTCTACGCCGACCCGCTCATCGAGATCACCGACCAGGTGGGGCTGCGCGTGATCACCTACCTGCACGAGGACGTCGAGGCCGTGGCCGACCTGCTGACGGACGAGTACGTCGTGCTCGACGACCGGGACCTCGGCCGCGAGACTGCCGACGAGGGTCGCTTCGGCTACGCGAGCCGGCACCTGCTGGTGACCACCGACGCCGTCGAGGCCGACTCCGCGGCGGGACAGGCTCTCGGGGGGATCGCAGCGCAGGTCCAGATCCGCACGGTGCTGCAGCACGCGTGGGCGGAGTTCGAGCACGACATCCGCTACAAGGGGTCGGTGCCGCCCGAGCACGTCAGCGACCTCGACCGCCGGTTCACCCTGGCCGCAGGGCTGCTCGAGCTGGCCGACCGCGAGTTCTCCGCCATCCGGGGACGCCTGCTCAGCGGCTCGGCCGAGGTGCCTCACGAGGACGACACCACCGCGGAGGACCCGCGCATCGCGACCCAGGACCTCGCGAGCTTCCTCAGCGGCCGGTTCGCCGGAGCGGGCTGGTCGCGCACCGACCACTACGAGTGGATCGCGGGTCTCCTGCTCGAGCTCGGGATCACCTCGCTCGACGAGCTCGGCGGGCTGCTGTCCACGCTCGACGCCGCGTCGATCGACGACCGCATGGGCTACCGTTACCCGCCGGGTGCCGTGCGCCGTCTCGACGACGCCCTGCTCGCGATCTACGACGAGCGCTACGTGCACCTCCACGGCAACGTCCACCGCGTCGACCTGCTGGTTGCCCGACGCGGGCGTCTCCGTAGCGACGCCTGAGGCCTCAGCGCCTCGCGTCGAGAGGGGAGACGGTGCCGGTCCACTGACCGCGGGCGACCAGCACATCACGCAACAGGTCGGGGCGGTCGGTGATGACGGCGTCGACACCGCGGTCGAGCACGTGGTGCATGGTCGGGGCGTCGTCGACGGTCCACACGGCGATGCGCACCCGCAGCGCCGCCGCCATGTCGACGAGACGGGGCAGCACTCCCGGCCGGCGGACGAGCGCCCATGGCACGTGGGCGAACTCGCCGGTGGACAGCGCAGAGCAGGGTCGTATGCCGGTGCGCGCGGCGAGCACGAGTGCCGACAGGGCACTCCATCCGAGCGCCGTGGTCACCCCGGGCAGCTCACGCCGCACCTCGCGCAGCCACGGGTCCCAGGCGCCGGCGACGCAGACGCGGTCCGCGGCGCCCGCCCGCCGGATCGCCTCGACCAGCGGGCCGACCGCGTCGCGGTCCTTGACGTCGACCATGATCCGCCGGTCGGGGAACCAGTCGAGCAGCTCGTCGATCGTCGGGATGAGCTCACGGCGCGCGATGCGCAGGCGACGCAGCTGCTCGACCGAGTGCGACCGCACCCGACCGGGAGCACCGGTCACGCGCTCGAGCCGGGTGTCGTGGAAGCACGCCAGCCGCCCGTCGGCCGTGAGCCGCACGTCGGTCTCGAGGTACCTGACTCCGAGGGCGACCGACAGCGAGAAGGCTGCGTGGGAGTTCTCGGGGCCGAGACCCGCGCCGCCCCGATGAGCGACGGCGAGGGGTCCCGTCTCGGAGCCGTAGCGGGTCATGCGGCGGCGCCGTGGAGGGTGAGGAGCGCTGCGGTCGTGCGGGTCCAGGGGAACTCCTCGGCCCGGCGGCGCGCTGCTGCCCGCCGCTCGTCCTCCGGGAGCCCCAGGACGTGCGCGATGCCCGCAGCGACCGCCGCGCCCTCCGGAGCCACGAGCGCCCCGGCGCGGGGGACGACCAGCTCGGCGAGCGCCGAGGTCCGCGAGGCGACCACGGGCGTGCCGCAGGCGAGGGCCTCGAGCGCGGCGAGCCCGAAGGTCTCGATGGGTCCGGGCGCCACGACGACGTCGGCAGCGCCCAACAGGTGCGCCACCTCGCTGCGGACGCGTAGGTGGCCGACGAAGTCGACCGGCAGACCGCGCGCCATCCGCTCGAGCGACCGCCGCATCGGGCCGTCGCCGGCGACGACGAGGCGGGCGTGCACCCCCCGGGCGGCGAGGTGGGTCAGCGCCTCGACCGCGAGGTCGGGGCGCTTCTCGCGCGAGAGGCGGCTGCACAGGACCAGCAGCGGCTCGTGGGCCGGGCGCGTGACCCGCGACGGAGGCGGCGAGAAGCGCTCGAGGTCGACCCCGAGGGGCACGTGCAGCGAGGGGGCGCCGATGCGCTCGAGCTCCTGTGCGGCATACCGGGTCGTGGTCACGACGGTGTCGAAGCGCTCGACCGTGCCGGCGTTGTGCCGGTCGACCACCGCGCGCCAGCGCGTCGGGCCGAAGGGGGAGAAGGCGGCCAGGACCCCGGCGAGCTGCTCGTGCAGGAAGACGGTGGAGGGGATGCCGACCGAGCGGGCCCACGGTCCGAGGGCGCGCAGCGTCAGTCGGTCCGAGACCTCGAGCCGGTCGGGCTGCAGGGCCGAGAGCGCCTCACGCACCGGCGCGAGACGCGTGAGGGCACGGTAGCCGCCGGACCCGGGCACGGGGGTGCCGGTGAGCTCGACGTGCCTGCCCCAGTCGGACGACGACTCGCCTCCGGCTTCCCCGGGGGTGACGAGGACGAACTCGTGCCCGGCGGCGAGGTAGCCGCGACCGAGGGCACGCACGGCGGTGCGGATGCCACCACTGTGGGCGGCATACGCGTTCGCGACGTGGACGATACGCATCAGGTGCGCCGGGCCCTCACGGAGCGGACGGCCTCGTAGTGCTCGACGAGGTCCGCGCAGACGCTCTCCCAGGTGCGGTGGCGCACCGACTCGTGCGCGGCGGCGCCCATGGCCTCCCGCTTGCGCCGGTCGCCCGCGAGGTCGGCGACGTGGGCCCGTAGACCCCCGAGGTCGCCGGGCTCGTAGAGCCAGCCGGTGCGGCTGTTGTCGACGAGGTCGAGCAGGCCGCCGGCACCGACGGCGACCACGGGCACGCCGCTGGCCATGGCTTCCTGGGCGGCCTGGCAGAAGGTCTCGTGCGGGCCCGTCTGCACGGCGATGTCGAAGTCGGCGGTCTCCCGCGAGAGCTGGGCCCCGGTGAGCAGACCGGTGAACCGCGCTGTGGGCAGGGCCTGCTCGAGCGACTCGCGCTCTGGACCGTCGCCGACGACGACCAGCTCGACACCGGGGAGGTCGGCGACGGCGGCGAGGTGCTCGACGTGCTTCTCGAGCGCCAGGCGTCCGACGAAGCCCACGCGCACCGGCGGGGCGGGTGCGTCGCGCCGACGACGGCCGGGGTGGAACGCCTCGGTGTCGACCCCGCGGGGCCAGACCTGCACGCGAGGAACGCCGTGAGCCTCGAGGGAGCGAGCGACGGTCGCGGTGGGGGCCAACGTGACCTCCGCACGCTCGTGGATCGAGACGACGCGGCGCCAGGCCGCACCGGTGACGGCGGCGACGTTGTACTGGGCCGCGTAGCCGGGGATGTCGGTCTGGTAGACGGCGACGACGGGGACGTCGAGGGCGGCTGCCGCCCGCACCACCGGGCCGCCCAGCACGAACGGCGATGCGAGGTGGACGACGTCGGGTCGCAGGCGGGTCAGCTCACGGCCGACGCGGGTGGCCGTGGCGAGGGACACCCGCACCTGCGGGTAGCCGGGCAGAGCGAGCGACGGGAGTCCGGTGACGGGCACCCCCTCGCACGAGAGCGGGGGGTCGCCCGGTGTGAGCACATGGGCCTCGTGGCCTGCAGTGACCAGGTGGCGCAGCACCTGGATCACCGACCGGGTGACGCCGTTGACATGGGGCAGGAACGACTCGGTGACGATCGCGACCTTCACGCCGCCCATGACATCAGGGGCGGCCCCCCCGGACGGTGGTCAGCGGATGACTCCGCGGCGGCGGGGTCGTGAACGCTGTGCGTCGGGGTCAGGCGACGCGCCGGGACAGGTCGTCGAGGGGGGCGGGTCCGAACCGGGCCGGCGTCTCGCGGTCGAGCTGGTCGAGCAGGCCGCTCTCGGGGTGCGGGTCCATGGCGACGACGTTGCGAGCCCACCATCCGCGCAGCCCACGCTCGGCGCGGGCGGTCGGGACGGAGACGAGGTGGGTCGGGGTGGTGGTGCGAAGACGGAGAGCGTGAGGCATCGGGTCGTCCTTGGGTCGGGAAGGGGTCGAGCAGGATCAGGGTCGCGGGCCGCTGTTCGGAGGCGCTGTGGGGAGCCTGCGAGTGGGCGGTGGACGTGGCCGGTAAGGAAGACGCTACTGACTTATAAGTCCGAAATGATAGGTATAACCCGATAAGCGGCCGTTCGGATGAGGGGGTCTCCCGATCGGATGATGGAGTGTGAGCCCGCTGTCCGCGGCGCAGAGACGGGCTTGACGGCGCGAGGATGCTGGCGGGAGACACCACACCGTCCGGCCCGAGCGCCGGAGAATGCGAGGAGCCATGGCGCGCGTCGACATCCTGGTCACCGGCTACGTCCGCGAGGGGACGGGCGGCGCGCCGGTGCAGGGCACGATCTCGCTCGTCCGCTCGGGCGACGTCGTCATCGTGGTCGACCCCGGGCTGCTGCGCGACCGGGGTGACCTGGTGGCTGGGCTGGCGCAGCACCAGCTGGAGGTCGCGACGTCAGCCACGACTTCCTCACCCACCACCACGTCGACCACACGCGCAACGTCGGCATGTTTCCTCGGGCGGTCGTCGTCGACAGTGCCTCCACCTACGAGGGTGACCTCTGGGGCGAGCACTCGGGCGACGAGGGCGCGCTCGAGGTGAGCCGGCGACGCATCCTGACGCTCGCCGACGTCGTCGTCCCGGGGCACGGAGCCCCCTTCACGGTCGCCGCCTCCGATCGGCCGCCGTCGTGACCCGCGCGGCGTCGGGCGCGTCGGGCGCGTCGGGCGAGTCGGGCGAGTCGAGCGAGCCGAGCCCGACCCGGCGGGTGGCCGCCCTCTTCGACGACCTGGCCGACACCTACGACCAGGTGGGGGTCGACTTCTTCGTGCCCATCGGTGCCGGCCTCGTGCAGGCGGTGGACCCGCAGCCTGGCGAGCGGGCGCTCGACCTGGGCTGCGGACGCGGAGCGGCCCTGCTCCCGCTGGCCCGCGCGGTCGGGCCCGAGGGCCACGTCGTGGGGGCCGACCTGTCGGCGCGGATGGTGTCGCAGTGCCGCCGCGTGGTGGAGTCAGCGGACCTGCCGGGCGTCGACGGCGTCAGCCGGGTCGACCTCGTCGTGGCCGATGCCCAGGATCCCGCGTGGGGCGAGGCCGACGTCGAGGGTCTCGACGTCATCGTCTCGTCGCTCGTGCTCTTCTTCCTCCCGGACCCGCCCATCGCGCTCGTGCGGTGGTCACGCCTGCTGCGACCGGGGGGTCGCCTCGGCGTGGCCACCTTCGGCAGCCCCGACCTCGCCTGGTCGCGCGTCGACGAGGTGTTCCGCCCGTTCCTCCCGCCGGGCATGCTCGACGCCCGGACGAGCGGTGTCGCCGGCCCCTTCGCCTCGGACGAGGGGATGGAGCGGCTGCTGACCGGGTCGGGCTACGTGCAGCCGCGCACGAGCCACCTCGCGCTCGCGGTCGAGTTCGCCGACGCCGAGCAGTGGTACCGCTTCTCGATGTCGGTCGGCCAACGGGCCATGTGGCTGGCGGTGCCGGCCGGGCAGCGCGCCGAGGTCAAGGAGCAGGCCCTCGCCCGGCTCGCGGAGACCGCCCGCCCCGACGGGTCGCTCGGCTTCGTCCAGGACGTGCGCTACACCGTGGCCCAGAAGGCCGACTGAGGGTCTGTGGAGTCGCTCGGGGTGCGCGTCACTTCCCAGGACATCGCTGGGGCCCGCACATCCTGCCGACAGTCTGGGCGGCGATGGTGAGGACGACACCAGGGGCCGGCGCCATGCCAGCCCCGACCCCGGAAGGACCTATTCCCATGTCTCTCAAGAAGATTGGCATCGGAGCCGCACTCGCCGGCTCGGCCGTCGCCATCGTCATCGGTGGCTCCACCCTCGCGAGCGCCGGCACCCCCGCCACGGGCGCCGTCTCGTCGACGTCCGGCTCCTCCTTCGGTGCTGGCGCCCCCGGTGGGTCGTCCGACACCGCGGTCTCGGGGGCCGAGCTGACCAAGGTCACGGCGGCGATGACGGCCAAGGACCCCACGGTCACGGTCACGGCCGTGCGCCAGGACGCCGACGGCTCCTACGACGTGCTGGGCACCAAGGCCGGCGCCAGGGTCATGTACGACGTCAGCGCCGACCTCGCGACCTTCACCGCTCACACCGGGGGACCCGGCGGCGGCGGTCACGGTGGACCGGGCGGGTCGTCCGACACCGCGGTCTCGGGGGCCGAGCTGACCAAGGTCACGGCGGCGATGACGGCCAAGGACCCCACGGTCACGGTCACGGCCGTGCGCCAGGACGCCGACGGCTCCTACGACGTGCTGGGCACCAAGGCCGGCGCCAGGGTCATGTACGACGTCAGCGCCGACCTCGCGACCTTCACCGCTCACACCGGAGGACCCGGCGGCGGCGGTCGCGGCCACGGCGGTCCGGAGGGCGGCACCACGGGCACGCCCCCGGGGTCGAGCGGCACGGCGACGCCGTCGGCCTGAGGTCCGGACCCGCACCGGGGAGTATGGAGCCCCGGCGCCGCGGCGTCGGGGCTCCATACGGTCTCGTCCGACTGGTTCGGGTCGGGAACACTGGGCCATAATCCGTTGTTATGGGTTCCATGAAGTCAGCATTCACCTTTCCCTCCGTGGTCAACGAGAAGGCGGCTCGGGTCGTCGCGTCGGGGGTCGTCGTGCTCGCGGTCGTCGCCCTGGCCACCGGATGGCTGTGGCTGACCGCCCTGATGGCCGTCGGCTTCGCGCTCCGGGTGGCCAACGGGCCGCGCTGGAGCCCGCTGGGCCGGCTCGCCGCGACCGTCGTCGCGCCGCGTCTCGGGGCGCCCCGCATGGTGGCCGGTGCCCCCAAGCGCTTCGCCCAGGCGGTGGGGCTCACCTTCACCGTGGGCGCCTCCCTGGCCCTGGCCCTCGGGGCCCCCGTGGTGACGGTGGTGCTGCTGTCGGTCCTGCTGGTCTTCGCGGCGCTCGAGGGGGGTCTGGGCTTCTGCGCCGGGTGCTACGTCTTCGGGCTGCTCATCCGCGCCGGGGTCGTCTCGGACGACACGTGCGCAGAGTGCGCCGACATCTCGCTGCGACGCCGGCCGGGCGTCACCGTCTGACGGCCCTGAACTCCTTCGGGGTCACGCCGTACTCCCGACGGAACTGCCGGTTGAAGTTCGACAGGTTGGTGTAGCCGACCTCGTGGCTGATGGAGGCGACGGTGGCGTCGCTCTGCTGGAGCAGCCGGCAGGCCTGGGACAGGCGCAGCTGTCGCACCAGCTCGGTGAAGGTCAGGTTGCCCGCCCGCACCACCAGCTTGGAGAAGGCCGAGTCGCTCAGGCCCGCCTGCCGGGCCAGCGGGCTCATCCGGATCTCGCCGCCGAGGTTGGCCACGATGTATCTCAGTGTCAGGTCCATCACCTCGGCGGCACGGTCGCCCCGGGGGGTGAACCACTCGTGGGCGAGCGTCTTCCGGTCGCCCGATGGTGCGGTGGCGAGGATGGCGAACAGGTGGAAGAAGTGGGCCAGTCGACGTGGGCCGGTGCTGGTCCCCATGGCCTCGAGGTGCTCGGCGGCCTCAGCGGCCGCGTCCCCCGAGAACTCGATGCCGCGACTGGCCTGGTGGACGAGGCGTTGCACGGCGTCCAGCTCGGGGAGCACCGCCTGGCACGAGCGCAACCAGTCCTGCTCGAACTGGAGCACGGTGTCGCGCTTGTGCTGGGTCTGACCGGGCTCGAGGTCGCTGATCCACTCGTGCGGGAGGTCGGGACCGACGAGCACGAGGTGCCCCGGGCCGAAGGTCCCGATGCGATCCCCCACGATGAAGCGGCCCGTCCCGTGCCGGATGAGGTGGACCTCGAGCTCCGGGTGGTAGTTCCACTGGGCCTGCGGGTAGGGGTAGTCGTGCTGGTGCCAGCGCACCGAGCTGTCCGGGTCGGTGATCACGACCTCCCGCCCGGCCGGGCGGCCGACCAGCTGCTCGGCGACGAGCGTCGGCCGGGAGAGGTGACGGGCGCTGGTCATGTGGTCTCCTCCATCCCGCAGCGGGACCCGTCCACGCTCGGAGCGGGTGTCGACGGGAATCTGAGTACCACACTGCGGCACGGCGCACGCTAGCCGCCACCCAGAGCCGTGACTAGCCTGAGTCGATGGTGGTCGTGGCCGATCCGGGTCACTGCCCGCGACCGAGCAGCGCCGAGAAGGGGGCAGGCATGTCGGATCCTCACGGACAGAGCCCCGTCAGCGCGCTGCTCATGCTGGAGGGGCTGGCCTGGGCCCTCGAGCAGCTGGCCGCCCCTGCTCCGTCCCGGGAGAGGCGGTTGCGCGCCCATCTGGCCAGCGACGCCCGGGACGCTGCCCGCGCGGTCATCGACCAGCACGAGGAGTGGAGTGTCGAGCAGCTCCTGCGGGCCCGGGCCTGCAGCGGCGGCGAGTGGGGTCGCGAGATCCTCCGTGCGCTCTCGGGTGCCGATGGAGTCGACGGCCGCCTCCGGCACCCCTCCACCCACTGGACGTCCTGGTCGGTCGTGACGCCGGACTGACCAGACCCACACCCATTCGCCGCAGGGCACCCGCCCTGCGCCCGGACCGACAGGAGACGACGATGCGGGCCAGTGTGCTGCACGGGGTGAACGACCTACGGATGGAGGAGCGACCGGACCCGGTCGCTGGAGCGCGGCAGGTGGTGGTCAGGGTCGAGTCGGTGGGGGTCTGCGGGTCGGACATCCACTACTACGAGCACGGTCGCATCGGCAGCTACGTCGTCGACCGGCCGATGGTGCTCGGTCACGAGGCGGCGGGTGTCGTGGCGGCAGTCGGTGCCGGGGTCACGCGGGTCACGGTGGGCGACCGGGTCTCGATCGAGCCCGGCGTCCCCGACCTCGTCTGCTCGGAGTGCCTGGCCGGTCGCTACAACCTCTGCCCGGCCATGCGGTTCTACGCCACCCCCCCGTATGACGGCGCGTTCGCCGAGCTGGTGATCGCCCACGAGTCCTTCACGCACCCCGTGCCAGACGACATGGACCTCGACCGTGCCGCGCTGCTCGAGCCCGTCTCCGTCGCGGTGTGGGCCTGCCGCAAGGCCGGCGTGACGGCGGGGGACCGGGTCCTCGTGACCGGAGCCGGGCCGGTCGGGCTCCTGGCCCTGCAGGTGGCCCGCGCCTTCGGCGCCACCGAGACGGTCGTGACCGATGTCCAGCCCGCACGGTTGGCGGTGGCCTCGGCCCTCGGAGCCACACGGGTCGTCGACACGCGGTCGGACGACGGGGTCCCGCTCGGGGGAGGGCCCGAGCCGACGGTGCTGCTCGAGTGCTCCGGGCACCCCACAGCCGTCGGCCTCGGGCTCCGCTCGCTGGCCCGCGCCGGCCGGGCCGTCCTCGTCGGCATGGGCGGCGACGAGGCGACGCTGCCCGTGTCACGCATCCAGGAGCGCGAGCTCACGGTCACGGGGACCTTCCGCTACGCCAACACCTGGCCGACGGCCATCGCGCTCGTCGCCTCGGGCCGGGTCGACCTCGCGCCGCTCGTGACCGGGCACTTCCCGCTCGCCGAGGCCGAGTCGGCGTTGACGGCCGCCCGCACCGACCCCGGTGCCCTGAAGTCCGTCGTCCGCCCGCAGGAGTGAGGGCGGCTCTCCGTCCGAGACGATGGGCGGGGCGTCAACAGTTTGGTAGCTTCGCGGCTGACCCCCATCTGAGTCCAGGAGGCGACAGTGTCCCTCGCACTCCCACGGCCCGACGATCCCGCGGGTCGGGCGCCTCGGGCGATCGTGGTCGGAGCCGGCTTCGGCGGGGTCGCGGCAGCCGTGCGCCTCAAGCAGGCCGGGGTCGAGGACCTCGTGGTGGTCGACTCGGCGCAGGCCGTCGGCGGGGTGTGGCTGGCCAACCGCTATCCGGGCTGCGCCTGCGACATCCCCGCGCCGCTCTACTCGTTCTCGTTCGCTCCGAACCCGCACTGGTCCAGCCGATTCCCCCCGGCCGACGAGATCCAGGCCTACCTCGAGGCGGTCGTCGACCGCTTCGACCTGCGCCGGCACCTCGCACTGGGGACCGAGGTCGTCCGGGCGGTCTGGCACGAGGCGTCGACGACCTGGGCGGTCGAGACGGCCGACGGGAGGGTGCTCGAGTGCGACCTGCTCGTCACGGCCGTCGGCCAGCTGAGCAAGCCCGCCGTGCCACAGATCAAGGGTCTGGAGACGTTCGGCGGCCCGGTCGTCCACTCGGCCCGGTGGACGCCCGACCTCGACGTGGCTGGTCGTCGGGTCGCCGTGATCGGCTCCGGGGCGAGCGCGATCCAGATCGTGCCGGTGATCGCCGGCCCGGCCGAGCACGTCACGGTGCTGCAGCGCTCGGCGCCGTGGACGCTGCCGAAGCCCGCCCGTCGCTACGGCCGGGTGTCACGCGCCCTCAAGCAGCGAGTGCCGGCATCGATGCACATCGGCCGTGAGACGACCTGGCGGGTGACGCAGCTGATGGGGCTGGCGGTGACGGGTAACGCGGTCGCGAGCGGAGCGCTCCGGCTCGCCTCCACCGCCCAGCGCCGGATCCAGCTGCGTGACCCCGAGCTCAGGCGGCGCGCCACGCCCGACCACCGCATGGGCTGCAAGCGGGTGCTGTTCACCAGCACGTGGTTCCCCGCTCTGGCTCGCCCGGACGTCGACCTCGTCACCGAGGCCATCGACCGCGTCGAGGAGGAGGGGGTGCGCACCGCCGACGGGCGCCTGCACCGGGCCGACGTGCTGGTCCTGGGCACGGGGTTCGCGGCCACCGACCTCGTCGCGCCCCTCGAGGTCGTCGGTCGCGCAGGCACGAGGCTCGCCGACGCCTGGGCCGGTGGCGCGCACGCCTACCTCGGCCTGTCGGTGCCGGGCTTCCCCAACCTCTTCCTGGTCTACGGCCCCAACACCAACACGGGCAACACCTCGGTCGTCTACTTCCACGAGGCGCAGGCGGGCTACATCGCCCAGGCGGCGCGGCTGCTCGCGGCCCAGGGCGGCGGCGCCCTCGAGGTGCGCACCGAGGTCGAGGCGGCCTACGACACCGAGCTGCTGGCGAGGCTCGACCGCTCGGTCTGGGCCACCTGCTCGAGCTGGTACCGCGCCGCCAGCGGTCGCATCGTCACCAACTGGCCCGGGTCGGCCTCGGAGTACGCCCGGCGCACAGCGCGGCTCGACCCGGCCGACTTCCTCGTGACGGCGCGCGGGCCGGCCGAGGTCGGCGCCGAGTAGGACCGGACGGCTCGCCCGCGCCGCTGTCGCCACAACTCGAAGATCTTCGAGTTGTGGAGGGCCTTGCCCGATATGGGTCGCCACAACTCGAAGATCTTCGAGCGGGGGCGACCGCCGGAAGGAGCACCGTGGACGGCGACCGCAGCGGCACAGGTGACCCGGGCGTCGGTCGGTGGGAGCCGCGCACGACCCCTGCCCTGCGCGCCGTGCCGGTGACGATCGCCTGGGGCTCGCGTGACCTGCTGCTGACCCATCGCACCCAGTCGGCCCGGGCGCAGTGGCAGATGGCCTGGGCGCGGCACGTCACCCTGCCGGGCTGCGGCCACCTGCCCTTCGCCGACGACGCCGTGGCCTGTTTCGACGCGATCCTGCGGATCACGAGGGTCGCTGACTCCGCCCGCTGACTGCTCGTGAGTCCCGTCGCAGCGCGGATTCGGATATTCCGTCATTCCCCGGCGCTGAGGCGCCCGCGCGTCCTACAGTCGGGCTCGGCCCAGTCGGGGCCCGGCCAGGACACCGCGGCCGTCACTGCGCACGGGGGGACCTCATCCGCATGCCTTCGCTCTCGCACGACCCTGCCGCAACGCTCGGCACGACCGTCAGGCGCCTGCTCACGGTCGCCGTCGCCCTCGCCGCGCTCGCGGTGACGGTCACCCCCCTCAGCCCCACCGAGGCGTCGGCGACCACGGCCCTGCCGGGGCTCGCCACGGCGGCTCCCAACGGTGCCTACGTGCCGCTGGCGCCCCTGCGCATGATGGACACCCGTGACGGCACCGGGCTCTCGCGCGTCGGCAAGATCGGCCCCGGGGGGGTCGTCACGACGATGCTCGGTGGCACGGGACGGCTGCCTGCTGCCTCGGAGGTCAGTGCGGTCGTGCTCAACCTCTCGACCGTCCACCCGACCGCGGGCACCTTCCTCACGGTCTACCCCGCCGACGTGATGAGGCCCCCGACGTCGTCCATCAACATCGGCAGCCTCGACAGCCTGACCAACCTCGTCACGGTGCCCCTGCACGCCGACGGACGGGTCAGCATCTTCAACGCCGTCGGCTCGATCGACGCGATCATCGACGTCGTCGGCTACTACGCCGCGACCGACGCCGGGGCGCAGAGCGCCGGGATGCAGTACGGCGGCTTCACCGGGGTCGAGCCCTACCGCAAGCTCGACACCAGGACCACGAGCCCGGCGACCCCCTTCGGCGACTACTACTGGTACAAGCTCGTCTTCAACTTCACCGACCAGGCGTTCAACAACAGCATCACCGCGGCCGTCGTCAACATCTCGGCCGTCAGCGCGACCCGGTCGGGGTTCTTCACGGCCTGGGACGGCGACTCCGGGCCGGACAACCCGCCGGCCACCTCGAGCGTCAACTTCCGTCGGGGGGAGAACAAGTCCAACCTCGCCATCGTCAAGGTGGGCCACGACAACCCTGACGGCCTGCCGCAGATCATGGTGCTGGCCCGGGTGCCCGCCGGGACCGTGCACGGCATCGTCGACGTCGTCGGGCTGATGACGACCCCGGGCAGCACGCCGGACGGTGCCCAGGACGCTCGTTTCGTGCCGTTCATGAACTCGAGCCGCCTCATCGACACCCGTCGCGCCGAGCTGGGCGGGCCCGCCTTCGGGCCGGGCGAGACCCGGGCCCTCTCGGGCGCCCCGGTGGTGACGCCGACGACGGCGGGCATCGCCGGCAACCTCACCCTCGTGAGCCCGACCCGAGCGTCGTACCTCACCACCTGGCCCTCCGACCTGATCCGCCCCACGGTGAGCAGCGTCAACGCCAACGCCGGGGGCATCGTGGCCAACGGCGCGATCATCGGGCTCGGTCTGCCACCGCGCCCCGGCACAGACGCGTTCTTCGCGTTCAACGCGGCCGGCTCCGCCAACGTCGTCTTCGACGCGGCGGGGACCTTCGAGCTGGCGACGGCACCACTGGCCGCCGCCGCCCACCGGGCGCCACCCCTCGTCGACGCCGGGGCGTCGACGGGGGTGGCCCGGCCGGCCAGGCCGTAGCCGTCATAGCCGTCCTGCACCCTGGTGCTCGCGCCGCTCGACGTGCGTGCGCTCAGGGGGTGGGCCTCCCGCCGGTGACGCCGAGCGTCTCGCCGCTGACGTACAACGACTCGGCCGACGCGAGGAACACGGAGGCGGGGGCGCACTCGGCCGGCTGACCCGGACGGCCGAGAGGCGTGGCCCCGACGCGGATCCCCTGTGCACCCAGCTGCAGGGCCAGGGCCTTGCTGAAGGTGTTGATGGCCGCCTTAGTGCTGGCGTAGTGGACCAGGTCGGGGGAGGGCCGGCAGGCCCGGATCGACGACGTGGTGATGATGCTCGACCCGGGCCGCATGGGGGTCAGCGCCGCCTTGACGAGCCAGAAGGGGGCGCAGACGTTGGTCTTCATCACCGAGTCGAAGTAGTCGCTCGGGATGTCGAGGACGGAGTCGGAGGCTCGCTGCTCACCGGCGCCGAGGGTCACGACGTCGATGCGGCCGACGCGCTGCCCGGTGGCCTCGACGAGGTCGATGCACGCCTGCTCGGTCGTCAGGTTGCGGGCCCTCCTGCGGGAGGTGGCCTACCCGGGGGACCGGCCGCCGAAGCGTGCCGGCCCCCGCCCGGCCGGCTCAGCCGATGACGCGCACGAGCTTCTTGTTGACGAACTCCTCGATGCCGAGGCTGCCCAGCTCACGGCCGAAGCCTGAGCGCTTCACGCCTCCGAACGGCAGCTCGGGGCCGTCGGCACCGACGCCGTTGACGAAGACCATGCCGGTCTGCAGGGCGTTGGCGACCCGGTCGGCCTGCGCGGGGTCGGTGGTGAAGACATACGACCCGAGGCCGTAGGGAGTGTCGTTGGCCAGCTCGATCGCCGCCTCCTCGTCGGTGACCCGGTAGACCGTCGCCACGGGGCCGAAGAGCTCCTCGCGGTAGATGTCGTTCTGCGTCGTGACGCCCGTCAGCACGGCCGGTGGGAAGAAGCACCCGTCGCGCTCGCCCGAGGTGGCGAGCCGGGCCCCCTGGGCGACGGCCCGGTCGACCTGCTCGGCGAGGTTCCTGGCCGCCTGCGGAGAGGACAGCGGGGCCCCGGACCAGCCGGCCGCCATCTTCTCGGTGAGCTTGGCGGTGAAGCTGTCGTAGAGGGCGTCGGCGACGATGAAGCGCTTGGCGGCGTTGCAGGCCTGGCCGGTGTTCTCGAGGCGGGCGGCCACCGCGGCGTCGACGGTCGCGTCGAGGTCGTCGGAGCTGAGCACGATGAAGGGGTCGGAGCCGCCGAGCTCGAGCACGACCTTCTTGAGGTTGCGTCCCGCGACCTCGGCCACCGCCGCGCCCGCCCGCTCGGAGCCGGTCAGTGACACCCCCTGCACGCGCGGGTCGGCGATGATCGTCGCGGCCTGCTCGTTGGTGGCGTAGAGGTTGACGAAGACGTCGTCGGGGCAGCCCGCCTCGCGGAAGATCGCCTCGATGGCGGCGGACGACTCGGGGCACTGCGGTGCGTGCTTGAGCAGGATGGTGTTGCCGGTGACGAGGTTCGGGCCGGCGAAGCGGGCGACCTGGTAGTAGGGGTAGTTCCACGGCATGATGCCGAGCAGGGCCCCGACCGAGCTGCGGCGCATCACGGCCGTGCCCTCACCGGCCAGCAGCTCGATGGGCTGGTCGGCGAGGAAGGTCTCGGCGCGGTCGGCGTAGTACTCGTAGATCGAGGCGGAGTACTCGATCTCGCCCACGGCCTCGTCGAGGGGCTTGCCCATCTCGCGCTGGATGATCGCCGCGAGCTCCTGGGCCCGCTCGGCGTGCAGCGTCCCGATCGTGCGCACGACGGCGGCCCGATCGGCGACCGAGCGCGCCGCCCAGGCGCGGTGCGCGGCAGCGACCGCGTCGATCGCGGCCGACACCTCGGTGTCGGTCGCGGTGGGATAGCTGCGGACCACGTCTCCGGTGGCGGGGTCGAGGACTGCGTAGTCCATCTCGGGTCTCCTTGGCGTTGCGGGGTTGGGCAGGTCGGTGGGGCTCAGGGCGTGACGCTACTCCCACCACCGGGCCGGTCGTCAGGGTCCATCGGGCGGTAGGTTCGGCAGACGCCACCAGCCGATCCCCGCTCGAGGCCACGGCGTTCGTCGCCGACGGCACGCAGCTCGCCTGCGTCCGCGACGAGTCCGGGCTCTCGGTCACGTGATGGACGCGCTCGCCGACAGCGGCAGCGCGCTGTCTGCTCTCCGGTGGGCTCGTCGGTGCCCTCGAGACGGGTGAACGCCGTGCCCTGGGCCTGCGACTGCCGTTGGTGGGTCACGAGGAGTGCGAGCGGTGGTCAGGGAAGTTAGGGTCGAAGGCACTGAGCGGCAAGGGAATTCTCCCTTCCGCGCTCAACGGCGAGCCGACCTCGCGATCGATCCACAGGAGCATCTTCATGACCAGCAACGACACCTCCAACACCACGACCTTCTCCGACCTCGGCCGGGACATGTGGTCCTACCTGACCGGGCAGGAGGCCACGATCGACTACACCTTCGTCGACATGAAGATCGACGTCCCGAGGGCGGCTGGCGACGACAACACCGCCGCCACTTGGAAGCTCAACGGCACCCTGCGCATCACGACCTCCGACAAGGACAACCGCGGAGCCGCCGCCAAGAACGGTGGCTGACACCGGTCGCCGCCTCCAGGTCGTCGCCGACCTCGATCTCGAGGTGGGCGACGACCGGGGGGTCACGACGGCCCGGCTGACCAGCACCGACGGTCTGGTGCTCGACGTCGTCGATCCCGGCGTGCTCCTGCGGTGCGTCCCGGGGCTCGGCCTGCGCGGTGCCGGGCTCACCGACCTGCCGGACTGGCTCCCGCTGGATCAGGTCTCGGACCTCCCGGTGGCCGTGACCTCGCGCGGTCGGCGGCTGGGGGTCGTGCGTCTGTCGCCGGCCGGGGCCGTGCGGTTCACCCCCACGGTGGCCGGGCTCCCGACGATCATCCGGACGGCGACGGCATACGGCACCGGTCGTCTCGGTGGTCGGGTCGTGGTCGGCGCGGTGGTCGCAGCCGTGGCCGCGGTGTTCGTCGTGGTCGCCGCGAGACGCCGCCGCTGACTGGCCAGGCCGGGGCAGATGACGGGTTTGTGACGTGCGGGTGACGCAGGCCCCGGATCGGCTGCCGCGGCTCAGTGGTGGGACCCAGCGTCACAGGACCGCACAGGCCAGACCCCCCGAGAAGCTCGCGGTGACCGGCGGCACCCGCCCGGTCTATCCTCGGCGCACATCGGCAACCCTGGCGCTGGTGGCCGCCCGAGGCAGCACCCGAGGACCAGTCCCCGACCGATCGCCAGCTCGGCGACGGTGAGGAACCACCCGAAGAACCCGAGTTCGGCAGGACGACGTCGCGGACAAGACCCTCAGCGGCGCGATGGAGGTCTACGACGAGGCGATCTCGGCGACGCCCTACGCCACCCCGCGGCTGACCAGGATGAACGACAGGGAGCCGAGGTCGTAGGTCGCCCTGCCGATCAGCGTGGCCACGCCGTTGGTCAGCCAGACGAGCCCGGTGACGATGCTCAGCGCGGTGAGGGCCCTGGCCATCAGGGCGGCGTGGCCCGGAGACTCCTGGCTGCCGCTCGTGGTCGCTGCCCGACTCGTGGCACCACTCATGACCAAGCCTCTTCCAGGTGGGCCTGGACGACGTCCCGACCGGGCTGGTCGGGACGTCGGGATCCCGGCGAGCCTGACGCCCGCCGCTCGGGGTCGCGTCAGAAGGACAACGACGCTGCGCCCTTGGCCAGCAGGGCGACCAGGCTCGCCCCGCCGACGACCGTCGCACCCTCGATCAGGTCGTCCTCACCGATGCCACGCTTCTTGGCGCAGGGGCTGCAGACCAGGAAGGTGCCGCCGGCCTCGACATAGCTGGACACGAGGTCGCCGAGGGGAGCGAAGCCCTCTTCGTGCAGGGTCTCGGCAACGCCCTTCTGAGCGAGCCGCACCCCTTCGGAGGACAGGAACACCGAGGTCTGCTGGGCCGACGCGACAGCGGCGCCGGCGACGACCATGGCGACGCTGGTGCGATCCACGTCGTCGGAGGAGTGGGTGAGGTTGATGACCAGACCGTTCATGATGCGGTGGTTCCCTTCGGGGTGGGTGGAGGTGGGTCGTGGGCGACGCCGGGTGCAACGTCGTCGAGGTGCCAGGGACGGCCCGGTCGGGTGCGGCGGGCGGCCCCGGAGAAGATCAGGTCGAAGCAGGGACGGCCATCCGTGTGAGTCCCGGCGCCGACGTAGTCGTGGCCTGTGAGGTGGCACCAGGCCGGGATGTCGATGGGGGCCGCGGGGTCGGTGGCGACGACCCTCACCGCGGTCCCGTCGGCGACGTCGGTCAGGGCCTTGAGCAGACCCAGCAGGAGCTCGCCGCAGGCCAGGTCGCCACCGTCGAACACGGGGATCTCCGGGCTCGACGGCGCAGCCAGCATCGCGCCGGAGGCACCCCCGTCGTCGGCACTGCGCTGAGGCTCTGGCACGCCCGCCACAGTAGCGCGGCTCATCCCCTGGGGCCGGGTCGACACTCGCCCCCTGACGCCCGGTTGACACGCACGCCTAGGCTCGACCCATGCCTGACTCTCCGTGCAGCGACCCGTCGGTTCCTCATGAGCTCGGCTCGGTGGCGAGGCTGCTCGACGGAGGCGACATGGACTGCGGCAGTGGGCTGCTGCTGCTGATCACGCGGACGATGCGGCAGCTGGACGCCGGTGAGGTGCTGGCCATCCGCAGCCAGGAGCCGAGCGTGGCGGTCGACCTCCCGGTCTGGGCCGAGCTGGCGGGTCACCCGGTCACCGGTGAGCTCGCCGAGACCGCGTCCGGCCCGTGGTGGTTCGCGGTGGCCAAGTCACAGGCCGCGGTGCGTCCGACGAGCGTCTTCAGCCAGGGCGACCGCACACCGGTCGGCCACCGGCTGTGGGCCTACACCAACTTCGACTGCAACCTCGCCTGCCTCTACTGCTGCGCAGAGTCGTCGCCTCGGGCCGCTGCCCGTCGGCTGCCCGCCGAGGTGGCCCGGGAGGTGTTCCGCGAGTTCGCCGCGAGCGGTGGTCGCGAGCTGTTCCTGACCGGCGGCGAGCCGTTCATGCACCCCGACCTGGGTGAGCTGGTGGCCGCCGGAGCCGGGCTGTCGCGCACCATCCTCACCAACGCGATGGTCTTCGGTCGCGGTCGCCGCCGCGAGACCCTGGAGTCGCTGGACCGCGACGTGGTGCTGCAGGTCAGTCTCGACTCGGCGACCCCCGACGTGCACGACCGTCAGCGCGGTGCCGGGTCCTGGGCCCGCGCTCTGGACGGGATCGGCCTCGCCCGCTCGCTCGGTTTCCGGGTGCGCGTAGCCGCCACGATGTACGACGAGGACCTGTCGGGCGTCCAGGCTCTGCACGCCCGCCTCGACGGTGAGGGCATCGGGCCTGACGACCGGCTGATCCGTCCGGTCGCGCAGGAGGGATTCGCCGACTCCGGACTGCACGTCTCGATCGACACCCTCGAGCCTGAGCCCACCATCACCGCTGACGGCGCCTGGTGGCACCCGGTCGCCGTCACCAACCCGAACCTGCGGATCGCTGACTCACCCCTGCCGCTCGAGGAGGTCTTCGGCGTCGTCCGTGACACCCTCGCGGTGCAGGGGGCCGCCACGGCGTCCGGGCGTGAGGTGTTCCGGTGCGCGTGACTGTCGGTCAGCCCTGACCTGGCCCCTGCGCGCCCGGCGTCAGTGCTCCTGTCACCCCGTGCCGAGCAGCGGCACCCGGGGCATGACGAGGTCGACCCAGAGGTAGCGCACCGCCGGGGCGACGGCCAGGGTCCAGACGACCGAAGCGATCACGTCGCTCGGGAAGTGCACGCCGTTGGTGACGAGGGCGAGGGCGGCGACCGCGACCGCAGCCGCCCCGATGGCGGTGGCGGTGGCGTGCCAGCATCTGTCTGGGGCGCAGGATGCCGGCGCCCCGAGGTCCGAGAGCCGGGTCGGCGGGGCGTCATGGTGTGCGAGTCCGTTCTGAGGGCGGGTTGGGCAGTGGCGGGCGACCAGATCCTGCCGTGGGCAGTGCGGAGGCTGCTGGGGTGACGCCACCGGCAGGGTCTGACACCCTCTGCAGGTGCAGACGATCATGACCGGGCTCGACCTGACGGGGCGCGTCGCCGTCGTGACTGGCGCCGGAAGCGCCACCGGCATCGGCATGGCCGTCTGTCGGCGGCTCGGTGAGCTCGGTGCCGCCGTGGCTCTCACCGCCACCACTGACCGCGTCCACGACCGGGTGCACGACCTGCAGCAAGCCGGCGTCCGGGCAGCCGGTGTGGTCGCCGACCTCACGGACCCCGCAGCCGCGGACGACGTCGTCGCCAGGGTCATGGGACTCTGGGGCACCGTCGACATCCTCGTGAACAACGCGGGAATGGTGTCGGTGAGCGATGACGACGCCCTCTCCGGCGGTGTCGACGGACTGGCATACGACGCCTGGCAGCACGGCCTGCGGCGCAACCTGGACACAGCCTTCCTCATGACCCGCTCCGCCGTGCCGATCATGCGGGCCCACGGGTGGGGGCGGATCGTCATGGTCTCCAGCGTCACCGGCCCGGTGATGGCGATGCGCGGGGACGCGGCCTATGCCGCAGCGAAGGCGGGCGTCGTGGGCCTCGTCCGCTCTCTGGCCGTCGACCTGGCCGCTGACGGCATCACCGCGAATGCGGTGGCGCCGGGATGGATCGCCTCCGGTTCGCAGACCGAGGACGAAGCACGGCAGGGAGCGACCACCCCCATGCGCCGCAGCGGCACCCCCGATGAGGTCGCGTCGCCGGTCGCCTGGCTCTGCACGCCCGGAGCGGCGTACGTCACGGGCCAGTGCCTGGTCGTGGACGGGGGGAACTCTGTTGCGGAGCAGCGGGCGCCGTGACCAGCGGCTGCCGGGACGCCACCCTCGGTGGAGACGTCGAGGCCACGCTGGTGGTGGAGACCGAGGGCGAATGCCCTCGGGCACCTGGGGGGCGGGGTCGAGTCTCACGTGCGCGCCATCTCGACCGAGCTCGACCTCTGGGAGGACCCTGCTGGAAACCGCCGTGGCCGAGCGGTCATCCGGTGGCTCGACCAGACCTGAGGTCGTGGGCACGAGCGAGGCACGCTACCCCCTCCTGAGAGAAACGTGCGAGGGTCGTGGCCTGAGCGCGGTGGTCGAGTGCGCTCGACGCCGAGTCGAGGAGGGTCGCTGTGGCCGACGAATCGTCGTCGCCGTCGGGGCTGGTCGCGCGGCTGGTGTCTTTCAGTCCCGGCCGGCCCTGCGGCCAGGAGGAGATCCTCGAGGAGCTGCGTCGGGTGATCCTGGCCGGTGACGCCGCGCCCGGCACCGCCATCCCCCTGGGCGATGTCGCCTCGTTCTTCGCGGTGAGCGTCATCCCGGTGCGCGAGTCACTGAAGACCCTCATCGGTGAGGGACTGGTCGACCACGTGCCGCGCCAGGGCTACCGTGTCGCCGAGCTCACCCGTGACGAGCTGCGGGAGCTCTACGTGATCCGTGAGGTCCTCGAGGCAGCCGCGCTGCGGTCGGCGGTCGCCCGAGCCACCGACGACGACGACGCTGTCGCCGTCGAGGTGCATGCGGCACTGGCGGCGGAGCTGGCGGCGAACGACTACCGGGGATACCACCGGGACAGCCGCCGGTTCCACCTGGCTCTCCTCGCCCCGTCGCGGATGCACCGCCTGCTGCACATGTTCGAGCTGGTGTGGAACGTCACCGACCCTGCGCAACCCATGTCCACGGTCACGGCCGTCGAGCGGGAGCGCATGTACGCCGACCACAGCGCCATGCTCGCTGCCTTCCTCGCGCGCGACGCGGACGAGCTGGTCAGGCGTTCCCGCAAGCACTACAAGCGACTCGAACGGGCCGCCGGCGAGGTGTGACCTCGGGCGCGGGGACTGGGGTGGCGGAGGGCGACTGAGGCGTACCGCTCGTATATCCCACATATATGTCTGCAGCCCTTCAATCCCGTAGCGCGACGGGGCTAGCGTCGCTCCCACCGGGGCGCCCCCGGGCCAGTCCCACGGACGAAGGAGACCGACTCGATGATCCGTATCCGCGTGATCAACCCCAACACGACCTGGTCGATGACGTCGCTGATCGGGGAGAGTGCCCGAGCGGTCGCCGGGGCCGGCGTCGTCGTCGACGCGGTCTCCCCGGCGATGGGCCCGGCCTCGATCGAGAGCCACTACGACGAGGCGCTGGCCGTGCCGGGCATCCTCGCCGAGGTGGCGAGGGGGGAGGCCGAGGGCGTCGACGCCTACGTCATCGCGTGCTTCGGCGACCCGGGCCTCGACGCGTCCCGCGAGCTGGCGCGCGGCCCGGTGGTGGGGATCGCCGAGGCGGCGATGCGCACGGCGACCTACCTCGGCCGCTCGTTCAGCGTGGTCACCACGCTGGGCCGCACCCGGGGCCGGGCGTGGGACCTGGCCGAGCGCTACGGCGTCTCCACCGCGTGCCGTGGCGTGCACGCCTGCGAGATCCCGGTGCTCGAGCTCGAGACGTCGCCCGGCGCCCGTGAACGCATCACCGCTGCGTGCCGTGAGGCGCTGGAGCGCGACCAGTCCGACGTGATCGTCCTCGGCTGCGCCGGGATGACCGATCTCTGCGCCCACATCTCCGAGGCGATCGGGGCTCCCGTCGTCGACGGGGTCGCCGCCGCCACCGTCACCGTGCAGGGATTGGTCACGCTGGGCCTGCGCACCAGCACCGTCGAGGAGTTCGCCGGTCCGCGGGTCAAGGCGTACGAGGGGCTGCTCGCGGACTTCGGCCTCGGCTAGCGACCTGCCATCCCACACCGCCCAACTAGCCCGAACCAGCCCCGAACACCTCCCGAGAGGACCGTGACGATGACCCGTCCCACCCCCGGCCACGCCATCACGATGCGGGTCTCCGCACCCGCCGGCTACACCGCCACCTCCGAGCTGGCCGCCGCAGCGGCGGCCGCAGGAGCGGAGATCACCGCCCTGGACGTCATCGAGTCCACCCACCAGAGCGTCACCGTCGACATCACCTGCAACACCGGCGGCGACGAGCACGCCCAGCAGGTGGCCGCCAGCGTCGACGCGATCCCCGGAGTGAGCGTCGGCAAGGTCAGCGACCGCACGTTCCTGATGCACCTGGGCGGGAAGCTCTCGGTCGAGCCCAAGGTCGAGCTCCGCACCCGCGACGACCTGTCGCGGGCCTACACCCCCGGCGTGGCCCGGGTCTGTCTCGCCATCGCCGCCAACCCCGACGACGCGCGCCGGCTCACCATCAAGCGCAACACGGTCGCCGTCGTCACCGACGGGACGGCCGTGCTGGGGCTGGGTGCCATCGGACCGGCGGCCGCCCTGCCCGTCATGGAGGGAAAAGCCGCCCTGTTCAAGCGTTTTGCCGGTGTCGACGCGTGGCCGGTCTGTCTCGACACCAAGGACACCGAGGAGATCATCGCCGTCGTCAAGGCCATCGCGCCGGTCTACGGCGGCATCAACCTCGAGGACATCGCCGCCCCGCGCTGCTTCGAGATCGAGCGGCGGCTGCGGGCCGAGCTCGACATCCCCGTCTTCCACGACGACCAGCACGGCACCGCCATCGTCGTCCTGGCCGCGCTCGTCAACGCCCTGCGGGTGGTCGGCAAGACGATCGAGCAGGCGCGGGTCGTGGTGAGCGGCGCCGGCGCCGCAGGCCACGCCATCGTCCAGCTGCTGCACGCCCAGGGAGCGGGTCACATCGTCGTCTGCGACCGCTCGGGGGCCATCCACCGCGGCGACGGCTATGCCGACGAGCACCGCCAGTGGATCGCCGACCACACCAACCCCGACAACGTGTCGGGCACGCTCCACGAGGCGATGGTGGGCGCGGACGTCTTCATCGGCGTCTCCGCACCCAACGTCATCGCGGCCGAGCACGTGGCGAGCATGGCCGACGGGGCCGTCGTCCTGGCCCTGGCGAACCCCGACCCGGAGATCCACCCGCTCGACGCCGCCCAGCACGCCACCGTCGTCGCCACCGGGCGCAGCGACTTCCCCAACCAGATCAACAACGTGCTGGCCTTTCCTGGTCTCTTCCGCGGCCTGCTCGACGCGGGTGCGCGAGACATCACGACCGCGATGCTGGTGGCCGCGGCCCACGCGATCGCCGACTGCGTCAGTCCCGCGGAGCTCAACGCCAGCTACATCGTGCCCAGCGTCTTCGACCCACGCGTCGCGGTCGCCGTGGCCGAGGCCGTCGTGGCCACCTCCACCGACTCCACCACCTCCGCCGACTCCACCGACTCTGCGTCCGGTGCCGACCCCGAGGACCGTGATGACCGCTGACGTCGCCGGGACCCACCCCGCGCTCGCCGACGGCGTCCTCGACGACGTCGACCGGTCCCTCGTCTCCACCGACACCTTCCTGGCCGAGAGCTATCCGGGGGAGGACGGTCGTCGCCAGCCCGTCCACACCGTCTACGTGCCCGCCGACCGCTACGCTCCTGACCTGCCGTCCCAGTGGGGCCGCACCGCCCTCGACCTCGTCGCCGAGCACGGGGGCATGGCTGCCGTCTGCGCCGAGCTGGGGATGGCCGACGACCTCACCGCCCAGGTCGCCGACCGCGTCGTCGCCAAGCTGACCACGAGCCCGATCGAGGATCTTCGTCTCGACTTCGAGGACGGGTACGGCGATCGTGGTGAGGCGACCGAGGACGCCGACAGCATCGCTGCGGCCGCGGCCGTCGCCGCCGCCGTCTCCGGCGGGGTCTCGCCTGCCTTCATCGGCATCCGCTTCAAGTGCTTCGAGGCGCCGACGCGTCGTCGCGGCATCCGGACCCTCGACCTGTTCCTCGGCGGTCTGCTCGAGCGGCTGGGCGAGCTGCCACCCGGGCTGGTGCTGACCTTCCCGAAGGTGAGCACGGTCAGCCAGGTGGAGGCCATGGTGGCGACCTGCCGGGCCCTGGAGTCGGCCTACGGTCTGGCCGACCGGGCGCTCGGCTTCGAGATCCAGGTCGAGACCCCCCAGCTCATCCTCGGGGCCGACGGGTCGGCCCCGCTCGCTGCGGCGATCCACGCCGGGGACCACCGGGTGACCTCGCTGCACTACGGGACCTACGACTACAGCGCCTCGCTGCAGATCTCGGCCGAGAACCAGTCGTCCGACCACCCGGTCGCCGACCACGCCAAGCAGGTCATGCAGCTCGCTGCGGCCGGCACCGGGGTCCACGTCTGCGACGGGTCGACCAACATCCTGCCGGTGGGTGGGCCGGATCAGGTCCGCGCCGCCTGGAAGACGCACCACGACCTCGTCGCGCGGGCGTTGCGCCGGGGGTTCTACCAGGGGTGGGACCTGCACCCCGGGCAGCTGCCCACCCGCTACGCCGCGACCTTCGCCTTCTACCGGCAGGGTCTCCCCAGGGCGGCACGTCGCCTCGCCGACTACGTCGGCAACAGCTCGTCGGGCGTGCTCGACGAGCCGGCCACGGCGCGGGCGCTCGCCCGCTACCTCCACCGCGGCCAGGCCTGCGGCGCGGTCGACGAGACGGAGCTGCTCGACCTGGTGGGACTCACCGGGGAACAGCTCGACCTGCTGTCCCGCCCGCGGTCGGACACCGAGTCCATGCGCCGTCGTTCCTGACCGGCACCCCCAGCCCGCGGCGCGACCTGCGCGCACCCCTTCGAGAAGGAGCACCACGTGACCACCCCCAGCTACTACACCCCCGCCGGTGGGCTGCCGCCGCAGACCCAGCTGACGACCGACCGGGCCGTCTTCACGCAGGCCTACGCCGTCCTGCCGCGGGGCACCATGACCGACATCGTCACCAGCCTGCTGCCGTTCTGGGACAAGACGCGGCTGTGGGTGATCGCCAGGCCCCTGTCGGGCTTCGCCGAGACCTTCTCCCAGTACATCGTCGAGGTCTCACCCGGGGGTGGCAGCGACCAGCCCGAGCTCGACCCGGGCGCCGAGGGCGTGCTGTTCGTCGTGGCCGGCAGCCTGGCCCTGACGCTGGACGGCGAGACCCACGAGCTGGCGGCCGGAGGGTACGCCTTCCTTCCTCCCGGCCAGGTCTGGACCCTGCACAACACCAGCCAGGAGGTGGCTTCCTTCCACTGGATCCGGAAGGCCTACCAGCGCGTGCCCGGGATCGAGGTGCCGGCGGCGTTCGTCACCAGTGACCTCGAGGTCCCCGGTGGTGAGATGCCGGGCACCAACGGGGTCTGGACGACGCAACGCTTCGCCGACCCCACCGACGTGCGCCACGACATGCACGTCAACATCGTCACCTTCGAGCCCGGCGGGGTGATCCCGTTCCCCGAGACGCACGTGATGGAGCACGGGCTCTACGTCCTCGAGGGGAAGGCGGTCTACCTGCTCAACAACGACTGGGTCGAGGTCCAGGAGGGTGACTTCATGTGGCTGCGGGCCTTTTGCCCCCAGGCCTGCTACGCCGGAGGCCCCGGTCGCTTCCGCTACCTGCTCTACAAGGACGTCAACCGCCACGCCACGCTCAGCCGCCAGTTCACCTGAGGCACCACGTGACTCGTGACCGATAGCGAGTCTCACCCACCAGCACCGCTCGCAGAACCACGCCCGATCCAGGAGGTCTTCATGACAACGACGTCACACCCCCCGACGACCAACGTCCATCCCGTCGACGAGCGTCTCCCGCTCCCGCAGATGATCGTCTACGGCCTGCAGCACGTGCTGAGCATGTATGCCGGGGTCGTCGCCGTGCCTCTCATCGTCGGCAGCGCGCTCAAGCTGAGCGGGGGCCAGATCACCTACATCGTCTCGGCCGGCCTGTTCATGTCGGGCGTCGCGACGCTGCTGCAGACGCTCGGTGTCTGGAAGTTCGGTGCGCGGCAGCCCCTCGTGCAGGGCACCTCCTTCGCCGCGGTCTCGACGATCCTGGCCGTGGGCACCGCATCCGGCGGGACCGACGGCCTGAGGGCGGTCTTCGGCGCGCTGCTCGTCGCCGGCCTCGTCGGTCTGCTCATCGCACCCGTCTTCACCCGGCTGCTCCACTTCTTTCCCGAGGTCGTGACCGGGTCGGTCATCACCATCATCGGTGTCTCGCTGCTCCCGGTAGCGATCAAATGGAGCGCCGGCGGGGTCGGGTCCAAGACGTTCGGCGACCCCAAGAACATCCTGCTCGCGGTGCTCACCATGGTCATCATCGTGCTGATCTACCGCTTCATGCCGCCGTTCTTCTCCCGCATCGCCATCCTCCTCGGACTGGTCCTCGGCACCGTCGTCGCGATCCCCTTCGGTGTCACCCAGTTCAGCGCCATCAAGGACGCCGGCTTCTTCCAGGTCCCCGCACCGTTCCACTTCGGCCTGCCCACGTTCGCCTTCGGCGCGATCATCTCGATGGTCGTGGTCATGCTCGTGATCATGACCGAGACGACCGCCGACATCCTCGCCGTGGGTGAGATCATCGAGCGGCCGGCCGACCGCGAGACGGTCACGAACGGGCTGCGTGCCGACATGGTCTCCACCTCGATCGCGAGTGTCTTCAACGGGTTCTCGATCAGTGCCTTCGCCCAGAACGTGGGTCTCGTCGCCATCACCGGCATCAAGAGCCGATTCGTCGTCGCCGTGAGCGGGGCGATCCTCGTGTTCCTCGGCGTCTTCCCGGTCCTCGGCGCGATCGTCGCCGTCGTGCCACTGCCCGTGCTCGGAGGGGCCGGCCTGGCCCTGTTCGGCACGGTCGCCGCGAGCGGCATCCGCACCCTGAGCAAGGTCGACTTCGCCGGCAACTCCAACCTGGTCATCGTCGCCTTCGCGCTCGGCTTCGGCATCATCCCCATCTCGGTGCCGACCTTCTACGACAAGTTCCCCAGCTGGTTCCAGGTCATCTTCGACTCCGGTATCACCTCCACGGCCATCGTGGCCGTCCTGCTCAACATCGTCTTCAACATCCTCGGGCGGTCCTCGAGCACCGAGGGGCCGATCTTCTCGGAGGGGCCGCCGCCCGGGGCCATCTCGGATCGGGACGAGGCGCGACTGAACGAGCCCGACCAGCGCCGCAACGAGGTCGGCGGCTCGGCCGACAGGGCGCAACGTGGCTGACGCCGGGGCGCCGGCGGGGCGGGTCGCCGCCCCCACGGTGAGCCTGGCCAGCTTCAACGCCTGGGACCGTGCGGTCGCAGCCGCCTTCATCCGTCCGTGCCTGGACGTGGACCGGTGGGTGAACACGGTCGTGGACGGCCGCCCCTTCGCCGAGGTCGCCGACCTGGCGCAGGTCGCGGCGCAGGCCGCGACCGCCCTGTCGCACGACGAGATCGAGGCCGCAATGTCGCACCATCCACGCATCGGGGAGTCACCCTCGGGGACCTCCCGCGAGGCCACGCTCTCGCAGGGTGAGCAGTCCGGTCTGCAGGTCGACGACGAGCTCAGCCGGCGGCTGCGGCAGGGCAACGCCGCCTACGAGCGCCGTTTCGGCCGCGTGTTCCTCATCCGGGCGGCGGGGCGCTCGGCGTCCGAGATCGTGGCTCTGCTCGAGACGCGTCTGGGCCACGACGACGCGACCGAGGAGCGGGTCGTGGGCCAGCAGCTCGGTGAGATCGCGGTCCTGCGGCTGCAGGCCCTGGTGACTCCGTGAGCTTCCTCTCTGCGCACGTGCTCGACGCCAGCACGGGCACGCCAGCCGCCGGGGTCGAGGTCAGCCTGACCGGTGTCGACGGCACGCCGCTCGCGGCCGCGACGACCGACGCCAACGGCCGGGTGCCCGACCTCGGACCGGACACGCTGGCACCCGGTGACTACTGCGTGTCCTTCGCCATCGGCGCCTACTTCGCCCGACAGGAACAGGACTGCTTCTACCCCGTCGTCGAGGTCCACTTCACCGTCCGCGCCACCGAATCCCATTACCACATACCGCTCCTGGCCAGCCCTTTCGCCTACACGACCTATCGCGGCAGCTGAGCGGGCCCGTCCACCTCACCCCCGACGAAGACCGCACGACAGCACGAGACCACCGACACCACCGACACGACGACCGAAGGAGTCCGACATGGCTGAGGTCATCCTCACCGCCAACCAGTACGGCAAGGCAGAGAACCGGGTCGTGCGCGTCACCCGCGACACCGACCGCCACGAGGTGATCGACCTCAACGTGACGTCCGAGCTCCGGGGCGACTTCCTGGCCGCCCACACGGAGGGGGACAACGCCCACGTCGTCGCCACCGATACGCAGAAGAACACCATCTTCGCCTTCGCCCGCGACGGGATCGCCTCACCGGAGCAGCTGCTGGAGAGGCTCGCCGAGCACTTCACCACGCAGTTCGACTGGGTGACGGGTGGCCGGTGGGCGGCGGAGGAGTACGGCTGGTCGCGGATCGACGACCACGACCACGCCTTCTTCCGCAACACGCCGGAGACCCGCACGGCGGTGCTGGTGCGCGACGGTGACAGCACCACGGTGATCAGCGGGTTCTCCGGCCTGACCGTGATGAAGACGACGCAGTCGGGCTTCGTCGGCTACCCCAAGGACGACTACACGACGCTCCCGGAGACGGAGGACCGGATCCTCGCCACCGAGGTCACGACCCGCTGGCGCTACAACACCCCTGACGTCGACTACAACGCCGTCTACGCGAGCGTCAAGGCGACGATGCTCGAGGCCTTCGGGAAGGAGTACTCCAAGGCGCTGCAGCACACCCTCTTCCAGATGGGTGAGGCCGTGATCGACAAGCACGACTGCATCGACGAGGTGAAGTTCTCCTGCCCCAACAAGCACCACTTCCTCTCCGACCTGTCGTTCCGCGGTCTCGACAACCCCGGCCTCGTCTTCTGGGCGGCCGACCGGCCCTACGGCCTGATCGAGGCCACCTTCGCCCGCAAGGGCAGCGCACCCGCCGACGCGGCATGGGTCGGCATCGCCGGGTTCTGCTGACCCGGCCTCACTGACCGCAGACCGGCCCCAAGACCGACCGCAGACCGACGTCAGACCGACCCCAGACCGACCCCACCCCAGCAGAGGAGCACCGACGATGACCAGCCCGCACCCAGGAGCCTCGACCGACCAGGTCGACCCGGAGGAGATGTCCGAGTGGTCGGAGTCCTTCACCCAGCTGCTGGCGAGCAACGGCCCGTCTCGGGCGGCCGAGGTGCTGCGCATGCTCGGTGAGCAGGCGTCCGCGTCCGGCCTGCCTGCGGCCGCGGGGGGCGTCACGACCGACTACGTCAACACCATCGCCGTGGCGCAGGAACCGGCCTTCCCCGGCGACGAGAGCATCGAGCGGTCCTACCGTCGGCTCCTGCGCTGGAACGCGGCGGTGCTCG
Organism: Dermatophilaceae bacterium Soc4.6; assembly: GCA_039889245.1. Taxonomy (NCBI): domain Bacteria; kingdom Bacillati; phylum Actinomycetota; class Actinomycetes; order Micrococcales; family Dermatophilaceae; species Dermatophilaceae bacterium Soc4.6. The sequence continues at coordinate 2,078,081 of JAZGVH010000002.1, read as the reverse complement.
TGCACCGGGCGCAGCGTCCGGACATCGGTGTCGGGGGCCACATCTCCACCTACGCCGGCGCCTCGACGCTCTACGAGGTGGGTCTGAACCACTTCTTCCGCGGCGCCGGCCACCCCGGTGGCGGCGACCAGGTCTTCTTCCAGGGACATGCCTCGCCGGGGATGTATGCCAGGGCCTTCCTCGAGGGTCGTCTGGGCGAGGCCGACCTCGACGGCTTCCGGCAGGAGAAGTCTGCGGCCCCGCACGGGCTGTCCTCCTACCCGCACCCACGGCTGATGCCGCAGTTCTGGCAGTTCCCGACCGTCTCCATGGGCATCGGTCCGATGAACGCGATCTACCAGGCCCAGTCGAACCGCTACCTGGAGCACCGGGGGATCAAGGACACCAGCGACCAGCACGTCTGGGCCTTCCTCGGCGACGGCGAGATGGACGAGCCGGAGTCGCGCGGCTTCCTCCAGCTGGCGGCGAACGAGGGGCTCGACAACCTCACCTTCGTGGTCAACTGCAACCTCCAGCGGCTCGACGGTCCGGTCCGCGGCAACGGCAAGATCGTCCAGGAGCTCGAGGGGTTCTTCCGCGGTGCAGGGTGGAACGTCGTCAAGGTGCTCTGGGGTCGGGAGTGGGACCCACTCCTCGCCAGGGACACCGACGGCGAGCTCGTGCGGGTCATGAACGAGACGCTGGACGGCGACTACCAGACCTACAAGGGCGAGTCCGGAGGCTACGTCCGCGAGCACTTCTTCGGCCGGTCCCCCTCGACCAAGGCTCTCGTCGCCGACCTGACGGACGACCAGATCTGGAGCCTCAAGCGCGGTGGCCACGACTACCGCAAGGTGTATGCCGCCTACCATGCGGCGACCCTCGGCAACAGGACGGGGCGGCCCACCGTCGTCCTCGCCAAGACCGTCAAGGGCTACGGCCTCGGCGCCAACTTCGAGGCGCGCAACGCGACGCACCAGATGAAGAAGCTGACGACGTCGGACTTCAAGGCGTTCCGTGACCTGCTCGACATCCCCGTCACCGACACCCAGATCGACGCCGACCCCTACCGGGTGCCGTACCACCACCCCGGGTCGGAATCGGCAGAGATCCGGTACCTCCTCGCCCGGCGCCACGAGCTCGGCGGCTTCCTGCCCGAGCGGCGCCGGGCCCCCCGCGCCCTCACCCTGCCGGACGCCAAGACGTATGACGTGGCCCGTCGCGGCTCGGGCAAGCAGCAGGCGGCGACCACGATGGCCTTCGTGCGTCTGCTGCGAGAGCTGCTGCGGGACAAGGGGATCGGGAACCGCATCGTGCCGATCATCCCCGACGAGGCACGCACCTTCGGCATGGACTCGTTCTTTCCCACAGCCAAGATCTACAACCCGAACGGCCAGAACTACACCTCGGTCGACCGCGCCCTGCTCCTGGCCTACAAGGAGTCCCCCCAGGGGCAGATCCTGCACACCGGCATCAACGAGGCCGGCTCGATGGCGGCCTTCACAGCCGCGGGCACGGCATACGCCACCCACGGTGAGCCGCTGATCCCGGTCTACGTCTTCTACTCGATGTTCGGCTACCAGCGCACCGGCGACGCCATGTGGGCCGCGATGGACCAGATGACCCGCGGTTTCATCATCGGCGCCACCGCCGGGCGGACCACGCTCACCGGCGAGGGGCTGCAGCACGCGGACGGCCACTCGCCGGTGCTGGCTGCCACCAACCCGGCGACCAAGGTCTACGACCCCGCCTACGGCTACGAGATCGCGCACATCGTGCGCGCCGGGCTCGAGCAGATGTACGGACCGGACTCGACCGATCCCGACGTCATGTACTACCTGACCCTGTACAACGAGCCGATGTTGCAGCCGGCCGAGCCGGCCGACGTCGACGTCGACGGCATCCTGCGCGGCCTGCACCGGATCGCCACCGGTGCGGGCGACGGCCCCCGCTGCCACCTCATGGGATCGGGCGTGTCGGTGCCCTGGGTCCTCGAGGCCGCGCGGCTGCTGGAGCGGGACTGGGGGGTCTTCGCCGACGTGTGGTCGGTCACCTCGTGGACCGAGCTGCGCCGGGACGGCCTCGCCGCCGAGCAGGAGGCCTTCCTCCACCCCGAGCGGGCAGCGCGGGTGCCGTACGTCGCCGCCAAGCTGGCTGACGCCCCGTGGCCGGTGGTCGCGTCGACGGACTTCGTCTCCGAGGTCCCCGACCAGATCCGCCAGTTCCTGCCCCACCGCTTCGCCACGCTCGGCGCCGACGGCCATGGCTTCTCGGACACCCGGGCTGCCGCCCGCCGGTTCTTCCACATCGACGTCGAGTCGATCGTGGTCCGCGCCCTCCAGGTGCTCGCCGACGAGGGACGGGTCGACCCCGAGACGGCCCTGAGGGCATCGAGCCGCTACCGGCTGCTCGACGTCCGGGCCGGGACCACCGGCAGCGCCGGCGGTGACTCCTGACCAGCCGCAGGGTCGGCCACACGTAGCCCCCTGGCGGCCCCGTCCCGCTCTGCACCCTCCGACGTCGTCTCCCACCACCACCCAGTCTGAGAGGACCCCGATGACCGACCACGGACTTCGGTACCTGGCCAACTGCTCCATGCTGTTCACCGAGCTGCCGCTGCTGCAGCGGCCTGCCGCCGCCAAGGCGGCCGGCTTCGACGCCATCGAGCTCTGGTGGCCGTGGCCCGATCAGCCCGTGCCCTCCGACGCAGCCGTCGACGCCCTCGTCACCGCCGTGAGCGACAGCGGGGTCCAGCTCGTCGGGCTGAACTTCTTCGCGGGCGACCTGGCTGGCGCTGACTGTGGCGTCCTGTCGCTCCCGGACCGGTCACGCCAGTTCGTCGACAACATCGACGTGACCGTCGGCATCGGCGAGCGTCTCGGGGTCACGGCCTTCAACGCCCTCTACGGCAACCGCGTCGAGGACAGCAGCCCGGAGGCCCAGGACGCCCTCGGGCGCGTGAACCTCGGTCTGGCCGCCGTCGCTGCCGCTCGAGTCGGCGCCACCGTGCTCGTCGAGCCGGTGAGCGGTCCGAAGCCCTACCCGCTGCGGACCGCAGCCGACGCGGTCGCCGTCGTCGACGTGGCGCGGGCCGACGGCCACGCCAACGTGGGCTTCCTGCTCGATCTCTTCCACCTGGCCAACAACGGTGACGACCCCGCCGCCGCGGCGACGGCCTACGCCGACCGGGTCGGCCACGTCCAGATCGCCGACTGGCCCGGCCGTGGAGAGCCCGGCTCCGGAAGCCTCGACCTGCTGGACCTGCTCACGACCGTCAGCGACACCGGGTATGCCGGGTGGGTCGGCCTCGAGTACAAGCCCACCACCACGACCGACGAGAGCCTCGCCTGGCTCCCGCGAGGCCGCCGTGGCGCTCCCGCGCCCACACAGACCTGACCCGACCCGACTCGGCGCCGCGACGTCGATCCGCACCAGACCTCAAGGAGACACACGATGAGCACGATCGCCTTCATCGGCCTCGGCATCATGGGCAGCCCGATGTCCGTCCACCTGCAGAACGCCGGCCACGACGTCGTCGGCTACAACCCCACCCCCGAGCGCGCCCAGCCCCTGCTCGACGCCGGAGGTCGGGCGGCCCGCTCGACGGCCGAGGCCGTGCGCGAGGCCGACGTGGTCGCCATCATGGTGCCGGACAGCCCCAACGTGCGAGAGGTCCTGCTCTCTGAGGGCGGTGTCCTCGCCAACGCCAGGCCGGGCACGCTGGTCATCGACTTCTCCAGCATCCGGCCGGACGTCACCGTCGAGCTGGCGAGAACGGCCAAGGACAAGGGTTTCCGTCTGCTCGACGCCCCCGTGTCCGGTGGCGAGGCCGGTGCCCGGAACGCGGCCCTGTCGATCATGGTCGGCGGAGACCCTGATGACTTCGCCGCTGCCCGGCCGGTGCTCGACGTCGTCGGCAAGACCGTGGTGCACGTCGGTGGCAACGGCGCAGGGCAGACGGTGAAGGCCGCCAACCAGCTCATCGTCGCGGCCAACATCCAGGCGCTGGCGGAGGCCGTCGCGTTCCTGACGGCCTACGGTGTCGACCTCGATGCCGCCCTCGACGTCCTCGGCGGTGGGCTGGCCGGATCGAAGGTCCTGGAGCAGAAGCGGGGCAACATGACCGCTCACGACTTCACCCCGGGCTTCCGGATCGCCCTTCACCACAAGGACCTGGGCATCGTCACATCGGCCGCCCGCGAGGCGGGCGTCGTGGTTCCCCTCGGCTCCCTCGTCGCCGAGCTGATGGCCTCCGCCCTGGCCAACGGCGACGGACAGCTCGACCACTCCGGCCTGCTGAGGGGCGTGGAGCGGCTGTCCGGCACGCTCGCCACCCCGTCTCACTAGCCCTCCTGCGTCACCCACACCAACCAGCAAGGAACACTGACATGGCACGAATGACTGCCGCCCAGGCGGCCGTGGAGATCCTCAAGAAGGAGGGCGTCACCAACGTCTTCGGCCTCCCCGGCGCCGCCATCAACCCGTTCTACAAGGCGATGAAGACCAACGGTGGGCTGCACCACACCCTCGCTCGACACGTGGAGGGCGCCTCCCACATGGCCGAGGGCTACACCCGGGCCAAGGCCGGCAACATCGGCGTCTGCGTCGGCACCAGCGGTCCCGCTGGCACCGACATGATCACCGGCCTCTACTCCGCCAGCGCCGACTCCATCCCGATCCTGTGCATCACCGGTCAGGCGCCCGTCGCCAAGCTGCACAAGGAGGACTTCCAGGCCGTCGACATCGCCTCCATCGCCAAGCCGCTGACCAAGATGGCGGTCACGGTGATGGAGCCGGGGCAGATCATCGGCACCTTCCAGCAGGCCTTCCACCTCATGCGCTCGGGCCGCCCCGGCCCTGTCCTGATCGACCTGCCCATCGACGTGCAGATGACCGAGATCGAGTTCGACGTCGACACCTACCAGCCGCTGCCGGTCTACAAGCCCGTGGCCAGCCGAGCCCAGATCGACAGGGCGCTCGACCTGCTGGCCGCCGCCGAGCGCCCGTTGATCGTCGCCGGAGGCGGCATCATCAACGCCGACGCGTCAGCGCTGCTGACCGAGCTCGCCGAGCTGACCGGTGTGCCCGTCGTCCCGACGCTGATGGGCTGGGGCACCATCCCCGACGACCACGACCTCAACGCCGGCATGGTGGGGCTGCAGACGAGCCACCGGTACGGCAACGCGACGATGCTCGCCTCCGACTTCGTGCTCGGCATCGGCAACCGCTGGGCCAACCGCCACACCGGCGACGTCGAGACCTACACCGCGGGCCGCACCTTCGTCCACGTCGACATCGAGCCGACCCAGATCGGCCGCGTGTTCGCCCCGGACTACGGGATCGTCTCCGACGCCAAGGCTGCGCTCGCCCTCTTCGTCGAGGCCGCTCGCGAGCGCGCCGCCGCGGGGACCCTTCCCGACCGCACGGCCTGGGCGCAGGAGTGCCGGGAGCGCAAGTCGTCGATGTGGCGCAAGACCAACTTCGAGGTCACCCCCATCAAGCCGCAGCGGGTCTACCAGGAGATGAACAGGGCCTTCGGCAAGGACGTCCGCTACGTCTCCACGATCGGTCTCTCCCAGATCCAGGCCGCGCAGCTGCTGCACGTCTACAAGGACCGGCACTGGATCAACGCGGGCCAGGCCGGACCGCTCGGCTGGACGGTGCCAGCTGCCATCGGCGTGGCGACGGCAGCCCCCGACGACGTCGTGGTGGCCATCTCCGGTGACTACGACTTCCAGTTCATGATGGAAGAGCTGGCCGTCGGCGCCCAGTTCAACGTGCCCTACATCCACGTCCTGGTCAACAACGCCTACCTCGGTCTGATCCGGCAGAGCCAGCGGGGCTTCGACATGGACTACTGCGTGCAGCTCGCCTTCGACAACATCAACTCCCCGGAGGTCAACGGCTATGGTGTCGACCATGTCAAGGTCGCCGAGGGACTGGGCTGCAAGGCGATTCGCGTCACCGACCCCGAAGAGGTCTTCGCCGCCCTCGAGCAGGCCAAGAAGCTGATGGCCGAGCACCGGGTCCCTGTCATCGTCGAGGTGATCCTCGAGCGGGTGACCAACGTGTCGATGGGGGTCTCCATCGCCGGGGTGACCGAGTTCGAGGAGCTCGCCGAGTCCGGCGACGACGCGCCCACCGCGCTGTTCGTCAACCTCGACTGAGTAGGGCGCCGACATGACCCGAGTCCTCCTAGCCCCTGACAAGTTCAAGGGCACCCTGACCGCCGCCCAGGTCGCGGAGCACGTGGCCAACGGCCTGGTCTCCGTCCTGCCCGGGATCGAGATCGTCGTCGTCCCCGTCGCCGACGGTGGCGACGGCACGCTGGACGCTGCGGTCGGCGCGGGGTTCACCCGAGTCGCCCTCGCCGCGACCGGGCCGACCGGTGAGCCGGTGCAGACGGCATACGCGATCCGGGGTGGGGAGGCGGTCGTCGAGCTGGCCGAGGTGAGTGGGCTCGGGCAGCTGCCGGGCCAGCGCCCGGCGGCTCTCACGGCCACGAGCCGCGGCACCGGCGAGCTGATCGCGGCCGCGCTGGACGCCGGTGCGAGGCGGGTCGTCGTCGGCATCGGGGGGAGCGCGTGCACCGACGGTGGCGCTGGGCTGCTCGAGGCCCTGGGCGCTCGGATCCTTACGGCCACAGGCGAACCGGTGGGCCCGGGTGGGTCAGGCCTGGCCGCTGCCGCGCGTCTCGACCTGTCCGCGATGCACCCCGGCCTCGACGGCGCGGAGATCGTCGTCGCGTGCGACGTGGACAACGTGCTGACCGGGCCCGGCGGTGCGGCTGCCGTCTACGGCCCCCAGAAGGGGGCCTCGGCGCAGGACGTCACCGCCCTCGACTCCGCGCTGGCCCACTTCGCCGACCTCGTGGCCGAGGCCACCGGCCAGGATCGTCGGGGCGAGCCGGGGGCCGGTGCCGCTGGTGGGGTCGGCTTCGGTCTGGTCGCCGTGGCCGGCGCGAGCATGCGGCCGGGTGCCGAGCTCGTCTTCGAGCTCATCGGCCTCGGCGACGCCATGGCCGACGTCGACCTCGTCGTCACGGGTGAGGGCTCGCTCGACGAGCAGACGCTCAACGGCAAGGCGCCCGCCGCGGTCGCCGACCTCGCGCGGCGTCTCGGGGTCCGCGTCGTCGCCGTCGCCGGACGGGTGCTGTTGAGCCACGAGCAGCTGGAGGAGGCGGGCATCTGCGCCAGCTACTCGCTGCTCGATGTGAGCCCGTCGGTGGACGACGCGATGCGTGATCCCGGAACGCCGCTCGAGACGATCGGGGCCCGCATCGCCGTCGACCTCCTGGGGGCGAGCGTGACGTCACCGCCCCGGCGAGGGACTGCAGGCCTGACTCCTGACCTGGTGTTCAGGGCGCGAAGGGCCGTCGTCGGGGGCCGCGAGACGAGCGCCACCGTGTCCGTCGCCGCTGGCCGGATCGTGGCCATCGATCCCTACGACGCCCCGCTCCCGGACCTGCCCGAGGGCCGTCTGGTCGACCTCGCCGACGACGAGGTCCTCCTCCCCGGCCTGGTCGACGCCCACGTGCACGTCAACGAGCCGGGCCGCACCTCGTGGGAGGGCTTCGCCTCGGCCACGAAGGCCGCTGCGGCGGGCGGGGTCACCACGATCATCGACATGCCGCTCAACAGCATCCCCCCGACCGTCTCCGTCGCGGCGCTGGAGGCGAAGCGGGCCGTCGCGGTCGACCAGATCTACGTCGACGTCGGGTTCTGGGGGGGTGCCGTCCCGGGCAACGTCCCCGACCTGCGCCCCCTGCACGACGCCGGTGTCTTCGGCTTCAAGTGCTTCCTGCTCCACTCCGGGGTCGACGAGTTCCCCCACCTGTCGACCGAGCAGCTGCACGAAGCCCTCACTGCAACAGCGGTCTTCGATGGTCTGGTGATCGTGCACGCGGAGGACGCCGGGGTGATCGACTCTGCGCCCGCACCGGGCGGGACGGCCTACGAGACCTTCCTGGAGTCGCGGCCACCGGCGGCCGAGGAGCGGGCCATCGCCACGGTCATCGACGCGACCCGCGCCACGGGTGCTCGCACCCACATCCTGCACCTGTCGGACGCCGATGCCCTCCCGCTCATCGCGGCCGCCCAGTCCGAGGGGCTGCGCATCTCGGTCGAGACCTGCCCGCACTACCTCACCCTCGAGGCCGAGCAGATCCCTGACGGCGCAACGCAGTTCAAGTGCTGCCCACCGATCCGCGAGCACGCCAACCGCGACCGCCTCTGGGCCGGGCTCGAGGACGGCACGATCCGCACCATCGTCTCGGACCACTCGCCGTGCACCGTGGAGCTCAAGGCGCTGGAGTCCGGCGACTTCGGGCTGGCCTGGGGTGGGATCGCCGGGCTCCAGCTCGGCCTGCCCGCCATCTGGACCGAGGCGAGGGGGCGCGGTCACGACCTCGTCGACGTCGTCCGGTGGATGGGCGAGGGCCCCGCCGACCAGGTCGGGCTCACCGATCGAGGCCGGATCGCCGTCGGCGCGACGGCAGACCTCGTCGTCTTCGCTCCCGACGAGACCTTCGTCGTGGCTCCCGAGCTGCTCCACCACAAGAACCCGGTCTCGGCGTATGCGGGCCGCACGCTCGCGGGGGCGGTCCGTCAGACCTGGCTCCACGGCGAGCGCCTCGACCTCGCTGCGGCGCCCACGGGATCGATGCTGACGAGGGGATCGTCAGGACCAGGAGCGGCCTGACGATGACGCTCGGGTCACTGCAAGCTGGCTGCGGCGAAGCCGACCAGGCCCGAGGTGGGTGAGGTGATGCGCAGCTCCACCCCGGAGGTGTCGTCGGCGCCGACTCCGGCCCAGACCGTGAGGTCCTGACGACCTGGAGCGAGAGCGAGGGAGACGGTGAAGCCGGCGGGGGCACCCGCAGCCTTCCCGCGGGCCTGCCACCGGCGTCCGTCCACGCGGCCGACCCCGGAGCCTCCCTGGGCCCCCTCGAAGTCGACGACGAAGGGCCCGGGCCCCAGAGCCGACACCTGAGCAGCTGCAGCCTCTCCCGCTCTCACGGCGTCGAGCATCCGGCCTCGGTCCACCGGCACACGGGGCCGGCGAGCGTCCAGGCCGTGGTGATGGGGCCGCCGAGCCCGACAGGGGCGCGACGCACTGCCGCACCCACACCCGTACGCGTCTACCGGCTGTCGTCGACCGCGCTCCGATGGAGACGGAGCCCGGCCCAGTGGAGATCGTCGATGGGCTGGGGGGCGGCGATGTGGAAGCCCTGGGCGGTGTCGCAGCGCAGTGCGTGGAGGTGGTGCAGCTCGTCGTCGGTTTCGACGCCTTCGGCGCTGACCGTGCAACCGGCGCCGTGTGCGGTGGCGATGACGCCGCCGGCGATCGCTCGGCCGCGGTCAGTGCCGAGCCGGGCGATGAGGGTGCGGTCGAGTTTGAGCTCGGTGAGCTGGCCGTCGTGCAGCCACTGAAGCGACAGGTTGCCGACGCCGACGTCGTCGAGGGCGACCCGGACGCCGAGAGCAGCCAGGTTCCTGAGGTTGGTCTGGGCGATGTGGTCGTCACGGGTCAGGGTGCTGCCGGTGATCTCGAGGACCAGTCGGTCGGTGGGGTACTGGGCGTGGGCGAGGGTCTGGCGGACCCAGGTGGTGAAGTCGGGGTGGGTGATCTGGATGGCGGAGATGTTGACGTGCAGGTCGAGCCCGCGCACGGCGAGGGCGACGGTGGCTTCGCAGGCCTGCAGGAGGACCCAGGCCCCGATGGGCAGGATGGAGCCGGTGTCCTCGGTGATGGGGATGAACTCGGTCGGTTCGACGATGCCGAACTGGGGGCTGGTCCAGCGCAGCAGAGCCTCGAGAGCGACGGTGCTGCCGGTGTTGAGGTCGATGATCGGCTGGTAGACGAGGTGCATCTCGCCCCGGGTCTGCGCGTCGCGCAGGGCCCGGGCAATCTGGACCCGTCGGCTGGCCTGGACGGTCTCGCCGACCTCGGAGAACACGCACCGGTCCTTGCCGGCCCGCTTGGCCTCGTACATGGCCTCGTCGGCCCTGCGCAGGGCCTGCCTGGCGTCATGTCGTTGCTGCGGACCAGGGCGATCCCGATGCTGGCGGTCACCGCGAGCGAGGTCAGGCCCGTCAGGGGCTGGGCGATGACCTCGAGAAGTCGGGCGCCGAGCCTGCCCGCCTCGTCCGCGTCGTGGACGCTTTCAGCGACGACGATGAACTCGTCCCCGCCGAACCGGCCCACGAAGTCGTGGCCGCGCAGGGCCAGGGACAGCCGCCGGGCCTGGGTGCGCAGCATCTCGTCGGCCACGTCATGGCCCAAGGTGTCGTTCATCGCCTTGAGGCCGTCCAGGTCGATGAACAGGACCGCGACCGCGGCTCCCGGACGTACCTGACGCAGTGAGAAGTCGAGACGCTCGAAGATGGCGACTCGGTTCGGCAGACCGGTCAGTCCGTCGTGACGGGCATCGTGGGTGAGCTGGTCCAGGTGGCGGGACCTCTCGATCGCTGTCCCCACGACCCGGGCCCAGTCCTCCAGCAGGGCAAGGTGCTGTGGGCTCGGTGAGCGCGGCGAGCGCCCGTAGAAGGCCAGAGTGCCCAGCACGTCACCCGAAGCGCCTTTCGCCGGCATCGACCAGCAGTGCGCCGCACCGATCATCTGGGAGACTGACCGAACCAGGCCGCCGGCCCACAGGTGCCGATGCTCGGGCCGATCGGGGCGCCCTCGACGGCATCCAGGTACTCCTGGGGGAACGACGGCCCCACCCCGGAATGCAGGGTGTTGGACTCCGGGTCCAGCTGCAGCACCGAGGGCATCAACGACGGGTCGTACCGCTCGATCGCCGCACAGGCGGCGGTCAGCACCTCGCGCAGCGGGAGGTCACGGGCGATCATGTCGTGCACCTCGTTGTGCGCGGCCACCGGCTGCTGAACCCTCGACACCTCGACCATGGCGACACGAGTCTGGATCCACGCCGACACGACGTCTGCGGCCTCCGCCAGAGCGGTCAAGTCGTCCGCCGACCACTGGTGACGATCCCGGTCACCCATCCCGACCAGGCCCACGACGTGGCCGTCGACAACCACCTCGTGCTGCGCCACCACACAGCGTCCGCCCGCAGCCGACGTGAGCACCCGCAGCCGCTCGACGAAAGACTCACCCTCACCCAGCGATCTCGACCGCTGGCCCCCGACGGTGGTGGGGGAGTCGGCGGCCTGCGCGGCGTCCACGGAGAAGATGCTCGTCACCAGCTGCTCGTCACCGTCGAGCAGACACAGCGCAGCCAACACCGCACCCGTATGACGGCAGAGCGCCGCGACCGACCGACCGAGGTCGAGGTCGAGGCCAGGACTCAGGAGCCCGACGTCCGCTGACAGAGCCGTCTCCACGATGGCGCGCGGCGACGCCACCGCCGTGGTTCCGCTCTTCCCGCTCGACAGGCTCACGTCCTCAACATCGACGTCCCGCCGCGCGACATGAGATGTCCACACGCGCAACCCCAACGGACGTCCGCGGCGGCATACTGGCCGTGGTGTCCTGCTGGGTCAGCGGACATCAAGCTCGTGGTGCATCCCGTTGGCGTAGTGGTTCTTCAGGTTGCACACGAGCTCATAGCGACCCGGCGCGAGGGTGACGGTCGTCCAGCCCGCCGCGCCCGCGGTGATGCCCTCGCCCGTCCCCGCGGCACAGGAGGCCGACGCCTCGCCCAGACTGCCGGCCTCAGTGACCTTGCCGTCGGCACCGGGCACCCGCTGCCCGGCGGTCGCCCCAGTCGTCAGCGGGAGGATGACGAGCTCGTGGGTACGCCACCCGAGGTTCTGCGCCACGAGGCTCACTGCCCCGGCGGGGACGGAGTCAGGTGTCGGGGCAAGCGTCATCCGCGCCCCCATGGGGGCGTCACCGCCCATCATCTGGGTCATGCCCATGTCGGCCAGCACGACGTGAACAGTGCTGCCGGGCATCGTCGCCGGCGCTGAGCAGGTCGACGTCGAGTAGTGGACGCCCTCGTCGGTGCCGCCCATCATCCCACCCGGCCCGTTCGTCCCCGCACCTGGCGACCCGGGGGAGGACTGTCCGGTGGACGCGCAACCGGCAAGCAGCAGGAGGGTGGTGGCCGCGGTCAGCGCAGCTACGGGTAACGGGTGGCCAGGGCGTCTCATCCGGCCAGCCAACCGGCTTCCGGGCCAGCGTGGCGGACCAAAGGTCCCGCGATGTCGGACGAGGTCAGTGCCGCGTGCCCTCGTGCCTGGCCTCGTCCTCGACGCCCGCGGAAGCGCATCCGACAGCCGGCACCCCAGCCCCTGGACCGCGAGGCGGAGCGGACGGCTGGTCTCAGCGGGGCCTCAGGAACTCGGTGCGAGGGTGGCCGTCGCGACGTCGGACGTCAGGTCCGGCGCGTCACACGGTTCCCTTTCCCCAGGGGAGCACCGGTGGCCAGAGCGGCATGCGGTCCCGGGCGGGATGCCCCTCTCGTCCGGGACCCGCACCGCATCCGCCCGCCGTCATGAGGGACGAAGGGTCCGGGAGCGCCGGCCACCTCAGCGCACTGAGAGCCGGTAGCCGGCGCCCCGAATGGTCTGGATCGTCTCGAGGCCGAACGGTACGTCGACCTTCTTGCGGAGGTAGCCCACGTAGACCTCGACGATGTTGACGTCGCCGGCGAAGTCCGGGTCCCACACGCCGTCGAGGATGTCTGCCTTGGAGATGACCTGGTCGGGTCGCTCCATGAGGTAGTGGAGCAGCGCGAACTCCCGTGTGGTGAGGGTCACCTCGTGCGGGCCGCGGTGCACGCGCCGGGTCGTGGGGTCCAGGTGGAGGTCGCCGACCGTCAGGGCGGAGACCCGGTCCTGGCCGCCGCGCCGGACGAGGGCCCGGAGCCTCGCGGCGAGGACGACGAAGCTGAAGGGCTTGGTGAGGTAGTCGTCGGCTCCGAGGTCGAAGGCGTTGGCCTGGTCGTACTCGTCGTCGAGGGCGGTCAGCATGAGCACCGGGGTGAGGACCTCACGGGCGCGCAGGCGCTCGACGACCTCGTAGCCGTTCATCCCCGGCAGCATGATGTCGAGCACGACGACGTCGTACCCGGTCTCGGTGGCCGCCCACACGGCCTCCTGGCCATCGTGGAGCACGTCGACGGAGAAGCCCTCGCGGGTCAGGCCCCTGCGGATCACCTCCGCCAGAGGCCGCTCGTCCTCGACCAGGAGGATCTTCACCGGGTCACCGTCATCGGGCCATTGTGCGCCCCAGCACCAGGGTCACCGCGAGGGAGATGCTGCCGTGACCGGCGAGGCCCCCGGCGACGACCAGAGCCGTCTGCCCGGCCAGAACCAGGCCGCCCTGAGGGGGACGGATCCACCGCCTCGCTTCTCAGGTCGCTCTCGGGCGGCTCGTGCCACGCTGGGGTGGTGAGGGCCCTCAGCGGACTGCCGCGTCGTGCGATCCACCGTCTGCGCTCGATTCGCAGTCAGGCGGCGGCCTCAGCCGCGGTGGTCGTCGGTCTCGGCCTGGCCCTCGGGGGGCTCGTCGTCGTGCTCGTCCTGCAGGGACTGATCGTCTCGTCCTTGGAGGACACGGTCCGGGGGCGGCTCGACGAGGACACCCGGCTCCTGACCCAGGGCGGCCTCACGCAGCTGATGAGCGTGGAGAGCTCGAGGGGCCGCTCGGCGCTGGAAGTCGTCGTCCTCGACGCTTCCGGTGCAACGGTGTACGGCTCGGACGTCGGCGGAGACCCGAGCGATTTGGGGGTGTCCACGCTGCTCGACCCCGGTGCCGTCCGTGCCCTCGACGGGGCTGTCCACATCCAGGGCCGGTCGATCGTCCCGCTGCCGGGCCGCCTGCGCCAGCCCCTCATCGCCGCACGGTCCGTCCAGGTCGGGGCCCAGTCCTCCGTGCTCGCGGTCGCGGCCCCCCAGGACGACCAGCAGGATGCGGTGACGACGGCCGCCCTGTTGCTAGCGCTGGTCGCGCCGTTCCTCGTCGCGCTGGCGGCCTGGACGGTCTGGTGGCGCGTGGGTCGGGCCCTGGGGTCGGTCGACGACCTGCGCGCCCGGGTCGACCGGATCGGAGCGTCGCAGCTGCACGAACGTGTTCCGGTGCCGGCGACCGGGGACGAGGTGGCGGATCTCGCCACGACGATGAACCGGATGCTCGAGCGGCTGCAGCGCTCGCAGAAGGCCCAGCGACAGTTCGTCGCCGACGCCAGCCACGAGCTGCGCTCGCCGATCGCCACGCTGCTCGGGGTCGTCGAGCTGCTCGGCCCCGACGAGGAATCGGGGTGGCAGGAGCTGCGCCCGGTCGTCGGCAGCGAGGCCCAGCGGCTGTCCTCCCTGGTGGACGACCTGCTGCTGCTCTCCCGCGCCGACGACGACGCCCTGGCGGTGGTGCGCGACGAGGTCGACCTCGACGACCTCGTCGCCGGCGAGGTCCGCCGACTCCGGGGCGTGGGCCGCCAGCAGGTGGAGGCCCGTCTGGATGCTGCGCGCGTCGCCGGCGACTCCGGGCGCCTCGGTCAGGTGGTGCGCAACCTGCTGGACAACGCCGCCCGATACGCCGAGTCGACGGTCTCGGTCACTCTGCAGGCTCACCAGGGTCGTGCCCTCCTGCTCGTCGACGACGACGGCCCTGGCATCTCTCCCGGCGACCGGGAGCGAGCCTTCGAGCGCTTCGTCCGGCTGGACCCCAGCCGGGACAGGGGCTCGGGCGGATCGGGACTGGGACTCGCCATCGTCCGGGAGATCGTGCGGGCCCACGACGGGACAGTCTCGGTCGAGACCTCACCGCGGGGCGGGGCGAGGTTCGTCGTCGACCTGCCGCTGCTGGTGTCGCAGTCGTCGCCCCCGGCTTTGCGCGACAGCTGAGACTGGCCCCGGGAAGCGTGCGGGCACCTACGTCGACGCAGGGTCCTCAGGACAGGCTCAGAATGGCCCAGCCACAGTGGGGTCGTCAGCAGGCCAGACGACCCCGGAGGCCACCATCACCCTCACCTTGCACCGCACCGCCACGCCGTGGACAGAGCCCGCGTCCCCGCTGCTCCCGGTGTGGCGGGACCGACGGGTGCGAGCGGTCAGCCTCGTCCTGGTCGTCTGGACCGTGATCTGGGCCGCGGCGGCCGTGTGGCACGGGATGTACTCCTGGCACTACTTCGTCACGGGGGCCCAGGTCCTGGGGTCGCCACAGGGGGTGCACGTCTTCGCCGCGCACCCCGAGCTCCAGATGGGCCCGCTGTCGCTGGTCGCCGCCTTCGGCATCGTCTCGTCGGGCGGTGGCGCCGCCACAGCGGTGGCCAGTGCCGTGATGCTGGTGGTCGGCGCGCTCGTGCTCGTCATGGCCCTGGCGCTGCGCCCGGTCGGGTCCGGGACGGAGCGCGCGACGCGGCTGCTGGTCGTGGGTGCCCTCCTGGCCCCGGCGTGGACGGTGCTGGCGGTGCACTACGGGCACCTGGACGACGCCTTGGCCCTGGCCGCCACGGTCGGCGCCATGCTGGCCATGACCCGCTCCCGCCCGGGGCTGGCCGTGGTGGTGCTGGCGTTGGCCGTGGGGTTCAAGCCTTGGGCCGCACCCGTCGCCGTCATCCTCTTGGCCGGGCCCCGCGCGGCCCGCCACCTCGTGCTCTTCGCCGTCCTGGTCGTGGCTCCGTGGGCGGTCTTCGTCCTCGGGGACCCGTCCACCCTGCACCTCGGCTCGTTCGCGATCGCGGTGGCTCCCGACTCGGCCCTGCGGGCCCTGGGAGTCTCCGCGGGCACCACACCGGGGTGGGACCGCCCCCTCCAGCTGCTGCTGTCCGTCTCGGTGGGAGCGTGGGTGGTGAGGCGGGGGCGCCTGTTTGCCGTCCCCTTCGTCGTCCTGGCCACCCGGATGCTCCTGGACCCCGGGACCTACCCGTACTACACGACGGGCCTGCTGGTGGCGGCCCTGGTGCTCGACCTGGGAGGGAGCGGTCACCGACTGGTGCCGCGCTACACCGTCGGCGTGGCCGCCTGGCTGGTTGCCGTCACCGTGCTGAACGCGGCGGGGCTCCCGGCCGCCGCCGGACACCTCCGCGCGGCCTACCTCATGACCGCTCTGGCGATGGTGATGGTGACGTCGCGCCGCGATGACGACCGGTCGACACCACGGCCGTCGACGTCCTCGTTGACTCCGGTCGGAAGGGGCTAGCCCCGGATGCGTGTCCTCGTCGTGGAGGACCACCCGCGGATGGCCGCGCTGCTCCAGCGTGGTCTGGTCGAGGAGGGGTACAGCGTCGACGTCGCTGTGGACGGCGTCGACGCCGTCTGGCAGGCCACGGAGTTCACCTACGACGCGGTGGTCCTCGACGTGATGTTGCCCGAGCTCGACGGCTTCGAGGTCTGCCGACGGCTCCGTGCAGACGGCTGCTGGGCGCCGGTGCTGATGCTGACGGCCCGCAAGGGGGTGGCCGACCGGGTGACCGGTCTGGACGTGGGCGCCGACGACTACATGGAGAAGCCGTTCAGCTTCGTCGAGCTCGCGGCTCGCCTGCGCGCCCTCATTCGGCGTGGTTCGCCCGTGCGCCCATCCGTACTGCAGGTCGGGGACCTGCGACTCGACCCCGCCACCCACCGGGCCTGGCGCGGGGAGACCGAGCTGACACTGACCGCAAAGGAGTTCGCTCTGCTGCGGCTGTTCCTCTCCCACCCCGGCGAGGTGCTCTCGCGGACGGCGATCCTCGAGCACGGCTGGGACCTCGCGTTCGACGGGGTCTCGAACGTCGTCGACCAGTACGTGGCCTACCTGCGGCGCAAGATCGACCGCCCCTTCCACCGGTCCGACCTCGAGACGGTGCGCGGTGCGGGCTACCGGCTGAGGGCAACCCGCACCGCGCCCACCCGAGCCGGGTGACCGGCCGTGCCGTTGCGGGTCCGCCTGTCCCTCCTCGTCGGCGCCGCCGCCGCGCTCCTGCTCACCGTGGGCGGGGTCGTCTTCCTGCACCAGCTGCGTGACGGCCTCGACAACGCGGTCGACACCGCGCTGCGGGCGCGCGCGGACGCGCTGTCCTCGCAGCTCGTGTCGTCCTCGGGGGCCGGTTTCCAGGATGCGGGGGCGGCGGGTCTGCTCCCGCCTCACGAGGCCCTCGCCCAGCTGCTCAGCCCCTCGGGTTCGGTCGTGGACTCCAGCGAGGGAGCCACCGGTGCGCCGCTCCTGACGCCGCGGCAGGTGGCCGCGGCCCAGCGCAACCCCGTGAGCGTCACCTCGACGGCAGCCGGTGACAGCGTGCGGTTGCTGGCGGTCGCCGTGCCTGGCGCCGGGGTGCCGGCTCAGGTCCTGGTGGTCGGCACCACACGCGACCTGAGCGAGGCGGCGCTGACGCAGGCCCGCACGCTGTTGCTCGTGGCGGGTCCGCTGGTCGTGCTGGCCTGTGCGCTGGGGGCGTGGCTGCTGGCCGGGGCCACCTTGCGGCCCGTGACCCGGATGCGCAGGCAGGCGGACGCGATCACCGCCGGAGACGTGGGTGCCCGGTTGACGGTGCCGGCCACCCGCGACGAGGTCGCTCTCCTGGGGGCGACGATGAACGCCCTGCTCCAGCGCCTCCAGACGGCCGTCGCCCAGCAACGGGACCTGGTCGCGGACGCCGGGCACGAGCTGCGTACCCCGTTGGCCCTGCTGCGAGCCGAGCTCGAGCTAGCGGTCCGACCTCATCGCAGCCGTCACGAGGTCGACTTCGCTGTGCGCGACGCCCTCGACGACATCGACCGCCTGACCCGTCTGACCGATGACCTGTTGCTTCTGGCGACGGCCGAGGACGCGCGCGCGCCCGCGCGGGAGAAGCCGGTGCGGCTGGACCTCCTCGTCCTCGAGGGGGTCGAGCAGGTCCGCCGTCGTCAGGGCCTCGCGGGAGGGTCGACGGCCAGCATCGAGGTCCAGGTAGACGCCCGAGACGACCGAGAGGACGACCGCGGAATGACCATCGTGGCCGACGGGGACGAGGTGCTCCGCATCGTCATCAACCTCGTCGAGAACGCGCTGCACCATGCGCATGGTGCGTCCCGGGTGTCCCTGCGGCTCTCGACGAGCGACGGGCCGCCGATGGCGGTTCTGGATGTGACGGACGAGGGTCCCGGCTTCCCCGAGGCGTTCCTACCGTATGCGTTCGAGCGGTTCCGCCGCGCCGACCCCTCCCGGTCTGTCGGGCAGGGCGGCGTCGGTATCGGTCTCTCGATCGTCGCCGCGCTGGTGCACCACCACGGGGGGACGGTCAGCGCCACCAACGGTGCGTCGGGTGGCGCCCACGTCCAGGTCCGGCTTCCCCGACCGCCCACCGAAACGGTGGACGCGTAGCAGGGTCAGTCACATTCGTCGTACACGCCTGTCACATCGACCACGGAGCAGAGTGAAGGAGTCCGATCAACCCAGCACCACGGCCAGGAGGCCCACCCATGAACCGTCGTACGAAGATCGCCGCCTCGGCGGCCAGCGCCACCCTCGCCATCACGGCCCTCGGAGGGGTGTGGCTCACCAGCTCGGCCAACGCCGCCACCCCGTCGAGCACCACCTCGGTCTCGACCGCAGCCACCTCGCCGGCGGCCGAGTCCACCTCGCCCGACACCGACACCCTGCAGCAGGGGGACCAGAGCACCCCCGACAAGGCCGGAGCCGCAGACACGGCCGACCCCGCGGGCTCCGCCAAGGGGGAGGTTCCGGAGGGCACCACCGAGACGCCGGAGAGCGCCGCGGCCAGCGACGGTCCCGGCGGACACGCGGACCCGGCTGGTGACGTCCAGCACGAGGGTGGTGCCAACGAGCAGTGACCGAAGGGTCACGAGGTCAGCTCGTGACGTCGTGACCTCGGACTGAGGGTCCGGATGCCACACCCCGCCCTATCAGCGGGGTGTGGCACTGTCCGTGCACCCGTTCCGTCCCCCGACCGGTCGAGGTTGCCGTGCCCGCGTGGGGTTCGGCGCTCAGCTGCGGGCGCCGGGAGTCCGGTCGGTCGGTGACGGCACCGGTTGCTGGGGTTCGGCGGGCGGGGACGCGGCAGCGGGCAGGGTGACGGGCTGGGTCACGGGCAGGAGGAGGGTGAAGCGGGTGGGATCCGCGCTGGCCAGCGTGAGCCGGCCGCCGCTGGCCTCGGCGATGGAGCGACCAAGGGCCAGGCCGATGCCGGAGCCGCTACTGCCCGAGGTTCCCCGCCGAAACATCTCCGCGGGGGGCATCGTCACCTCGCCCTCGTCCGTGACGTCGACCGCGACCACGGTCGTGAGGTCCCGGAAGCACACCTCGACCCCTCCTCTCCCGTGCCGGGTGGCGTTGTCCAGCAGGATCGTCAGGACCTCGGTGACGGGGAAGATGGGCACGGTGGTCGCGGGGTCGATGTCGGTGAGGCGGACGACGAAGGGTCGTCCCGCTGCGGCCAGCGACCCGTGCCAGCTGCGCTCGAGGTCGTCGACGACCTCGGTCACCATGCGTGTCTGGGGCACAGTGTGCGCTTCGGTCTGCGAGCGAGCCAGAGTCAGGATGTCTTCGATGGTCCGCTCGAGGGCGCGTACGTGGTCTGCCGCGTCCACCAGAGCTGGCCGAAGCACCGCGTCGGGGTTGGTCTCGGTGGACCGGAGGGCGTTCTGCAGTCCGAGGGTCAGGCCCGTCAGGGGGGTGCGCAGCTGATGAGAGACGTCGGCGGTGAAGCGCCGTTCTCGGCCGATGAGGTCCGAGAGCCGCCCGAGCATGTCGTTCTGCGTCTGAGCCAGGCGCACCAGCTCGGGCACCCCCGTCGGCGGCGTCCGGATCTGCAGGTCTCCCGCGCCGACACGGGTCGCTGCTGCTGCCAGCGCCTCCAACGGCGCACTGAGCAGGCGGGCCTGGCGTCGGGCGACGAGGACGGCGACCGTGAGGGCCAGCGCGGCGGTGAGGGCCAGCACGGTCCACGCCAGCAGGACCCACCCCCAGATGAGACGTTGGGGTGTCGCCACCCGCACGACCGCCACCACGTTCTCGGCGACGGTGACGGGCACGGCGACCACGAGCTCACCGTCGACCTCGCCGTCGGCCTGGCTCCCTGCAGCGGCCACTCGAGTCACGGCGTCGGCCACGGCAGGACCGGTGCCCGCCGCCGAGCGCAGGGTGAAGCCGATGTCGTAGATAGCGACCTTCTTGTCGCTCTCGACGGGAGGGAGCTCGATCGGGTCACCTGCGCGGAAGTCCGGCCCGATCTGGCGCGAGGCGAGCAACGCGGCCCGCTCCAGCTCCCCCCGCTCCTCCGTCACGATCATGGCCCGGGCCACGACCGCCAAGGGGAGGCCGAAGAGGACCAGAGCGACCGTGACGGCCATGACGGCGACGTGCAGGACTTGGCGACGCATCCCGTCATCATCGCTGCCCAACCACCGGTGCGAGGCCGCCGAACGAATTCCCCGGAAAGTTTTACCGTCCTCTAACCCACGTGGCCCTCTCCTCTAACCGCCCCCTTCCTAGCGTGGAGATCACTGATCTGACCCCAGCCGGTACCGAGGAAAGAAGACCCACGATGAACGTCACGAGGACTCTCCTTCTGGGAGCAGCGGGGACGGGGGTGGTCCTCCTCACCGCGTGCGGCAGCTCCACCCCGGTGTCGTCTCCGGTCCTGGTCTCCCCCCAGTCGGGCACGTCGAGCGCGGTGTCAGGCGGCCCGGGGACAGCGCAGCCGCCGTCGTCCTCGGCCCCGCACCAGCCGAGTCCCGCGGCGACCGAGAGCAACCCGCCCGGCGACATCCCCGACAACCAGGCCTACGTCCCGTTCACGCCCCCGGGCGGCGCGGTCAGCGTCAAGGTGCCAGAGGGCTGGGCCCGGTCCACCACCTCGACGGGCACCGTGTTCACCGACAAGCTCAACCGAATCGAGGTCCAGACCTCGACGGTGGCCACGGCTCCCACGGTGGCGTCGGTCATGGCGGTGGACGTGCCCCGGCTGCAGGGCAGCGTGCCCCAGTTCGCTGCGCCCAAGGTCGTCACCGTGTCCCGCACGGCGGGGACCGGGACGCTGCTGACGTACCAGCGTGACTCGGCGGTGGACCCCGTCACGGGCAAGGTCGTGCGCGACGCCGTGGAACGCTACTCGTTCTTCCGGTCGGGGACCCGGGTGGACCTCACGTTGTCGGGCCCCACGAACGCCGACAACGTCGACCCCTGGCGCATCGTCTCCAACTCCGTGACGTGGTCGTGACCAGCGTCGTGACCGACTCAGCGACCACGTCGCCTCGACCCGCCGACCCGATCGGGCCGGACAGCCACGGTCCCCAGGGCCGTACCCATCCGGCCGCGTTGACGGCCGACCACCTCTACCGGTTCTTCCGCACCGGGGACGAGGAGACCCTCGCCCTACGGGGAGTCTCCCTGACCGTCGCCGCTGGCGAGACGGTGGCGGTGGTGGGACCGTCGGGGTGCGGCAAGTCGACCCTCCTGGCGTGCCTGGCCGGGCTCGATGAGCCCGATGGAGGAACGGTCCGGGTGGGTGGCGAACGACTGAGCCATCGCCCCGAGGCTCAGCGGGCACGCCTACGGGCTCAGCGGATCGGCGTGCTGCTCCAGGCGCGAAACCTGCTGCCTCACCTCGACGTCCGAGCCAACATCCACCTCGCGCGCACGGCAGGACGTCCCCCGGCCACGGGCCGGACGGCTGGGCGCGACGGTGGACGGATCGAGGTCGACGAGCTGCTTGACCGGGTCGGGCTCGCTCGCCGTGGCCGCGCACACGCGTCCGAGCTGTCCGGCGGAGAGCTGGCCCGAGCCGGCCTCGCGGTGGCACTGGCCAACGACCCGGACATCGTCCTGGCCGACGAACCCACGGGCGAGCTCGACGGGCACACGGAGGAGCAGGTCCTCGACCTCCTGCGGGAGCGAGCTGGCCAAGGCGCGGCACTGCTCGTGGTCACCCACAGCCCGCGCGTGGTGGCCATCGCCGACCGCGTCATCACCCTTCACGACGGGAGCGTCACCTCATGACCGCGAGCACCCACCCCACCCCCCACCCGATGTCCCACCCCATGTCCCACCCCATGTCCCAGCGCGGCCCCGTCGTCGAGTGCGTCGACGTGGCCCGCACCTTCGGTCACGGCGAACGGGCGGTGGTCGCCGTCCACGGCAGCACCTGTGAGGTGCACCCCGGGTCCCGCACCGCCATCGTCGGACCCTCCGGCTCCGGCAAGTCCACGCTGCTGCACATGCTCTCCGGACTGGAGCGTCCCACCACCGGGACGGTCACCTGGCCAGGACTGTCGGCGGACCCCGAGACTCGCGGACACCAGATCGGGGTGGTGTTCCAGAGCCCCAGCCTCGTCCCCGCCTTGACCGTGGTCGAGAACGCCGCTCTCCCCCTGGTCCTGGCGGGGGTCTCCGAGGCGGAGACCGAGGAGCGCGTCCGGCACGCCCTGCAGCTGGTGGACGTCGCCCAGCTCGCCGACCAGCTCCCCGAGGAGCTGTCGGGCGGGCAGGCGCAACGAGTGGCTGTCGCCCGGGTGCTGGCCCAACGGCCGGTCCTCATCCTGGCCGACGAGCCCACCGGACAGCTCGACCGGGCCAGCGGGCAGCACCTCGTCGACGTCCTGCTCGCCAGCGCGAACGAGATCGGAGCGGCCCTCGTGGTCTCCACGCACGACATCGAGGTGGCCGACCGTCTGTCCCAGCGGTGGACCATGCACGAGGGACGCCTGACCGTCGAGGACACCGCGTCCCCGGCACCCGGAGCGGACCCGGACCGCGTCCGCGCCACGACCACTGAGGGGGTGCGCGCATGACCGGCACCTGGGTGGCGGGGCTGCTGCGTCGCCGCGGGGGACGTCTGCTGTCCGTGTCCTTCGGCATCGCCGTGGCGGTCGCCCTCATCGCCTCCCTGGGGACCTTCCTGACCACCTCGCAGGCCACCATGACCGCGCGCGCACTGAGCTCGGTCGCCGTCGACTGGCAGGTCGAGGTCCAGACCGGCGCCGACCCGGCGGCCGTGCGACGCTCCGTCGCGGCCTCCAGCGGCGTGCGCGTCGCGCTCCCGGTGAGCATCGCTCGCAGCACGGGTCTGCAGGCCACCGCCGGAGGGACCACCCAGACCACGGGCGCGGCCGTGGTCCTCGGACTGCCCGACGGTTACCGGTCCCAGTTCCCGGGTGAGATCCGGCAGCTCAGCGGCACCGCGACGGGGGTCCTGCTGGCCCAGCAGACCGCCTCGAACCTCCACATCCGCCCCGGCGACCCCATCAGCATCGGGTTGGGGACGTCGAAGCCGGTCACGGTCACGGTCGCCGGGGTGGTTGACCTGCCGCAGGCCGACTCCCTCTTCCAGAAGGTCGGAGCGCCCGCCGGGGCCCAGCCGTCGGCCCCACCGGACAACGTCGTGCTCCTGCCCGCGGCCGTCTTCGCCGACCGCATCGGCACCTCAGGGACCCCGGTGACCACGCAGATCCATGTCGCGCGCGCTGCGCCGTTGCCGACCGACCCGGCGACCGCCTACACCGAGGTCGTCGGTGCCGCCCACAACCTGGAGGCGACGCTCGCCGGCGCCGGAGTGGTCGGCAACAACGTCGGCGCCGCCCTCGACGGTGCCCGCAAGGACGCGGCCTACGCGCAGATGCTGTTCCTCTTCCTCGGACTGCCGGGAGCCCTGCTGGCCGCGATGCTGACCGCCGCCCTGGTCGGCGCCGGCGCCCAGCGTCGGCGCGACGAGCAGGCGTTGCTGCGCACCCGCGGACTGCCGCCAGGTTCCATCGCGAGGCTCGCTGCCGCCGAGGCGGCGGTAGTCGCCCTCGGTGGGGGGGTCCTGGGGTTGGCGGGTGGGCTCGTCGCCTCCCGTTGGGCTTTCGGCGCCACCTCCGGCGGTGTCGGCCTGTCGCTGGTCTGGTCGATCGTCGCCGTGCTGACGGGCGCGCTCATCGCCGGTCTGACGGTGCTGGCCCCGGCGGCGCGTGACCTGCGCGTGCTGACCGTGAACGGCGCCCGGCACGGCGTGGGCCGGGCCCGTTCGCCCTGGTGGATGCGCTACGGCCTGGACTTCGTGGTCCTGGCCTCCGCGCTCGTGGTCTTCTGGGTCTCCAGCAGCGACAACTACACGCTGGTCCTCGCCCCCGAGGGAGTGGCCACGATCTCGGTCTCGTACTGGGCCTTCCTCGGGCCGGCACTGCTGTGGCTGGGCGGGGCGATGCTCCTCTGGCGACTGGCCACCCTGTTCCTGACCCACGGGCGGCGCCCCCTGGCCCGGCTGGTCGCACCCCTGACCGGGCGTCTGGCCAAGCCCGCCGCAGCGACCATGTCACGCCAGCGTCGTCCCCTCGCTCGTTCGGTGGTGCTGCTGGCCCTCGCGATCTCCTTCGCTGCCTCCACCGCGACCTTCAACGCGACGTACCAGCAGCAGGCGGAGGCCGACGCGCAGCTGACGAACGGCGCTGACGTGGCGGTGACCCCGGCTCCAGGCTCACCCCTGTCCGCATCGGCCGCGGCGACCATCAGCAGCACCCCTGGTGTCACCGGGGTGGAGCCTGTGCAGCATCGGTTCGCCTACGTCGGCGCCGACCTGCAGGACCTCTACGGGGTGCACCCAGCCAGCATCACGTCGGTGACGTCCCTGCAGGACGCCTACTTCCAGGGCGGGACCGCCAAGCAGCTGATGGCCGTGCTGGCCGCGAAGCCGGACTCGATCCTGGTCAGCGACGAGACGGTCAAGGACTTCCAGCTGGGGCTCGGTGACCTGCTCAACCTGCGGCTGGAGGACCGCACCACCCATCAGCTGAAGACGATCCCGTTCCACTACGCCGGCATCGTCAAGGAGTTCCCTACCGCCCCCAAGGACAGCTTCTTCGTCGCCAACGCCGACTACGTGGCCACGGCCACCGGATCAGCCACCGTCGGCACCTATCTCGTCGACACGTCGGGGACCCAACAGGCCCAGGTGGCATCGGCTCTACGCGCGAGCCTCGGCACCGGCGCCGCCATCACCGACGTCACCCAGACCCGCGCCGCGGTCGGCTCGAGCCTCACCTCGGTCAACCTCGCGGGCCTGACCCGGCTCGAGCTGGCCTTCGCCGTCCTGCTCGCTGCCGGAGCCGGCGGGCTGGTGCTGGCCCTGGGCCTCGCGGAGCGCCGACGCACCATGGCGATCATCGCGGTCCTCGGGGCCAGGAAACGGCAGCTGCAGGGGCTCGTCATGGCCGAGGCGTCCGTCGTGGCCGTCGGCGGCCTCCTCGGTGGCGCCCTGATCTCCTGGGGCCTGACCCTGATGCTGGTCAAGGTGCTCACCGGGGTCTTCGACCCACCGCCTGCGAGCATCGCGCTTCCTGTCACCTATCTCCTGGTGACCGTCGTCACCGTCGTGCTCGCCCTCGGCGTGGGCGCCGGATGGGGTGCTCGCACCTCGACCCGACCGGCGGTCGAGGAGCTGCGTGACCTCTGAGGAGATCCCTGCCAGGGGGACGGGAGCCGGGCCGCCCGGCAAGGGCGGCAGGGAGCCCGGCCCTAGGCTGCTGGGTATGGCGTCGGCGGGTCCCTCAGCGATGTCAGACCCGTCGGGGGTCGCGGTCCTGGTGGTAGAGGACGACGACACCATCGGTCGACACGTGGTGCAGGCCCTGGAGAACCAGCGTTACCACGCCACCTGGTGTCGCACCGGAAGACGGGCGCTGGACCACCTACGGTCCGCTCCCTGCGAGGTGATGCTCCTGGACCTCGGGCTACCCGACCTCGACGGAGTCGACGTCGCGCGTCGCGCCAGGGCCGAGCACCCTGGCCTGCTGATCATCGTCCTGACCGCGCGAACGGAGGAGATCGACGTCATCTCCGGGCTCGAAGCGGGCGCCGACGACTACCTGACCAAGCCGTTCACGATCACCGTGCTGCTGGCCCGCCTGCGGGCGCACCTGCGCCGGCAGGTCACGACGACGGGCAGCCAGGACACCGCCCTCGCGCTCGGCGACCTGGTGATCGAGCCCGCCTCGCGGCGGTGCTACGTCCGGGACAGCGAGGTGTCACTGCGCCCGAAGGAGTACGACCTGCTCGCCGCTCTCGCGGCGCAGCCGGACACCGCTCTCAGCCGCGCCGACCTGATGGCCCGTGTCTGGGACGAGAACTGGCACGGGTCGACGAAGACGCTCGACGTCACCGTCGCCAACCTGCGCACTTCGCTGACCGCCGCCGCCGAGGGCGGGTCGCTCGGCATGCCGACCATCACCACCTTGCGGGGGTTCGGCTACCGACTCGACAGCCCCCCGCGCCACGGTGACGAAACCTGAGAGCCTCCTCAACGGCGATCTTCTACGGTCTTACTCGTGATGACGACCTACGCCGCCGTGATGGCGCCCTCCCTCGGACCGAGCTGGTTGGACCCTAACTACCTCTTCACGACGTACGGAGCCGCGTTCTTCGCGCTCGCGCTCGTGTTCGTCTTCATCGAGTGCGGACTGCTGTTCCCGTTCCTGCCCGGTGACTCCCTGCTGTTCGCGATCGGCCTCTTCATCGCCTCGGGGAAGCCGAACCTGCCGTCCCTCGGAGTCGCCCTTCTCGCGCTCATGGCCGCGGCCTTCCTCGGCAACGTCACCGGATACGAGCTCGGCCGCGTCGTCGGGGCACCGCTCTACGAGCGCAACGGGCGGCTGGTCAGACGTCAGTACCTCGACCAGTCGCGCGACTTCTTCGACAAGCACGGCAGCAGGGCCCTGGTCATCGGCCGCTTCGTGCCGCTCGTGCGCACCTTCATCACGCTCGTCGCTGGCGCCAGCCGGATGCGTCGCCGGCACTTCTTGGTGTGGAGCGGTGTGGGTGCGGTCCTCTGGGTGCTCGTCGTCACGCTGCTCGGCTACTTCCTCGGCTCCGCGTTCCCCGCGATCGGCAAGAACCTCGACGTCGCCATCGTCGTCATCGTCGTCCTGTCGCTGGTGCCGGTCGCCATCGAGTGGTGGCGCCACCGCAGGGCAATCGACGACGCCATCTGATGACCCCGGTGAGCCGATCGGCCCAAAGATTCTGGCCATCGACCTGAGGGGTCACCTCAGGGAGGGCTAAGTGTCGCCGCGTTGACTCGGATCATGTCCTCGACCGCGCAGTCCACCCAACGACCTTCAGCCGCATCGGGCTTCCTCAACAAGGTGCCCACGATCACGGCCACGTTCTGGCTCATCAAGATCCTCTCCACCACGATCGGGGAGACCTTCGCCGACTACCTGTCGGTGCAGGTGGGCCTCGGGCCGGCCGTCACCGACGGGGTGATGATGTCGGTCCTCGCCGTCACCCTGGTGGCGCAGCTGCGGACCCGGCGCTTCGTTCCCTGGCTCTACTGGTCGACCGTCGTGCTCGTGAGCATCGTCGGGACCCAGATCACCGACTTCTTCACCGACATCCTGGGCGTGCCGCTGGTCGCGAGCACCGGGGTCTTCGCGGGGATCCTCGCCGTGGTGTTCACCGTGTGGTGGCGCCAGGAGCGGACGCTGGCCATCACCGCCATCGACTCCCCGGCCCGGGAGCGCTTCTACTGGGGCGCCATCCTGACGACCTTCGCGCTCGGCACCGCCGGGGGCGACTTCGCCACCGAAGCCCTGTCACTCGGCTTCCGCAACGGGGTGCTCATCTTCGGGGCCCTGATCCTGGCCGTGTGGGCCGCCCGCCGGTTCGGGATCCTCTCGTCGGTCCCCGCGTTCTGGATCGCCTACGTCCTGACCCGTCCGCTCGGCGCGTCGCTCGGCGACCTCCTGACCCAGGACCACTCGTACGGTGGGGTCGGCCTCGGCGCCAGCGTCACCAGCCTGATCTTCCTCGCCGTCATCGTCGCGCTCGTGACCCGCGAGCAGGTCAACGTCTCGCGCCACGGCGTCCTCGTCAAGGGGCAGGTCTCCGCCGTCAGCCCGCGCCACGACTACGCCTGGGCCGCCTCGGGCGCGGCGGTGCTCGTGGCAGCAGCGGCCATCCTCGCCCCGACCATGGCGACCTCTGCGCCGGCGGCGTCGACCCGCCCGGCTGGTGCGGCCAACGCCCCCGCGATCGAGACCGACGCGACGTCGCCGCTGGGTGACCTCCGGCCGCTGGCCGTGATCGTGGACGACGTGGCCGCACAGGTGAAAAAGGGAGACCTGGCGGGCGGCACCACCCGGGTCAAGGACCTCGAGGTCGCCTGGGACAGCTCGGAGGCGGCGATGAAGCCGGCCTCCCCGAGCGACTGGCACACCATGGACTCGGCCATCGACGGCGTCCTCACGAGCCTGCGCGCGACGCCCCCCTCGGCCGCAGCGTGCACGAGCGCCCTCACCACCATGCAGACCGTCCTCGCCGCGATCGAGCACAAGAGCTGACCAGCCGCCTCGCGGTCTCGTCAGGTCTGCCCTCCGGGGGCCCGAGGGGCGCCGGGAGGGCACGTGAGAGCGTCGGGCCAGCAGAGGGGACACTGTCCGGTATGCGAGTGCTGCTGGTCGAGGACGACCCCATGGTCGGAGCCGCCCTCAAGGGGCGGCTCGAGGACGACGCATACGCCGTCGACTGGGTGACCGCGGTCGAGCCGGGTCTCGAGAGCCTGCTCACCCACACGTACGACGTCGTCCTGCTCGACCTCGGGCTCCCGCAGGGTGACGGTGCGGACCTCCTGGTGGGGCTGCGTCGTCGGGGGGACCACACGCCGGTCATCGTCGTCACCGCCCGGTCGGAGGTGACCTCACGCATCACGAGCCTCGACCTCGGGGCGGACGACTACCTCGTCAAACCCTTCGACTCGGCCGAGCTGCTGGCGCGCATCCGGGCCGTCCTGCGACGACACGGTGCCGACCACGGGCATGCCGTCCTGACGAACGGGCGGGTCAGCCTCGACGTGACCGGTCACCATGCCTGGCTGACCGACTGGACCGACGCGTCGGGCGCGGCCGACCAGCCGCGGCGCACCACCATCTCCTTGTCCCGGCGCGAGTTCGCCGTCCTCCGAGCGTTGTTGACCCGGCCGGGGACCATCCTGTCGCGCGAGCAGCTCGAGCACCGCGTCTACGGGTGGGGAGGTGAGGTCGAGAGCAACGCGATCGAGTACCTGATCCACCGGTTGCGGGCCAAGCTCGGCGCCGACGCGGTCCGCAACGTCCGTGGAGTCGGCTGGGCCGTGCCTCGCGAGCCTAGTGGGTCGTCGTGACTCACCGGCCCTTCACCTCACTCACCGCTCGGCTCTCGATCGTCCTCGTGGCGGTGACCCTCGCGGTCGCCGCGGCCACGGCGGCGTGGTCCTACCGCCAGGCCCTCGAGGTGGCGCGGACCCTGCAGGACGACATCCTCACCCAGGTGGCGACGATTGCCGCGACCACGACGGCGACCTCGGCCGACGGGGGACCAGACCTGCGGCCCCTGACCAACCGGTTCGCCGACATCGACCTGGCGACCCTCCCGCAGCCGGGGGTGCCCGCTTCCAGCCCGGAAGGACTGCGGACCCTGACCGTCAACAGCCAGCAGCTGCGGGCAGTCGTCATCCACCGAGTGAGGGGTGGGGCCCTGCTCGTCTCCCAGCCCCTCGGGGTCCGCGACCAGATCGCCTCGGACGCGGCGCGCGCCACGGTCCTGCCCCTGGCGATCCTCATCCCCGTCCTGCTGCTCAGCATGGTGCTCGTCGTCCGTCGGGTGCTCACGCCCGTCAACCGGCTGGCTGAGCAGGTCCATCGTCGCGCGAGCACGGACCTTCGGCCGGTGGACCCCGAGCACGCCCCACCGGAGCTGCGGGGCTTCCTCTCGGCCCTGAACACCCAGCTCGCCCGCGTCCGTGCGGCCACGGAGCACGAGCGTCTGTTCATCTCGCAGGCCGCGCACGAGCTGCGCACCCCCCTGACGGCGATGTCGCTGCAGCTCGAACGCGCTGCGCGCGCCTCGGACCTTCCGACGGCGCACCTTCGGCTCCACGAGCTCGACCTGGGTATGCGCCGTTCACGGCACGTGGTTGACCAGCTGCTCGAGCTCGCGGGAGCGCGGGCCGAGAGCCACGACCGGGGCGGCGCCGGGCCCAGGCAGGTGGTGGCCACGCTGGACTCCATCCTGCGCGACGTCGTCGGCGAGCTCTTGCCGATCGCGGACGCCGCTGACGTCGAGGTCGAGCTGGTGGAGCGCCCACAACAGCGCGACGGCCTGGTGCTGGCGGTCGCGCCCATGGTCTCGATCCTGCGCAACCTCCTGGACAACGCCATCCGATACAGCCCGCGCGGAGGGCACGTCGTGATCGATGCCTCCGGCACCGATGAGCACCTCGTCATCACCATCGACGATGCGGGTCCGGGGATCGGCGACCCGGTCCGGGTGCTCGAGCCCTTCTTCCGCGAGACGGTCCAGGACGGCGCCGGCAGCGGCCTGGGACTCGCGGTCGTCGTCGCCCAGCTGCACCGCCTCGGCGGCGGGCTCACGCTGCTGCCCACTCCACGCAGCTCCGGCGGCACCCGAGCTCGGATCGAGATCCCGCTCGAGGGCGCTGGGCCGCCTGGGTGACCTACCTCAGGCGCCGGGGTGCGATCTCGTGCCCCACAGGGGCAGTCGGGGCATGACGAGGTCCACCCAGAGGTATCTCACCGCCGGTGCGACCGCGAGGGCCCAGACGATGGAGGCGAGCACGTCGCTGGGGAAGTGCACGCCGTCGACGACCAGGGACACGGCGACCACCGCCACGACCACAGCGGCGATCGACGTCGCGATGGACCACCAGCGGGTGCCGCCGAGCACCATGACCAGGGCGATGGCCAGCGAGGTGACGAAGGCGGTGTGCCCGCTGGGATAGGACGGGTCCGTCAGCGCCGGTGTGTAGGGATGGGCCAGCAGAGCGACCTCGGGCCGTGGCCGGTCCACGACCAGCTTGACCACCGCCAAGGGGAGCCAGGTGCCGGCGACGACGCCGGCGAACGCCGCCGCAGTGCGGAGATCTCTTGCCCTCGCCCAGATCAGGCCTGCGACCACCACCGTGATGAGCACCGCAGGCACGGGACTGAACACGTGGTAGATGCCGGTCGCGAGGGAGCCAACCAGCCCGGTCCTCAGTCGGTTCAGATCGACATCGCCGCTGACGTCGACGGGGTGCGCCTTCATGACGAAGCCGACCACCGTGACGAGCGCGGCGAAGACGACGGCGATGCCGATCGCCCGCGCGCCCGACGGGGTGGGCCGCAGGATACCGGGACCTGAGTGATCCGAGGTGCCTTCAGTGGCGGGGGTGGCGGGGGACGTCATGATCTCGAGGCCTCTCAGCGATACGTGGTGCAAAGGGGGGGATGGTGAATGGTGCTACGAGGCGGCTGAGAGACCGCTGAACGCCGTGATGTCGTCGACCATTAGGTCCCGTAGTTCCCGGGAGTCGGGCCTTCGGTTGTCGGTAGTCGAGGCCCCGAGCACCGGCGCATCCTCGAGCTCGAGGGCCTGCGGCAGTGGGTGCGCCCCCGGCTCGAGGGCTACCGCTCGCCCGAGGTCGCGATGCGAGGGCAGGAGATCCCGCTCGCGTGGTGAGTCTGGTGGCACCCGGTCGGCGCGACCGGCCCGGCCGTGCGGGTGAGCAGCGAGTCTCTGCCGCTCGGCCGAGCTTCCCGTGTGCGTAAGGTCCTTGTCATCCCCCCGGCCCACCGCAGCGTCTAGCGTAGGACCAGCAGGACCCCTGATCGCCCGGCCGTCTCGGCCGTGACGTCGTGGGGCCCGCACCTCGGAGGCTGGCAATGAGCAGTAACACAGTGGAACCTCGGACCGCCATGACCCGGCAGCCGGACTCAGCGGCGCTGATGGCCAAGGCCTTCACCGCGCTGCGCATCTTCACGGGGCTCGTGTGGCTGAGCAACGGCCTCGCCAAGCTGATCGGAAAGGCCACCTACGACCTCGGCTTCCTCTCCTTCAACCTCGTCAGCCGAGGCGTCGCCGAGAGCATCGCCAAGGACGCGTCCTCCAAGACGTACATCGCACCGCTCGGTGCCTTCTACCGCGACGTCGTCCTGCCGAACTTCGGCTTCTTCGGCTGGTTCCTGACCGTCGCCGAGCTCGCGGTCGGGCTCGGCCTCGTGCTGGGGGTGCTACCGAGAGCCGCGGCCCTGGCTGGCCTGCTGCTCATCGGGCCGGTCTACCTCATGCTGCTGCACACCAACCTCTACCTCTGGCAGTACCCCGCAGAAGACCTCCTCCCGTTGGTTCTGCTCACGATTGTGCCGACCTGGGGCCGGTGGGGCCTCGCCCAACGGATCCAAGCCGGCCTGCCTCAGCGCTGGCCCTTCTGATCGCCAGCTCCTGACCGGAGGGGGCCGCGTGAGCGCGGTTAGGTGCTGGGTTGGACGAGGCCGCTTTCGTAGGCGAGGACGACGAGTTGGGCTCGGTCGCGGGCGTGGAGCTTGGTTTGGGCCCGGTTGACGTGGGTTTTGGTGGTGTGGGGGCTGAGGTGCAGCTGCTGGGCGATGTCGAGGTTGGACAGACCGGCGGCGACCAGTGTCATGACTTCGCGTTCGCGTTCGGTCAGCGCGGCCAGTGACGGTGGGGCGCTGGGTGGCCGGTCGGGGCGGGCGGCGATGTCGGCGATGAGGCGACGGGTGACTCGGGGGGAGAGCAATGCTTCGCCGGCGGCGACGATGTGGATGGCGGCGAAGAGGTCGGCGGGTTCGGTGTCCTTGACCAGGAATCCGCTGGCTCCGGCCCGGAGTGCTTCGTAGACGAAGTCGTCGGACTCGTAGGTGGTCAGGATGATGACCCGGGTGCCGGCTGCGGTGGGGTCGGCGCAGATGGTGCGGGTGGCTTGCAGTCCGTCGGTGCCCGGCATCCGGATGTCCATCAGGACGATGTCGGGCCGGTGGGTGCGGGTTTGGCGGATGGCGTCGGCGCCGTCGAGGGCTTCGGCGATGACGTCGATGCCCTCGGCGGTCTCCAGGATGGAGCGGAACCCGGCGCGGATCAGCGCCTGGTCGTCGGCCAGCAGGACGCGGATCCCGGGCGGCGTCACCGTCAGGCCACCGTCAGCGGGAGGTCGGCGCGGACGAGGAACCGGCCGTGACCGTCGGGCGCGGCGTGCAGGGTGCCACCGACCGCGGCGGCTCGTTCCCGCATCCCGGCAATGCCCTGACCGGACCCGCCGAACCGCGGGTCGACTCCGGTGTCGATGTCGCTGTCGACCTGGACGCTGAGGTTGGCGTCCGCGTAGTGCAGCTGCAGCTGGACCGGCGCCGGACCGGCGTAGCGCATCACGTTGGTCAGGGACTCCTGGATGATCCGGTAGGCGGCCACGTCCACTGTCGACGGCAACGTCCGCCGGGTGCCGGATACGGTCAAGACGGTGTCGACACCGGCGTGGGCGGTGCTGGCCAGCATGGCGTCCAGGTCGGCCAGGCCGGGTGCGGGAGCGGTCGGGTCGGTCTCGTCGGCTTGCCGGAGGACCTGCAGGATGCTGCGCAGCTCCCGCAGCGCTTGCTTGCTGGCCGACTTGATCGCCACGAGCGCCTCCGTGGCCTCTGCCGGTCGGGTGGCGATGACGTGGGCACCCATGGTGGCTTGGACGTTGATCAGGGAGATGTTGTGCGCGACGACGTCGTGCAGCTCGCGCGCGATCCGGAGCCGTTCGGCATCCACCCGGCGCTGGATGTCGTACTCGCGGGCCTGCTCGGCGGCCGCCTGGCGTTCGAGGGTGCGTTGTCGTTGGCCGCGCCGCGCGGCGACGAGCTGTCCGGCGAACAACGCAGCGAGCACGGTGATGGGAAAGGCGATCAGCAGCGGTGAGGCGAAGCCGCCCGGGACGGCTAGGCTGCGCGCCCCCAGGAGCGCCAGGATCGCCAGCAGCCCCAGCCCGAGTGACTGCAGCCGGGCACCCCGGTGGGCGATCGAGTACAGGGCCAGCACGATCGGCACCGGCGCCGGGCCCCCGGGGAAGCCCGCGCCCTGGTAGCCGACGCCGAGGGCCACCGTCACCAGCACGGTGGTGGTGGGTGCGGCGTTGCGCCAGGCCAGGGCCAGCCCGGACGCGGCGACGAGCAGGTAGGCCAGCGGGCCCACGGGCCGTAACGGGGCAGAGACGACGTCCGCGCCCGCGGTCAACGCGGTCGCGACCACCACGCCGGCGCCGACCGTGACACCGGTCAACAGGTCTACCACCCGGGGGGAGGTCAACCCTGTTCGCCAGCGTGACCCGTTGCTCCTGGGCGCTCGAGGTCGGTGCATGGGTTCAGCGTAGGAGGAAGACCCTGGTGCGGCGTCACCCCACGGCGCCGTCTCGGGGTACCGCGATCGTGGTATCCGACGGCCGCCCTCACCGGTGCGGGCCACCGATAGATGCCTCCGCCGGGCGATTCGGCAGACGCGGGCGTCCCGCAGGCTCGGTGACGTCCCGGAGCACACCGCGCCGGACCCACCCAAGGAGAGCCCGATGCGCAGACTCACCGATCTGGTCCTGACCCACAAGCTGTTCGTCCTGGTGGGGTGGGTGGTGTTGGCGGTCGCCGGCATCGCCACCATCGGCACGACGACCGGCCGGCTGACCACCAGCTTCGCATTGCCCGGCCAGCCCGGGTACGAGACCACCAACGCCACGATCGAGCAGCTCTACCACGGCGGCGGATCCAAGGAGGTCTCCATCATCGCGGTCACCCTGCCCGCCGGAACCACGACCACGACCCCCGGGGTGCAGAGCCGGATCAACGAGGTGTTCGCGGCGGCCGCCTCGGGGGGGCACCTGCGTCTCCTCGACCAGGCCACCACCGGCGACCCGTCGTTCACCACCGCCGATCACCGCACCGCCTACGGGGCCGTCTTCACCCCGCAGGCCGGCGATCCGAACCTGCCCGACCCGACCGCGGGGATCGCTGCCGCCCTCACCCGGGCGGCCCCACCCGGCTGGCAGACCGGCACCACCGGCATCACCGAGCTGACCAGCAACGGCAGCGGCACCAGCGGTTCCGGGCTGCTCGTCGAGATCATCATCGGCGCCACCGGGGCGCTGCTGGTGCTCGCGTTCGTCTTCGCCAGCTTCCTGGCGGTCCTGCCGCTGCTGATGGCGGCCGCGGCGATCCCCACCACCTTCCTGCTCGTGCTCGCCCTGACCCGGGTCATCGACGTCAGCGCCGTCGTGCAGTTCCTCATCGGCCTGATCGGGCTGGGCGTGGCCATCGACTACTCCCTCCTGGTCGTCTCCCGCTGGCGGGAGCTCGGTGACTCCGGCGCCGACAACGACACCGCGGTCCGCGGCGCCATGGCCACCGCCGGGCGGGCGGTCATCCTGTCCGGGATCACCGTGGCGGTGTCCCTGCTGGCCCTGGCGGTGCTGCCGGTGCCGTACCTGCGCAGTATCGGCTTCGCGGGCTTCTTCATCCCCCTGACCTCCATCGCGGTGGCCGTCACCCTGCTCCCGGTCCTGCTGTCGAGCATCGGCCCGAAGCTGGACCGTCGCCGGCTGCGCCGGAACGCCTCGGTCAGCCCAGCATGGACCGGGTGGGCGCGACTGGTCGTGCGGTACCGCTACATCGCCGCCGCGGTCGGTGTCGTCGTCGTCGTCGTCATGATCATCCCGTTCTTCGCGCTCCGCACCGGCTCACCCGCCAGCTCCTCCCTCGCCCAGACCGGGCCCGCCCCGGCCACCTTGGCCACCCTGGCCCGGGCCGGGGTCCCCAGCGGCGTGATCACCCCCATCGAGGTGCTCACCCACGCCGACGCCGCCGACACCGTCCAGACCGAACTGGCCGCCATCCCCGGCATCCAGCTGGCCACCCAGCTGCGCGACCCACAGAGCCACCCTGCTGGCACCGCCATCGTCGATGCGTTCCCCGCCGCGGAAACCAGCACCCCCGCGGGGCGGGCCGCCCTGGCCGCGGTCTCCGCGCTGGCCACCCACGAACGCGGGATCGTCGGGGTCGGCGGCACCGGCATCGAGGACGTCGACTTCGGCCACGCCGTCTACGGCAACTTCTGGATCGTGCTGAGCATCATCGCCGTGATCACCCTGGCCCTGCTGACCCGGGCGCTGCGCTCCATCGTGCTCGCCGCGAAAGCGGTGCTCCTGAACCTGGTCTCGGTCGGAACCGCCTACGGCATCATGGTCTTCGTCTGGCAGCAGGGCCACGGCAGCAACGCCCTCTGGGGTGTCCCGGCGACCGGGTCGGTGACCATCTGGGTACCCATCGCGGTGTTCGCGTTCCTGTTCGGCCTGTCCATGGACTACGAAGTCTTCATCCTGACCCGGATGCGGGAGGCCTACGACGAGACCGGCTCCACCACGCAAGCCATCGTCACCGGTATCGGCCACACCGGACGGCTGGTGACCAGCGCCGCCCTGATCCTGTTCCTGGCGTTCGTGTCCCTGGCCTCCAACCCCGAAGTGAACATCAAGATCCTCGCCACCGGCCTCGGCGCCGGGATCCTGAACGACGCGCTGGTCATCCGCAGCATCCTCGTCCCCGCCTTCGTGTCGCTCCTCGGACGGTGGAACTGGTACCTCCCCCGATGGGCCGCCACTGCGTTGCGGGTGGACCCATCCCCTGGGCTGCCTCCCGTGAGCATCCCGGCCCTCTCGAAGGCGTCGAGGTAGGTGGTGGCCGACCGCCGGGCTTTGGTCCGGTCTCCCGTCGCCCCGTCACGATCAAGGACTCAGTGCACGCTGCTGGCGACCCAGATCCTGGGCGTCGCCGGACGGAGTGACCACACGTGTTGCAGACCGGTGCGGGTTTCCCTCGGCCTCGGCGTGCACTCCGTGGTCCATGCCAGCGTCTGTGGTGCCGTCTCCGTGGTGATGGGCCCCGCTTCGCCGAGGCCCCGGTCGGGTTCGTCCAAGCGGCCCCAGGCCTTCTCGCGGGTTACGGGATGCCGGCGGGTGGGCTACCTGGTGTCTCACCGAGGAGAGCGCGCCGGCCATCCGGATCCATGCTCTCGGGTACGACAGCGGGTACCTCCCGGTGGCCTTTGGCTGGGGGCCTATCCCGGAGACTGCGTCGTCGCTGGCGGCTCTTCATTCCCCGAAGGCCCTGCGGGGTCCCCGGCCAGCTCCCTGGGTCTTCGCTGGCTGGTCTACGGCCCCGTGCTCGGCGTGAGCCTCAGAAGGATGGCGGAATCAAAGGTCGCCTTCGACGCGACGAGTCGCCTACCTCGGCCCCGCGTGGCAGTCCTCCCCGACGACTCGAGGAGCGTCCGACTCCTCGGCTCGTCGCATCCGGAACAGTGCGCGGGCGACCGCGCAGCGACGCCGAGGCCGCCACCGACTGACCCGTTCGCTGGCCCTCGTCGGGCATTGAACCCGCTCTCAAACGGGCCACTGCTCCGTGCGCCACGCGGCATCCCAGAACAGCAGCTCGAACCGGGACGCGGTCGTGAAGGCGGTGTGCATCTGCTCGAGGACGGTCTCGGACGCCTCCGCGGCCAGCGCGTCGGTAATGTCCTTGGCCTGCTCGGTCGCCGCGGCGAAGGCGGGGTCGGCGTAGGTGGCGATCCAGGCGGCGTACGGGTGGTGCGGCCGTGTCGCCGCGGCCCCGAGAAGGCGGGTGCCGAGGTCCTGGTAGATCCAGAAGCAGGGGAGCACCCCGGCGACCAGCGCGGCATACGAGCCGCGGCCCGCCAGCGCCGTCAGGTAGGAGGAGTAGCCGAGGCAGGTGGGCGACCGCTCGATCGGGCTGGTGCCGGCGAGGTGGCTGCCGTGCAGGGCCTGCTCGACGGCGACCGCCCGCTGCGCACCGCCCGCCCAGAAGCTGAGGTCGGCCGCGTCGGTGGACTGCGCGGCGCAGGCGGCGAGCACGCGGGCGTAGGCGTCGAGGTAGTGCGCGTCCTGGGCCAGGTAGTAGGTGAAGCGGTCGGGCGGGAGCGAGCCGTCGGCCAGCCCGGTGACGAACGGCAGCTCGTCGATCGCGGCGCGGATCGACGCCACCCGGGCCCATGCCTCGTCGGTGAAGGTGGTCATCTCGCGCCCCAGGTCTGGTGGAAGTGGTGGACCGGCCCGTGGCCGTGCGGCCGGCCGATCTCGAGAATGTCGGCCGCGGCGATCGCGGCGTTCAGCCAGGTCTTCGCCTCGCTGACCGCCTCGACGTAGCCGGGCCGTTGCGGCAGCAGGGCGGCGATCGCTGACGAGAGGGTGCAGCCGGTGCCATGGGTGTTGCGCGTGGCGATCCAGGGCGCGCTCAGCACGTGCTCGCCCTCGGGGCCGACGAACACGTCGACCGCCGGCCCTTCCGTGTCGTCGTGCCCACCCTTGACGAGCACCCGGAGGGCGCCGGCACCCCGCAGGCGGTGGGCCTGCACGAGCATCTCGTCGACTCCCTTGGCCGTCTGGCACCCGAGCAGGGCGGCGCTCTCGGGGAGGTTGGGGGTGATCAGCGACGCCAGCGGCAGCAACCGGCGCAGGGCGTCGACGGCGTCGTCGTCGATCAGACGGTCGCCGCTGGTGGCGACCATCACCGGGTCGAGCACGACGTGCGCGGGCGGGTGGTTGACCAAGAAGGCACCCACGGCGTCGGCGGTGTCCCGCGACGAGAGCATGCCGATCTTCACCGCATCGATCCGCACGTCGGCCACGAGGGTCACCAGCTGCTCGGTGACGAAGGCCGCGGGGGGCAGGTGGACGCCCGTCACCCCGGTGGTGCTCTGGGCCGTGAGGGCGGTGATGACGGTGGTGCCGTAGGCGCCCAGGGCGGAGAACGTCTTGAGGTCGGCCTGGATGCCGGCACCGCCGGACGGGTCGCTGCCGGCGATGCTGAGGACGACGGGCGGGCGAGTGGTCACGACTCATCCCAGGCGCGGCGCAGGACGCTCGCGGCGGTGGCCGGGTCGGGCTGACCGCAGACGGCGCTGACGACGGCGACCCCGGCCGCCCCCCGCTCCCGCACCTCGGGGACGCGGTCGACGGTGACTCCCCCGATCGCCACGCAGGGCCAGGGGCTCGCCGACACGACCGCGGAGAGGGTGTCGAGGCCGGCCGGCGGGGCGGCATCCGACTTGGTCGACTGGGGCCACACCGGTCCGACCCCGAGGTAGTCGAGCTCGGCGTCGGCGGCCTCGGCGTGCCAGACGTGCTCGGGAGTCTGGACCGACAGCCCGAGCAGGGCGGCGGGGCCGAGCAGCCGGCGCGCCGCGGCCACGTCGAGGTCGCCCTGCCCCACGTGCGCCCCCTGGGCTCCGATCGCCTCAACCAGGTCGACCCGGTCGTTGACCAGCAGCGGCACCCCCGTGCCGGCCAGCGCCGCCACCACCGCTCGCCCGAGGGTCACGAGCTCGGCCTCGGTGGCCGCCGGGTCACGCAGCTGCACGGCGGTCACCCCACCCTCGACCGCTGCGCGGACGGTCTCGGGCACGCCCGCCGGGCCGCACATCGCGGTGTCGGTGACGAGGTAGAGGCGCAGGTCGAGTGGCCGGCTCACGACAAGATCACGTGCTCACCCAGCGCGTGGGGCGTCAGGGCAGCCAGCTCGTCGATCAGGGCCACGGCGAACGACCCCGGGCCGCCGCTGCGTCGCGCCGCCTCATCGGCGGCCACCGTGAGCACCGCGGTGGCGGCACTGGCGGCCACGAGCGGGTCCGGGACGACCGCCGCGAACGCGGCCATCAGGGCCCCGAGGGCGCAGCCCACCCCGGTCACCTGGGTCATCCACGGGTGCCCGTTGCCGATCCGGACGAGCCGCTCGCCGTCGGTCAGGTGGTCGACCGGACCGCTGACGGCAACGACCGTGCCGTGCGTGGCGGCGAAGCCGGCGGCGGCGTCCGCCGCCGACTCGGGCGAGTCGACCGAGTCGACCCCGCTGCCTCCTGAGCCACCGGCAGCCACCGCCAGCACCTCGGAGGCGTTGCCGCGCAGGATGGTCGGCGCGCCGTCGGCCACCAGCCGGTGAGCGAGCTCGGTGCGCCAGCCCAGGCCGCCGGCGGCGACGGGGTCGAGGACCCAGGGCGTGCTGACTTCACGGGCGGCGGTGGCCGCCAGCAGCATCGCCGTGGCGGTCTCTTCGTACGGCGTGCCGAGGTTGACGAGCACTCCTCCGGCAATGCCGGCGAACGACCCCGCCTCGCGCGGGTTGTCGACCATGGCGGGCGAGGCTCCGGTGGCCAGGAGCACGTTGGCGGTCCACTGGGCGACGACGATGTTGGTGAGGCACTGCACCAACGGCGGCCGTTCGCGCAGGCTCTCCAGGGCATTGGACAGATCAGATGGTGTGACAGGCGCGACCATGACGGCGACGTCCCTTCGCTAGTGCGAG
This sequence comes from Dermatophilaceae bacterium Soc4.6, assembly GCA_039889245.1. Taxonomy (NCBI): domain Bacteria; kingdom Bacillati; phylum Actinomycetota; class Actinomycetes; order Micrococcales; family Dermatophilaceae; species Dermatophilaceae bacterium Soc4.6. The sequence continues at coordinate 2,038,071 of JAZGVH010000002.1, read as the reverse complement.
CTAGATCAGGTTCTACGGGTGTCATCTCAGCCGCCGACAGTCATCGTGCGGCACCCCGCGTCAACCACGACCCTATGCCCGCCCGGTGCTGTCCGCGTCGCCGAGGGCTCTCCGCTCCCGCTGCCCGCAGGTGCGGGGGAGGTCTGACGCGATGTGGTCCGGCGGCCTAGCATGAGCTCGTGCGCATACTGGTGCTGGGCGGAACGGCCGAGGCCCGAGCGCTGGCGTCATCCCTCGACGCGGCCGGTGTGCCGTTCGAGTCCTCCCTCGCGGGCCGGGTCTCCCGGCCGAGGCTCCCGGTCGGACCCGTGCGGATCGGGGGCTTCGGGGGTGCGGAGGGGCTGGCCCGGTACATCGATGACCGTGGCGTCACCCACGTGGTCGATGCCACGCACCCGTTCGCCGTCACCATGTCGGCCCACGCCGTCGAGGCCGGACTGCAGACCGCTGCGCCGGTGCTCCGGCTCGCCCGGCCCGGGTGGGAAGGTCGACCCGACGCGTCGTCCTGGCACTGGGTGTCGACCCTCGACGAGATGCGGACGACCGCCGAGCGGCTGGGCTCTCGACCATTCGTCTCGACCGGGCGTCAGACGTTGGAGGCGTTCGGGTCCTGGGCCGGTCGCAACGTGCTGGTCAGGGTCGTCGAACCCCTGACCGGCACCCCGCCTGACTGCTGGACGGTGATCGAGGACCGGGGTCCGTACGTCGCCCCCGACGAGCGAGAGATGTTGTCACGTCATGGGATCGACGTCCTGCTGACGAAGGACTCAGGCGGGTCCTACACCAGCGCCAAGCTCGGCGCGGCAAGCGAGCTGGGGATCCCCGTGGTCGTCCTCCGCCGCCCCCGCACCCAGCCGGGAGCGGTCGAGCTCACCTCGGTCGAGGCGTGCGTCGAACGGCTCCTCGCAGCAGCACCCGGGCGCTGACGACGGCCAGCAGGCCGATCGCCCCGATCCGGCCCTGGAGGGCGACGGCGGCCGCGATGTCCGCGGCGGACACCGCCGGCCCGTCCCCCAGACGGCCCCGATCCTGCGCCACACCGCCGTAGGCGTTGCGCCCACCGAGCTGCCGGCCCAGAGCGGCGGCGAAGGCCGCCTCCACCGGGCCGGCGTTGGGGCTCGGGTGCGCGGGCGCGTCACGCCTCACGGTGGCCAGGGTGTGGCGGGCGCGCGGTAAGGAGCCGGTGGCGAGGGCGGTGCTCGCGACAGTGAGCCGGGCGGGCAGCCAGTTCGCCACGTCGTCGAGCCGGGCTGCGCCCCAGCCGAACTCGGCATACCGAGGCGAGCGGTGCCCGATCATGGCGTCGAGGGTGTTGACCGCGCGGTAGCCGAGCAGGCCGGGGATGCCGGCCACGGCCCCCCAGAAGAGCGGGCTGACCACGGCGTCAGCCGTGTTCTCGGCCACCGACTCCACGCAGGCGCGGGCGAGCTCGTCGCTGTCGAGGCCGGTGGGGTCGCGGCCCACCAGGTTGCGGATGCGGGCCCGTGCGCCGACGAGGTCGTCGCCCCGCAGGAGGGTGTCCATGGCCTGCGCCTCCCGGGCCAGCGACCGTCCGCCGAGGACCGTCCAGGTCGCGGCCGCGACGAGCGGGACCTGCGCGACTCGGGGGAGACGGGAAAGGACCGTCCCCAGGGCGACCGCGCCTCCGACGAGGGCCGCCTCGTGGACGACGCCGGCGCGACGGTGAGGTGCGTAGGTGTGCGCCTCGAGGGCGGCGGCGACCCGCCCGAAGCCCGCGACGGGGTGCCCCCGGCGAGGGTCACCGAGGAGCAGGTCCGCGGCGTAGCCGATCACCAGTCCCGTCGCGACGGTGTCGAGGCTCACGGGTGCTTCACCGGCACGACCTGTCCGGCGACGACGAGCAGCACGGCGTCGCTGACGGCGGCGACGCGCTGGTTGGTGAGCCCCAGCCAGTCGAGGAAGATCCGGCCTGCGCGGTTGTCGGGCACGAGGGTCAGGCCGGCCTCGTCGGAGACGAGGACGAGGGGGTGCCGGTGGTGCTCCACGGACCGAGCGAGCGCGGCTACCCGGTCCTCGATGGCGGGCTCCCACTCCGCGCGTGGAGCGTCCCAGGCGTGCATCTCGTTGAGCTGGGCGGTGAGCCACGTGCCGAGCCCGTCGACGATGGCCGGGCCGCCCAGGTCGGCGAGGGCCGACGGCAGGTCGGTCGACTCCACCGTGCGCCACGTGGACGGGCGTCGCCGCTGGTGAGCCGCGACCCGTTGGGCCCAGTCGGCGTCGTCGCGAAGGGGACCGGTCGCGACGTAGGTCACCGTCGACCCGGTGAGGGCGGCCGACTGCTCGACGAGACCCTCGGCCACGGCTGACTTGCCCGAGCGGATCCCGCCGAGCACGAGGGACGTCGGCGGCCGGTGCGGGCCCAGCGCGGCGGCGGGCTTCATACCCGCAAGCCCGCGGAGGCGACGACGAGCAGGACGCACTGGGCGACCTCGATGCCCGCCCCCATGACGTCGCCGGTCACCCCGCCGAAGCCGCGGCAGCAGCGCCGGACGAGCGCGAGCACGGCTGCAAAGGACGCCACGACGGCGAGGCCGCCGAGCCACGGGGAGAGACCGGAGATGAGGCCGGCGACGACGACGAGCACCCCGACTGCCCCCACGACGACCACCGACCCCGCGACCGGCACGGAGCCGGCCACGGCGACCCCAAGCCCGTCGGTGCGTGCCGGACCTGCCCGCCTGCTGGCGGTGAGCGCACATGCCCCGCGAGCCGCCACCACCAGGGCACCGGCGAGGAGGGGGCCCCGGGGGAGCTCCAGCACGGCTGCCAGGGCAGCGGTATCGACGAGGAGGACGAGGCCGAGGACGCCGACGGCGACGGGGCCGGCGTCACCACGACGCATGATGTCGAGGGCCCGCTCCCGGTCCCACGAGACGGCGAGGCCGTCAGCGGTGTCCGCGAGGCCGTCCCAGTGCATGGCGCGCGTCGCCCACCCCAGGAAGGCGAGGACCAGGCCGGCGGTGACCAGGGACGGAAGGTGGGCGAGGTGACCCGCCGAACCCGCCAGGGCGGCCCCGACGCCCAGTGGGATGGCTGCCACCGGGGCAAGGATCATGGCCCAGCGCGCGATGGGCACGGTGAGGGAAGGCAGGGGACCGACCGGGATGATGCTCAGGGTGCCGACCGCCAGCTGCATCCCGACCCTCAGGTCGCGCAGCCCGGTCATGGGCGCGACGCTGCCATTGCCGCGACTGCCGGGCCGATGATTGTCACGGCCGGGGGACGCAGGTCGGCAGCGGCCACGGCCGTCGCGATCTCCGACACAGGGGCGCGCACGTCTCGCTGGCTCGGGAGGCCGGCGTCGGCGACACACGCGGCCGGGGTGTCGCCCGGCATCCCGGCCGCGACCAGCGCCTCGACGATCGAGCTCAGGGTGGCGAGCCCCATGAGGACGACGACCGTGAGACCGGTGCCGGCCACGGCGCCCCAGTCGACGGTGCTGCGGGGGTCGCCCGGGCCGACGTGCCCGGACACCACGACGAAGCCCTGAGCCAGGTCCCGGTGCGTGACGGGGATCCCGGCCAGGGCCGGTGCCGCGATCGAGCTCGTGATCCCCGGGATGACGGTGACCGGGATCCCGGCCTCGACGCAGGCGTTCCACTCCTCGCCCCCGCGACCCAGCACGAAGCTGTCGCCACCCTTGAGTCGCACCACGGTCCGCCCTGCGAGGGCGTGCTCGACGAGCAAGGCGTTGATGTGCTCCTGGGGCGTGAAGTCGCCCCGGGGGATCTTGCCCGCGTGGATGACCCGCACGTCGCGGTCGAGCGAGTCGAGCAGGCCGAGTGGTGCGAGCCGGTCGCAGACGACGACGTCGGCCTCCTGCAGGGCGGCCAGACCGGCGACCGTCAGCAGCCCGGGGTCACCCGGACCACCCCCCACGAGCACCACTCGCCCGGCTCGCACCGGGGCTGCGACGTCGGGCGCCGCGGGTGCGGCGGTCAGGGGGTCACGCAGCACGACGTCGTATGCCGTGAGGTCAGGCTCGGCCTCGAGGGTCACCAGCCGACGTGACGCCAGGTCGGCGACGACGGCGGGGGCCTCGCTGTTCCCGGCCGGACCGGCGCTGACGGTGACGAGGGCGCCCTGGTCGACGAGCGCGTGGACCGTCTCGGCGATCCGGGGGCCGGGGGTGTGCACGAGGACGCGGCAGCCCACTGCGGACGCGGAGAGCCTCACGACGACACCCTTGCCGCGTCTTCAAGCGCGGACCGCACCTGCACGAGGGCGTGAACGAGCGCGTCGGTCGTGGCCGCGTCTCGGACGGCCAGGCGCACCCAGCCCTCGTCGAGCCCGGGAAATGTGTCTCCACGGCGAACAGCGAAACCGCTGTTCCGCAATTCTTCTCGCACCCCTCGGCCGACCTCGACGAGGACGAAGGGAGCCGCGCCCGGGACGGGTCGAAGACCGATCGTCTTCAGGCCGTGCACGAGATGAGCCCGCTGCCGTGTGAGCACCCGTGCCGCGTCCTCGGCCTCCCGCAGCGCCTCCGGGGTCGCCGTCGCTGCCATGACGGCCGCAGCCGGTGTGGACACCGACCACTGGGGCTGTTGCTCGGCCAGGGCGGCGACGAGTGCGGGGTCGCCGACGACGTAGCCGGCCCGCAACCCCGCAATGCCCCAGGTCTTGGTGAGCGAGCGCAGGACCAGCACGCCGGTGAGGTCCGTGCCGATCAGGCTCTCCCGCTCGCCGGGCACGGCATCCGCGAAGGCCTCGTCGACGACGAGCAGGCGTCCGGGTGCTCGCAGTCGACGCACCGTCTCTCGCGGGTGGAGGACCCCGGTGGGGTTGGTGGGGTTGCCGACGAAGAGCAGGTCGCACCGCGGGTCGACGAGAGACGCGTCCAGGGTGAAGCCGCGGCTAGCGGTGAGGACGAGGCGGTCGGGCACGCGACCGGCACGCCGCATCGCAGCCTCGGGCTCGGTGAACTGCGGGTGCACGACGATCGGGTGGCGACCCGGCACCGCCCTGGCGATGAGGGTGAACGCCTCCGCGCCGCCGCTGGTGAGCAGCACCATCTCCTCGGGGACGCCGTGGCGACGGGCGACGGCCGCGCGAGCAGCGGCGACGTCGGGATAGGAGCCGAGAGTGGCCGTCGTGGCCCGGATGACGTCGGCGAGCCAGGGTGGTGGGGCCGGGACCCGCACGTTGACGGCCAGGTCCACCAGGCCGTGGTCGCCGCGCACCTCGGCGTCGCCGTGGTGGTCGAGGTCGAGGGGGCCCGGGTCAGCGACCCGGAGGTTGGGTGGGGGCTTCCCGGGCGCGGGTGCGGCCGGCTCGGGGACCGCCTCCGACGCGGGAGCCACGGACCCCGCGGGACGCAGGGCGTCGAAGCGGTGCACGGCGTCGGCGAACGACCGCGCCAGGCTCGGGGTGCCGGCCCAGTGCACGTGGAGGTAGGACGCGTGCAGGGTCGGGCGGCCGGTGCGCGCGGGGTCGAGCGCGAAGCCGTTCAGCGTACCGTCGACGCTCCAGCCACCGACGGGGTCCGCGGTCGGGGACGTCGCCGTGCGGTGGAACTCGTGGGCGGTGACCGCCGTGCCGGCCGGCCCCAGCAGCCCGTCGGCCGTCAGGGTGGCCCTGACGTAGCGCAACGTCAGCCGTGGGCTCATGGCCGCAGTGGTCGGGATGGCTCCCACCATCGGCTGGTCGTCGAGCGACTGCGCGAGGTAGAGAAGACCGGCGCACTCCGCCACGGTCGGCATGCCAGCCGCGACGGCGTCACGGACCTGGCCGAGCAGTGTCGTGTTGCGGGCGAGCGCTGCGGCGTGCGCCTCAGGGAAGCCGCCGCCGAGATACAGCCCGGACGTGCCCGGCGGGAGCGCTGGGTCCACCGCGGGGTCGAAGACGACGGGCTCGCACCCCGCAGCGCGTAGCAGCTCGTCGGTCTCGGTGTAGCGGAACGTGAAGGCCCGCCCACCGGCCACGGCGACGACTCGCGGTGGCCCCGACCTCGTCACGAGCGGCGCACACCACGGTGCGCCGTCGAGGTCCGGCGCTGTGTGGGCGAGGTCGAGGATGGCGTCGAGCTCGAGGTGGGCGGCCGTCTGCTCGGCGAGACGGTCGAGGCTGTCCCTCGCGTCGTGCCGCTCGTCGGCTGGCACCAGGCCGAGGTGCCGTGAAGGCGCGGTGACTCCCGCATCCCGAGGAAGGACCCCGAGCACGGGGAGACCAGTGCGCTCGACCGACCGACGCACCTCCTGCGCGTGGCGCGGGCTGCCGGCCTTGTTGAGCACCACGCCGACGACACCCACCTCGGGGTCGAACGTGCGCAGGCCGTGGACGATCGCGGCCACGGTGCGGGAGGCGGCGGAGATGTCGACGACCAGCAGGACGGGCGAGCGGGTCAGCTTCGCGATGTGGGCGGTGGAGGCGAAGCCCTCGGTGCCGAGCTGTCCGTCGAAGAGCCCCATGGCGCCCTCGATGACGGCGACGTCGGCAGCCTCCGGCGTCCGGAAACCGTGCAGCAGCAACGGGACCACCAGCTCTGGCGAGGTGAGCCACGGGTCGAGGTTGCGTCCGGGACGACCGGTGGCCAAGGCGTGGTAGCCCGGGTCGATGTAGTCGGGACCGACCTTCGCGGGGGCCACGGTGTGACCCTGCCGGCTCAGGGCGGCCATGATGCCCACGGCGACGGTCGTCTTGCCGTGCCCCGAGGCCGGGGCGGCGATGACGAGGCGGGGGATCCTCACCACTCGATGCCCTTCTGACCCTTCTGGCCGCGGTCGAAGGGGTGGGCGACCTTCGTCATCTCGGTCGCGACGTCGGCGATGGCCACCAGCCGCGGATCGGGGTCACGCCCCGTGATGACCACGTGCTGGTAGCCGGGACGGGCCTTCAGCGCCTCGACGACGTCGTCGACGTCGACCCAGCCCCACTTCATGGGGTAGGTGAACTCGTCGAGCACATAGAGGGTGTGGGCCTGGCTGGCCAGGCGTCGCTGGATCTCGGCCCACCCCTCGCGAGCGTCGGCCGCGTGGTCCTCTTCCGTGCCGACCTTGCGCGACCAGGACCAGCCCGAGCCCATCTTGTGCCACTCGACCGGACCCCCCTGCCCCGTCGTACGGTGCAGCTCGTCGAGGGCCATCAGCGCCCCCTCCTCGCCGATGCGCCACTTGGCGGACTTGACGAACTGGAAGACCCCGATGGGCCAGCCCTGGCTCCAGCCTCGCAGGGCCAGCCCGAAGGCAGCTGTCGACTTGCCCTTGCCTGCGCCGCTGTGGACCACGACCAGCGGGCTGGCGCGGCGCTGGCGGGTGGTCTGGCCGTCGGCGGCCTCGACGGGTGGGCGTCCCTGGGCCATCAGGCGGCCTTCCTCTCACGGATGACGGAGACGATGGTCGCGGCGGCGACCTCGCCAAGGGGTAGGTGGTCGGCGCCCATCCGGTGGGCGATGTCCGCGGCGAGCCCCATCCGGAAGCGTCCGGCCTCGCAGTCGACGACCACGGCGTCGACTCCGGTGGCGCGCCACCGGTCGGCGACCCAGCGGGCACGGACCAGCGCGTCGGGGCCGCTCGTGGCCCGGCCGTCGGTGACGAGGACGAGGAGCGGCCGGAGACGGGAGTCACGGATCCGCTCGATCTCGAGGACCCTCGCGGCGGTCCGCAGGCCCTCGGCGAGCGGGGTGCGTCCACCGTGGGGCAGGTCGGTCAGGCACCGGGCAGCGGCCTCGACCGACGACGTCGGCGGCAGGGCGAGGACGGCACCGTCGCCCCGGAAGGTGACGACACCGACGCGGTCGCGTCGTTGGTAGGCGTCGACGAGCAGGCTGAGCACGGCGGTCTTGACGTCGGACATCCGCTGCTGCGCACCCATCGACCCTGACGCGTCAACGACCAGCAGGACGAGGTTGGCCTCGCGACCCTGGGTCACCCGGTGCCGCAGGTCGTCGGAGTGCAGGACGACCCGACCGGTGCGACCGCGCCCGGCCTGGTGGGGTGCCGCGGCTGCGATCGTCGCGGGGAGGTGGAGACGACCGGTGCCGGTCGTCGTCGCCCCGACGGTCCGGCCCCAGGAGGTGATGGCGCGGCTGCGCCGACCGGCGTCGCCCTCGCCGACCCCGCGCACCTGGAGGCGGCGCGCGCGGTAGGGGGGGCGTGAGTCGGCGACGACGGTCGCAGTCGGCTGCGGCCCAGGGGCCGCGTCGGAGTCCTGAGGGGTGCCCTCGGCGGGTGCAGGATCTGCCGGGCCGTCTGTCGTCCCGGGACTGTCGGGCGGTCGCGTGCTCGTGGCCGCAGGAGGCATGCGGGCGTCGGCTTGCGGGGCATCGCCGTCGCTGCCGTCGCTGCCGTCGGTGTCGTCGCTGTCCTCGGGGCCGATGCCTCCGGGGGGCGGGCCGTCCGGCTCGGGCTCGGGCTCCGGCTCGTGCTCGTCGTCACCGAGGAGGAACTCCAGAAGGTCCTCGTCGAGACCGGGGGCGTCGAACGGGTTGCGTCGACGACGGTGGGGGAGCGCGAGCCGGGCGGCGACGCGGATGTCCTCACGCGTCACCTCGGTGCGTGCCTCCCACGCGGCGTGGGCCCGCGCGGCGCGGGCGGTGACGAGGTCGGCCCGCATCCCGTCGACCTCGAAGCCGGCGCACACAGTCGCGATCGTGGTCAGGGCCCACTCGCTCAGACGGACGAGGGGCAATGCCGCCTGCGCCGCCAGGATCCGGTCGCGCAGGACGGACTCGGGCTCGGCGTACCCATGCGTGAACCCTTCGGGGTCGGCGTCGTAGGCCAGCCGCCGCCGCACGACCTCGACCCGCTCGGCCGGCTCGCGCGACGCGGTCACCTCCGCGGTGAGGCCGAAGCGGTCGAGCAGCTGCGGACGCAGCTCGCCCTCCTCGGGGTTCATCGTCCCCACCAGCACGATCTGGGCCGCGTGCGAGACCGACACGCCGTCCCGCTCGACGGTGTTGCGGCCCATGGCTGCGGCGTCGAGCAGCAGGTCGACCAGATGATCGTGCAGGAGGTTGACCTCGTCGACGTAGAGGATGCCGCGATGGGCCGCCGCGAGCAGCCCGGGCTCGAACGCGGTCTCGCCGGCGCCCAGGGCGCGGGAGAGGTCGAGCGAGCCGATCACGCGGTCCTCGGTGGCGCCGACGGGGAGCTCGGCCAGACGGGCCGGCCGGGTGGTCGTGGGGGCTTCGCGCGGATGAGGGCCGTCGGGGCAGGACGGGTCGGGGTGTGCGGGGTCGCAGCCGAACCGGCATCCGCTGACGACGAGCTGGCGCGGGAGGACGTCGGCCAGGGCCCGCACCATCGTCGACTTCGCGGTCCCCTTCTCGCCGCGGACGAGGACGCCGCCCACGTCGGGTGCCACGGTGGTGAGCACCAGGGCCAGCGCCATGTCATCGGCGCCGACGATGGCGGAAAAGGGGTAGCGGGGCACGCGTCGGACCTCCTGGGCGAGTGACCACGCTCGCCTGTCGCAAGGACGCCCGACCAGGGTTCCGGGCGGGCGTGACGCAGGATGACGTCCTGGCTCACGACCGGCGGACCGGTCGCTCACAGTGGCGGGACCGCTTCGGATTCACACCGAATTCCTCGTCCTGCGTCGGGCGGCATCATGTCACATAGGGTGACCGGCGTGATCGACGTCGTGGGACTCGGAGATGGTGGCTTCGCCGACCTGATCGCAGGATCGCGCCGCCTCGTGCTCGGCGCCGGGGTCCTCCTCGGCGGCCAGCGGCACCTCGCTCTCGTGCCCCCGGTCGAGGGTCAGGTGCGGGTGCCATGGCCGCGCCCCCTCGCCCCGGGCCTGGTCGGCCTCCTGGAGGAGCACGGGGCAGCGGGGGGCCCGGCGGGGGCGTCGGTCGTGGTCCTGGCCAGCGGTGACCCGCTGCGCTCCGGCATCGGGACCACCCTCGTCAACCTGCTCGGTGCCGACGCCGTGCGTTTTCACCCGGCCCTGTCGGCCGTGACCCTGGGCCGGGCCCGGATGGGCTGGTCGGCGGAGTCCACCGCGGTGGTCACGGTCGTCGGGCGGTCTCTCGCGCCGATCAGGGGCCACCTCGACCCGGGTCAGCGCGTCGTGGTGCTGTGCTCGGACGGTTCGACGCCGGCGGCCGTGGCGGCGTTGCTGTGCGAGGCAGGTTGCGGCGACTCGGTGCTCACGGCCTGGTGGCACCTCGGCGGCGCGGCCGAAGGAGGCCGGACGGCGACGGCGTCGCGCTGGGGACAGAGTCCGACACCGGATCTCGTGGTCCTGTGCGTGCTCGTCGACCCCGAGGGCGCGCTGGCCCGACCGTCGCTCGGACCGGCTCCTGGAAGGCCGGAGTCGGCCTTCGAGCACGACGGTCAGATCACCAAGCGTGACCTGCGTGCCTCCGCCGTGGCCCACCTGCGGCCCGTGCGCGGCGCCCACCTGTGGGACCTCGGGGCAGGGTCGGGCGCTGTGGGGATCGAGTGGGCGCTCGCCGCGCCCGGCGCCAGGACGACGGCAGTCGAGCGGGATTCTTTGCGCGCCAATCGAATCCGGGCCAACGCTGCTGCGCTCGGCGCGGATCCCGTCGTCCAGGTTGTCACCGCGGAGACGGCAGACGCCTTACCGGTGCTCGACCCACCTGACGCGGTCTTCTTCGGCGGCGGCCTCACGATTGCTCTGGTCGACCGGGCCTGGACAGCTCTGACACCCGGGGGGCGAATCGTGGCGCACGCCGTGACGCTGGCCACCGAGGCTGCGGTCGTCGACGCCTGCACGCGCCTGGGGGGTGTCCTGACCCGCATCGCGGTCGAGCACGCTCTGCCCCTCGGCGCCCATCTGTCGTGGACGCCAGCCCGGCCCGTTGTCCAGTGGAGCGCTACCAAGCCGCTACGCCCGGTCCGCGGGTCCCCCGACCACCACCCACCTCAGGAGAACTCGTGACCGTCCACTTCATCGGGGCTGGCCCCGGCGCCGCCGACCTGCTGACCCTGCGGGCGGTGCGGCTGCTCGCCCTCAGCCCCGTGTGCCTCTACGCCGGGACCTACCTCGACGCCGAGGTGCTCTCACACTGCCCCGAGGCGGTCGAGCTCGTCGACACGCAGCACCTCGACCTCGACGCCATCACCGAGCACCTCGTGCGAGCCTCGGCCGAGGGCAGGGACGTCGCCCGGCTGTGCTCCGGCGACCCGTCGGTCTTCTCCGCGGTGGCCGAGCAGACCCGACGGCTCGACGCCGCCGGTGTGCCGTGGGACATCACCCCCGGTGTGACTGCGTATGCCGCGACAGCCGCCCTGGTGGGCCGAGAGCTCACCGTGCCCGCAGTTGCCCAGTCGGTGGTCCTCACTCGGGCACAACAGGATTCGACGCAGATGCCATCCGGTGAGACCCTTGCCGCCTTCGCGTCGACCGGGGCCACCCTCGTCCTTCACCTCGCCATCCGACACACCCGTCGACTGGCCCGGGAGCTGGTGCCGCACTACGGCGCAGACTGCCCCGTCGTCGTGGGGTCACAGGTGAGCCAGCCCGGCGAGCTCGTCCTGCGGGCGACCCTGGCCGACGTCGCCGACCAGGTGGAGACGCACGGGCTGCGTCAGACTGCCGTCATCATCGTGGGCCGGGCGCTCGACGCCGAGGGTTTCCTCGAATCGCACCTCTACTCGCGTCGGCAGCGGCCGGACCCACCGACGGTGTAGCGTCGCGCGTGCTCGACGCCGTCGAGTGTGTGGTCCCGAGCGAAGTCCGGTGTGATTCCGGCGCTGTCCCGCAACGGTGGTCCCCCTCGAGCGTGAGGGGGCAAGTCCGGTCGCCTCGCCCACGTCCCGTGTGTTCCGTCCCGAGGAGGATGGGCTGTGGCCCCTTCGCACGACCCTGCATCGTCACCCGCCACGACCACAACAGTGCCGATACACGTGCACCCCCAGCGCACACGCTGGCGGCGGGAGGACTGGCTCGAGGTCGCGGCTTACGGGACGGTCATCGTCCTCATGCACGTCGTCGGGTTCGGTCTCCTGGTCTTCGTCGTCGCCCCACAGCACCTCGCCGTCGGCACCCAGGTCTTCGGTGTGGGTCTGGGGGTCACGGCCTACGTCTTCGGTCTGCGCCACGCCCTGGATGCCGACCACATCGCCGCCATCGACAACACGACCCGCAAGCTGATGGCCGAGGGCGGGCAACCCCGGTCGGTCGGCTTCTGGTTCGCCATGGGGCACTCCGGGATGGTGTTCGTGCTCACCGGGGTCCTCGCCTTCGGCTCGCACGCGGCCGCCACGCTGTCAGGCAACGACTCGGGCGTTCACATCGTGCTGAGCACCCTGGGCACCGTGGCGTCCGGAGGCTTCCTGCTCGCCATGGGGCTGTTCAACCTCATCGCGTTCCTGGGGATCTGGCGGGTCTTCCGCTCGATGCGGCACGGTCCGCTCGACGACGAGGCCCTGGAGCGGCACCTCGCGTCGCGCGGTCTCATCGTCCGGCTGCTCGGTCGCATCGGTCAGTCCATCCGGCACCCCTGGCAGATGCTGCCGGTGGGGATGCTGTTCGGGGTGGGCTTCGACACGGCCTCCGAGGTGACCGTCCTCGTCCTCGCCGGGATGGGGGCGGCGGCCGGGCTGCCCTGGTACGGGGTGCTGCTCCTCCCGCTCCTCTTCGCCGCCGGGATGTCGGCGCTGGACTTCCTCGACGGCCTGTTCATGACGGTGGCCTACGACTGGGCCTTCTCCCACCCGGTCCGCAAGATCTACTACAACCTCTCCGTCACGGGGCTGTCCGTGGCCGTCGCGCTGGTCATCGGGTCGATCGAGCTCGTCTCCGTGCTTCGCGAGCGGTTCGGTGTCGAGTCGTGGGCGACCGACTGGATCGCGGGAATCGACCTCGGCAACATCGGCGTCCTCGTCGTGGCGCTCTTCGTGATGGTCTGGGCGGTCGCCGTCTCCTACTGGCGGTGGGGTCGGGTCGAGGAGCGGTGGGCTCGTGCCGCCGACCCCGGCCGACAGGCGCGGCGGGACTGACTCAGCAGGGCACCGTACGAGGTGTCCACACCCGGCCTGACGGCGTCACCTGTGTCGAGGACGCGCCGACGATGACCAGGCAGGTCATGTCGACCTGGTCGGCGTCGAGCTCACCGAGGGTCGTGACGTGAAGGGCCTCGTCGCCGCGTCCGACGCCGCGGGCGACGACCACGGTCGTGTCGGGGGACTTGACCTGGAGGAGCACCTGCTGCGCGCGACCCAGCAGGTCGGGGCGGGAGCGGGACCGCGGGTTGTAGAGCGCCAGCACGAGGTCGGCCTGCGCGATGTGCCGAAGGCGGGACTCGATGACCTCCCACGGCTTGAGCCGGTCCGACAGCGACATCATCGACCAGTCGGCACCGAGGGGTGCCCCCGCGAGGGCGGCGGCTGCCGTCGCGGCGGTCACACCCGGGTAGACGTCGATGGGGACGGCGGAGTACCTCTCGTCCTGGGCCGCCTCGAAGACGGCGGTGGCCATCCCGAAGATGCCGGCGTCACCGCCGGAGACGACGGCCACCTCCTCCCCCGAGAGAGCGAGGTCGAGGGCGAGGCGTGCGCGGTCGACCTCCACCGTGTTGCCGCTGGCGTGACGGGTCAGGCCCTCGCGCTGCGGCACCCGCTGCACGTAGGGTCCGTACCCCACCACGTGGGTCACGCGGGCGAGGACCGCTGAGACGTCGGGGGTGAGCCAGCGCTCGGGGCCCGGACCGAGACCGACGACGTGCACGGTGCCGGCGACGCGCCCGGCGGGGGCGGAGGGCACGGGTGCCGGTGCCTGGGCCTCCGAGACGACGAGCGACGTCGGCGTGCCGGACGCGCGGCCGGCCGAGTCGGATCTCAGGTCCCGGCCCGGGACGACGATGATCGACATGTAGGGGACGGTGTCGGCGTCGACCTCGGCGACCGGTAGGACGCGCTGGCCGTCGCGCGTGGCGCGTTCGACGTAGATGGCGCGGTCGAGTACCCCGGCCTGTCGCAGGGCCTCCCGGACGCCGGCGAAGGTGCGACCGAGCTTCATGATCACCGCCGCCTCGGTGTCGGCGAGCCGGCGAGCGAGCTCCGGCACCGGCAGCGTCCCGGGTAAGACGGTCAGGACGTCTTCGTGGCGTGAGAGAGACTGTGCCGCAACGGCGGTCGCACCGGACAGCGCCGTGACCCCGGGGACGACCTCCGTGGGGTACCGGTGGGCGAGGCGGTCGTGGAGGTACATGAAGGACCCGTAGAACATCGGGTCACCTTCGGCGAGGACCACGACCGACCGACCGGCAGCGAGGTGCACCTCGAGACGCGCAGCGCACTCCTCGTAGAACTCCGCGAGCCACACGTGGTAGCCGCCGGGATGGTCGACCTTGCCCGTCGTGACGGGGTAGCGCAGCTCCTCCTCGACGGTTCCGGGGGGGATGAGGTCTGCGGCGATGGAACGCGCGATGGAGGATCGGACCGTGCCCGCGTGATAGGCGATGACGTCGGCTGCCGCGATGATCCGCGCGGCCTTGAGCGTGATCAGCTCGGGATCGCCGGGGCCGACGCCCACCCCGTAGAGACGCCCGGGAAGTCGGTCGTGGGGCGAGGTCATGCCAGCTCGGAGGGGTTCGCGAGGGCGTTGACGGTCGCGGCCGCCATCGCGGACCCGCCGCGGTGTCCATGGACGACGACCCAGGGGATCTGTCCGCCCTCCTGTAGCCGGTGCTCGGCCAGCGCGACCTTCGACTCGGCGGACCCGACGAACCCCACGGGCATCCCCACGACCGCAGCCGGACGAGGGCCGCCGTCGAGGATCAGCTCGAGCAGGTGGAAGAGCGCCGTCGGGGCATTGCCGATCGCGACGACGGCTCCCTCGAGCGCGTCTCCCCACAGCGACACGGCTGCGGCCGCGCGGGTCGTCGACCAGCGGCCGGCGAGCTCGGGCACGTCGGGGTGGCGCAGGGTGCAGATCACCTCGTTGTGGGCGGGCAGGCGTCGCCGGGTGATGCCGTCGGCCAGCATCACCGAGTCAGTGAAGACCGGGGCGCCGCCCTCCAGCGCGGACCGTGCTGCGTCGACGACACCGGGGGACGCGGCGATGTCGGCGACGATGTCGAGGTCTCCGCTGGCGTGGATGACCCGAGTGACCACCGTCGCGAGATCCGTTGGCAGGGAACCAAGCTCAGCTCTCTCGCGGATCATGCCGAACGAGCGTCGGTAGATTTCCATACCGTCGGTCAGGTAGTCGTAGTGCCGTCGGGGTGGACCCGTCTCGGGGTGAGAGGCGGGGGCGTCATGGAGCTGGGTCACGGGTTCTCTCCTGCAGCAGCGAGCACATCGAGCACGGACACGGGGTTGAGCACGGTGACGTGGTCACCGCTCGGGTGGCCGCAGCGACGCTCGCACCCGACGACGTGGATGCGGGGGCCACCCTGCGGCACGCTACCTGCCGCAGCCGTCGTCAGGTCAAGGGTGGGGGAGTCGGTGCGTCGGCACGACGGCGCACCGACACAGGCTGACAGCCGGGACCAGGGTGAGCGTGGTTCCGTGGCGAACCCGGCGGCCGCCAGTCCCGCCTCGTGCCCGGCCCCACCCTCGACGACGATGGACCGCCACGGCGTGACCGTTACCCGGGAGGTCATGGACGAGAGGGCGGCGACCTGGGCGGGACGGAGCATACCGAGCGGGACACCGGCGACGAGGTCGTCACCCTCGACGCCTGGGAGCGGCGGCTCGGCGGGGGAGGGGAGATAGGGGGTCATGCCCGCCTCGACGGGAGAGCCGGGCGGCAGGTCGCGCACGTTCCAGACCCGCTCGCTCGGCCGGTGGCGCAGGAAGAGGTGAGCTCGGCGGAGGAGCTCGGCGACGGCGTCCTCACGGGGGACCGCGACGCCGGAGGGCCCTGCCAGCACCCGTCCTCGCCGCTCGTCGATGACCTCGTAGGCCAGGTCCCACGGTTCGCCGAGCACGGCGCCGCCTGGGCTGCTGACCGCGAAGAGGAACCGGCCGGGCAGGGCGGCCAGCCCGGGGTCGGCCACGAGGGCGGTGTCCAGCTCGCCCACGAGCCGGGTGACGTCGGCGTCCGAGGGGGACGCGATGACGTTGCGCGTGTGCTCGTGCGACGCGGAGGGGAAGAGCCCCGAAGCCTCGAGCCGTCGCACCAGCGAGGGCGGCAGGGGGTCCGGCAACGCGCGGATCTGGAGGTTGCCCCGGCTCGTGAGCTGGAGCACGGGGGCGCCGTGCTCCGTGGCGATGGCCATCAGCTCGACGAGGGTGGCCACCGGCAGCCGCCCACCCGGCGCTCGCAGCCGCACGAGCGCGCCGTCGTCGGCGCGGAAGGGTCGTGCCAGGCTCGGGCATCGATCGAGCGCGGGGCGTTGACTCACGGCGCAGAGCATAGGTCGCCGTCGGGGGGTCGAAGGACCCCGACCGCTATGGTGTGCGCGGTGCCGCACGGCGGAACCCGGTGCGATTCCGGGACGGTCCCGCCACTGTGACCCACGAGAGTGGGAAGCCAGGAACGTCGTCGACACTGCCGCACCCGACCGGTGTGCGGCCTCATGGCAGCTGGAGCGCGGACTCCGGCGAAGGAGCTCGTCGATGCCCCGTATTGCCCTCTTCTCCACGTCGGACACAGATCTGCTCAGCGCGCGAGCGAGCGGTGGCGACTTTGTCTGGGCCAATCCCTCCCGGCCCGGGCACACCGACCTCTCCGACACCCTGGCCAGGGTGGACGTCGTCGTCGCCCGCATCCTCGGTGACCCGCAGGACCTCTGCTCCGGCTTCCGGCGCATCGCCGAGACGGGTGTCCCCGTCGTCGTCCTCGGCGGCGAGCAGGCACCCAACGCGGCGTTGATGGAGATGTCACGCAACGTCCCGGCAGGAGTCGTGCGCGAGGCCCACCGCTACCTTGCGCAGGGGGGCGCCGGCAACCTCCGCAACCTGCACGGGTTCCTGTCTGACACCCTCCTGCTGACTGGAGAGGGTTTCGAGGCTCCGGTCGAGCTCCCGGCGTGGGGCGTCCTCGACCGGCCGGCCACGACAGGGGAGGCGTCCGCGGTGATCGAGCGCCGGCCCCGCGTCGGCGTGCTCTTCTACCGCGCCCAGCACGCGGCCGGCAACACCGCCTACGCTTACGCCCTGTGTGACGCGGTCGACGCGGCGGGCGGCGAGGGGGTGCCGATCTTCGCGACCACTCTGAGGAACGCGCCCGGCGACCTGCTGGAGTGTCTCGGCACCCTCGACACGCTCATCACGACCGTACTCGCCGCCGGCGGCACCAAGCCGGCGACGGCCCAGGCAGGTGGGGACGACGAGGCGTGGGACGTGCAGGCACTGGCCGAGCTCGACATCCCGATCCTCCAGGGCCTGTGCCTGACCTGGAGCCGCGCCGACTGGCTCGAGTCCAGCGAGGGGATGACTCCGCTCGACGTCGCTACCCAGGTCGCCGTACCGGAGTTCGACGGCCGGATCATCACAGTGCCGTTCTCCTTCAAGGAGAACGACGCCGACGGGCTGCCCTACTACGCAGCCGACCCCGAGCGGTGTGCCCGGGTCGCAGGGATCGCCGTCAAGCACGCGCGCCTGCGGCACACACCGAATGAGGAGCGGCGGGTCGCCCTCATCCTGTCGGCTTACCCCACCAAGCACTCGCGCATCGGCAACGCCGTGGGCCTCGACACGCCGGTCTCCACCATCCGGCTGCTGCGGGCCATGCGGGAGGCCGGCTACGACCTCGGTGGGCGCGGCGGCATACCCGGTCTCGACGACGTGCCGGCGGTGGAGGGGGAGGCTCCTGACACGACTGCTGGCAACGCCCTCATCCACGCCCTGATCGCCGCCGGGGGCCAAGACCCCGAGTGGCTGACGCAGGAGCAGGTGAGCGGAGCCCAGGTGCGCATCTCCGCGGCGACCTACGCTGCGTGGTTCGATCGGCTCCCCGAGGACCTGCGGGAGGCCATGACGTCGCACTGGGGACCGGCCCCCGGGTCGCTCTACGTCGACCGGACCGTCGACCCCGATGGCGAGATCGTCTGCGCAGCCATGGTCTCGGGTAACCTCGCTATCCTCGTCCAGCCCCCGCGGGGCTTCGGAGAGAACCCCATCGCCATCTACCACGACCCGGACCTGCCGCCCACGCATCACTACCTCGCGACCTATCGCTGGCTCGAGGAGGAGTTCGGCGCGCACGCCGCCGTCCACGTCGGCAAGCACGGCAACCTGGAGTGGCTCTCGGGCAAGAACCTCGCGATGTCGGCCTCGTGCGGTACCGACGCGGCCCTCGGGTCGCTCCCGCTGATCTATCCGTTCCTCGTCAACGACCCGGGTGAGGGGACGCAGGCCAAGCGCCGCGCCCACGCGACGATCGTCGACCACCTCGTGCCGCCCATGGCTCGGGCCGAGACCTACGGCGACGTCGCTCGGCTCGAGCAGCTGCTCGACGAGTACGGCAACGTCGTGGCGATGGACCCGGCCAAGGCTCCCGCGCTCCGCGGCGAGATCTGGACCCTCATCCAGGCGGCCAAGATGGACCAGGACCTCGGCCTGTCCGAGCGGCCCGACGACGAGTCCTTCGACGACTTCATCCTCCACGTCGACGGGTGGCTCTGCGAGATCAAGGACGTGCAGATCCGTGACGGCCTCCACGTGCTCGGTGAGGCGCCGACGGGGGAGGGGCTGGTCAACCTCGTGCTGGCGGTCCTGCGGGCGGGGCAGGTCTTCGGTGGGCGCGACTCAGGGGTGTCGGGGCTGCGCTCGGCCCTGGGCCTGGTCGAGGGGGCCTCCACCGCGGAGACCGACCGGGTCGAGGAGCTTGCCCGTGACCTCGTCCACGGACTCGCGGAGTCGTCGTGGGACGCTGCCGCCGTGCCCGGCATCGTGCAGACCGTCTGCGGGCAGCCCTCGCCCGGGGTCGAGGCGGCACTGGTGTTCGCGTGCGAGGAGGTTGTCCCTCGTCTCGCGGCGACGACCCGGGAGCTGCCTATGGTGCTCCACGCCCTCGAGGGGGGCTACGTGCCCGCCGGCCCGTCAGGGTCCCCGCTGCGGGGACTGGTCAACGTGCTCCCCACCGGACGCAACTTCTACTCGGTCGACCCCAAGGCGATCCCGTCGCGGCTCGCCTACCAGACCGGTGCCGCGATGGCCCAGTCGCTCCTGGACCGCTTCGTCGAGGACGAGGGTCGTCTGCCGGAGTCCGTCGGGCTGTCGGTATGGGGCACCTCGGCCATGAGGACGTCGGGTGACGACATCGGCGAGGTCCTCGCCCTGATGGGAGTCGTCCCGGTATGGGACGAGCAGTCGCGGCGGGTCGTCGGACTGGAGACGCTGTCGCTGGAGGAGTTGGGGCGCCCCCGCGTCGACGTCACCGTGAGGATCTCGGGCTTCTTCCGTGACGCCTTCCCGCACGTCATCGCGCTGCTCGACGACGCGGTCGTGCTGGTGGCCGATCTCGACGAGCCGGTCGAGCAGAACTTCGTGCGCAAGCACGCTCTGGCCGACCTCGAGGTCCACGGTGACGAACGACGCTCTCGCACAAGAATTTTCGGCTCCAAACCAGGGGCGTACGGCGCAGGCATCCTCCAGGTCGTCGAGTCGGGCACGTGGCGTGACGACGCCGACCTCGCCGAGGTCTACACGACCTGGGGAGGCTTCGCCTACGGTCGCGGACTCGATGGTGTGCCGGCCCGCGACGACATGGAGCGCAACTACCGCCGCATCCAGGTCGCGGCGAAGAACGTCGACAACCGCGAGTCCGACATCCTCGACTCCGACGACTACTTCCAGTACCACGGGGGCATGGTCGCCACTGTCCGCGCCCTGACCGGTACGGAGCCGCGCGCCTATGTCGGCGACTCCACGTCGCCCGAGGCCGTGCGGACGCGGACCCTCCAGGAGGAGACCAACCGCGTCTTCCGCTCCCGCGTGGTCAACCCGCGCTGGATCGCAGCCATGCAGAGGCACGGCTACAAGGGTGCGTTCGAGCTCGCCGCCACCGTCGACTACCTCTTCGGCTTCGACGCGACGGCCGGGGTCGTGCCCGACTGGATGTACGAGTCGATCGCCCGGGAGTACGTCCTTGATGACACCAACCAGGCGTTCATGCGTCACGCCAACCCTTGGGCTCTGCGCGGCATCGTCGAAAAGCTCGGTGAGGCCGCGGAGCGAGGCCTGTGGGCCGAGCCGGACCCCGCCGTCGTCGAGGCCATGCAGCAGGTCTATCTCGATGTCGAGGGGCAGCTGGAGGCGTGAGCGGCACCTGGTCGCGGCCGGTCCCCGTCGTGGGAGACGCGACGAGCGCGCGCGAGCGGGCGCAGGACCCGCGGGGGTGGGCCATGGGCGACGACGTCGTCCGGGCGCTCGCGGCGGTCGTGTCCGGTCGCCGTGACATCCGACGCTACCGGCCCGACCCGGTGCCCGACGACCTGCTCGACGAGGTGCTGGCCGCGGGGCACCGCGGGCCGAGCGTCGGCCACTCCCAACCGTGGCGGTTCGTCGTCGTGCGAGATCGGTCCGTCCGTGAGCGAGCCGCGCACCTGGCCGACCGGGCGCGACTGGCCCAGGCCGAGCACCTCGACGACGACCGCGCAGCAAGGCTCCTCGACCTCAAGCTCGAGGGGCTGCGGGAGGCGCCGGTCGGGATCGTCGTGGCCTGCGACCGGCGGACGTCGGCCCGTGGGGTGCTAGGGCGGGCGACCTTCCCCGACGCCGACCTCTGGTCGAGTGCCTGCGCCATCGAGAACATGTGGCTGACCGCCCGCGCCCACGGCCTCGGCCTGGGCTGGGTGACCCTCTTCGACCCGAGCGAGCTGGCCAGCCTGCTCGAGCTCCCGCCGGGCGTGGAGACCCTGGGGTGGCTGTGCCTCGGGTGGCCGGACGAGCGCCCTCCGGACCCCGGTCTGGAACGTGCCGCCTGGTCCCGGAGGGTACCGCTGTCGGAGGTCGTGATGCACGACCGCTGGCCGGCCGCCGACCGGGCCACGGCGCCTCCCGAGTCACACCTGCGAGGGCCCACGCAGGCACGCCTCGTGGAGGCCACGGACGGTGCGGACGAGATCCTGGCCCCGCCCGAGGCCCTCGGCGTGCTCGACCGTGTGCTCAACCGGGTGGAGTCCGTGGCCGTGTGCCCGGTCGTCGGTGGGACGCTGGTGCTGGCCGCCTCCGACCACCCGGTGGCCGCGCTCGGGGTGAGCGCCTACCCGACCCACGTGACCCGCGACGTCGCAGCCGCAGCCGTCGCGGGCTCCTCGATGGGGGCGGTGGCCGCCGCCTCCGCCGGGCTGGATGTGACCGTTGTCGACGCAGGGCTGGACGGCCCCGCCCTGCCGGGTGCGCAGGCCTTGCGCCCCCTGGACCCGCGCGGTGACCTCGCCTCGAGCGACGCCCTCTCCGCAGCTGACGTGGAGCGGCTCGTCGAGGGTGGTCGCGCGGTGGGCCGACGCGCCGCGCGGACCGGGCTGGTCGTCCTCGGCGAGGTGGGCATCGGCAACACCACGGTTGCCGCGGCCCTGGCCTGCGCACTGCTCGGGCTCACTCCGAGCGAGGCCGTCGGACTCGGAGCAGGGGCTGACAGCGGCATCCTCGAGCGCAAGCAAGAGGTGGTTGCCGCCGCGCTGGCGCGCACCGCGCGTGTCCGGGCCGAGGCAGGTGCTCCCCGCGACCACGTCGACATCTGCCTGCGCACCCTCGGCGGTCCCGAGGTCGCCGCTCTCACCGGTGTCGTCCTCGGCGCGGTCGGAGCTCACGCGGTGGTGGTGCTCGACGGGCTGTGCACCTCACTGGCTGGCGTGCTCGCCGTCCGCCTCGAGCCGGCGGTGCAGTCCCACCTCGTCGCCGGCCAGGTGTCACGGGAGCGCGCCCACACGGCTGTGCTGCGCGAGCTGGGGCTGGAGCCCCTTCTCTCCCTGCGGTTGCGCGCCGGTGAGGGCGTCGGTGGCAGCTTCGCCGCGTCCTTGTTGCTGCAGGGGCTGAGGATGCGCACGATGGTCGCCCGGACCGTGCCCTGACGGTCACCAGTCAGTGAGTCAGTCAAGAGGCGGACAGCGTGTAGACGTCCATGATCCAGCCGTGACGTTCGCGCAGGGTCGCCCGCACGGCGACGAGCTCGTCGATGACGTCGGCGAGCCGGCCGGCCCTCAGCTCTTCCTGGGGCATGCCGAGGTAGGCGCCCCACCTGATCACCAGCTCCGGCGCGCGGGCGACGAGCTCACGGCAGGCGAGGCGCCCGTCGAGCATCACCACCACGGTCCCCAGGTCGGGCCGCCACTCCTGCGCCAGGCGCCGTCCGGTGGTGACGTGGACCGGCTGCCCGACTCCGTGCAGGACCATCTTGTGCGCTGCGGCCAGGGCCTGGAAGGCCGAGATGCCGGGCACGACCTGAACGTCGAGCGGCGTGCGCGCGGCGATGGACTCGACGATGCGGATCGTGCTGTCGTAGAAGGCGGGGTCGCCCCAGACGAGGAAGCCGACGACGGCATCCGGAGCCAGCCCCTCGATGATCCGCACGTAGGTCGCCGCCCGTGCGGCGTGCCAGTCGGCCACACCATGCTCGTATGCCTCCGTGCCCCGCCGGGCATCGGGCCCGCGCTCCGGGTCGGCCACGGTCACGAGCTCGTAGCTGCGAGAGGGGTCGATGAAGCGGTCGCACACCGCACGACGGAGCGCGACCAGCTGCCCGGTGGTTTCGCCCTTGTCAGCGACGAGGAAGTGGTCGACCTCGTTGAGGGCCGAGATGGCCTGCTGGGTGACGTGCTCGGGTGAGCCGGCCCCGATGCCGATGACCCAGACCCTCCGGGGGCCAACGGTGCTCATCCCGGCTCGCCCCTCGCCCACGCGAGCAGCCGGTCGAGGTCGAGGTGCGCGGTGACGGCGTCGGCGAGCAGGTCGATCATCGCCTCCCGGCGCGAGGCGAAGGACGGCGCTCCTGACTGCGGCTGCCACGCGGAGCCAGCTGCCGCGGCGACCTCGGCGAGCCAGGCCCGCCGGAAGTCGTCGCACTCCAGCGTCCCGTGCCAGATGGTGCCCCACACGGCCCCGGAGGTCGTCCCCCCGGGAAAGCTGGGCTCGGCCGCCACCACACCGTGGTGGATCTCGTAGCCGTTGACCGGGTGACCCTTCCAGGACCCCTGCGGGCGACCCAGCACCTTGTCGACCCCGAACCGGGTCGTCGCCGCGAGGTGGCCGAGCCCGGCGACGACGCCAGCCGACGACTCGACGGGGTCGTCGATGCTCGACCCGAGCATCTCGTAGCCCCCGCACACACCGAGGACAGGACGCTCCGCCGCTACCCGTGAGGCGACGACGTCGGCGAGCCCCCGAGCGCGCAGCCAGGCGAGGTCGGACACCGTGGCCCGCGAGCCCGGCAGGACCAGGAGGTCGGCGTCGCGGCATACGGACAGGTCGGTCGTCACCTGGACCTCGACCCCCGGCTCGGCGGCCAAGGCGTCGACGTCGGTGGCGTTGGAGGTGCGGGGAAAGCGCACCACGGCCACCCGCAGGGGATCGGGCGCCGAGGCGTCGGGCGCGGGCGTGCTCCAGCGCCCGACCGACAGGGCGTCCTCGGAGTCGATCCAGACGTCGTCGAGCCACGGGATCGTACCCAGCCAGGGCAGGCCGGTGCGGTCGGAGATGACTCCCAACCCCGGCGCGAGGACGTCGTGGTCTCCTCGGAACTTGTTCATCACATAGCCGCGCACCAGTGCCCGGTCCTGCGGGGACAGCAGGGTCCAGGTGCCGACGACGGCAGCCAGTGCGCCACCGCGGTCGATGTCCGCGACGACGAGGGTCGGCAGCCGAAAGCGTTGGGCCAGACCCATGTTGACGTAGTCACCGGCGCGCAGGTTGACCTCGGCCGGCGATCCCGCGCCCTCGCACACAACGACGTCGACCGAGCTGGCCAGCTCCTCGTAAGCCTCGTATGCCGCCTCGGACAGGTGCGCGCGCCCGGCGGCGTACTCACCTGCGCCCAGCTCGCCGGCCGGACGCCCGCGCAGCACGACGAAGGCGCGACGGTCCGAGCCGGGCTTGAGCAGCACCGGGTTGTGAAGCGACGACGCCACCACGCGGGCGGCCTGCGCCTGGAGGTACTGCGCCCTCCCGATCTCCGAGCCGTCGACGCAGACCATCGAGTTGTTGGACATGTTCTGGCTCTTGAAAGGTGCGACGCGCACGCCGGCACGGGCCCACGCCCGGCAGATGCCGGTGACGACGAGTGACTTGCCGGCGTCCGACGTCGTCCCGGTCACGAGGAGGCCAGCCACGCAGTGAGCCTACCGGTGCCCGGCTCACCTGCTGATCAGCCTCGGCCCTAGCCTGACCACGTGCCCACCGTCCACGTCCACCTGGTCCGCCACGGGCAGTCGACCTGGAACAGGGAGGGGCGCCTTCAGGGTCAGACCATCCACCCTCCCCTCACGGAGCTCGGCCGGAGTCAGGCGGTGAGGGCAGCCACCACGGTCGCCGGTCTGCTCGACGGTCCCGCGGTTCTGTGGAGCAGCGACCTGGTCCGTGCCGCCAAGACCGCCTCGGTGATCGGCACCCGCATCGGACTCCCGGTGCTCCACGACGAGGCCCTGCGTGAGCAGTCCCTCGGTCGCCTCGAGGGCAGGCTGGCCCGCTCCCTGCAGGCCGAGCCGACCCCGCCCGACATGCACGTCGGCGACATTCGCTGGGGTGGGGGAGAGAGCACCGCCGACGTCTATCGACGCATGGGCCGGTTTCTCGAGCGGGAGGTGCCGAGACCGACACGGGACTCCGGCCGAGGGCAGCACCTCGTGCTGGTGAGTCACGGCGACGCGATCAGGGTGGCACGGGCGTGGCTGCTGGGTCGTGGTCATCGTGACCTGCACTGGGACAGCTTGCCCAACGGGAGCGTGACGTCGGTCCAGCTCGGTCGACAGGACTGAGGGCGAGGTTGCGCTACCTCCTGAGAAGCAGCCCGAGCGTCATTGAGCTCCCGCAGATCGATCGTGAGGAGGTGTGTCCTGAGTGAGCAAGTCCCCATTCGGACACGATGACGGACACACGCTGCGGCGGCCGTAGTAGTGACGCGGCGCACAGCAGGGTCGTAGTGCAGCACGAGGTCATTGGACTCGTACACCGCCTGGGACTGCGCCCCGCTGGGTGGTGGGCTTCGAGGTGGTCCTCGGTGCCGACGTGCCGCTGGTGATCGCGCTGGTGTCAGTGTCGCTGGTCGGGGTGCCGTCGGGGTAGAGGTGGGCCATGGAGGCTTCGGAGAGATAGCCCCTCTCGTCGGTCTGCCATTCGTCGTGGGTGCCAGACAGGAGCGCGCTGATGGGGCGGATGACGGCGGACGCCAGCGGGCCCGCGGAACGTGGGGAACGCCAAAACCCCCGCTTTGCCGTCGTCCATCGGCGGCCCGATCTTGGGGAATCTGGAGGGGAGATGGTCCCGGACCCGGTCCCACGTCGCGGCCATCTCGACCTGACTTGGGGGACGTGGGCGAGCAGGTTGCAGGCGAAGTGGACCCGGCACCGCTGGTGCGTGACCCCTGGAACGCTCGCCCGAGAGCGGCGACAAGGCCGGCATGCTGGTCGGAGATGACCAGCCGCACCCCGGCCAGGCTGCTTCGTCAGCCCGGTCAGGAACGCCCGCCAGAACACCTCGTCCTCGCTGTCACCCACGTCGAGACCCAGGACTTCGCGACGACGACGGCCTGCGACACGACCTGCCCGCCGGCGCCGGGCTGGGCCGGCCCGCAGCTTCGGGATCGCGAGCTGGACGTCGCCGGCTTTCGTCGTGCACCCTCTCGGGCGGTGGCCGCTGCGGTCGGTGGTGTGGCCCTCGGTGCGTTCATAGCGGCGGGCGCTGATGACCTCAGCCGCTTCGGCCTCGATCAGCTCCTGCAGGACCAGGCGGACGGACTCGCGGATGAGTCCGTGGCGGCAGACAGCAACAGGACTTGCGCGCGCGCCCACACCACCGACGGGTCCGCCCCGCGCGGCCAAGGAGACGCAGGAGACGGGCCCCAGAGGGGTTCTTCCTACACCGCGCTCAAATCGGCCCCAGGATCCCCTGATCGGTGGGCTTAGTGCGTGCGCAATCGAGGGCGTTGATCGCCGGCGCTGGGGCGTCCCGGTGGAGGTTCGCCTTTCTCCATCGGGCATCAGTGCGGCTTCTCAGAGCATGGATCCGAGGTCGGATCCGACGGTGGGGTAGGCCGCAGTCGCGGACTTGAGCTGGCGGGTGGTGAGGCCGACCTTGATGGCCAGACCGAGGGTGTTGATCAGCTCGCCGTACTCGGGTCCGAGGAGGTGAGCGCCCACGATCTTGTCGGTTGACTGGTCGATGAGGATCTTCGCTGCCGCGGTGGTCTCCCCGATCCGGTAGTTGGAGTACCAGCCGCTGGTGTCGGAGTAGCGCACGGCGAGGTCGATCCCGGCGGTGCGGGCATCGGACTCGAGCATGCCGACGCGCGCGAGCTCGGGGATCGTGAAGACCGCCGTCGGGATGCCCGCGTAGTCCGGGGTTGTGGTGGTGTCCTTGATCATGTTGGACGCGGCGACCTTGGCCTCGAAGACCGCGACCGGGGTCAGCGGCATCCCGTCGGTGTCGGCAGAGTCCCCGGCGGCCCAGATCGCCGGGTTGGTCATGTTCTGCAGGTGGTCCGCGACCTGGATGCCGCGCTCTCCCCACTCGACGCCGGCGGCGTCGAGACCCAGGTCGGCGAGGTCGGCGACCCGTCCCGCGCCGTGGACGACCAGGTCGGTCTCGATCCTCTCGTGGGTGCCGGCGTGCTCGAGAGTGACCTGGTAGCCACCTTCGCAGGGCTGCACGTCCACGATCGTGGTGGTGCGACGCAGGTCGATGCCGACCTGCTGGCCGCGCTGGACCAGGAGCTCGACGAGATCAGGGTCGAAGCCCTTCAACGGACGCTCGCCACGGTCGACAATGACCGGCGAGCTGCCGGCCCGGGCCGCGATATGGGCGAACTCGAAGGAGATGAAACCACCGCCGACGAACACGATCCGGGCCGGGAGCTCATCGAGGTCCAGGAAGTCGGTGCTGTCGATCAGGTGCTCGTGACCCGGGAAGTCCAGGGGGCGGGGTCGGGCGCCGGTGGCCACCAGGAAGCGATCCGCGTCGTAGGAGACGCCATCGATCTCGAGCTGGCGTGAACCGGTGAACCTGGCGTGGCCGTGCAAGGTGGTGACGCCACTGCTCGTCAGCCCGTCTTCCATGTTCTGGGGAAGCGGGTCGGTGAAGCCGTGCTTGTGCTTCATCAGGTCGGCCCAGTTGATCGAGAGGTCCACGTCGTCGATGCCCTTGCCGCGCATCAGGCGTGCGCTGTCGATGATCTCGGCTCCTCGACGCAGGATCTTCTTCGGATCGCAACCCCGCAACGCGCATGTGCCGCCGTAGGGGAGGGCATCGACGATGGCCACCTGCCACCCCTGGGCTGCGCACTTGTTCGCGGCCGCGACACCGGCCATGCCGGCGCCGATGACGATCAGTTCGAAGTGCTGGCTCATGGGTGGTTCTCCCTCTTCGTCGCGGTGGTGCTGATGTCGGCGGTGCCGCCTGTGGTCTGGGCGGTCCCTGCATTGATGGATGCGGCCGCTCTTGACTGTTGACAGGACTTGTCATGTCGTCGGCCTCGGACCACTCGTGCCCACCCGAGGGGGGCGAGCACGAGGCCGAGCCCGATCAGGGCCCAGCTCTGCAGTGACCATCCGGCGATCGCGCCGGCGACCCCCAGCGAGAGCAGGACCGGGAGGCCGCAGCAGAGTCCGAGCGCTCCGGCGACTGCTGCGACCGGCGCGATGGTGGCGCTCCGGTCACGCATCGTCGAGGACCGCCTCTGCCCGGGTGTTGACCAGATGATGAGTCACGCGAGAGCCGGGGCGCTCTGCGCCAAGGGCGGTCAGCCATTCGTCCGCGACCATCCGGTTGGGGCAGTCCTCTAGGTAGAGGAGGGTGATGTCCATGCCCGCGACGCTAGACCTTGATCCGCGGTGCAAGGTCAAGTCGTAGGGTGAGGTCATGCGCATCGGAGAGGTAGCCGTCGCGGCGGGCGTGCCTACGCAGACCATCCGCTTCTACGAGCGCCGGGGTTTGCTTCCCCCACCGCTGCGGGGCCCCAACGGGTACCGGGAGTACGACGCCTCGGTCCTGGGACGGCTTGCGTTCATCCGCAGCGGGCAGGCAGCGGGCCTCACCCTGGTCGAGGTCGCCAGCATCCTCGATCTGCGCCGCGAAGGCGCTGTTCCGTGTGCCCACGTACAGTCGTTGCTGGCGACGAAGCTAGGTGACGTTGAGGCGCGACAGCGCGAGCTGGCCGCTCTCGAGACGGAGCTCAGGCAGCTCCTCGGTCGTAGTCGGCTGCTTGACCCAGCGGACTGCACCGACCAGCAGATCTGTCACATCATCGCCCCGCCAGACTGACGTGCCGCCGGCCAGCGGTCGAGCCGAGTCGTGGTGGAGTGTTGACTGATGCGGGTGCCCTGGGTCAGAGACCCGTCCTCCCCGGCGCGGCTGACCGCGACGTTCCTCGTGCTGTGCTGACCGTGGTCGAGGATCGAGGCGAGGTCGGCCCAGGACCTGCTCGATCGCGGCCAGGATCGCAGCCTCGTTGTTGACCACCTTGCTCGACCACAGCCTCGAGCCCGTCTGGTCGATCAGACGCACTCAGTGGTGGCCCCGTCCCGACGTCGATACTCGCCCAACCCCGGGCGACCCGCCGATGCACCTGCTCCGTGGTTCGAAGGGGGTTGCCCTACCTGATGGCCCGGGAGCCACCCCGCCCGCCGTATCCGTATGCAGCGACCAGAACGCCCAGCTCACGGATGGGGGCTCAGGTCTGCCTCCGAGGTGCCGAATGGGTCGGTGGACCAGCTGAGGGGACGACGATGAGGACCACGATTATCACGAGTAGCACGAGTAGTTCGAGCACGCCGGTGACGGGTCAACGTGCGGCTGACTGCGGCGACGACCGCGACGCCGCGACCTTCGCGGCCGAGGGGGCCCGGCTGGCGGCGTTGGCACGGTACGACGTCCTCGACACCGCACCGGAGGAGGCGTTCGACGACCTGTGTCAGCTGGCGGCGCAGCTGTGCGGGACGCCGACTGCTCTGGTCAGCCTGGTCGACGAGGGCCGGCAGTGGTTCAAGGCGCGTCTCGGGTTGGACGTGTGCTCGTCCGACCGGGACATCGCCTTCTGCGCGCACGCCCTGGACGGCCAGGACGTGCTGGTCGTCCCCGACGCCACCGCCGATCCCCGCTTTCGCCACAATCCTCTGGTCACGGGCCCACCGCACATCCGGTTCTACGCCGGTGCCCCTCTGATCACCCCTGACGGTCTCGCGCTGGGCACCTTGTGTGTCATCGACACCATCCCCCGCCAGCTGGACGGGCAACAGCTGGGTCAGCTGGCGGTCCTGGCACGCCAAGTCATGACCCAGCTGGAGCACCGGCGCCAGGCTCAGGCACTGGCGCTGGAGATCGCGGCACGTGAGGTCGCCGAGACGGCCCACGCTGCGACCCGGCGGGTGCTTGACGGGGTTCTCGAGCACACGGACGTCATGGTCTACGTCAAGGACGCCGACGGCCGGTTCCTGTTGGCGAACGGGGCCCTGTGCTCGGTGATCGGCAAGTCCGCCGCCCAGGTGCTTGACCACACCGATGCTGACCTCTTCGGAGCCGAGGAGGCACGAGTCTTCCTGGAGAACGATCGAGCTGTCGCGACCAGCGGGAGTCGGCAGGTGCTGGCCGAGACGCTGACTCATCCCGACGGGTCCGTGCACTCCTATCTGTCCACGAAGTTCCCGCTGCGCGACAACGACGGGCAGGTCTACGGCGTCGCTGGTGTCTCCACTGACGTCACCGAGATCACGCAAGCCCGGACCGAGATGGCCGAGTCGAAACAACGCTGGAAGAGCCTGGTCGAGAACAGTCCGGTCGCCGTCGCTGTCTACGGGGCCACCGACCTGCGGTTCCGCTACGCCAACGAGCCCGCCGCCCGTCTATACGGCGCCGAGTCCGCGCGCGAGCTGATCGGCCGCAGCTTCCTGAGCCTCTTCGCTGACGAGCACCGCAGCGCGTACCTGCGCCGACAGGCCTCCATCCTCGTCGGTGAGACCGTCCTGGCCGCTGAGGCCACGATCCACGGGGTCGATGGGTGCCTGAGGGACGTCGAGGTCAACGCTGGCCTGGTCACCTGGAACGGTGAACCCGCTGTCCAGGTGGAGATGCATGACATCACCACACGAGTAGCGGCGGCCAAGGCGCTCCGCGCCGGCGAGGACCGGTTCCGGGTGCTGTTCGACACCGCACCGATCGGCATGATGGAGGCGCTTCCGGACGGGACCCTGTTGGCGGTGAACCCGACGTTGTGCACGATCCTCGGCTACCAGGCGCACGAGCTCATCGGGCGCCCACTGTCGATGGTAGTCGACCCGACCGACCATGCGCCGATGGACGCCGCTCTGAGCACGCTGCTCGGTCACAGCGCACCGACCAGCTCCAGCGTGCAGCGGATCTACCGTCGCAAGGACGGCACCGCCCTTCCGGTGTTGCTGGGCGTCAACTCGGTCTGGGACGCCGACGGCCGGGCGCTGCGAGGCGTCGGAACCGTCGTGGACATCTCCGCCAGGGTGGCGGCTGAGGACCGACTCCGCGAGACCACCGCCGAGCTCGCCCGCCGACAGGCGTTCACCGACGCACTGCTGGACACCGTGCAGGTCGGCATCGTCGCCTGCGACGCCGACGGGCACCTGACGACGTTCAACAACGCCGCGCGCACCTGGCACGGCGTCGACGCCGACACCCGCCTGGACCCGACCGAGCTGGCCCGTCACTACGACCTGTTTCACGCCAACGGGACGACACCGCTGCCCATGGAGCAGATCCCGCT
The DNA here is from genome assembly GCA_039889245.1 of Dermatophilaceae bacterium Soc4.6. Taxonomy (NCBI): domain Bacteria; kingdom Bacillati; phylum Actinomycetota; class Actinomycetes; order Micrococcales; family Dermatophilaceae; species Dermatophilaceae bacterium Soc4.6. Next base: position 2,007,309 of record JAZGVH010000002.1, on the reverse strand, counting down.
GCTGGTCGCACTGCGCGACGGCGTGGTCAAGGACCTGGAAATGGTGATCGCCCCGAAGGGACGTCCGGCCACGCGGGTGCTGTGCACCGGTCAGGTGCTGCGCGACGAGCACGGCACCGTCCAGGGTGCTGTCGTTGCCATGCACGACGTCACGGTGCTGCGCGCCGACGAGCAGCGGCTGCGCGAGCACGCCGCGTTCCACGATGGCGTCCTCGCGGCCAGCCCCGACCTGATCTACCTCCTCGACCCCGTCCAGGGCAGAAATTTGTGGAGCTCACGCAACCTGCTGGACATGCTCGGCTACACCACTGAGCAGGTCCACGCCCTTGGATCCAGCATCTACGCGACCTTGGTGCACCCCGACGACGTGCCGCGGCTGCGCGCGTCGAACGTGGCCGGTGCTGACCTCGCCGACGGGCAGGTCGTCTCCATGCGCTATCGGGCCATGGCCGCTGATGGTGGCTACCGCTGGCTGTCCAGGCGCGCCACGCCCTTCCGGCGGGATGATGAGGGCCGTATCACCCAGCTGCTGGCCATCGCCCGTGATGTCACCGACCTGGTCGAAGTCGAGGAGCGACTGACCAAGGCCGCCCTGCACGACCCACTCACCGGCCTACCCAACCGCACGCTGCTGACCGACCGCCTCGAGCTGGCCTTGCGTCGCTCCGCGCGCACCGGGACCAGCGTGGCGATCTTGTTCTGCGACCTCGACGGGTTCAAGAACGTGAACGACACCGCCGGTCACGCCGCCGGTGACGCCGTCCTGCGCGCCACAGCCGACCGCCTGCGTGGCGTGCTTCGCCCCCAGGACACCGTCGCCCGAGTTGGCGGCGACGAGTTCGTCGTCATTCTTGAGGCGGCCGCAACCGCAGGCAGACTGGACGACGAGTTAGCTAACGACCCCCTGCCGGGCACCCCAGGCGGCGGCGCACCCGACGCCGTCACCGCCTCGTACCGGGAGGCCGTCGCGATCGCCGGCCGGATCAAAGCAGTGCTGGCCCAACCGGTCGCCATCCACGACCACGAGCACATCGTCACGGTCAGCATCGGCCTGACGTTCGGTCGGGCCGGTGACGACCCTGAGGAGGTGCTGCGCGACGCCGACAGCGCCATGTACAAAGCCAAGTCACGCGGCAAGGACCGACACGAGATCTTCAGCACCAGGTGAAGCGCCTGTCAGTGTCGGGGTGGCTCACCGGTGGCTGGCTGGGAGACTACGCGCCCGAATCATGCGCGCGGGCAGACGATGCGGTGTCGACCCGTACGGGATCCACTCTCAGAACCAGAGGCGAACGGGTTGGAGACCGGTGAGCCCGTCGAGGAGCGCAGGCTCGCACTACGGCGCGGGGTGCGTGTCTCAAGAGCCCGTCAGGTCACCCACGGCTGCAAGTACGTGATCGCGTAGCCACTGGGAAGGGCGGTCGCCGTCTAGACGGCGGTGCCACCGCTGGTCGACCCGCACCTCGGGCAGGGTGAGCGGCACCTCGTGCGCTCGGATTGGGACACCGCGGGATGCCAGCTGGTGAGCCAGCACTCGGGGCACGAGCGCGATGACGTCTGGCTCGAGGGCTTGGAGGGCGGCTGCGGCGTAGGTCGGGACGACGGCGATCACTGTCCTCGGGCGACCGAGCTCCTCGAGTGCGTCGTCGAGGGGGCCGCGGCTGAGGCCGCGGCGGGACGCGGAGATGTGCGGGTAGTCGCAGAGGTGGTCGATCGTGAGCTGCGGGGCGCGGCCCATGGTTGAGTCCGCGGCAACCAGGGCGACGAGGTGGTCGACGAAGAGGCGTCGCACGGCGATGTCAGGTGTCGTCGGCACCTCGGCGCCAACGTCTAGGTCGATGGTCCCGAGCTGCCCGCCGATCCGCGAGCACGCCCCCGATCGTGAGGCAGGGTCCTCGCGTGCGTCCAGCGTCAACCGGATGGCGCGCTCCCGAAGCTCGTCCGGGTACTTCCGTGGTGCGGCCACACAGACCTCCGAGGGTTGATGGTGTCCATCAAACCCGGTACGAGACACTGCTCGACTCCACTCGCGTTCTGGGCGCCCCCATAGCAGACGTTGTGCCAACGTCCAGCAAGGACGTCGAACATGCTGTCCTATGGGACGCCTCGCTGAGCACCGCAGTGCACTTCGTTCGGCGCGGCTGCTGACGGCTGTCTATGCGCTGGCCACGGTCGTGTCCCTGTCGCTGACACTGTTCGACTCCAAGGGGACCAGCAGTTCGTGGGCGGCGATCTTCGGTCTCCTCAACGTCCCGGTCGGGCCGACCTTCGTCTCCGTGGTTGTGCTGGCGCTCGTCACTCGGGCCCTCCTTGGCCGCAAACGCATCGGGTTGTGGCTGGTCGCCCTGTTTCAGCTCGTCGCCATCTACCTCGGGGTCACCGAGCTCGCGCCGGCGACCAGACTGCCCCTGGCCGAGCTGTGGGAGGCTCGGGGTGACGTCGGTCGGGGGCTCGACGTCGTGGCCATGCTCGTCGCGCTGGTCGTCCTGGGGTGGCTGACCCGGCTCCGTCACGAGTTCACCGGGCGGGTCACGCCTGGGTCGTGGTGGCTGTCCCTAGGGGCACTCGTGGCGGGGTCGGTGGTGACGCTAGGGGTGGCTTGGGTGCTGCTGGGCGTCGTCCATGCCTCCCGGTCGCAGGTGAGCCTCGTGGTCGGCACCGTCCTCGCGGTGTTCGGCGGTGTGAGCCGGCGGTCCCTGGTCGGCGTCCCGGTGTGGGTCATTGATGTAGTGGCCGTCTGCGCGGCGGCCACCATCCTCGTCGCGGTGGTGCTCTTTCTCGCGTCCTCCCGGTCGTCGAGCAGGTGGTCACCGGACCGCGAGGTGGTCCTGCGTCGGCTCCTGGCCGAGCACGGTGCGGACGACTCCCTGGGGTACTTCGCCACGCGTCGTGACCGGGCGTCGGTGATGTCTCCAGACGGTCGTGCAGCCGTGACCTACCGTGTCCACGCCGGCGTCTCGCTCGCGGCGGGAGACCCGGTTGGTGACCCGGACAGTTGGCGGGCGGCCATCATCGCCTGGAGGGCGGAGGCTCGCCGTTACGGCTGGTTGCCCGCCGTCCTGTCGGCGAGCGAGTCCGGAGCGCGAGCGTATGCCGCCACCGGGCTGCGCGTCCTGCTGCTCGGCGACGAAGCCCTCCTCGATCCGCGCCAGTTCGACGTGCGGCGTGCCTCGCTCTCCGGTGTGCGACGAGCGGCCAAACGGGCGTCCCGGGCGGGCCTCGTCGTTCAGGTGCGCCGGCAGCAACAGCTGTCATCGGCCGATCTGACCGAGATCAGCGAGCAGGCCCACGCCTGGCGGGCTGGTCACCCCGAACGTGGTTTCTCCACGGCCCTCGGCCGGACGGCCGACACTGCCGACACTGCCGACGCTGACGTCCTCTACGGCACGGCGACCGACTCCGATGGCCACCTCGCCGGAGTCCTGTCCTTCGTGCCCTGGGGGCGCTCCGGGTTGTCCCTCGACGTCATGCGTCGCTCGCCGTCGGCGCCGAACGGGGTGACCGAGCTGATGGTCACCACGCTGATGGCACGGGCAGCCGACCTGGGAGTCGTGCGGATGTCGCTGAACTTCTGCATGTTCCGGCGTGTCTTCGAGGATGCCGAGCTGATGGGCTCACGCTCCCTCACCCGACTCAACGCCTCGGTGCTCGGGCTCTTCGACCGATTCTGGCAGCTCGAGCGTCTCTACCGATCCAACGCCGGGTACGAGCCGACGTGGTCGCCACGGTTCCTGTGGTACGACGATGCCGTCTCGCTGCCTCAGGTGGCGCTGGCCGCCGGCATCGCCGAGGGATTCCTTCCCTCACCGCGTTCCACCATCGGTCGCGGCGGTGCGCTGGATGCCAACCACCTCGCCCATATCGTCACCCTCGGCTCACGCAGACAACGGGCCGCTGTCCTGACATCCATTCGGGAGACGCTGGCGGATGCGGGCTTCCTCGAGATGGAGACACCCATGCTGCACAGCACCCATGGTGGGGCAACCGCACGGCCATTCCGTACGTTCAGCAACTCCTACGGCGTCGACCTCTCCCTACGTATCGCCCCGGAGCTCTACCTGAAGCGCCTGCTCGTCGGTGGTCTCGGGCCTATCTACGAGATGGGCCGTAGCTTCCGCAACGAGGGGGCGGACGCGACCCACAACCCAGAGTTCACGTCGCTCGAGGTCTACCGGCCCCACGCCGACTACACGACGATGCGACAGCTGACCGAGCGGATCATCACGCAGTCCGCGATCTGCATACACGGCAGGAAGGCGTTGCCGATCCCTGCCATCGGTCGAGGACGCACCGGCTCGGAGGGTGTTGATCTCGTCGACATCAGCGCGCCGTGGCCCGTCGTGCCGGTGCTGGACGCGGTGTCCCGGGCCATCGGGCGGACGGTCACCCTGGACACCGACATGGACGTGCTGATGGGGATTGCCGGCGAGCACGGCGTCGTTGTCCATTCGGCGATGGGCCCGGGTGCCGTGATCGAGGGACTGTACGAGGAGCTGGTGGAGCCGGTCACGATGACGCCCACCTTCTACACCGACTTCCCCGTCGAGACCTCACCGCTGGCCCACCGCCATCGTTCGGCCCCAGGTCTCGCGGAGCGCTGGGACCTCGTGATCGGTGGCATGGAGATCGGCACGGCCTACAGTGAGCTCACCGACCCCGTGGACCAGAGGGCGCGACTGACCGCGCAGTCCCTCAAGGCAGCAGCAGGTGACCCGGAGGCGATGGAGATCGATGAAGACTTCCTGATGGCACTCGAGACGGGGATGCCCCCGAGCGGGGGTCTGGGTATCGGCATCGACCGCTTGGTCATGGTCTTGACCAACACCTCGATCCGGCACGTCCTCACTTTCCCGTTCGTGCGGCCCGCCCCGTCGGACCTGCGTGCTCGGGTGGTGTCGACGCCGTGGCACTGACCGACACGAGTCTCCTCGTGCTGCTCGCCGTCCTCGGGCTCGTGGTCTTCGGTGCCATCGTCGCCGGGCTGCCCCGTCACGGCCCACCCGTGTGGCGCGGCGTCGGACGCGCGACTCAGGTGCTGATGCTCAACGTCCTGGTCGTCGCGCTCGCCGGCGCGGCGCTCAACGACCAGTACCTCTTCTACTCCAGCTGGGGCGACTTGATCGGGTCGCGCTCGCCCTCGCTCCAGGAGCATCGAGGTGGCACGCCTCCGGCCGGTGTTGCCGTGACGGTGCCCGGTCCCGGATTCACGGGCATGACGACGCCAGCGCATTTGCCACCACTGCCTTCGCCGGGCTCGCGCCTGCAGACCTACACGGTCGAGGCCGCGCACTCGAAGGCGGGAGGCCAGGTGCTCGTCTCCCTGCCGGTCGGGTACGACGCCACGTCGCCTCGGGTCTACCCGGTCATGCTGGGGCTGCACGGCTTCCCCAGCGCACCCGCGTCATTTCTCGGGCTCCCGTTCGTGAGCTCTGCCGACACCCTCACGCGTCAGCACGAGCTCGCCTCGTCGATCGTGGTCATGCCGCGCATCGACACGCCTGCCTCCCTGGACACCGAGTGCGTTAACGGTGGTCCTGGTCAACCGCAGACCGACACGTGGCTCGCCCACGACGTCCCGGCGTGGGTGGCCCAGCACTTCAGAGCCAAACTCTCCCGGAGCGCGTGGGCGGCGGTCGGCTACTCGTACGGCGGGTGGTGCGCCGCCTCGGTGACCATGCGTCACCCCGACGTCTTCGGCGCGGCCATTGTCATGCAGGGGTACTTCCGACCTGACTTCAGCCCCGGTTACGACCCCCTGACCGGCTCGACTGCGCCAGGCTACGACCTGGTGCGGATCGCCCGCACGACCCCTCCGCCCGTGGCGATCTGGGTCCTCGCGTCGCGGCAGGACAGCCTGTCCTATCCCACGACGTCAGCGTTCCTCAGCGCGGCTCGAACCCCCCTTGACGTTACCGGGACTGTCCTCGCAACGGGTGGCCACCGTGGCTCGGTCTTCTCCCCGTACATTCCCGCGGCCATGCGCTGGCTCGGTCAGACCCTGCCCGGGTTCCGTGGCTGACCACGGCGGGCGGTCCCGTCGACGCTGGTCCGTCCTCGGTGCTGCCCTGCTCGGGCTCGCGGGCCTGCTGACGATCATGGCAGTGGTCGTCACGACTCGTGCCGCCCCCGGCTCCTCGCGTGCGCCGAGGTCCGCGGCGACGGCCGCTTCGACGACGACGGCGGTCGGCGACGTCAGCACCCTGGTCGCGCTGGGCGACTCCGTGCCTTCGGCCGACACGTGCGGCTGCCGGAGCTACGTCGCCCAGGTCGGTGACCGCCTCGAGGCGGCGACGCACGTCCCCTGGGTGGTGCACAACGACGCGACGGGTGGGTGGACCACCGCCGACGTCGAGTCCGACCTGAGAGATCCCACGACCCGGACCCACCTGGCCCAGGCCGACCTCGTCCTCATCGAAGCAGGCGCGAACGACCTCGACCTTGGCCGCGTCGACGACTCGTCGTGTGCACCGGTGTCCACGTCGAGCTGCTGGACGTCACAGATCAACGGCATCCGCGACGGCCTCATCCGCATCATCGACGGAATCCACCGTATCGATCGCCGACCCGACCTGCGGATCGCTCTGGTCGGCTACTGGAACGTCACCCTCGACGGTGCGGTCGGCCGGGCACGGGGTCCCAACTTCGTGACGGGAAGCGACCAGCTGACCCGACTGGTCAACACCTCGGTCGAGCACGTGGCGACCACCTCGGGGGCCGTCTACGTGGACGCCTACACGCCGCTGAAGGGTGAAGCGGACACACGTGACCCCACCCCAGACCTCTTGGCTGATGGGGACCACCTCAGTGCCAGCGGCCATACCCTCCTGGCGGGCGCCGTCATTCACACCCTGGGGCTCGTCGGCGCCATCGCGGCCTGGCCGGGAGGAGGCGGATGATCGACACACGCGGGCGTCTGGTCGTCTTGTGGCGTCGGTGATGAGCCGGCGGTGCAGTTCTGGGATGGGCATCTGGATCTGACGGGTGAGGTCTGTGTTGCGTTGGCAGCTCTAGCTCTTGGTGGACGCCGTCGTTGCCCCAGTACTTCTGATGGCCTGCGGGTCGGGGACACCAATCGGTCGGACCGCTCACAGGTTCTCCCTCTGACCTGATGACGGCCCACAGCGATCGCGGACACTCCGGTCAGCCCCACCTACGTGCGGGCCTTCGCCGGATGGGTCGACGCCGCGTTCATCCTCGACGTCGTCAGCCGATGCGTCGTGGGGTGGCAGCTGTCGGCCTCACCGCGCACCGACCTCGCCCTCGACGCACTCAACATGGGCCTGCGGACCCGGCACCACGGGCACGACACGACCGCTCTGATCCGCCAGTCCGACCATCCGTCAACAGGAGTCCAGTACGTCGATATCCGCTACACCCAGCGTCTGGCCGACGCCGACGCTGTCGCCTCGGTCGGCACCACTCGGTAACGCCCCGGCGGCACTCACCGAGGAGTTGAATGAGCGGCAGGCACCGCCGCCCACAGCACCCGGGAGTCGAGATGGGCAACAACCCGCGCGTCGCACCGCCATACGACCTGAGCCCTGAGCACACCGTCCTGCTCGGCGTCGACTTCCAGCTCGGCTTCAGCGACGGCGGGTGGGAGCACACCCCCGACGCCCCCGCAGCGGTGGCCAACTTCATCAGGGCCGCCTCGAGCTGGCGCACCGCCGGGGGCCGGGTCATCCTCTGCCGGGAGATCTACTACCCCAGCGACTACCCCGGTCCCGACGGTCAGCCGGTCGCGGAGGTCGTCGCGCGTCACCCCCTGATGTCCGGCCGCCACAACGCCGAGTTCTATCCCGGCCTGGTGGAGTCGGGTGACCTCGTGATGCGCAAGACGGGGTTCTCCGCCGTCGCGGCCGGCAACCTGCTCGAGATCCTCGACGAACACGGCTGGGACACCGTGGTCATGGGTGGGCTGACCACCCCTATCTGCGTGGGCACCACCTCCGACGGGCTGAGCATGGCCGGCGTCAAGGTGGTCATCCTCGACGACGCCTGCGCCTCCCAGCCCTTCGACGGGTTCTCGGCGCAGGACGCCCACGCCTTCGCCATCGCCCGGTTCCGATACCAGTTCGGGCAGACGATGACGACCGAGCAGTTCGACGACTATGCCCAGGGGCTGGCCGCCGCCTCGTCGGCACCTTAGTGCAGCCGTCGAGCTCCGACCGGGAGGAGCGGCCAGGGAGGTGGGACGTCGACCGGCAGCGCCCACGCCGCCGCAGCGAGCGGAAGCAGGTCCAGGAGTAGCGGCTGGGCACGAAAGGCCACTTCAGCGCCGCCCAGCAACGGCGTCGCGGAGGCATCGACGTGCACACCCCCCTTGACTTCCCTCTTCGGCCCGAGGACCGTGGACAGCGCAGGGGACCTGCACCACGAGGAGGTCCGATGAGGCGTGCCCGCCGAGTGCTGTGTCTCGTCATCACCCACCGCTGGCGCAGGGACCGCCAGCCCGACGGCAGGGTGCTGCTCACATGCCGCACCTGCGGCAAGGTTGATGCCGTCGATTCGGACATGGGCGGCCGCGGCATGGGGTGGGCGTCGCTCGGCTGACTGGAGCGGTCCAACTGCCCTGCCCCCGGACGACAGTGAGTTCCCCGGTAGTGGTGGAGAGCCAGTGGTGACAACCTGATCGGTCGCCCACGGATCGTAGGAAGTTTGCAAAGTTGGCGCAGGCCAACCGATCTGCTTGAGGAGGATGTCATGGCGTCACGCGGCAAGCCCCTGTTGTGCAGGACGAAGATTCACCACTGTTGGGAGGTCGCCCGGACCCCGGACGGCACCCGGTACGAACGCTGCGCCCGGTGCCTCAAGGAGCGGCCGGACGGCCTCAGCCCCGGCGCCAAGTCGCAGATGGGGATCGGTGGGTACCTGTAGCGGCACGTGTTCGTGCCGGTCGGAGGAGGTGGCTGGTGTCGTTATGGATCGGTGTGGCCGTCGTGATCGTCATCGCCCTCGTCTGGGGTCTGCTTGCGGCCGTCGCCGCCACCGTGGCCGACCGGGTGACGGGTCAGACGCCCGGGGGAAGACCCGGGACAGCGGGCAGCACGAGCAGTACCCACCTCCCGGGTGGGGCGGCGGCGGCTGAGCGGGGCGGCGCGAGGACCCTCCGCCATCCATGGCCCGCCACCCGCGCCGACCCGAGCACACGCTGACCCGGCCGCGACCGCGCGGCCTGCGCTGACCCGCTACTCATGCACCCGTGGGCGGCTGGGGTCGTCACCCACCGGTCCGGTACCGACGGGGGCGGGTCTCCAGTTGAGTTGAGCCATAGGGTGACGGCGCGTAGGACGACACCGGCGCGGTAGGTCTGGGCGGGCTTGTCGTAGCGGGTGGCCAAGATCCGCCACTGCTCGAAGGTGGTGAACCGCGCTCGACGGGGTTGCGGCCCTTGTACGCGGCCGGGCCGAGCGCGGGCGGGCGGCCACTGGCCCCGGAACCGCCGACGGCGTGGTGGCCGACGCTGTCGACGTTGCCGCAGATGCCGCCGACGCTCTGACAGACGGGAGATGTCACGTCACCCGGTGGGAGCGTGGCACCGCGGTCCGGCACTACTCGAGCATGGCAGCATCCGCTTTGAGTCAACCTGGAGTGTGTCGCCAACACCCTTCGGGGTGGAAAGGCGCCTTTCAGGTTTCCTTGACGGCCCGTTGGTCCCCTGCCAGCCTTCTGAGATGGTTGCGCCGTCGCAGAACAGGGAGCCAGGCCAAGAGGTTCGTCGTCGGGGCCGCCTCACCTGTCGGCTGCACATCTGGCATCGGTGGAGGACCCACCGCTACCCCAACAGTACGGAGGCCGGTGGGAGGTTCCAGGAGTGCCTCGACTGCGGAAAGCAGCGCGACGTGCCGATCGGGGTCGGCATGGTCTGACCTTCGTCCCTGCCCGTCCTGCTTCTGCTCGCTGCCCTCGTCTCCGGTAAGGCCGTCCTCGGGATCGACAGCATCGCCGTGCTCGTGCTCTACGTCGTCGGCGTCCTCGGACTCGTCGTCCTGCGCCAGTAGAGCCAGGGGGACCACCCCGGCCGTTGCCGGTCCCGACCCCTTTGGGTCGGACTCGGGCAGGTCCGGGTGTGTCCCACGACAAGGGCGACTTGACCAAGAGGCCTCGGCGCAGCAAGCGACGTCAGCGACGATGATCGACAACGAGGTGGCGTGTCACGACCTGGACCATCGCCCGCGCCACGACCGGTCTGCGCTCGCCGCCGCTGCTGCCCCCGCAGCACCTCCTCGAGCTGGTGGTCGACCGACACCCGGTCCCCGACCCGGTCTGGGAACCAGCCCAGCAGCACCGCGTTCCAGTCGGCTAGGTCGGCCTCCCACATCAGGTCCTGGTGGTCACTGGTCGTTCCACCCACGGGACAGGTTCATCGGCTTGGCCCGTGATTGTGACCTCAACCGCCGCGTGAGTCGGCACTAAGGTCAACCCAGTCGGGTCGGTCAGCGCATGTTTCCCGTGTGGCCCAACGAGATTCGTCCCGGCTGTGGCCACACCAGCAGGCCGTGGGGCCCGCTGTCGACCGGGATCTTGTGCGTGACGGCGCCGGTCCGGGTGTCGAACACGTAGACGACAGAGCTGTACCGGCCAGAAAGCCACAGCTCCTTCCCGTCGGCGGATACGCCGCCCATGTCGGGGGAGCCGCCACCCGGGATCCTCCACCGTGTTGTCTGGGCCAGGGTGGTGGCGTCGAGCACGGAGATCGTGCCCTCGTCCCGGTTGGAGACGTAGACCTTGCTCGCGTCACGGGAGAAGTAGATGCCGTGAGCGCCCAGGCCGGTGTGCAGGAAACGGGAGACGGTGAGGGTCCGCGCGTCGACCACCCAGATGCCGTTGCGGAGCATGTCGGCGCAGAGGAAGTACCGACCGTCGGGGCTGAGCCGCACGTCCTGGGGCATGGCCGACGCACCCGGTTCGAGGGACCCCGCGGGCCCGCCCTTCGAGCGTGCCATCTCGGGGTCGGTGGCGCCGGGGGTCGCGACCGCGTTGAGGTCGATCCTCTTGACGACGTGGGTCAGGCCGGGGTCGATGGCCACGAGCGTCCCGGAGAACTCACAGCTGGCCACCATCGTGCGTAGGTCGGCGCTGAAGTCGCCGTGGTTGACCCCGGCGCAGCCGACGGGCACGTCGCGCACCGCCGCCATCGTGTGGGCGTCGCGGATCTCGAGCGCCTGTGCCCGCTCGGCCATGACGATGGCGTACTTCCCGTCCGGGGAGAAGTAGAGGTTGTAGGGGTCGAAGACGTGGATCGGTGTCCCCAGCGCACCCGTGCGCGGGTCGATCGGGGTCACCGTGTCACCGGTGTCGCTGTTGACCCACAGGGTCGACAGGTCGTGCGACGGCACGACGTGCTCCGGGGACCGGGCGACCCGGTGCCGGCTGATGACCTGGTACGTCACCGGGTCGATGACCTGGACCGTCCCTGCCACCTGGCTCGGGACGTAGACCAGGGGTCGGGCGGAGCGGGCCGCGCCGGTGAGCATCCCAGCGCCGTCGGCGGCGTAGGGGGCGGGGTTGCGATCTTCGGAGTTCTTCGTGGTGGGCGCCGGCGTCGCCGGTGCAGGGATCGTGGCAGGAGCCGCCGCTGCGGGGTGGTCCGCGGTGGGTGACCCCGCCCGGGACTGGCAGGCCGCGACGCCCGCGGTGACGGCCACGACGACGGACGCGAGCACCGTCACCGTACGGCGACGCCGTACCGCCATCGTGGTCATGCGACACCGTGCAGGAGGTCAGGGACGGTCACCGGCTGCAGCTGCGCCCCGGCCAGGGCGTCGAGGATCCGCGGAAGCGCTGCGATGGTGTGTCGATGCCCAAGGTGGAGGCTGATGATGGCTCCAGGATGCAGCGCGGCGGTGACCGTGGCGACGACGGCGGCGGCCCCGGGGTCGGTGTAGTCGAGCGAGTCGAGGTCGTACGAGATGCTCCGGGCGTACCCGGCCGCGAGGGCGGCGGCTCGGATGGTCGCGGTGCTGCTCGGGGTGCCGGAGGGGCGGAACAGCGCCCCAGCCGTGCCGACGGCTGCGGCGACGGCGTCGGCCCCGCGACGGACCTCGTCGGTGGCTGCGGCCAACCCGAGGTGGGTCAAGGTGGGGTGGCTCCACGTGTGATTGCCGAGGGCGTGGCCGGCGGCGACGATCTCGCGCCCGATCGAGGGCGTCGCGGCCAGCCAGCTCCCGACGGCGAACACCGTGACCCGGGCTCCGCGCGCGGCCAGAAGATCGAGCGCGGCGTGGGCGAGGGTGAGGTCACCGGCGCCGTGGAAGGTGAGGGCGGCCCTTGGTACGGTCGCCGGCCCGCTTCGAATGTCGGCCCCGGGAGTCGTGAGGACGGCAGGCGTTGCGGAGGTGGCCGGTGTCGACGCGTGGACCGCAGCCGTCGCCGACGCCCCGTCCGGCCCGGTCGGATTGGAAGGCGGTGGAGCCGTGGTCGTGGGGGGAGGCGCCGGAGGAGTACTGGCGCTGCTGCAGGCCGTCGCGGTGAACGCGGCGCCGGCGAGCAGGCCCGAGACGACCGTCCGACGCGGCACCGAGGAGGAGGAGGGGTTGGAGCTCACGCATCGAGCATCCCACCACGCGCCGCTGCTGCTGCGACACCGCTCCGCAGAGCACAGGGCCAACGCGCGGGTATGCCTTCGCCCCCGGCCCTCCATCACCCCCCTGCCCCCCTGGCGCTCCCGGGGCCGGGTTGCCGAGAACACTGACATTGATCAGCATGTGGGCGAAGTGGAGGTGCAGCCCGTCCTCCGGGAGGGCTTCCGAGGAGGACGGCTTCAGCGCCGTTGGTCGTCACAGAGCGGCGACCCCGGCGGGCCGCCCGACGCGCGTGAGGTGGGTGCGGGTTGAACCGATGCGTGGGAACGGGCCCACCCGGGGCTGATCCCGCGGATCTCATTCGGACGCATCAGCTTTCGCGACGGTCTTACGGGAGACGACCTCACCTGCGTCGTGTGGGTCAGCCACGATCCGCGGGGCCCCGAGCATCTCGGCCATCCGCCCCAGACCCGGCAGGCTCCGCTCACACCGGGTGACCCCGGCGCCTCGGACCGTCGTCGCACGCGGGCCGCTGATGGTCTTGGGGGTGACGATCGGCGCCGAGCGCCCCCAGCTGCGGGATCGGGTCGACCGCGGCTCCTGACTGGTGGGGCCGGCTGTCCCATCAATCCTGTTGCACGGACAGCGTCGGGCTGTGATCCGAGGACAGGAGGGTGTCCCGTCCTCGGCGAAGCTGCCCCGGGGTAGTGCCGCGACGGCGCCTGAGGAGGGTGCCGAGGGTGGTGGCGTCCTGGTAGCCGACGGCGTGGGCCACTGAGGCAATGCTCAGGTCGGTGGTGCGTAGCAGTGTGGTGGCGCGTTCGAGGCGTACCTGTTGGATGTAGCGCACGGGGGTCATGCCGAGCACGGTCGCGGTGAGACGTTGCAGCGTGCGTTGGCTCACGCCCAGCTGTCGGGCCAGCTGGGCGACCTCAAGGGGGCCGGCGACTCCGTGACGGACCGCTCGGTCGAATGCGGACAGCACCGGGTCGGTGACCGGGAGGAGGGCGGGACGCATGACGCTGCTTTGGCGGGGTCGCTCTCCGACGGCGAGGTAGTCGGCGGCGGCGGCACTGAGGGCGGGGCTGGCCTGACGCACCAGAGACAAGGCGAGGTCGAGGTGGGCAACGGCGGCGCCTGCGGTGGTGACGCCACTGCTGACGACGAGGGTTTGTGACTCGTCCAGCCGGACGCGGGGATACCGGGCCCGGAAGGTGGGTGCCAGCCACCAGCTCGTGGTCGCGTCGCGGCCATCCAGGATGCCTGCTTCGGCCAGGAAGAACGTGGCGCTGCACGCGCCGGCTGTGTTGGCGCCTCCCTGGTGCGCCGCCCGCAGCGTGGCGACGACGCTGTCGGCTTCGACCGCGGTGAGGATCTGCTCACTGGTGAGCAACCCGAGCGAGGGGGCAATGAGGACGTCGGGTGGGTCGTCGAGTGCCGCCGTCATCGGCTGCGCGTCGACCGTGAGCCCGTAGGCGGTGCGGATCTCGTCCTTGGGGGCGTGCAAGGTCACCACGAAGCGGTCGACCTGCTGGTCGATCTGCTCGGCGAGCAGGTTGGCCACGGCGAAGACGTCACGCATCAGAGCCAGCCCTGAGTCACCGACACCGTCGACGATGAGCAGCCCAATCCGCATGTCGCAAATGCTAAGCCTTTTGTCGACCTGGCCAGACCACCCGCGCCAGATTCAGGCGCACCCTTTCTCGTAGACGGCAACGGGGTCCATCAGGGTCCTGAGGGGGGCGTCGAGTTGATACGAAGGAGTGTCATGACTGAGGTGACGGCCCACTCGGGTCTGCTGAGCACGACCAAGGTGCACGTCGAGGACAGTGGCGGATCCGGGCGTCCGGTGGTGCTCATCCACGGGTGGCCGTTGTCGGGCGCGTCCTGGTCCGAGCAGGTCGGCGTGCTTCAGGCTGCTGGCTACCGCACGGTGGCCTACGACCGGCGCGGCTTCGGAGCCAGCGACAAGCCGCATGGCGGCTTCGACTACGACACCCTCGCCGCCGACCTGAACAGCCTGTTGAACGAGCTCGAGCTGACCGATGTGACCCTGGTGGGCTTCTCCATGGGAGGCGGGGAAGTCGCCCGGTACGTCGCCACCTACGGCGAGGAGCGCGTCCGCAGTGTGGTGTTCGCCGCGGCGGTCCCGCCCTACCTGGCCAAGACCGACGACAACCCGGACGGCCCGCTCGATGACGAGACCGCGGGGCAGATGAAGAGCGGCCTGGAGAACGACCGCGACACCTTCTTCGACCAGTTCACGACGCAGTTCTATTCCGTCGGGGATGAGCTGAAGGTGAGCGAGCAGCAGCGTCAGGACGCGATCGTCCTGTGTCAGCAGTCCGACCAGCGCGCCGCCTTGGGGTGCATGCAGGCGTTCGCGACGACCGACTTCCGCGACGACCTGGCCAAGGTCACCGTGCCCACCCTGGTCATCCACGGTGACGGAGACGGGGTCGTGCCGTTCGACGGCTCCGGCGCCCGCACCCACGCTGCGATACGCCAGTCTGAGCTCGTCGTGCTCGCGGGAGCGCCGCACGGCTGCAACGTCAGCCACGTGGCGCAGTTCAACGAGGCACTGGTGAGCTTCCTCGCCACCTGAGAACGTCCGCGTCCAGCCGGCCCCAGGAGGGGGGCGCCAATCCGGTGGTCTCTGTGACACCGACCTCGCTCGACCGCATCCGCGGCCGGGTGTTTCACGTCCTTTACCCCGGCCGCGCCCAGGTGGACCTGTTCAAAGGAGAACAGATGAAGCGCCTAGTGGCAGTGGGCATCTCGATCGGCATACTCGCCGGTCTGTTTACCTGGTTCGCGTTCGGCGTCCTGACGCAGGTCGGTGACTGGAAGACACCACTGGTGGTCTGGGTCGGGTTCGCCGCCTGTGCCTGCTTCTACGCCGTCGGCGGTGGTACCACGGGGTTGGTCACGAACCTCGGCTCGGCAGTCGCAGGACTCTCCTCGGGCCGGCCGGGTAGGACCGTGTGTGCCGGACCGCCCGCCTCCAGCAACCTCATCACCCTGACGCGCCTGCCGTGTCAGCCGCACGAAGTCTTCACTCACCCACGAAAGGACCACCCATCATGACCCTCGACGTTCCCGACACCCGCCGGCTCGCTCCCGCGGCCGACCCGTCGACCGCCGCCCAGGTGCACCCGGACGACGCCACGCTCTACGAGCGTCTCGGCGGCTGCTACGGCATCGCCGGTGCCGTCGACATCCTGGTCGACAGGCTCTTCAAGAACGTCCGGGTGAACGCCAACGCGCAGGTCCACGAACACCACGGCAACAGCGCGAACGCCGCGGGCTACAAATTCCTCGTCACCGCATGGTCCATCGAGGCTACCGGGGGCCCCTCGTGCTACATCGGTCACGACATGACCGTCGCGCACGAGCACCTCAGCATCGACCAGGACGGGTTCGATGCCGTCTACATGGAGATCAAGTCCACCCTCTTCTACCTCGGCGTTCCCGCCGCGGAGACCGACAAGTTCATGAACATCATCGAGCGCTACCGCTCACAGGTCGTCTCCTCCTAGCCCTTGTCGCTCAGGGTCGACGTCGCCGTGGCGACCGACAGGGGAGGCTGGCGGGCCTTCGTGGCCCCGCAGACCGAGGACGAGCGCCACCACGCCCACACGGGGAGGACGACGGTGGCCGCCGTGGCAGCGATGCTGCTGCGGCGGCCACCGAGCCGACTCACGTCGGCCATCAGTGGGCTCAGGCCGCGACGCGGCGACGACGAGCCGCGACGACGCCGGTGCCCGCCGCACCGAGCAGGGCCGTGCCACCGAGCGCGGTAAGCGCGCCGTTGGTGCCGGCGGCGCCGCCCGGGCCGGTGGCCAGGCCACCGGTCGGAGCGGAGGTCAGCGCGCCACACAGGGCCGGGTCGGTGGCCACGGTGGGCAGCGACGGGTCGAGGTCGCTCTTGGTGGTGCCGGGCGTGACCGTATGCTGCCGCGCCCGTAGGAGATCCTGCCGGCCGCGGCGGTGTCGAAGCGGTCGATGGCGAGCCCGCCCTGGGGCTGATGTCACCGAGGTCACCGAGGTCACCGAGGTCGACGCCGGTCCAACCCGGTCGAGCCCACAGTCTGCTCAGTGATCGGGGTTGCCCAGGAGTGAGGACCGGAGGCGTATCGCCGACCACGTCGTCCTTCACGGTGAGGATCTCGAGGTCCGTCAGGACGGCAAGCCATCAGAGGGGGGTCCCCCTGCGCTGCGTGAGCGTGCGGTCTCAGGCAGCTCCTCGCGCGGGGTAGTGCGCCTTGTGCGCGAACTGCAGGCCGGCGATCACGTCGTGGAGGGCCGGGCGGCCGAACGGCATCGAGGACACGTTGCTCCAGTACAGGGTCCCGTCTGCGTCGAGGACGAACATGCCAGGCTCGTTGAACACCGGCGCCTCGCCGTCCTTGATCGAAGTGGAGACGAACAGGCCCCACTCGCGCGTGGACACCTCGCTGAGGCTATGGGCTACCGGCAAGTCACCCAGGTGCCACTCCTGCACCAACTGGGCGCTGCGGTCGGGTGTCTCCATGCTGACCGCGAGAACCCGGCCCACTCCGGCCTCACGCAGGTCGCCGAGACCTCGATCGAGTTCAGCGAGCTGCTTGCGGCACACGGGGCAGTGCAGCCCGCGGAAGAACACCACCAGCGAGAAGCGTCCGTCGGCGCCACTGCCCAGCGCCAGGTCATCGGTGCTCCCCCCGCCGGTGAGCGGCAGCGACAGCGCGGGTGGGGTCTGCGTCGGGGTGAGGGTCATACGCGAGGCAACCGCGGCGACCGCCGCGAGCATTCCGAGGACGTCCTGACGACCTCAGAGATCGCCGCCCACGCGGCTGGAATGAGCACCTCGTGAATATGACGTGGCAGCGGCTTGGGGTGGCGGCCCAGAGCCGCTTCGCTCGGCCGGAGAGGTGGGCTGCGTACACGCCCGCGCGTCATCTGCCTGCGCTGACGGCGGTCTCGACACTCGTGGCCTGGTGCGCGCCAAACAGACCGAGATATGCGTGAGGTAGCGTCTCGGTGTGACGTTGAATCATGTCCGACGCGGTCGCGGCAGGCCGCTGTTGCTTGTGCACGGCCTGGGCGCAGGCTGGCGGTCGTGGTCGCCGATTCTCGAGCAGCTGGCGGAGCGGCGTGAGGTCATCGCCGTCGACCTCCCTGGGTTCGGCGAGACGCCACCTTCGGCAGGCGAGGTCTCCATCGCGACCCTGACCGACTCCGTCGCGGACTTCATCCGCGAACAGGGGCTGGACGGGGTGTCGACTGTCGGCCAGTCGATGGGCGGGCGAATCGTGCTCGAGCTCGCGCGTCGGGGAGTCGGCGGCGACACCGTGGCCTTGGACCCCGGCGGTTTCTGGAGCGACCGCGAGCTGGTCGTCTTCGGTGCCACCTTGCGGCCCTCGATCATGTTGGTCCGAGCGCTGCGCGGCAGGTTGCCCTCACTGCTCGGCAGCGCCGCGGGGAGAACTGTGCTGTTGGCTCAGTTGTCGGCGCGACCTTGGGCGGTCTCGCGCGAGATCGTGCTGCCGGACGTGGCCGGGCTGGCCGATGCCCCGGCAACTGGCGCCGCGATGGACGCCCTGACCAAAGGGCCCAAGCAGCAGGGCGCCCCAGCAGGTACGGTCCCCGGCCGCATCACGATCGGTTGGGGGCGCCGTGACCTGGTGACCGTGCCGAGACAGGCGGCCCGTGCCACGGAGCTGTTTCCCGACGCCGTGCTGCACTGGTTCGAGCGGTGCGGTCACTTCCCGCAGTGGGACGCATCAACCGAAGCCGCCCAACTGATCTTGGACAGCACTGACTGAGGTCGCCACGGCAGTTCGGTGAAGCGGCTTATGGCCCGCCGCAGCGACGGCCAGCATCCGTGGTCCGTCATCGACCCCTGACCGACCGGCCCCGACGGTTGACGCGCGGACTGGCCAGGCCGTAAGGAAGCGTTGGGATCAAGCCCCCCACGGCTTCGTGGACGACGCGTGTCAAGGCCATTGAGCTCTACCCCAGCGCGGTCCGTGCAACTTGCCCGGTGACGGTCAAGAAAGGTGTCAGTAGTGGCCAGGGGATGTCCCCCATCCGCGGTGCCTTCACCGAAGGATCCTGAGGTCCTGGCGGGTGAATCAGGCGACCTTCACCCCTGCTCGACGGCGTGCTGACCCTAGGCCTCCGGCAGGAACGTCCTGCCCGTGCCGGAGGGTCCACACAAGACGAGAGCAGGCGGCCAGATGGGCCTCTCCAGGGCGCTCTCGTCACGACGCACGTGCTTGGCGCGGCCGCGCAAGAGCCGAAACGGGTGGGGCGGCGGGGCAGCGCTGCCGCCCCGCCGCCCCACCCATTCGGGGTCAGGGCTTGGGTGTGCCCGGGAGTGACTCCGAGCCGCTGGCGGGGTGCCCGAGGTAGGGGAACACGTTCAGCGTGCGGAGGTTGGTGTTGGTCGTGCCGTCCTTGATCGCCGAGGTGGCGCCGTCCGGGGTGAACGACGGGTCGACCAGCGGGATCGTCAGGCCGGCGATGGCCCGCAGCTCGATGGTGACGACGTCGTCGGCGATCCGGCGCCCGTTGGGGAAGCCGGCTGCGTCACCGGCGACGAGCCCGAGGTTGTTGGGCTTGGCCGTCGGCTTGACCGCGACGTTGAGGCGCAGCATGTCGGCCTTCACCGTGCCGGTGAAGTTCTGGAAGCCGGGGACGACGCCCGTGGGGATACCGGTCAGCAGGATCGCCGCCAGGTCTGCGCGGGGCTTCTTGTAGGCCGCGAGGTTCGGGAAGACCCCCGGGTAGAGCACGGGCAGCAGGCCCCCGAGCTCGGGCGCGGTCACGTACTCGGCGTACTGCCCGTCCGCGACCGGGGCCTGGCTGTTCCACCGGTCTTTCTCGGCCATGGGGACAATGACCTCGTTGAACAGCGGGTTGGCCAGGCGTGAGACCTGGACCCAGCCACCGTGGTCGTCGCGTGTGCCGGTCTCCTCGTCCCACACCGAGGACTTGCGGCGGTACGCGGCGGCCCATACCCCGATGGTGGACTTGGCGTCCATGACGTCGGTGGGCACGCTGCCGTCGCGGGTGAGGTCCGAGATCGGCACCTGGATCGCGACGGTGTGCACGTTGAAGCCCTGCAACCCGTTGACACCGGCCGCGGCGGCGGAGGGGATCAGGTGGAGGTTCTGGAAGGGGCGCAGGGCGCCGAGGTCGAAGATCGAGCCGGTGTCGACGAAGAAGGCGTCCGAGCGCTGCCCGGCGAAGACCGTGCGACCGCCCTTGATGCCGTGCACGGCCTGCTGGCCGAGCTTGGCGTAGTTCGGGGTGCTGCGGACGCCGACGTTGCACGGGGGCACGGACAGGTTGCGACCGAGCACCTCGCCGCCGCTGCCGTCACGCGTGTAGCGACGCACGACGTAGCTCTGCGGGCGGTTGAAGTTCGGGTCGTCGATCGAGTTGATCGGGCCGGTGTTGTAGAGGAACGTCTTCGGGTTGCGGATCGTGGTGTTGAAGTTGAAGGCGTAGGAGATGTCGGGGATGCCGTCGCCGCTGTTGCAGATGTGGATCTTGTAGGTGACGTCGTCGCCGAACTCGTAGAAGTTCGGGCCGCCGCTCGGCGCCTGGAGCGGGATGAAGTTGGCGATGAGGGTGACGGTGTCGGGCTTGTCGGGGGAGACGAACGCGTAGACGTCGGTGTTGTCGGCGACCGGGTCCTTGGAGATCTCCGGTGCTTCGCGGTGGCTGCTCATGGCGTCACTTCCCCATCTTCGCGGCGTGCTTGGCCAGGGCGCGCACCAGGGCGGCGTCGCGGACCACGATCTCGTTCTCGCCCTTCATCAGGGTGACCTCACCCTTGGAGGCGTCGTGCACGTAGGCCAGCATCGCTCCGGATGCCGCGGCCTGCTCCTGCTTGCTGTCGGCGGCCGGTCGTCCGGCTGCCATGGCGCTGGGGGCCACCGCTGCTGCGGCCACCCCTGCTCCGCTGATGGCGAGGAACCCTCGCCGCGTCGCGTCCTTCATTGCAACTCCCTTGTTGTGAAGAGCCCCTTGCCTCACGGGGCACGCCAAGTTTAACGACCCCGGTGCACCCGGCGAGCCGGATTGGTCTGTGCTACAACGACTTTCGCATACCCTTTCGGGGCCTATAAGGACATTTGTGCCACGGTGGGAAGGCTCGGGACCGCGCGGCGGGCGGATCCGCTAGCTGACCGAGCGGTCGCACCTCGTTCGAAAATGGATTGTGAGTAGGGAGGCGACGGCTTGCCGGCGGAGCGGAGCCGGGCTGGGGTCGGGCGACGGCTGCCTCGGTCAGGGAGGTGCCAGATGATGAACAGGCTGGACCGGCCGACCGCGACGATGGCTTTCTTCTTCCCTCGGTGGCGTGCGATGCGGCGGTAGCGCTCGCCCTGGCCCGCCACGGACGACGGGTCCCGCTCCACATCAAGGACACCGCCCTCTGGGTCGACGTCGTCCTCGGCGGCCATAGCCGCCTCCTCGAGCTCATGGTCTCGACCTGACCGCCGTGTGCTCGTGCCTGACCCTCCGACTGACCGGACTGAGGTCCCTCGGATGCTGGCCCTTCCCGGTCCGAAAGAAGATTCCGGGGCACTCCCGGGCACTCTCGACGCGGACCGTCATACCGGAACGTTGGTTGGGGCCGGTCAGGCAGGTGCGGCGCGCCCAACCATGCTGCTTCCAGCGGATGCGCACGGCGCTGCGTGGTGCTACTTCTTGAGTCGGCGGCTGCCGCCGTGCCAGTCTTCCTCGACGCCGACGGAGCCGTCGGTGACGCCGAATGCGGCCAGCTGGGGCTGTTCGCGCAGGCTGCGTTTCAGCTCGGCGAAGCCGGGGAAAGAGGCCAGGCCCACGACGTGGTCCCACAAGGCGGCAGCGTCGGCCTCGTCGGGGAGGCGGCTGATGACCGGGCCGAAGAACGCCACCCCCGTGGGGGGCTGGAAGTGAATGATCGGGGTGCCGACGTCCCGACCGGTCAAGGTCAGCGCCTCGTCGGTCTCGGAGCGGATCACCGTGTCGTAGCTGACGTCGTCCAGCGCCTCGGCCAACCGGTCGGGGAGGCCAGCCTCGGCCAGGATGGGCTGAACGAACGCGGCCGTGCCGCGGCGCTCCCTCGCAGCCAGGTCATCAGCCCCTGCCGGGGGTGTCTCGAAGATGTGCGCCCCGAACGCCTCATACAACCGGCCGACCGCCGCCGGCCCGAACTCGGCCCGGGCCGCGGCGGCGACCCGCAGCAGCCTCAGCCCGGCGGTGTGCCCCGCTTCGTACTCGGGCGGGAACTGCGCGTCGTAGTCCACCTCGGCGTTGATCAGGCGCAAGGAGATGAAGCGCCAGTCCACGCTGTAGTCGCGCTGTTGCATGACCTGGCGGACCCACTTGCTGGTCATCCACGCGAAGGGGCAGACCGGGTCGAAGTAGAAGTTGATGTCGCTCATCCATCGAGGCTAACGCGCGACGTGACGTCCCCACCTCGTAGGGGGTGGAGGTGCGGGCCGTGGGCAGCAGTGCCCCCGGGACCTCGAGGACCCAACGCGTGGCGCTGGCGGCCTCGCCCGTCGTTCGGAGGGGGATGGGCAGCCGCCGGCCGTCCAGGGACCTCGGTCGCGGCACGTTCCGGCACGGTGACGCCCTGATACGTGCACCGCTCGGGCACCGTGGCCAGGCACTTGCGACGTTTGGCATGGACCACAGGTAACCGGGCTCACTCCTGCCAGCAGGCGAGCACATCCGTGGCGACCGTGTAGGCGAATTCGCCGCGGGAGGTTCGCTGGGGCCCGACTGTTGCCGTCAGGGCTGTCGCGTCGACCTTGAGGGTGAGGTTGTCCTTGACGAAGGAGACGATGCCGCTGTCGCTTTGGAACGC
This sequence comes from Dermatophilaceae bacterium Soc4.6, assembly GCA_039889245.1. Lineage (NCBI taxonomy): Bacteria > Bacillati > Actinomycetota > Actinomycetes > Micrococcales > Dermatophilaceae > Dermatophilaceae bacterium Soc4.6. Next base: position 1,984,935 of record JAZGVH010000002.1, on the reverse strand, counting down.
CGGCAGGCCTAGGGCGGTCAGACCGGTGAGGGCCGCAGCATTCCGAGTGCGGTTGCGGAGGGTAGCGAAGTACGTCATGGCTGCCGCCGGGTCGGCTGACTGCTGGACGGACAGCACTAGCCGCCCCTGGGGGAGGGTGTAGGTGCAGGTGAACAGACCGTCACCCCAGGTGCTCGTGCCCGCTGGCCGGCCGGGGAGGGCGAGGAGGGTCTCGATGCTGCCTTGTATTTCCTCGCCGCAGACCATGCTGGCCGTCGGTGGGGGCTGGCTGGCGACGCGGTCAGCCATCGTCCCCCCCGGCGCCATGCTCATACCGTCGGCCAGCTGCGGGCCGGCTGACGACGGGGTCGCCCCAGTGCCCGTCGTAGTCGTCGTGGCCGTCGTGGTGGCGGCCACGGCCTCGCTGGTGTGGGTGGCGCTGGCTTTGGTCCCGCAGCCGGCGAGAAGTAGGGGCAGTGCGAGGAGCGCAAATCGGGTCGGGGGGCGGGCTCTCATGGGCTTTCCGTACGCGAGTATCGAGTCAGACCGGCTGGCTGCTGACGAGGTGGGCGTAGGCGACGATGTTGTCCTGGTAGTGGCCCTTGTCCGCGATGTAGGGGCCACCGCAGGTGATCAGCCGCAGGCCGGCGTGGTCGATGTTCCCGTAGACCTGCAGAGTGGGGAACTGCGCCTTGGCGTACGTTTCCACGCTGTCGACGGCGAACACGGCGACGGTGTGGTCCACCCGGGTCACCTCGACACGGTCCCCCGGTCGCAGCTCGGACAGGTGGTAGAACACTGAGGGGCCGGCCGCTGCCGAGTCGACGTGTCCGACGATCACCGACGGCCCGACCTCGCCGGGTGTCGGAGGCGCCCGCGGTGGATGATGACGCACATCCCGCCAGGCCAGTACCTCAGGTCGAGGCTGCCGGTAATCTCGACGTCGTCGCCGTTGGCGCGGGCGTCGCCCTCGGGGTCGATCGTGGGCGCCCCCACACGCTCGGGGACCTTCGCGATTGCGTTGCGGACCTGGCCCCTACGCATCCGAAGGTTAGGGGTTCGAAGCCCTTCCGGGTCGGGTCGTCACCGGTCGGACCAGGGTGTCCTCGGGTGCTGCACCGGTGGAGGCTAACGGGATACTTCGTCGATCCGCACGGGACGGTGCTCACGCACCGACAACGCCGCGGCTTCGGCCACCCAGGCCCTGCTCATGGCGTCCTTCACCGTGCAGGGGGAAGGACGCTCTCCGGCGGCCACGGCGCAGAAGGCGCTGAGCTCAGCGCGGAAGGCCTCGGCCAGCCGGTCCATGAAGAACGTGTGCGGCGGCCCGGCAGGCCAGGTCACGCCTGGCTGCGTGGAGCGCACCGGGAGGCCGTCGTCGTACCCGGCGGCCACGCTGTCGTGCGTGCCGTGCACCTCGAGCCGGACGTCGTAGCCGCGAGCGTTGGTACGGGTGTTGGACACGACCCCGATCGTGCCGTCCGCCATCGTCAGGACGGCGGTGGCGGTGGTCAGGTCGCCGTGGTCGCTGTACATCGCTGCGTCGGGTCCCGGGTCGATGGCCCCGACCGCGTAGACCTCGATGACCTCCTGCCCGGTCACCCAGCGGATCGCGTCGAAGTCGTGCACGGCGCAGTCACGGAAGATGCCACCGGACACGGCAAGGTACGAGGCCGGCGGCGGCGAGGGGTCCAGCGTGGTCGATCGCACCGTGTGCAGTCGACCGAGCCTGCCGTCGCGGACCGCGTCTCGGGCGGCGACGAACGCCGGGTCAAACCGTCGGGGGTAGCCGACCTGCACCGGGACCCGGGAACCGGCGAGGGTGTCACGGACGGCCACCGCCTCAGTCGCCGTGCCCGCAATCGGCTTCTCGCAGAACGTCGGGAGCCCCCTCTCCACGCACGCGAGCACCAGCTCAGCGTGGGCGTCGGTCGCCGCCGCGACGACCACGCCGTCGAGGTCAGCGTCGAGCAGGGCCTGCGGCGAGGGGGCTGCCCGGGCCTTCGGGATCCGTCGCACGACGGCGTCGACGGCCGCGTCTACCGGATCGGTGACCACGAGCTCGTGCACCCTCGCGAGGTCGCCGAGCGTGCTGGCGTGGACGGCGCCGATGCGGCCCAGTCCGATCAGTCCGATGCGCATGGGTCGTGCCTTCCTCGCAGAGTGGGGGTCTCGTCGACTCGGTGTGGTCAACGGGTGCGGCGGCGGGCGGAGTGCTCGTCCAGTCGCGCGTGCAACGTCTCCGGCGGTGCGGACTCACCGAGCGCCCGGTGGACCAGGTCGGCCTGGGTGAGCGGTGACATGCCGTCGAGCGGCGGGTCGCGGTCCAGGTTGGTGGGGAAGGCGTAGCCCTCGGCGGTGGCTGCGACGACCGCCGCGACCTGCGCGGCCGACAGCCGGCCGCCCTTGCCAGCGAGCAGCACCGGGTACACCGCCTCGACCACGAGCTGCCGGTCGACGGTCTCCATTGCCCGCCCGAAGGCGGAGGACACTTGCAGCAGATTGGCCATCCGGCGCACGTGGGTGGTGTGGTTCGCGCCTGCGGCGTGCAACAGCGCCGGGTTGAAGAACACGGCGTCACCCTTGGCCAGCGGGAGCTGGACGTGATGGTCGTGGAAGTAGTCTTGGAACTCGGGCAGCCAGTACGCGAGGTATCCGTGCGAGTACTTCTGTGAGTGCGGGAGGTAGAGGGTCGGGCCGGACTCCACCGGCATGTCGCAGTGCGCGACCGCACCCTGCAGGGTGAGCGCGGGTGAGAGTGCGTGGACGCGTGCGGGGAACTCCTGCGAGACCTTCGGGCTCTGGAAGCCGAGGTGGTAGTCGCGGTGCACCGTCTGGCTCCGACCGCCCGGGTTGACCACGTTGACCTGGCTGGTCACCTGGTACCCGGGACCGAGCCAGGCCGCGGACGCCAGCGCCAAGATGTCGTTGGCGTAGTAGTCAACGAAGGCCTCAGGGTCAACCAGGGCCAGCTTCTCCAAGGCGTTCCAGACCCGGTCGTTGGCACCCGGTGCGGCGAAGTGGTCCCCACCACCACCTCCGCCCACCTTTTCAGTGGCGATGATCTGGTCGAAGGCGGCGGTGACCGGGTCGAGGACGCCGTGCTCGAAGGCGCCGGCGAACACCACGATGCCCGGGCCGTCGGACAGGGCCTGAGCGACCTCTGCCCGCAGCTCCCGGAGCCGTTCGTGGTCGGTCGCTGCGCGCACCGTTCGTGCCTCGTAGACCAGCACCCCGTGCTCGCTGCGGTCGGCGTTGGGGTAGGCCTGCAGGCGGTCGGACGCGCCGATCTCCAGCAGGTGCACCAGGTCCGTCAGGCGGCACTCCTCGGCGCGTAGATAGCCGTGCATCGTCATCTCATCCCTCTCGCGTCGGTGTGGCCACGGTGTGGCCGTACGTGACCCTGTGGCGGTGGCGCCGAGCCGAGCCGTGGCGATCATGGCTGAGGCAGCAGGACGTCCCGGACGATCTGGTCCAGCTCCTCGTCCGCGGTGAGGAAATGGTGCATCGCGAGTCCGCGCCGCGCTTGATCGCCTCGCCCGCCGCGACCGCCTGCGACACCGAGAAGGACACCGTCACGTTGATGGAGACACCTCGGTAGGTGGCCTCCTCGATGGCATGCAGCCCCACCGAGGTGGCGAGCATCTTCACGATCACGTTGGGGGCCAGGAAGCTGCGTTGTGCATCGGGTCACCCCGCTGCTTCGCGGGTGGCGCGGGCCCGCTCGAAGTCGAGCCCGGTCGCCGCCCTGACCTGGTCCATCACCTCGAGGGTCTGCACCGTGTCGGCCCATGGTCGAAGCGGCGACCCGGTCTCGCCCGCGACGACCCGCCGAGCGACCTCGGCGGCCTCGAAGTGCAGGGCCTCGTGCTCCACCATCGGTTCGGCCCACGGAAGGGACGTTCCCCGGCGCTGGTGCAGCGTCATCGGGCCCGGTAGGTAGAACCGGGTGCCCAGGTCGATCCGGCCCTCGGTGCCGATGACGCTGGCCGTCGTCGCAGTGTCTGCGAGGATCGTCGTGTGCAGGGAGGCGGTTCCACCGGACGGCGTGCTCCAGGCGATGGCCAGCTGTCCGTTGATGCCGTTGGGTGCCGGCGTCGCGACTGCGGTGACCGCGTCGGGAGCGCCCAAGGTCCACGTCGCGAAGGTGGCGGCGTACGTGCCGAGGTCGAGGAGCGGCCCCCCCGCCAGGTCCGGGCGCAGGATGCGGTGCGGCTCGTCGAAGCGTTCACCCATGTCGGCGTGCACCGCCACGACGCGGCCGAGGACCCCGTCGTCGAGGACCTGGCGCACGACGTCGAACTTCGGCAGGAACAGGCTCCACATGGCCTCCATGCAGAACACGCCGGCGCCCGCGGCTGCCTCCCCTATGACGCGTGCCTCGACCGCGTCGAGCCCGACGGGCTTCTCGACGAGCACGTGCTTACCGGCCTCGATGGCGAGCAGGGCGTGCGGCAAGTGGTAGTTGTGCGGTGTCGCCACGTAGACGACGTCGACGGCCGGGTCGGCCACCAGCGCCTCGTAGGTCCCGTAGGCCGCCGGCGCCCCCCACGCCGTGGCCGCCCGACGCGCGGACTGAGTGCTGCGTGAACCCACGGCGTGGACGACCTGGCGCGTATGCCGTCGCAGCGAGGTGACGAACATGTCGGCGATCCACCCCGTGCCCAGGATCCCCCAGCGCAGGGGCGGGGCGTCGGCCGAGTCCGCGGTGCGCGGGGTGGGCAGGGACGTGAGGGGCATGCGACTACTCCTTCACTCGTCGAGACGTGGCAGTGGAGGGCTGGTCCGGTGGTGGGCGGCGGCCGCGTCGAGGTCGGGCGCTGCCCGATCCCGCCGTCGGGTCGGCGCTGCCCTGCGACCTCGGTGGCGCGGTCGTCCGTCGGGCGACGAGGGCTGGGGCGAGCCGTGTGGACGGTCCCCCGGACGGTTCTCCGTCGAGCTGACCGCACAACAGCGCAGCCGCCGCGGTCCCGAGCTCCTGCAGGGGCTGGGCGACGGTGGTCAGCGCCAGGGGCCGCATCCCGGCCAGTCGGGTGCCGTCGTAGCCGACGATCGACACGTCCTCAGGCACCGTCAGGCCGCGGTCGGCCACCGCCGCCATGGCGCCCATCGCCGCGAGGTCGTTGACGACGAAGAGGGCGGTGGGGGGGATGGGAGCGTCGAGGGCCAGCGAGGCCCCGCGATAGCCGCCGTCGTCCGTGAACGACCCCTTGACCACGGCGAGGTGATCGCCCAGTCCGTGTCGCCGCATCGCGGCGCGGTACCCGCGACGTCGGTCTCGGGCGACGCCGCTCGGGCCGCCGTCCACGTAGGCGATTCGCTCGTGACCCAGCGCGACGAGGTGGTCCACGGCGAGACGGGCACCGAGGACGTCGTCGTTGAGCATGGACGCGAGGTGGGGGATGCCGAGCTGCTCGCTGCCGATGATCACCGCGGGGCAGTTGCTCGTGATCGCCTGCGACGCCCCGTCGGGCAGCCGGTGCCCCACCGCGATGATTCCCTCGACCCGGAACTCGAGCAGCTTCTCGAGCTCGGCCCGCTCGGCCGTCGCGTCCTCACCCCCGACGACGACGATCGTGCGGTAGTCCCGCCGTCGCGCCTCGGCCTGCACCGCGTCGAGCAGGTCGGCGCTGATGGGGTTGTGCAGGTCCAGGACAAAGACCCCGATGGTCCGCGTGCGGTGCGCCACCAGAGCGTGCGCCGCGGCGTTGCGCCGGTAGCCGAGCTCCTCGGCGGCCGACAGGATCGCGTCGCGTGTCGCGGGCGCGACACGGGGCGCGTTCTGGAGCGCGAGGGACACCAACGACTTGGAGACACCGGCGCGGGCCGCCACGTCGCGAATCGTGGGGTGCGCCGTCGGGGCCGTCTGCCGGGTGCCTCCCGCCGCGCCGCTGGTCCCGGTCGACGTCACACGCCCCGGCGCTGGGATGCCGTCCCCGTCTCGTGGACGGCCCTGGCCGCGGCCACCGTGTCGAGCTCGCTGACCTCGGGCACTCCGACCTGCCAGAACAGGCCGCTCTCGGTCCAGTCGGACTCCCGCACGTCGACGACCACGACACTCGTCCGGTCGTGGGTGCGTGCCCGCTGGAGGGCGGCCTCCAGCTCGGCGATGGAGGACGCCCGCGCCGCGTGCGCGCCCAGGGACCTGGCGTGGGCGACGAAGTCGACGCGGACGTCGCTGTGCGGTCCGCGTGAGTCGCGCAGCATGTTGTTGTACGAGGCGCCGCCCTGGTTCGTCTGGAGCCGTTCGATGACCGCGAAGCCTGCGTTGTCGCAGACGACCAGGATGAACTTCTTCCCCGAGAGGACCGAGGAGTAGATCTCGCTGTTGAGCATCAGGTAGGAGCCGTCCCCGACGAGGCACAGGACCTCACCGTGGGTGCGCGCGAAGGCCGCCCCCCAGGCACCGGACGTCTCGTAGCCCATGCAGGAGAAGCCGTACTCGCAGTCGAAGCTCGCGGTGGACTTGCTCAGCCAGTTGACGTTGAGCTCGCCCGGCAGCCCACCGGCCGCCGTCATCACGTAGTCCTCCTCGGTGGCCGTCCGGTGCAGCGCGCCGACCACCTGCGCATAGCTCAGCGGCATCGCGCCGTCGTCCGCGACCCGTTCGGCGACGAAGCCCGCGAGCCGCCCACGCAGCTCGGTCCCGTAGGCGGTCCACTCCTGCGGAGCCGACCAGTCGCCGAGCAGCGCGGAGAGCTCGGCGAGGCTCTCTCTCGCATCGCCGACCACCGGTGTCGACCGGTGCTTGGTCGTGTCGTAGCGCGCCGTGTTCACCGCCACGATCTGAGCCTGGTCGTCGAACAGGGTCCACGACCCGGTGACGAAGTCGTTGAGCCGAGTGCCGACGGCAAGCACGACGTCGGCTGATCGACACGCCTCGTTGGGCTGAGGCGCGCCGGTCACGCCCACCGGCCCGGTGTACCGCGGGTGATCGGCCACGAGCGACGACTTGCCGGCGACGGTCTCGACGACCGGGATGCCGTGCCGCAGCGCGAAGTCGGCGAGCTCGACCTCGGCGAGGGAGTAGTGGACCCCGCCGCCCGCGATGAGCACCGGACGCTGGGCGCTGCGCAGCGCGGAGGCGGCCCGCTCGAGCTCCTCGCGGTCCGCTCGCGGCCGAGGCACGCGCTGCACGACCGGCTCGAAGAACCTGGCCGGGTAGTCGTATGCGGTCGCCGCGACGTCCTGGGGCAGCCCGAGGAAGACGGGTCCGCAGTCGGCGGGGTCCAGCAGGGTGCGGGTCACCTGCGGGAGCGAGGCGAGCAGCTGAGCGGGATGGGTGATGCGGTCCCAGTAGCGCACGACGGACCGGAAGCTGTCGTTGACGGTCGTCGTCGGGTCCCCGAAGTGCTCGACCTGCTGAAGCACGGGGTCAGGCAGACGCGAGGTGAAGGCGTCGCCCGAGATGAACAGCACGGGAATGCGGTTGGACATGGCGACTCCGGCTGCCGTGACCATGTTCGTCGCGCCGGGACCGATGGAGCTGGTCGCGACCATGACCTGACGGCGGCGGGTGGCTTTCCCGAAGGCCACCGCCGCCAGGCCCATGCCCTCCTCGCTCTGCCCGCGCCAGACCGGGATCTCGTCGCGATGCTGGTGCAGCGAGTGCCCCAGGCTGGTCACGTTGCCGTGGCCGAAGATCGCGAAGACGCCGGGGAAGAGCGGCACCTCACGGCCGTCGACCACGGTCCGCTGAGCGACGAGGTAGCGCACCAGGGCCTCGGCGGTGGTGATGTGGACGGTGCTCATCGCAGCGTCTCCTTCAGGTCCCGCACACTCTGCCAGCCGCGCGACTCCCACGAGTCGATGAGGGCTTGCTGCACGCTGACGACGTCGACGGCCTCCGCGAACCCCGGAGTGAACCGCTCGCCGGTGCACAGCGCCTCCAGGAAGGCGAAGTCCTGGATGGTGACGAGGTCCTCGAAGCCGATGCTGTTGGCCTGCCCGGGGACGAAGGCTCCGTGGAAGGGGAACCGCTCGCCTCCGAAGATCGTGGTGTAGCCGGAGTTGGGTGAGTCGGTGACCGCGTAGTACTGGAGCTCGTTGATCCGCTCGTGGTTCCAGCTCAGTGAGCCCTTGGTCCCATAGACCTCGAACGCGTTCTGGCTCTCGGGACCCACCACCGTGCGGCTGGCCTCGAAGGTCCCGGTAGCGCCGGCCTCGAAGCGACACAGCATCGAGGCGAAGTCCTCGTTCTCGACCTCGCCCGTCGGGTCCCCGGGGTCGCCCCGGCCGTAGTGGCTGGCATTGCCCGTCGCGAGCGGGCGGTGGGTGATGGTGGTGTTCGCCATGCCGACGACCTCGGTGATGGGGCCGACGAGGAACTGGGCGAGGGCGACCGAGTGGCTGAGGATGTCGCTCGTGACGCCGTACCCGGCTTGGTCGAGGAAGAACCGCCAGGTCAGCAGGCCGAGCGGGTCGCTGCCGTACATCGACAGGAAGCGCCCGCGGTAGTGGGTGATCTCGCCGAGGGCACCGCTGGCGATGAGCTCGCGAGCGTGCAGGACGAGCGGCGACCACAGGTAGCAGTAGCCGACCCCGGTCGCGACGTCGGCTGCCCTGGCGTGGCCCAGAGCCGTGACGGCGTGCTCGGGCTTGCCACCGATCGGCTTCTCGCTGAAGACCGCCTTGCCCGCGGCGGTGGCGGCCTCGATCATCGGCAGGTGCAGCATGTTGGGTGCTGTGACCCAGACCGCGTCCACGTCGGGTGAGGTGACGGCCTCGCGCCAGTCGGCGGTCGCTCGTTGGAAGCCGAAGTCGTCGACGGCCTGGGTGCGACGCTCCACCAGCGGGTCGGCGCACACGACGAGCACCGGGTCGAACGACCGCTGCGGGAAGTGGCCCGGGATGCGCCGCGCCGAGCGGGAGTGGGCCTGGCCCATCCAGCCCAGGCCCAGCACGGCGATGCCGATGCGTCGCCTCATCGGACCACCCGGCCGGAGGCCGAGGTCATCGGGAGCCGGGGGTCCTGGCCCTGGGTGGTCCAGGCCTCACGGATCCAGTGGTGGTCGGGATCGTCGCAGAACGCCATGGTCCGCTCTGCACCCGGGCCCGCGAGGACGTTGAGGAAGTACATCGGGTACTCCGGCTGGGCGGTCGATGGTCCGTGGTAGCCGGCCGGAACCAGGTACACATCACCATCGAGCACCGTCACCGTCTCGTCCGACGACCCGTCGACCGTGTAGACGCGGAACAGGCCCTGCCCGTGTGGGTGACCGTGCGGTGCGTCGAGGCGGCCCATCCGGAAGTAGTAGATCTCCTCGTTCGTCGGGGCGCAGTCCCCGATGCCGTCGTGTCGGTGCGGGGGCCACGACGAGACGTTGCCCCCCGGGGTGATCACCTCGCAGACGTTGATCCTGTCGGCACCGGTGAAGGAGTCCGGTGTGGCGATGTTGGTGACCTGGCGCGAGGCGCGCCCCGCGCCGCGGACCTCCACCGGCACGTCCTCGGCCCTGGTGACGCACACCGGGAACCGCTCGGTCGCCCGGGCCGTGCACAGTGCCACCTCGCCGTCCACTGCAGTGACCTCCACCGCGGAGCCGAGGGGCAGGTAGATCCAGTCGGTGACGGCCTGGAAGACGCCTTCCCGACCGCGCAGGGTATGGGTCACCCCGTCGACGTCGACCCGCAGGTCGCGCGCAGACAGCGGCACCAGGACCCCCTCGATGCCGTCGAGCACGCGAACCGCCGGGCCCGCAGCGAGGTCGAAGACCTCCAGCCCGCTGTAGGCCCATCCAGCTCGTTCGGGTGTCACGGTCGCCAGGCTGTCGGCTGTCGACAGGGTGCCGGCGCGGTGGAGGTTGGTCATGAACGGTTCTCCTGAGTCAGCGGGGTCGTAGTGGGGTGGACGAGGCTGGCGGCGCGCGCAACGGCGTCCGCGACGCTGAGGACCTCGGGGTAGAGCAGGGCGCGCCCGGGGACCAGTCCCCGGATGGTCGGTAGCTGCAGTGCGCGCTCCCAAGCCCGGAAGACCTTCTCGTGCTCGCGGCCGACGTCTCCGCCCAGCAGAAGCACCGGGCAGCTGCTCGCGGCAGCCACCCGCCGGGGGTCGGCCGTGGCGGGCAGCTTCAACCACGTGTGCGACGACGAGGAGCCCAGGCCGCTGGCGATGGCCACCATGCGGACCAGCGCGTCCTCGGAGGGGTCCAGCTCCACCCCCCCGTCGGGACGCGTGCGGTAGGGCAGCGGCTCGATCAACGCCATGGTGGCGGAGTCCGCCAGTGCGGTCGTCAGCCGCGCCACGGTCTCGAGGGTGCGTGGCACCTGCGGGTCGGTGGGCTCGATCCGCAGCAGCATCTTGCCCCCGTCCAGGCCCATGGACACCACGTGCTCGGCGTCGTAGGCGGTGAGCCGGTCGTCGAGCTCCCAGCGCGCGCCGACGATGCCACCGCGGTTCATGGTGCCGACGGCCAGTCGTCCGTCGAGAGCCCCCAGGAGGGCGAGCTCCTCCAGGACGTCGGCGCTGCCCAGCACACCGTCGACCCTGGAGTCGGCCAGACCCGTCAGGATCCGGTCCAGGAGGGAGCGCCGGTCGGCGGCGGCCATGGGATCCGACCCGATCGACAGCTTTCCCCGCGACGTGTGGTCGGCAGCGAGCAGGAGCATCTGACCGTCCGCGCCGACCAGCGGTCTGCGCCGACGCTGGGCGAGCGCCGTGCGAAGGCGACCCGGCTCACGCACCCGCACCTCGGTGAGAGCGTCGAAGTCGCTGTCGCTCAGCACCTTCTGCCGCTCAGCCACGGCTGAGACCCGGCTCGACGGATGCGCCCCGGCCCGCCAGGAAGGTCTCGAGCTCCGGCAGCGTCGGCATCGCGTCAGCGCAGGTGAGCCGCGAGGTCACCAGAGCGCCGGCAGCGTTCGCGACCTCCCCGATCCGCGAGAGCGTCCACCCCTGGACCAGGCCCAGGGCGAGCGCACCACCGAACGCGTCGCCCGCTCCGGAACCGCAGCGCACCGTGACGGGGATCGGCGCGACGACGACGCGCTCGTCGGCGGAGGCGAGCAGCACGCCGTCCGCTCCCATCTTCACGACGGCCAACGACACCCCTCGTCGCAGCAGCGCATCGGCCGCGTCGTCAGGGTCACTGGCCCCCAGCGCCATCGCGCACTCCGCACGGTTGCCGATCACCACGCTCGAGAGCTCGATCGCGCTCGCTGCGGCGGCGGTCGCCTCGGAAGGATCGGCCCACAGGCTCGGCCGCAGATCGAGGTCGAGGACGGAGTGCGAGCGACGTGCGCGGTGCTGCAGCCAGAGCATGGCGGTTCTCGCCGTCGAGCCGGCCGACAGCGAGGCGCCGCTCGTCCACAGCACCTGACAGGTGGCCACGGTGTGCGCGTCGACGGTGTCGGGCTCGATCGTGGTGTCGGGAGCGTCAGGGTTGCGCAGGAACGTGATCGTGGGGTCAGCGGGATCGTCCAATGCGACCAGGACCACCGGGGTCCGCCCGTCGTCCCGGACGGCGACGTAGCGCGTGTCGACGCCGAGCGCCTCGAGCCTGGAGACCGCGTACTCCCCGAGCGGATCCGCGCCCACCGCCGTCACGATCGCCGACCGCAAGCCGAGGCGGGCGGCGGCGACGGCGACGTTGCTCGGGCTCCCGCCGACGGACTTGACGAAGGTCTGCGGCTCGAGGAAGGACGCCCCTGCCTCCTGGGCGTACAGGTCGACGCTGATGCGCCCCAGGGCGAGAAGGTCCAGCGGCCGGTCGTCAGGCATCCTGCTCCACCAGGGGCGCGACGACCTCACGCAGGTAGCGCATGGAGTCGCGGACCTGGGTGAGCGGCCCCTCCCCCTCCGCCGGGAGGGCCCCGGTGAGGGCGGTGTCCTGCTCGATGACGTACCAGCCCTGGTAGCCCGCGCGTTCGAGGGTCATGACGACGTCGGCCAACGCCAGGTCGCCCTCCCCGAGAGACGGGAACAGCCCTGCCTGCACGCCTTCCATGATCGACGACGAGCGATCGAGCAGGGCTGGTACGAGGTCCATCCGGACGTCCTTCAAGTGCACATGACCCACTCGCTCGGCGGCGTAGCGCGCGAACTCCACCGGGTCCGTCCCGCCGATCGCCAGGTGGCCCGTGTCCAGGCACCAGGCGACATCGCAGCTGTGCAGGACCCGTTCGACGTCGTCGGAGGTCTCGACCACCGTCTGGACGTGCGGGTGCAGCACCTGGCGCAGGCCGGCGTCCGCGCAGATGGCGTCCACCTCGCCGAGCATCCGCACCAGGTGGGCGTGCTCGTCCCGGTCGAGCGGGCGCGGGACCGACCAGTCGTCGTCCATGACGGGGCAGCAGACAAAGGTCGTGGCCCCGGCCGCGCTGAACAGGCCAGTGACCGCCCGGGCGCGGGCGAGAGCCTCTTCGCGGCGGGCGGGATCGTGCAGCACCAGTGGGGTGAAGCCCCCGATCAGGGACATCTCGTGGCTGCCGAGCACCTCACGGATGCCGGCCGCGTCGGTGGGGAGGAATCCGGGGGCTCCGTACTCCGTCGCGGACAGCCCTAGCTCCTTCATCTCGGACAGCACCCTGTCGGTGGGCAGCATGTGTCCCCAGTCGGGGACCTCGCAGATGCCCCACGAGATGGGCGCGGACGCGACGCGATCGAGGAATGTCACCAGTTGGCTCCGTTGTCTGCTGGAACAGTCCAGCAAGATTCGCACAGCGCCGTGTGATCGCGCAAGAGATCGGCGCCACCAACTTGGCAAGACGAGGCCGTGGCTCAGGTTCATCGCTGTAATCCGTTGAAAGACAGCGGAAACCGTTGACATCGAGCACTGCGTCCTGTGATGCTCGCCTTCACCTTCGGGTGGCGGCCTCAGGCTGGTTGCATTGAGTTTGCCCTCTGCTGCCGGCGAGCGATGCGGTGACCATCCGGGTCATGGCCCAGCGATGTGGCCAGCGCAGACACGGTTCACCCACCCACCGATGAAAGGCTCAACGATGCGCCCATCTACGCGGAGGCTCAAGGTCCTCACCGCTGTCCTAGCGGTTCCGCTCGCTCTCGCCGCCTGCACCTCGTCGACCTCCGACGGCAAGGGGTCAGGCAGCAGCTCCATCGCCGCTGCCGGGTCCGGCGGCGGAGCCGGTAAGTACGGCTACAAGTTCGCGGTCGTCACCCACGGCGGTTCCGGCGACACCTTCTGGGACGTGGTCAAGAAGGGCGCGCTGAAGGCCGGCGAGGACGAGGGCGTCACCGTCGACTACCAGAGCGACGGCGACCCGGCGAAGCAGTCACAGCTCATCGACGCCGCGGTGCAGCAGAAGGTCGACGGGCTAGTGGTGTCGATGGCCAACCCGGATGCGCTCAAGGCCTCGATTGGGAAGGCCGTGGTTGCTGGCATCCCGGTCATCACGATCAACTCGGGCCAGGACAAGTCGGCCGAGTTCGGCGCAGTGGCGCACGTGGGCCAGGACGAGACCATCGCCGGCGAGGGCGCCGGTGAGAGGATGAAGGCAGCTGGGGTGACCAGCGCGCTGTGCGTCATCCACGAGGCCGGCAACATCGGTCTGGAGCAGCGGTGCGCCGGGTTCAAGCAGGGTCTCGGTGGCACGGTCACCAACCTGCAGGTCAACATCAACGACCCGGCCGGGGCTCAGGCGACGATCAAGGCCAAGCTGGCCGCGGACACGACGATCAACGGCGTCCTGACCCTTGGCCCGGTCATCGGTGCGGCGGCGATCCCGGCGGTCAAGGGCACCGGCGTCAAGCTGGCGACCTTCGACCTGAACGCGGACGTGACCAACGCCATCATCGCCGGTGACGTGCTCTTCGCGGTCGACCAGCAGCAGTTCGTGCAGGGCTACCTCCCGATCGTGATGCTGACTCTCTACAAGTCCAACCTGAACACCGTCGGTGGCGGCCACCCCGTCCTGACCGGTCCGGGCTTCGTCACCAAGGACAACGCCGCGCAGGTCCTGAAGCTCGCTGGCGCAGGCACTCGCTGACGGTCCGCGGGGGGAGGGTGAGGTCGGCCCTCCCCCTCCCCTCGCTGCCGGCAGCCCGATGATGGAGGTTGATCAAGATGAGCACAGAGACTGCGCAACCGGTGGTGCTCGACGAACGCGTAGCCAGCGTCGGTGTCCTGCGCGCGCTGCTCCTGAAGCCGGAGTTCGGCTCCGTCGTCGGCGCTGTGGTGCTGTTCGTGTTCTTTGCCACGCAGAGCGGACCTTTCCACTCGCTCGGTGGCATCGCCAACTGGCTCGACCCCGCCTCGACGTACGGGATCATGGCGGTCTGCGTCGCCCTGCTCATGATCGGCGGCCACTTCGACCTCTCCGCCGGGGTGCAGCTGGCCACAGCCGGCCTCGTCACGTCGGTGCTCACCGTCAACTTCCACCTGTACGTGTGGGCCTCGCTCGCCGTGTCGCTGGCGGTCTGCCTCGGCATCGGCTTCCTCAACGGCTACCTGGTGATTCGCACCAAGCTGCCCAGCTTCATCATCACGCTGGCGTCCTTCCTGATGTTGCAGGGCCTCAACCTCGGGGTGACCAAAATCGTCACCGGGACGGTGTCGGCCAGCGGGATCGCTCAGGAGCCTGGCTACAGCGGGCCGCACGACCTGTTCGCCCACGAGTTCGTCGTGCAGGGTCAGTCGTTCTACATCGCCATCCTGTGGTGGGTCGTGTTCACCGTCGTCGCGTCGTTCATCTTGACCCGGACCCGTTTCGGCAACTGGGTGTTCGCCGTCGGAGGTGACGAGAACGCTAGTCGCAACGTGGGTGTGCCCGCGATGCGCACGACGATCACGCTGTTCATGTTCGTCTCCTTCTGCGCGTGGTTCGTCGGCAACATCTATCTGTTCCGGCTGACCTCGATGCAGGCCAGCACCGGGATCGGCTTCGAGCTGTACTACATCGCGGCTGCCGTCATCGGGGGCTGCCTGCTCACCGGCGGCTACGGCTCAGCGATCGGGGCCAGCGTCGGCGCCGTCATCATCGGCATGACCCAGCAGGGCATCGTCTACGCACAGTGGAACAACGACTGGTTCAAGCTCTTCCTCGGCGCCATGCTCCTGCTGGCCGTCCTCACGAACCAGTTCGTCCGTCGGTACGCCGAGCAGAACCGGAAGTGATGCCATGACAGGGACGACGACAGGATCCGCAGCGCCCGACGGGGGGAGGGCTGAGCCGCTGCTGGAGATCCGCGGCGTGTCGAAGAGCTTCGGCAGCGTCATCTCGTTGCAGGAGATCTCGACGACGGTCCGGGCCGGGCAGGTCACCTGCGTGCTGGGGGACAACGGGGCGGGCAAGTCGACGTTCATCAAGATGCTGTCCGGTGTGCACCAGCCTGACGAGGGCACGTTGCTGATGGACGGCGCACCGGTCTCGTTCGCCACCCCGAGGGACGCACTCGACGCGGGTATCGCCACGGTCTTCCAGGACCTGGCGATGATCCCCCTGATGTCGATCTGGCGGAACTTCTTCCTCGGCTCCGAGCCGACCAAGGGGTGGGGGCCGCTGAAGACCTTCGACAAGAAGAAGGCCCAGCGGATCACCAAGAGGGAGCTGGCCGACATGGGCATCGACATCCGGGACCCGGACCAAGCGGTCGGCACGCTCTCGGGCGGGGAGCGCCAGTCGGTCGCGATCGCTCGCGCGGTGCACTTCGGAGCCCGTCTGCTGATCCTGGACGAGCCGACCTCTGCGCTCGGCGTGCGGCAGGCGGGCGTCGTCCTGAAGTACATCTTGGCAGCACGAAACAAGGGACTCGGCGTCATCTTCATTACTCACAACCCGCACCACGCCTACCCGGTGGGTGACCGGTTCCTGCTGCTGAAACGAGGCCGCTCGCTCGGCGACTTTGCCAAGAGCGAGATCAGCCGGGACGAGCTGACCCAGATGATGGCCGGTGGCGCCGAGCTCGAGCAGCTCCACCACGAGCTGTCGCGTGTTGAGGGGGGTGCGCCCGCCGCACTGAGAGAGGTCGTCGGCGAGATCGAGTCGGATCTTCGCGACCACGCCATCAAGCCGACAGAGCTCTGACCCGACCCATCCCCCGGGGCGGCCCACGTGGCCTGGCCGTCTGCGTGGCGTACGCAGTGGTCGTAGGGCCCCTCGCATGCCCATGTCGTGTGACCGGTGTTGCAGCAACGGGGGAAGCCTCGGTCATGCGGGACAGCCACCACGGCCCACCACCCACGACACGAACGGCACCCAGATCCTGATCGCGGACAAGGGCTACTACGGTGCCGCGTTCGAAGCCGACCTGGCCGCGCAGGGGGTCACGCTGCTGTGCCCGGCCCGCAGGGGCGAGGCCCCCCGACCCGGTGAACGCTTCCTCAAACCCCTGCGCCAGATCAGCGAGTCGATCTTCGACCCGTCCTCCGTTCCCTGACCGCCCACGACCACTGAACCGGGAATCATTCATCTAGGGTCGGCGATGCAGTTGACCCGTTGCGGCAGTTCGTGCCAGCCTGCGGCCGTGTGCCGAGTGGACGCCGCACACGGTGTCGACCTGCGCCGACAGCAGCGTGTTGATGAACGTCGAGAGCATCTTTCGCATCAGGTCCGGGGAGCCCGCACCGCATCGGGGACCTGTCAGGTCTGCGACCGGACGACCCCGAGGAGCGGTTGATGGCCTCCCTGCACCTACGAGAGGTCGCTCGAGGAATCAAAGTCCTCGCGTTCCTCGAGAGCCTGTAACTATTCGCCAGAGGCGAGGTCGCTCGGGCAGCGAACAGCGCGTCCCCACCCCTCGGCATAGTCGCGGTGTCGGCATAGGTCGATGAGGATGACGTCGTGGCGTAGCAGGGTCTCGATGGTCTTGCCGACGCTGTTGTCCGCGAGTCCTGGGTAGAGGGTCTCGACGAGGTCGGCGGCGGCGGCGTACCTGATCGTGTACCCGGCGTGGACCGCGGCGTGCCACAGGACGATGAGGGTGTGCGACTTGCCGGTGCCGGCCTCCTGTGGGGAGATCACGATCATCTGTTCGTGGGTGTCTCCAGGGGCCTCTATCCGGGATGCAGCGGTTTGAGCGTCGGACGGTGCTGCGGGGCTACTTGACCTCGGCTCGGAGGACGAGCCTGAGCCCGATGGTCAGAGGGATGACCACCCAGATGATGGCGCTGACCCCCAGATGAGTCCATTGCTGGCTGGTCAGGGTGCCGTCGATCAGCGTGCCACAGGCGTACTTGAAGTCGATCCAGGGCTGTAGGTGTCGGAACCAGTCCTGTGAGGTAGCCAGGATGGTGGACAGGGTCGGTAGTACGAAGGAGTAGACGAAGTAGCCCACCAGCGCCCCGGCCGAGCTTCGGATCACCACGCCGAGCATGAAGCCGACCAGGAGGGCAAGGACGTTGGCCAAAAGGAGCGTGAGCATGTTGGTCGCTGTCAGGTCCCAAACGGGCTTGACGCCGGCGATCCCGGCTCCGAGGAGGTTCGCGAGGGCCCCGGCCGCGAAGGCGAGAGGGATGGTGGCGGTGGCGAGACCCACGCAGGCGATGGCCTTGGCGTAGATGATCCGGCCACGGTGCGGCACCAGGGTGAAGGTGGTCAGCCCGCTGCGTTGGCTCCATTCGCTGGTCACGGACAGGATCGCGATGATGGGCAGGACCACCGTCATCGTGAAGCTGATCGCGATGGCGAAGGAGGTGTAGACCGGGCCATCCGTGGAGGCGACCGCGATCACGGCCGCGCTGGCGAGCACTGCCAGGATGCCGACGCTGGCCAGCAGCCAGAGCCCGGACCGGGTGTCGACCATCTTGCGCAGTTCTGTGCTGGTGAGACGACCGAGGGGGATTCGCCGGTGGCTCCCCTGCGTGCCCGTCATCGTTCGGGGACCGTCCGTGGTGGCGGTGTTCAAGGTGGTCATGTGACTGCTCCTGGGGAGTGGTTGGTGCTGTCTCGTTGGGTCTCGGCGGTCAGGGCAAGGAACATCTCCTCAAGCCCCGCTCCATCGGCGGGGCGCAGCTCGAGGAGCGGTATGCCGGCGGCGAAGGCGATGCCACCGACGTGTCCTGCTTCGGCGTCAGCGAGCAGCCCGTCGGTCCCGACGGGAGTGGAGGTGACCCCGGCGTCCAGCAGTGCCCGGGCGACACCATCGCGGTCGAGGGCGCGCAACGAGGAGCCAGCGGTTCGAAGGAGGTCGTCCTTGGCGCCCTGGGCCACGATGCGGCCGTTGCCGATCACCACGAGGTCGTCGGCGATGACCTCGATCTCGTGGAGCAGGTGCGAGGAGAGCAGGACGGTGCCGCCTCGGTCGGCGTAGTCGCGCAGCAGACCGCGCATCCAGCGGATGCCAGCGGGGTCGAGGCCGTTGGCAGGCTCATCAAGGATCAGGACTCGGGGCTTGCCGATGAGGGCGGTCGCGATGCCGAGGCGTTGCCGCATCCCCAAGGAGTAGTCCCGGACCCGTCGTGAGGCCTCCCGAGGGGACAGGCTGACGACGGCAAGCATCTCCTCGACCCGGCTGCGCGGAAGCCCCATGAAGCGTTGGGCGACGGTGAGGATCTCTCGGCCGGTTCGGCCGGTGTGCTGGGCGGAGGCGTCCAGGAGAACGCCGACCTCGAGGCCCGGGTTGGGCAGGTCGACGTAGTTGACCCCGGCGACGGTGGCGGTTCCCGACGTTGCTCTGGTCAGTCCGACCAGGATCCTCATGGTGGTGGATTTCCCGGCTCCGTTGGGGCCGAGGAACCCGGTCACCCGGCCGGGATGGGCGGTGAAGCTGACGTCGTCGACCGCGGTGAAGCCGCCGTACATCCTGGTAAGTGATTCAACGGTGATCATGGGCTGGGTCCTTGGGGATGAGGGTGGCTGTACAGGGGGTCGGCCCGGCCTGGCGGGTCTGAGGTGAGGCACGTCAGGTGTCGGCGTCGACGGCTTTCACGCAGAGGAGGGTGACGCCGAGGTCGCGCACCTTGGCGAGCAAGCCGTGGAGCTCGGCCTGGTCGGTCACGGGTACGCGCAGGGTGGTGATGCCGTCGTCATGGGTCAACGTCAGGCCGCCGAACCAGGCCGCCCAGTGCTCGTCGAGGTGACCGTCGATGCGCAGCTCGTAGGTGCCCGGTGGGTGTGGTCCGCCTGGGGTGCTCATGACGACCCGGCCAGGGCTGTGCGGGCCGGCGTGCTGTGTGACTGCCGGCCCGTCGGGCGACGAATGATGATCTCGGCGACGGCGAGGTTGATGACCCAGCCGGCGCCCATCAACAGGTCGTGGCTGGGGACGCTGACACCGAACAGGACTTCGCCGAACCCGACGGTGAAGGCTTGGGTGCCGGCGCCGAGTCCGAGGGCGTAGGCGCGGGTCATCCAGGCGCGGTGCCGGGCGATGTCTCGACGACGGATCGCGGCCAGCCCGAGGACGAGGGCGGTGGCCATCCCGGACGCGAAGAGGAGCCGGAACGCGTACAGGAGGTCGCCGGTGCCCTCCTTCTGCGGGTAGGCCAGCGTCAGCAACAGCGCTGACAGTGCCACCACGAGACCGACCGCGACCAGGGCGCGCCCGGCTTGACGGTGCCATCTGGGGTGACGCCGGCGGATGCCGGCGGAGAACTGGAAGGCGCCGAGGAGGGCGTAACCGATGGCCGACACGACGTGGACGACGACCGGGACCGGGGAGGCGGCGAAGCGCGCGTCGGTGGGGATGAGCTGTGGTCCGCCGAGCATCTCGACGAGCCGGGCGGTGCCGGCGACGACGGGCACCGCGGCCAGGGCGATCAGGCCTACCGGCACCCACCGGCTGGTGCGCCGGGTCATGGTGCGCCGGTCGCGGTCAGGACCGAGGTGCCGAGAGTCGTGGGGCGTGTCCGGGGGCGCAGGGTCGACCACAGCGAGTAGCCGAGGGCGATCATGGCGATGCCGTTGGGGACGGCCAGCAGCCGGAACCACGGGTCGGGCATCAACGAGAGCCCGGCGGCCGCGAGGCCACCGACGGCCAGAAGCGCGGCCGCCCAACGGGTCAGGACCCGGGCCCGGTACAGCGCGATACCGAAGAGGAGCCCGCCACCGATGTACAGGGCGCCGTCGAGCAGGAGCGCGGTTCCCAGCAGGCCGATGTCACCTGACGCGTGGCCGCCGGAGGCCGCGGCGAGGACGTCCTTGACGTACGACGGGCTGGTGGCGTCGATGGAGGGGAGCACGGAGGCGGCCACGAAGGACGTGCCGAAGATGAGGAGGTAGTTGGTCGCGAACACCAGGTAGCCGACGAGGCCCAGCACGCCCATCCTCTTCATCTGGTGCAGGTACATTCCGGTGATGCCGATCAAGGCCAGGGCGGCCATCAGCACCTTGAGGGAGCTGCGCACCACCCATTCGGTGGTGTTGACTCCGGCGACGGTCAGCTCCGGGTGAGCGAGCTGCACGCCGATGAAGATGGCTCCGGCGGCAACGGCCGCGAGGCCGGCTGCCCGGGTCAGCGTGGCGGGTGTGATGGTCATGTCCCACTCCTTTTCTGGGTGCTCCGCGACGAGCGCCGCGGGGATAACCGGAACCTAGGAGTTGAGAGGGTGACCTGGCGTCACCCGATGAGGTGATGGAGGGGGTGATTGTGCGTCGTCGTGGTCGGCCGGAATGTGGTCGTAGGCCGACTGCGGGGCAGCAGGCAAGAGCCCGCCGAGCATCACTCGCGGCGTGACTAGCTCGTCAGCCCCATCTGATGCGCACGGGTCACTGCCGCGCGCCGGTTGTTGACCTCGAGCTTGGTGTAGATGTGCCTGGTGTGGGTCTTGACGGTGTTGAGTGAGACCACGAGATGGCGCGCGATCGCCGGCCCGTCGAGATCGGAGGCGAGCAGCCGGAGGACATCGAGTTCCCGGTCGCTCAGCGGGTCCAGGAGGGTGGGCGCGGCTGGGGTCGCCGGTCCTGGGTCGGGGCGCGGGGGCGTGCTCGCAGCCTGCAGCTCGCGGATGAAGGCCGAACGCGGCCGGCGTCGGGACAGTGCCTGCAGGACCGGGGCGGTCGTCGCGTGGTCGTTGGCGAGGACCCGGATCCAGCCGTCCGGCTCGGCAAGATCGACTGCGCTCTGCATGGCGCTGAGGGCGCTGCGGTCGTCGCCAAGCGCATGAGCGGCCACGGTGCGCAGGACCTCCACCTCGATGACGCTCCCGATGCGTCCGCCGTCGAGGGCGTTCGCCAACAAGCGGTCGAGGAGTGCGGCGGCGGCGCGTGCCTTCTGCGGGTCGTGTCCGGCCAGCAGGATCCGGCACAGCGTGAGGTGCTCGTACTCGTGGAGGTAGGTGAGGTCGCTGTCCGTGCGCACGTCGTGCGCGCGGGCCCAGGCCTCGGCTGCTCCGAGGTCGCCGGAAGCGGTGAGGATGCGCGCCCGGGTGGCGTGCAAGGGGTGCACCGCGGGAGAGAAGTCACTCACGTAGACCCGTTCGGCCTCATCGACCAGTTCCAGGGCGGAGGCGAGATCGCCCTCAGCCGCCCTGAGGCGGGCCAGAGCGACCCGCCAGCGGTAGGGATGCTGCGGCAACCCTGCTGGTTCCCCTAGCTCGTCAGCGCGACGAAGGTAGTCGGCCGAGGCGCTGAGATCGTTTCGGTGCCAGGCCGTGCGACTGAGACCCACCAGCATGTCGGCCGTCCCGCGCACGACCTGTGCAGGATCTGGACGGTGTCGTTCAGCCAGACTGAGGGCGTCCACCAAGGTGCGTTCGGCGTCGCTGAGCCTGCCGAGGACGAGCTCCAGGTCCGCGAGGGACAGTGAGCACCCGAGGACATCGGCAACATGTCCGGCCTTGGTCAGGCCTTCAGCGCAGGTCCGGTAGGCCAGGTGGGCGGAGACTACGTCTCCACCCGCCCAGGTCGCGAGGCCGCCGATTCCGGCGGCTGATGCGCGCATGAGGTGGTCGCCGTCGATGACCGCCGCCTGGGCTCGCGTTGCGTGATCGACCGCCCCCGTGAGGTCGCCGGCAACCAGGGCCAGCCCGGCCCGGAAGTTCTCGATCGCGGCGGGCAACCGCGGCAGCTCGCGCACGTCCACGACCACCAGCTCCGACCGAGGAAGGGTGAGCATGGCCTCGAGCTCGAGCAGCCGCTGTGCGACGTCGTCGAAGTCGTTGCTGGCCATGAGTCCCCCACGAGACCGATGGCGAGCACCGGCCGACGGCTCACGATGCCCGGCGGAAGCTGGTCCGCCCACTGCCGAACCAGGTTCTCGCGACGGTCGCGGCGCAGGTCGGGCAGTGCGAGCTCGATGAGGTCTGCGGCGGCGTCGGGGTCGTCGGCGGCGAGCGCGTGCCGAACCGCCTCCTCGGTGTGCCCGCTCTCGGCGTACCAACGGCTCGCCCGCTGGTGCAGCCCCTTGAGGGCGTGAGGTCGCTCGCGGAGTAGGTGTGCGTGGAGCACGTCGGCGAACAGGTGGTGGTAGCGGTACCAACGCCGTTGGTCGTCGAGGGGGACGACGAACAGGTTGCGTCGCTCCAGCCGCGTCAGGGCCTGGTCGCCGCCGTCAGCCGTCGTGACTGCGTCGCAGAGGGGGCCGCAGAGTCGGTCGAGGATCGAGGTGTCGAGCAGGAAGCTGCGCACGTCGGGAGGTTCGCGGTCGAGGACCTCCTCGACGAGGTAGTCCACGACGTATCGGTCGGTGCCGGTGAATCCAGCGATGAAGCCGGAGGTGTCGGTGCGGTCGCGCAGCGAGAGGGCGGCCAGCTGGAGCGAGGCGATCCAGCCCTCAGTGCGGGTGCCCAGAGCGGCTACCTCCTCGGCGGGTAGGTCGCGGCCTGTCGCCGTGCTCAGGAAGCGTGCCGCTTCGGCGTCGGTGAACCGCAGGTCCGCCGCCCGCACCTCGGTCAGCTCCCCTCGCACCCTGAGTCGAGCCAGAGGGAGCACCGGGTCAGCGCGGGTGATGATGACCAGGCGGACCTGGGGAGGAAGGCGGTCCACGAGGAAGGTCATCCCCGGCTGGATCCCCGGGTTCTCGGCGAGGTGGTAGTCGTCCAGGACCAGGACGACGTCCTCGGGGAGGACACTGAGCTCGTTGAGCACGGCAGCCAGGGCCGCCTCGACGGGTTGTCCGCTCGTGACCAGCTGCAGGCCCGCGGACCCGCTGCCCGGGGCGGCCCGTTCGAGCGCCGTCAGGACGTAGGTCCAGAACGTGTGCGGGACGCGGTCGCCCTCGTCCAGTGACAGCCAGGCGATCAGGAGGTCCGCGCGTCGGGCCTGCGTCCTCAACCACTGGGCGAGCAGGGTCGTCTTGCCAAAGCCGGCGGGTGCCGAGAGCAGCGTCAGCCGTGTCGTTCGGGCTGACAGGACCTCGTCGAGACGATTCCGGGCGATGAGTCCGGCGCGCGCGGGCGGAAGGAAGAACTTGGTCTCGACCAGGGCCGGAGCCATCACGTCGCCCGCGACCTGGCAGGGACCTGGATGCGTTCGCCGGGGCGGCCGAAGATGCTCAGGACCTCGGCTGGCTCCTCGCCTGTGCTGCCGAACCAGTGCGGCGTCTGGGTGTCGAACTCGGCTGCGTCACCCGCACCGAGGACGAGGTCCCGCTCACCCTGGATCAGGCGCATCCGCCCCGTCAGGACGTAGAGCCACTCGTAGCCGTCGTGGGTGCGCAGCTTGGGCGTGGACTGACCCACGGGGATGATGATCTTCCACGCCTGGATCCCGTCCGGGTGCCGGGTGAGCGGCAAGACCGTGCGCCCGTTCACCCGTCGGGCCTTGAGCCGGATCCGGGGGTCGCCCACGTCCGGTGCGCCCACGAGGTCGTCGAGCGGGACACGGTAGACCTGCGCCAGCGGCAGGAGCAGTTCGAGACTGGGCTTGCGCTGGCCGTTCTCCAGACGCGACAGCGTGCTCTTGGAGATCCCGGTCCGCTCGGCCACGACGGTCAGGGTCACGCCGCGTTGCTCGCGCACCTTGCGCAACCGCGGCCCCACGAGGTCCAAGGCGGAGGTGATGGCCGTCGGTGCGCTCGAGCCGTTCTTCACCTCTGCATTGCACCGAGGATTCCCATGAATAGCAACCCCTGTTGCCCGAGAGCGCGGGGCAGCGAAGACCTCAGGGCACCTACGCTGCCACCACCGGCGGCGGGGCTGCCGCCCCCGTCAGCTGTGGTCGTCCGCGCGCGCCCGCCGACAGGTCAGAGGACCACGTTCTGCCCCCGTGCATTCCCAGGAACGGCAACAAACGTTTCCACGGGCGCAGCGTCGGCCGCACAGTGGCGACATGAACACCTACGACGTCCTGGTCATCGGCGGCGGGGCCGCCGGCCTCTCCGCAGCATTGGTCCTGTCCCGAGCCCGCCGCCACGTCCTGGTCGTGGACGCCGGCGCACCGCGCAACGCTCCCGCCGCCAACATGCACGGGTTCCTGTCCCGCGACGGCATGCCGCCCGCCGCACTCCTTGCCGCCGGCCGGGAGGAAGTCACCGGGTACGGAGCGACATTCATCGCCGGCACCGTCACCGAGCTCATCCGGTGCGGGCCGTCGAGCTTCCACGCCCTTCTCGACGACGGACAGCGGGTCAAGGCCCGCAAGGTTCTGGTCACCACAGGTCTACGCGACGAACTGCCCGACCTCCCCGGGCTCGAGCAACGGTGGGCCAAGGACGTGCTGCACTGTCCGTACTGCCACGGCTGGGAAGTGCGCGACCAGCAGCTCGGAGTGCTGTGGAACGGCCCGGAGAGCGTCCGCTACGCCCAGGTCGTGCGGCAGTGGACCGATGATCTGGTGTTCTTCGTTCCCGATGACACCCTCACGCCGGCAGACCGTTCCCAGCTGGTCGCGCGTGCCATCGGCGTCGTCGAGGGAGACGTCGAACGCGTTGTGGTGCACGACGACCAGCTGACCGCGGTGGCGATGGTCGACGGGCGCAGCATCCCCCGGCAGGCGCTCTTCATCCCCCCGCGATTCGTCCCCCACGACGCCCTCTTGACCGGCGTCGGCTGCCAGGTCGACGAGCAGGGTTGGGTCGTCACCGGACCCAACGGCACGACCAGTCT
This sequence comes from Dermatophilaceae bacterium Soc4.6, assembly GCA_039889245.1. Taxonomy (NCBI): domain Bacteria; kingdom Bacillati; phylum Actinomycetota; class Actinomycetes; order Micrococcales; family Dermatophilaceae; species Dermatophilaceae bacterium Soc4.6. The sequence goes on along the minus strand of JAZGVH010000002.1, from coordinate 1,960,078 downwards.
CCCCGGGCTGTGGGTCGCTGGCAACGTCACCAACGCCCGCGCGCAGGTCATCACCGCCGCCGGCGAAGGGTCAGCCGCAGCCATCGCCATCAACACCGACCTCGTCGGCGACGACGTGCGCACCGCCGTCGCCTACTTCAACCAAGGATTCCCCGCCTGACCCCGTCGCACCCGCGACCACCACCTACACATCCCTCAAAGAGGAGCTCCACCATGTCCAACTACGCGACCGGCCCAGCCTCAACCACGGCATCGAGCCCCACAGCCCCGCCGCGGCCAGGCCCACCGAGCAAGCACCAGCTGGCGCTCATGATCTGGATCGCCGTCTTCCCGACACTGACCATCATCAACCTCACCCTGGGGGACTGGCTACGCCTCCTGAACCCGCTACTGCGCACCTTCATCCTGGCCACCATCGCCGTGCCCATCGTCATCTACGGACTCATGCCCCAGCTGCACAAGGTCCGGGCACGCCTGGTAGCACGTTCCGCAGCAGGCTAGGAACTGGCTCATGACACAAGCTCCACCTTGCGCCAAGTACCAGTCTGAGCCGCCCCGGTGAGTAGTGGAGTCCTGCAGAGTGGTGTACGACGATCCGAGCGGTGAGCGTGTCCTGCTGACGTAGGCGCGGTCACCGCTGGATCCTTTCGAGTGATCTCTCACAACCGCCTCGAACGGAGCACCACGATGACCGCTAGACCCATTATCGACCCTGACGTCTTCCTGCACGAGCAGCTCGCGCAAGCGTCACCCGACCTGATGCGCGAGATGCTCGCGACGTTCATCAACACCCTGCTGTCGGCGGAGGCCGACACCGTGTGCGGCGCCGAGTACGGCACCCGCTCGCAGGCCCGCACGAACCGCCGCAACGGGTACCGCCACCGCGACCTCGACACCAGGGTCGGGACCATCGATGTGGCGGTGCCGAAGCTGCGGGAGGGCTCGTACTTTCCCGACTGGCTCCTGCAACGCCGCCGCCGGTCCGAGGCAGCGCTGACCTCGGTGGTGGCGACCTGCTACCTGCTCGGGGTCAGCACCCGCCGGATGGACAAGCTGGTCCAGTCCCTCGGCATCACGGGCCTGTCCAAGTCCCAGGTGTCCGAGATGGCCAAGGACCTCGACGAGCAGGTCGAGCAGTTCCGCACCCGGCCCCTGACCGACGGCCCGCACACGTTCGTCGCGGCCGACGCCTTGATGATCCGTGTCCGCGAGGGCGGGCGGGTGGTGAAGGTCGCGGTCATGGTCGCGACCGGTGTCAACGCCGAGGGCTACCGCGAGATCCTCGGATCCACACCGCGACAACGGAATCCGCCGCCGGCTGGTTGGCCTTCTTCCGCGACCTCAACGCCCGGGGTTTGACCGGGGTGGGCCTGGTGACCTCGGACGCGCACGCCGGCCTGGTCGAGGCGATCGGGGCGACCCTGCCTGGCGCGTCCTGGCAGCGGTGCCGCACTCATTACGCCGCGAACCTGATGTCGGCGACCCCGAAGAGCTCCTGGCCCTGGGTCAAGCCCTGCTGCACTCCGTGTACGACCAGCCCGACACCGACGCGGTGGAGGCCCAGTTCGACCGGGTCATCGAGGCGCTGACCGAGAAGCTACCCGCCGTCGCCGCCCACCTCGAGCGCGCCCGGGCCGACATCCTCGCGTTCACCGTCTTCCCGAAGGACGTGTGGCGTCAGATCTGGTCGAACAACCCCAACGAGCGCCTCAACCGGGAGATCCGCCGCCGCACCGACGTCGTCGGGATCTTCCCGAACCGGGCCGCGATCACCCGCCTCATCGGCGCGGTCCTGGCCGAGCAGCACGACGAATGGGCCGAGCAACGCCGCTACCTCGGCCTCGAGCTCATGGGCCGCTGCCGGGCCGCCTGGCAGCCGAAAGAGACCGAGGAGGCCATCACCGCAACGATTCCCGGCGCTATCAGCGCCTGACCAAGGTCACCACGGGATCACGATTGTCGTACAGCAATCCAGCGGACTTGACCAGAGCGCTCGCCTGAGAGCCACCTAGGTTCTATCGCGATTCTGGTTGCCCAGGACGCCAGACCGCCGTCGCACGGCGTCGCGGCAGGTCACCCCTTGAGGGGACCGCCGATGAGCCAGTGATGCCCGAACCGGTCGACCACCCGTCCCTGACGCATCCCGTACGGCTGGTCGGCCACCGGGAACACCAACCGAGCTCCGGCCGACACCGCCCGCGCTGCCACGACGTCGGGATCCTCGACGTCCAACGAGACCCGGACCGTGGTGGCCCCCACCGTCTCCGGGCTGGGCGTGTCGAGGTCGGCCGCCTCGGTGGCGACTCCAAGGCGGCGGCCGCCAATGGTGAGCAGCGCTACCTGTGGCCCGTCGGGAGCCCGTACGCGGTCACCCGGTTCAGTGGCTCCGAAAGGCCGCTCGTAGAAACGCGACCGCGGCGCCAACGTCTCTGACGGACAGGAACGGATAGAGGCCGCTCACAGGCAGACTCTAGGCTCGGCTCGCCAGGATGTCTCCTCCTCGGCAATGGGCTGGCGCCCGGCTGGCGGTCCGACACGGCCGCTACGCGGCTAAGTGACTCACCTTTCATAGGGCCTCTTTGTGCGTCAGAGGAGTCGGGCCCAGCGGTCCTCCGTCGTCACGAGCCCGACCGGCAACCGTCCGGTCTCGGCGGGGATGGTCAAAATCGATTGCGCCGTTCAGCTGGGCGGTGTGTCGAGGGTCCAGCTGTCAGGTCTGGGTGGTCCGCGATCGGTGTTTTCAGGGCGGGTCGCCGGCGCATCCAGAGCGCGGCCACGAGCGTGGTCAGGACCGCGATGATGGCCGCGGCCGTGATCTGGGTGGTGTGCTGCTGGAGGAAGTTGCTGAGCGCCGAGGTCAGTGGACTGGCGCCGCTGGCCAAGGTTTGGTTCGCCCGGCCGCTGTTCAGGGCCGGCGCCCAGTAGGCGATGAGGTAGAGCCCGGAGGCCACGAGGACAACGCCGGCGATGCGGGGGAGGTAGCGGCTGACGCGTCGCAGTCCGGTGGCCAGGGCTGAGCTGGCGAGTGCCGTGGACAGGGCGAGCAGGATCAGGACGGTGCTGGCCCCGGCAGCGTAGGCCGCGAAGACGGCCACGAGGGTCGTCAGGCTGCTCGCGGCCAGCGCCTGGGCGATCACCGCCAGCAGCACAGCGAGGGTGCACGACAAGGAGGCGATGGCGTAGGCGGCGCCGAAGGCGAGCATCCCTGCGGGACCCCGACGGGGGTGGGCGCCTGTCCTCCTGCTGCTGACCGTGACTCCGAGGTGACGACCAGCGGCGATGGCTACCCCGAGGCCGACGAGGACGATGCCGATGATGACCGCGACCCAGGGGACGGCGCCGATGATGCTGCGCAGCCCAAGGGCGACAAGCAGTCCGGTGACGGTGAAGACTGCGGCGAAGCCGACACTGACCATCGCTCCGGTCGCCAGCCCGTTGATGACTTTGCGGCCAACGGCCGAGGACGGTGTCCCTAAGGCCGGTGTGGGCGAGTTGTCCGAGCCGAGGTGGTAGGCGAGGAAGGCTGGCAGCAGGGCGAACCCGCACGGGTTGACCGTGGAGAGCATGCCGGCGCCGAAGGCGAACGCGACCAGTCCGTTCATCGCGCGCCGGCCTTGGCGAGCTCGGACTGGATCTGCGCCGCGTTGGGGTCAACCGCCCGGTAGACGACCTGCCCGGACGCGTTGAGGATGAGGGCGGTGGACAGCTGGTTGACCTGGTAGGCCTGAAGGAGGTGCGCGTCGGTGTCCTTGATGAGGGCCAGCCCTTCGGCGTGGTTGTCGCGCAGGAAGCCGCTGATGTCGCCGGCGGTGTCGCCCGGGTTGACGTTGACGGCCACGAAGTTGGCCTTGGCGCCCACCGCCTTCTGGACTTGCGCCAGGGACTGCGCTCCGGGGCCGCACGCCCCGCACTCGACGGAGTAGAAGAACAGGGCGCTCGGCCGGGATCCAGGCACGTCCACGCCCGCACCGTCCAGGGTCCGAGCCGTGAAGGCGCCCGCGGCCTGGGCGGGTGCGGCGCCCCCCGCGGCCGGTGACGCGGCGGTCGAACCGTTGGTGGACGAGCGTGCGGCGAACAGCACGAACACGACCGCCAGGACGGCGGCCACGGCCGCGATAGCCACCAGAACCGTGCGCCGCGGACCTGACCGGCTGGGTGAGCGGGGCGGGGCGGGTGCGGATAGGTGGGGCATCGGTCAGCGCTCCTGGGGGTAGCTGGCGCGATCCTGAGGGGGGAGGGAGTCACGGCGGTCGGTCGGCCCGGGCGTACAACAGTCGCTGGCGCGATCCTGCGGGAGCGACGGGTCTGCGGCCGCGGCTGGCCCTGAGCGGCGGCGGTGAAGGGCGTACAGGACGGCGCCGACCAGGGCCAGGGCGGCCATGGCGAGGACAGCCGGACTGCGCAGGAGGCCGCCGGCCACGCCGAGCGCCCCGGCGGCGATCAGCGCCGGCCCGGCGCAGCAGGTGACGGCGAGCAGGACCGCTCCGCCAGCGGCGAGGCCGCCGCGCAGCCCTGAACCGGGATTCTTTTGAGTGTGGGGCATGTGCGTTCTCCTATGGTGCGGTGGGGATCAGGTCAGGAGTCGATGCGGACGCAGGCGGCCAGCGCCGCGGCGTTGTCTGCGGTCAGGGCGCGGGCCAGGCCGAGCAGCTGCACCACCCGGGGGTCGGTGACCTGGTAGCGGGTGAACCGGCCGTCGCGGCGGACGGCGACGAAGCCGCAGTCGGCCAGACACGCCAGGTGCGAGGACACCCGGGACTGGGACAGCCCGACGTGCTCGATGCACTCGGTGACGGTGCGTTCGCCGCTGAGCAGGAACTCCAGCAGCAGCAGCCGGGTGGGGTCGCCGATGGCGCGGAAGAACTTGGCCATGATCTGGCGTCCGGCGGGCTCGGCCGGGACCAGGGGGCTGCCGGCGGGCAGGCCGAGCCGTTCGACCTCGCGTGCGGCGGTCAGTGCGGGCATGTGGACAGCTCCTTCGATGGTGTGAGAGTCTGACACTACATCCGGTTATCCGGATATGACAAGCCACTGCGCAGGCGTTTGAGAGCGTTGCCGGGGCCACGAGGTTTCGAGGAGATGTTGATGACGAGGTACGACCTGGCGATCATCGGTTCCGGCGGGGGCGCGTTCGCCGCCGCCATCCACGCCATCGGGCTCGGTAAGAAGGTGGTGATGGTGGAGCGGGGGACCGTCGGGGGAACCTGCGTGAACACCGGGTGTGTCCCGTCCAAGGCGCTGCTCGCCGCGGCCGACGCCCGGCACGTCGCCTCCGACTCCCGGTTCCCGGGGATCTCCACCTCGGCCGATCCGGTGGACATGGTCGCCCTCATCGGCGGCAAACGGGACCTGGTGGAGTCGATGCGGGCAGAGAAGTACGCCGACCTGGTCACCGAGTACGGCTGGGACCTGCTGCCGGGTACCGCCACGTTCACCGGCGCACCCGAGAGCCCGGCGCTACAGGTCACCCGCACGGATGGCCAGGTGGAGCAGGTCGAGGCGCAGCACTATCTGGTCGCGACCGGCTCGGCGCCGTGGGCACCCCCGGTCGACGGGCTGCAGGAGGTGGGGTATTTGACCTCCACGACGGCGATGGAGCTGGAGGAGCTCCCGGTTTCCCTGCTGGTCCTGGGCGGCGGATACGTCGCCCTGGAACAGGCGCAGCTCTTCGCTAGGCTCGGCAGCACGGTCACGGTCCTGGCCCGGTCGCGGCTGGCCTCGGGCGAGGAGCCGGAAGCGGGCGAGGTCATCGAGGCAGTCTTCACCGACGAGGGCATCACCGTCGCTACCAACGCCTCGATGACCGCGGTCCGGCGGGATGAGGCCACTGGTGAGGTGGTCGCCACCGCGGTCGTCGACGGCGCCGCCCGGGAGTACCGTGCGACGCATCTGCTGGTGGCGACCGGTCGGCGCGCGGTGACCGACGGGCTGGGCCTGAGCGGGGTCGGGGTCAACGTCGGCGACCGCGGCCAGGTCGTCGTCGACGACGGCCTCGGCACCAGCAACCCCCGCATCTGGGCCGCCGGTGACGTCACCGGCCACCCGCAGTTCGTGTACGTCGCCGGCGCGCACGGCTCGCTCGCCGTGGACAACGCCTTCACCGGCGCCGACCGGACCCTCGACTACACCCACCTGCCCCGGGTTACCTTCACCACCCCGAACATCGCGGCCGTCGGAATGACCGACGAGCAGGCCACCGCGGCCGGGATCCGCTGCGACTGCCGGGTCCTGCCCTTGCAGTATGTGCCCCGGGCGCTGGTCAACCGGGACACCCGCGGCTTCGTGAAGATCGTCGCCGACGCCGACACCGGGATCATCGTCGGGGTAACCGCCGTTGCCCAGGCCGCGGGCGAGCTCGCCGCCGCTGCCGTCTACATCCTCAACGCGGGGATGACCGTGGAGCAGGTCACGGACCTGTGGTGCCCGTACCTGACCATGACCGAAGGCATCAAGATCGCCGCCCAGTCCTTTACCACCGACGTGTCCAAACTGTCCTGCTGCGCCTCCTGACCAGCTCGTCCGAGAAAGAGGGACCCCATGACCGCCGACCTAAATCACCTCACGCAGCGCCTGACCGCCGCCGAGGCTGGCGCGGTGCCGTGGCTCTGGCAGCCGCTGCTGGTCCTCCTCGCCCAGGGGAGCCCGGTCACCGTTGAGGACCTCTCGGCCGTCACCGGCCGCAGCGTCTCCGACGTGCGCCAGGGGCTGACGGCGATGGGCGACACCGAGTACGACGCGGACGGCCGGGTCCTCGGCCACGGCTTGACCCTGGTCCCTACTGCCCACCGTTTCGAAGTGGCCGGCCGGCCGTTGTACACCTGGTGCGCCCTGGACACAGTCATCTTCCCCTCCATCCTGGGGTTGCCCGCCCGCGTGCAGTCCCCCTGCCACACCACCGGTGAGCCGGTCCGCCTGAACGTCGACGAAGCTGGCGTCGCCGGCGTCACCGGCCTCGCACCTGAGGCCGCCGTCGTCTCCCTGGTCGACCCTGAGGACCTGACGTCGGTGCGGTCCGCGTTCTGTAACCAGGTCCACTTCTTCGCCTCCGCTGAAGCGGCTCAGGCCTGGTTGGACAAGCACCCCGGCGCGGCGGTGCTCCCGGTCGCGGAGGCCTACCAACTCGCCAGACCCCTGGCCAAGGGCATGGCCGCGGAGCAGTTCTCCGGCCCCGGTCCGGCCTGCTGCTGAGCCACCGAGCGACGGCTTTCCCCATGTTGACAGATGACCATCCGCGACCCGACGGGCCGAACCCTTCCGCCGCCGGCATCGACACCGGACCCGTCCGGGGCGCCCGGCTTTGTGCGTCTGCTGCCTCCCGGGGCGGCCCTCGGGGCCTTATCGCCACGGCTGTCGGCGCCGTCCCGGTCGTCGGGCCGTGGCTGCTGAACTCGCTGCTGGTCGCATCCTGCTGCGGCGTCGGCGCCAGTGCTGCGGCGACCGCGGCCACCGCGTCGGCCGGTGCGGCCGGGTCACACGCGGTCGGGTTCGGCGCATGGTGGCTGCTGCCGGCGTTGCTGGCCCTCGTCCTGGCCGGGCAGACGCTGCGCGGCAGGCGACGGCACCTGACATGGGCACGGATCGGCTCGGCGGCGGCCACGACCGTGCTGCTCAGCGGGGCAGCGTATTTCGCCACCGTGCTCATCGTGGCCGGCAACCCGTGACTCTGGGTTCGGGCGCTGTCACCGGGGCACCCGCGGTTCGTCTACGTCGCCGGTCCGCCTTCTGCCAACGATGTCCACCTCTTCGCCTCACCGAAAGCCGCGCGGCCGCTGGCTGGAAGAGCATCCCGGCGTAGCCGCGCGCCAGCGGCGCTCCCGGTCGCCGCGGCCTACCACCTCGCCAGCCCCCTGGCCGAGCCTGCTCGGTGGCCTTGGGCTGAACCCCGGCTGTGACGACCCCCGGGCATCCGAGCCTGGGCACAAAAAACGCTCACGACCTCAGCCCCACCGAATGGAGAAACTCATGCGCATACGCCACCTGATGACCGACCTGGCCATCACTACCGCGGCCAGCTACCTGGCCACCACCGCGATGGAACGGGCCAGCCTGAAGCTCTATGAGCTTCAGGCGCCCGCCGACCGGGACCGGGAAGACGCCGCCAGGCCTGGACCGCCGGACCGGATCGCCGCCCAGAAGAGCACGGAGCTGCTCGGCCTGCACCTCAGCGACGCCGCCCTGGACAAGGCCGCCCTCGTCTTCCACTACGGCTTGGCCGCGTCCTGGGCGCCGCTCTACCCGATGCTGCGCCGCGCCACGTCACTGGGGCCGGTCCCCGCCGGGTTACTGACCGGGGCGTCCATGTCCCTCCTGGTCGACGAGGGCCTCACCCCGCTGCTCGGATTCTCCGCGCCCAATCGGGCCTACCCGCTCGCCACCCATGCACGGGGAGTCGCGGTCCATCTGGTCTTCGGGGTGGCTGTGGCCGCGGTCACCGAAGCCGCCTGGACGCTCCTTGGGCGCACTCCCCATGATGACTAGCTGATACGCAGATGCTGTGTGTCAAGGGGGCAGCACTGAATTCGTCGGATGAGTCTGTGCTCATCGACGCCTGGATCAAGGGGGGTCGTTCGGAACCATATCGACATGCGCGTCAGGGCGACGCGCGGTCAGTGTCGAGCCCCCCCGCAGGCACTGCAGCCGTGACACCGTCGGCTACCACTGCGGCTCGTGGGCCATCTCGATGTTCGCCTTGTCGAGCCGGGCCCGCCGTGAGGTCGCCAGCGGCACGGTCTCCAAGGTCGTGTCGTACGCGGCCTGCAACCCGGGCAGCTCGAGAGCTAGGCACTGAGCCGTACGGGGTCGAGCCCGGTTGCCCCGTCCGCGACGACAGTGCCGGTGGTCTGAGGTCTTCGACCAGGCGCCGTACGTCGGCCAGACTCGTGTGCACTTCCTGCTTGAGCTGCTCGGCCAACCGGGCGGCCTCGTCGGATCGGGAGTGGACCAGATGGCTGACCGCATCCAGGCCGAGTGCCACGCCGGCCAGTGCCGGGCCGAGGCCGTCGTGCAGGTCCCGCCTGATACGCCGGCGTTCCTCCTCCCGAGCGGTGACCAGCTCCTCGCGCGAGCGTTGCAGGTCACGGGTAAGGAGCATCGCGTGCGCGGCGACCCCGACCTGCCGGCCCAGGTCGTCGAGCAGTCGCAGCTCTGATGAGCTGAACCTGTCGTGCGGGGTCCGCCTGGCCGCGTAGAGCGACCCGACCCGTTCGCCCCGGAACGTCAGGACCACCTCGTGAAGCTCGGCCGACACGTCTCCCCACTCGGCCGCCATCGTGCTGTCCGAGGGACCGTCCATCGAGACCTCGACCCGCACGAACGGCAGTCGCAGCGATGTCGCAACCGTCTCGGTGATCTCTGCGAGCGCGTCGGCGCCGAAGCTGGCTCCGCCGTCGAGCCTGCGGCCGACACCGGGGAGTGCGGCGTAGGGGTTGGCGCGGTCGCCGTACAGCAACCGGTCAGCCGCGCGTTGAAGTCGCTCCCGCAGTGGGGCAAAGGCGACCGCGACCACGGCGGTGCCGACGAGGGTGACGGCGGGGCTGGTGCGGTCACGCACGAGGGCCCCGAGGAGGGTGACCACGACGCCGTAGCCGATCAGCAGGACCGCGTCAGCACGGCGGTTTTGGCTGCATCTTGGGGTTGCCAGCAACTACGGCGGCACGTCCCTGACGCCGACGCCGCAGCCGACGCCGGCCGCTGTCCGGTTGCGGGCCGGCCACGGTGAACCGTCAGGTGGGCGGGCCGCGGCACCGGCTGGCCGGTGGCGCTCACGGATCGTTTGTGTTTGCGGTGTGTCCTCGTCGGGCCAGCCACCAGCCGATGATCGCGCCCAGTGGGGCCGATGCTGCCGCCTCGGTGGCCGCGTGGTGACCTCCGGTCAGGTCGGGGCCGGCGAGTAGTCCCTGCCAGTCGAGGATGCCGGTGGTGAGGAGGGCGATCGCTAGTCCTGTCGCGGTGGCTGCCCCGGTCGGGAGGGCCCGGCCGCGGGTCTCCTTGATGAAAGTCGTGAGGGGGGCGGAGGCGGCGAGGAGCATCGGGGCGAGGTGGTACGTGACGGTCGGGGATCGGGCAGCAAGGATGCCCCACAAGCAGGCCACGGCGAGCGGCGTGATCACCGGTGACCACCCACCCGTGACCCCTGCGGTGGTCTCGGAATTCTGCGGGGGATCCTCCAGGCTCCGGGGCAGAGGAACTTCAGGCCCCGATTCCCGCGCCGTTCGGCCCGGGGGCCACAGACCGGCCTTTTGCAGCCAGCCCGCCAGCCGGACACGCAGGCTGGGGCCCGAGGGACGGGGGCCGTGGAGGCTCACCGTGCACACGTCGCGGTGCCCGGGAGCGAACCGCGGGTCTGGGGGGCGACCCAGGCAGACGTCGAGACCAGAGAGCGTCTGGCCCCGTCGGCCTCGTCGGCCCAGGGCAACGGGCGGCACGGCAGGTGGTACGAGGTCACTGCTGCGAGCGCCCTTTCGGGTGTCTTCTCGCGCGCCCAGGGCGGGCCTGGCCGCCAGCCTTGGTCGCGACCGTCCAGCTCGACGTTGAGGCAGGCGTCATCTACTGGCGGTTCGACGTCCGTCGCGGTCCCGTGACATTCCGGCTCGGTCGTCACTGGTAGTCGTCGGCGGCTTCGTCGGGTGCGCAGCCGCCGGAGCCGCCTCGGGCCGGGCAGACACCGGTGGTGACATGGCGGCGCCTGTGCCCGAGGGCGAAGATGCCGATCGTGGCCGCCGCGGTCAGCAGGATGAGACCGCCGCCTAGTCCGACGAGTCCTGCGGCGCCTGCTCCGGCGAGTCCGGCCAACACCCCGGCCGACAGCAGTCCCGGCAGGGCGCAGCAGGCCACCGCTGCCAGGGCCACCAGCGCGGGCCACCATCGGTGGCGGCCACCGGGGCGCCGCTCGGGACCGGCGGGTCCGGGATCGTCGGGCACGGGGTCGTCGGGCACGGTGGACCCGTGTTCAGCCTCGGAGGGGCGGAGGTCGCGCTGATCGGCTGGGTGGGGAGTCGACATCTTTTTCACTGTCCTGTCGGTGTGGGGTAGGTGCATGGGGTGGTCTGTTCGCCCGAGGTGCGGGTCGGTTGTGCGGCGAACCGGGCGTGGGTGGTGCCGTAGAGGAGGACGAGCACGCCGTAGCCGGCCAGTGGGGCCGCGGCGGCCGGGCCGTAGGCGGTGGTGGCGATGCCGGCGGCGATGGCGAAGTCACGCATCCCGACCGGGAGCGCGAGGGCCACCTTCTCGGGGCGGGGCCGGCCGACGCCGAGCAGCGACCCGAGTGCGATCGAACCGGTCAGGAACAACGCCAGGACGCCGGTGGCCTGCGCGTAGGCCGCGGTGAGCTGGATCTGGCCGGAGACCTGCCACAGCAGGGTCAGCAGGGCCATGACTCCGAGCAGGCGGGCGATGGCGAGTGGTGCCGGCCGGTCGCCGAGCAGGGTGCGGAGCAGGCTGCCGGCGAGCAGCGGCAGAGCGACGATGAGCAGCAGTTGGACGAGCAGGCCGGCCAGGTTGAAGCTCGCCGCGGGCCCCAGCAGGCTCAACACCGCTCCGGCGCTGAGCACCGCCAGCAGGACCGATCCGGCGACGATCATCACGGTGACCGCGGCCCGGCCGCCGGCGATCGCCACCAGGGCCACCGAGGCGACCTCGGCGGGTGCCACTCCGGCGGCCAGCACGCCGTGGCGCAGCACCGGGTTGGGCAGCAGCAGGCCGACCGTCCAGGCCAGCACCGGCAACACGGCGGCGGCGACCAGCACGCTCGCGGTGATGCGCGGTAGCGCAGGGCGCAGGCCCCGCCACGCCGCGGGGGCCAGGGTGACCCCGGTGCTCAGCACCAGGACCACCAGCGCGGTGGTGATGCCCCCGTGGGCGCCGGCGCTCACCGCTGGCGTCGAGAACGTGAGCCCGAGGAGCGCGGCGGCGACCACCCCGGCCAGCAGCCACCGCTCCACCAGGTCGGCGAGCGCCGGGAGCCGCCCGCTCAGCAGCACCCGGACCCCGTGTTCGCACCGGTGGCGGGCTCACCGGAGGGTGTGCAGGCCAGGCAGGACAGCAGTCCCTCCAGGCTGCTGGCCGCGTGCACCTGGACCGCGTCCAGCAGCTCGACGATCTGGGGTCCCTGGAGGCGGTAGATCGAGCGGCGGCCCTCGCGACGTACCGCGGTGTAGCCGCAGTCGGTCAGGCAGCGCAGGTGCACCGAGACTCGCGGCTGGCTCACCGGCAGCTCCTGGGTCAGCTCGCCCACCGTCATCTCCTCGTGGGCACGCAGCAGGCCCAGGATCTGCAGCCGCACCGGGTCCGCCAGCGCGGAGGCAGTCTTGGCCAGCACCAGCAGCCGTACGTCGGCGGCGAGGCCGTCCAGCGTCACCGCGCCCGCCCCGACCGTGCCAGCGGCGACGCCGCCGGTGTGTCTCATCGTCACAGTCATCGGAGCGCTCCCTCGGTTGCATTCATTTGGCTAAGCGAATATGGTATCAAACCATTCGCCCAACCGAATGATAGAGGAGAGTTTCCATGACGGACACCCAGACGCACCTGACCAGCACCCAGTCCCGGAGCCATCGCGTCGTCGTGGGTGCTGGCTGGGGGGTGGTGGCCACCCTGGCGATGAGCGTGCTGATGATCGCCGGGGTCGCGACCGGGATCTCCCCGATGCCCAAGCCGATCCCGGAGGCCCTGGTCGCCCACACCCTGGGCTCGATGCCCAAGCCGGCCCTGATCGGGCTCGCGGTATTGGCGCACCTCGGCTACGGAGCGACGGCCGGTGCCGTCCTCGCCTTGGTGCTGCGCCGGGTCACCGTGGCCACGGCCATCGGGTACGCCGTGGTGTTGTGGGCGCTGATGGGCCTGGTCTGGCTGCCCTACCTGGGCTGGGGCCCGTTCGGGACTGCGGTCACCGCCAAGATCGCTGCGGCGACCCTCCTGCTGCACCTGGTCTACGGCACCACCCTGGGCCTGCTGCTCGACCGAGGACGCGCCCGCTGACCCTCCGGATGGGAGGCGAGGACTGAATGACCCACTTGGTGTGAACTAATTGAAGTGAGATGAGGACGATCGTGAACGATGTTGAGGTGTTCTTCGACTACACCTGCGGGTTCTCCAACCGGGCCCGGCACTGGCTCGACGCCGTGGACGGTGTGCGGGTGGTGTGGCGGCCGTTCTCGCTGCTCGAGCAGAACCGGGCCGGGGACGGACCGCCGGTCTTCAGCCAGCGCGCGTTGGGCGAGAACGTGTCGCTGATCGCGCTCGCGGTCCATCTGGCGGTCGGTGCCGATGACGGGGACGTCGATCAGTACCGTCGGCGGATGTTTGACGCCTGGCACGAGGAGACCGGCCGGCTCTCGACCGAAGACATCGTGGGGTTCGGTCGCAATGCCGGGCTGGGCGACTTCGACCACGACCGGGCGTTCGAGGCACTGGCCGGGGAGCACGCCGCGGCCAAGCGGCTGGGTGTGTTCGGCACCCCGAGCCTGGTGCTCGATGAGGACCACACGGTGTTCGTCAAGCTCGACAGCGTCCCGAGCGCGGACCGGCGGTGGCCGCTGTGGGACCAGGTACACCAGCTCGCCTCGGGTGCGCCGGACCTGCGGGAGTGGCACCGGGTGCTCCCCGAGCCCAAGGCCGCCAGATGAGACAGCGGCTGGTCGTGGTCGGCGGGGACGCGGCGGGGATGAGCGCGGCCTCGGCGGCCCGCCGGGAACGCGACCCGGATGACCTCGAGATCGTCGCGTTCGAGCGTGGAAGCTACACCTCCTACTCGGCCTGCGGCATCCCCTACTTCATCGGCAACCAAGTCGGTGAGCTGGACGCCTTGATCGCCCGCACGCCGCAGCAGTTCGCCCACGACCACGCGATCGACGCCCGGGTCCGTCACGAGGTGATGGCCATCGACCTGGACCGGCGCGCAGTCCTGGCCCGCGACCTCACCACCGGTGGTGAGACCTGGGAGGCCTTCGACCAGCTGATGATCGCCACCGGCGCGGTGCCGATCCGTCCGCCGCTGCCCGGGATCGACGCCGGGGGGATCTTCGGGGTGCAGACCCTCGATGACGGGCTGGCCGTTCGTGCCGCGCTCGAGGCCGAACCTCCCCGCAGCGCGGTCGTGGTCGGCGCCGGATACATCGGCCTGGAACTGGCCGAAGCCCTGTGCGCGCGGGGGATCCCCGTCACCGTCATCCAGCGGGGCCGCACCCCGATGGACACCCTGGACCCCGACATGGGCGGCCTGTTGGTCGAGGCGATGCGGCGGTTCACGATGACGCTGCGGCTCGAGGAGACCGTGACCGGCTTCGAGACCGACACCGGCCGCGTCCGCGCGGTGGTGACCGACCAGGGCACCGTCCGCGCCGACCTGGTCATCCTCGGCCTAGGGGTGCGCCCCCACACCGCGCTCGCCGCGTCCGCCGGCATCCCGCTGGGTCCCACCGGCGCCATCGCGGTCGACCAGCGGATGCGGACCCGGGCGCCCGGAGTGTGGGCTGCGGGGGACTGCGTGGAGAAGTTCCACCGGGTCTCGCGCCGGCCGGTCACGATCGCGCTGGGCACGCATGCCAACAAAGAAGGCCGCACCGCGGGGATCAACCTCGGCGGCGGATACGCGACCTTCCCCGGCGTGCTGGGCACGGCGGTGACCAAGATCTGCAACGTCGAGGTCGGCCGTACCGGCCTGGGAGAGGCCGACGCCGAGGCCGCCGGGTTCGAGGCCGTCAGCGTCTCGGTCGACTCGACCACCCGAGCCGGGTACTACCCGGGCGCCAAACCGATCCGCACCAAGCTCGTCGCGGAGCGGGGCACCGGGCGGCTGCTGGGCGCCCAGATCGTCGGCGAGGAGGGCGCCGCCAAACGCATCGACGTCCTGGCCACGGCACTGTGGCACGAGACGACCGTCGCCGAGCTGCTCAACCTCGACCTGTCCTACGCCCCACCGTTCTCCCCAGTCTGGGACCCCGTCCTGATCGCCGCCCGCAAAGCCACCCAGGCCGTCGAAGCCGACCGGGAGACCAACGAGGGCTCGACCCGCCCCACCCGCTGAGGACGAGTCACCATTCACTGGCGGCTCGGCACGGTCCTCGACCCAGCAGATGCCGGCTGCGACGACTCTCACTCCTCCAATCGAAGCCGCCATACAGCTCGGCTCGGGAGAGCGTGAGCGGTTCAGCCTCTCCCGACGCGGGCGGGCGCCCGCGCGGAACCCCTTGGGGTCAGCGAGCGGGTGAGGTGGACGCGGATTCGATGATCTGGCACACGACGGCGGCGTTGCCGTCTCGCCGGGCGGTGGCCGCCGCGCGACGTGCGTTGCGCAGGGATGCGCGCAGCTTGCGGAGGTCGGCGAGCTTGCGGTCGAGGTCGGCCAGGTGGGTGTCGAGCATCGCGGTGACTCGTTGGCACGGCTGCTCGCCGCCTCGTTGGAGATCAAGGATGTCCTTGATCTCGTCCAGTCCCAGGTCCAGGGTCTTGGCGCGTCGGATGAAGACCAGGACCGCGATGTCGTCGGGGGTGAACAGGCGGTACCCGGCCTCGGTCCGGTCGGCTTGCGTGAGCAGTCCCTTGCGTTCGTAGAGACGGATCGCTTTGGCGCTGAGCCCTGTCTGGTCGGCAGCGCCTCCGACGGTCACGAGTTGCATCATCGTCCTCCTCGTGCGTGATCACGCATCGGTTTGACCTTACCCCGGGGGCAAGGTTCTACGGTAGTCGTGTTCACGTTGGACGAGGCTTTTCCAGGAGGCGAACACCGATGACCGACAGTAATCCGCAGGCCCTGAGACTGCAGGTGCAGGGCATGAGCTGTGCCGGCTGTGAGCAGCGGATCGGTACCGCGCTGCGTCGTCTGGACGGGGTTGCGGAGGCCACTGCGGACCATCTGACGGGTGAGGTGAGGCTGCGCTTCGACTCCGCCAGCACGGACCGCGGGGCGGTGGTCGATCGGATCGTCCTGGCCGGCTACACCGTCGAGACCGACACAAACACGAAGATCGACACCGACACGAACCTCGATACCGAGCCGGTCGAGCGGGGGGAGGGATGACGGCCGCCGCGGAGGCCGCCGAGGACTTGTGGGCGTCCGAGCCCAGTGGCACCGAGGGCCAGGCGCGGATCCGGGCCCGGATCGCGGGTCTGCACTGCTCGCTGTGCACCGGCACCATCGAGAAGGCATTGGGCCGCATGCCGGGGGTGCAGCAGGTCGCGGTCAGTCTGACCCACGAGCAGGCGTTGATCGACTACGAGACGGCCGTGATCACCCCCGAGGAGATCCTGGGCACGCTGCGTGACATCGGCTACGACCTCTACGACCCGCGCAAGCTGCGTCCGTTCGAGGATGAGGAAGCCGACCTGGTCCGCGAGGGCGTGCGGCTGCTGGGTGCGGTCACCGCGAGCCTCGCCGCGATCGCGTTGATCCTCTCGGTCTCCGGGCTCTGGTCGTTGCTGGTGCCGGCGTCGGTCGTCGCGCTGATGGTGCCGGTCTCCTACGCCGTGCTCCGACCCGCCGGGCGCCGAAAGGCCCTGCTTGGCTCGCTGGCTGTCCTTAGCCCGGCGGCGTTGCTCTACACCGGTCGAGCGGCAGCGCCGATCGGGGATCCCGCGGCTGGATGGTTGACCGGTGTGCTCGCGCTAATGGTGGTCTTCGGGGTCGCGCCGCACATCTTGCGGATGGCCTACCAGGCCGCCCGACGCGGGATCCTCAACCAGAATGTTCTGCTCGAGGTGGGTGCGTTCTCCGGTATCGCCGGGGGAGTGATCGGCCTGTCCGGCGTCTTCCGCGGCTATCCGACCGCGTCGTTCTTCGCGGTCACCGTGCTGGTGGCGAACTACCACATCTTCTCCGAGTGGCTCTCGCTGCTGGTCAAGACCCGCTCGAGCCAGTCGGTGAAGAAGCTGTTGGACCTCCAGCCCGACACCGCTCGCGTCGTCCATGACGGCGCCGAGCGCGACGTCGCGATCGCGCAGGTCGCGGCGCGGGACCTGGTGCGGGTCCGCCCGGGCGAGCGGATCCCGGTCGACGGACAGGTCCGCGAGGGCTTCTCGGTTGTGGACGTCTCACTGGTGACCGGGGAGCCGGTGCCGAGCGAGGTCGGCCCCGGTGACGAGGTGGTGGGCGGGTCGATCAACGGTGCCGGCAGTCTGCTGGTCACCGCGACCAGAGTCGGCACCGAGAGCTTCCTGGCCCAGGTCGTGCGCCACGTGGAGGACGCCCGGGCCCTCAAGCCCGGCATCTTGCACCTCGTGGACCGGGTCCTGCGGGTTTACACCCCGGCCGTCCTGGTCGTCTCGGGACTGGCGTTGGTCGGCTGGTTGGTCGGCAGCTGGGCGCTGACCGGGCAGCCGGACGTACGCCGGGGTGTGTTCGCCGCGCTCGGGGTGCTGGTCATGGGCTACCCGTGCGCGATCGGGATCGCCGCACCGCTCGCGATCGTCCGGGCCGCTGGGGAGGCCGCCGACCGGGGCATCATCATGCGCACCGGGGAGGCGTTCCAGACCTTCGGCCAGGTCAGGACCATCCTGCTCGACAAGACCGGGACCCTGACCGAAGGGCGTCCCGACGTCCGGGCGATCGAGGCCCTCGACCACGAGGAGGACCTGTTGCGGTTCGCGGCCGCTGCGGAGTGGTCCTCCGAGCACCCCCTGGCCCGCGCCGTCGTTGCCTTCGCAGACAACCACGGACTGAGCCTTCCCCCGGCCCAAGACTTCACCTCACTCACCGGGCTCGGCGTGACCGCACGGATCGAAGGCCGCGACATCCTGGTCGGCAGACCGCAGCTTCTCACCGACCGCGGTGTCGACCTCGCACCGCTCACCGAATCCATCGGCCGACTCGAACAGGCCGGGCACACCGTGATCGCCATCGCGGCCGACCTGGCCCCGGTCGGGGTGATCGCGCTTGGCGACCAGCTGCGCACGGACGCCGTCGAGGCCCTCGCCCAGCTGAAGGGTGCCGGGCTCACCCCGGTCCTGGTCACCGGCGACAACCCCCGCACGGCCGCGATCATCGCCGCCCAGCTGGGAATCGACGACGTCCGGGCCGGGGTGCTCCCCGAGGACAAGGCCGCCATCGTGCGGGAGTTCCAGACCGGGGGCGCCCGCGTGGCCATGGTCGGGGACGGCATCAACGACGCCCCAGCCCTGATGCAGGCCGGCGTCGGCGTGGCGATGGGCGGCGGCACCGACATCGCCGTGGAGTCCGCCGACGTCATCATCGTGCGCGACGCCCACGGTGCTCTCGCCGCCCGGGACCTGTCGCGCTTCGCCTACCGGCGTACCCGCCACAACGTCGCCCTGGCGTTCACCTTCAACGGCATCGGCATCCCGCTGGCGACTACGGGAATCGTCCAACCGGTCTGGGCGATGATCGCGATGGCTGCCTCAGTGACCGCCATCTTCGCCAACTCGATCGGCGCCCGTCCCTCCCTGCTGTTCGACGCGATCGGCAGCGTCGCCCGCCGCACCAGCGAGGCCACCCCCGGGCACCAGCCCTCCTGATGTCCCCTTCCTCTCCATGGAGTCCCATGACCTCCTCCTTCCACCCCCTCGACTACACCGACCTGAGCGCCGCGTTCCGAGGCGCCGGGCCTCGTGCTGCTGGACTTCTGGCTGGCCTCGTGCGCGCCGTGCCGAGCACTGGAGCCTCGGCTGGCGCAGATCGCGCGCCGGTGACGTCGACGTGCAGTCCATCCCCTGTGATCCTGCCTCGCGACGGCCGCGAGGTGGCCCGCCTCGACGGACCGATCCCGGGTCACGAGGTTTGGCAGCCGCTGGATGCGCACCGGCCACGCACCTGCCCACGGTCCCCCCAGTGAGGCAGCAGTCCCGCCACGGAGCAGGATCCAGGTCAGCGCGTCAGGCGCAGTTGCGCGATGCCGAACCACCGCGCCCCTCGGCCCGATTGGCATGGGTGCGCCCGCTCACCCTGGTCGCGATCCTCGTCACCGCGGGAGTGACCGCCATCATCTGGGGTCTGCCGGACGCGCAGGAGGTTCGTGCACGCATCGACGGGGCCGGCCCGGCCGCGCCCGCCCTGTTCGTGCTGCTCTACACACTGGTGACCCTACTGCCACTGCCCAAGAACGTCTTCGCCGCACTCGCCGGCGTGCTGTTCGGGCTGCTGCTCGGAGTCGTGGTGGTCCTGGTGGCGGCACTCCTCGGGGCGGCGGCAGCGTTCGCCCTGAGCAGGGCGCTGGGGCGGGACGCCGTAGAACGGATCACCGGCACTCGGGTCGCTCGCGTCGACGCGTTGCTGAACCGGCGGGGGACACCCGCGGTCATCGCGGTGCGACTGGTCCCCATCCTGCCGTTCACCGTCGTCAACTACGCCGCCGGACTGACGTCGGTCCGGACCAGGGACTACGCCATCGGCACGGTGGTGGGCATCGTTCCGGGTACGGCCGCCTTCGTGGCGCTCGGCACCTTCGGAACCGCACCGGGCTCGTGGCCGTTCCTGACCTCGGCCGCCGTCCTGGTCGTCCTCACCGCTGGCGGCCTCCTCGCCGCCCGAAGATCTTGCCGACGCCACAGCTGTTCCGCCGAGCAGGTATGCCGCCAAGGTTCGAGTCTTCACCCTAGGACAAGGTCGTAGTTTGATGACGCACTTCACCGCCCGTCGTACGAGCCGACCACGAAAGAGGCCCCGCACCATGGGGCCCGCTCCGAGCGATCGCGATGACATCACGCCTGGGGTCGCGTCCCGATCCGCCGGGGTGCTCGGGATCGGGGGAACCCTGGCCTGCACGGTGGCGATGACGCTGCCCGCGATCGGTGTGGGCGCCGCGGGAGGGATGGCCGCCATGTCGGGGTCGACCGCGCCCACCCAAGGCGGCTTCCTGGGCTTCCTCTTGGAGCACGGCCCGGTCATCCTTCTCGTATCGGTCGCGCTGGTCACGATCGGGCTCGCGCTGCGCCGCCCATGGGCCGCCGCGCCTTCCCTTGCCGCCGGAGGCGTCCTCTACTGGGGCATGTACGCCCAGCCCGACTACGTCGTCATGTACGTGAGCCTCGCACTCGGCTTCACCGCGTGGGCGGCCCTCTACCGATGGACCCTCTCTGGCCAGCGAAAAGCATTGCAGCTCCCGCTCGGCAGGTGACGGACCGCAGTCGACCGTACGGGTAGCGTGCAGCACCGTAGCGGTCATGAACCGCTGGCCCAGGATTTCAGAATGATGCAGGGGGTCTGCTGCACGATCGAGTGCCATGCGGATATGCCCTCCCGTACGCAGCGGGACTTGCACGGGAGCGTTCGGTTCACCGAGATTGTCCGTTTATTGTGCGCCATCTCTCACCCAGCGGTTGACCACCGCAGACCGATGAGCGGTGAGTCTGAGTGGGTGCTCGGTTTCGGGTGGAGACGTGTGAACTGCTTCATCGGGTCGCTCGCTGTTGGGCATGAGCGCCAACTACGTCGGGCTTCCCGCGGTGATGTTCACCCGACCCCAGCTCGCCTCCGCTGGACCCACCGATCAGCAGGCCCTGGACGCCGGGTACGACTGCGACTGGCGCACCTTGGACCTCCCTGACGTTCCCCGGGCCCTGGTCAACTCCGCGACACCCTCGGCGCCGTCAAGCTCGTCGCTGAAGGGAACACCGGGCGGCTGCTTGGGCTCCACGCCGCCGCCGCCGGTGAGCTGATGCTCGCGGCCACCTACGCCATCAAGACCGGTATGACCGTGCACGACATGGCCGCGACCTGGGCCCGGTACCTGACGATGAGCGAGAGCCTGCGCCTGGCCGCCAAGCTCTTCGAACCCGGTGAGCAGCTCCCCACCTCCTGCTGCGCCTGAACCACGTACCGTTCCCGAGGGCCCCACACACGCAGGTGCCGGGAACAGGCGAACACACCGCGGTAACAAGGTCCGA
This sequence comes from Dermatophilaceae bacterium Soc4.6, assembly GCA_039889245.1. Lineage (NCBI taxonomy): Bacteria > Bacillati > Actinomycetota > Actinomycetes > Micrococcales > Dermatophilaceae > Dermatophilaceae bacterium Soc4.6. The sequence continues at coordinate 1,939,249 of JAZGVH010000002.1, read as the reverse complement.
ACTCATCGACGGCCCTGCGCTCCCCGGGCAGGCGAATCTCGGGACGTGGCTTCGTGTACCCGAGGCTCCACGCCGCGGCAGACTGAGCCAAGGGCGGCACCGGCGCCGCACCGGTCGTCCGGCCTGGACACGCACCGGGACCACATGCATCGCGCCGGCGATCCCGCGGCCCCAGACACTCAGCTGAGGCAGTGTCGGGGGAACGGATGGTCGTGGTCGGCGGGGGATGCTGCCGGTATGAGTGCTTCCAGTCAGGCGCCCGAACGGCGCCTGCTGATGATCTGCACATCGTGGCGTTCGAGAGGGGGCGGCCCACCTCGTACTCGGCATGTTGGAATCCCCGACTGGATCAGCGGAACGGTCGCCCACAGGACGCTCTGATCTCGCGGAGCGCCACCCAGTCCCGGCGTGAACGGGATCGACGTGCGGACCCGCACCGAGGTGGTGGGGATTGACCTGTGCGCCCGGACCGTGAGGGGCCGCGACCTCGAGGAGCGACAAGCTCTTGTCGCTGGAGCGGTCCTACGCCCCGCCGTTCGCCACCGTGTGGGACCCGGTCCTCATCGCTGCCCGCAAGGCGTTCGACGCGGTCGAGGCCGACAGCGAGGTCTGAGCAAGCCGGAGCCGGGGCCCCGGCAACATCGCCCACATTTGTGGCACACCTCGGGGTCGCGATCACCGCAGCCGAACCCCACCGCAGGTAGGGGCTGGCAGCTGCGGCCAGGCCGGGGCAGCCACCTCCGTCGTACCTCTCAGAGCATGGAGCCCAGGTCGGACCCGACCGTGGGGTAGGCGGCGGTTGCCGACTTGAGCTGGCGGGCGGTGAGGCCGAGCTTGATGGCTAGGCCGAGGGTGTTGACCAGCTCGCCGTACTCGGGTCCAAGGAGGTGCGCGCCGACGATCTGGTCGTTCGACTTGTCGATGAGGATCTTCGCGGCGGCGGTGGTCTCGCCGATCCGGTAGTTGGAGTACCAGCCGCTGGTGTCGGAGTAGCGGACGGCCACGTCGATCCCGGCCGCGCGGGCTTCGGACTCGAGCAGACCGACGCGTGCGAGCTCGGGAATGGTGAAGACCGCGGTGGGGATGCCCGCGTAGTCGGGGGTCGTGGTGGTGCCCTTGATCATGTTGGAGGCGGCGACCTTGCCTTCGGAGACCGCGACCGGGGTCAGTGGCATCCCGGCGGTGTCGGCGGAGTCCCCGGCAGCCCACAGGGCCGGGTTCGTCGTGCTCTGCAGGTGGTCGGCGACCGTGATGCCGCGCTCGCCCCACTCGACGCCGGCGGCGTCGAGACCCAACGCTGCGAGGTCCGCGACCCGTCCCGCGCCGTGGACGACGAGGTCGGTCTCGATAGTCTCCTTGACGCCGGCGTGCTCGAGGGTGACTTGGTAGCCACCCTCAGATGGGTGCACGTCGACGATGCTGGTGGTGCGGCGCAGCTCGACGCCGACCTGATGGCCTCGCTCGACCAGGAGCTCGACGAGGTCGGGGTCGAAGCTCTTCAGCGGGCGCTCCCCGTGGTCGACGATGACCGGCGAGCTGCCGGCCCGGGCGGAGATGTGGGCGAACTCGAAGGAGATGAAACCGCCTCCGACGAACAGGATCCGGGAAGGCAGGGTTTCGAGATCCAGGAAGTCGGTGCTGTCGATGAGGTGCTCGTGGCCTGGGAACTCCAGGGGGCGGGGTCGGGCGCCCGTGGCAACCAGGAAGCGGTCGGCCTCGTAGGCCGCGCCTTCGATCTCCAGCTGACGAGGACCGGTGAACGTGGCGTGCCCGTGCAGCGTCTCGACACCGTTGCCAGCAAGGCTTTCCTCCATCTGCTGAGGGACAGGGTCGGTGAAGCCGTGCTTGTGCTTCATCAGGTCCGCCCAGTTGATCCTCAACCCTGCGTCGTCGATGCCCTTGTCGCGCATCAGGCGGGCGCTGTCGATGATCTCGGCCCCCCGGCGAAGGATCTTCTTCGGATCGCAACCCCGCAACGCGCAGGTGCCGCCGTAGGGCAGGGAGTCGACGATGGCCACCTTCCATCCCTGGGCAGCGCACTTGTTCGCGGCCGCGACACCGGCCATGCCGGCGCCGATGACAATCAGGTCGAAGTGCTGGCTCATAGGTTGTTGCTCCTCATGGTGACGTCGGTTGTGTTCTCAGCGGACTGGAGGGCGCTGCATCCACGGGTGTGGGTAGTACCGGGCACTGGCAGGAAAACAGGTCGCCGTCATGAGGCCCACCGTGCCCAGCCGACGCGCAACGACCGTTAAGCCATTCGTCCGCGACCTTCCAGTTCGGGCAGGACTCGAAGGAGAGCGCGTGATCTCCATGGCCGCTACGCTAAACCATGATCTGCGGTGCAAGGTCAAGTCCTAGTGTCGCGTGTCGTTGAAGACTTTCTGGTCTCGGGTTGAGATAATGGCTCATGTCGCGTGTGGAGCCGTTGGTGTTGCGGGCCGGGGACGAGAAGGTCCTGAGGGGTTGGCTGCGGTCCTCGAGCGTGTCGGCGGGGTTGGCGCAGCGGGCGCGGATCCTGGTGCTGGCGGCCGAGGGTCACAGCAACGCAGAGATCAGTCGACGGGTCGGGGTGAGCCTGCCGACGGTGCGGTTGTGGCGGAACCGTTACACCGCAGGCGGGTTGGAGCAGCTGCAGGACCTGCCCCGGCCGGGACGTCAGCGGGTGCACGACGAGCATACGATCATCGCGGCGACGTTGGAGCCGCCACCGGAGAAGCTCGGGGTGACGCACTGGTCGGCCCGGCTGTTGGGCGACCACCTCGGCGTCAGCTTCGCGACGGTCGCGCGGATCTGGCGGCGGTGGGGGCTGAAGCCGTGGAAGGCCGAGACGTTCAAGTTCTCCACCGACCCCGAGCTCGAGGCGAAGATCCGCGACGTCGTGGGGCTGTACCTGAACCCGCCGGAGAAGGCCGTCGTCGTGTGCATCGACGAGAAGACCCAGATCCAAGCATTGGACCGGACCGCGCCGATCCTGCCGCTGCGCCCCGGGATCCCGGAGAAGCAGACGCACGACTACAAGCGCAACGGGACCACGACGTTGTTCGCGGCGCTCGAGGTCGCGACCGGGCTGGTGACTGACCAATGCTTCCAGCAGCACACCAACGTCGAGTTCCTCACCTTTCTCAAGCAGGTCTCCAAGGCCTACCCCCGAGTCCAGCTGCACGTCGTGTGCGACAACTACGCCACCCACAAGCACCCCAACGTCAAGGCCTGGCTGGACAAGAACAAGCTGGTGCACCTGCACTTCACCCCCACGTCCGGGTCCTGGCTGAACATGGTCGAGATCTTCTTCGGGATCATCACCCGCCAAGCGATCCGCCGCGGCACGTTCCACTCCGTCGCCGACCTCGAAGCGGCGATCGCCAGCTACATCGACGGCTGGAACGAACGCGCCCACCCCTTCACCTGGACCAAGAACGCCGACGAGATCATCGCCCACGCCAAGCCCTCACCCCACCCGAGGAAGTCCTACGGCACGCGACACTAGGTCCGGACGTCTTCCTCATGAGCACCTTGGGGCGGTCCGCTGCGAATAACACGCCAGGCGATGCAGGCGACGACGACGAGAAGCAAGGTCCAGAGCAGGGCGAGCAACCATTGTTGGCGGCGGATCGCTCCAACGAGGCTGAGGAGGGCTCCCAGGGTGAACACGCTTCCGAAAACGGCGTTAACGCATCCACGCATCTGCCGGGCCGTGCTCGCGCTCAACCACACGACAACCAAGACACCGATACAAGCCGCTGTCGCCAACGCAACGCCGATGTCGCCATTCCCCCAGTGCACGTGGCTCATGAGATCAGGGCCACGCGCGAATGTCCAGCACTGCTATCAATTGCAGATGTCAACCGAGTCCGTCGGGCGGGTGCCCCAATCAACGAGAGTCTGTGACCTGCGGGTTTGCTGGTGGCCAGGGGCGGGGTCGAACCGCCGACCTTCCGATTTTCAGGAAGAGCAATCCGCGCAGGTCAGGCGCCATTTAGAGGGGCTCGTGCAACATCTCGTGCAACATCTCGACGTGCGGGCAGGCCTCAGAACGACTTGGGAAGCCGGGTCGGGTCGCCGCCCTCGGCGAGCTGGGAGAGGGCCTCGGCGATGTGGGCGTCCCGGCCCTCGACGGCGTGCATGTACCGCTGCGCGGCCGCGGTGGAGGAGTGGCCGAGCCGGGTCTTGAGGTCGACCAGGCTCGCCCCGGTCGCGGCGGCCAGGCTCTGGCCGGTGTGCCGCAGGTCGTGGAACGCGAGGGTGACTCCGACCTCGCGGCGGGCGCGGACGAACGCCTGGTAGATCGCGTTCCCCCGCACCTGCCGGCCGTGGCGGTCGGCGAGGAAGGACTCCTCGCCCGCGAACGAACGCGCGTGTTCGCGCAGGAGGGGGAGGATGTGCGGGGGGATCGTCACGGTGCGCTTACCGGCCGCGCTCTTGGGGTCCTTCTCGAACCTGCGCGGGGTCTCGAGGAGCTCGACGTAGTTCCTGCGCACGGTGACCCGGTGACGCTCGAGGTCGACGTCGGTCATCCGCAGCGCGCAGAGCTCGCCGCGGCGCAGGCCGCACCACGCCGCGAGCGCGACAGCCGCGCGGTACCTCGGGGTCGTTGCGTCGATGAGCGCCGCGACCTCGGCCGGGGTGGCGATCCCGCGCTCGGGTGCGCGCTGGGTGCCGGCGCCCGGGATCTGGCAGGGGTTACGCGGGATCGCGCCGTCCTGGACCGCGACGTTGAGCACGGACCGGATGAAGCGGTACGACTGGCTGATCGACGTCCGGCCCCCCGACCCACGCAGCGCCTTCGCGTGCCAGGCCCGCACCACCGGCGGGGTGATGGCGACGACCGGCAGGTCCAGCATCTCGGCGAGGTGGAGCCGCATGTTGCGGCGGCAGGTCTCCGCCCAACGTTCGCCGACGCGGGGATTCTCCTCGAGGTAGCTCTCGCAGCACTCCCGCAGCGTCCGGCGCCCCAGACGAGCATCGGGCAGCCAGTGCCCCCGCTCGATCTCCTGCTGCATGCGGTCGAGGTAGCGGGCGGCGTCGGCCGCCGTCCGGAAGGTCTCGGGAGCGGACTCTCGCTTCCCGTCCGGTGTCTGGAAGCTCGCCTGGTACCGCCCGGAAGGAAGCTTCCGGATCGATCCGAACCGGCGCCGGACCATCACTGTCGCCACCGATGATCCAGCTCGATCGGGTCGACTGTGCCGTCTGCGATGTATGCCGAGAGCTCGGACTCGGGAATCCGAACGTGGCGGCCTACGCGGACAAACCTGATCCGCCGCTCGGCGATCAGACGCCGTGGGAACCTCACGGTGGTCCCCAGGATCTCGGCGGCGGCGTCGACGGTGAGAAGTCGCTCCACGCTGGCCCCTTTCGTAGCGTAGCGAGGGCGGCTCGTGGCGGGCCCAGGAGATCACTGACCAGACACCACTTGCCCAGGACCCGGTCGACGGGATCGCTGGGTCACCATTCGACGGGACTGGAGACCCTGGCCGAGGCGGTCGCAAGCGCCTGCACCTTTGGCCGCATAGGGCAGGCATGCGAAGAGCCGCTCGCGCCCCTGACCGCTGTCAGGGTGGTTGGCAGGCGGCGAAGAGCCGCAAGGGTAGAGACCCGGTCTCGGTCTCCACTTCTTCTGGGAGGCTGATGACGTGACGGGAGCAGAGCGGGATCGGGACATTGAGGGTCGTGCTCGTCAGGCGAGGCCTCGCGACGCGTTGGGCCGGCCATTGCCCTATGGCGCGGTGGGTGTCGAGCCGGTGTCGGAGGAACCGCTGCCGCCGCACGAGGCGCTCAACAAGGCGAGAGAGCTCATCGCAGTCGGCCGCCCCTTCGCGGCCCACGAGGTCCTCGAGGCACGGTGGAAGGCGGGACCGGCCGAGGAGGGGGATCTGTGGCAGGGACTGGCGCAGGTCTGCGTGGCTCTCACCCACGCTGCCCGCGGGAACCTGGTCGGGGCGGAGCGGCTGTTCGAGCGGGCCGGGGACACGTTGACCGCGTTTGCGTCGACGGGCGGCGAGGCTTACGGCGTCGACGTGACGGAAGCTGCGCGGCAGGCGCGAGACCACGAGGGCAAGTTTTAGGCTCACGGTTCCTGCCTCGGCCGGCTTCGTCAGTCATCCACCGTGGAGCCCATTGCGGCGCAGAGACGGCAGGTGGCGGTAGGGGATGGCTGCACACGCGGCGATGTGGGACGGCCGCACTCGCGGTGGTAGGACGCAGGTTTCCGCCCCGGGTCGAGGCGGAACCGGCATGATCGTTCGATGACGGTGGGGGCCCGCCTAGGACCTTTCAGCCCGCGGCCCGCTTGAGGATGTCGGGCGGGAACGCGCCGGCCTCGATGCAGCGGGTCGACCACTGCTCGAGCTGTGCACACACCTCGTTGACTCTGTCACCCAGCGCATCCACGATCGAGTGCTCCTGCGCGTCGGTGTCGGCCTCGATCGAGGCTCGCAGCGCCCGCCCGCTCTCGGTGAGCTGTCCGCCGTTGATGCAGCCGCGTGCTGTTAGCGCATCGATGGCCGCGTGCATGGCCTCGGGTGACCAGCCGCGGGTGGCGGTGTAGGACAACAGCGGCATGCCAACCCACAGCTCGGTGAGGACGTTCATCTCGACCGGGCCGAGGCAGGCGCGGTTAACGGCCGCAACATGGCTGTCGCCCCGGTGCTCGCGCACCAGGTCGCAGGCCCACCACAACCGGTGCACCGGGTCGCTGGGTCGACCACGCTGGAGCAGGCCGCTGAACAAAGGCCGGCCGGCGCCTTCGGCGCTCTCTACGGCTGCCGCCAGCAGGTCGGCCTCCCTGGAGGGGTCATCGATACCCAACGCGGCGCGTAGGCTCGCGACGGTTGCCTCCTCGCGGATCGAGACCAACTCGGCGTGGGGCAGGGCGGCGGCTGCCGCGTCATACAGCGTCGCGACCAGGGCTGGCTCGAACCACGCGAAGGCGCTGGCAACCACAGCGCCGTTCGGTTGGCCCAACGATGTCGCGCGTCCACCGACGTAGCTGCTCATGAAGTCGAGTCCGTGCGCGGCCAGCGCGGCGTTGGTGCCGGCGCTCCACACGGCGTGCATGGCCACCGGCTCGCACGCGTCGCGCAACCGCCGGGCTGGGCCGCCCCCAGCGACGACTTCAGGGACGGGGGTGCCTGCCGGCCGCGGGAGGAAAGCCGTGGCAATGACGTCGCTGTAGTCCATGTCGCACTGTCTCAGAGTGGCGTCGGCCCTGCCACCACACTGACCATGTCAGAAGTGCCAGACGTTGATCATGGCCAATCAGCGCCACAGCCCTATCCGCGTATCGGGCCCGATAGGCGGCGAAAGGACGCGACTCCGTCTCTCGCGCATCATTACCGGGTTAGAGCCCATGGCCGGTGTGTGACAGCACTGAGGTCGAGTGGTCCGACTAAGCTCGAGATTCGGCGTAACCGCTCCAGTCTCGATCTGCCCCGGTCAGCGAGCTCAGTCTTCAGAAGATCTCGGGGCACGTTGAGGTGGGCGACCAGGACCAGGCGAGCGAAGCGGCGGCGAGGGCGCCCGGAGTGTGCTCGTGGACGCGCCCCGCCAGGGCGAGATCTGCCAGCTGTGTGGCGCCGAGGTGAGCCGCGCCGAGGTCAGAGATATCAAGTGACAGATCGGCGTCGTCACAGGTGGGCCTGGCCACGCCGGGTTCCCCCGCCGCGTTCACGCTCACGCGCCACCGCCCAGCGTTGGCGGGAAGCACGGCGTCGGTGACCTCGAGGACCAGGTCGATGGGGGCCGCGAAGGCCCGTTGTGCGAGGGCGCGGGGGAGGTCGACGAGTCGGACCCAGAGGGCGTCGTCGATGGTGGCGTGCAGGTGGCGCACGTCGAGGAGCAGGTGCGCCAGCGGATCGGGGAGGGGCCGGTGAGCCGACAGGGTCCGCATCAGGTCGAGTCCGAGCAGGTGGCGCCACAGCTGTGCGTGCGTCGCCGGGTCTGCTGCGCTGATCTCTTGGACCTCCACCTCGCCACCCGGCGTGTCGGGGGACTGCCCGGGACGGATCCGGTAGGCGATGTAGCCGACCGGTCCCTCGGGACCCAGGGCGACCACGACCTGCGGCTCGCCGTCCTCGAGGCGCATCAGGAAGTTCCAGCGGCTCTGCGAGCGCGACAGCCCACCCGGCCTCGAGCCGACGATCTTCTCGTGGATGACAGCGAGGTGTGGCAGCGCATCGCCGACGGACAGGTGTCTCAACCGCGCAGAGGACGACGACGCGAGTGCCTCTGCCCGCGGCGAGAACCTTACCTGTGCCAGGTCGAGCGTGATGCGCGAGCGCCACGTCGCGAGCCCGTACCCGAAGCGCTGGTAGAGGGCGGGGTCGGTGGTCCACAGGGCAGCAACGGCCTCTCCACCGTTCACGAGCCCCTCCAGCTGATGACGCATCATGGATGACATCACGCCGCGCCTGCGGTGAGTGGGCTCGACAGCCACCAGGTACACGCCGGCGACGGGTACAAGAGCTCCTCCCGGCATGGTCATCGTCAGTGAGTAGGCACTGGTCGTCCCCACGATCTCGTCCGAGTCGGTGTTGAGGGCCACGACGGTGCGTTCCAGCTCGATGGCGCGATCGGCGAACACCGCGTCCGTGGTCTCGGTGCGCGCTCCCCACCCGAAAGCACGCCAGAACATGTCCAAGGCGGGTCCACGATCCCCAGGGGCCATCGGCCGTAGGGAATAGGACGACGCGGCCCCTGAGGACATGCATTCCTTTCTGACAGAACTGTGCAGCGAATATCGGCAAGAAGTTGACCGGTGAAGGCGGGCTCGACCAGCTCCGCTGAATCAGCAACACGCGTATCCGGAGGTGAGGTGCGTTAGGGTTCGATGCAGTAGCGGACCTGGGTGTCCTGGATGACGAACCCGGCACGCTCGGCGAATCCGAACCCTCCGCTCGTGCTGTCGGCGGTGACCCGGAGGCTGGCGCGTCCGAAACCCTGGTCCTGGGCGACGCGAAGGGTGTGGGAGATCAAGGCATGAGCGATGCCGCGCTTGCGGTAGGCGGGCCGCGTGCCGATGACCCCGAAGTATGCGTCGCGGATGCCGGTCGCCGCCGTCTCCGCCTCCCAGCAGACGGTTAGCACCAGCCCCGCCGCCGTCCCGGTCCGGTCGTCACGGAGCAGGAAGCTCAGCTCCGGCCGGAAGTTCGCGTTCACGGTCCACGTCTTCCATTCCTCGGCACTGAGTCGGGCCGAGCCGTCGGTCTGGAAGGCGTCGTTACGAACCGCGCGGAACTCCTCGTCGGTCTCGGCCGACCAGCCCTCGAGCCGCAGGCCGTCGGGAATCGGGGCGACCGGAGTGGCGGCGCCCAGCGGATGCCGCATGTGGAGGTTTATTTCCGTCGCCGTCATCCCCGCCGCACGGTACAGGGCGACTGCCCCGTGAACGTGCTCGCCGTAGAGGGACTCCACGACCAGCTGGCACGTGGGGTGGTGCTGCGCGTGCAGCGTCTGCGCGGTCTCCAGCCCGTGGCGGAGCAGTGTCGTCCCGAGTCCCTGACGACGATGGGTGGGGTCGACCGCGCCCGCAGCCTGCATCCGGTGGACGCCCTCGGCTGCCGGGGTGTCGTGGACCGCCGAGAAGCCGAGCATCACCAGGCCGTCGAACACCGCCAGGGTGGACGTCGCGAGGTCGACGGTCGGCGCGGCCAGCTCGTCGGCCGCGTCCTGCACGGTGTAGCGCCCCCAGACGTGGTCCTCCGCGTCGATCGCGTTGAGGAGGTCAGCCATTGCTGCGTCGTCGGACGCAGCCAGAGGCCGCCATGTGAGGTTCTGCGATTCGGTCACCATGATCGCCACCATACGGAGCCCGCCGAGGGCTGTCATCACGATTTCGGGCTCGGCGCGGCAGGAGCCGGTTAGACCAACCTGTACGTCGTTGGGGCATCCTGCCAGACGTGGCGGGACAGGGCTTCCGGCCAGGGTCTCGAGAATCGACGCCCTGAAGATGGCGCGATGGCGCGACCAACCCTCCTTGATCCACACAACGATGAACCCAGGTTCACCCGACTGGCAGCGGCCACGAGAAACTGCCCGGAGGCGGCCATATAACTGCCCGGTAGCGGCCACGAAATGTGCCCACTGACGGTCACGGGATCTGCCCGACACGAGTTCGCTGGCCTCACCACGTCCGGTGGTTGAGGCCCCTCCTGGGGTGCGGTGGCGGTGCTGATGCGCCGACCGCCCCCAGGAGGGACACCATGAAGTCTGCCGAGGAGATCATGAACATGTTAGAAGCATTCGACTTGACGGGGTCGTTGCGGGACGCCGGGGAGCTGTCCGGGGTCTCGCACCACACCGTCGGCAGGTACGTCGCCGCCCGCGAAGCGGGGGCCCTGTCCGACCGTCCCGCCGCGAGACCGCAGCTGATCGACGAGTTCCTTCCCAAGATCGAGGAGTGGATCGAGCGCTCGAGGGGGAAGCTTCGGGCGGACCGCGCCCACGAGAAACTGGTCGCGCTCGGGTACACCGGGTCCGAGCGCACGACCCGGCGCGCGGTCGCCGCCGTGAAGAAGGACTACCGCCTCGGCCGGATCAGAGTCCACCGCCCCTGGGTCACCGAGCCCGGGATGTGGCTCCAGTACGACTTCGGCGACGGCCCCGTCATCGACGGCAGCAAGACCACGTTGTTCATCGCGTGGCTGGCGTGGTCGAGGTTCCGGGTGGTCCTGCCGATCCGGGACAAGACCATGCCATCGGTGATGGCCGCGCTCGACGTCACCCTGCGCCGCCTCGGTGGCGCCCCGACGTACGTGTTGACCGACAACGAGAAGACCGTCACCACCGAGCAAGTCGCCGGGGTGCCGGTGCGCAACCCGGGGATCGTCGCCTTCGCTCGGCACTACGGTCTCACCATTCACACCTGCGTCCCGGCTGACCCGGCGTCGAAGGGTGGGTCGGAGTCGTCGGTGAAGATCGCCAAGGCCGACCTGGTCCCCAAGGACACGAACCTGCGCGAGGAGTACACCTCGTTCGCGCAGCTCGAGACCGCGTGCGAGGAGTTCTGTGACCACGTCAACACGAGGGTCCACCGAGTCACCCGCCGCGTCCCGGTCGAAATGCTTGCCGAGGAACACACCCGCCTCCACCCGATCCCCGCCGTCCCGCACACCGTCGCCTTCGGGGTCACCCGGACCGTCCCGCCGAGCACCCCGATGGTCTCGTTCGAGGGCGGGCAGTACTCCGTCCCGGCCCGGCTGCTCGGTCAGACCGTGTGGGTCCGCGTCCACGGGCAAGGCGCCGACGAGGTGATCGTGCTCGTGCACGTCGGCCCGACCGGGCCGCTCGAGGTCGCCCGGCACGCCCGGGCCACCCCGGGCAGCCCCGAGATCAACGACGACCACTTCCCCCACGCCCCCGTGGGGGCGCTGGAACGGAAACCGTTGGCCCGTAACACTGCTGAGGTCGAGTTCCTCACCATCGGTGACGGCGCCCGACTGTGGCTCAGCGAGGCCGCGGCCGCGGGGACGACGAAGATCCGGGTCAAGATGGCCCAAGCGGTGACGCTCGCGAAGCTGTTCGACACCAAGGACGTCGACTGGGCGCTCGGGCACGCCGCGGTCCACGCCCGGTTCGCCGAGGCCGACCTCGCGTCCATCCTCGACCACCATCAGCACACCGGCAGCAGCACGCGGAACGCCGCGGTCAACCGTGCCGGGGAAGACGGCTCCCTGACCCAGGGCACCGCCAGCTGGGCCGCCCTCGGCGCCACGCCGCCGACCCCGAAGACCTCGACGACGGCGGACAGTGACCTTGCCGTCACGCTCGACAACGGCCGACCGGAGGTGACCTCGTGAGCCCGGGGACGAAGACGACCGCAGCCCCGGCCCTGGGTGTCCCGGCCCCACCGCCGCTGCCCGACGACCTCGAGGCGCTGCTGCGGCGGTTACGCCTGCCGCACATCCGGCGCCACGCCCCTGAAGTCGTCGCGACCGCGAAGGCCCAACGGTGGGAACCCGTCGAGGTCCTGCGGGCCCTGCTCGGCGAGGAAGCCGCCGGCCGGGAACGGTCCGCCCTCGCGACCCGCCGCAGCACCGCCGGGTTCCCCACGGGCAAAACGTTCGACGCGTGGGACCCGCAGGCCTCCTCGATCCCCGCCCCGACCCAACACGCCCTGCGGACCCTGGAGTGGGTCCACCGCCGCGAGAACCTCGTCGTGTGCGGCCCCTCGGGCACCGGCAAGACGTTCCTGCTCGAGGCCCTCGGGCAGCAGGCCGTGGAGCAGGGGCTGAAGGTCGCCTGGTTCACCCTCGAGGACCTCGGGATCCTGCTGCGACGGCACCGCGCCGACGACACCGTCACCCGCGCCATCGCCCGCGTCCTCCGGGCGGATCTCGTCGTGGTCGATGACATTGGCCTGCTCCCCGTCGCTCACGACGCCGCCGAGGGCCTGTACCGCCTCGTTGATGCCGCGTACGAGAAGCGGTCCATCGCGATCAGCTCCAACCTTCACCCTGCCTCCTTCGACGAGCTGATGCCCAAGACCCTCGCGACCGCGACCGTCGACCGGCTCCTGCACCACGCCCACATCTGTCAGACCACCGGCGACAGCGTCCGACTGACCCAAGCCCTCGCCGGCCAGGGGGTGAACCCCTTGACCTGCCCCCCCCTGAGCCGAGGTGGCCAGCACTGGGCAGATCCCATGGCCACCACCGGGCACTTCTCGTGACCGTCACCGGGCAGGTCTCACGACCGCCTCTGGGCAGATCTCAATGGCCCTTGACACCCGACCAATTCAGCCGTGTCCCTTAACAAGCAGCACCTCTACATCACCCAGTGGGGCCCACGCCATAACTGTCCGGTAGCCGAGCTTCGATCGAGACCCGCGGCGGCAACAACTGGCCGCTTGGTCGCTGGCAGGCCAAGCCGTTCTCGCCTCGTCGTGAGCACGCGTCCATGGGTCAGTCGGCCGGGTTGACGATCGTCTCAAACTGTGGCGGCCACCCCGGCCGTGGCAACCATCCCCCGGCACCAGCCACGCGCCACCCGTCGGGCCCGTGCTGCAACAGCAGGGACAATCCACTGACCGACTGCCCCGGCTGCCACACGTGAACCCCATGCTCGTCGAGATCCAACTGATCCTGCGGGATTAGCAGGATCAGCTCCAAGTCCAAGCCCATCGGCCGCGGCTGCGTAGCCGCACCGAGCTTCTCACCGCCAACCACCTCCGTCGTCACGCTGCGTACCGCCCGCTCCGATACCCGCGCCACGTGTACCCAGAGGGGATGCGTCGGCGAGGGTGCTGCGAGTTCCGCTGCAAGGTCGTCACGTGTACCGGTCACCGACGGGTCGGACATAACCGCCGGATTCTATATAATCCAGTCTTGCACGCACACCAGACGGAAATCGTCAGCCATCGCCGTCCACGCCGCATCAAAGCGGCCGTGGCGGATCGTCTGCACCCAAGCCAACGCCGCGGTCGCCGCCGGCGCGGTCCCGAGCGCACCAGCCAGGTCGAAGTCGTCGTCCATCAATCCAGTGTGACAGCCGCCGAGATGGAGCGAGGGTCTCACCGGACCTACCCCGTCCCGGCTCTGATAGCTGTCCCGATAGCCGAACCACGTTCGCAATGAGGTTGTCTCCATCCTTAAGGTCGTCGACGTCTGCGGTCTCGTCCCGCAGGGGATCCCGATGTGGCACGCCCGCGTGCCGATCGGCGCTGGCCAGACTCAGGCTGGCTTGCGCCAGACTGAGACGTGGGTCTCGCTGTCGTTGGTGAAGGGGTTGCCGTTCCAGTCGGCGACTCGGGACTCGAGATCCATCCCGGCCAGCTGGGCCATGAGGTCGCACTCGGCCGGCCAGATGTAGCGGAAGTTGCTGGCGCCGTAAGTCACGGTGTCGTCGGGGTGTCGTGAGTAGTGATGGGACGTGCCCTGCTGGGTGGTCATGTCGTACGTGTCGAAGCCGACGTGTCGTTGCCCGACGTGGAAGGGCACGGCTTCCTGACCGGGCGGGAAGCGTCGGATGCCAGGGACCCACAGCTCGATGACGAATCGTCCCCCCGGCGCGAGATGGCGCGCCGCGTTGCGGAAGCAGGCGACCTGCTCGCCCTGGGTCCGAAGGTTCCCGATGCCGTTCCACGCGATGTAGACGAGCGAGAACTGCCCGGGCACCGTGCTGGTCGCCATGTCACCGACCACGACGGGGATGTCCGTCCGCTTCTCTCGCAGCTTGTCGACCATCGGCTGCGAGAGCTCGATGCCGCTCACCGGGACACCCCGTTCAACCAACGGGATCGCGACCCGTCCGGTCCCGATCGCGAGCTCCAGCACCGGGCCCTCACCGGCCAGCTCGGCCAGGAAGCGGACCGCCGGCTCCAGGACCTCCGGCGCGAACATGAAAGCCGAGGTCTCGTCGTAGTGCTCAGCCGTCTCGGCATCCCAGAGGTCGCTGCTCGTCATGGGGGCAGACTGGCACATGACGACCCGTCCGGAACACCCAGTTTCGTCACGATGGACGACTCCCCGGTAGCGGGCTCGGTGTCGGCGTTGCCGGGTGCGGCGCGCAAGAGCATCTCGTGGTCTCGCAGCCGCGGGGTGCGACACCGGGCTGCTGTCAGTCGTCCCGATAGTCCGCAATGACGTCGTCGAGCGCGCGCGCCTGGTGCGGGTACAGCTTGCTGGTCGGGTCGCACAGCGTCACCAGCGCCTTCCACAGCGCCCACCCTCTGCCCCGCGCCCACGCGTCGTCGGGAAGCGCGGCCGCGTCCCGGAAGATGCCGCGCTCGGCGTCGGTGAACATGGTCCAGGCGATCACCAGGTCGCACGCGGGATCGCCCACCCCGCAGGTGCCGAAGTCGATCACCGCGACCAGGCGCCCGCCGTCGGTCAGGATGTTGCCCAGTGCGACGTCTCCGTGGAACCAGACCGGGTCGCTCGGCCACGCCGTACGGACGACTTCGGCCCAGATGGCGTGGCAGGCCTCGACGTCCACCTCGTTCGCGAGCTGCCCGAGAGCCTGCTGGACCTGGTCGCCGTAGACGCTGGGGTGAGTGCCGCGGTAGAAGGAATGCGCCCCGGCTGCTGGCCCCTGGCCCGTCGGGACCGCCCTCAGCTCGCGCAAAAACACGCCCAGCTCCTTGGCCAGGGCGACACGGTCGAGGTCGGGGTCTCGGTCGGGTGTGGTGCCGGTGATCCAGCGCCGTACCGACCACGGGTACGGGTACTGTTCGCTCGGCACCCCGGTCGCGACCGGGACGGGGACACCGGTGGTGAGGTGACGCGCCATCACCGGCAGGCACAGGTCCTCCTTGACGACGCCCGCGACGTACCCCTCGGCGCTCGGCAGGCGCACCGCCAGCTCCTCACCTAGCCGGAACGTGCGGTTGTCGTTTCCCTGCTCGGGCACCGGGGTCACCGTGAGCTCGGCCCACTGCGGAAACTGTTGCCTGATCAACTTGCGCACGGTCTCGCGGCTGATCTCCATGGGGGCGAGTCTCCCGCAGCAACCCTTCGGGCCATCCGGGTGAGGGACCTGACCGCCACCGCTAGGGTCAAACCATCCCACAACGACACCGACCAGGGGCTCCGGTCAGACCCGTCGACGGGTCGGGATGGGCCTTTACGTCATCGCGCTGACGCTCAGCGTCGCGGCCGTGGTGCAGGCGTTCCGTGATGCGCCGACCACGGTGTCGTCGTCCCTGACGTTCCTCGACGTCGTCTGTGGTCTTGCCGGCCTCGGATTAGCACGCACTGCACACCGGTAGACCGTCATCGCGCCGTCGGGACCCTGCGCCGCTGTGGGCCGGGCCACGGCAGGAGCCATCCAAGAAGTCACGCAAACTCGGCTCGAGAGTGGCTGAGGCGCAACATGTCAGGGCGCCGGGCACCCGGTTGGCGGTGGCGTGTGGTCAGACTCAGCGCCCGGGGGCGGTCGCGGTGGCCAGCACGCGGCGCAGCGCGTCATGGGTGGCCAGGGCGCGCACCCCCTCGTCGTGGAACGACCGAAGCGCGGCGTCGTTGTCCCCGGGGTCGAGGGCCACCGCCTCCATCCACATCGCGTGCTCGGCCGTACGCCAGGCCTTCCGCTCGACGACGACGACGTCGGTGAAACCGGCGTGGGTCAGTCCTTCGCGCAGGTCGAGCGACCGCAACCTGGCGGGCACCGTCGGGTCGTCGGGGATGCGCGCCTCCCAGCAGGTCAACGCCACCCGGCCACCGGACCGCACCACCCTGGCCAGCTCGCCGTACGCCGCCTGCGCAGGATCAGCGAACTGAACAGCGTCGACGACGATCGCCGCGTCGACCGAGGCCGACGCCAGCCCGGTGGCCTCCAGCCGGCCGACAGCGAACTCGGCTGCCGCTGGAGGTGGGCGGCCTGCCCCCGGGCCTGCCGCACGGCCTCGGGCGAGAAGTCGAGCCCCAAGAGTCGCGCTCCCGTCCGGGACGCGATCTCGAGTCCGTAGCCGCCGCGACCACACGCGAGGTCCAGCAGCAGGTCACCAGGAGATAGCCGGAGCGAGGAGACGACCTCGGCAATCCCCTCCCAGGTCAGCAGGCTCGTCGAGAGCAGCTGCGGCGGGAGTCCCAGGTGGCGCTGCTCGATCTGGTCCTTGAGGGGTGTTCTGCCCATGTCGGTGTACCAGCCGTCGAAGTAGGCAGCTCTGTCAAGGCTGGTCGGCATCCCCCTACCCTGTCCTATTGTCCCCTCACCGTGGTTCCCCCCTGGTCCGGTGATCCTGGGCA
Source organism: Dermatophilaceae bacterium Soc4.6 (assembly GCA_039889245.1). NCBI lineage: Bacteria > Bacillati > Actinomycetota > Actinomycetes > Micrococcales > Dermatophilaceae > Dermatophilaceae bacterium Soc4.6. The sequence goes on along the minus strand of JAZGVH010000002.1, from coordinate 1,922,567 downwards.
TCTTCTCACGAGCGCCTCGGATAGCACCCGCAGCCAATTCGCCCGCAGCGGCGTCCCAATGGCGGATCCCCCTAAGGCCAAGACCACGCCTAGGAAGGGCACCATCGACCCGGCCATATAGCGCTGCAAGAACCGCGCCATCAACCGCTGCAAGTCACAACCGGATCTGCCGCTGAGCGTGCCGGGTCTCCACTCTTGATGGCGTCCGCGATCTGGAGGGCGGCCTGACCGGGTGTGAGGTGCGTGGTGTCGACGACCTCGGCCTCGCCGTGCAGCCAAAGTGCGGGCCGCTTCGGCGTAGGGCTCGAGATAGTTCAGACGGAATGAGGAGGGCCCGAGGCGGGTGTCGCCCTCGATGCGTTTGCGGAGGGTGTCTTGCTCAGCGTGGAGGACGAAGTGCCGCACCGGGATGGCATGTTGGGCGAGGCCCGAGCTGATCTCGCGCCAGTACTCCTCCACCAGCACGGTCATAGGCATCACCAAGGTGCCGCCGGTGAAGTCGAGTACGTGGCGGGCGGTCTCGACCACGAGCGGTCGCCACGGCGGCCAGTGCTGGAAGTTGTCCGTGCTGGGCAACCCTGGCGTGATGTCCATGAGTGTCTCGCCGACCTTCTCAGCATCGAAGACTCGTGAGTTCGGGATCAGCTCCTGCACAAGGGCGCTGGTCGTAGTCTTGCCTCCGCCGTAGGTGCCGTTGAGCCATATGATCACGGATTCCGACGCTACCAGCGTCCGGGCGAGACGCACTCACATGCCGCGTTGGGAGCGCGTTCCCGGTCCGGGGTTCTCCAGTGGTACGTCGGCGACAACCACCCGACACGAACGGATATGCCGATGACAGGGCATCGACTCGACGTAGCGTGACCGCATGGTTTCGTTCATCAAGTCGGTCACCTTCGACTGCCGCGAGCCTCTGCGGATGGCGGCATTCTGGGCCTCGGCCTTAAGTTCGAATGTCGATGAGGACAGCACCCCTGACCGGGCCTGGGTTGAACCTGCTGGTTGGGGCGGACCCTCTCTCTGGTTCGTACGCGTTCCTGAGGGCAAGACGGCGAAGAACCGTCAACACTTCGATCTACGTCCCGCGTCAAGCCACGAAGAGGAGGTTCGTCGGCTGCTGTCGCTTGGAGCAAATCTGACCCGCGACGACGGCGACCTCGCCGTCATGACTGACCCTGAGGGCAACGAGTTCTGCGTCGGGTGAAGCCTCGGCCGCGCCTCACATGCCGCGTTGCGCGCGCGTTCCCGGGCAGGGATCCGCGTACGGCGATCGGAAGACGTGGCGTCGAGCGGTGTCCGCTGCTCTCGCGAACAGTTCCGCCTGCGAGACGGGCCTTGCCGGCCACCGGCCTCTGACGCGCCGGCTTGACGGTCATAGCGACGGAAGGACGCAGCCTATGACCTGGGGCATAGCGCACGGATCACAGCAGATGCGGGCGTACGTCCTCCACGCGGTGTGAGGGTTCGCCTGCTGTCGACCGGGTTCGGACGGCGTCGACTCTGCGCGGACCGGTGGCGCGGTGGGCCAGGAAGACGAGCTCCTTTCCCGGGCGGTCAGGTGCGTCGCGCACGTCGACGAGGTCGAAGCCGTGCTCGCTCAGATCCTGCTCGATCTCATCGCGGCCCCGGAAACGCAGCGTGGACGCCGACGCGATGACCTGGCCACCCACCGTCGTCTGCGACTCGAAGGTCACCAGCGGCGGAGCGACCTCGGTCACAGTCCGCCCCACGATCACGCTGTTTCCGTCAGCCAGGTCAATCGTCGTCAGCGCGACATGCCATTGTTCCCAGTCGCGGACCTCCGGTCGGCGGGTCTCGAACACGAACCAGCCACCGAGGTGCAGGCAGTCGTGCACGGCTTCCAGCGTCGTGCTCCAGTCTGCGTCGGAGACGAACACCTGCGCGACGTTCCCTGTCATCACCACGAGGTCGGCTCCGACTTCCCGTCCCACGAGGGCGGTGGCGTCACCCTGCACCCAGGTCACGCTCTCCGCCAGCGGCTTCGTCCGGGCGATGTCCAACGAGGCACCGGCAGGGTCGACGCCGATCACGGTCCTGCCGGTCCGCGCCAACCGGACGGCCAGTGAACCCGTCCCGCACCCGATGTCGACCACCCGGCCGGCACACAGCTCGTCAGCGAGGTCGACATACGCATCGAGGTCGCAGCGGTCGTCGTCGAGGACGTCGTACAGGGCGGCGAGGCGTGGGTCCGCAAAGACGGGGTCGGGTGGGCGCACCCCAACAATCTAGGGAGTCGTCCCCGAAGCGGCACCTGCTCATCCTGGATGCGGTACAGCGCGCGCCCCGGGACGGGCGCGCTTGCGAGAAACACAGACCCAACAGGAAAACCGTTGGCCAGGGCTCGCTGAGGACGGCCCAACCGGAGGAGCAGCCGGTGTTGACTAGGGGTGTGACTCTGGTCCTGATCGGTCCGCCGGGAGCGGGTAAGTCGACGGTCGGCCCCTTGGTCGCGTCGGCCCTGGGCGTGGCGTTCGTCGACGCCGACGAGGCTTCACTTCCGTACTACGAGGAGGCCGGCTGGCCGCTGACCCGTTTCGCCGACCTCATCGAGGTCGCCGGCTACGAGCGGGCGCATCTGGCGTGGGAGGAGGCGCTGGCCCATGCCGTCCCACGGCTCCTGCACGAGCATCGTCACGCCGTCATCGCGTTCGGAGCGGGCCACACCCACGTCACCACCCCGGCCGGGCGAGCCATCATCGAACGGACCCTGCAGGATCACACGGTCGTCCTCCTCCGCCCGGCCCACGACCCAGCCGCCTCAGTCGCCGAACTGCGGTGGAGGTGCGTCGCCGGTAAAGGGCGCGACTGGATCCGCGACGGGGTCGACTGGCTGGACCGGTGGAGCAGGGATGGGCTGGACGACCACCTCGCGACTAAGACGGTCTACACGATGGGCAGGTCGCCGACGCAGGTCGCGTCCGACGTCCAGCTAGCCATGACAAGCGCCATCGCCAAGCCATTCTGACCAAGGGGAGGTCGGTCGGCGCGCCGTGGTCCGCAACGTGCCCCGAAGCGGACGTTACGATCCCCGCCCGCCCCTGACTGTCGCGGTGAGACGAGACCGAGGGTTCACCCTCCGCGGCGGAGCAGGACCCGCCGCACCCGCGGCGGTAGGACGCATCGGCGATCTCCCCATCCCGAGATTCCGGACGCTCGAAGGAATGCGCTGGCGTTCTCGATTGCTGGGCGTCTAGGTTCGCCAGCGTGCCCACCGTTGCCTACCGGCCCCTGCCCATCGACCAGGCCGAGGTGCGTGACGACTGCGGCCTGACTCGCAGCGCCGAGCCGACGTCGTCTCGGGAGAGAGCGTCGAGCTCGTCCTGCCAGCCAGCGCGATCTATCCGGGCACGACGCGTCGGGTCTGGATGCATGTCCCGGCCGGGCACGACGCCACGGCGCCGACCCGGGTGGTCGTGTTCCAGGACGGGTGGTGGTACCTCGACCCCGAGGGTCAGGTGCGGGCCGGCATCGTGCTCGACAACCTCGTCGCCTCCGGCGAGCTGCCCGCGACGATCGGCGTCTTCGTCGACCCGGGGGTCTTCGCCGGCGTGCAGGACCCGGATGAGCGCAAGAACCGCAACGCCGAGTACGACGCGTTCGACGGGCGCTACGTGAGGTTCCTCCTCGAGGAGGTCCTGCCGCTGGTCGAGGCCCGGTGGGTGCTGAGCCACGATCCCGCCGAACGGGCGATCTGTGGTGGCAGCAGCGGGGGCAGCTGCGCCTTCACCGCCGCCTGGCTGCGGCCGGAGCAGTTCGGCCGTGTCATCGCGTTCCTGTCCAGCTTCGCCCAGATGCCCGACGGCAACCCCTACCCCGAGCTCATCCCCGCCACGAAGCGCAAGCCGCTGCGGATCTTCCTGCAGGCGGGCCACCGCGACCTCAACTGGGACCAGCCGAAGCGGAACTGGCTGGCGCACAACCTGCGCGTCTCGGCGGCCCTGGCCGAGGCAGGCTACGACTTCCGGCTCGTCCTGGGCGACGGCGGGCACAACCCGAATCACGGCGGGGTCCTGCTGCCGGACGCGCTGCGCTGGGCCTTCCGCACGGCCAACGCCGGGACCCGGGTCGCATGACCACCCCCGAGGCGTGGCCCAGTCCGCTCGATGGCGGGCGGGCCGCGGTGCTCATCACCGGCACCCCCGGGGCCGGTAAGACGACCGTCGCCCAAGGTGTGGCTCGTGCACTGTCCCGGTCCGCGGTCGTCAATGGGGATGCCGTCGCGCGGCTCGTCGTCGGTGGCTACGTCTGGCCGCTGGGAGATCCGCCGGCCGAGGCGGCCCACCAGGTGGCGCTGTGCAACGACAACATCTGCTCGCTCGCCACCAACTTCATGGCCGCCGGCTTCACCCCGGTCATCGACTGGATCGTGCCGGACGCCGACCAGCTGGACGTCTTCCGCGCGTCGCTCGGTTCACGGCTGCGACTCGTCGTGCTGGATCCAGATGCCGCCACCTGCGTCGCCCGCGACCTGCAGCGACCACCGCTCGAGCAGTTCGCCTTCGACGGTCACGACCAATTGCGGGCGACCATGTGGAAGGGCATCGCCTCACGAGGCTGGTGGCTCGACTCGTCTGACCTCGACGCCGACAGCACCATCCGCCATATCCTGCACAGCGCGTACGACGTCGGGGACTGCTGATGACCCATGACCCCACGTTCCTGAGGGTGAGGCTTCCTTTGGATCTGTTGCCGCTGGGGTAGTCGCTACGCGGCGGTCTGCAGCAGGTCTCTACGTCGGATGAGATCTCCCGGAATTGCCGATAAGCGCCCTCTCGTCGTCAGAGGGGATCGGTGAAGGTGATTGGCTTGCCCGCTGCTTGGGCGTAGGAGATTTCTCTCCGCGTCGACTCCCCGACGTACCCGCCGAGGTTGACGATCAAGACTCGGTCGGCCAGGTCGATCTTGCGCAGGTGGAGAGCGTCCAGGACGGCGTTCTGCTTGGAGGTGGGCGACTCGTCCACCTCGCTCGGGGCGACGACGAGGGCTCCGGCGAAGGTCAGCTCACGGTTCACCGCACGCATCTCGGTCATGAACCTTGCCGACCCACAGATACAGACGATCTCAGGACGCTTGGCCACGACTCGACCCTATCGACGTAAGCCCATGCCGCGATCCGGGGGCGGTCGACAGGCGGCGGAGTCGGACAGCCAAACTTCCGGCGATACCACGCCGTCCAGGTGCGGCCGGGTCCTGAGGCTGCTGGGACCACGGTGCTCGGGTGCAGGTGCACCCCGTCACGGAGGGGGAAGGCAGATGCCCGGCGACCGTTCATCTGGGCCCCAGCCGCGCCGGGCCTGGGCGCCACGGGGCAGGTTACGCCCGCTCTTGACGTGGGGTACTGAAGTCGCGGGTGGCTGACCCGGGATGAGGTCACTATTCGTCATGTGAGGCGGCGTGTGACTGTGGGTGAGGCGCGGATGCACGCGGCGGCAAGGAGGGCGGCGGCCAGCGGCACCACGACGACCGGCACGAGGAGGTCGAGCCACGGCAGGACGACGGTGGGCCCGACTTGCAGGGTGTCGTAGTGGTGCGGAGAGGTGTCCAACCGGGCCGTGAGCAGGCCCGGCACCAGCCCCACGACGATCCCGAGGAGCACCCCGGCCAGGGCGAGGAAGCCCGCCTGCGCCCCGGCGATCCGACGCCGGGTGCCCCGGGTCGCACCGACCGCGGCGAGGGTGCCGGAGAAGGCCTGGCTCTCAGTCTGCGAGAGGGCGGTGGCGATGAGGGTCGCGACGAGGGTGAGAAAGGCGACTACGCCGATGGCGATGAGCGACACGAGCCGCAGGGTCTGGTCGCCGTCGTAGCCGCGCTCGACGGAGATCCGCGCCCCGGGCAGCTGCCGGTCGAGGGCAGCCTGAACAGAGCCCTCTACGGCCGGGCTGATCGACCCGGCCGGGTCCCAGGCGGCCGTGTAGCTGAGGGTAGTGGGCCAGCCGTGCGCCGTGGCCGTGGTGGGGGTCAGGACGGCCCCGGGCGCGTGGAGGGTGGTGAACCGCGACCGGTCGATGGCGAGGGCCGGCACTTTCGTCATGGTGGGGGTCCCGTCGACCCGGGTGGCTGGCTCGGCGACAGCGACACCGTTGCTGGCCCCGGCGCCGCCGGCTGAGGCGGCGACCAGGCGGGCGTCGACCATGGCCACGGTGCCGTCCACGATGTCGACGGTGGCCTCTGCGGGCTCCACGGACGCCGTCGTCCCGGGAGTCTCGATTGTGCGGGGTGGGCGGCCCGGGCCGGCGACGACGAGCATGGAGCCGTGGTCAAGGGCGTCGCGCTCACGCTCGTTGAGGTCGAGCGCCCGCGCGAGGTAGTCGGCGTCGGCCACGAGCATGTGGCTCGAGGGAGCCGTCATCAGGCTGCTCAGCGAGGTGCACCGGCCCATCGTCGGGGTGTCGACCGGCATCGGTCCGGTCACGTCGCGGGTGACGACCGAGACGGGACACCCGGTGCGCAGGGCGGCGACGACCCGTGACGGCCCGGTGGGGGAGTCGCCCCCGCTCACGTCGGCAATCGCCGACACCCGCAGGTCCGGCGCCGCACCCCTGACCACCGTCGCGAGGGTGAGGGCACCGGCAGTCCCTTCGAGTGCGCCGTCGACGTTGCCGTCGCCCAAGGAGAGGCTGGCTGTGCCGGGAGGCACCGACGGCTGGTAGGCCAGCCGGTCGTGGCGGGCGCTGCTCGCGGTGACAACGAGCACCGTCGTGAGGACTGCGGCGGCCGCCATCACGGCCGCGACGGTCGGGGTGGCCCGCCCGCGCTGGCGGGCGGCGTCGCGGGTGGCCATGCGCACGGTGACCGGCAGCTCACGGGTGAGGCGACCCAGCCCGGCGAGGGCGGCCGGGATGACGGACAGCGCACCGACGACCAGCATCAGCACGCCGCCCGTGATGCCGATCAGCGCCTGCGGCTGGGAGGTGTTGCCGGCGTAGGTGAAGCCCCAGGCCATGACACTGGTGCCCCCCAGCAGGAGTAGGGCACCGACGACCGGCAGCCCGCGGTGCAGCCTGGCCGGCATCTCCTGCCCGCGCATGACCTGCACGACGTCGAGCCGCCCGAGACCACGGGCCGGCAGCACGGCGGCGACGACCGAGCTGATCACGGCGGAGCCGACGACGATAGCGACCGGCGCGGTCGGCACGTCGTACGGCCCCCACCAGGTGCCGGGCTGGTGCTGGGCGAGCCACCGCAGCAGCAGCCAGGAGCCGCCGAGGCCGACGGCTGCGCCTAGGAGGGCGGCGAGGACGCCGAGGACGAGGGCCTGGCCGAGCATTGTGCGACGCAGTTGTGCGGTGGTCGCGCCGTTGGCGGCGGTCAGGGCGAGGGTGCGGCGCTGACGGGCCGCGCTGACGGCGAAGGCCGGGCCAGCCAGCAGGCTGGTCAGGAGCAGCAGCCCCACCGCGACCAGCGCCGTGTACGCGGAGAAGGCGCCTCCGTTCGGGTCGTCGGGATAGCCGGAGCTGCCGGCGTTGAGGCGCTCGTCAACCACGCCCAGGCCGTGGTCGTTCAGGGCGCTCACCTCCGCAGAGGTGAGGGGCGCAGGGCGGTCGAGGAGGTACTGCACCCCCAGGGGCTCGACGAAATTGCGGGTGCCTCCGGTCGCGGGGTCGACGCGCCCGAGGGCGTCGGGCAGGGTGACGAGGTCGGCCGGTTGGACATTGCCCGTGTCGTCGCTGGTGAAGGCGGTGGCCGTGCCCACGACGGTGAGGGCGCGCGGCTCGACGGCCCCGGTCGGTGTCGTCGCGGCCTTGTCCGCCTTGTCGGGGGACGGGATCGCGGTGACCCGGCCCGTGGTCGGCAGGCCGTGGCCCGACCCCACCGGGGTGACGACCACCTCGTCTGCGCTCGAAGGCCAGCGCCCACTCAGCAAGGTCGCGCGACCGCCCAGGAACGGGTGGGCCGCAACGTCCGCCCCGAGGACGGAGACCGACACCCGACGCGAGCCCAGCACCGCCCGGGCACTGCTCGAGGTCACCCGGGCGACCGCCCCTCCGGTGAGGGCCTGCAGCGCCGTCGCTTCGTGGCCCGCTGACCACCCGGGGACGGGTGTGGCACGACGGGCCGGTGGCTCGCTGTCGAGGCACTGGGGCTGACAGTGCTGCGCGTAGAACTCCTGGTTGCTGGCGACGGTCCCGTCACCCTCGATCCTGACCATCCCGACGGCGCCGCCCAACGCGAGCTGCAGCTGCTCCGACGACGACACCTGCTCGCTCGAGATCAGGACGACGCCGCCGATCACCGCCACGACGGGCAGAAACACCATGACGACGATAAGCGCAGACCGCCCCCGGTGGCGGCGCACGTCGCGCCGCCCCATCCGGATAGCGACCCGCCACGACGACCACCAGCTCGCGAAGCGCGAGTCCTCCCGCTCCGACCCGACGGCTTCCCGTCTCGTGAATGCGGCCGTCGCGGTCACGTCAGGCCCCCCGTGGTGCTCGAGGTCAGCAGCTGTTCGGGCTGGTCGCGCTCACCGGTGGAGTCGACCACCCGCCCGTCGCGCAGGAAGACCACCCGGTCGGCCCAGGCGGCGTGCCGGGCCTCGTGAGTCACGAGCAGACCGGCTGCCCCCTCGTCGCAGCGGCGGCGCAGCACAGCGAGCACCTCGTCGCCGGTGTGCGAGTCGAGCGCGCCGGTGGGCTCGTCGGCGAGGACGAGCCGACGCCGTCCGACCAGGGCCCGGGCGATGGCGACGCGCTGCTGCTGCCCACCCGACATCTGGTCGGGGAAGCGGTCGGCCAGCTCGCGCAGGCCCAGCTGGTCCAGCGCGTCGAGCGCGTTGCGGCGGGCGTGCCGCACCGAGTCGCCGTCGAGCTCGAGCGGCAGCCCGATGTTCTCGACCGCGGTGAGGCTGGGGATGAGGTTGAGGTCCTGGAAGACGAAGCCGACCCGGCGTCGCCGCAGCCGAGCGAGGTCACCGGACTTGAGGCTGCCGACGTCGGTGCCGTGGATGCGCACGCTGCCGCTCGTCGGGCGGTCGAGCCCACCCGCGAGGTTCAGCAGCGACGACTTGCCCGACCCGCTGGGACCCATCACGGCCACGAGCTCGCCGGCGCGCACGGTGAGGCTGACCCCGTCAAGCGCCCACACCTGCGTAGCGCCGCCGCCGTGCACCCGGGTGACGTCGTCCAGCACGAGGACCGCGTCGGACGACGGCTCCTGCGTGCGGGTCTGCTTGCTCATCGGTGGCTCCCCCGAGTGGTCGATGTCGTCGTGGCAGTGGCGATTTCCGTATGCAGCTCCGCCCCCCGTCGTCGCGCCACCGGTCGGCTGAGGGCCTCCCGGGCCACCCGGCTCTCCACGTGGTCGAGCCACCGCGCCTCCGCCTCCGCGGCGAAGAGGTGGTGCTCCAGCACCAGCGCCCAAGCCAGGGTGTCGTCCGCGGCACCAGCCCGGGACGCCGCGCCGTCGGCCTTGAGGCGGGTGAGGTCGCGCAGGTGGCGCAGGGTCGCCGTCCGCTGCGTCTGCACGACGGCGGCCACGTCGACGCCCGGCGCGGCCACCGCCAGCGCGAGCTTGATCACCAGCTCCTCGCGCGGGGTGTCGCTGCGCGCGACCGGCGTCATCCACCACTGCCTGGCGGCCTCCTGCCCTGCGTCGGTCAGCTGGTAGACGATGCGGCCCTCGTCGTCGGGACGGGTGGTCGTGCCCCCGAGCGGCTCGACCAGCCCGTCCCGCTCCAACCGGGCGAGGGTCGTGTAGACCTGCCCGACGTTGAGCGGCCACGTTCCCCCGGTGCGGGTCTCGAACTCCGCGCGCAAACGCGCGCCATACATCGGCTCCTGCGCAAGCAGTGCCATCAGTCCCTGACGAACGGACATCGTCGACCCCCTATACCCGGTATGTAACCGCCAGCTCGTACGGTATACCGGGTATCCACCTGGGGGCAAGGGTGGGTGCGCACCGCCCAGAATGAGCTTCGCCCAAGCCGTAGCGGAAGATCTGGGCATCCCGAGTGGCGCGTCTATCTGGGCCGGTGTGACGCTACCTAACGTGGGCGCTATGTCCCCCCCCCGGGCACTGGGCTGAACGGGCGAGTCAAAGCTTGATGTGCGCCCGTGGCAGCGCCCAAGTCGTCGTGGTGTCGGGTCCTGCCCGTGCTACCCATCAGTCAAGGTCAGCCGTGTCATGGCTTCGGGTGACCTCCCGGAGCCGGCCGACGAAGTCATCGAGAGCATCGATCGGGATCCTCCGCAGACGCCCGATCGCGATCGACTCAATGTCGCCGCAACGGACCAAGGCGTACACCATGGTGCGGCCGATTCCGAGGCGTTCGGCGGCTTCCTTGACCGTGAGGACGATTCGCTCCGCCTGAATGGTCATGGTTCCTCCTGAACTCGGGCGACCTTGTGCACCGACCACGTCGCGTTGGAGGCACCCGTGGCCGTCGGCTGCCCTCCAAGGAGCGATTCAGAGGAGGGCGAATCCCCGCGGAGCGACGTCAGGACCCCGACGTCCAGGATGCCTCACCGCCAGCTGGTGGGCGGCGGCCCGGGAGGCACTCCCGGCCTCGAACCATCGCGCCTGGAGGTCGGGTGCGTCGAGGATGCCGAGGGAGACAGCCCTCGTCCCGGTTCGCCGTTTCAGGCGTTCGAGGGGGTCGGCCAGGCGGTCAACGGGGCCGAAGAGAAGGTGGGATCTCAGCAGTCGGATCGGCAGGTCGCTGGTCTCGGCCGCCAGTTCGGCTGTGGTGATCGCGAGGGCAACCAGGTCGCTGAGGGTCCGCTCCGGGTCCAGCTCGGCCGTGGCAGCCAGGGTGGGGGGCGCTGCCACAGCTTTGAGCGCGTCCAGGAGCCGTCGGCTCTCGGAGAGGAACTCATGGGTGGGGCGGGTGAGCGTCGTGAGCCCGGCCCATTGCCGGTCGGCGGCCCGGAAGGCCCGGGCGGCGTCCGCGAGGTCGGGCACCAGCTCAGCTTCGCGGGCGAGGCCTGGGCCGTTTTGAACCATCTCGGCGGTCAGGCCGTAGAGGTGGGCGCCTTGGTTGGCGATCACGCGCAGGACGTCCACGCTAGGGATCAGCCTGCCCACCTCGGCCTGTGCTGCGTTAGTCCAGTCGACTCGGGCAGTTTCGAGGCGGTCGTTGACTCCGTGAGAGGCCCGATCCGGGAGGGTCGCGGTGACACGGTTGAGGGTTGCCGTGGTGGCGGATCGTTCGCCGATGAGGCGTATCGAGCGCTCGGCCCATTGTCCGACGGCTAGGACGCGGTCGGCGTCGTCGAGGTTGCCGACGGAGAGGGTGTGCCGGCCAGCGACGGCGGCCACGCTGAGAACCCTGGTGGTGGCATCAGCCAGGTCGCCCTGCCCGGAGGTGACGACCCAGGGGGATGCGTCGACGAGGAGGTCGGCGAGGGCTCCGAGGGTGCAGGTCAGCCGTGCGAGAGGGTCCGGGTCGGTGGCGGACGGGAGGTCGAGGTCGGGGAGGGTCGCCGTGGACGTGCCGTGGTCATTCGTGGCATCCAGGTGACCTCCAGCCGCAGTTTCGGGGACCAGGCCGAGGCCGGTCGGCCTGGCCGACCGGGGAGCCAGGTTCACGGCAGTGGTTCTGCCCCGCGACGGTTGTGGGTAGGTCAGTGCCGCGCTCAGGAGCTGGTTGCGGCGTTCGCTCCGGTGGGGGATGTTGCACCCCCGCCGGCCCAGGAGGTTGGTCAGCAGCCGGTGGACGGTGTGGTCGAACGCGTCCCACTGGCCTCGGGTGGGGGTGTTGTCGCTGCGGCGAAGGTCCCGGGTCAGGGCGTGGGCCCGGTCGAGAAGGTCGGCGGCGGTGGTGGTGCTCATGGTCGTGCCTGGGTGGCGATACCGGTGGCGATACGGCGCAGGTCGTGGATGTGCCATTCCAGGAGCGGCAGGTCGGCTGGCCCGTCGCCGGGCTCGATGGACTCCAGTGACTCCAGGCTGGCGGTGAGGCTGGACGCGACGTCGGCGTCGGCGTCGGGCTGGGCTGGGGTTGGCGAGATGAGGGCGGCGGTGGCGCGGGCCAGGGCGGCGATCGTCAGCAGCTCGGGGGCGGGGCTGTCACCGGCCTGGTGTTCGGCTGCGGCTGCCGCCAGGTACAGATATCCCGCGGCCTCGTGCAGGCGTTGGTCGGTGCTGGTCATGAGGGTGCTCTTTCGATCGGCTGCCGGGGTGTCCGGCGTCAGCGAAGGGTGGGCGTGCGTGCGGTGGTGAAGACGTGGACGACGTTCCGGGCGGCGTGCGGTGTGGCGACGGCCGTCGCTGGCCGCGGTTGGGCCGGGCCGGGCTGCACGTTGAGGCCGGTGTGGCGGGCGTCGGGGTCGAACGCGGCCAGGCCGTCGGGTCCGTGGAGGGCCAGCCAGTCAGCGGGGTCGAGCCCGTCGGGCAGCCGGGTGACCAGTGCGGGCCGGTGATGGCCGCGGCCTACGGCGTCGACCCACCGCTTCGTGCCCTCGAGGCCGGCGGGGTCTGCGTCGAGGGCGATGACGATGTGCCCGGGGGCGTGGGTGACGACCTGGTTGACCTGGGCGGCGGTGGCGGTGGTCCCCAACGCGCTGACAGCGGTGATCGCCCCGGGCCGGTTGGCCGTCGCGCTCGACGCGGCGATGGCGAGGGCGTCGAGGGGCCCTTCGACGATGATGGTGGTGCGAGCCCAGCGGCCGGAGCGTGGGGTGTAGAGCGCGCTCGCCTTGGCGAAGGTGGGGGTGTGGGTCGGGTTGCGGTACTTGGGTGCTCGTGGGTTGCCGGCGGTGTCCCGGCCGACAAACCCCGTGAGGTCATCGTGGTGGTCCCTGATGGGCAGGATGAGCCGGTCGCGCAGGGTGTCGATCAGGGTGCCTCGTCGGGTCGTCTGGGCCAGGTCCACGGCCAGCAGCTCCGCGTCGGTGATCCCTTCGCTACGCAGGTGATCGGTCAGGCCGGTCCAGCCGGATCCGCTGTGTCCTGCCATGGCAGCGCCGGCGTGGGATTCGAGGGCGTCGATGTCGATGCTTCGGTGGTGGCGCAGCCAGCTGAGGGCGACGGCGTGCCCGACGGGCCGGGTGTAGTACGACCAGGCGAGCTCGTTGATGACCCGTGCCCGCTGGGCCGAGATGTCGGCGGTGGGCGGGCCGGGTCGCAACGCGATGACCGGCGCAGTGCGGGCTGGCGTGCTGGCCCCGTTCAGGCGGGCGACGGCGTCGCGGAAGGGCAGGTCGTAGCGGAGCCGGACGAAGTCGATGACGTCGCCGTGCGCTCCGCACCCGAAACAGTGGAACCGGTCGGCGACGCCTCCGACAGACAGGGACGCGGTGGCGTCGTCGTGGAAGGGGCATCGGCCCATCCAGCCTCTACCCGCCCGGTGGAGGTCGACGCCGGCGTCGGCGACGACGTCTTCGATGGGGTGCTGGTCGCGCACCCGGTCGACGTCGACCGTGGCGGTGCTCATCAAAGCACCGGTCCTAGATCCGGCGCCGCTCCGTGGGCCGACCGCCCGGCCCTGATGTCGTGCACCACGTGGGCGAAGCGGTCGACCGGCAGGTGCGGATCGAGGGCCAGCGCGGCGGCTACCGCCGTCTCCACGGTGTTGGCGTCGATGCTGTCGGCGAGGACTGTGTACTCGTCCCAGGTGCGGTCGTAGGCGTAGAGCAGACCGTCGGTGCCGTCGCGGGGTCGCCGATGGGAGAGGCGGATGTCCTGCTGTACGCCCCACCGGGCGCCGAGGGCGTGGTCGATGCCGGGGTATGTGGAGGTGACCTGTTCGAAAGAGACCGGGCCGGTCCAGGTCAGACCGTTGCGGGCCTCGGCCTCGGCCTGCGGCCTCGGGTCGAGCGCGGCCATGAGGTCGGCGACGTCCTGTGCCCCGTTGGTGATGAGGTCGTCGACACGGCCGTCGGCGGCTCGGGCCGAGTCGCCGAGGCAACCGGTGGCCAGCACGGCGACCGCATAGATGCCCGCGTTGCGGGTGCCCTTGAGGTACCAGTAGTCGGCGGGGTGGTCGTGGTTCATCCCGCGTTGGGCGCCGAGGGCCAAGCTCAGCAGCTGCGCGCGCTGGTGGCCGTGCTCAGGCGTGGTGTCAAACATGGTGGCCCTTCCCACACGGCCCGGTGCCGCGTTCCTCTACGTCCACCGTGGTGAGGGGGCACCAAGCGGGCCGTTGGGCACTGGAAACTGTTGCCCGCCAACCCATTGCGCACTCAGCTCACGGGTTACCGACGCCGGCCCGCGTCGCGGTGCTCCTGGACTGAGCACTGGGTCAGTGCGGCTAGCTCCTTGAGCAGGGCCTCGATCTCGCGGTAGGCGCGGAACCAGTCGACCGCCTCGGTTGGTGCCGCGGTCAACGCGAACGAGGCGCGTTCGTGGTCGCGGAGCGCCGCCAGCGCCTCGAGCATGCCGTTGTGTCGCTCCCAGCACGGCGGGATGACGCGGACCTCGATCGAGAACCGGTCGACGAGCTGGGCGACCCATTCGCGCAGGTCGGTCAGGAGGGCGTCGCGCTGGTACTCGTCCAGAGACGGCACGTGAACGGCGGCGGTGAGCCGGAACCCGTCTGGTTCACCGTGCCCTGGGGCACTCATCGCGCTCCCTGTTGTCGCTGTGGCGGGCGACGAGCGGGGTGTCCGTCGGGGAGTGACGCCCGGACGGCATACGCGGCTGGCGGGTCAAGCACGCTGGCCCGCACGCAGATCCTCTTCGACGGCGGCTCGGTCGGCGGTGAGCTGGGTGGCGTCCGAGCGGGCGGTCCACCGGCGCAGGGTCAGGTGGATCGGTGGCGCGGAGCGCAGCAGCAGGATCGCGGTGCTGAACGGCAGGGTCCGCAACGCGGCAGGCTCGAGGATCGGGACCTTGTGGGTGGAGGTTGAGGTGGAGCGGTGTCCATCCCCGGTGTGGCTGCTGGTGGTGGTGTGCTCGTCACGTTGTCCGACCAGGGTGGACAGGTCCTGCAGGTCGCGGGCGTTGGAGCCGCCGCCGAGGATGACCTTGACGATGGCGGCCTCCCAGATGGCCGACGCGGCGTGTTCGCCCCACACGTCTCGCGCCTGGGCCAGGGACTGCAGGACGACCGCGGTGCTGATGCCCGTCCCGCCGCCGTCGGACATCAGGGAGGGCAGAGAAGGCAGCGAGTAGTTGGCCGCCTCGTCCAGGACCAAGGTCAGCGGCGGGTTGAGCCGGGCGGCCGGGGATCTGGCGGCGAGACGGCGTGCGGTCTCGACGACGTCCTCGACGAACGCAGCAACCAGGCCGGCGGTGGCAGCGGTACCGGTGGAGGTCCCCAGGAGGTAGACGGTTCCGCCCCCCCGTAGAAACGTCTCGGGGTCGAACTCCTCACCTGGGGTCGGCGAGAGGGCGTCCAGGACCTTCGGGTCGGCGAGGGCAGTGAAGGCGATCGTCACCATGGCCCAGACCGAGTCCCGTTGGCGGGAGTCGGAGTTGATGATCGCGTCCAACGCCTGGTGCCACGCGGTGGCCGCGTCCGGGTGGGTGGCCAGGATCATCGTCGCCTCCCGCGCCTGGACCGCGGACAGGGACCACCGGTAGAGGTCGGCGGTGGTGACCTCGCCGAGTCCGGCGGCGTGCAGCAGACAGCGGACGGCCTGCTCGGCGGAGGCTTGCCAGAACGTCGAGTCCGTCGTGCCGGCAGCGGTTCCAGCGGTGAGCGCCTTGGCACGGACCATGGCGACGTGGGGGTCATGGCAGCCA
The DNA here is from genome assembly GCA_039889245.1 of Dermatophilaceae bacterium Soc4.6. Lineage (NCBI taxonomy): Bacteria > Bacillati > Actinomycetota > Actinomycetes > Micrococcales > Dermatophilaceae > Dermatophilaceae bacterium Soc4.6. Next base: position 1,906,922 of record JAZGVH010000002.1, on the reverse strand, counting down.
CGAATAGGGGACCAGCGCGTCGCGGAGGGGATGCCGGGCGCGAGGCCCTGCGGGTCGAACACCGCCACCGGCCCCCTTCGGCTGCGGTCGTGCAGGGTGACGGCGAGACTATCCGGGCGGGTGCTCGTGGTGAGCACGGCACCGGGTGCGTCGAGGATCATCGGGATCGCCAGGTGGAGGCCCTTGCCCGATCGCGGCGGTCCGAGGACGATGACCGAGTCCTCGATGGAGGAGAAGCACCGGATGCCTCGGGACGTGCCGAGCTGGAACCCGACACCGGTGATCGTAGACGGGGCCCATCCGGGCCGCAGGATGTGGGCGCGGGCCGACAACTGCCGGTCCCCGGCCACCCGCCGGACGATCCGCGCCGGGGCGCAGCCCTCGGGGATGTCCGGGACCCGCGGTGTCGCGACCCGCAGGCGATACGCCAAGGCGGCCAGCGCCACGCCGACCAGGACAACCGCGATGGTGCAGGACCAGTACAGCCAAGGGGGCGCCATCGGATGGCCCCAAGCGCGTGCCGGGTCGCCGGGGGTCAGGAGTGCCAGGAGCGGAGCCGCAGACGAGACCGCCGGAACCCCTCGCCCAGTCAGGACGGAGGACAGGGCTGCACCAGACCACAGCGCTCCCCAAACGACAAGGACACCAGGGATGGCGCCCGCAAAGACGCGGTCGTCGTATCTCAGTGGTGTGCCCTGGTGCACGATGTCCTCCGATGCTCCGTTTCAGAGCACACGGATGCGACGGGTCACCATCGGCGCCGCTCAGCTGAACATGGCCGGCCTGGACATCAGCCTCAACGACTCTTGGATCGACCCCGCGCCCAGGGCCCCGGAAAGGTCGCGTTTTAGCAGGTCAACAGGCATGTGAGGGCTCGTTCGGGGTTGCGCGGGCGTGGTGTCGTAGGGCTTGAGCGATGTTGTCCCAGCCGGTCAGGCGCAGGACGCTGATGGCGGTGTTCCGCAGGGTGGCCATGATCCGGGGTGTGTGGCCGGTGCGGACCTGGGAGCGGTCTTCGTCGAAGGAGACGTCGCGCACCCAGTGCAGCCGGTTCTCGATGGCCCAGTGGTTTTGGACCCAGGAGGCGAGGACGGCCGGTGGGGCGGTGGTGTGGGTCGCGGACGTGATCAGGTACACGACCTCGACGGTCTTTGTCCCGGCGCGGGTCACGGTCCGGCGGAGCTGGGCGACCTGGGCCGCGCCGGCGAAGCCGATCCAGGTCGGGGCGGTCAGGGACTTGATGGTGCGGGTCGCCCGCCGATCACGGTTGGTCACGGTCGTGGTGTGCGGCGGGACGTCCTTCCAGGGCAGGGCCTTGAGCTGCCGCTGGAGGGTGGGGGTGTTGCCCTTGACGGTGAAGACGTACGCGCCGCCGGCGGTGGTGATCGCGTCTGCGGTGTCGGTCTGGGTGTGCATGGCGTCGACGGTCACGACGACACCGGTGAGGTCGAAACACGCGAGCAGGTCTCGTACGGCGGGGATCTCGTTACTCTTCACCGCGACGGCGACCTGCCCGACCACGGTCCCGGTGGTGTGGTCGAGCGCGGCGACCAGGTGCGGTGCGCTCGTCGTCGCGGTGCGGGCACCGCGGACGGTTTTCCCGTCGAGGGCGATGACCCGCTGCCCGTTCACGTCGTCCGTGCGGGTCCACAGCCACGCCCCGAGGACGCGGTCCAGTGCGTCGGCGTCGACGCGGGCGAAGAGCTTGCGCAGGGTCGGCTCGTCCGGGCTGGCCACGACGCCCAGCCCGATCCTGGTCCGGTGGTCCAGGGGTAAGTCACCAGCCCATTCAGCGATCGCGGCGAACGACTGCGCTCCAGCCATCACCGCGGTCACCGCCACCGCGAGGATCCCCGCCAACGGGTAGCGCACCCCCCGGGGATCACGCGGGTCGGGCACCGTCTCGAGCAGCTCCAGAAGGTGGGTGACCCGAGTGCCCCGCTCGGGTTGCGTGGCGGCAGGGGTGATCGGCGAAGATGACATCGGCGGGTGTGGTCCTTGCTGAGACGGTGGCCTGAAGAACTTCCATCTCAGCCCCTGGGGCCACACCCGTCCCACACGCCACGCCGGTCACACCCACGTAAAGACCCAGGTCACAGCCCTACCGACCGACCTTTCCGGGACCCTGACCCCGCGCCGTTCCCACTACGGCGCCTCCCGCGGGACCACTACCCCAAAGCGTGGCTGGCCGTCAGCTCCACGTCAGGGCGCGTCGATCGGCCAATGCAGGCATCGCGGAACCGCTTCCCGCCGGAGGCTGACGGAACGGCAGTCCGCACTCCGCCCTCCGACACGTCCGGAGGCGCCTGCGTCCTACCGCCCACTATGACGCAGCAGCGAGCGGCCGCGAGGTGCCCAGATGGATTATGCTCGCAGCGCTTCAGTCAAGGGATATTCCCAAACGCAAAGCAGCCTCACGAAGCGCGTTCCAGTCGCCCGGTCGCTTAACTAAACCGGAGAGAAGGGGGCGCAGATAGTAGTCGCCGTAGAACGGCTCTACGGTGCGTTTGATAAGTGCCGTCAAGAAGGGTGACAGCAGCTCAGATGACTGCTTGAGAAAGTCTTCCGGCAGTCTTGAAAGAAAGTCCGCATGGGCGTTTAGCCTTGCAGGCGACTCCACGGTCAGGGCTACTCCTTTCCCCAACTCCGCTGCTGGCAGCCAAGGCACACACTCGGCGAGTTCGGAAGCCTCGTTGGCAGTGAGAACCATAGGGTCTGCCCGGTTCCTTTGGGCCCAATAGTCGCAGATCCAGATCTGCCAAGCTTGTCCCCTGGCCTCAAGGGGCAGCTCACGGAATTGCTCACTGATGGACTGAAGCCATGCGGTTCGTTGTTCCACGGAGGCGGCCGCCGTCAGCCGATTCACCCAGACGGGCTCCGCTGTGGGGTCGGCTGTGAGGGCAACCGATGCGAGCATGCCGGCCCACCGTTGCCGCTGATCATTGCCGAACTCAGTGAGTCGGGCCGTCGTGGACAGAAGGCTATCGAGGAGTCCATCGTCGAGGAGCTTGAGATTCCATCGGCCAAAGCTAAGTACGCCCCACCAGAAAGCCGCCGCTGTGCGTGGGTCGGTATCCCAATTGCCGAGTGGGAGCAAAGCGCTGCGGCACCACTCTGGGTCGACGTCGTAGAGGTGATGGATTCGTCCCGCTATCTGGGTAAGCGCTGTGAGGCGTTGCGGTGAATTGCCGCTGAGGACCATGTCCAAGAACGCGCTGTGATCTTCTCGAAGACCAGTCCAGTGATCGCGTTCCTTGGCCCACGCCTGATAGAAGGTTTGGAACCAGAAATCAACGATGCAGCCCGCTGGGCTGTTGATCACCCGGCTAACCCAGTCTCCGGTCGGGTCATCCTCGGATTTGGCGACTGTTGCCTCCCATGTGGTCCAGAGCAACTCCTCTGTGAACGGATTGCCAACCCATCGCTCGGGGGCGTCACGATTAGCGCTCATAAAGAACTGAGTCATGGCGTTCAAGTGAAGAGTTAGGTCTAAGTCAAGGAGCAGGTTTATGATCTGGACTTGATCGTCCGGGTTATCGACGAACGTCCATGCCCTAATGATCGTGTCCTGCAGTTCTGGTGCCCCGTGGACATGGGGCCAAAGCGCAAAGCCGTCGCCCGGATGCATGCGGATTGTGTCGGCGAGCATGCTCAAGGCGTCCTCCAGGCTCGACACGTCCTGACGCGGATATGGAAAGGGCTCGAAGGTCTGGACGTACGCCGTCGCGGCCTTGGGATCGTCACGGACCTTGCGGTGGAAGTCCTGCGTGGTCATGGGCGGGGCGCTCTCCCGCCACCCAACCTCCATCCAGCTGCGGAAGCCCGGGTGTTCCTCGGGCGTGAGCGTGGGGTCGATCTCTTGCATCTGTGCGATTGCCGCAGTGAGCCTTTCGGACCTAGCGCCATGCTTATGAAGCCAAGCGAACAACTGAAAGCGCGTGTAGCGGGTGACGTCATCTGTCCCTTCAAGAGGCAGCTTCAGAACCAAAGAGTCGATGGCCTCTCGCCCCGCCTGCGGGGCTGCGGCGCCGACAAGTTTGTAGAGCTCTTGGGCCACCTCACGATCGGGGAGCAAGTCATTGGCGACAACTAGACCCAGCTTTTGGTCGGGCGTGAGCAGATCGGAGACCGTGTATGCATGCAAAGCGAGACGTTTGTACAACGCCTGTCGGCTCGCGGACCACCTTTGCAGCACGCGGGCAGCTTCTGCGGGCCGATCAGATGCCATCGAAACGATGCTATCGCGCGCGGCGTCGATGACGGCGTCAAGTGGCTTGCGATACTGATCCTGCGCGTGGGGCTGGATGGCTGAGCGTCGAAATGCGAAGTGGTCCCAGGATTTGCCCGCAATGGCGGTCTCAAGGGTGTAGTGCTTCCGAATGGACGCCTCGGCAAGGGCAAGGATGTCAGTTGCGCGAGAGGGAAGCATCGGCCTGATGACCTTGATCCAGCTTTCGGTCAACCAGTATTCAGAGCCGCGTGTGGCTGCTTCCAAAGTGGGGCCGAACAGCCCGTAGCCACGTTTGGGAAGCAACCGGGGCTCGATGAGATGCTCAAAGAGCTCAAGGGCGATCTCGGGGTCCTCCTCGGGGTCGGTATCTACGAGGGCGTACTGGAGGAAGTCAACTTGACATTCAGGTCGGTCCTGCCACATGAGGAGCCGGAGCCACCGACGGAAGTGCGCTGGTCGAGGGCCCTCTTTGGTGGAGTGCAGCGCTTGTGCAAGCGCGTGCCACAGGGTGATGCTGACTTCTCCGCCAGCACTGGTGAGGGTGCTCCAAGCAGCTTCGCTGTGCTCTGCTGTCGAGGCGGCGTAGGTGTGTGCAAACCATTGGGCAAGCCCGCGGAGGACCTCGTCGTCAGGCTGATCCGCACTGAATAAGGCCTGAAAGACAGGCTGGTTCGCGGCCCATGAGAGCCATTGGAGGCTCTTGGCGCCGGAGCAAAAGAAGTCAACGCGGTCGTGTCGGCGAATCGATGCCTCGAGATAGGACTGTTCCGGGGGCGAGAGTTCCGAGGCAGTGTCAATGAGACTCCTGATGCGTTGTCTGTGGTCTAACAGCCCCATCTCTGCGAGATCAGCCCACGCGGCTAGACACTCGGTTAGCGCACTGTGGTCATGGTTTACCACTGGGTAACCCACCGCGGTGATACCTAAACGCGCCCACATTGGGTCCTGAGGCTGATGGGTGAGCACGTACCGCGCTGTATCTCGACCCAGAGCGAGGCCTAAGTAGCGCATCACAAGATCGCTGTGGCTGTAGCCGACGAAGAGCACGGTGTAATTGCGGAACAGTTCGCTGAGGAACCGGGTAGCCCAAGCTTGACGCAGGTAGGCATGACCAAAATCGCGGTCCGTGACAACTAGGCGATCGGAAGGCCCATCCGCGGCGCCATGGAGATAGACGAGGCCGCCAAAGTCATGACCGAGTGGTAGGGCAGGCGCGCGATGCGTTTCAAGGTGAAGGCTTAGCGAGTCCGCGACTGTCGAGAGGTGCAGATCATAGTTGGTAGTCACCATACGTGGAACCCCGCGGGCGGCGAGTCGTACCAACGCTTGATGGTTGGCGTTCGGCCGAGAGCCAGGTGTGCTAACCAGCAGCCGGGCGAGGTCGTGGACCGCGATGCCGGAATCTTCATCTAACTGGCCGAGCAGTGTGTCCAGCCGGTCTCGCCACTCAATGGAGTTCGGGACGATGTCGGATTGCACGCGTTCGACGATGCTCTCCGCCAGCCCGAGGAAGGTCGGAAGGGACGAGGGTGCGTCCAGCGAGATGCCAGCGCCGGTGAAGATGACCAAGCGCTCATCGTCGAGGGCCGATAAGACCTCCTCGGGCATTGAAACCTGTCCTAGCCGCACAGCGGGCTCCTTCCGTATGTGTCGCCTATCAAACCACCGGTCGGTCCACCATGAAGCGAGCCACTCGCTGCCCAAGACCGCCGATAAGCAGCCGTGTCCTTCCGCCGCGCGTGCGGCCGTCCCCCACCGCCGCGAGAGCGGCCGTCCCCCACCGCCGCGAGAGCGGCCGTCCCCCACCGCCGCGAGAGCGGCCGTCCCCCACCGCCGCGAGAGCGGCCGTCCCCCACCGCCGCGAGAGCGGCTGACCCGTTTCGCCGCCTGTCGACCATCTGAGAGGGGAAGCCATGGGTCTAGATGCTGGGACGCGCGGTCGGCCGCGCGGCTCGGCGCCACCATTCGACGTCGACGGCCAGTTGATCGCCGAACGCCAGCTGCGCCTGTACGTGATCTACGAACCGCTCCGCCCCCGCAGCAGGGACCGAAATGCCAGCAACTGCTGAAGGTGTTCCCGTGACGCCGCCACGTAAGCGTCCTCGAGCGGCTTTAGCCCGCTCAGGTCGACCACAGAGGGGGGAATGTTCATGTCGGCGTCGGTGGTCGCGGCCGGCGCGAGCCACGCGTCGTGACAGGCCGTCCCGGCGACCCGGCGAAGCTCCTTGATCAGGTGGGCGTACGCGTCGCCGACCTGCGCAGACTCCGCAGTTGTCCACGCGAGGTAGTAGGACAGCTTGGCTTGGACGCCGGACATCGCCTCGGCGATACGAACCCGTTCGGCTTCGGGCTCGTCGTGGCGCCGACGGCGAATTGCGTAGGGGAACTCCTTGTAAGCGGCAACCGCCTCGAACGCCTCGGCGAAGACGCCCCGCACCCGGGCACGTTCTTCCTCCAGGCTCTTGCGCCGAGCCAAGGCGGTGTTCACGATGGCGCCGATGACGGCGGCCAGGACGGCGCCGGTCAGCAGCAGCCCCAGCACCCCGCCCCCGGCACCTTCGGTGCTTGCCGTTGTCGCGGCCGGCGGGGCTGACGGGACCTCCGTTGTGGTCATGGTGACGGTAGAAGCCGTGGTGGTGGGCGAGGGTGTCGCGGTCACAGGGTGTCTCCCTTCGTGTGGTCCGGTCGTGCCTGGTTCAGTCGACATTGGTCTGGGCGTGCAGGGTGCGGGGCTTCGTCCCCGACCCACTGCCCACTCTCGCGCCACCACGCTTCCTTGAGCAGGTGCGTCTGCACCATGCCGAACAGGCGCAGCAGTCCGTCGTCGGGGACCCAGCGACGCTCCGGCGGGTCCGAGTGATACCAGACGCATAGGCGTGTGCCACCGCGACCGTCGAACCGGTGCGGCGACTCAGTCGGCCCGTCCGCGTACACCTCGGGGTGACTGGCGAGGCGGCGGTCGAACTCTGCGGTCACGACGCGCGACGGGTAGCCGGGTACGGCCACCGTGGCGGTGTACACGTGGATCCAAGAACGTTCGGCGCGGCGACGCCGAACGCGCAGGTCGGGGTAGGCGGCACGCAGTTCGGCCTCCACCCGCGACCGGGTGGGGTAGTCCTGCAGCCACGACTTCGGGTGCCGTGCCCGGGGCGGGCGACCCCTCAGCGGAGCGTCCCGTACGACCGCGGGCTCTTCAGTCCCAGCCCACTGCTGACGCTGAGAATCCCACCTGTGGTGACCGATAGCGGTGACGCACCCTTCAACGCGGCCAGAGCGCGGGCCTTGGTGACCTCCCTGCCGTTGCCGGCCACGAACTCCGGCCACAGGGCGGCAAGCTGCTGACGGACCCAGCTCTCGTTCTCGTCGTGGGCCAGCGCCGCCTCCAGGCGGGACGCAGCCGTGTCGAGCCGGTCAGCGGCCGCGTACCTGTCGAGGCACTTGATCGGTGCCGACACCCCGGCTGGGTCCGGGGTGAGCCGGGCCCGCAGGTCAACAGCACCGTCTTGCCACAGTCGCACCAGGGCCTGCGGGACCCCGGCGCCGGGGGCCACGAACATCAGGGCGAGGGCCTCAATGTTGAACGAGCACAGCAGCGGGTCCGGGACGCGCTTGTTCTCGGCCTTGGCCAGGCGGATGGTCCGCGCCCGGGTGACGCGCAGGCTCTTGGGCTCCCCCGTCAGCAGGCTGGTGTGCCCCTCGGGGTCCGAGGCGTTCCACTCGTTGGTCTCGGTGTTCGGAATCCACAACCCCTGGGCGCTGACCCGGTCCAGGCCGAGGACGAGGTCGACCGTGGGGTCCGGCCCGCTGGCCAGCGGCTCGTGAAACGCCAGCAGGATGGCGCGCTTGGTCGTGGCGACCTCCACCTTGGGGTAGGTACGTGCCACCTCGTTCTGGATGTGGAACTGCAGCTCCTCCACGATCTCGTTCGGGCCCTCACCCGAGGAGGAGTCCGGCCCCAGCCAGGGGTAGACGCGACGGTCGAGGACGACGCCGCAGTCGGCATCCAGCCCCTTGTCCCGCAGGTGGACGGGGCAGTTCGCGGTTGCGTGCGCCAGGGAGCCGGAGGCGAACGTGCGGCGACCGCCGTTGAAGCTCAGCGCTGCGGCGCGGACCGCTTCGCGGCGGGCCCGGGCCTCGTCCAGCGAGTCCTGGTCGGGTGCCAGCTGGGAACGGATGTCGTCCAGGAGCTGTGCGGTGAAACCCATCGGATGTCCTCGTCTCTACACGTGGGCGGAATAGTGCCGCCTCCACGCTGAGACGCCAGACCCTGGCGCAGCGACCCCGGAGAGGGGTGAACTACAACCATGTGATAAAGGTACCCCGCCCCGCCGACAGGCCCCGCGTCATCACGGCCCGAGCCGTTCAGGCGTCTGGGATGGCCCAGTCCTGGGCCCCCGAGGTTCGCTAGGTTTGTGGTGCGTCGTGGGGGCTACTTCACGGTGTCGCCGGAGGTGGCGGCCGTGTACTCGTTGTCGCCGCCAAGCGGCCGTCCCCTTCCGCGAGTGCCGCCGTCTCACACCGCCGCGAGAGCGGCCGTCCCACACCGCCGCGAGAGCGGCTGTCCCCCTCCGCCGCGAGGGGGGCCGGTTCTACTACTCGCGTAAGGCGCACTGTCCCACCGCGGCCTTTCGTCAGGCTCGATCGTCCGTGGAATCCTGACCCTGTGGATCGAGAGGACCTGGCGCTGCTGACCGATCGGACCTGCCGCCTCGCCGGGACGTTCACCCTGCGGTCTGGCCAAACATCCAGCGAGTACTTCGCCAAGTACCCCTTCGAGGCGCAGCCACCGATCCTGCGGGCAGTGGCCGAAGCGATGGTCTCGCTCCTTCCAGCGGGTGTCGAGGTCCTCGGCGGCCTCGAGTTCGGGGGGATCCCTTTCGCGACGGATGGTGCGCTCGGTCATCGGCCTTCCCGCGGTGTTCCTCCGGAAGAGGGCCAAGCGCTACGGCAGCTGCCGGCTCGCCGAAGGCCTGGACGTCTCTCAACGACGAGGCACCCTGATCGAGGACGTGCTGACCACCGGCGGTGCCGTCCGCGCCGCCATCATCGCCCAGCGTGACCTTGACGCGACCGTCTCGGCCGTCGTGTGCGTCATCGACCGCAGCGGACAACCCGAAGGACCGTTGACCGACGTCGGCGTCGAGACCAGAGCGGTGCTGACCAAGGCCGACCTCGACGACGCCAGGGCACACCAGGCCGGTTGACACGATGCGTCTTCCGCCGCGTGAGCGGCCACCCCACATCGCCGCGCGAGCGGCCGTCCCACTCGGATGGGGAGGTGGATCCGGAACCCGGCGAGCGGGGCGTGGGACTTCAGCGCAGAAAGCCTTGACGGTTCATGGCATCAAGAGGACATTTGGCGGGTGACCGACGATCGGACTCCGGGGGAAGTGGCAAGCATGTCGTCTTCGCACTGCCCAGTCTGCGAAAAGGGTTACAACCGAGAGTTGCCTTCGGAGTGTCCGAAATGTCACGTCAGTCTTCAGCAGGGCCCACCACGCGCTGGGGGCGTTCGCTAGGTCGCCGCACTCTCGGTGGCTTGGTCCATGACCCGCAGGATGGTGCAGTACCCCCTCGCACTGGCGATCGCCGCACGATAGGCAGCGAATGCCAGAAGCAGGTTGCTCATTGGCGCTATCAGCCATAGTGCTAGGTCAGCAGGCAAGCCGTGGGGCACCTTCCATGTGAGGGTTGGCCATGCCACTGCGACAAGCAGGGCGACAAAAACTAGAATGCAGTACATATCAAGACGGGTACGGAACTGGTCGTGCTGTAGTTGGATTCGCGAGTCGACCAAATTCCTTCTTCGCATTGCGAATGTTCCTACGTCTCCGCGGCCGTTCTGGAGTTTAGACTCGGTGGCCCGCAACACATTGCCCAACTTCATAGGCATCACCAGCCCGTCCTCAGGATATTCAAGAAGTGCAGCTCGGATCCGGTCCAACTTTGACACAAGCACCGGGTCTCCGTAGTTCCTCCAAGCGGTGTTCGCCAGAATTCGCTCGGAGATAGCATCGAGATCGTTCCGCTCAAGTTCAAGCAGATCTGCCTCGATGGCGTCTACTACAGCTCTGGGGCGGTGGTCCAGGAGCATTGGGCCGCGAGCAGACGCGAACGCGCTTTCGCGCGACGAGCGAAATCGGGTGCGGAGTGAGCGCTTGTGCCTCATACGCATCCGAACTAAGCCGTCGTGAAGCCACCCCAAGAGCCATCGACGCTGCCAGTAGCCCTCAAGTGCGCGGATGGCTTCAAAAGAGAATGACTGCGTCACTAAGGTTGATAAGACGACGATAGGAATCGTCACTACGAGTAATGTCACGGGATCCGCGGTCAGGGCTACCACAACGGCTGCCACGTCGAGGTTTCCTTGCTGCCCCAGCCGGTAGATGACTGCGAGCGCCACCGTGAGATAGGCAGCGGGGAGCCAGGCGCTGAGCGATAACTGGTCGAGAATTCGCGCTAGGAGGGCCGAGAGCTTGTCTGGGGGCGCAGTCAACCCCGGGCCTCCACCGGTTCCCTGCACTTCGTCAGGCACCAGCCAAGCCTCCAGCAGCTTGGGCGGTTCGGTGGCGAGGCTCGCCGGGCCATCGTTTGTGCTAGCGTCACATGTTCCTGACGAGAACACCACACTCTAGGACATTCTCCCCACAATTTACGAAGTCGGCCCTCGAGGCGTTTGATCATCGCGCGATCGCAGGAAAGTTGACCTGCTGCGACTTCCAACTCGACAGGGACGGCGCGCTTGTCCCACTGGCTGTATGAGCAGCCGTCCCACTCCGCCGCGAGAGCGGCCGCGTGCTTCCGCCTGTGGACGCCGCCAGGTTGCCCCAAGGTGTGCCGCGTGGGCTCGGGGAACGTGTCGGGTCTAGCGTCGATCCGTCCAGGTGCCTCGCCGTGCTGGCGGCGAGCGGGGTGTAGGCGGTCGGTCAGGTCGCCGCGAGAGGTGACGTCATGTCCAGTCCCACTACCCTCCTGCCGTTCCAGCCAGCCACGATGTCCACCGCGCAGCTGGCGGCCGTGTCCTACCTCGCCCGCCACGCCGGGCGCACCCACACCCTGTACGCCTACCAGCTGCGGGAGTGGTTCACCTGTGGTGAGACCCACGGGTTGGACCCGCTGGTGGGGATCCAACGCGCCCACGTCGAGCTCTACATCCGCCAACTCGGCGAGCGACCCATGATGGACTCCTCGGTCAACACGATGATGCACGCCGTCCGCGGCTACTTCCGCTTCGCCCACATCGACGGCCTCATCGCCTCCGACCCAGCCGTCTACGCCCGGCTGCCGAAGATCCACCAGGACGAGTCCCGCACCCACGGCCTCGACCGGCTCGAGCTCATCCGCTTCCTCCAGGTCGCCCAGACCGTCACCGTGCACCACGGCGCCCTCGCCTACCTCCTCGGCATCAACGCCCTCCGCGCATCGGAAGCCGCCGCGGTCCGGATCGAGGACTACGCCGACACCCTGCGCGGCTACGGCGTGCTCCACCTCGTCGGCAAAGGCAACAAACCCGCCACCATGCCGATCACCGTCCCCGCGCTGCGGGTGCTCGAGGCCTGCCGCGGGCAGCGCACCAGCGGGCCCCTGGTCCTGCGTCCGGTCTCGGGCCGGCCCGTCGACCGGCGAGACGTCTACCGCATGGTCACCCGCATCGCGACCGCTGCCGGCATCCCCCGCCACATCAGCCCCCACTCCCTGCGGCACGCCGCGATCACCAACGCCCTCGACGCCGGCGTCCCGCTCCGCGACGCGCAGATCCTGGCCCGCCACGCCGACCCCCGCACCACCGAGCACTACGACCGCGCCCGCGGCAACCTCGACCGCCACGGGGTCCACTTCCTCACCGCCTACGTCGCCGGCGTTTGAACGGGCAGAAGCCAGCGTCCCTTCCGCCCAATGCGGGCTACGACCCGTGGTCCATGAGGGTCGTGCGAGTCAACCAGTGGCCGGACCCCGCGAGCGCGAGTTTGGGTAGACGGCGCCACCGTCAGGGCTGAGCTGCGTGGGACTTCCACCTTGGCCCCCAGATGCCGGTCGCGGGCTGACATAGTGTTAGGAGCGACGGTGGTGGACGGAACTGAAGGGAGTGGGCAGTCATGACCGAGCAGACTTGGACGCCGCTATTTCGAACACCCACGCCCACTGTCACCAAAATTGTACGGAGCCACGCCTTTCTGCGCTCCCGAGAGCGCTCAGTCACCATCATCGAAAACTCAGAGGAGCTTCGTGCCCTCGCAGACCTGGTCGACACCGTGGACCAGGCAAGCGGGCCGCTCGCGGCGGTAGCAGACCGAGTCGCCGCGGCTGTCCGCTTTCTTCGTGACCGGGCCAACCGTCTCGACGATGCCGCCGCATTGACCCACAACAGCCCCCATATGGACGATCCCAAGAACAGCGACGCCCCCAGCGCAGGCGTCGCGACGCGGGAACGACTCCTTGTCGCCAGCCTTCACTACCTGGTGACCCCCGATGACCTCGTCCCAGACTTTCGAGCGGGTGGGTATATCGATGACGTACTCCTCCTGGCCTGGGTGTTCGGCGTCGCCACCAACGAACTCACGCGATACCTGGCCGACGAACCCGAAGATTCAGGAACGGCACCCTTAAGGACCTGGCCTGACGGCGTAAGCGGATGAACTCTTCGCTCGGGCTCATCTTCGACACCCTCTCTGACTGCCACGTCTTAAGAGTGCGAACTCGTGGAAGGCGGAGGCGTTGGGGAAGGTCGCAGACACCGCGGGCTTCGAACATCTGTCGGCCTCAGCCCGGATCCACCAACCCTGATTTCTGGGGTGTCCGCTGACGTCGTCGGCCGGTGATCCCGGGCCTTGCCGGACGGTGGCGCGGTGGAGCCGCCGGTCTGTCCGGCTTTTCCACGTCGGGTCGTTCCTCGGGGCCGGGTGGCCGGATGGTCAGGAGGTAGCGGTGGCGGTGGCCCAGAGGTTGTCCCAGGCATCCGCCCAGGGCCAGTTCGTCGGCAGGTGCAGCATCAACCGTCGGGCCGAGGACGCGACCCTGCCCGGGACCGCGACCAGGTGGGTGCGCAGGGTGGTCCACCTCGCCCTTGCGTGGCGGGTCGAGGCGGCCACTCCCGCGGCGCGCAGGAGGTTGAACGCAAGGCAGGCCAGGGCCAGCCACGCTGCGTTGGCGTCGAACCTTCCCGATGGGGCGTGGGCCATGGCCCCGCTCTTGAGCTCGGCGATGACCTGCTCCACGATGGCGTGGTCACGGTGGGTCTCGTCCGCCGTGATCGCGGTCAGGGTCGAGTTGGTGACGAACCCGTGATGACGCCAGCTGGGGAACAGCTCGTCTTGTCCGGCGGCCATGGCGGTCTTGTTCAGGCGCTGGACCCGGCGCACGACGAGCCGGCACGGGACCTGCTCGGCCTTGCGTGCGGACGAGAACGCGGTGAACCAGGTCTCGGCGACCTGTGCTTCGGAGATCCACCGCTTCTCGTCGTCGTCCCAGATCGCGCGGGGGTACTCGATCGTGGTCCACGCCGTCTCGGGAATGCCCGCGATCGCCCGGACCACAGCAGGATTCATTCGGACGGTGACCGAGAACCACGCCTTCGCCTTCAGCGCGGCGGTGATCAGGTCGCGGCGGTAGTACCCGGAGTCGGCCCGCACCATCACCTGCCCGCCCGCCCCGGCCCGACGAGCGGTGGCGACGGCGTCCCCGACCAGCTTCGCCCCGCCCTGCCCGGAGATCGTGTTGCCTTTGCGCAGCCGGGACGCGGCGATGACCGGTGCACAGGTCGGCGACGACAGCACCGCCAGCTGCGCGTTCAACCCCTTGACGCCGGAGTACCCGTACGCGACGCCCTGCTTCTTGTACCCGTGGACCTCGCGGATCGTGTCGTCGATGTCGACGAACGCCATCGCATCAGTCCCGGCCAGGAGCCGCGGGACCACACCCGCGAGCCCGGCCAGGACCTGGGAGGAGATCGCGTCGAGCTGACGGACGTGCCCGAACGTGAAGGTGCGTAGGAACGTCCCGACCGTCGACGGTGCCCGCACCCCGGACACGACCTTGGCCATCGCGCCGTGGCGCAGCACGTCGAGGTCGTCGATGCTGTCGGCGCCGGCGATCATCCCCGCGACCACACACCCCGCCTTGACCGCGGCGTTGGGCGAGGACACGCTTAACCGCTCCGCCAGCAGCTGCTGCAACCCGGCCCGCTGCGCCAACCGCATCACCGGGACCAGACCCGCCGCACCGATCAGGTTGGGGTCATCGAAAACCGCGTCGATCGTGTGGAATGCTTGCATCTGTCGGATGCCCCTTCGGTCACGGTGAACTGGTGTCTTGGTAAACCCAATTCTCCCGCCCCACAGGGGCATTCGCGTGTCACGACCCGCCGCTACCGTCGACCGGTCGGTGGATCAGGGCTCAGTCAACGGGGTGCCGCACGCTTTCACGCTGCGGGCGACGGCGACTAGTGGCGTGAGGATAGCCAGTGTCTGGTTGTGCAAGAAAACGCGAGCGCGCACCACCTACTTGACCCTCTGCGCGAGGACGGCAACTGCGTCACACCGCCGCGTAGCGGGCATCGTGTTCACCGGTGGCTGCCACAGGGGGAGGATCACGTTCACCCTCGCAGCAGGCGTCGCGGCAACACGTACTCAGCTCATTCGGCCGTCGGTGTCGAACAGACTCTCCTCGATCTTGGTCGACGTATGTCTGACAACGAACGCGCGTTGCCCGACCCGCCAGAGGCCCTCTCCACGTTGCAGATCGGGGAGTTGGTCTCGTTCGGCGGTCGAGAGGCCGAGGGCGGCGGCGGTTCCGGGGGCTTCGCTGGTCTCCTGCTGGTAGATGATCTTGGTCGAGCAGTCGGCGAGCAGGCCGCGGGCCAGGGCGCGCGCTTCGGAGCCGGCGTCGCCGACGGCATCCAGGTCGGAGAGCCTGTGGACGATGAGGAGGTTGGCGATGCCGAGGCCGCGGGAGAGCTTCCATTGCGACTGCATGCGCGCGAGGAGAGCGGGTTGCCGCATCAGCCGCCAGGCTTCGTCATAGACCACCCATCTTTGACCGCCGTCGCCGGCCGCGAGGGCGGACTCCATCCACGCGGACGCACAGGTCATGACCATGGCGATGAGCTGGTCAGAGCCTTGGATCGCGGACAGGTCCAGGGAGACCATCGGCAGGCTCGGGTCGAAGGTGACGGTGGACGGCCCGTCGAAGAGTCCGGCGAGGTCGCCAGCCACGAGCCGCCGCAGCGCGTGGCCAAGGTCACGACCGTCGCGGGTGAGCTCGACGACGCTGGCACCAGTGAGTGCATCACGGGGCTCGAGGAGGGCGTCCACGACCGCGGGCAGGGTGGGGGTGGTGCTGCTCGAGATGCTGGATCGCAGAGCGGCGTCGAGGGCGGTGTGCTCGACCGCCATCAAAGGATGGCCGAGCGCCGCGGAGGCCAGTGACCCGAGCAGGGTCCGGCGCCGGGTGCCGACGAGCTGGGCCCAGGCGGTATCGGTGAGGGTGGTGTCCCGAGGTCCGGGGTCGAGCGGGTTGAGCCGGTTGGTCGATCCGCCGCCGAGCTGGATCGCGGCGCCCCCGACGGCCTGCGCAACGGCGCTCCATTCACCTTTGGGGTCTCCGGGGACGTAGACGCGCCGGCCGAAGGCGATGGAGCGCATGGCGATCGACTTGGCCAGGAACGACTTGCCCTTGCCGACAACCCCGGCGAGGAGGCAGTTTGGGTTGGTGATGACGCCCTTGCCGTAGAGCACCCATGGGTCGAAGCAGAAGCCCCCGCCGGACCAGGCGTCCTGCCCGATGAAGACCCCTTCGGTGCCGAGTCCAGCCTCGGCCAGGAAGGGGTAGGCGCCGGCGACGACGTCGGAGGTGGCCCGGTGCGGCGGGACGTGCAACCGCCGCCAGGACCGCCCGGCCTCGGGACCGTCCTCACCGCCTGCCGGCAAGTTGTCCATCCGCTCCTCCTCGATCGCTGCCGCATCGACCCTCGGGTCAGCCGTGGCGACGCGAGATCCCAGGGACGTCCGTCGCGGCGACGGCATACGCCGCTGTTGTCCGGAGGGGGAGTAGAAGGCCACCTCCCCGCGCAGCCGGGCCATGTCAGTTCACCTTCCGGGCGAGGGGGAGCGCGGCGGCGGTAAAGGCGCGACCCTGTTGGCCGGACAGGCGCCGGGTCTCACACCCGCACTGGATCGCCGCCCGGCTGACCTCGGCCACGGCGCCCTCCAACTCCTCGCGGGTCGGCGCGGTGACGGTGAGGAGGCCGGTGAAGCGGATGTCGGCGTGGCCGGCGATCAGCGCGCGTTCGCGGTCGACCACGTCTTCGCGTTCGACGGTGTCGGACAGGTCGGCGATGGCGCCGATCTTGGCCTTCTGCGCCGCCTCCGTGGCGTACTCGACCTTCGCCTTGCGGATGTCGCGCATGGCGGCGTCGACAGGGATCGGTTCGAAGGTCAGGGAGAGGGTCTTGCGGATGCCGGGCTGGAAGACCAGGGCGTGGAGGAAGAAGGTCGGTGCCGAGACCCGCGGCCATTCGCTGATCCAGAGCACAGCTGAGAAGGACGAGTCGTGCCGCAGGTAGTCCCAGTGCTCGTCGATAGCGATTGGGCCGGCGGTGGCCAGCTTCGCCGTCGGGCGCGGGTCCTGGAGGGCAAAGCCGGGGTCGTATGCCGTGCGGAGGGTCGCGGCGAGGGCGGACTCGTCGAGCCAGGAGCCCAGTCGGAGTTCGGCCGCCCTCATGCTGGCCTCGAGGGAGGCCACTTCCTGGTGAAGGAACGCGACGGCGCCGCGCATTCCGCGGCCCGTCCGCCGGATCCAGGTCCTGCTCTTGCGCAGGTCCAGCGAGAGAGCGATAAGCGTGCGGTGCGAGGCGCTGCCGACGACGCGGGTTCGCATCAGCTCCCCATACGCGTCCGCGGCAAGTGTGCCGTGGGCGCTGGCTCGGTGGGTATCCCACCATCCAGTGATGCCGCGGCCGGAGTCGGGCAGGGTCAGCTCGAGAACCTGCAAACGGGTTCCGGTCCCGGAGGCTGCCACCGCAGCCAGCCCTCGTCCCCAGGCGTGCACCCGGCGGGCCTGCTCGTCGGCGGACAGCAGAACGAATGCCGGGTGCGAGACAACCCCGACGACGGTCAGCGTCTGGGCGTGCGGGTCATGAAGGATCGCCGGCCCGCCGTGGTCGTCAACAAGGAACCGGAGCCTGGCGCCGTCCCCGGGCAGCGCCACGGTCCCCGCCGGTCGCGGCCTACCGGGCCGGACCCGGTAGCGGGTCTGCCCGCTCGCCCGGCGAACCAGGTAGTGGACTGCGGTGGGGGCGGCCTCGACGGCGATGCGACCACCGACCCGGACGAAAGCGAGCGCGACGAGCCCGCCCCAGAGGGGGAGGGTGAGCGCGGCACCGAGGGCGCCGGTGGTAAACATCGCCGGGATGAGGACGCTCACAGCGACCGCCAGGCAGGCGACGCGGGGTGCCGACAGTCCGAGGAGGAGACCCCGACGGGGTCGCCGGGCGAAGCGGACGGTCATCGGGGTGCCGGTGTCGGTCATGGCTGGGGTCCTCGCGCGGGTGGTAGCTGGGTTCCCGGGGGTGGCGGCGGTTCCGGCGGGGGCCCTCCCGGTGGCCCGGCGGTCGTGGCCGACTGGGTTGCTACCCCTGCCTGCTGCACGGTGGTCTCGACAGCACCGGCGGCGGCGGTTCCGACGGCGATTGCTGGGGCGGCCGGACCGGTAGCGGCTGCGGCGCTACCGGTGGCACCGACCGCCCCAGCGGCTCCCGGCTCCCCGGCGGGCGCCGTCCCGACGCCAGGCACCCCGGGCCTGGCGGTCTGGACGGCCGCGGCGGTCGGCTGGTTGCCACCCGCCCAGGGTGGGGTGGCATGCGAGGCGCGTGATCCGGCCGATATGGCGCGAACCTGTCCGTGCAGGGCAGCGGCCTTCTGGGGTGCCGCGATGGCGGCCTGCCCGCCGGCCTTGGCGTGCCCGACGGCCGCGTGCGCGGCATACAGGCTCTCGCCGGCGAAGCTGAACATCTTGATCGACGCCCACGGGGCGAACCCGCCGAGCATCAGGATGAGCGAGCCCGCGGCCAGTTGAGTGGTGGCCTGTCCGGTGCCGCCACCGGCCTGGCCGGCCGTGTCGAGCACGGCGACGCCGATGCTGAGGATGATGACGAGCAGCAGCTTGGATGCGACGAGCGCGCACACCAACTCGACCCACTTGCGGGCCCAGCTGCGGGTGATGTCGGCAGTCGCGCCGGAGAACGCCAACGGCGCCAGGACGGCAGCGATGAGCAGCGTCATCTTGCGGATCATCATGGCTGCCCAGACCACGACGACGGCAGCGATGATGACCACCGCGAACAGGAGCGTGGTGACGGGGCTCTGGATGTTGCTCAGGGCCACGAACTGGAGCTTGCTGCCGAGGCCGGCGACGTTGGTGCCAGCGGTGTACTGGACGAATCCGGCGCTCAGGGAGTCGACGGCGCCCAGGCCGATGCGGGTGGTGCCCAGCGCTAGAGCTGAGCCGACAAAGCTGATCACCAGTCCGGTGAAGGCTCGACCGAGAGCGCCCGGATCCCGTCGCAGCGTCCCGGTGATGACTTGGATGGTGAACAAGGCCAGGCACAGCACGACGGCAACGGAGGCGGTTGCGGCGATCTCCGTGAGCAGGGCGGGCGACGACAGGTCCAAGGCGGTGGCCTCGTCGAGCTGCTGCCATAGCCAGGAGGCGGCGTTGCCCGCGGTGACGCCGAAGGCGCCGGCCATGTGTGAGAAGGCGCTGTCGGCGATCGATGAGGGGAGGTTGACCGCGGCGGTGGCCACGCAGACCGGGCTGAGGCTGAAGATTCCGTCGCAGCTCATGGCGTCGCCATCGGCAGGATCGTGACGTCGACGGCGGCGACGAACGCCCACGTCGGCCGGGTGGGTGGTCCCTCGAGGTTGAGGGTCACCGAGACGCTGGACTTCGTCGTCCTGTCCCTGTCGTTGACACGTTCGTGACGGGTCACGGTGACCGCGACAATGCGGCAGGTAACGCCCGGGTCGCTGACCCGGCCGGCGGCGACCGCGTTGCGCCACGCGAGTGGCTCGATCACCTGGTCCACCGTCGCGGTGTCGTATGCCGCGCGAGCGGCGAGGGCTTGCCACGCGCCGGCCGGTGGGACGAGCGCTGAGCCGTCACCGTTGTCGGTGATGGAGAAGAGCGCGAGCCGGTCACGCAGATCGGCCGGGACCAGTCCGACGACGAGCGGCTCGTTCGTGCTCGCTGACTCGGACTGCACCCACGCCAGATGACCGTCGCGGGGCGTTCCAAAGTCCTGGGTCAGGAGGCGACGAACGAACTCTGCCGCGAAGAGATCCGGCTGTGTCGTGGGGTCGCCGGTGATGAGTGGTGCCGCTTTGGTGGGTGGGCTGATGGGCGGGAGGTGCCGGATCCGGTCCAGCTGGGCGGCGGCGACGGTGTTGCCACTTGCCTCGGGCTGCGACGCCGATCCGGTCGGTGACCGGCCTTCTCGCAGCGGGATGGCCACCGGCGATACGACCGCATGCGCCGGTGGCTCGGGGGTCCGCGTCACGACGTGGCCGCCGAGAACCACCGCTGCGGCGACGAGGAGGCCGAGTACGAACGCTGTCACGCCTCGCCGGCGGAGGCGCGGGGGAAAGGTGAGTGCCCGCATGGTCATTGGACCGTGTGACCGACGGTGTTGAAGAACGTCACCAGCGCATTCGCGGCGCCGATCAACAGTGCGGCGCCACCCGCCACCAGAACGCCGGTCTTGCCCTTCCCGGCGACGTGCGGGTTGGACGAGTGCGACCCGATTGCCCAGGCGATGGAAGAGATGGCGATCCCGGCGACTGCGGCGACGAGGCCAAACGTGAGCAGGGCGCCCACCATCGACTCGAGGGCGCCAAGGCCGGGCAGACCATTCGTGTTCGGTGGGATGTCGATGCTTGGCGCTGACATGGCGAGGACCTTTCGCAACTCGCGCGGGGCCATCCCGCGCGTGTCAGCCCAACTTCTGGCTGGGGGCACCATGCGCCGAGCGCCGTACGGGGGCTGTCTTGGTGTTGCAGGCCGGCAGGTCAGGCGATGTGTCGGAGGGCGGAGACGCCGCCGGCGGTGAAGCCCCTCAGTGTCACGACCTTGACCACGTCCCCGGTCTGGGGTGCCTCGACGATCAGGCCGAGGCCGATGGACATGCCGACGTGCCCGGGCAGGGCCAGGCTGCCGTCACTGCCGGGGGTTAAGACCAGGTCGCCAGGAAGCAGATGTGCGGCATCCGTCGGCGTGCCGTCGTGGAGCTGGGTGTAGGTGGTGCGGCTGATCATCACGCCTGCTTGCGCCCAGGCGCTCTGCAGGAGCCCCGAGCAGTCGAATGCCGCCGGGCCGGTGGCGCCCCACTGGTAGGGCTTGCCGAGTTGGGCCAACGCGAAGGCCGCCGCGATCCGGGCCTCGAAGCTGGTGCCACCCGGGATCGCCCACGTTGGCGGGAGTCCATAGGCTCCTGGGCTCGCTGGCGCGACTGGCCCGCCGCTGGCGCCGCAGTCGAGGCGTGCGGCGTCAGCGGAGACGATCCCTAGCACCGTGACGGCAAGGGGCTGCTGGTCACGGTAGTTCGCTCCCACGACGGCCGACCTGCCGTTGGCTGCGCTTGGCGTGCCGTCGAAGGCTGAGCGTTGGACGAGCTGGGCGGCCACCGCGGGAGGCTTGCTCTGCCAGTTCGGCAGTGCCATCAGCGCGTCGACGAACAGGTCGGTGGAGGCGGTCGGGTCCATCCGTTGGGCCGCGCTGCCCCAGCTGGGCCGCTGCTGAAAGATCCCGAGGGAGTCGTGGTCGTAGCCGACGCCGTCGTGGGGGTAGGCCGCGCCCCCGGGGTCGTTGGGGTTGGCCAGCACGCGCATGCCGGACTCGGCAAGACCGACCATGAGGGCCACCATGGCCGCGGTCGGACCGCCTCGCGCAGACGCGGTGGCCGCGACGATCCGTGCGTTCGTGGCCTGGGCGGGAGAAAGCCCCGTCATTGGTCCGGTGGTGACGCAGAGCGGACCGGGCGCCGGCGTGTCGGTGCCCAGCGTCGAGGCGGCGGCGGACCCGACGATGAGAAGGAGCGCGGCGAGCGAGGCGCCGACAACTGTCATCACGGGCTTGGCGGTCATGGGCGGAGTAGGAGCTGCTCGGGGCACGATGGGTTGAGGCGTTGCGATGTCGTGCCCCGGCGCGACAGTGTTGCCATGGACAGCAAGGTGAGGGAGCGACGGATGCGGCTGCGGAAGCACAGTGACGCACCGCCGGCAGTTGGGCCGGCGGAGGCCGGTGATGCGCGCGCTCTGGCTCTCGAGCTCGCCGGTCTACAGGCTGAGCGCCCCGTCGACCCGATGACGCTGGGTGTGGTGCTGGAACCGGGAGAGGTGCTGTGGCGCTTGTCAATGTCGTGGCTGCGCGTCCGGATCGACGGTTTGTGGAGCGACGCGTCGTGGTCTCAGGTGTTGATCACGGATCGGCGACTTCTGGTGCGGCTCGCCTCCAGTGATCTGGTGTCTCTGTGGTGGGGGTCGATGGTCGGCTTCGAGGTCGACCTTCGCGCGGGCCATGTTGTTCTCGACTTTGGTGACGGCCGGCCCCGGCTGCTCTCAGGGCCAGCGGTCGCTGTGGTGGCGGTGGCGGGTGTCGCGCAGCTTTACGGCATCCCGGCGCTGGTGACGCATCCGAGCCTTGCGCCGCTCAGGACCTGACCGTCGCACGCTCCCGGGGTGGCTCGGGTTGCTTGCCGCGGAGGCACAGCAGCTGGCGGCGGGCATATTGGCGCTGCCGTGCATCGAGGGCCACGTTCTCGGCGTAGAGCCTCAGCAGCCCGGGCCATCCGGAGGGTGACCCGGCCAGCAGGCGGTGAACGGCGCGCCGTTGCCCGGGGGTGAAGCCGAGCTGCTCGAGCATGCGGCGAGTGCAGGCTCGGGAGTTGCCGCCGGCCCGCTTGCCGGAGATGGTCACGAGAGGGTTCCTCGCCCCCCGGCCAGCGGCGGCTTCGAGCCGCGACAGGAGCAGGTCGAATGCCGCGATGACCTTCGCCGTGACCAGCACCTCAGGGTCGACGTCGAGCTGCTCGGCGGCCCACCGATCGAAAGGCTGCCGGCTCACGACGCCACCTCGCTCGGGTCCGCGTCAGACCAGACGACGGGTTCGCCGGGAACGACATGGGTGATTCCGCGCAGTGCGTCCGCTCTCGCGGCCCGGCCGGAGCCGTGAGACCCCCGAGTCGCGACGCCGCGGAGCCTAACGAAGAGCTGCAGCGGCTGCATCGCCCGGGCCTGGTCCTCATGCCTGGTGAGCCACTCCATCGCGGAGATGAGCTCGTCGGTGGCCTGCTCGTGGGTAACGGTGATGGAGGCGTCCGAGCCGAGCGGCGTCACGCTCGCCAGCCCTCGCGTGCAGACAGTGGACTGCACGACCAGCCACAGCTCGTCGCGCTCTGGTGACGACGAGCCCAGGGATGGGCAGGCACCCAGAGACTGAGCGATCTGTTTGCCCTGCACTTCTTGCCGGCTCATGTGACCACCTGGACCTTCCCGTTCGGCATATGGAGATATGAGAGAACAGCCGACGACGTGGCGGAAGACCATGACGCCCCAGGTGTGGACAAACATCCTGTCCATTGCGGGCCTGTGGATGACCGCCACGGGCGATATCCACAGCGGCGGCCGATCCCGGCCAACACCGCCCCGGTTATGCACAGGCCGCCGAAAGGCGCGACAGTCGCCTGCGAATCGGCCCACCATGGTCGGGTGCGACCAGAGAGTCCCCGTTGCGACACATCGGCCGCGGCCGGCCGATGCCGCGGTGGCCGCTGCACGGCTGTCGCACAACCTGATTCGGTGTTCATGGCCCTTCCCTCCCCGTGCCGCGTTGCACCTAGGTTCGGTCGCGACGACGCCTGTCCGGAAGGTGACGGACGGTGACTAGGGGTGACTACCAGCAGGTCCCGGGGCCTGCCTCGCCGCTACGGCAGGCGCGTCACAACGCTGGCTGGACGCAGGGCGCCGCGATGCACCGGTTCGTCGAGGCCGTCACAGCGCGTGGGGTCATCCCTCCCCGGGGCGCTTCTCTGAAGCGGATGTTCGCCTACTGGGAGGCCGGCGACCGTTCGGTCACCGTGCCGGTCTACCAACAAGCGTTCTGCGCGATGTACGACGCTTCTCCGGCCGCGCTGGGCTTCGACCCTGCCGTCCCACCTGGCGTCGACCCCCAGCTCGCGGAGCTGCTCGAGCGGCGGCTCGACCTGGTCGACGTCGACAAGGCTCTCGTCGACCTGCTCGAGGCCCAGACCCACGACCTCCGGCTGCTGGACCGTCGACTCGGCTCAGGCGCCCGAGCGGCCATGGCGGAGGATCACGCCGAACAGCTGACTGACCTCCTGCACCGATCGCTCGGGAGGCATCGTGCGGCGCTGGCGGCGGCGACAGCCGAGGCGGCCCTTCTCGCCGGCTGGCTGGCTCTCGATCGGTCTGACATCAAGACCGCATGGCACTGGCACAGTCGCGCGCGCAGCGCCGCCATCGAGAGCGGATCTGGAGACCGCATCGCCCACGCCATCGGCCAGCAGGCGATCGTCCTGCTCGATGCTGGCCAGACCATGGCTGCGCTGAGTGCCGCCCGGGAGGCGTCACAGGTGGCAGCCGATAGCCCGCCGATCCTGCGAGCGTGGATCGCGGCGACCGAGGCCGAGGTCCTCTCGGCAACCGGCGACCGTGTGGGGGCCGCTCGCCGCTTCCGCGATGCTGCCCTGCACCTTTCCAGCAACGGCGAAGAGGAGGTGCCATTCATCATGCTCACCGATATCCACCTCGAGCGCTGGCGAGGGCACGTCCTCCTGACGGCGCACGACGCTGCGGCCCTCGAGACGCTCACCGGGGCGCTCGCCGCAGATAGTGACTCGGTCCGCGCCGCCGCGAGTCTGCATACCGACCTCGCGATCGCCATCCTGCGACACGGTGATCGAGAGGCTGGTCTCCACGAAGCAGGTCGTGCCGCCGAACTGGCAAGTCGCTCGGGCTCGGTGCGGCAGGCCAGGCGGCTACGCGCCGCCCTTGACGCGGTCGGAGGCCAAGAGGTGAAGGAGGCCGACAAGGGTTCCTGAGTTGCGGATCTTCCCGTCAGCGATCAGTGCCGGCACATCGGCGACGCTGACCCACTCGAACAGGCCCTCGTCCCGCTCGACAGGTTGCGCGACCTGGCTCTCAGCCCGGCCGACGAAGACGTGATGCGGGCTGTTGACCATGCCGATCATCGGCTCGAATGACACGACCTCAACCAGGTCCCCAACCGTGTACCCCGTCTCCTCGAGAATCTCCCGCTCGATCGTCACGGCCGGACTCTCGTCGTCCTCAACGATCCCGCCGGGAAGCTCGTAGTTCCAGATCCCGGGCACGAACCGGTGACGCCAGCTCAGCAGGACGTGATCTGCTGCCTCGTTGAGGACGACCCCGACCGCGGCGGCCGGCAAGCGCACCGTGTGGTGCTCGAAGTGCTGACCGGATGGCAGCTCGACCTCGGCGAGACTGACGGTGACCCAGCGGCTCTCGTACAGGGGCCGGCTGCTGTGCACCCGCCAGGCGTCCTCGGCTGGCGTTGTGGCCATCAGGATGCACCTTTCGTCCGCCGTGCGCCGGCCACGCGGTCCGGGCTGTGGCCTCAACCCTAGATGTCGGTCCACCGGCTGGACAGAGGGCGCAAGCTCGTCATTGACTGTCGACCGGCGTTGCCTTCGCTTCACGCATCAGGCGGCGCAGCTCGGTCGGTGGCACGTTGGTCAGTACGGCAGCCCGGCCCAGACCCGACACGCTGACGAGGTCGAGCTTCGCCCGGCTGAGGACCGCGTCCGCCCGGTTGACCTTGACCTGCACCCGCTCGCGGGCTCGGCGGGCATCGTCTACGGCGCGCAGTGCTTCAGCCTCGGCGCGCTGTGCCTCCAGCAGGCGTTGCCGGGATGTCTCGTTGACGGGGTAGCGGGCCATGGTTCGTCTCCTGGGTCGTCGAGGTGGTCGCCGAGGTTCACCATCGATGGCGGGTCACCATGGGATCCCCGCGCTCTGTCGGGTGGACGACGGGCCGGCGTACTTGCTGCACGGCAGGCGAGATACGGCTCGCCGGCGGCGACCTCCAGGGCCCGGGCCGTCGTACCGCCGCCCGAGGACGTCACCGGACCGAACCTCAACGGCTACTGCTTGGCTGGAAACCCGGCCTGACCCTCCCCGGCCCTGGTCCGGCGTCACCGTGCAATGGCGTCGTGGCCCCAACGTCTGGTTGCCCTCGGGCACCGACATCGTCACCGAGGACGACACGTCCATGACCGTCTCACCCATCGTGCCCGCCTGAGTCCTCGGACCGGCCGTCACCCCGAAGCCCCTCCATCGGCCCTTCCGCTCCTGGCCATCGACGCGCCACCACGGGCCGCCCTCGAGCCTCCGCCGCCCCAAGCCCACAGGGCATCCACCCGCCCGGCACCAACACCATCCTCTTCCCGCTCCACACGTCTGGCACCCGCTGCGCGGGTGGACCGGTGGTGCCCCCCGGTGCCGGTGAGCCGGGTCGTGACGATGTCCATCAGGCGCATGACGCTGGGAGCGGGGTACCGCTACCTCATGTCCTCCGTCGCCCGGATGGACCAAGCAGGTCCCGCGGCCGGGCTGCAGGCGTACTACGCCGCCAACGGCACCCCGCCCGGCCGGTTCCTGGGCGCCGGCCTCGCCGGCCTCAACGACGGCAACGGCATCCAGCCGGGGGAGGTCGTCACCGAGGAACACCTGTGGCGGATGCTCGGGATGCTGCAGGACCCCGTCACCGGCGCGCAGCTCGGCCAGACCCCACCGGCCCAGCGCACCATCGCGGTCGACCACCTCGGCCGGCCCAGGAAGCCGCCGCAGACCGTCGCCGGATTCGACCTGACGTTCTCCGCGCCGAAGTCGGTCTCTGTCGCGTGGGCGCTCGCCGACCAAGTCACTCGGGCGAGGATCTACGCGGCACACCGTCGCGCCCTGGACGCGGTCATCGCCTACGGCGAGAGCCAGGTCTTCGCCACCCGAATGGGCCAGGCTGGCGTGGTCCAGGAAGACATCCGTGGTGTCGTGGCGACCGCGTTCGACCACTGGGACTCCCGCGCCGGCGACCCGCAGCTGCACACCCACGTCGTCGTGCTCAACCGCGTCCAGGCCGTCACCGATGGGGTCTGGCGCACCCTCGACTCCAAGGCCCTGTTCCGCGCCGCGGTCGGCATGTCCGAGCTCTACAACGGTGTCCTGGCCGACGAGCTGACCGCCGAGCTCGGCTGGGGTTGGACCCCCGAGCAGCGCCGCCGGTCGGCCGAACCGAAGTGGGAGGTCGACGGGGTCCCGCAGCCGCTCCGTGAGCACTTCTCCCAGCGCTCCAGCGCCATCGAGACCGTCAAGGACGACCTCGTCACCGCCTTCGCTGCGTCCCACGGTCGACAGCCCACCGCCCGCGAAGTCATCCAGATGCGGCAGCAGGCCACCCTCGCCACCCGTGGAGACAAGCACGTCCGGCCCCTGCGGGAGCTGATCACCGAGTGGAAGGCGCGCGCCCGCCCTTTCGTCGGCACCGACCCTGACACCTGGGTCGGAAGGCTCACGAAAACCTCACCGCCGCGGCTGCTGTCGGCAGCCGATCTCGACGACGGGCTGCTGCGTGACGTCGCCGCCATAGTGCTGGCAAAGGTCGCCGACAAGCGCGCCACCTTCACCCGGGCTAACCTGCTCGCCGAGACCCTCCGCGAGCTGCACGGGGTCCGCTTCGCCACCCCCTCCGACCGCGTCACGGTCGCAGAGACGACCGCGACGTACGCCGTCGAGCGGGCGGTCATGCTCACCCCACCAGAGCTCGGGCTCGTTCCCGCAGCGCTGCAGCGCGCGGACGGGTCGAGCAAATTCCGGGCCCGCAACAGCGAGCTCTATGCCACCCAGGAGCTCCTCGACGCCGAAGCCCGCCTCCTCGACGCGGCCGCCGCCACCGACGCCCCGACCGCACCCGTCCTGCCAGAGCCAGACCCCGCCGAAGCGGTCGCGGCCGGCCGGGCGGTGCTCTCGATAGAGCAGTCTGCCGCCGTGTCTGCGGTCGTCACCTCCGGACGCCAGCTCGACCTCATCGTCGGCGCCGCCGGCACCGGCAAGTCCACCACCATGGCGGGCGTCCGCGCCGCGTGGGAAGCCGCCCACGGCCCCGGCATGGTCATCGGCCTGGCCCCCTCCGCCGCCGCCGCGGAAGTCCTCGCCGACGTCGTCGGCATCCCCACCGAGAACACCGCCAAGTGGATCATCGAACACCGTCGCCTACCCGAACGGCGCCAAGAGATCCAGGCGTATGCCGCTCGGCTGGCACGCGCCTACCCCTCCCCGGCCACCCGCGACCTAGAGAAGCAGGCGGCAGCCAGCACAGCGGCATACGAGAGGATCTGCCTGCGGCCGGGGCAACTGGTGATCATCGACGAGGCGTCCATGGCCGCGACGGTGGACCTGGACTACATCACGACTGCGGCCAAACGGGCGGGTGGGAAGGTGCTGCTGGTGGGGGACTGGGCGCAGCTGTCACCCGTGCAGGCCGGAGGCGCGTTCAAGCTGCTGGTCGACACCCGGCGTGACGCGCCCGCCCTGCACGACGTACGCCGGTTCCGGCACGAATGGGAGCGCAATGCTTCGCTCCAGCTCCGCGCAGGAAGGACGTCCGTGGCCGCGGCCTACGTGCGCAACGGGCGGGTCGAGTCCGGGCGCCGTGAGGACATGATCGACCTCATCTTCGATGGCTGGCTCACCGATGTCACCGCCGGGCGAGCGTCGCTCATGCTGGCCGCAGACGCCCAGACCGTCGCTGACCTTAACGACCGGGCACGGACGCACCGCGTCGCGGCAGGGGAGGTCGCTGCGCAGGGGGTGCGGCTCGCCGACGGTGTCACGGTCGGGGTGGGCGACGTGGTCGTGACCCGGCACAACCAGCGGGCCCTCATGACAGGACGCGGCTGGGTCAAGAACGGCGACGACTGGGTCGTCCAGGCCATCGACCAGGACGGGTCGATGCGGGTGCAGCGGGCCGGCGGGGGAGCGGCCGCGCAGCTGCCCGCGGCCTACGTGCAGGCGCATGTTGAGCTCGGCTACGCCAGCACCGCGCACCGTGCGCAGGGCCGCACGGTTGACACGGCCCACGCGCACGTCAGCGCGGCCGTGGTGCGCGAGCCGTTGTACGTGATGGCCACCCGGGGCCGTGAGTCCAACCGGCTCTACGTGGACACGACCTACGATCCAGACGTGGCCACAAGCCACGATGACGCCGTTCAATCGGACCCGGTCGAGGTGCTGGAGGGCGTGATCGGGACCAGCGGCACCGAACTCTCCGCGACGGCAACCCGCCAGGCAGAGGAGGAAGCTGCTCACGCCGAGCGGCGCGTCATGGCCCAAGGAGGGGCTGTCCTCGACGTGCACCGCCAGCGACGCATCCCCGCCGGTCGTCAGGCAGAGCAGTCGCGGCTTTACCACGATCGCGGCCTGGCTCCCGGCGGCCCCAGGCTGTGACGAAGACCGGTTGCTGGGAGCCTGACGATATGACAGCAGAACTGCATCTTTGCCACTGAGGTCGTCACCGCCGCCAAAGACCGCCTCGTCGACATTACGGATGCGGTCGACGCCGCGCTCCCGCTGGTGGACCGCGCGAGGAGGACGAGCTGGCGAGGACGGCGAGGCTGCCTAACCCCGGGCCGGACCTCACCGTGGCCCGTGCTTGTCGAACGGACCAGTTGCTCACCGAGCGGCTGGTCCGTTCGACGTCAGGGTGCGGGCTGGGCGGCTCACGCCGAGCGGGACGCGCTCCGACTGCGCTGCCTGACCGCCGCCGGACGGTATCGGTCATGAGCATCGAACCCGAGCACACGGTGCCTGAGGCGGCCGCCCAGCTCGGCTGCGCCCCAGACGCCCTCCGCGACAAGTGCACTTGACACCAAGGCCCCCCACCATCGGGCGCCCCGCGGTCAATGGGGTCTACCTGACCGAGTCCGACATCGCGGAAATCCGGGTGTCTCGGGCTCGTGCCCCCGAGTCAGTCCGGGAACGCTCAGTCAGTGGCAGACCCCAGGGAGAGCAGCGGCGTCCTAAGCTCCCCCCTCGAAACCAGCGGCGCGGTGGGGTTGACGACCACGCCTCCCCGGACACAAACACGACCGCCGCGATCGCCGCGCTGCAAAGTACGGAGCTAGGATTCGCGGACGGCACGTGCCCTGATCGCCCCCTGGCTGCTGCCCGCAGCTGCTGACGTCCGGAATCGCCTCCGCCGCTCCCGGAGGCCTTCAAATGAGTGCCACGGGCCTGTGCAACCATGGCGCAAGCGGCGTCGAGCCGACGGACGGTCATGTCGGTGGTCGAACATATGATCGAAACCATGAGCGAGGTCCTATGCGCGAAATAGACGAAAGTGACGCCCTACTCCTCGCCCTCGTGACCAACCGAGGGAGTGGGCAGACCGTCGCATCACTCGTGTCTGAGGTCCTCACCGACGGCGTCAATGACGTCTGGCGTGAGAGGTTCCCCCCAGACCTACTCGGATCGGCGCATGACGACCTGCTTGAGCGCGCCTCTGATGAGGTTCGCGACTGGCGGGTCAAGGGCTATCGCTTCACCTCGATCCTGCGGGCTGACTACCCCAGGCGGCTGCGAAGCGTTCACGATGCTCCCCCTTTCCTCTTCTACCGGGGCGAGCTTGGGGTCGTGCAGTCCGGCGGCATCTCCGTGGTCGGGTCCAGAGACGCCTCGCCCGAGGGCACCCAGAGAGCGGCCGACGTCGCACGGCACCTCGTCGAGCGCCAAATAGCCGTCATCTCAGGGCTGGCGCGCGGCATCGACTTCGCAGCCCACACCGCTGCGCTGGAGGCCGGCGGGGTCGCACTGGGAGTTATCGCCAGCGGTATCGCGGGCACCTACACCCCCGCCTCCTCCCGCGACCTTCACGACGCAGTGGCTGCTCGTGGGGCGCTCGTCTCGCAGTTCTGGCCCTCCGCCCACGCCCTCCGCCACACCTTCCTGCAGCGAAACGCCACGATGAGCGGACTGGGCTTCGCTACCTTCGTCATCGAAGCAGGGGAGACCAGCGGAGCCCGAGCGCAAGCCCGCCTCGCCATGCAGCACGGTCGCCCGGTGATTCTCACGGACCGCGTCGTCGAACGCACTCAGTGGGGCCGGGCTCTCGCCGACGGTCAGCGAGCCAACGTGCACGTCGTCACGTCACGGGCCGAAATGCATGACGCCGTCTCGCTGGTCACGAGGACGACAAGCCTGTCCACCCTGGACGACATGCTCGTTGCCTCCCTATGACTGGACCTGCCCAGATCGACCCACAAAGCTTCCTGGGAACCCTCGCTGGCACCTACCTGCGCAATGTCTGGCGGAGCGCAGGAGCATGCCGGCTGTGCGGAGGTAGCGCGAATCCCGGATTTGAGACCTGCTACACCTGCAGCTGCTACGCCCCGGGCGACCAACCCTCCGCCGCTGGCTTTCTGGCGTACGGTGCGAACGGCACGACGGCGGGCACGCTCATGTACGGGTACAAGGACCCCGCAGCGACCATCGACCAGCAGGCCATCGTCAAGCTACTGGCTGCTCGCGGATTCGCTCATGCTCGGTGCGCCGAGCGACTGGTAGGGAGCCGCGTCACACACTGCGCCACTGTTCCGTCGACGAAGGCCCGACCGGATGGACACCCACTCGAGCATATGGTGCGCCCGTTCCTGCCGTGGCCTCTGCACCCGATGCGACACAACCCCGAAGTGGCCGCGGTAAGGCAGCGAGTGCAACCCGACCTGTTCGTCGCCGCCGAGCGGCTCCCGGCCGACAGTCACGTGCTGCTCATTGAGGACACGTGGACGTCGGGAAACAAGCCACTGTCCGCAGTGGCTGCTCTCCGCGCTGCTGGGGCAGGACACGTGAGCCTCCTGTGCCTGGCGCGTTGGCTGTCCTTCGATTTCATGGTCAGGCCACCAGGGCCCGCTCCCACAGGACTTCCAGCCACGATCCTCGAGCAGACCGTGTTCGACCTGAGCATCTGTCCGTTCACGGGCTCCGCCTGTCCCTGAGCAGGCCACTCGCAGCGCGTCCCTCGCCCCGTCAGTGGTCGCTGTGATGATCCGTTCGCGCCCACGCCGGCGCGGTCGTCTCACGCGGTTACGGCCACCGCTTGCACCTGGTCGCCGAGGACCGTTGCCGTTGGACGAGGAGTGAGCTAGTTGTATTGACTCGGGAGGTTGTGGACTGAGACGGCGGCCAGGCCAGCCGCGCTAGCGCAGACCGATCTGGCCATGCGGCGCCTCGAGAACCCCAGGCTGGTAACAGCTCTGATAGCTGCCGGGGGTAACCGTGCCGGTCGCCGACCCGTACGGGCTGGTCCCGCTCCTGCAGGCTCCGACTCCGTCGTATTGATCCGATTTCGCACCCTAGGGCGAGGGTGACGTAGGTTGGCGCCTGTAAGAATCTGTCAGGCGTCGAGGGGGCCGAAAGCAGCATGGACGTCTTCAAGGTCCATGAGCAGGTGATCGCCGACTACCGCGCGTTCACGTCGGGGTTCGTGGAGGTACGGGACGAGCGCATCAAGGCATTCGTCCACCAGCAGTTCGACGACGGTGTGCAGTGGCCCGACCCGTGGGTTGGGCTGAACCCCTCCTTTGCGACGGGCGGGTCCGTACCGGAGCTTGTCCGAGAGGGTCTGCTGCACCCGGAGACGGAGCGGATCTTCCGCCACAAGTCCGACCCACAAGACGCCGGCCGTGACCCGATCGTTCTGCACCGTCATCAGCGCCAGGCGGTTGAGATCGCCCGGACGGGCGCGAGCTACGTCCTGACGACCGGCACCGGCTCGGGCAAATCCCTGGCCTACATCGTCCCCATCGTCGACGCGGTGCTCCGCGAGCACGATGATCGGGGCAGCCGCCGTCCCGGGGTGAAGGCGATCATCGTCTACTCGACCAATGCGCTGGCCAACTCCCAGGTCGAGGAACTGCGGAAGTTTCTGCAGTTCGGCTATCCCCAGTGTGGGGAGCCGGTCACGTTCGCCCGGTACACCGGCCAGGAGACGGCGGATGAGCGGCGCCGGATCCTCGCAGACCCACCGGACATCCTGCTGACGAACTACGTGATGCTCGACCTGGTGCTGACGCGCCCGGACGAACGCAACCAGCTGGTCCGGGCCGCACAGGGGCTCCGCTTCCTGGCGTTGGACGAGCTGCACACCTACCGCGGCAGGCAGGGCGCGGACGTGGCGATGCTGATCCGCCGCCTGCGTGACGAATGCCAAGCTGACGACCTCCAACTCATCGGAACCAGCGCCACGATGTCGAGCGAGGGCACGATCGAGGATCGTGCTCGCGTGGTGGCCGGCGTAGCGACCCGCATCTTCGGCACCGACGTCCGGCCTGAACACGTGGTGGGGGAGACGCTGGTGCGGGCTACCCCGGACGTCGACGCCAACGGTGCCCTACTGGCAAATGCGGTCAGCGCGAACGAGAGTCAGCAGCGGCGACCGTTCGAATCCTTCATCAGCGACCCACTGACCAGCTGGGTCGAGACCACGTTCGGCCTCGCTCACGAAGTGACGGCGGATGGTGGGCAGCGACTGGTCCGCCGACCGCCCACCACACTGCCCGAAGCCGCTGAGACGCTGGCCGAGCTGACCGACGTCGACCGGCTGGCGTGCGCCGTGGCACTGCGCAACGTCCTGCGCGAGGGGTCGACCGTCACCCATCCGACGAGCAAGCGGCCGATCTTCGCGTTCCGTCTCCACCAGTTCCTGTCCAAGGGCGACACGGTGTACGTGTCCCTGGAACCCGAGCTCACCCGCCACATCACCGGTAACTACCAGGTCCGCGTGCCCGGGCACCCTGACAAGGCGCTGCTGCCCTTGGGCTTCTGCCGCGAATGCGGTCAGGAGTACCTCGTCGTCGCCCGCACCACGGTCAACGGGGAGAGCCAGTTCGTGTCGCGTCGCGATGCTGACGCCAGCGGTGGCGATGCCGTGACCGGCTACCTCTACATCTCCTCCGACTACCCGTGGCCGGACAAGGCCACCGAGATCAACCGGGTCCCCGAACCGTGGCTGGTCACCGACCCCGGGACGGACCGTGTCGAGGTCATCGAGAGCAAGAGGAAGTACCTGCCGAGTGCCGTGTGGCTGCGCCCGGACGGCGGCGTGGACAACACCCGCACCGGTCTCGAGGCCTGGTTCGTCTCCACCCCCTTCGCGTTCTGCATGCGCTGCGGAGTCTCTTACGAACAGGTCCGCGGTCAGGACTTCGGCAAGCTCGCCACGCTCGACGCCGAAGGCCGTTCCAGCGCGGTCACGCTGCTGTCCGCGTCGGTGGTCCGCAGCCTCAAGAGCCTGCCCGAGTCCCAGCTGCCACCGACGGCACGCAAGCTGCTGACCTTCGTCGACAACCGACAGGACGCCAGCCTTCAGGCAGGCCACTTCAACGACTTCGTCCAGGTCTCCCAACTGCGCGCCGCCCTCTACGCGGCGCTGGTGAAGGCCGGACCCGGGGGGCTGACCCACGACGTCCTCAGCGACGCCGTCACCGACACCCTCGACCTGAAGATGGTCGACTTCGCTCAAGCGCCCGAAGCCAAGTTCGGGGCCAAGAAGGACGCCGAGCGAGCACTCCGCGCCGCGGTCGAGTACCAGCTGTACGTCGACCTCCAGCGCGGCTGGCGCGTCACCATGCCCAACCTCGAGCAGACCGGCCTAGTCAAGCTCGCCTACCGCGACCTGCCCGAGCTCGCCGAGGACGAGGAGTCGTGGGAAGGCACCTACCTCCTCGACCAGATCAGCGCCGCGCAGCGACAAGAGCTGTGCCAGATATTGCTCGACGAGCTGCGTCGCGTCCGCGCGATCGCCGTCGACTGCCTCACAGAGGACGGCTTCGAGCGGCTCAAGCGCCTCACCCGCGCCCATCTCATCGAGCCGTGGAGCTTGGGCGATGACGACCGGATGGTCGAGGCCGGCATCGCGATCCCGCGGCCGGCCAAGGCGGGAGGGCGGCGCACGGTGCTCGCGGTCTCCGGACGGGGTGCGTTCGGCAAGTACCTGCGACGCGACGTGGCTGGCCTACCGGGCAACGCCTCGCTGAAGTCTGACGACTCGCACCGGGTCATCCTCGACCTTTTTCGGGTCCTGGCGCGCGCTGGCGTGCTGGCGCAAAGCGAGGGCCCGGACGGCAGCGAGTACCGCATCAACGCCGGCGCGCTCCGCTGGGTGGCCGGTGACG
This sequence comes from Dermatophilaceae bacterium Soc4.6, assembly GCA_039889245.1. Classification (NCBI taxonomy): domain Bacteria; kingdom Bacillati; phylum Actinomycetota; class Actinomycetes; order Micrococcales; family Dermatophilaceae; species Dermatophilaceae bacterium Soc4.6. The sequence continues at coordinate 1,872,423 of JAZGVH010000002.1, read as the reverse complement.
GAAGCACCGGCGCTGGCGACCCCCTGCGCAGGTCCTTCGCCGGCGAAGAGACCGCACGGGTCAACCCCTTCTTCCGCGAGCTCTACCGCGACCTGGCCCGCGGCTTCTCCGGGCTGCTGGCCCGCGAGCACACCGCACAGGTGCCACCGCAGGACCGCCTCGACCGCGAACGTCAGTTCCGCGCCGGTGAGCTCCCGCTCCTGTACTGCTCGCCGACCATGGAGCTCGGTGTCGACATCTCTGACCTCAATGCCGTCGCGATGCGCAACGTCCCGCCGACGCCCGCAAACTATGCGCAGCGCTCGGGGCGCGCAGGCCGCAGCGGGCAGCAGGCGCTCGTCCTGACCTACTGCTCCACCGGCAACGCCCACGACAGCTACTGGTTCCGCCGCTCCCGCGAGATGGTCGCGGGCTCCGTCATCGCCCCTCGTCTCGACCTAACCAACGAGGACCTCGTGCGCTCGCACGTCCACGCCATCTGGCTGGCCGAGACGAACGAGTCGATGAAGTCCTCCATCACCTCCCTCATCGACGCCGACGGCGACCAGCCCAGCTACACGCTGTTCCCCGACCTGTGGCGTGCCGTCACCGGCGCCGACGTCGCCCGCCGGGCGCAACACCGCGCCGAGCGCGTCCTGGCCGGACTGCGGACAACCTGGCAGCTCGACGGGGGAGACCCCGCGTGGTGGTCTGATGTGTGGGTCCACGACCAGGTCGCGCGCGCACACCAATCCTTCGACGACGCGTTCGACCGGTGGCGGACGCTCTACCGGACAGCCCTGACCGAGGCCAACGAGCAGCACAAGCTCGCACTCAGCACCACGGCCACCAAGTACGACCGCACCATCGCCGAGCGACGACGCACCGACGCGCGCAACCAGCTCCGGCTGCTCCGCAACGACGACTCCGAGGTCGGCGCTAACGACTTCTACAGTTATCGCTACCTGGCCAGCGAGGGGTTCCTGCCCGGCTACTCCTTCCCGCGGCTGCCGCTGGCTGCCTACATCCCAGCCCGCCGCGGTGGCAGGCACGACGGCGACTACTTGCAGCGCCCCCGCTTTCTGGCGATCTCCGAGTTCGGGCCCAACAGCCTCATTTACCACGAGGGCTCCCGATACGAGGTCACGCGGATCCAGCTGCCCCGCGACCCCGGCGAGACGAGCGGGGGCGGAGCGATCACGGAGACCGCCAAGCGCTGCCCCGGCTGCGGTTACCACCACCCCGTGCAGGTCGGCACTGACGTGTGCGAGAACTGTGGTGAACCCCTCGGCGCCACCCAGCACGGCCTCCTGCGGCTCCAGACCGTGTTCACCCGCCGCCGTGAGCGGATCAGCAGCGACGAGGAGGAACGCCGTCGTTCCGGCTTCGAACTCGAGGTTTCCTACCGCTTCCCGGCCCGTGGCGGAGCCCCCGACCGCATCCGCGCCGACGTGAGACGGCACGGCACCACGATCCTCGAGCTCACCCACGCCGAAGCCGCAGACATGCGGATCACCAACGTGGGACGGCGGCGGCGCAAGAACCCCGACGAGCGCGGCTTCTGGCTCGACCTTCGCGAAGGCCGTTGGCTGAGCGACAAGCAGGCGACCGACGCCACCGTCGACACGGACGGTCTCCCCGACGCCCAGGACGTCAAGGAGCGCGAGAAGGTGGTCCCCTTCGTGCAGGACCGCCGCAACATTCTCATTATCCGCAGCGCAACCCACCTTGAGGAGGAGGTCGCGGTCTCCTTGCGTGCGGCACTCGAGCGGGCCATCGAGGTCGAGTTCCAGCTCGAGGACGCCGAGCTCGACAGCCGCGAACTGCCCGACGCCACCGAGCAGGGCCGCATGCTGCTCACGGAGGCCGCAGAGGGCGGTGCCGGCGTCCTGCGGCGACTGGTCGACGAGCCCGACGCCATCCAGCGAGTGGCCCGTAGGGCGCTCGAGATCATCCACTACGACGCGGAGACCGGCGCCGACCTCGAGCACGCCGCCGGGGCCCGTGTCCGCTGCGAGCGCGGTTGCTACGACTGCCTGCTCTCCTACGGCAACCAGTACGAGCACGCGCTCATCAACCGGCACAGCGTGGTCGAGATCCTCCGCAGCCTCCTCGACGCCCGGGTCGAGGCCGGCGCTGGGGGACGCCGCCGCACGGACCAAGCGAAATGGCTCACCAAGCTCGGCGACTCGACGCTGGAATCCCGCTTCATCGCCTGGCTCCAGTCCACGGGGCGCCACCTCCCCGACGACGCCCAGCGGACGATCGAGGCCTGCCGTGCCCGACCCGACTTCGTCTACGACGGCAACATCCCCGTCGCCATCTTCGTTGACGGCCCGCACCACGACACCGACACCCAACAGCAGCGTGACCGCCAGGCCGAAACCCGCCTGACCGATGCGTCGTGGCTTGTGATCAGATTCCGGTACGACGACGACTGGGCCACCCTGGCCGACCAGAACGAGTGGCTGTTCGGTCGCGGAAGGAGCAGCAACGCATGAGCACCTCGCACGCCGTAGGCAGCCTGGTCCGCGCCCGCGGCCGGGAGTGGGTTGTCCTCCCCGGCACCACGTCCGACTTCATGCTCCTTCAGCCACTCGGCGGCGGCAGCGCCGATGTCGCAGGGGTCTTCCCCGACGAAGGCGTTGAAGCCGCCACCTTCCCGATCCCAACCCTTGACGACCTCGGAGACAGCACCTCCACCGCCCTGCTGCGCACCGCACTGCGCGTCGGGTTCACCTCCAGCGCCGGACCGTTTCGGTCGCTCGCCGGCATCTCGGTCAGCCCGCGCAGCTACCAGTACGTCCCCTTGCTCATGGCCTTGCGGCAAGACGTCGTCCGCCTCCTGATCGCCGACGACGTCGGCATCGGCAAGACCGTCGAGGCCGGCCTCATCGCCGTCGAGCTCCTCGCCCAAGGCTCGGCTCAGCGGATGGCGGTGCTGTGCTCGCCGGCCCTCGCCGAGCAGTGGCAGCGCGAACTCTCGACGAAGTTCGGTATCGACGCCGTCCTGCTGCTGACCAGCACCGTGAAAAGCCTCGAGCGCGGCCTGATGATGAACGAGTCGCTCTTCGACCGCTACCCACACGTCATCGTCTCCACCGACTTCATCAAGTCAGACCGCCGCCGCCACGAGTTCTTGCTCCGCTGCCCCGAGCTGGTCATCGTGGATGAGGCCCACAACAACGTCGCGGGCTCCGGTATCGGCCAGAGGGGCCGCCACCAGCGCTACGAGCTGCTGCGCGAGCTCGCCGCGGACAAGAGTCGCCACCTCATCCTCGCCACAGCGACCCCACACTCGGGCGACGACGAGGCTTTCGCCAACCTGGTCGGCCTTCTCCACCCCGACCTCGGCACCGCCGACCTGACCAGCACCAAGGGTCGCGAGCTGCTCGCCGGACACTTCGTGCAGCGACGCCGCGGCGACATCCGCCGCTACCTCGACGAAGACACCCCCTTTCCCAAAGACCGACTCACCCTCGACGTGGCGTACAGCCTGTCGCCGGCCTACCGCGACCTGTTCGACGACGTCCTCGCCTACGCGCGCGACCAGGTCCAGCAAGACGCCGGCAGTGCCAAGGCTCGGGTGCGCTGGTGGTCCGTCCTGGCGTTGCTCCGCGCACTGGCCTCCAGCCCTCGCGCCGCCGAGGCCACCCTGCGCACCCGCGCCGCCAACAGCGAAGCCACCACCGTCGCCGAGGCCGACATCCTCGGCCGCGCGGCCGTTCTCGACGAGAGCGACGACGAGTCGCTCGAGGGGATGGACACTACCCCCGGCGCCCTGGTGGAGACCGACGCTGAGATGGGGACCGACGTAGCCACCACGCCCAGCGCCACCGAGCGCCGACGCCTGCTGGACTTCGCCAACCGCGCCGCCCAGCTCCAAGGCCCCGTTCAGGACCGCAAGCTCGGCAGTCTCACCCAGCAGGTGAAGACGCTGCTCGCCGGCGGCGACAACCCCATCGTCTTCTGCCGCTTCATCGACACCGCCCACTACGTCGCCGAGCACCTCGCAGGCACGCTGGGCACCAAAACCGCCCCAGTGACGGTCATCAGCGTCACGGGACAGCTTCCACCCTCTGAGCGCGAACGTCGTGTCGCCGAGCTCACCGCCACCGACGGCATGCACGTCCTCATCGCCACCGACTGCCTGTCCGAAGGCGTCAACCTCCAGCAGGGCTTCTCGGCGGTCGTCCACTACGACTTGTGCTGGAACCCGACCCGACACGAGCAGCGTGAGGGCCGCGTCGACCGCTACCTCCAGCGCAAAGACATCGTCCGTGCCATCACTCTCTACGGCGAAGACAACGGCATCGACGGGATCGTCCTGGACGTCCTCATCCGCCGCCACCGCGCCATCGCCAAGGCCACCGGCGTCGCCGTGCCGATCCCCGGTGATGGTCAGGGACTCATCGACGCACTCGCCGAGGGGCTGCTGCTTCGCGGGGAGTCGTCTCGTGACCAGCTGCTGCTCGACATCGACCTCAACGCCAAGGCCGCCGAGCTCGAGCAGGCTTGGTCATCGGCAGCTGAGAAGGAGAAGGCCTCGCGGGCCCGATTCGCGCAGAACACCATCCAGCCCGAAGAGGTCGCTCAGCAGGTCGAGGACGTCCGCGCTGCCCTCGGATCTCACGGCGACCTCCGACAGTTCCTCACCGCCTCTCTGCGCTCTCTCGGCTCCACGATCACCGGCACGGACGATGGGTTCACTGCAGTGACCGGCACCCTGCCCCTCGGCGCCCGCACCAGCCTCCCGCCCAGCCTGCACGACCCGTTGCCGTTTCACGCCGACCCACCCGCAGACCGCGGCCACGCAGTCATCGCCCGCACGGACCCAGTCGTGCAAGCGCTGGCCCGTTACGTGCTCGAGAGCGCCCTGGATTCCACCGTTGCCCCCCACGATCGACCCGCTCGCCGCGCCGGCGTGATGCTCACCGAGGCCGTCCGCACCCGCACGACCCTCTTGCTGGTCCGGTTGCGGTTCCACCTGACCTTGCCGACCCCATCCGGGCCTCAGCAGAAGGTCGCCGAGGACGCCTGCGTCCTCGCCTTCGAGGGCGCCCCGGACGCGGCTGCATGGCTCGTCGACGACGAGGCCGAACGCCTCGTCGACGCTCAGCCCGCTGGCAACGTGCCGCTTCCAGTTGCCCATCAGTGGATGAGTGGCGTCCTCACCGGGTTGGGCGCCCTCCAGCCGGTCCTGGCTCAGGTGGCCGAGCACCGCGCGCAGCGGCTCCTCGATGCGCACCTGCGAGCCCGCGCCGGCTCCACCAGGGACGCCGAACGCTCCCGCCGCGGTCTGAGCGTCACCCCCCAGCAGCCCGTCGACATCCTTAGCGTCCAGCTACTCATGCCCACGCGAGGCGCACAGTGAGCGCCCAGCACACTTCGGCCGCCACCGGCGCCGCCCGCCTGTCGACCGTCCGCGTCGTCGGCGGCCTGCTGCCCAACGACGTCGTCACGGCCGTGCTTGCTGGCACCATCGACGGCCTCAAGGGGACCGACTATCACCTCGGCTCCGAGACTCCCCGCGAAGCAGCTGCCCGCGCCTGGACCCACCTGCTCGCCACCTACCGACGCTTCCGTGATGACCTCACCGCGCTCGCTGCAGGCGACCCGGCCGTGGCGGTCACCCGCGAGCGCTGGCTCAGCCAGGTCTTCGCCGAGCTCGGCTACGGCAGGGTCCCGGTCACCCCCGCCGGCGGGCTCACTGCCGGCGAGGGGACAGCGATCAAGCAGTACCCCGTCAGCCACCTGTGGGGGAGCAATCCCATCCACCAGCTCGGGTGGGGCGTGCCCCTCGACGCGCGGAGCCCTGGCGTCGCCGGCGCTGCGCGCGCCCCGCACGCCATGGTGCAGGAGCTGCTCAACCGGAACGACGACTTCCTGTGGGCGATCCTCACCAACGGCCGGACCCTGCGCCTGTTGCGCGACTCCACCACGCTGGCCGGGTTCGCTTACGTCGAGTTCGACCTCGAGGCGATGTTCGACGCCGAGCTCTTCTCCGAGTTCACCCTGCTGTACCTGCTGGCTCACGAGTCTCGCGTCGAAGCGGCCGGCCCCGCTACTCCGGCCTCATGCTGGTTAGAACGGTGGCGTACCACGGCCATCGGCCAGGGTGTACGCGCCCTGACGTTGCTCCGCGACGGGGTCGAGAGAGCCTTGGAGACCCTTGGCACGGGGTTCCTCCAACACCCCCCGAACTCCGCGCTGCGCCAGGCCCTCGCGGACGGCTCTGTCCAGCTCTCAGACGTCCACGCCGCCTTGCTGCGGACGGTCTACCGGCTGCTGTTCTGGGCTGTGGCTGAGGACCGTGGGGCACTGCTGGCGCCGGATGCCACCGCTGACCAGCGGGATCGCTACCAGGACTACTTCTCCTCGGCCCGTCTGCGCGACCTGGCGCTGAAGCGGCACGGCAGCGGTCACGACGATCTGTGGCAGGCCTCGACGTTCGTGTTCAGCGCGCTCGCCCACTCGGACGGCGAGCCCCGCCTCGGACTGCCGGGACTCGGCGGCCTGTTCAGCGCCACCGCCGCCGACGTGCTGGCAGGATCCCGGCTCCCCAACACGGCGCTGCTCGCAGCCGTCCGGTCGCTGTCTGTGGTGCAGCCGAAGGGTGAGCTGCGGCGGATGGTGGACTTCGCCCACCTCGGCGCCGAGGAACTCGGCTCGGTGTACGAGTCGCTCCTGGAGCTCGTGCCCCGCTACGACCCGTTCAGCCACACGTTCGCGATGGAAACGCTGGCCGGCAACGACCGCAAGACCTCCGGCAGCTACTACACACCGTCCGAGCTTGTCGAGCTCGTCCTCGACACGGCGCTCGACCCTGTGCTGGACGACGTCGAGAAACGCACCCGAACACCCGAGGACCGGGCCGAGGCGCTGCTCGCCCTCAAGGTCTGCGACCCCGCGGTCGGGTCGGCGCACTTCCTCGTCGCTGCCGCCCGCCGGATCGCACTGCGGCTAGCGGTGGCGCGCACCGGCGAGCTCGACCCCACGCCCACCGACTACTCCGACGCCCTCCACGACGTGGTCGGCAGCTGCCTCTACGGGGTTGACCTCAACCCGATGGCCGCCGACCTCGCGAAAGTCAGCCTCTGGCTTACCGCGATGACCCCCGGCAAGCCGCTGTCGTTCCTCGACCACCACATCAAGGTCGGCAACGCCCTTCTTGGCGCCACCCCGGCCCTCCTAAGAGACGGCGTCCCGGACGATGCCTTCACCGCCCTTACTGGTGATGACAAGGCCGTCGCCGCCCGGTGGAGGAGGGCCAACAAGGCCGAGCGCGCAAATCGCGGCGGTGACGACCTTTTCAGCGACGGCGCTGTCGACCTAGACCCGGCTCACGCCCGCACTGTCACCGCTGAGGTTAATCAGGCGCTGCGGGCTGCCGCCACTCTTGCCGAGGTCACCTTCGCGGCCCAGCGCTATGCCACCCTCGAAGACGACCTAGAGAGCGAACGCCATCGCCTGGCCGCCGACGCCTGGTGCGCCGCGTTCCTCGTGGAGAAGAGCCCAACCTCGGTCCCGATCACCACCACCGTCGTGGACGACGTCGCCGCCGGAACCGCCGACAAGACAGTCCTGGACGCGGTCAGTGTCATAGCCGCCCGCCACCGACTTTTCCACTGGCACCTAGAGTTCCCCGACGTTTTCGGCATGGCCGACGGCGGCCCTGTCGGCGATACGTACGGGTGGACGGGTGGTTTTGCATCGATTCTTGGGAATCCACCTTGGGAAAGAGTCAAGCTCCAGGAGCAGGAGTTCTTCGCCACACGCGCCGAGGACATCGCCATGGCCAAGAACGCCGCGGCCCGCAAGAAGGGGATCGCAGCCCTGGAGGGCGGGGAGCGCCATGCCCTCTTCGTGGAGTTCAACAACGCCAAGCGTCGCTCGGAAGCCGAGAGCCACTTCATGCGTACCAGTGGCCGGTACCCGCTCACTGGCGTGGGGGATGTGAACACATATCAGGTGTTCGCCGAGCATTTCCGTGGCGTCCTTGCCTCCGCTGGGCGCAGCGGTATCATCACGCCCACCGGGCTGGCGACCGACGCCACTACCGCGGCCTTCTTCGCTGAGACGTTGGGCAGCGCGCGACTGGCTGCCTTCTACGACTTCGACAACGAGTCACGCATGTTCGCTGGTGTACATCACGCGTTCCGGTTCGCCGTCACGTCGATGACCGGTGGAGCGCGTGTAACGGACGTGCAGTTGGCCTTCGTTGTGCGGCATGTGGCGGACATCCCCCTGAGCCGATTCGTTCTAGCCCCAGAAGAAGTGCTGCTGCTCAATCCCAACACCGGCACGCTACCCGTATTCCGGTCACGGGTGGACGCCGACATCACCTTGGGCTGCTACAGGCGGCACCCGGTCCTGATCCGGGATGGCGGCGCAAACTCCTGGAACCTTACCTTCGTGCGCCTGTTCGACATGGCCAACGATAGCGGCCTATTTAGATCCGCCTCCGACTGCGCCGACGAGGGGTTGGCCTATGGCGGCTGGGCGTGGGAGACGTCGGAACGGACCCTGCCGCCATTGTACGAGGCCAAGATGCTGTCCCACTGGAACAACCGGCTTGCCACCTACGCGAACGCTTCCCAAGCACAGCTGAACCTCGGGTCGTTACCACGCCTGACTACTCTGCAACTCGATAATGCGGACGCTGATGTAATGGCCCGGTACTGGGTCGACGAGGACGCAATTTTGAAAGCGCTGCCCGTTTGGTGGGACCGGGATTGGCTGCTCGGTTGGCGCGACATCACGAAGGCGGAACAGTATAGGTGCTTCATACCCAGCGCCTTGCCCGTCTCTGCAGTGGGGCACAAGTTTCCGCTGGCATTCCCCCTCAACCCAACTCACGGTCCGCTTCTTCAAGCGGTATGGTCGTCAATGGCCTACGACTACGTGGCCCGCCAGAAGCTCAGCGGAACGGGAATGAGCTATTTTATTGTCAAGCAACTCGCCTGCCCGACCCCTTCGACGTTCGACCAGCCTGTCTTGTGGGCGAACGCGACCCTTGCGGACTTCGTCCGGCCAAGGGTGTTGGAGCTGGCATACACCAGCCACAGGATGGCCGGCTACGCCCGCGACGTTCTGGCATGGCCCGCCGGCTCGTCGGTCGGCGCACCATTCCGTTGGATTCCGGAACGCCGCGCTCAGCTGATTGCAGAGCTCGACGCCGCGATGCTGCACGTCTACGGCCTGTCGCGGGCCGAAGCCGAGCATGTCCTTGATTCTTTCGTAGTGATGGCCAAGTACGAGATGCGCGATTTGGGTGAGTACCGGACCAAGCGGATTGTCTTCGCCGCGTACGACGCCTTCGCCGAAGCAGCTGCAACCGGGGTCCAGTTCGTCTCCCCACTCGACCCGCCACCCGGCGCGGGTCTCCGCCACCCCGAACGACCGTGGCCGGCACGCACTGAGAGGTCGGCATGACCATCACGCCTGACCCGGCTCCGTCGACGGCACACATGACGCCGGACCCGCAGTGGACCCAGCGCTACCGACTGAGGCTCCGGGCCGCGCTGGAGGAACTGCTTCAGCAACCGGTGCCTATCCCGTTGGCGAAGCTCCAGGCGCTGGCGGAGGCGCGGGTGCCGCTCAACGACTACGACCGCAGTGTCACGAAGAGCGGAGCAGTTCGCGCCTGGAACAACATGAGCTGGCTGCTCACGACCAGCTACGAGCACGCCGGCTGGCTTCACGCCACGTCCGACGGCGGGTTTCGTGCAGCCAGGGAGGGTGCGGACGCCTTGGGCGAGCACCCGGACCCGCAGTCGCTGTACGAAGCATCTGACGTGGCTTATCGCGACTGGGACGCCCTCCGGAAGGCTCCGCTGACTCCTGCCTCGGTCGACACCGCATCTCAGGTCGTACACGACGGGACCGGTTTCAGTCACGCGCGGATGTCCACCGAGCCGGTGATCGCGGCATGGCGTTCCGGCGGCTCGGCACTCGTCCCCGGCGTCAACGTCTGGAGTCACGACGCCGCCACCGCAGCGCGCGACTACTTGGCAGCAGAGCCGACGCCGGCGGGTCCAATGCCCGGGCTGGCGCTCGACACGGCACGAGTGCTCGCTGCCGAGATGTGGGTGTTGCTTGTCGCACCCATCAGCGACATGCGGGGCTCCACGAAGCGTGCCCGGGTCCGCAGTCCGCTGCTGCTCACGAAAGAGCTGCCGCCCGGCCTGCCGTGGAGGATGTCTGCACACCTGGAACAGGGCTTCGTTCATGCCGGTCAGGCACTCATCGCGACACCGTGGCTGATGCTGTCATCCTTCGCGAACCTCGTGGTGCACTGGCATGAGCAGCCTGCTGAGACGCGTGACGCGGTCTGGGACGACCCCTGGGCGTTTCGGGACCTGGCCGCCGCAGCACCGGGTGTCGATCAGCGCGTCGCGGCGCTGCTGTGCGTCGTCGTCCACCCGGCCTCGTTCACGACTGTGCTGCGGCCAGCCGACCGACAGGCGATCGTGGCTGCGCTTGGCACCGAGCCCGGCGAGTCGACTGGGGACGTGGAGAAGGACCTGAAGACGGTCACGCTGCGACTGCAGGCTGAAGCTGATGGCGCGGCGGTTCGCTACGACCAGGCGCCGCTGCTCCAAGCGTGGAGTGACGACGGAGGGCAGCGGGCCTGGCTGGTCCGCGGCGAGGTCGACCAGCAGAACCGGGTCCCCACCTGGGTGCGGCAGGGGATCGTGTCGATCACCGTCGGCAAGCTGACCCAGCTGCCCAAGGAGCCGACCCAGAAGTCATTGGGCGACCTGGTGGACGAGCACTACGGGGACCTTCAGGTGGTGAAGCGGGAGGCCAAGAAGCGCGACGTGCTCTCCTTCGCACTCGGGATGAAGGGAGGCGACCTCGTCGCCACCGTCGACGGCGGAGCGCTCCGGTTGGGTTGGCTGCTGGACGAGGCGGCACGGCTCCAGTCCATCGGAGGGATGACGCTTCTGACGCGCGGAGTCAGCTGGTATGCCGACGTCGCTCCTGATGTGAAGGCACTGCCGGGCAGCATCCGGACACGAGTGCGGTTCAAGGGTGAAGACGTCCTCGACCTGACTGATCTTGCCGGACCTCTCGAGGAGCTCACGGGCAGCGACGACGAGCTGACCCAACCAGGCGACGGTGAGATGGACGAGCTTCTGGCCTCATCCGTCACTGATCCGGAGCAGACCGAGGACGAGCCGGTCACGGTCGAGGTCGCCGTACTGGCCTGCGACGAGAAGGAGCTGGCGGAGAAGCTACATCACGCGGACTCGTCGTGGGTCGAGGAGCTGTTGCTCAGCCTCAATGAGCGCCGGCAGGTGGTGCTGGAGGGGCCGCCAGGCACGGGCAAGACGTACCTGGTGCAGGCACTTCTCGAGGCTTGCGGACTGACGGAGGCCCAGTCGGCGCTGGTGCAGTTCCACCCGACGTACTCCTACGAGGACTTCGTCGAGGGATTCCGGCCGGTAGCGACTTCGGACGCTGGCGGAGCGTCCCTGACGGTGACACCTGGGCCGCTCAAGCGCATCGCGGACGAGGCCCGCAACGCGCCGGGAAAGCCGTTCGTGCTGGTCATCGACGAGATCAACCGCGCGAACATCGCGAAGGTCTTCGGCGAGCTTTACTTCCTCTTGGAGTACCGCGGGGCCGAGGTTGAGCTGCTGTACAGCGCGGGAGAGCGCTTCTCGCTTCCGCCCAACCTGTTCGTCATCGGCACGATGAACACCGCCGACCGCTCGATCGCGCTGCTCGACGCGGCGATGCGACGCCGGTTCGTGTTCCTCTCGATGGGCTCGGATGAGCCAGCCTTGACGGGAATGCTCCACCGCTGGTGCGCGGCCACCGGCCGCCCGACGCAGCTGGCCGACCTTCGCGACCGCCTCAACGCCGAGATGTCCAAGCGTGGCTTGGACCCTGCGCTGGCCTTCGGCCCGTCGTACTTCATGCGAGAGGGCGTCGAGACCCCGGCGGCGCTAGACCGGCTCTGGCGCCGTGAGCTGCGCCCGATGCTGGTCGAGCACCACTATGGCAAGCACGCGCAGGTCGACGCCTGGTACCCGTTCCCCGCATGGGTGCGCGAGCTCGGCCTAGCCGGCACCGGTGCCACCCCAGTGGGTGAGGCGGTTGCCGAGCCGCAGTGACCTGGAGCGGCTGTCCGAGGGACAGACGCTGTACCCGGTCGACCTCACCACCGCGGAGGCCGCTGCGCTCAACACGACGCAGCTGGTGAAGGCCACCCCGCACGAGCTGGGCTGGAAGGTGACGGCCGAGTACTCAGTGGGGGCAGTAGCGCGCGGCGACCTCGTGGTGCGCGTCGCTCCGAAGATCGGGGCCGTCCAGGTGCTGCGCCTGCTCGCCATGGCGGACGGTGCGGCCGACCTGGCCCTCGATGACGAGCGGGTCGAGGTGGCGGACGACGCCGACCTGTCCGCCGTCCTCGCCCGGTTGTTCGTGCTGGAGGCTGCGCATGCACTCGCGGCAGGTCCGCTGCGCGGCTACCGCACCGAAGACCAGACCCTGTCCGTACTCCGGGGGCGGCTGCGCCTGCGGGAGCAGTACCTGCGGAGGTTCGGGCAGCTGAGCCCGCTGGAGGTGACCGTGGATGAGTGGACCGTCGACACTGCCGAGAACCAGCTCATCCGCTCGGCCGCGCTCGTACTCCTGGCACTGCCCGGGGTGGCGGCTGGAGTGGAGGCGGACCTGCGTCGGGTGGACCGGATGCTGGCCGAGGCCGCGCGGCTAGTGCCAGGTGCATCACTGCCGGGGTGGCAGCCGACGCGGTTGAACGCCCGGCTGCATGCTCTGCTGGGGCTGGCCGAGCTGACGCTGCGGCACGTGAGTGTGGAGAGCACGGCGGGGGACACCGTCGTGCACGGATTCCGGGTGAACATGGCCCACCTGTTCGAGCGGCTGGTGGCGCGGCTACTGGCCGAAGTCGACCCGGCCTGGTCGGCGCAGGTCACACTGCCACTGGATCATCGGGACACCCTCGTGATCCGCCCTGACCTGGTGCGCGACGACGGCACCGGATGGACCGGCGTCGCAGACACCAAGTACAAGGTTCTCGACGACGCCGGCAAGGTCTCGAACGCCGACATCTACCAGCTCGTGACCTACGGCGCACGCCTCGGCCTCACCACGGGGCACCTGATCTACGCCGACGGCGGGACACCCCCACCTCGATACGAGGTGATCGGCGCTGACACCGCCATCGCCGTCCACCGGGTCGACCTCACCGCGTCACCGGACCAGCTGCGCGCGCAGGTGTCGGTGCTGGCAGCGACACTCACTCCGGCCCGGATCGAGAATGCACTGAGGATGGTGGAGAGCGCGTGAGCGACGACGAGAGCTTGGCTGGCAGCGAGATCCAGCTGGTGGCTGACGAGCACGGCCTGGCGGTGTTCGGCGCGCCCAGCGCGGTCGAGCAGTTCTTTGCGTCCGAGGGCATGGTCGCTTCGGGACCGGCATCGACGGGTCTGGGCGTAGGCCGCCTCCGTGGACTCCTCGGGAAGGCGTCGGCGGCCACACGGGCCGGCTCCGAGATCGCCGCGAACTCGGGGCGGTGGGTGAAGCTCACTGAGGAGTCGGCGAAGGAGATGAAGAAGTACGGGCTGCGCAAGAGCTCGAAGACCGGTCTCTCGACCGGGGTGCTCAAGGGCAGCAAGGGCCAGGTGAAGGGTTTCGTCCAGTTCGTGCGTGGTCCCGGTGCTGCGCTCACCAACCCGGAAACGCTCGCCAGCGCGTCCGCCTTCATGGCGCAGCTGGCCATGCAGCAAACGATGGAAGAGATCACCGACTACCTGCAAAGCATCGACGCGAAGCTGGATCACGTCCTGCGGGCCCAGAAGGACTCGGTGGTCTCTCGGCTGACAGGCGCTGGCATGGCCATCGACGAAGCGCTGACCGTCAGCCGTGCGCGGGGCAAGGTCGACGAGGTGACTTGGTCAAAGGTGCAGAACCTGACCACGACCATCGCTGAGGTGCAGGGCTACGCCCTGGCACAGCTCGACGGACTCGCGGTCGCGCTCGACTCCGCCGACAAGGTGTCGGACATCGCGAGTGCGACAACGGCTGCGGCGACGTCGACCCAGGAGTGGCTGGCGGTGCTCGCTCGGACGTTCCAACTGCAGGAGGGTCTCGACGTGCTCGAGCTCGACCGGGTGTTCGACACGTCGCCCGACGACGTGGACGCCCACCGACGAGGCTTGGACGAGGCCCGACGCAAGCGGGTCAACGACATCAGCGCGGCGACGGGGCGGCTGCTGGTCCGGATCATGGCGGCGGCAGGCACCGCGAACGAGAAGGTCCTACTGCACCCGGGCGCGTCGCCGCGGGCGGTGCGTGCCGGCGGAAAGGCCGGGGGCGCGATCGTCGACTTCCAGCTGGTGCTCGGACTGGAGTCGAACCGAGGGGAGGTGGAGGTGCGCCGATGGTCTTCTGCGGCTGGTGAAGTTCGCGACCGCGCGCTCGAGACCGGGTCCGCGGGTATAGGTGCGGTCCGACGTGGGGGAGGCGCTGCCTTGGTGCATGCCCGCGAGGGGACCAGCAGCGCCCGCAGGTCAGTACAAGCATTGCCCGGCAGGCTGAAGGCCAGCCGCGGCCGACCCGCTCGCGACCCTGACTGACGGCGGTCAGGGGTAGCAGTCGGTGAAGTCGCGCACCGCAGCAGAGCCCGGAGATATCCATCAGTACCAGCATTTGAGTGAGGTCGGCATCGGACGTTGGACAGCGCCGACTCTCCACCAGCTCGACTTGGCGACGGGTGCGCAGATCCCAACGGCGTCGTGATGCGCCGGCTACCCGTCGCCGCTCGATTAGCTCGCCGCGGGTTGTGCGCCCCGCGTCGGTGTTCCCGGGTATCGGAGCACGCAGGCTGAGCTTCCTAGGCGCCGGGCGCCCTACCGAGCATCGCCAGCATGTAGTCAGCGACGCTGCATGCTTCGCGGACGACCAGCATCGCGAGGTCTTCAGTGACGCCGGTAGGCAAAGTTCGCCCGTGGCCTACCCCTTGTAGGTTTCGCAGCGTGTTGACCTGCGAAGCAATGGCCCATGTGGACTGGTGAATCTCTCGGATGGCTTCCCAGCCAGGCAGGTCTTGATCGACCTGCGTGGGCAGGATGCCAAGCCTCTCCCGCGCAATGTGCCAGAGCGCCGGATAGGCGATGTTCGCAGGGACGGGCATCCCAAGCTCCTCAAGAACGAACTTGGCGACGGCCTCGAGGAGGTCCTTGGCCTGGCCGATAAGCAACCCGGGGTCGGAGGTTGAGCGGCGGATGCGTGCGACCATCTCGTCGAGGGCTTCGCGGCCGCCGGAGTCGATGTCAACGCCGGCGAATGGGTGGAGGTGCCCGGTGTCGTCAAGTCGCCAGCCAACGGCGCCGAGAGCGCGGCGCAGCTGCCGTTCGTCGTCCGACTTCTGGACATCGTCAGGATCGCCAATGAGGCTCTTCCGGCGGAGGAGGCCAAGCAGGCCGTCGACGAGCTGCCGGGCCCGGGCAGGCGAGCGTTGGGCTTCGCGGAATGCCCCGAGGACACGGTCCTGCTTGTTCGGTCCCTGCCCGACACTGGGCCTCACGTAGTTGTCGGAGTATCCCGACTGCGTCAGAACGCGCGTGACATCCGTGTGGGAAGGCCCTGCTCCTCCGTAGAAGAACTGAGCCACGGCACCCGCCACGTCATCGGTGAGCGGGCCTGCGGAGAACGCTGCGGACACTATCGGGCTCCTTGTGCTCGGTGGGGTGCAACCACGGAAACGGGGTCAAGGCGGCTCCTCGTGGCGGGCGGCCTGCGCCGGAGCCGGTCAACTGCAGGGAGTTGCAGTCGATCCGTGGCGCCGGCGGCGATGTCCTCGTTGACAATTGCGGTGTAACTACGACCCCGGCTGGCCGCGGGCGTCCGTGCGGGCGCGGTCTACGGTATCGCCCGGCCAGTAACGGTGCCCGGGACTCTTTGCAGCAGTCTGCGAGGAGCCAGAAGTTCTCCGCAATCAGAGGGTGGGCGAGGGGCATCCCGGGGAGGAGGGACAACACCTTCGAGGGCTGGCGCGTTAAGACTTCCGACGACGAACCCAGGAGGTCTTCGCAACCCCAAGGAAGTCCGCGACGTGCTCAACCAGAAGGTCGGCGGCCTCCTCGGGTGCACCGAGAACACCGAGGACTATCAAAGCCACAGCAACTGGCCACGGCTCGACGGACAACTCCCGGGACTAATGCGTCCGAGCAGCGCCGCGCCCCTCCGTTGGCTCGCGAAGACCGCAGGTTGCTCCGTCACAGCGGCGACGAGTTCGGCCGTCTACGGCCGATTCTGCCCTTAGACGAACTATCTCGACGCCAAGACGTCGTGCAACATCTCGTGCAACATCTCCCGGCGATTCGCGGCGATCCGGGGTCTCTGACGGTCAGTCGGCTTACGGCGGCACGCACCGCCGGGACACACAAAACCGCAGGTCACAGGCCTGTGACCTGCGGTTTTGGGGGTGGCCAGGGGCGGGGTCGAACCGCCGACCTTCCGATTTTCAGTCGGACGCTCGTACCAACTGAGCTACCTGGCCGCGTACAGGGCACCAGGGCCTCGCACGAGAGAACCGGACGAGTCCGGCTCGCCGAAACTATACCGGAGGCGAGGAGGTGCGCCGTACGGGCACCGATGCGTCCGCGTCACGGGGGCCAAGAAGCCGCCGCGACGCGGACGCAGGGGGCCGGCTCAGCCCTGGGCGAGCTGCGCGACGTGGTCCCACTGCTCCCAGGTCTCGATCCGCGAGGCGTAGTCGGCCTTTGCGATGCCGAGCGGGGCGGCGCCGAAGAAGACCCGCAGCGGGGGCTCGTCGGCGTCGACGACCTGCAGGATCGCGGCCGCGGAGGCGGTCGGGTCACCGGCCCCCCCGGCGCCGACGCGGGCCTGACGCTGACGCTGCATCTCTTCCTTGGCCTCGGTGTAGGCCGGGAGCCCCGCGGAGTGCTTGGCCGACGCGCCGCCCCAGTCGGTGGCGAAGCCTCCCGGCTCGACGATCGTCACGTGGATGCCGAAGCGGGCGACCTCGCCCGCCAGGGCCTGGCTGAAGCCCTCGAGGCCCCACTTGCTCGCGTGATAGAGCCCGATGCCGGGGAAGGCCGAGATCCCGCCGATCGACGACACCTGGATGATGTGGCCGGAGCCCTGCTCGCGCAGGTAGGGCAGCGCCGCCTGAGTGACCCACAGGGCGCCGAAGAGGTTCGTCTCGATCTGGTCGCGGGCCTCGGCCTCGGAGACCTCCTCGATGAAGCCGAAGTGGCCGTATCCGGCGTTGTTGACCACGACGTCGAGCCGTCCGAAGTGGTCGTAGGCCGCCTTCACGGCCGCGACGTCGGCGTCGCGGTCGGTGACGTCGAGCGGCAGCGGCAGGAAGGCGTCTCCATACCGTGCGGTGAAGTCGTCGAGGGTGCTGGTGTCGCGTGCGGTGCCCGCCACGCGGTCGCCGCGCTCGAGGGCGGCCAGGGCCCACTCCCGGCCGAAGCCGCGCGAGGTGCCGGTGATGAACCAGGTCTTCTGTGTCATGCCCTCGACGGTACGACTGCGCGAGCGCGCCGGACATACTGGGGGCCATGAGCAGCCCCGAGCGCCGGTGGCCCGGCTGGGTCTACGACGAGGGTGACGAGCCCGACCCCCGCTTCTCCTTCGCCAACGAGCGCACCTTCCTGGCCTGGGTGCGCACGGCGCTCGCCCTGCTCGCCGGTGGGGTGGCGCTGCAGGCGCTGCCCCTGACCACCGCGCCGGGCCTGCGTCGCGTCGGGGGTGCCGTGCTCGCGGCGCTCGGGGTGCTCGCGGTCGTCGCCGGATGGGTGCGGTGGGCCACCGCCGAGCGGGCCATGCGCCGCCACGAGCCGATGCCGGGCTTCGCCGTCGCCGGGTCGCTCGCCCTGCTGCTCGTCGTGGCCGCGCTGACCGTGCTCGTCGTGACCCTCGCGCCGTGAGCGCGACCCCCGGGCTGGCGGTCGAGCGCACGACCCTCGCCTGGCAGCGGACGGCGCTCTCGCTGCTGGGGGTCTCGCTGCTGCTGGCGCGGCTGGCCTACGAGCGGCTGGGTCCGGCCGTGCTCGTCGTCGTCGCCGTCAGCCTCGCCCACGTGGTCGGCCTCCTGCGCGGCCTGCGGCACCGCCAGCACGCCCGCCTGGGCACCTCGACGAGCCGTCGGCCCCCGATGGCGGTCGGGACGCACGCCGCGCTGCTGTCGCTCCAGGTGACGCTGCTTGCCGCCGTCGTGGTCGCGGCAGCGCTCGCGGGTTGACCCCTGCCCCGGATGCCGCCAAGCCGACGAGGAAGGGCCCGTCACCGAAGTGACGGGCCCTGAGGGCGACCCCGACCGGGCTCGAACCGGCGACCTCCGCCGTGACAGGGCGGCGCGCTAACCAACTGCGCTACGGGGCCAAACTGGGTGGTGCTGGTGGTGCTGCGTGCGGATGGTGCTGGTCGTGCGTATCCCCAACGGGATTCGAACCCGTGCTACCGCCGTGAAAGGGCGGGGTCCTGGGCCGCTAGACGATGGGGACCCGGGTCCGTCGAGGACTTGTAGGAGCATAGGGGATCGTGCGGGGGGCCTCCAAATCGCCCGCTCGCCCCCGGGCCTACCGCCCGGCGCGGCTCCAGGCGAGCACGCGGTCGACCGGCCAGGTCGTGACGATCCGGTCGGCGTCGATGCCGAGGCGCTCCGCCCGCTCGCAGCCGTAGGCCTTCATGTCGAGCTGCCCGGGGGCGTGCGCGTCGGAGTCGATGGTGAAGAGGCAGCCGATGTCGCGGGCCAGCTCGATCAGCTCGTCGGGCGGGTCGCACCGCTCGGGGCGTGAGTTGATCTCGACCGCCGTGTCACCGGCCAGGCACGCCTCGAAGACGGCGCGCGCGTCGAACTCCGACTGCGCACGGGTGCCCCTCGAGCCCTCGACGAGGCGTCCGGTGCAGTGGCCCAGCACGTTGACCCGCGGGTCGGAGACGGCGGTGACCATCCGCCGGGTCATCGGCTTCGACGCCATCTTGAGCGTGGAGTGCACCGACGCCGTGACGACGTCGAGCCGAGCCAGCATCTCGTCGGTCTGGTCGAGGCCGCCGTCGTCGAGGATGTCGACCTCGATACCCGACAGCAGCCGGAAGCGGTCACCCAGCGAGGTGTTGATGGCCGCCACGACGCCGAGCTGCTCGCTGAGCCGGGCCACCGACAGCCCGTGCGCGATCTTCAGGCGCGGCGAGTGGTCGGTCAGGGCCAGCCACTCCTGCCCCAGCTCGACGGCCGCGAGCACCACCTCGTCGATCGGGCTGCCCCCGTCGCTCCAGTCGGAGTGGCAGTGCAGGTCGCCGACGACCGCGGCATACAGGGCTTCGCCGCCGCGCGTCAGCGGCTCGGACTCCTTCTCCTGCAACGACGTCAGGTATGCCGGCACCACGCCTGCCGTCGCCTGCGCCACCACCGCAGCGGTCGCGTCACCGACACCGGCGAGCTCGGTCAGCGTGCCGGCGGCGGCTCGCGCGGCCAGCTCGTCGTCCTCCAGCCCGGCGACGACCCGGGCCGCCTTGCGGAAGGCGTCGATGCGGTAGCTGCCGGCGCGCGACCGCTCGAGGAGCAGCGCGATGCGGCGCAGCGCCTCGACGGGGTCGACCGGGGCGGTGAGCGGCTCGAGCAGGATCACCGCGTCAGTCTCGCAGGGGTGGGCTCAGCCGGCGGGCAGGAGGGCGACCGGGGTGCCGTCGGGCAGGAGGCCGCGCGCCAGCTCGAGCGCCGCCGGGTCGGGCGTGGGCAGCGTGATCTCGACCCGGGTGGGGTCGGAGAGCAGGACGACCGATCTGGCGTCGTACGGGGGAGCCGTCAGCCGGGCCCGCAGCTGGTCGACGAGGGGGGTGAGGTCGCCCGCGGGGCCGGACGGGCCGGTGGCGACGCCGCTGGCGAAGGGCACGGCCTTCGAGACCGCCGTGGGGGCGGACCCCAACGTGCCCCGGGCAGCCCCGGCTCCGGTCGCCGCCTGCTGCGGGGCGCCGGCGGCGCTCCCCGCGGCGTCGAGCGCTGTGCTCTCCGAGCTGGTGGAGGCCGACTGGCGGAACAGCTGCGGGAGGGCGGGCACCGCCACGGCGCCGAGCACGACCGCGGCGGCCACGCCCACCAGCACGCGCGGCCACCGCCGACGGGTCAGCGGCACCAGCACCGTCGGCGTCGGCACCGGCGCCGGCGATTCCTGTGGCTCGTCGTCGGGAGTCACCCCGGAAGCTGCGTCGGGATCGGAGCCGGTGACCTCGGCCTCGGCGGCGCGCCCCGCGGCGACGGCCAGCGCCGCGAAGTCGCGGGCCGGGGGCGGGGTGAGGTCGTCGACCTGGTGCAGCCGCCGGCGCAGCTCACGACGCAGGCGCAGGGCCTCGGACGAGTCGTCGGCGGGTGGGGTGGTGGTCATGAGGTCACCTCCTCGTCGCGGGCGCCGTCGGGCGCATCGAACGAGGTGTCGAGGCGGCCCCGCAGGCTCGCCAGCGCCCGGGACAGCCCGCTCTTGACCGTGCCGAGCGGCAGGTCGAGCTCCTGGGCGATCTGCGGTACCGTGAGGTCCTCGTAGAACCGCAGCACCACCATCACCCGCTGGCGCTCCGGCAGCTGCGCCAGGAGGGTCTCGAGGGTCAGGCCGAGGGTGGGGTCGGCCTCGACCACCGGTCGCTCGGGCACGTCGTCGACGACGATCTCGCGCCCCCACTTGCGGCGGTCGTTGAGGTGGGCGCGCAGCATGGTCGTGCGCGTGTAGGCGAACGCGGCGTGGGGTGAGCTGATGCGCGGCCAGGCGACGTAGACGCGGGTCAGCGCCTCCTGCACGAGGTCGTCACCACCGGCCCAGCTGCCGCACAGCAGGTATGCCGTGCGGCGCAGGGCGTCCTGACGCTCGATCACGAAGTGCATGAAGTCCTCGTCGTGCTCCCGGGGGCCGGGGTCGCTGGGGGACGGCATGGTCAACGCTCCCCTTCGCGCCCACGGCAGTGGTCACCCTGGAAGACACCCGACACGGGTCGCATCGTTGCACCCCGGTCCTCTCGGGTCGTCGGACAGTCTCTAGGAGGCGGCGACCGGGCCGTAGCTGTCCCGGTCGACGGTCGCCAGGCAGTAGCCGGCGCGCCCTCCGCTGACCTTGACCGTGACCGCGCCCGGACCCTCCATGCCGCGGGCGATCTTCCCGCCGCCGGTCAGCCAGACCGCCACGGGCGCGGTGGTGCGGAAGGTGAGGCTGGCTCGCGTCTGGTCGCCCACCCGACGGCACGACAGCACCACGTCGCTCACGACCCCCGGCCCCGGACGGGGGGCAGTGGAAGGTGGGGCGGTCGGCACCTGGGTGACCGCCGGGGCCGGGGTCGACGGTGTCGACGGGGCCGCCGGTGCGGCCGTGAAGGTCGGCTGCTCCGGCGGAGGCAGGTCGAGCGTGGGGCTCGGCACGGGCGCGGGGGGCGGCGACGTCACCAGCGTGGTGACGTCGGTCGTCGGTGTGGAGTCGTCGGTCGCTGTGGTCTCGGCGTCTGCGGGGGTCTCGGTGGAGAGGGCGCTCGCGATGGAGTCGGCCGCTGCCCCACCGGCCCCGCTCGGGCCCGGTGCCGCGCCCGTGACCGAGATCATCCAGATCGTCACGACCACAGCGAGCGTGCCCAGCCCCGCGGCGGCGGCGATCGCGATCACCGTGCGTCGGCCCTCGCGCCGGCCGTCGTCGTCGCCACCGTCGCCACCGGCCAGGGCGCCGAGCTGGTCGATCTCGTCCATGTGGTGCCCGGCCCTTCGTGTCGGTCCCCGGGTGAGTTCGGTTCAGGATAGGCGAGGCGGGACACCGCTGGCGCGCTTCTGGCCGGATCAGGCCGGGCGCGGCACCCGGCCCATGAGGTAGAACTCGGGGTTGGGCATCATCCCGGTGACGCTGGCGACCCGGTTGGACAGCCCGAAGAACGCCGTGATCGACATGATGTCCCAGGCGTCCTCGGCGTCGAGGCCGTGCACCGCCAGAGCGTCGATGTCGGACTGCTCGACCTCGTGGCTGCGGGCGTTGACCGCGTGCGCGAAGTCGAGGATGGCCCGTTGACGAGCGTCGATGTCGGCGGTGCGGTGGTTGACCGCGACCTGGTCGGCGAGCAGCGGCTGCTTCTCGTAGATGCGCAGCAGCGCGCCGTGCGCCACGACGCAGTAGGTGCAGCGGTTGGCGCCCGAGATGCTCGTGACGACCAGCTCGCGGTCGCCCTTGCTGAGGTGCGACTCCGCCCGCAGCATGATCGCGTCGTGGTAGGCGAAGAAGGCCCTGAACTCGGCCGGACGCCGCGCGAGCATGAGGAAGACGGTCGGCACGAAGCCGCTCTTCTCCTGCACGGCGAGGATGGTGTCGCGGATGTCGTCGGGGACGTCGTCGATGACGGCCAGGGGGTAGCGGGGCTCCATGCCCTCAGCCTGTCACGCCCGGCTGGCGATGCCCTGCACGAGCAGGACGACCCCGAAGACGACGAAGGCGGTGGCAGCGCCGATCTTGATGACTTTCTCAGGAAGATTCTTCCCGAGCACCCGCCCGATGATGATGGCGAGCGCGTCGGCGGCCACCATGCCGACGGTGCTGCCGAGCCAGACCCCGAGCCAGTTCTGCTGGGCGGCGAGGGTGATGGTGGCGAGCATGGTCTTGTCGCCGAGCTCGGCGAGGAAGAAGGCGACCCCGACGGCGACGATCGCGGCCCCCTTGCTGGTGCGGGCCTTGTCGGCCTCGGCGTCGGTCAGCTCGTCGCCGCGCAGCGTCCAGGCGGCGAAGGCGAGGAAGGCCACGCCCGCGATGATCGAGATGATCCACTGATAGCTGGCGAAAGCCGTGCCGATGAGCAGGCCGATGCCGACCGAGGCCAGGTGCACCAGGGCGGTCGCGGCGGTGATCCCGATGAGGACGTCGCGGGTGCGGTAGCGGGTGGCGAAGGTCATCGCCATCAGCTGGCTCTTGTCTCCGAGCTCCGCAACGAAGATCACGGCGGTGCTGAGCAGAAGGGCGTACATGTCGGTGTCTCTCCTTTGCGGCCCGGCCGCAGAGTCTGAAGACGACACCTGACGGCCAGGCACGTCCGGTGGGGGTCGTGGATCTGGCCGAAAGTCTCGTCCGCCACCCGTGGGTGACCCACCGCACCGGGCTGCTCGGTCATCGAGCGCGCCAGTATGTCGACACGGTGGCAGGAGGACTACTCCCTCTCGCTGGCTCGAGGGTACACGGCGATCCACGCACCGGGGGTGCCGCGCTCAGCGTTCGGCGGCGGCATCCCAGACGAAGACGTCGGGGTCGCCGTTCGTGTCCACCGCGACGAGGGTCGTGGCGAAGGAGACGAAGGCCAGGTGGGCGCCGTCGGCCGAGATGGCGACGTCCTGGGTGTAGCCCGACTCCGAGTCACCCTGCGCCCCTGCGGTCGAGACCGACACCCGGGTCGTCGTGCTCCGGGAGAGGTCCCGGCGGAAGACGTCGACGAAGCCGTTGGTGTCGTGGGGGACCAGCTGAGCAGACCTCGAGGTGAAGAGGGCCACCGACCCGTCTGCGGAGAGGGCGACGACGTCGCTGCCGAGGGCCGCGCCACCCGTGGTGCTCTGCGACAGCAGGGTCGCTCGCCCGGTGACGCGGTCGAGGCGGTAGGCGTCGAGGTCACCGTTGTCGTCGCGTGGGTCGAGGGCCTCGTCGGTGGCCAGCGCCACGTAGCGACCGTTGCCCGAGAGCTGCCAGGAGGTGAGGGTGTGGCGTGGGTCCAGCCCCGGGACCCGGCGGGCCGCGGTGCTGTCGAGGCTGCGCACCCACAGACGCACCCGGTCGTCGAGCCCGAGGGTGGCGAAGAGCACCGACCGGCCGTCGAGGGCGAGGCGTGGCTCGAACGCCGCAGCGACGGGCCCCGCCCCGGTGGGCAGGACGGAGGCGCGGCGCACGGTGCCGCTGCGCAGGTCCCGGACGTAGACGTCTTCCGCCTTGTCCGTGTCGTCCGGTGAGAGGTTGGACGCGGCCGTCTGGAAGGCCACGAGCCGGCCGTCGCGCGAGACGGACGGGAAGAAGCAGGGGCGGTTGGCGGGGCGGCCGCTCGGTGTGGCGGACACCAGGGTCGTGGTCCCGGCCCAGAGGTCCCGGGCGTAGATGTCAGTGCTGGTGTTGGTGTCCTGGGACACGAGTGCGGCCTCGGTGCTGAAGAGGACGACCCGCCCGTTGGCCGACATCGTCGCCTCGGTGCTCGCGGCCGGGACCTGCGCGCCCGAGGAGTCGACCGACGCACGGACGGTGGTGCCGGCGAGGCGGTCACGGACGAAGACGTCGGGCTGGCCGTTCGTGTCGCCGGCGACGAGGTCGGGCGAGAGCGAGACGAAGGCGACGTACCGGCCGGAGGACGAGACCGCCGGGGCCTCGGGGAAGCGGGTGCCGTTGCGCGCCTGGCTCCCGTCGTCGGCGACCGACACCCGCGACACGCTGTACGCAGCCCCCGGCGCGGTCAGGGTGGGGCCCTCACCCGAGGCGGCGGCCGCGGACGCCGCGGGCGCGATCACGGCCGCCACGAGAGCGAGGGTGAGCCCTCGCCTTCGGCGCGGGGCGGCCGGGTGGTCGGGGCGGCGTGGGCAGAGAGGGCGGAGTGGGCGTGGAGACGCCGACGTGGTGGTGGACATGGGCTCTTCCCGGTGGTCAGCCCCCTGCATGGTCCGTGCAGCGAACGCCCAGTCGACGTCCAGCCGACACGCTAGTCGTGAGGACGGAAGGGGACCACCCTTTTGTCACCGCGGTTGCGTGCCGGTCGCTCAGACCTCGACGCGTCACGGCATCGGCGGCCGGGGCCAGGTGCGTGACGCGGCGGAGGGTCGACCGTGACGGCCTCCGACCCGGTGGCCTGCGCCTGCTCCCCCGTCCACGGGCGGTGGCCGCGCTCGGTGACGATGGCGAGGCTCCGGTCGTCGGTGCTCCCGTCAGGTGTCACCCCGCCCACCACCGCGTCCCCTCGGGCAGTGGTGGGGTGTGCTGCGGCCGGGGCAGCGCACGGCTGCGGCGCACGTCACGGGGGGCGCAGCCCCACCAGCGGCGGGCGCTGCGGCTGAGCGTCGACTGCTCAGACAGGCCGAGGAGAGCCGCGACCCGGCCCAGGGGCAGGTCGGTGGTGGTGAGGTAGTGGTGCGCGCGCTCGCAGCGGACGGAGTCGAGGATCGTGGCGAAGGTGGTGTCCTCGCGGGCCAGGGCCCGCTGCAGCGTGCGGGGGTGCACCGCGAGCAGCGAGGCGACGGCGGCGAGCTCGGGCGCGGAGGTGCCGAGGGTCTGGCGCAGCGCGTCGGCGACCCGCGGGGCCAGCACGTCGTCGGGTGGGGTCTGGCGCTCGAGGAAGTCGAGGGCCATCCGCCGGATGCCGGGGTCGGCCCCCTCGAGCGGCCGCGAGACGAGGCTGGTGGGGATGCGCAGCAGCGCCTCGGGCCGGCCGGTGAGCACACGGACGCCGAAGAACTCCTCGTAGACGCTGACCGGCGCGAGCGGCTCGTGCGACAGCTCGACGGTGCGCAGGCCGTAGGGGCCGCCGACCACCGAGCGCAGCAGGCCGTCGAGGAAGCCGAGGCAGATGTCGATCACCTGGCGCGGCGCCGCCAGCGGGCCGGGCGCCGTCTCGTAGACCAGGGCACTCACGCCCCGAACGCCCTGGGGGTCGGGCGCGAGCCGCACCCGCAGTGAGGGGGCGTGGACGAACATGTAGCGCGAGGTCGCATCGAGGGTGTCGCCGACCGTGGGGGCGTTGCTGATGGCGACGGCCAGGGGGCCGAGGAGGCTGATGTCCTGGTGGCGCGAGACGAGCAGGCCCAGATCGGGTCGCTCGAGCCACGCGGCGGCGAGCTCGAGCACCGTGGCGACGGCGACGTCGTCGACGAGCAGCTCGTCTGTGTCGAGCGCCAACGGGTCGAGCCGGGCGCGGCGGGCCATCGCGTCGGGGTCGCCACCCAGCCCGGTGACGACCTGACGGAATCCCCGCAGCCCCGCCGACCGGATCATCGCCATGTCGTTCAGCGTCGAGTGACCGTCGGATGAAGTCAAGTCTCCCCGCGTGTGATGCGCGAGGGTGGACAGATGAGCACACCCACGAGGGCCGCGACCATGCGCGCCCAGCGCCTCGACACCGAGACCCGCACCCTCGAGGTCACCGACGTCCTCGTGCCGGCGCCGAGGGCATCCGCGCGCTGCAGGAGCACGTGGGCAACCCGGTGCGGATCCTCGTCCAGCCGGAGGGCGACGACGTCCGCGGCGGCATGGGGACCAAAGTCCCTCAGAACGGGTCCCGAACTGACGATGGTTGTCCTATGAGGCGACCATCCACGCGAGGCACCGACGGGGCCAAGGAGTCCTGGTGGACGGCGATCCTGCGACCGCGGGCGCAGCCGCTGCCCCCTCCGGCCCCCATCTCTGAGCTGTTCATCTCCAGCACCGGCTGCTTCGTGGCCGTCGACGAGGCCCTCGGCGACGGCTGTCTCGCCGCGGTGGTCGTCGACGACCTCGTGTGGCGGATCACGCTCGAGGAGTGGCACTCCCGCCAGCCCGAGAGCCGCTGGTCCTCATCCCGACGCCGGTGGCTGGAGGAGTACGACGAGCTGTGCGCCGAGCGCCTGCGCATCACCACGGTCGCGCGCTTCTACGGCGCCGAGGAGCCCCGGCGGCGCTAGCTCAACCCGTGGGTGCGCGGGTGCGCTAAGGCAGCGGTGGCAGCGCTGGCAGCGGTGCGTCGTAGAGCCAGCTCGCCAGCAGCGGCCCCACGTCGGCGCCGGACACGAGCGTCGCGAGCGAGATGAACTCGGTGGTCGTCACCGAGCCGTAGCGGTGGTCGACGAGCCAGCGCCGCAGCAGGCCGAAGAAGGCGTCGTCGCCGATCGTCAGCCGCAGCGCGTGCAGCGTGAGCGCCCCTCGCTTGTAGACCCGGTCGTCGAAGAGCTCGTCGGCACCCGGGTCGGCGATGACGAGGTCCTGTGGCTCGGACGTCAGCCTCCCGTGGTGGCGCACGGCCTGGGTGTGCGTCGACTCGCCGCCCGACTCCTGCGACCAGATCCACTCGCTGTAGCAGGCGAATCCCTCGTGCAGCCAGATGTCGCGCCAGTGCGTGAGCGTGGCGCTGTTGCCGAACCACTGGTGGGACAGCTCGTGGGCGATCAGCCGCTGCGCCCCCCAGTCGGTGCGCGCGAGGGTGGAGCCGAAGGTCGACAGCCCCTGTGACTCGAGCGGGATCTCGAGCACGTCGTCGGTGACGACGACCGCGTAGCCGTCGAAGGGGTAGGGCCCGAAGAGGCGGGTGAAGACCTCGAGCATCTCCACCTGGCGCCCGAAGGCGCGCCCGACCGCCTGCGCGTGCCGTGCGGGGTGGGCGACCGTCACGGGCACCGTCGCGTCGGGCGCGGTGAGGGTGGTGACGGCATACCGGCCGATCTGGAGGGTGGCGAGGTAGGTGGCCATCGGGTGGCGCTCCTGCCACACCCACGTCGTGCGGCTGTGCCGGGGGGTGCGCTCGAGCAGGACCCCGTTGGCGACGACGGTGTAGTCGGAGGGGACGGTGACGCCGAGGCGGTAGGTCGCCTTGTCGGAGGCGCGGTCGTTGCAGGGGAACCACGACGGCGCGCCGTGCGGCTGGGAGGCGACGATGAGGCCGTCCTCGAGCTCTTCCCAGCCGGCGTCGCCGTCGGGTCCGGGGACGGTGCGCGGCACCCCGGCGTAGGCGACGGTCACCCGCAGCCGAGCGCCGGGCGCGACGGGCCGCGCGAGGCGCAGCACGATGCGACCGGAAGTGTGCCGCCACTGCCGCAGCTCGGCCCCCTGGATCGTCACCTTCGAGACCCGCAGCACGTGCAGGTCGAGCACGAGGCGCTCGCCGGGCGTCACGACGACGACGTCGAGGACCGCGCGGGCGGTGAGGTGGTTGCCCGCGGGCTTCCACGTCAGGTCGAGGTCGTAGTGCGAGACGTCGTAGGCCGGGTCGCCGTGGCGGGGGACGAGGGGGTCGGCCGTGACGTCGGAGGCCTGGCTCACGCGGGCTGCGTGGAGGCAGGGGAGGGCTCGGTCTCGGCCCACGGGCCGATCGGGTTGCCCACCCAGCGCGTCTTGTCGGGCACCGACTCACCTCTCATCACCAACGACACCGGGCCGACCGTAGCGTGCCGCCCGATCGAGGCGGCGGGCAGGATGACGCTGTTGGTGCCCAGGGTCGCGCCGGTGCCGAGGACGACCCTGTCCATGCTGAGCAGCCGGTCGTGGAAGAGGTGCGTCTGCACGACGCAGCCCTGCCCCACCGTGGCGCCGTCGCGCAGCTCGACGAGGTCGGCCTCGGGCAGCCAGTAGGTCTCGCACCACACGCCCCGCCCGATGCGGGCACCCATGCTGCGCAACCACATCGACAGCACAGGGGTCCCCGTCGCCCCCCGGGCGAACCACGGTGCGGCGAGTACTTCGACGAACGTGTCGGCCAGCTCGTTGCGCCAGACGAACGAGCTCCACAGCGGGTGGTCGCCCGCGCGCAGTCGGCCGACCAGCAGCCACTTCGCCGCGGTGGTGACTCCCGCAGCCACCGCTCCGGCCACGACGAGGACGACCCCGCCGTATGCCGCGGCCATCCCCCACGAGCTCCGGGCCAGCGCCTCGAGCGCAGCGACCACGACCACCACGAGGAGTACGTGCGCCCAGACCGCGACGATGCGGCAGGCCTCGACCAGCGCCCGCGCCACCCGCAGCCGGCGCGGCGGGTGCACCGTGTGCGACCGGTCGACCACCGTGCCGTCCCGGCGCAACGGCTGGGGCGGGCTGCCGAGCCATGACGTGCCGCGCGTGGCGGAGGCGCGGGCCGGTGCGGCCGAGAGCACGGCGACCAGCCCGCGACGCGGCACCTTGCGCCCCGGAGCGGTCATGCCGGAGTTGCCGACGAAGGCGTGCTTGCCGATCTTGACCTCACCGATGCGCAGCCAGCCGCCCCCGAGCTCGTAGCTGCCGAGCAGCGTGTCGTCGGCGAGGAAGGCACCCTCGGCGATGCTGGTCAGGCCGGGGATCAGCAGCACGGTCGACGCCTCGACGTCGGGCCCGACGCGGGCACCGAGCCCCCGCAGCCAGATTGGTGTGAGGGTGCTCGAGTAGAGCGGGAAGAGCCACGTGCGTGCCTCGTCGAGCAGCCGCACGGTGGTCCACGCCTGCCAGGCGATCCGCCCGTGCACCGGGTGGTGACCGCTGACCAGCCCCCGCCCGAGCAGGCGGGTGAGGAGCAGCACCAGCAGGGCCAGGGTCAGAGCTCCGACGAGCGTGCCGACGGGCAGCCAGGTGACGGCCCGCCGCAGGGAGTCGCCCAGGTCGAGCGCCCCCCGCAGGTAGGCCGCGCCGCTGGCCGCGCCCGCGAGCACCGCGACGATCGGCAGCAGCGAGAGGACGACGGCTGAGAGGCCGTAGGCGACCACCCACAGGGATCGGTTGTGAGGCCGCTCGTCGTCCCAGGGACCGCGAGCGGGGCCACCCTGCTGGGCGGGCGCACCCGACCACCACTGCCCGTCCGGCACCATCCCGAAGACCGCGGAGCCCGGGGTGACCTCGGCCCCGGCGCCGACGTCGGCGCCCGGGAGCAGGGTCGATCGGGCGCCCACGCGGGCCCCGGCACCCACGCTCACCCGGCCCAAATGCAGCACGTCGCCGTCGACCCAGTGGCCCCGCAGGTCGACCTCCTGCTCGATCGAGCAGGCGTCGCCGAGGCTGAGGAACCCCGTCACCGGTGGCAGGCTGTGCAGGTCGACGTCATGGCCGACGTGGGCGCCGAGGGCGCGAGCATACTGACGCACCAACGGTGCTCCTGCGAGGTTGGTGGCCCCGAGCTCGTCGGCGATGCGCTCGGCCAGCCAGACGCGCAGGTGCACCGAACCGCCGCGGGGGTGGTCGCCCGGTGTCACGCCGGCGAGGACGAGCCGGGTGAGGGCCACGCTGACCGCCATGCGGCCGGGGGCGGTCACGAGCAGCACGACGCCGGGCACGAGGGCCCACCACGGGGCCCGCGGCAGCCACGGCAGGCCCCACACGCCGCCCAGCAGCGCGTTGCCCACGCCGATCCACACCAGCCAGCGCAGCCCGCTCACCGTGCGCAGCACGACGGTCGCCAGCACCTGGCCCGTCTGGGTCGACAGCGCGACCCGACCCACCTGACGCTCGACGCGGGTCGTCGGTGCGGCCATGGCGTCGAGGACGGTGGCGAGACCGGTGAGGGTGGGCGCGGCATAGACGTCGGCGACCGTGACCTCGGGGAAGCGCTCGCGCAGCCGCGAGACGAGCTGGGCCGCGGTGAGGCTGCGGCCACCCGCGTCGAAGAAGTCCTCGTCAGCGGTGGTCGCGGGCGAGCCGAGGATGTCGACCCAGAGGGTCTGCAGCCACCCGGCGGTGCCGCCGAGGACGTCCGCCCCGGCACCGTCGGAGGGCAGCGGCCAGGGGAGTGCGGGGCGGTCGATCTTGCCCGAGGTCGTGGTCGGCAGCGTGTCGACCCGCGCGAGGCGCGGCACCATCGCTGCGGGCATGGTCTCGCGCAGGTGCGCCATCGCCGCCGCCTGGTCGAACGAGGCGTCGGTGGCGACGTAGCCGATGAGCAGGCTGTTGCCCGAGTCGGTCCGACGCACGGCCGCGGCGGCGCCCGTGACACCCGGCAGGGCGAGCAGGGCGTTGTCGACCTCACCGAGCTCGATGCGTCGGCCGCCGAGCTTGATCTGGTCGTCGAGGCGACCGACGAAGACCAGGCCCTCATCCTCGTGACGCACGAGATCGCCTGTGCGGTATGCGCGCTCCCAGCCGAGGGTCGGCATGGCGCCGTATTTCTCGGCGTCCTTCTCGGGGTCGAGGTAGCGGGCCAGGCCGATGCCGCCGATGATGAGCTCGCCGGTGCCACCGAGGTCGACGGGGCTGCCGTCCTTGTCGACCACCGCGAGGTCCCACCCGTCGAGGGGGAGGCCGATGCGCACGGGGGGCTGGCCTGTCAGCGGGGCGGCGCACGCGACCACGGTGGCCTCGGTGGGGCCGTAGGTGTTCCACAGCTCGCGGGTCGGTGTGGCGAGGCGGGCGCCGATCTCCGGCGGACAGGCCTCGCCGCCGAGGATGAGCAGGCGCACCTCGGCGAGCGCGTCGGTGGGCCAGAGGGCCACGAGGGTCGGCACCGTCGAGACGACCGTGATGTCGTTGGCGACGAGCCAGGGGCCGAGGTCCATGCCGCTGCGCACCAGCGACCGAGGGGCAGGCACGAGGCAGGCGCCGTGGGCCCAGGCCAGCCACATCTCCTCGCACGAGGCGTCGAAGCCGACCGAGAGGCCGGCCATCACCCGGTCGCGTGGCCCGATCGGCTTGTCCTGCAGGAAGATCCGCGACTCGGCGTCGACGAAGCCGGCCGCCGACCGGTGGCTGACGGCGACGCCCTTGGGCGTGCCGGTCGAACCGCTGGTGAAGATCACCCACGCGTCGTCGGTGGGCGAGGGGTCGGTGAGCTCACCGGCATACGGGAGATCGGGGGTCTCGGGCGTGTCCGGCGTCTCGAGGTGTCGCGGCTCGACGACGAGCTCGGCGCCGATGACCGCGGCGACGTCGCTCTCGGTGAAGACCAGCGTGGCCCGCTCCTGCGGGTCGTCGGCGTCGACCGGCACGTAGGCCGCTCCGGCGAGCAGCACCCCGAGGATGGCGACGTAGAGGTCAGTGGTGCCGGACGGCAGCCGCACCCCGACGCGGTCCCCGGGGCCGACGCCCAGGTCGGCGAGGGTGCGACCCACGACCTGGGCGGCCTCGAGCAGCTCGAGGTAGGTGAGCTGCCCGCGTCCGTTGTCGACCGCGATGGCGTCGGGAAGGCCGGTGACGGTCTCGCGCAGGATGTCGACGAGCGTCCGCGGGGCGGGGGCGTGGTCGGCCCGCAGCAGGGTCACGGGACTCGCGCGGGTCGGGAGATCACGACGCCATTGTGGTGGGTCCGGGTGAACGCCGGGTTGCCGGACTGCCGCTGGGCTGCCACCAGCCCTCCCGCCTTCGCTCAGCCCTGACCCACCGACGGGCAGGCCCCCGGAAGGAGGTCGCTCGGGTGACGACCCGATGACCGAGCCGCGGTCCGGCTGCTGCTGCGGCGTCGACCCTCAGGATCGATCGGCGGGCCGGTCGTGGTGCAGGGCGTCGCGGGCCCGGTCGAACTGCGCCTCGTCGATCTCGCCGGCCGCGAAGCGGCGCGCGAGCACCTGCTCGGCGGCCTCGTACGCCGAGGGCCGGCTGGGCCAGCGGCCCGCCGCGAGCCGGGGGTGGCGGGTGCGGTCGCTGAGGCTGCGGACGACCCAGACGGTCAGGCCCACGGCGACGAGGGCGAACGCGAGCATCACCAGGCCCATCGTCGTCGTGCCGGTCGCGCTCCAGGCGTCGTTGCCCCACATCATGGCGGTTCCCTCTCGTCGATGGCCTCGGGTCGTCCGCAGCCACCCCAACAGCCTGTGTCCCGGTGGGTCGCACGGACAGGGGCATAGGTCCCGACGGGTGGTGCTGGGGCGCCGTCAGGGGTGGGAGGACGACTCGTGGCCGACGTGAGACGCCTGCTCGAACTGGAAGGTCGAGTGGTCGACGCTCACCGCGAAGTGCTCGGCGACACAGGCCTGCAGGTCGTCGAGCATGCCCGCGAGATGCCCGTCGTGGAAGCACTCGTCGTCGACGACCACGTGAGCCGTGAGCACCGGCAGTCCCGTGGCGATCTGCGAGGCGTGCAGGTCGTGCACGTCCTGCACGTGCGGCAGCTCGAGGATGTGTCGGCGCACGTCGGCCAGGTCCAGCCCGGTGGGGGTGCTCTCGAGCAGCACCCGGGCCGCGTCACGCAGCAGGGTCAGGGTGCGCGGCAGGATCAGGGCGCCGATCAGCAGGGAGACGACCGCGTCGGCGCGGGTCCACCCCGTGGTCGCGATGACGACGGCGGCGACGATGACGGCGACCGAGCCGAGGGCGTCGTTCAGCACCTCGAGGAAGGCGGCCCGCAGGTTGAGGTTGCTCGAGCGGGCAGAGGCGAGCAGGGCGATCGAGACCGCGTTGCCGACGAGACCGACGACGCCGAAGACGAGCATCCCGCCGGAGGCGACGTCGGCCGGCGAGACGAGTCGCCGTACGCCCTCGATGAGCACGTAGACGCCCACCGCCAGCAGCAGGGCCGCCTGGGCGAGGGCAGCGAGGGTCTCGGCCCGCTGGTAGCCCCAGGTGCGCCGGTCGTCGGCCGGTCGCGTCGTCAGGTGCGCGGCGACCAGCGCCAGCACCAGCCCGGCGACGTCGGTGAGCATGTGGCCGGCGTCGGCGAGCAGCGCGAGGCTGCCGGTGAGCACGGCACCGACGACCTCGGCGACGAGCACCGTCGTGGTGACGCCCAGCACGACGGCGAGCCGCCTCCGGTGGTCCGGTCCGGCGGGGAGCGCGTGGTCGTGGTCGTGCGCCACTAGGACGGCGTCGACGAAGGGCAGGGAGGCGGCACCATCCGACCGTACCCGCCCGAGCCCGGCCGCGTAGGTAGCCAGAGAATCACCCCCCAAAGCGCTGGGGAGGTGATGCTCTGACCACCTAAGGGCTGCGTCAAGCCGGCTGAGGGGTGCGTCAGCCGGCGTCCGTGACCGTGCCGGTGACGTCGAGGGCCGACATGAAGCGCAAGCCGGTCACCGGGTCGGCGTCCCCGACGACGTGCACCGACTCCACCCCTTCGGTCAGGGCGTCGGTCGAGATCGGGATGACGATGTCGGCGGTCCGGACGCCTGCGTAGAGCGGCACGACGAAGCGGGGGACCGCAGCCGACAACGGGCGTGGCCGCATCCCCGGTCTGACGTTGGCGCCGATGGACTGCAGCCAGTCGAACGGGACGTCAGCGGTGCTGAGCTCTGCGCCGCCCGGCACGGCCGCGAACGTCAGCGGCAGGTACAGCGTCGTCGGCTGCGCAGGGGCGACGGCGATCCGCCACCGCAGCGCCGACCCCTCGGTGACCGCCGGGGCGATCGCGGTCACGGTGACTCTGGGTGGCGGGTCGTCGTCGAGCACTGCCACCTCACCCTGGTAGTCGCCGACGACGATCCCCGAGATGGTCTGGGCGATCAGGGAGCGCACTCGGGTCGGGTCGAAGGTGGTGTTGCCGTCGACGGGCACCGGGACCGTCACCTCGGTGGCTCCGGCCGGGATGGTCACCACCCTGCTCGTGGGGCGACCCCGGGGCGAGCTGGGGTCCGGGCCCAGCGAGATCCACAGCCGGGCCGGCGCACTGACGTCGCCGGTCAGGCGCAGGGGCACCTGCAGGGTGGCGCTGACGTCCCCCTCGGCGACCTGCAGCGGGCCCAGGTCGACCCGGGGCAGCCGCACCGGCGCCGTGGAGACGGTGCCGGGCGACCAGCTCCAGGCGTCGAGCAGGTAGATCGTGCCGTCGGGGGAGCGGGGCAGCAGGTCCGTCCGGGTGACGGCGCGCAGGTTGATCCCGCTGGCCGCGACTGCGGGGCCGGTCAGGGGGCTGCGGACCTCCAGGGCCCACCCCTTGGCCACGACGCCGTCCAGCGGGCTCGTCACCTGCACTGCGGGGAGCGTCACCGCGCGCCCCGCCGTGTCGGTGAGTCGCAGCGCGAACCGGGCTGCGGCGGGGGCGTCGCTGG
Source organism: Dermatophilaceae bacterium Soc4.6 (assembly GCA_039889245.1). Classification (NCBI taxonomy): domain Bacteria; kingdom Bacillati; phylum Actinomycetota; class Actinomycetes; order Micrococcales; family Dermatophilaceae; species Dermatophilaceae bacterium Soc4.6. The sequence goes on along the minus strand of JAZGVH010000002.1, from coordinate 1,837,850 downwards.
CGACCCGCATCGACAGGGCGGCCGCACCGGACAGGTTGGTGGGGGAGCGGCGGGTGATGCGCACCTCGCCGGTCTGTGCCGTCCACGACACCCTCAGGGCCCGTCGGCTGGGCTCGCCGGGGGTGTAGGCGAACGAACCGAATGACGGACCGGTGACCGGGCACCCGGTGGCCATGCTGCTCGGGGCGTCGGTGCGGCACACCTGCGCAGTGGTGGCGCCGCTGGTGACGATCGGCAGCGGGTCGGCCGGGACGACCAGCGGGCGACGGTTCTGTCCGAGGGCCGCCGTCAGCACCCGGGTGCTGCCCACGGACCGCGGCACGGTGCCGGTGCCGTCGAGCAGGGGAAGCATCTGCTGGTCGCGTCGGAGCAGCAGCGCCGCGGCCGCGGCGACGTACGTGGCCCCGACCTGACGCTGGGCGGCCGGGGTCAGCCGGACCGAGTCGGCGGCCGAGGTGTCGCAGCGGGTTCCGGAGCCGTCGTACCAGTCGTCGAAGGACGGGGCGGCGGACTCTCCGGGCGTCCACTCCTGGTTGAAGAAGTTGTGGTTCGCCCCGACGACCAGCAGCGAGGTGCGCAGCACGGGGTCGGCGCCCGGTGAGCCGGCCAGGTCGCGGCCGTCGTCGACGTAGTTCTGGCCCTGCAGGTCGGAGACGTCGCCGTCGCAGCTCGGCAGGAGCACTACCGCGGGGACCCCGGGGGCGACGTTGCGACCGAAGTCCGTGGGGGCGATGTGGACGTTGCCTCGAATGGTCCAGCCGGGGGCGGGGCCGGTGATGGAGTCGAGCGCGGCCCGGTTCACGCCCTCGCCACCGCGGGAGTGGCCGACGAGCAGCACCCGGCTCAGGTCTGCGGGGGCGACGGCACGGACGGCCGCCGGGGCCAGTCGCCGTCCGGCCCCGGACCAGCGCAGCCACTGCTCCAGGTGGTGCCGGATGAGCACCGACCGGGCGCTGGCGCCGCCGTCGGTCAGGGCGAAGTCCTGCCCGTTGATGCCGTTCGCCGAGATCGAGACGGTGACATATCCCTGGCTGGCCAGGAGGTCCTGGGTCTGCTGGTAGCCGCGGTAGCTGGGGATCGGCAGCCAGCCGGCCGGGCAGGGCCAGTCACCACTGTCGAGGCCGTTCGTGGTGTAGCAGGTGCCGTGTCGCCCGTGGAGCAGGAGCACGAGCGGACGCGGCGAGGTGCCCGCGGCGGCGACGGTCGGCCCGACCACGAGCGCCGTCACCTCCACTGGCGCAGGGATGCCGGGCACCTGCAGCCCGGGCAGGGCGTACTCCCCCGAGGCGGTGGGCAGGCTGCCTGGGGTGCCCGGGTCGACCGCGGCCGGCGGTCCCTGGGCGGGGAGCGGGCTGGCTGGTTGCCGTGCGCCCGGGGCGGCGCCCGCGGTGATCGCGACTCGGTCAAGGCGTCGGGCACCGGCGCTGACCGACAGGTCAGCGCCGGACAGGGTCGCCGGGTCGAGCCCGGTCGGCAGCGTCACGCTCACCGACCGCAGGTCCGACGACTCCCGCCCGCGCCCCAGGAGGGTGCTCCCGGCCTTGACCTCGAGCGCGGCGTCACCCATCCGCACCGGGCCGCTCGCGTGCCAGGTGAGCTCGGCAGGCGCGCCGGGCGTTCGGGTGAGGGTCCAGCCCGCGGGCAGTGGCGGGACCGTGGGTGCGGAGGTGACACCACTCGGGCCGGAGTCCGCCGCGGCGGTCGAGGTCAGCGCGGCCGCGGCGAGGGCCGTCACGGTCAGAGCGGTCAGCAGCCGCGCGGCGACCTCAGTCGTCGCGGAGTTGCGACGGGTGCGACGGCTGCGGAACGGTCTCATCAGATCCTGCCTCGGAGGCGGCTCGCGGGTCTCGGGGCCGTCCCGAGTCGATCGTGCGCCCGGGGACAGTGGAGCAGCAGCTCACCCCTCGCGGCAACCACCCACGGTGCTCTTTCTGTATGGAGTGCCGCCCCGGTGGTCGGGCTCGTCTGCTGGTCGCGCTACCCGTCGTGCGGCCGGAGGGTTCTCCACCAGCACGGACCCGACGAGCCGATCAGTACCGCCGAACAGCGAGAGCCCACCGTGTGCCTCGGGTAACGGTGTCGGGGGTCGAAGGATGTGGAGGAGAGGGCGGACCGCTACCGCCCGTCGAGGCCGACAGGACCCCGACCGTGCAGCTGCCTCCTGGGGCGTGGACGAGACGTGGGTCACCGGTGAGCTCGGGGGCAGTCAGGGTCGGTGCGCAAGGAGTGATCGGTGGGCTGGCGGTCAGTCTCTACGGTGAACGGCGACACGGTCACGAGGTGATGTCCAACCCCCGAAGAGCACGCATCCGATCCTGGGCGGCCTTCTCCCGACTGCTGTCCCGCTCGTCCACCTCGTGAATGTGCATGACGAAAGGTACCGGCGCGACTCTCTGCGGCGGATGAGGCGTGTGGCCTGGGCGGTCACGTCGTCGACGTCCGCAGCGAACGCGACGGCCGCCCGGCGCTCACGAGCCAAGGCTCCACCAGATCGTCAAAGAGCTGGAGTACGCGGCCGACGGTCCCGGGTGCGGAGTGGGGGGATCGCCGGAGCCGACGCTGGTCGCCCGGTAGCCGAAGCCGTCCTCCTCGCCGACCTCCCAGGTGAAGGGGACGACCGCCCCGACGGCGAGGGCCCGCAGCTCGTGGTGGGTCAATCGCCAGCATGTGTGCCCACACGTGTGCCCGGGTGGCCACGTCCGGCGCCGGCGAGTCGCGACGGACGCGACGGCCTCCGGGGTGCCTGATCGGCTGGTCTGGCTCGCGCGGCTGTGGCGTTGCCGCGAACAGGCCTGCCGGTCGGGGTCTTCTTACACGAAGAGGCGCTCCCACGCGGACCGGTACTGCGCGTGCCGTCCATGACACAGGGGGCACCCGGTACTCACGGACGGGCGACCGACTGGTGGGGGACGCCCGCCCGTCCGAGCACCTCAGGTGGCGCTGGCGTTCGTCCCTTGGTCGGTCTCGTCGTTGCTGTCGTCGTCACAACCCTGGGTGCCGGCGTCGTCGCAGACGTCCGCGCCGGTGCCACCGTCCACGACGTCAGTGCCGTCTCCGCCCTCGACGACGTCTGCTCCGTCGTCTCCGTAGACGGCGTCATTGCCGGCTCCGCCGTCGAGGTGGTCGGACTCGGTTCCCCCATGCATGAGGTCATTACCGGCACCCCCGGTCAGGACGTCGTTGCCGGCGTCACCGTTCTCGTGGTCGTTGCCGTCACTGCCCTGGATGGTGTCGTTCCCCGTGCCCCCACTAAGGGTGTCATCGCCGGTGCCTCCGTCGAGCGCGTCGTTGCCGGGGCCGCCGTCCTCGTGGTCTGCTCCGTCTCCGCCCGAGATGTGGTCGTTCCCGGCGTCCCCGAAGTCGGTGTCGTTCCCCGACCCAGAGATGATGGTGTCGTCCCCGTTGCCGCCATGGATGACGTCGTTGCCGCTGTCGGTGGAGATGTGGTCGGCCCCGTCACCGCCGTAGACGGTGTCGTTGCCGGCCCCGGTGCAGATGAGGTCGTTCCCGCCGAGTCCGTAGACCGTGTCGCCGCCCCCGAAGGTGACGATGACGTCGGGCCCAGCAGTGCCGACGATCACGTCGTGTCTGGGCGTGCCGACCTTGGTGGCGGCGTGCCCGAAGCAGGTCGGCGTCGCAGCCTGCGCCGCACCGAGATGGGTGCCGTAGAGGAGGGTGAGGGCACAGGTTGCTGCCAGGGCGGTGAGGGTCCGGCGGCGCGTCGCGGAAGGGCGCAAGCGAGGTGGTGTCGTGTGTGGGGGGATCATGAGCCCGGCTTTCGGTGTGAGGAGTGGCAGCCCGATTTATGGCTATAGTCCGATTATGGGGCCAGGTAGGCCCCCTGACACCTGTTTTCAGGGAACCGTCAGGTCACCGCTCCGGCTCAATTCACCCCGGCCAAGGAGACACGGAAACTTGTGCGCGAAGGCAAGGTTGTGCGGGCCCAGCGGACACGTGAAGTCCACGACAGCGCCGAGGCCGGTGAGGTAGATCCGTCGGCGTACGGGTTGGGCAGTCGGCCTTACTGGAGCTGAGGACTGCGTGCAGGAACAGGACGGGTCGACGATCGGGGTAGGTCGACTGCGCTGGGCTACTTGAGACGCGCCGAATGCCCTACCGGGCCCGTGCCATCCGCGTTCGGCGTCGGGGAGGAGTTGGCGATAGATGGCGTCGGGGATCCAGCACTTGCTCGAGATCCCCGTCGATCGTCAAGACCCGTAGGCCCTCGGTACGGACGGTGACCACCGCCATCGAGGGCGCGTCGAGGGCGTCCGTCTTACGGTTGCGGCCGGTGTCGAAGGGCGAACCCGGGCAGCGAGCTCGGCCGGGACGTCTACGACGTCCTCACCGTGTTCACGTAGTCGCCGGGCCAGGGGTCGACCGACTCCGTTGGCGTCCTCGACCGCCCACACCCGGTCGGGCCACGCCTTGGCGTAGGCCCGAATCGCGTTGTCGTCGGACTGGTCGGCCGGAGAACGGCACCCGAACAACTTCTCCCGTCGGCGACGGCCCTAATCAGGCTCTCCTGACTGATGTCTGGGTGGGTCACGCGGCTTGGCGGCCTGGGAGGTCGGGTCGGTAGCCGCCGAGGGCGAGCAGGGCGAGGGCGATGAGGGCGTCGGTGTTCTTGAACCCGAACGCCATCCGCATCAGCAGCCGGATCTTGCGGGCCAGCTCCACGAACGACGGCAGCCTCGAGCGGGACGCCCAGGCCAGCCAGTCATCAAGTAGATGGGAGCCGTGGCGGTCCTTGGTCCGGATGATCTGGCTGAGCGCGTGGTCCACGCAGCATGTGTCCCCGCATGTGTCCCCACGGAAGACTTGCGTGGAGGTCGCAGACCTGTGACCTGCGGGTTTGTGGGCCCCGTGGGACTCGAACCCACAACCTACGGATTAAAAGTCCTCGGGACCCGGTGTCAGGCAGGCTCATCCGGTCGCTTGACCTGCATGTTTGTGCTCAGCCTACGCCGGCGCGCCAACCTGCAGAAGTCAGCAACTGCACCACATTTGCACCGCGAGCTGGTCCCCACGCGCTCGGTAGAGGCTGGAGAGAGCTCGAGGAGAGTCTGGGCCGCCGCACCTGCCGGGTCGCGGCGGTCAGCCTCGCCGGCCTTGCTCGAGACGCTCACCTGAGAGCCGGTCCAACGACCAGGCCAGCATCGCCGACCTCATCGCGGGCACCGGGCCGGGCTGTCACGGCTGGCCAGCGTCGACGCCGTCGCTGCCGCCGCGGTGATGTTCACTAGCGGGGTTCGGGCGGGAGTGGGCGGGTTGGCCATCGAGCTGGGCTGGCCGGGTCCATCTGCAGCGTCCACTCACTCCGGCTCGACGGAGAGACACCAGGGGGCGGCTGCGGCAAAGTGGAGGCTGGCTGCCGTGCACTCTTCTAGGGTGGGGTTCGATATGGAGACCGCCCCAGCCATCGACGCTGACGCGCTTCGGGCCGCGCGTGAACAGGCTGGAGTTAGCCAGAACGACCTAGCCCGTCGGGTCGGGATGTCCAGCGGCACCCGGGTCTCGCGGTGGGAGAGGGGCGAGGCTCGTCCGCGAAACCCGGAGATCCTGCACGCCATCGCTGCAGCTCTGGAGGTTGAGGCCGTCACTTTGCTTCTCCCTGTGCAGGATGGCCCGGACCTTCGGTGGCTGCGGTTCGCCGCCGGTCTGAGTGTCGGGCAGCTCGCCGAGGCCGCGCACACGTCGGTCTCCACCGTCAAACGGTGGGAGGCGGAGGGACTCGTGGCTCCCAGCGAGACAACTGTGCGTGCCCTGGCTACAGCCCTGCGCGCGGCGCCGGCCGACGTCCGCCGCGCACTCCAGAGCTGAGAGCAACCTCGCCCTTCGGGACGTCCGGGCAAATTCGGCGAGCGCTTAGGGGGGACCTCCGGGCCGATGTGTGGTCGGATGTTGCCCACATCGCACCAGTTGGACAGGGCGTCGTGCCGACGACGACCAGCAGTGGGGCCACCCACAATGCGGGGGCGAGGGATGAGCGTTCTCGAACATCTGAGGTCGCGACTGACAGAACCCTCGCCATATGCCGCTTTAGGGTCTAGCCTCTATATCACCGAATTGGGGTGCGGGTGAGCGCCCCGTGCCTTGGGCACGCCTCAGGGTCTTAGGAGACTCGAAGGGAGGAGACATGAAGGCGACCTGGACTGGAGCCGTCCTCGGTGCTGTCCTGCTCGCGGGCTGCACGGCTGGCGGAGCGACGGACCCCACTGGCCCCACGTCCCCGTCAGCCTCGCCGGCCCCTCCCTCATCCACCACCACGACGGCGACCCCAACCACCTCCCCGCAGGACGCCGCTACCGCTTCGGCCGAGGAGGTTCTGCGGGCCTACTACCGCGCGCAAACGACCTGCTTCGAAGACCTCGCGACGGCACCTCTGACCTGCTTCGATCCGGTGGCGATCGGCACTGAGTTAACGAACATGCGTAACGCGATCGCCAGCGCCAAGCAGATGGAGACGAAGATCTCCGGAGAAATCGGTCTGATCTCGGTCAAGCGAAAGAGCGTTGATCTGACAAACAAGGTCAACCAGTCGCCCCCGATTGTGCCGACCGTGGTCTTCACGGTGTGCACCGACGTGACCGCGTACAACATCGTGGACAAGGCGGGCAAGTCCATCGTCCCGCCGGGCCGCCAACCTCACGTGCTGGTCGACGTGTCGGTCTATAACTACAAGCTGCCTGACTCGACTCAATGGCGCGTGGGGTATGTCGTCCCTGTCAAGGGCGGAACATGCTGACGCGCGCCAGGTCCGCTCTCGTCATCGTCGTGGCGATGATCGTTATGTACGTGGCCGCTCCACCTGCGCACGCCGACCCACCGATATGTGTCTCTTACGGCCCCACTGGGCTCTGCAGGGTCTGGGCCGGTGGCGGCGGTGGCGGCGGTGGCGGTGGCGGTGGCGGCGGTGGCGGTGGCGGTGCGGGCGGTGCGGGCGGTGCGGGCGGTGCCAGTGGCGGCGGTGGTGTCCACTTGATCGCCATCGACGGGGTGCAGTGTCGTCCGGCCGGACTCACGAATCCGCAACCACCGCAGTCCGAGGCCGTCTGGGCGGGGCATACAGACGGTGCGATCTTCGACTGCGTCGTGCCCGCCCATGTTGGTCCGGGAGTGATTATCGCCGCGTGGACGATCAGTTACTGGGCGGCGTCTGCGCCTCCTCCTCCTCCGCCGAATCCTCTTCAGCTGGCGCGCAACGCGGTCGCGTCGATGAAGTTGTCCGCGATCACGATGGGCCTGGTTCCGGAGCCGGGGGCGGGGTCGGTCGGGCTGGTGGGCATGCCGAACTGGATGTGGGTTGAGCGTCCGACCCAGGGCACGTGGGGGCCGATCACCCGCACCGCGTCGGCGGCCGGCTGGACCGTGACCGCGACCGCGCGCGTCGCTCAGGTGGAGTGGGCCATGGGCGACGGGCAGACGGTGACCTGTGGCGCGGGGACGCCCTACCAGGACTCCTATGGCCGGCAGGCATCGCCGACGTGCGGGCATACGTACACGCGGCAGGGGAGCTACACCGTGACGGCGACCTCGCACTGGGTGGTCACGTGGGCCGGGATCGGGCAGGCCGGGACGATTGCGATGGACCTGTCTCAGTCCGCTGCGGTGACCATCGGCGAGGCCCAGGTCCTGAGGCAGTGATGCGGGGATGCGGGGATGCGGCGATGCGGTGGTGCAGCGGTGTGGTGATGCGGTGATGTCGCGATGTGGGGAAGGAGCCAGACGATGACCAGTACCGTCGAGCGGCCGGCGAGCCGGGCCCGGCGCCGGGTTCGCCCGGGCGCGCAGCCCGGGCCGGGACCGACGTCGAGCGTCATGGCGACGCCGCCGAGGCCGCGCCGTCGGTGGGGGGTGTTCGCGGCGATGGCGGGCGTGGTGTGCCTGGGGGCGCTGGGCAATGTCTGGCTGCACCAGGTCACGAACAACGCCCGGGAGGTGGTCGCGGCCCGGGTCACGATCGAGCGCGGCTCGCTGATCACCCGGGATGAGCTGATGTCCGTGCAGATCGGCACCGACCCGGCGGTGCGCAGTGTCCCGGCCGGGGGGCTGGACCGGCTGGTCGGCCAGCGTGCGGCCGTGGACGTTGCGGCTGGCTCGCTGCTGACCGGGGGGTCCGTGACGGCCCAGAACGTGCCCGGACGGGGTTACTCGCTGGTGGGGGTCGGGGTGATGCCGGCGATGATGCCTGGGGCACAGCTGACCGCGGGGGACCGGATCCGGGTCGTGGGCACGCCCGGGCAGCTGGGCGAGGCGACGCCAGGCACGACGACGGGCACGACGGCGGGCATGACGGCCGCGCCGGTCGAGGTGGCGGCGGTGGTGGTCAGCACCGTGACGGGGGCGGACACGACGGGGCTGGGAGCCCAGACGCTGATCACGGTCGAGGTCCCGGTCGGTGATGCTGCGGCGCTGGCGTCGATGGCGGCCACGGGCAAGGTCGCGGTCGTGCTGGACTCGCGGGATCGGTAGAGACGGTGAGCCTGATCGTGCTGACGTCCGCGTCGGGGTCTCCGGGGGTGACGACCACCGCGCTGGGGCTGGCGCTGGCGTGGCCGCGCCCGGCGCTGCTGGTCGAGGCCGACCCCACGGGTGGGTCGTCGGTCGCGGCCGGCTACCTGCGCGGGTCGGTGGTGCCCCCGGAGGCGATGATCGCGCTGGCCCTGGCCCAGCAGGACGGGTCCCTGCTCGAGGCGCTGCCGCAGGTGTCGATGCCGCTGCCGGGCTCGTCGGCGATGTTCGTGCCTGGCGCCCGCTCCCATGAGCAGGCCCGCACCCTGTTGGGGCTGTGGGAGCCGCTGGCTGGTGTGCTGCGCGCCCTGGAGGGCACCGGGCAGGACGTGATCGTGGACGCGGGCCGGCTTGGGCTGTTCGGTAGCCCGGAGCCGCTGCTGAACAGGGCCGATCTGGCGCTGTTGGTCACGCGCAGCGACATGGTCTCCTTGGCCGGGGCCCGGTCGTGGGCGCAGACGCTGCGGGAGCGGTTCGGCGGGGCCGGGGCCGTGACTTCGCTGGGGGTGCTGATGGTGGGGCAAGGGGCGCCGTTCCGGGCCCGGGAGGTGGGCCGGGTGCTGCAGGTCCCGGTCGTGACCACCCTCGCGTGGGACCCGGCCTCGGCCGCGGTCCTGTCCCACGGAGCGCCGCCCCCGCCGGCGGGCCGGCTGGCCCGGCTCGCCGGCCGGGGAGGGTGGGAGGACGGCGCGCTGCTGCGCAGCCTGCGCGCCGCCCGCAGCGCCGTCACCGGACGGATCAGGGCCAATGAGGAGCAGCTGCAGGCTGCCGACGGCGGGAGACAACGGTGAGCAGCGAGCCGATAGCCACCACAGACCCCGCTGACGGCGCTGACGGCGTTCACGCCACTCGCAGCGCGGTGGGCGCGGAGAGCGCGGAAGGCACGGAGGGCACGGAGGGCACGGAGGGCGCTCCTGACACGGCGGTGCTGCCGCCGCTGTTTGCCAGCCCGGTGTCGGGGTCCGTCAGGCCTGTGGGGCCCGTCCGGGCGGCCCGGCCTGGGCGGGTGCGCGGAGGGTTCTCGATGCGGCCACGCACCGTGGAGGGTGACCCGGTCGCGCTGGACGACGCCCGCCGCCGCCACGACGGCCCCGGCGCCCCCGCCGTCCCGAACCTCCCGAACCTGCCGGACGTCCCCGACATCCCCGATATCCCTGACATCCCCGACGTCCCCGACGTCCCCGACCAGGCGACGTTCCGTCACGCCTTGGCACCCGGCGGGAGCGACCGTCATGGTGCGCGGTTGAGTGACCGGTTGAGGGAGCAGGGGGAGATCGACTGGGCTCTGGTCACGGCGTTCCGCACGCTGGTCGCGGGCCGGCTGGCGCTGGGTGGGGACTGGCGTGCCCAGACCGATAGCGCCAACTGTGCGAACAGCGCCACCGGTGTCAGCCGTGTCAGCGGTGCCATCGACAGCAAGGGTGTTGGTGGTTCCGGTGGTGGGGGGTCGCGGCCGGGCGCGGACGGGGGCGCGCGGGATCGTGCCGCGCAGGAACGGTTCGGGTGGGTGGTCATCGCGGATCTGCTGAGGGAGCACGCGGCGGATGTCGCGGCCAGTGGGGCGCCGGCGTGGACGGGGCGGCAGCAGTCGCTGATGGGGCAGGCCGTGTTCGATGCGGTGTTCCGCCTGGGCCGGCTGCAGCCTTTGGTCGAGGATGACCGGGTCGAGAACATCTTCATCCTTGGCTGCCGCCAGGTGCTGCTGGAGCTGACCGACGGCAGCCGGATCCCCGGCCCGGCGGTGGCGGAGACCGATGAGGAGCTGATCGACTTCCTGCGTTTTCTGGCCGCCCGGTCGGAGTCCAACCCGCGCCCGTTCTCGCAGAGCATGCCCCGGCTGCACATGAAGCTCGACGGTGGGGCGCGGCTGGCGGCCACGGCGTGGGTGGTCAGCCGGCCCACCGTCGTCATCCGGCGTCACCGGTTGATGGTCGACAGCCTGGATGGGTGGGTCGAGCGGGGCTGCATGAGCCCGTCGTGTGCGAACCTGCTCGCGGCGCTGGTGCGGGCGTCGTGGAGTGTCGCCGTCTCCGGGCCCATGTCGGCGGGTAAGACCACGCTGATGCGGGCCCTGTGCGCGCAGATCCCCCGGGGCGAGGCGATCGGCACGTTCGAGACCGAGTACGAGCTGTTCCTGGGCGAGACGGGCCAGCACGAGATCGTCATCGACTGGGAGGCCCGCCCGGGTCTGGGGGAGGTCGGCGCCGACGGGCGCGCCGCGGGCGCGTTCGAGCTCGCGGATGCCCTGACCGACTCCTTCCGGTTCGCCCTGTCCCGCCAGATCGTCGGCGAGATCCGCGGGTCGGAGGTGTGGACGATGATCAAGGCGATGGAGTCCGGTACCGGCTCGCTGTCGACGACGCACGCCGCGACCGCCGAGACGTGTATCCGCAAGCTGGTCACCTGCGCGATGGAAGCCGGCAGCCACGTCACCCGGGACCTCGCGTTGGAGAAGCTGACCGGCTGCCTCGACGTCATCGTCCAGCTCGCCCGCCGGGTGGAGGACCGGCCCGACGGGTCGCAGGTGCAGCGCCGCTGGGTCAGCGAGGTCGTCCTCGTCGAGCCCGGGGAGAAGGAGAAGGGCTACGCCCTGACCTACCTCTTCGGGCCGGCCCCGCCGAGCAGACGAGGCCCGGCCCGGGCCACCGGCATCCTCCCCCCGCGCTGTCGGGAGCTGGTGGAGTTCGGCTTCGACCCCGACCTCTACCAGGCCGAGGCCGACGGGGCCGACACCGCTGACGGTGCGGGCTGGGTGGGCAGGGCTGGCAGGGCTGGCAGGGCTGATGGTGGGGGGTGGGCGCCGTGACGGACCTGCTGTCCGCGGTCTGCGGGGCCCTGGTCGTCGTGGGCCTGCTCGGCGCGGTGGCCGCCCTGCGACCGCGCACCGGGGGCACCCCTCACGCTCGCGCCGCCCTCCACGCTGACGGCGGCCCTCTTGAGCGGGACCCGTTTGCGCTCGGGACCCCACTGGCGCGGCTGGCGCGGGTGGCGCGGTTCTCTCGGCGGGTGACACCCCGGACCCGGGCCACGCTGGGGCTGGCCGTGGGGGTGGGGCTTTTGCTGGCGGTCCTGACTGGGTGGGTCGCCGCCGTCGTCGTCCTGCCGGCGGCCGCGGTGGGGCTGCCGTACCTGCTGGCGGCTCCGCCGGCGGCGCAGCAGATCCGGCGCGTGGAGGCGATGGAGGAGTGGACCCGCTCCCTGGCCGGTGTCCTCGGCGCCGGCGTCGGGATCGAGCAGGCCCTGACCGCGACGCTGCGCTCCACCCCGGAGCCGATCATGGGGGAGGTCGCCACCCTGGTGGCGCGGCTGCGGGCCCGGTGGGACACCGAGACCGCGCTGCGGGCCTTCGCCGACGACCTCGACGACGTCACCGGGGACCTGGTGGCGGCCAACCTCATCCTCGCCGCCCGCCGCCGCAACCGCAGCCTGGCCTCGGTCCTGGCCGGCGTGGCCGAGTCCGTCGCCGAGGACGTGGCCTCCCGCCGACGGGTCGAGGCCGGCCGGGCCAAGCCGCGCGGCAGCGCCCGCCTGGTCACCACGTTCTCGGTGGGGGTGCTGGCCGTCCTGGCCTTCACCGGTGACTACATCGCCCCCTACTCCACCCCGTTCGGGCAGGTCGTCCTGGTCGTCCTGCTCACCGTCTACGCGGGGGCCCTGCTGTGGATGCGGCGGATGGCCGAGGGCAGAACGAGCCCACGCTTCCTGGGGCCTGACGCCCGGGCCGGTGCCCGATGACCGGCCTGCAGCTGTCCCTGGCCTTCGGCGCCCTCATCGGGCTCGGCGTCGCGGTCATGATCTACGGGCTCATCCCCGCCCAGCCCGACCTGGCCGATGTGCTGGACCGGCTCTCCCCGCCGGTACGGCGCCGTCCGGGTGCGGCCGTCCCCTCGACGACCCCCGACCCGCAGGAGCGGCTGGGGATGTGGGCCGAACGCACCCTCCCGGCCCGGCTGCTCGGTGTCCCGCCGGCGGCGGACCTGGCTGTCCTGCGCCAGAGCCCGGCGCAGTTCTACGGCCGCAAGGTCCTCTACGGCCTGCTCGGGCTGGTCCTGCCCGCGCTGCTGACCGGGTTCTTCACCCTCCTCGGGATCCGCATCGCGTTCGTGGTGCCGGTCGCGGCCACGCTCGTGCTCGCCGCGGTGCTGTTCGTGATGCCGTCGCGTGACGTCGCCGCGGACGCGGCGCAGGCCCGCGCCGACCTCGCGCGGGCGCTGAGCGCCTACATCGAGCTGTGCGCCCTGGAACGTCACAGCGGCGCCGGCGCCTCGACCGCCCTGGCGAACGCGGCCGAGGTCGGTGACGCGTGGGTGTTCGCGCGGATCGGGCAGGAGTTGGCCCGCTCCCGCTACACCGGCCAGCCACCCTGGGACAGCCTCACCGCCCTGTCGCGCGACCTCGCCCTGCCCGAGCTGGTCGACGTCGCCGACATCATGCGCCTCGCCAGCGACGAGAGCGCGGAGGTCTACCGGCAGCTACGGGCCCGCAGCGCCTCCGTACGCAGCGCCCTGCTCAGCGCCGAGCTCGCCCACGCCAACGTCGTCGAGGAACGCATGTACCTGCCCGGCTCGCTCCTGGGCGTGGTCTTCCTCGCCCTGCTGATGGCCCCACCGCTGCTGCGGCTGGTCGGGGCCACCTGAACGCCGTCAGGAGGAGTCTCCAAGCAGTCCCACAGCAAGCCCATCGCAGCCGGGAAGGAGAGGAAACCCCAGGACCCACCGAGGCCAACCGAGCATCCCGAGCATCCCGAGCACTAGGCCAATCACGAACAGCGACAACCCGTTTCACCCCACAGCCCACCACTGAACCACCGGAAGGACACCGCCATGACCTACCTCTTCGTCACCCTCCACACCCTCGGAGTGAGCCTGCAGACCCGTGCGGACCGGGTCCGCGCGCAGCGCCGGGACTGCGGCGCCGGCAGCACGATCGAGATCGTGTTCTGGGCCGTGGCCGCCCTCGCGCTGGCCGGCATCGTGTACGCCGCGCTGCAGGCCTACATCAACAGCAAGCTGCCGGGGATCCGGTGACCATGACCAGGGACCGCTGACCATGTCCCGCCGGCGAGTGCGGCACCTGGTGGTGTCCCGCCGGTGCGCCCGCACCGGCCCCGCTGTTGCGGGGCATCACGAGCGGGGTGCGGCCTCGATCCAGATCGTCATCCTCATGCCGGCCCTGTTCCTGCTGATGTTCGTCGGTGTGCAGGCGGCCCTGATCTACCACGCCCGCACCGTGGCCATCGCCGCCGCGGCCGAGGGGGCCCGGGCCGGCGCCGCCCAGGGCGTCAGCAGCGGGGCAGCCCCGTCCGTGGCGCGGTCGGCGGCGACCGCGTTCGTCGCCGCCGCCGGCGGCCGCGACGTCCTGGCCGGGCTGAGCGTGACCACCAGCCGCACCGCAGCCACGTCCACCGTGGTCGTGACCGGCACCACCCCCAGCGTCGTCCCCGGCTGGACCCCCCGGATCAGCCAGAGCGCGTCCTCGCCACGGGAGGGCCTGACCCGATGACCGGCCCGCCCCTGTCCCGTCGGGACCCTCACGCACGGCTGACAGCCCTTCCCGGGCTGGCCCGTCTAACCCGCTGGCGCGCCCGCACCGGGGTGAGGGACCGCGGCTCCTCGGCCGTCGAGGTCGTGATCCTGGCCCCCGCCCTGGGCCTGTTCCTGATGCTGATCATCGCCGGAGGGCGTGTTGCTATCGCCCACCAGGCCCTCGAGGCGTCCGCCGCGCAGGCCGCCCGCGCTGCGTCCCTGGCCCGCACCCAGGGTCAGGCCCTGACCGACGCCCGGACGGCCGCCGACAGCAGCCTGTCCGCTCAGGGCCTGGACTGTGTGCGCACCACGGTCGAGATCGACACGACCGGGTTCGCCGCGCCCGTGGGCACCCCCGCCTCCGTCGGGGCGACCGTGACCTGCCAGGTCGACCTCGCCGGCCTGATCCCGGCTCTGCCCGGGTCGATACCTGTCACCGCCACCATCCGTTCACCCCTGGACACCTACCGAGAGCGGTGACCGCCATGACCACCACCACCAGCACGATCACGACCACGGGCACGACGGGCACGACCGGCACCACGGGCACGACCAGCACGTCAGGAAGGGCGGCCATGGCGGGCACGACGGGCAGGACGGGCATGGACGGGCGGCTGCGTGCACGGGTGCGCCGGGCCGGGGACCGCACTCGCGGCTCCATCGCGGTCTGGATGATCACGACCGCGATGACGATGGCGCTGGTCGTGGGGCTCGCCGTCGACCTCGGCGGGCAGGTCCACGCCCAGCAGCGGGCCCAGGACATCGCCGCCGAAGCCGCCCGCGCCGGCGGGCAACAGCTGCAGGGGGCCGCCGCGGTCCGCGGGCAGGGCGTCGACCTCGACCCCGCCGCTGCGGCCGCGGCCGCACGTACCTACCTCGCCGCCGCCCCCGGGGTCACCGGCAGCGCCTACGTCCTGGCCGGGACCCGTGTCGTCGCTGACACCCGCAGCACCTACCGCACCCAGTTCCTGTCCCTGATCGGGATCACCACCATCACGGTCACCGGCCACGCCGAGGTCCAGGTCAACCGCGCCGTCGCGGGGCTGGCCCGATGAACCGCCGACCCCGTCTGGTCGGACTGCTTGCGACCCTGCTCGTGGTGGGCATCCTGATCGGGCTGCCGGCCACCCTCCTGGCCCTGGGGGCCAGCCCGTTGCCGCACGGCATTCCCACCAGCATCCCCACCCTCGAACAGGTCCGCTCGGCCCTGACCACCCCCGACGACGGCACCCTGGCCCTGGGCGTCATCAAGACGGTCGCGTGGGTCGCCTGGGCGGTCCTGGCCGTCAGCATCCTG
This sequence comes from Dermatophilaceae bacterium Soc4.6, assembly GCA_039889245.1. Classification (NCBI taxonomy): domain Bacteria; kingdom Bacillati; phylum Actinomycetota; class Actinomycetes; order Micrococcales; family Dermatophilaceae; species Dermatophilaceae bacterium Soc4.6. The sequence goes on along the minus strand of JAZGVH010000002.1, from coordinate 1,822,514 downwards.
CTCGAGATCGTGGCGTACGTCCGCGGCGCGCACGCCCCCCGGCTCCCTGGCCTGCACGGGCCGCAGGTGGCGGCTCACCAGCTCGTCGCTGCCGCCGCCCTGCTGTTCCTGCTCGTCCCCGGCACGGTCGGCGCGACGGGCCTGGCCGTTGCTCACGCGGCACCAGCGCACGCTCCCACCCCTCGGCCCGTCGCCACCGCACCGCCCGCCACCGGCCCGGCCTCGCCTCCCGTCGGGCATCCGGCAGGGTCCCGCCGAGGCGTCGCGCCACAGCAGCAGGCATCACCACAACCCACGGTGCAGCCGACGGTGCAGCCGAGGGTGGAGGCGACGGCGCAGCCGACGGGGCGGGCGACGGTGGCGGTGACGCGGGGGACCTACACCGTCCAGCGGGGTGACACCCTCTCCGGGATCGCCGCCGACCAGCTCGGTGACCCGAGGCGGTGGCCGGAGCTTGCCGACCTCAACCCGGCCGTGGCCGGGCACCCGGACCTGATCTATCCCGGCACCCTCCTGCGGCTGCCCCACCCCACCGCGTCACCCGCCGACACCTACACCGTCCGCGCCGGCGACACCCTGTCCGGCATCGCCGAACGTGAGCTCGGCGACGCCTCCGACTGGCCGGTCATCTTCGAGGCCAGCCGCCGCACGACCCAGCCCGGGAACGTCCATCTCAGCGACCCCGACCAGATCGACATCGGGCAGACCCTCACCATCCCCGACGTCCTCCCCACCCCCGCCGCCTCCGCCGCCGCGGCCCCCTCACGCGGCACCGCCCCCACCGCCGCCGCAGCCCCCACCAGCGCGACCGGCCGCGCCGCTCCGGCGCCAGCACCAGACCCAGGCGCCACACCAGTCGTCCCAGCCACCCCTACGCCGGTGCCGTCATCGGCCGGCTCGCCGTCCCCGTCAGCCCCGTCAGCCCCGTCAGCCCAGTCGGCGCCGTCGCTTGCGTCGCCGGTACCTTCCGGCGCCGCCCAGGCGCCGCCCGCCAGTACTGGTAGTACCGGTAGTACCAGGGGGGTCGAGGGGGTCGGTGGTGGTCGGAGCGCGCAGGCCATGACGGCGGCGCCGTGGATGCTGGCCGGGCTGACCGGGGCAGGTGCGATGCTGGCCGGGTCGCTGCTGATGCTGCTGCGTCGGCGGCGCCGCGCCCAGCTGCGCCACCGCCGTCCCGGGCGGACGCTGCCCAGCCCCGACCCGTTGCTCAGCCCTGTCGAGCGGACGGTCACCGGCATCGGGTCCGTCACCGCTGCCACCGTGGAGCACATGGACGCCGTCCTGCGCCGTCTGGCCGCCGCCGCAGCCGGCCAGAACAGCGCCGGCGCAGGCGCTGGCGCCACGATGCTGCCCGACCTCGCGGCCGTCGAGCTGTCCGCGACCCACCTGAGCCTGCACCTCGCCGACCCTGCACACCTGCCCGACCCGTGGGAGGGCACCAGCGACGGCTACCACTGGGCCATCCGCGTCGACACCGCCCTGGACGCCATCGGCCCGGACATCCTCGACCAGCCCGCCCCGTACCCCCTGCTGGTCACCATCGGGGTCAGCGACGGCGACCACGTGTGGCTGCTCAACGTCGAGGACCTCACCGTGATGATCACCGGTGACCCCACCTACGGGCAGGACTTCGCCCGCTACCTGGCCGCCGAGATCGCCTGCAACCCCTGGTCGGCCGGCGTGACCGTCTCGTGCGTGGGCCTCGCCGCCGAGGTCGCCGCGCTCAACCCGGACCGGATCCACACCTACCACCCACACCACGACCCGCACGACCCGCACGACCCGCACGGCCCCCGCAACCGGTACGGCACGCGGACGGACCCCATCGCGGACCAGGTCGCCGCCGCGGTTACCACCATCGACCGCTGCGATGCCGTCTGCCTGGACGTGCCCACCGCCCGAGCACGCCAGGCAGATGCCGACGCCTGGCCGGCGCGGATGCTGCTGGTCGACGCCGGGCACGAGCACCCCGGGCTGGACCAGCTGCTCGACCTGATCCACACCCACCCCGGCCAGGTGGCCACCTCGGTCGTGGTCCGAGGACACCGCCCCCGCACCCCCGGCACCGTCCTGGAAGTGACCGCCGACGGCCGCGTCAACCTTCCCGACGCGGGCCTGAACCTCATCGCCGTCGGCCTGACCAGTGACGAGGCCCAAGGATGCGCCGCCCTCCTGGCCCACAGCGAGCTCGTGACGCCGACGCCCGTGCCGCAAGACCCGCACGCCACCGACGGGTGGCGCTCCTACGCGGACCAGGCCGGCGCGTTGCGCCACGGCCACACCCTCACCCGGGCGACACCGCCGCCGCGAGAGACCGCCCGCCGCGACGGCGGTGACCCGGGCCCTGTCCCCGCCGAGGCTCCGGCCGGCCTGACCGCCGGTGGTTCCGCCGAGGCGAGCGCCGGGGGCGGCGCCCGAAGCGCAGCCCCCGCTGCTGGTGCTGACGGGGCGGCCGCAGCCTCGAGCAGCCTGCTCGAGCACGACGACATCACCTACCTGGACGTGGCCGCGACCACCCGTGAGGACCTGCAGGTCCTGGCTCCACGCGTGCCCGACACCGTCCGGCACGACGTCGAGGAGGCCGACCCCACCCTCGACGACGACGTCGCGATGTGGTTCCGCGAGGACAGTGCCCTGCCCAAGCTGCGCCTGCTCGGGCCGGTGCGGGCCACCACCCGGGGCAAGCCCCTGACCAAGCGCAAGCCCTACATGACCGAGCTGCTGACGTACATCGCGCTACAGCGACTCGGGGCCACTCCCGAGGAGATCGCCGACACCTTCACCATCACCAAGGCCAAGGTGCGCGACTACGTCCTGATCGTGCGGCAGTGGCTGGGGACCAACCCGCGCACCGGGGACCCGCACATGCCCGACGCCCGCACTGCCCCCGCCGCCGCCGTACGCGGGGTCCCGGTCTACGAGGTGGTGGACCTGCTGATCGACCTCGACCTGTTTCGGCGGCTACGGCTGCGGGGAGAGGCGCGAGGCACCGCCGGCATCGAGGACCTGCGCACCGCGCTGCGGCTCGTCGAGGGCCGCCCCTTCGACTACCCCATCGAGCGGGAAGCCGGCGGCGGGTGGACCTGGCTGGTGGAAGGGGACCGCGTCGACGAGCACATGGCCGTCGCCGTCGTCGACGTCGCCCACGTCGTGACCACCCACGCCCTGGCCGAAGGGGACCTTTCCACCGCGCGGCTGGCGGCCGAGACCGCCGCTCTCGCCGCGCCCTACGAGGAGATCCCGCGCCTCGACCTGGCCGCGGTCGCCGCTGCCGAGGGCCACTACGCCGAAGCCCAGCGGATCATCCGCGACGAGGTCTGTAACCGCACCGACGACGAAGGGCCCCCGCCGGAACTGTCCGAGCGAACCAACGCCATCCTGAGCCACCGCCAGGACTGGCACGACAGCCACGCCAGCTGACCTCCAGCAATGCCAGGCCGCCATGAGGCGGCGGAAGGACACGGCCGCACTCGCGGCGGTGTGGGACGGCCGCACTCGCGGCGGTGTGGGACGGCCGCACTCGCGGCGGTGTGGGACGGCCGCACTCGCGGCGGTGTGGGACGGCCGCACTCGCGGCGGTGTGGGACAGCCGCACTCGCGGCGGTGTGGGACAGCCGCACTCGCGGCGGTGTGGGACAGCCGCACTCGCGGCGGTGTGGGACAGCCGCACTCGCGGCGGTGTGGGACAGCCGCACTCGCGGCGGTGTGGGACGGCCGCACTCGCGGCGGTGTGGGACGGCCGCACTCGCGGCGGTGTGGGACGGCCGCACTCGCGGCGGTGTGGGACGGCCGCACTCGCGGCGGTGTGGGACGGCCGCACTCGCGGCGGTGTGGGACAGCCGCACTCGCGGCGGTGTGGGACGGCCGCACTCGCGGCGATGTGGGCTACTCGGCTGTCATGGAGTCAGGGAGGCTTCGCAGGCGTCAAGCCAGTGCAGGTACCACTCGGTAAAGCGCACGGGAGACGCGGGCCGGATGCCTTCGTCGCCGGCCCGGCCATCGGTCCAGACCTGACCGGCCAGGGGTCCGCTCACGACCAGTCGGTCCCAGTAGGCGCACCCCTGATGTGCGATCGGGATCGTGCCGTTGATGAGCGCCAGGTCAAAGTAGACAGTGTCCTTGTGCTCGAACCACCGCTCCATGCCCTCGTCGCCTAAGTCCGGTGGGACAAGCTGCGCGTCGGGGAGGTTCCACGGTTCGCTCAGGCGGAAGGAGGTGCGCAGATCGCTGACCATCCACTCATCCCACGGTTCGGTCTCGGTCGCTGAGTCGCCGCACTGTCCGACGGGGAACAGGCCGTAACCGGGGCCGGCGCCGCCGTCACCGATCTTGGTCAAGAAGAAACGGTAGTCGGCAGGAAGGGTCACACCCCAGCGACTCTCGAGTGACTCCAGGTGGTCATCGGCAAGTGGCACCCGCAGTTCGAAGCGGTGCCCGTGGAAGCCAAACACGTCGTCGACCCCGGCGGACGCGCGAAGGCGCGCGAGGCGGCTCGGGACCGTTGCCAAGTCGTCGAGGGTGCCCACATGCGGATCTTGCCACCCGATGGTGACAACTGCCGCGAGCCGTGAGGGTGGCGGGGTGGGACGGGGGTGCTCGCGGCAGAAGGGGACTGCCGCTTACGCGGCTACTAGAGACTTCCCTGCAGGACCGGTGTCTGGCCAGACTCGGTCTAGGTGATCGGCGGGCGGCTCTCTTTGCGGCTGCCCACTAGCGGTATCGGTGTGGCTCACCTTCGGTCTGCAGCCCGCCGGTCACTGTGACGAGGCGTGGCTCAAGAAGGGACTGCCCTGCTCGTAGTAGCACTGCCCACCTCGCCGTCCCCTCATCGGCACGAGTGTTAGGCAGGAGCAGCACATGGAACACACGGATCACACGAAGGACACAGGACCCGTCGTCATCGGCGTCGACCCGCACAAGCTGTCCGCGACGATCGAGGTCGTCGACGGACAGGAGCGTCTGCTCGGTTCGGGTCGGTTCACGACCGACGCGGCGGGCTACGCCGCGATGCGCAGGTACGTCAAGGCGTGGCCTCATCGGGTGTGGGCGGTCGAGGGCGCGAACGGCGCCGGTCGCCCGCTGGCCCAGCGGCTGCTCGAGGACGGGGACGACGTTGTCGACGTCCCGGCCAAGCTCGCGGCCCGGGTGCGGCTGTTCGACACCGGCCACAACCGCAAGACCGACGCCCTCGACGCGCACTCGATCGCGGTGGTCGCCGTCCGCACCGAGGGGCTGCGGGTCTTGAAGGTCGACGGGGAGCTCGAGGCGCTGCGGATGCTCGCCGACCGGCGTGAGGCCCTGACCCGCAGGCGGGTGGAGACCGTCAACCGGCTGCAGGCGTTGTTGGCTGAACTCCTTCCGGGACAGGCGAAACGTGACCTGTCCACCGCCCAGGCCAAGGCCATGCTGGCCGGTGTCCGCCCCCGCGACATCGCCGGCCGGACCCGTCGGCGGATCGCCGTGGAGGAGCTGGCCGAGCTGGTCGCGGTCGAGGTCAAGATGAAGAAGGCCTCCGCCGAGCTTAAGGCGATCGTCGTGGCCCGCAGGTCACGCTTGATGGACATCTATGGCGTCGGGCCGGTGGTCGCCGCCCGGGTCCTGGCCGACGTCGGTGACGTGACCCGGTTCGCCGACCGCAACCGGTTCGCGTCGTGGACCGGGACGGCGCCGCTGGACGCGTCGTCCGGGGAGCAGAACCGCCACCGGCTCTCCCGCGCGGGGAACCGGCGGATGAACCACATGATCCACATCGCCGCGGTCACCCAGCTGCGCCAGGACACCGACGGTAAGGCCTACTACCGGCGCAAGCGCACCGAGGGCAAGAAGCCGCTCGAGGCGCTGAGGTGCCTCAAACGCCGGATCTCCGACGCCATCTATCGCCAGCTCCTCGCCGACGCCGAACGCGACGCCGAACGTGAGGCTGACGCGGGTCCGGGAGGGCACTGCGGGGCGTCTCAAGAATCCAGCGCGGCCGACCTACCCCCGCACATCGACACTTCGGATCAGCCACTTCCCGGACCCGCAGCACCGACGCTACGCCCGGCCCTAGCTCCACGGAAGACCCACCAGCGGGCCCTCGTCACGACCCCTTGACAACAGAAGGGAGCCGGAGTGGGGCACGTCGGGGGGCCCTCGCGGATCCCGGCACAGTTGAATCCGCCTCACTGACCTTGTGCGGTGACTGCACCCATGCTCCAGGGATGCGACGCTGTGGCCGTGACGGATCTCGTGGGTGACTGGCGCGAAGCTTGGGCGCAATGGGCTGCGGCAAGCGCATCGGGGGGCTCAGTCGTTGCCCGCAACCTCATGATGGATCGAATCTGGGCTTTGGGCCAAGAGATAGCCAGGAGCCCTGATCTACACGAGTCGATGGAGGGGCTGTGCGCACCGGGCCAGGAACCCGATGTCCGGCTACACGCCGCTCTCGTCCGGGAACACTGGGACTCCCGCGGTTCGGCCGAGACTCTGATCGAGATCATCAGTGACTCGGGCGCATCCGTTGAGCGGCCCGTGACCATGTCCAGTGCGCTGTCCGTCAGCACAACGACGACAGCCAGGTCGGCAGCCCTGTGCCTCTACAACATAGACCGGGGGTCCGGCAACGTGGGCGCCGCTTCGTGATCGCTCCGCCAGCGTCAACCAGACGATGAGGGGTGTCCCGCAACCTTTCCGCTGATCGGCATGAACAGACATCGGCGTAGCCCCTTCCTTCTGTAATGGATGCTGGTTCCTGAGCCCGGTCAGACGCCGGCGACGTAGGCGGTGAGGAAGTGGACGCCGTGGCGGTCGAGGTTGCCGCGGGCGCGGTCGTAGTGCTCGGTGGTGCGGGGGTCGGCGTGCCGGGCGAGGATCTGCGCGTCGCGCAGGGGGACACCGGCGTCGAGGGCGTTGGTGATCGCGGCGTGCCGCAGCGAGTGGGGGCTGATGTGCCGGGGGATGCCGGCGGCAGTGGCGATGCGGGTGACCATCCGGTAGACGTCGCGCCGGTCGACCGGCCGACCTGAGAGGGGACGCAGGATCAGGGGCCCGGTGGTGCGCTGTCCGCGGCAGGCCTCGAGGACCCGCAGCACGGGGACGGTGACCGGCATGGTCGCGGGCTTGTTGCCCTTGCCGACGAGGTGGAGCACGCGGTAGCCGCGCAGGGTGTCGGCGTAGTCCTCGATCCGGACCGCGGCGGCCTCGGAGGCGCGGAGGGCGTTGATGCCGAGGAGGTAGGCGAGGGCTCCGTGGTGGACGGTCAGGGTCGGGGCAACCTGGAGGAACCGGATGAGCTCGAGCCGGTCCAGGCCGTGGGTGCGGGACTCGTCCTGGTGGATCTTCGGGAGCCGGGCGTAGACGGCGGGGTCGGCGGTGATGAGGCCGTCGATGTGGGCGAAGCGGAAGTAGCCGCGGACGGCGTGCATCATCGTGTTGACCGTGGAGTCCATCATCGGGCGGTCGCCGAGTTGGCGGATGTACAGCTCAACGTGGGCGCGTTGGATCCCCATGAGCGGGTCGAGTGCGTGGGTCTGACACCAGGTGAACCATTCTCGCAGCTGGTACGCGTACAGGGTGTGGGTGCGCCCGGTGTAGCGCGCGAGGTAGGACACTGCCGCTAGTTGCGCCGTGGACATCGTGGCGGGCTGGAACGGAAGAAGAGCAGTGGGGCTGGGCATGACGTCACCTCTCGCGGCGACCTCACCGACACGCCCAGACCCCGCTCGCCGCTGACACGGCCAGGCACATGGACGGATCGACGCTAGACCCGGTCGGACAACGCAGCCGCGTCCACAGGCGGCGGTGTGGGACAGCCGCACTCGCGGCGAAGTGGGACAGCCGCACTCGCGGCGGTGTGGGACAGCCGCTCTCGCGGCGGTGTGGGACAGCCGCTCTCGTGGCGGTGTGGACCGGCCGCTCTCGCGGCGGAAGGGGACGGCCGCTCTCGCGGAAGGACACGGCCGGAAGGACACGGCCGCTTGCGCGACGGAGGGGACAGCCCCTCTCAAAGCGGAGTGGGCGGCGCGATGTTCTTGTGAGTGGCCGCGGACCGGCCGGTGGATGGTTTACCATCCAGACGGTCAAGGACAGTAGCTCAGGGGGGATATGACGGGGCGCAGCGACGCCAAGAACGACCTGACGCCTCAGCAGCGCGACCGCCTTAGGCGGGCGTTGCGCCGCATGTGGCTGACTTTGCTGCCGGTTCTGCCTGCGACGGCCGTCCTCCTCGCGATTACACATTGGGTCTCGCCCGAACCGACAGCCGCCCCGGGCCACCACTCACCGCCGACGTGACTGTTCATAATCGTGCTCGGGGCGTCGCTGCTAATCGTGTTACCGGTTGAGGTGTGGTTCGTGTCGCGACGGTTTCACCGACCAGGCACGGCTAGGGACCTGCTGGTCGGCGGGGAGCCGCGTGACATCCGGCGGGTGGTCAAGATGCTGCGCCGCCAGCAGCCGATCGCGGACGAGGATGGCGGTATTGCTCAAGCGTACGTCAACTCTGCCGCGAGGCAGTTGAGGATGTTCCCTTGGCTAATTGGGGGAATGTTCGTCCTTTGTGCCATCGTCGTCTTCCTTGCCGCTCATGCGAACAGGCCATTCCCGTGGCTGCTGCTCGTGATGTTTATGGTCCTCTTGGTCGTGCTCGGCGCGGCCGTTTCCATGACGCGGAGATCGATCTCCACCGCCCGCGAGCAGGGGATCGTGGTGCAAAGGAAGCGTCGGCCATGAGCTGCCCCGTCAGCTGCGTGGAGCGACGCAGGCAACGCACACGGCGGCGGTGAACTGTCGCCCGATCGCCCGGTACCGGGCGGCACCCAGCCGCGAGAGGGGACGGCCCCTTCGCGGCGGAAGGACGCACGGCGAAGCTGTCCCTTCGCGGCGTGAGCTGCAGGCCGGCTCCCGCTAGGGTCCGCGGGTCGCCAACCTTAAGTGGCTCTTCACAAAGCAGGGTGTAGTTGAGGTCTGAAGCCGCCGCTCTCGAGTAGGGAGCGGGCGATGTAGTTGGTGAGGTTGCGGAACCCGAGGGCGGACCCGCGGAGGTGCGCGAGTCGACCATTGATGGCTCTTCGAAGTTAGCCGGGCTCCTCGTGGGTCATGACTGGCTTCCGCCGGTGTTGGCGGGTGCAGGCCCAGCGTATGCGGCGGCGGTGGTTGATGACGTTGCGGAACCCGAAGGCGTCGCGGCCGACGTGCTTGGCGAGGCGGTTGAACGTTATCTGGAGCACTTGGTCGGATGTGGCCGGTGACCTGCATGTCTGCGTCGGCTACATGTCGCTGACGGGGGCGTCGCGGCCGGCGGTGCGGTCCTGCCCGATGCGGGTGGCGAGTTGCAGGCGGAGCGCGTGGTTCTCTGCTCGCAGGGTGTGGAGTTCCTGGCGGAGGGTGGTCAGCTGTTCGTCGCGGGAGGCTTGGCTCATCCGTTGGGCTGCGGGTTGACGGGGGCTGCGGGTGGCGGGAGCTCGAAGCCGGTTGATTTGCTCGCGGAGCTGGGGATCGCGATAGAGCAGGGTCCGCGAGACGCCGGCGGTGTGAGCGACGGCGGCGTAGGTGATGGGGGTGCCAGCGTGGTCGAGGGTATGGATGGCCGCGCGGGCCCGCTCCCGAGCCGATTCGGCTCGGTGCCGGCTCGCGGCAGTGAGGGCTGTGGTGTTGTCAGCGCGCATCGGGGGTGTCCTGTCCGGCTGGGGCGTCATGGATCCCGAGGGTCTCGAGGGTTTCCAGCGCGGAGATGATCCTCGTGAGGTTGTCGGCGACCTTGCGGTGGTTGTCGGCCAGCCGGTGGTTGCCGCGGTGCTCGGCCAGGTCGATCAGTTCGAGGGTGTCGTCGTGTTGGCGCCGGTGGATCGGCAGGAACGTCGTGGTGGTTTGGAAGTCCGGGCAGGTCAGGCAGGCGTTGGGGTGTGGGCAGTCCTGCTGCGGTGGTCGTCCGCAGTAGCCGTTCGGCAGGCTGGCCTGCACCCGGGCGAGGTTGTGCTTGATCCACTCGGCGTCGGCGCTGGGACCGTGGGGGTCGAACGGGAGGCGGTCACCGTGGATGTCCACGCGCCGCTGCTGGTAGTCGTCGAAGGCCGCGCGGACGGTGGCGTCGTGGATCGTGGCGTACCGGGCGGTCATCTGGGGTGAGGCGTGGCCGAGCATCTTCTGAACGACGTGCTGCGGCACACCGGCGTTGATCAACCGGGTCCCGAGGGTGTGACGGTACTGGTGCGCGGTGACGGACACGGCCTGGCCGGCTTCGTCGTGGAGACTGATCTTCTCCTGCCAGTCGGCTAGGCGCTGGCGCAGGGTGGCGTAGGAGAATGGTTGGGCCCCATCGGGATTGGCGTGAGGCGAGGGAAACAGCTTCGGGCATCCGGCTGGCCAGCGGCTGCTCAGGTGCAGTTGTTGGGCGCGGACGGCGTCGGCGGCCCGCTGCGACAGCGGGACGAGCTGCTCGGTGGACATCTTGTGGTTGACGTACTTCAGGCAGGGCCAGCCGGCGCTGTCGACGATGACGGGGTTGTACTCGAGCAGGCAGGCGTCATTGGCGCGTAGGCCGGTCTCCTGGATGAGGATCAGCAGGTGTCGGGTGGTCTCGTCGGGGAGCAGGGCGAGGTTGTTGGGGTCCTCGAGCTGGGCCATCACGAACTCGGGGATGAACCGTGGCAGGGGACGCGGCCGCGGTGGCAGCTCGTCCAGGTACAGCGCGGCGTGACCGGAGAGGCCGGGCATCCAGTCGTGGCGGTGGCAGGCCTGCAGGAAGCTGCGCAGGATGACCAGGTAGGTGTTCGTCGTGTTGCCCGACAACTGCGGCGCCGCGGTGAGCCAGGACAGGTAGTGCTCCAGGACCTGCCGGCTGATCCCGCTGGCATCATCGACGTCCGGGTGATGGTGATGCAGGAACCCGGCGAACCAGCGCAGGGCACGCTCGTCGATGCTGACCGATCCGAACGCTTTACCGGCGCCGAGCCGGTAGCGGCAGGCTCGCTTGATCGCCTCACGCAGCCACGGTTGTGGGATGTGGTCGAACCGAATGGGTGGGACCTTCTTCGGCGACGGTCGCGCCCCGAGTGCGGCTGCCCGCCAGGTGTCTCGAGCGAACTCGGCCTCGGCGTCGATGCCCTCGTCCAGGTCGAGCACCTGCCGCCACGCGAAACGCAGCTGGCCCATCGCCCGGCCACCGGTGTCGGTCAGGCCGTGCTCGAGGGCCAGCAAGGTCCAGCGCTCCAGCCCGTGGTCCAGCAGCGAGTCGACCCTGGCGGTACTGACCAGCCTCACGAGGCGGTTGATCATCATCGGGACGAGGCGGATCGTTCGATGATCGTGGCGGATCTGAATGGAGTAGGCCACCTCCAACCGCAGCTGCAACGGCAACCCGCGAAGATCGAACGCGTCGATCCGGTCGCTGTGACCGCCGACCACCGGGCCGGTCGTGGCCGCGAACAGGTCCAGGTCGTGGCGGCCCTCGTGGACCCACCGTCCGTAGTGGCTGTTGCACAGCAACTTGGTCCAGGCGCCGCGTTCGCAGTCGGTGACGCGGCACTGCCCGCGCGCGAAGACGGGGTGGGTGGGATCGATGTGGATCAGGTCGACCGCGAACTCCGGTCGGACAGCCGCTCCCAGCTTGTCCAGCAGGCTCAGCGCGCCAGCCCGGTTGGCGTGCAGCGCGATGGTCATGACGGGTCCGCCTGCAGGACCGGGCGAGTGGCTGGCCGCTCGACCCAGAATCCCGCGCGGACGAGCTCGGCCCGCACGTCCTCGACACCGAGATGGACGTACGTTTCGCTCGTGGTCACGACCGAGCGGTGGGTCAGCATGTTCGAGACGATCTCGATCGGGACACCGGCCCGGATCAGCTCCGTCGCCCGGGTATGGCGCAGCATGTGGGGGCTGAACTCGATCCCGGTCCCGGCCCGCAGGCGGGCCACGAGCTTCGCGACCGCGTCGTACCGCAGGGGTCGCCCGACCGGTGCCGCGAACAGGTTGACGAAGACGTAGTCGCTGTCCAGGTCGCCGTATTCGGTGTGCATGTACTCGCTGTACAGGCGCACCAGCGGCGCTGAAACGGGCAGCACGGCAACGGTTTTGGTCTTGGCGCGGGCGCCGTTGGCGTTGTCGTCACGCGGCACGATCCGCAGCTCGCACCGACGAGAGATCAGATCGCTGTGGCGCAGCCCGAGCGCTTGACCCACCCTGATCCCGGTCTCGGCCAGCAGCGCGAGCAGGAACCTGTCTCGCAGCCGCGTGCAGGCGCCGAGGATCACCGCGACCTCCTCAACGCTCAGCGTGGACGGCAGCCGCCTCGGTGCCTTGAGCTTGACGGGTCTGGTCGCGATCGGGCGTCCCTTGGTGACATGGTGCAGGAACGGCTTGAACGACCCCCTCGGTACACGGCGCCACGCGACCAACGACTCAGCCAGGGCCACACCCGTGCGGGCGTGGAAGTCATAGAAGCCGAACACGCCCGCCAGGTGACGGTTGACGGTGGCCTCGCTGCGGCGGGCCGTTGCAGCATCCAGCACGATGACGTTCGCGGCCGGTGCCCGCAGCCACGACACGAACCGTGAGACGTCCTCGACTCCGGCGCTGGCCCAGTCGACGCGTCTCAAGGCGAGGAACTCGAGCCACAACGCCAGACTGTGCGCGTACGCCCGCACCGTGTTCGGCGACCGCTCGATCGAGGACAGGAACGCCAGGTACCGCTCCGCCGCCTCGACCGGACCGAAGTCGTCGTCGACGACGGTCCACGACTCCACCCCCGTCACCGGCATGAGCACCCGTTGCGCCTTCACCAGCACCGCCACCTCGAGGTCGGCCTGCACCGGCTTCCAGCCGGATACCTACTCTTCTACTCCGACCCGCCAGCCACGTGGGGGACGTCGAAGACATGCTCCAGATAACGTGTCGCTGACGCACCGGATCGGCCTCGTGAGCTACGTCGGACACACCCTCCGGAGGGCTCCAGATAATGTAGCCCTCTGAGCGCGCATTGGAGTAGCCCGTGCGCAGGCCCGCCTCGATCGCGGGCCACCAGTCCTCGATGGTCTCAGCGAGGCGGTGGACCTCGGGGATGTCACAGCTCGCGGCGCGGGAGTAGAACCGGAACAGCCGGTGCGAGATCCGCTCCCGATCAGGGGTCGTCGTGGTGGTCGCCGCGAGGGCGAGCAGGGCCCGCAGCTCCTCCTTGACGATGTAGGCCTGCACGACCTGCACCCCGAGGTGGCCCTCGTCGAGCAGGTCGTTCCACATCTTTGCGAACGTGCACTCGCGGAGGCGTTCGTGCGCGGTCAGCAGCCGGCGCCGGTTGGTCCATTCCGGGTCTTTCGCGGTGCCCCGGCGGCCGCGTTCCTCTCGCGTGGTGCGCTGGCGCACGTCGGTGACCATGGTGTTCGCGAGCTGGACCAGGTGGAACCGGTCGGCCACGAGCGTCGCCGTCGGCAGTGCGTCACGCACGGCTTTCGCGTACGACGCGGACAGGTCGATACACACGTGGGTGACCGCGTCACGCCACCACTCTGGTTGCGCAGCAACCCATTGCGCGACCGAGTTCGAGGTGCGCCCGTCGATGTGAGCGAGCAGGCCCCCGGTGCCGGCCGCGTCGACCACGGCGGTGTGCCATCGCTCGTGCACCACCGACCACCGCTGCGTGAGCGGGTCCTGCGCCCACCGCGGCCGGCCTCGGCGGGTCTCGTCGATCCCGATGACCGGGGTGATCGGCAGCGGTCGGGCGAGGACGGGGTCGACGTGCTCGATGAACGCGGCGTGCGCCACGGGCCAACTGACGTGGTGGTATGCCGCGGACGCGGACACGCAGGAGAACCCGTCTGCGACGCCGGCCCCGCACGCCGCGCGCAGGCGCGTGGTCAGCCGGGCCCGCGCGGGGACCGCGGGCAAGGACTCGGTGAACGAGCCGCGCGAACACAACGGCTCCCGGCACCGCCACCGCCGCTTGTGCCACACCAACCGCACCGGCTCCGGCCCGTACGGCAGGTCCCGCGGGCGCGTCGTCGCCCACCCCTTGACCGAGGACGAGACCACCCCACACGTGGGGCACGCCGCCGCCTGCTCGTCCCCGGTGACCAGATGCACCACCCGAACACCCCCGCCCCCGCCCTCGTCGTCCTCGTCGCCGACGACCTGCAGGACGTCCAACCCCTCGAGCCCAAGCAGCAAGCTCGCCCCTACCTCGATCTCGCGTGCCGAAGCACCTGCACATTGCGTACGCTGAACCACGCCCGTGACCTCACCTTCGTGACCAGGACTGCCTTGACAACAGCCATGATCACCGAGGTCACGGGCGCCGCGTGCTTTTATTGCGAGCTTCACGGGCCTTGGCAGGGAAATGTTACGGAGTGTGCGATGGAGTCAGGCGCGCGCAACAAATTGAGGCGTCTGTTGCCTTGACACGTACGAACGGCGAGAGTAGCGTCCCAGCCGTTACGACTGATGGATTTATGCGGGTGGTTCCTGCTTGGGGGAGTTTCAATGACTACGGCGCGTCGCTTGAGAGCACGACTTTCGTCACCTAGGACCCGTTGGCGATCGGCGGTGTTTGCGCCGTCCTGTCCCTAGCCGTTAGCCCTGTCATAACGTCACAGAGCGCTGAGGCGCGGGTGGTAGTCACGACCTTCAAGGGCTTCGATACGTGCTCGGCTCCGTCCGCGTCTACGATGGCGGCCTGGTACCCGTCGCCGTCGCCCTATTTTTGGCTTGGGGTTTATATCGGCGGGTCCAACCGAGGGTGCTCCCAGCCCAACCTCACGGCGAGCTGGGTGAGCCAGGTGACGGCTAGCCAAGCCTGGTATCTCGAGCCGATCTGGGTGGGTCCTCAAAGTGCCTGCTGGTCCGGCCCCTCCACCGCACCGCGCATCTCGAGCAACACCGCGACTGCGTCGTCGCAAGGGACCGCCGAAGCGCAAGCCGCTGTCCGCGCTTTAACTTCCCTCGGCTTCTCGCCAGGGACGGACTACAACACCCCAGTCGTGTACGACTTAGAAGCCTTCAACGGGACGAGTGCGTGCCGCGCGTCGGCGCAGGCCTTCATCAAGGCGTGGAATAGCTACCTCGGGAGCACTCCTCGCCAGGCATCCGGCGTCTATGGTTCGACCGCCGGCTCGTACCTCTCTGACTACGCGGGTTCCCCGCCCCCCAACTTCATCTGGGGCGCTCTCTACGACAACAACAGCGACACCAATGTTCTGACCCCTGTGCCGTCTAACGCCTGGTCACACGGTCAACGTCTGAAGCAGTACCAGGGAGGACACAATGAGACTCACGGCGGCATCACCCTCAACATCGACACCGACAGCGCCAATGGTCCGGTTTACGGATCCTGACGGTCCCGTTGCGGTCAGCAGCGGACGCCGGGCACGGCAGGCCCACCGGTCTAGTCGCCTCACGTCCGGCCTGGTGGGACTGGCGGTGGTCGTTGCCGTGTCCTCCTGTGGACAGCAGCAAGCCGGCAGCTCAGGCGCCACCGCTCCCACATCGACGGGCGCTTCGACGGCAACTGGCCACGTCATTGCCCGGTCTGATCCGGGGGGCGTCGTCTCCGTCCGGAGCGACCGCCGCATACAGCTCAGCCGGAACGGGGGGGCCACGTACACCACGCTTCCGGCACTGCCCGCGGCACCAGCCGATATCCAGGACGTTGCGGCTGGCCCCACCAGCGCCTACATCGCCGCAATCGTCTCCGGCCGACCAAGAGTGTGGACGACCAGCGATGGCGGTGCCGCCTGGGCACCCGTGACGCTCACGCCCCCTGCCGGCGCCAGCGTCGGCGCCGGCGTCGGCGCCGGCGCAGTGCGGTTGGTGATGAACAGCGGGGTAGTCGCGGGGCTCCTGGTGCGGGCCCAGAGCAGCTCCAACTTCGTGACCAGTCAGTGGTACGAAGCCCCGACGACGACGGCGAGCACGCTGTGGACCGGGCACGTCGCGGCGAACGTCGCCACCGTCACCGCAGACAGCGGCGGCCTCTGGGCCGTCACCGGCCCGTTGTCGTCCGGCCTGGCCGAGAGCACGGACGGCGGCACGACCTGGGCTCCGGTCAGTCTGCAGGGGTGCACCACCGTGGACGCGGCCTTGGCCGTCCTCGGCGCATCCTCGACCGGAGGCATCGTGGTCGCTGTCACCACCGCGACAACCAGTGGAGCGACCTGGAAGACCTGCTCACGCCAAGACAGTGGCGCCTGGTCGGCCTCCCAGGCGACCGACGTGACCGCTGTCGTCGGACCCGGGGTCTCCCTCCCGAGCAGCCTGGCCGGAGCCACCGCCGTCATGGCCACCCCCGACGGATCGCGGGTGGTCACCGCCCAGCCCGCCGGTACCACCGCCTCGACCAACAAGGCCCCGACCCTGCTCTCGACCAACGGTCTCCCCTCTGGCGTCAGCGATCTCAGCGCAGCCAGCGCGACGTCACTCACGGCAGTGGTCACCTCCGACCAGTGCCCCGACGGGACCAAGACGTCGTGCCAACCCGCGACGACGTCCTACACGAGCAAAGATGGCGGGCAGACGTGGCAGCCCATGACCTCCGCCTGACCCCTTAGGGCGCCCGGTCCTGCTTCAGCAGTACACCTTCCCCGGCTCGAGGACAACTGCTGGGTGGCCCCGGTTTTCGCCGGAGGGTCAGGACCGGCGCCTTATACCGCTCGTCGAAGCCGGTGATCGCCTCGGTGGGTCCATTCGAGGTGCCGGACCGGTCGAAGTAGGCCAGCACGTCAGTGGCTCGGCTCGCCAGGGTGCGGCCGAGCTTGGCGACCTTGGCCAGCGCGGTGGGGACGCCGTCGCTGACGGAGGCGATCAGCGCGGTCATCAGCTCGCGACCGTGGCCGCGGTCGGGATCGCGGTACGCAGCGATCATCCGCTGATAGATGCCCCAGGTCGCTTCCACCTCGACGTGCGCGCGAGTCGCGAACAGGGCAGTCAGTCGCTGCCGCTGGGAGTCGGTGAGCAGGTCGGTGCCGGTGTGCAGGGTCCGCCTGGCCTTGTACAGCGGATCGTCCTTGTGACCGCGGTGTCCGTGCAGGTCCTGCTGGACCCGCCGCCGGCACGCATCCACCGCGTCCCCGGCCAGGCGCACCACATGAAAGGGATCCATGACCGCAACGGCGGCGGGGAGCTCTTCCGTGGTGGCCGTCTTGAACCCGGTGAAGCCGTCCATCGCCACGACCTCGACCTGGTCGCGCCAGGCTTGCGGCCGGACGGCGAGCCACTGCTTGAACGCCTGCTTGGAGCGGCCTTCGACCATGTCGAGGAGCCGAGCAGGGCCGGTACCGTTGCGGATTGGTGTGAGGTCGATGATGACGGTGACGTACTTGTCGCCGCGCCGGGTGTGCCGCCACACGTGTTCGTCGACGCCGACGACGTGGACGCCGTTGAACCGGGTGGGGTCGCCGATCAACACCCGGCGGCCCTCGGCGAGGATGGCGTCGTTCGCGGTGTTCCACGAGACCGCGAGGCCCTCGGCGACGCGGGCTACGGTCAGGTGCTGACACACGATCGCTTCGAGCGCCCACCGCAGGGCTCGCCGCGTCAGCTTGGCCCGTGGCTCGGCCGCTCGGGAGGTGTCCTGGCGCCACACGTGGCCACAGTCGGGGCATTGGTAGCGGCGGATCGTGACGGTCAACGTCGTGGGGCGCCACCCCCACGGTTCGTGCGCGAGCCGGCGGACCACGGTGTCGCGAGCGACGCCCTCGAGGCCGCAGCGGTGGCACCACCGGTCGGGTTCCACGACTCGGCAGGCGAGGACCGCCCGCCCGGGTTCCAGGCGTTGCCCGGTCGCCACGAGTCCGAGCTCGTCGAGACGGGTAAAGGTCGTCAGGTCAGGGCGCGCGAAGGTAGCGTGAGACACGTCGAGGTCTTCCAGATGGGTGGTGTGAGAACTTCCATCTTCGGGAGACCTCGACACCTACCCCGGGACCGACGCGCCGAGCTACCCTGCGAGACCTACACCCTCGTTTGTGAAGAGCCGCGAATCCGCCAACCTTGCGAGGCCGCACTCGGGGTGGTGGGCGGCAGGACCCACACACGCCCTATCTGGGCGGAGTGACGCGCCCGCTCATCGAGGATGTCTGGTGGCTGGTGCCGATGTCCGCCCCCACACGCGGACGTGGTTGAGCGTGCGAACGTCCTCCCGGTCGCTGTCACCGTTGTCCCCACGCAGGATCGCCTGCACTGGGGCATGCCGTACACGGTGCCGACGGTGGCTGGCGTCGGCTTTCACCAAGGGAACGTGCCCGCATAGAGCCCCTTTCGGCCCGGTGCCAGGCTCGGGCAGCCCTTGTCGTGAACTTTCGGGGGGACGTTGGGGGGACGTGACCGCATCTGAGGACCCAGCAGCCCGCTGACCTGCAGGAACGTGGGGGACGCGGGGCGGAGGGGAGGGCGGAGGCGGCGCCTGCCTGTGGGTGGGGGACGTCTTGGCAGGCCCTGAGAAGGGGGAGGGACGTCTCGGGTTGGCGATGGCTGTGGTCCAGGGGGGACGAGTGCGGGGATGTCCCCGCGCGACCGTTCGTGCCGTGCCAGCAACAGGGGCTTGGCACCAGCTGGCACCCAGCTGTCACGGGCTGACGCGAGTCAGCGGGGCGGAAGGACATCACGATGAGCGTGGGAACACAGTTGGGGCTGGCGGACCCGGAGCAGGCGCTGCTTGCTCAGGCACGCGCCCTGTGGCCGACCTGGGGTGAGCAGTGCCGCGCGCTGCGGGTGGTGG
Organism: Dermatophilaceae bacterium Soc4.6; assembly: GCA_039889245.1. NCBI lineage: Bacteria > Bacillati > Actinomycetota > Actinomycetes > Micrococcales > Dermatophilaceae > Dermatophilaceae bacterium Soc4.6. Next base: position 1,803,841 of record JAZGVH010000002.1, on the reverse strand, counting down.
GTGACCTGCTTGACCTGCCCGGGTGGATCGCCAGCGCGCCCCGGGACGACGCCGACGAGGTGCTTCACACCCTGGCCAGGCTGGCCAGCCCGAGCGGCGGCGACGACCTCGCCGCCACGGGGGCGTTGGCGTGGCTGCTGCTGCCCGGGGCGTCCCTGGTCGCGCACCGGCTGCGGTCCTTGACCGGTCGGATCGACGAGGTGGTCGCCGCGCAGCTCTGGCTCGAGGTCCGCGAGTTCCCCTGGCAGCGGCGGCGCAAGGTCGCCGCGAACGTGGTGATGAACACCCGCCGGGGGGTCCTTCGCGAGCTCGGCGTCGGGGCACACCTGCGCGAGGTCGACCCGGCCTGGTCGCGCACGGTCCCCCTAGATCCGGGAGCCGACTCGTGGCGTGCCCTCGAGGCACGTCCTGCCGTTCTCGACCCTGCCGCTGGTACAGCTGATGCAGCTGGGGCGACGTCGGTGGCGGCCGAGACGGAACTGGCTGAGGTCCTGACCTGGGCGCTCAGCCATGGCGTGGTCGAGCAGGACGACGTCGACCTGCTGCTGCGGTTGGCTGTGGCCGCCGACGAGGCCGGAGTCACCCGCACCCGCTGCGGGCAGGGCGGTCTGTGCTCACGGAAGGTGGCGCTGACCGTGGCCGGCCAGACGGGCGTCTCGTCGGCCACGGTGCGTCGCCGCGCCAGCGCCTGCCTACAGGCGATGGCCACCGCCTACACCGCGTACACCGTGCACGGCCAGATCCCGGCCTGAGGATGAGCCCCCAGCCCGGGCCGGCCCGCTTTAGGCATCGAGTGATGGACGCAGCGACGCAGTGACAGGGATGACGGGGATGACGGGATGACGGTGATGAGGCGGATGACGGTGACGGGTGTGGTGAAGACGAGGCACGTGACTGACGACCACGACCTGGCCCGGCTGGTGCGCGAGGCCCGTGACGAGGACGCGGCCGTTGCCGACATCGAGGGCTGTCGGGCGCGGCTTCAGCGGGCCCGCGCCGCCCAGAGCGCACTGGCCGCTCTGCCCGCTGAGCAGCTGCGCACCGCGTTGCGGATGCGCCGGGCCGACCTCGACGCCGGACCCGCGATATGACCACCTACGCGGACACCGACACTGGCACCGACATCGGCACCCGCGCGAGCAGCCGCGCCCGCGCCTCGGCCCGCCCGGTGAGTGTCGACGAGCTCCGCCGCGCCTGGCATGCCGTGCAACAGGGTCAGTTCCGCGGATCCGCACACCGGCCAGCCCAGCGACCTAGCCTGGCGGGCCCGCCGGGCCTGCCGGACCTTCTCGGCCCCCCACGAGGCATCACGAGCGACCCACCCGGTGCTGATCTGCGCTGGGCCGCCACCGAGCGGGTCCTGCCGGTGGTGGGATGTGTGGGTCAGGCGGGCGCCTCCACGCTCGCCCTCGCGATCGCCACCGAGGCCGCCACTCGACCCGCCACCAGACCCGCCACCGAGCCCGCCACCGGGCCCGCGGGCCGGGTCGGCACGCAGGTCGGCCGTGCCCGGGTCATCGAGTGCTGCACCGCCGGCGCTTCCGGTCTGACCAGTGCCGTCACGGCCGAGCTGGGCGTGAGCGAGAACGGGTGGTCCCTGGGCCGCCGCGAGCGGGTCTGGGTCGCCCGCCCCACCGCAGCCCACCGGGGGGTCGAGGAGCTGCCCCTGCCCGACGAGCCCCCACCGGCCACCGCCCTGACCGTCCTAGACGTCGGCTGGGAACTAGGGCAGGTGCTGACCGCAGGAGGCTGGGTCAGCCAGACCCTGACCACCACCGAGGCCGTGGTCGCCGTCACCCGAGCCACGATCCCGGGGCTTCGCCGGCTCGAGAGCGCCCTCACCATGCTGAGCATTCAGGGCGCCAGCCGCCCCCTGATCGCCGTCGTCGGTCCCGCCCGGCGCCGCTGGCCCCGCCACCTCGCCGCCGCGATGGGCCCGCGAACCCGCGCCGGCGACACGCACGGCCACCTGGTGACCGTGCCCCTCGACAAGCAGCTGGCCCTCCGCGGCCTGGACTCCGCTCCGCTGCCGCCCGCGCTGCTCCAGGCCGCGACGCTCCTCCTGCACCACCTCGAACACCTCGAGCACCTCGACCCAGCAGGCGAGACCCCCAGCACCCCTGACACGAGCGAGACCGACCCGAAGGGACCACCCCCATGAACACCCTCACCGGCGCCGTCAGCGCCGTCAGTTCCGTGAGTGCCGTCGGTGCGCTGCCGTCGGTCTGCCCGGTCGCCCCACCCGGGGCGCAGACCTACGTCGACACCCTGACCGGGTACGTCCTGTGGGGCGTGCTCGCCCTGATGGTCGTCGGGGTCGTCGTCTCCATCGGCGCCGTCGTCGGCGGCCGGGTGTTCTCCATGCCGCATGCCAGCAAGGCCGGTGTCGTCGGGGTCGCGGTCGTGTTCGTCGCGGCGGTCGCCTACATGGTCGTGCCGGGCATGCTGGCCGGCATCACCGGGTCGGGCTGCGTCGGATGACCACCCCCACCCGCACGGCTAGCGCTGACCACAACGCTGACCACAACGCTTTGCCCTGGGACCGGCGGCGGCTGCTGCGGTCCCTGCTGGGGGTCGCGCTGGCCGCTGCCGTCCTGGCCGGTGGCCTCGGGTACGCCGGGTACAGCGCTGTCATCACCGCCACCGCCCCCACCACCCACACGCTCACCACAGCCACCCCCACAGGCACAGCCAGAGCCGCAGGGAAGGCTGCGGCGAGGGCCCCGGCCGGGGAGCCGCTGCCGCCCGGGCCGGCTCGGCGGGACGCGATGGCCGCGGCGGCGATGCTGGCGGTCCCGCCGCAGGCCAGCCGTGCCGGCACCCCCGCCGCCCGTCCCGCCCCCCCGCTCGACATCCCCGCGGCGGGCCGGGTCGGTCCCGTAGGCGTCCCCACCGGCTACCCCCACACCCCGACGGGCGCGGTCGGGCAGCTGGCGGCCATCGAGACCACGGTGCTGCAGGGGATGTCCATCGAGACGGCCCACACGGTGTACCGGGCGTGGTCGGCGCCCGGGGCACCGCCCGCGGACTCCTGGGAGCTGGTCGCGAACATCCAGGCCTTCCTCGCCAGCGGCGCCGGCCCGTCCGTCAACGACCTCAGCGGCGTCAGCGATCAGGGCGGGCTGAGCGGGCTGGGTGCGGTGGTGGTCGCGGTCCCGGTCGCGGCCCAGGTGAAGGCCACCGACGGCCCCGACTGGGTGGTGGGCTGTGTCCTGCTGGCGGTGACGGCCCGCGTGGCGGCCGTGGCGCGGATCGCGTACGGCTACTGCGCCCGGCTGCAGTGGACCGGCGGGGAGCGCGGCCGCTGGGTCATCGCCCCCGGCGCCCCGCCGGCGCGGGCGCCCTCGACGTGGCCGGGGACCGCTCTGGCCGCCCCGGCCGGATGGCGCCCCTGGGGCAGCAGCCCCGACCAGTAGCCCGACCAGTAGCCCGACCAGCAGCCCGACCAGCAGCCCGACCAGCAGCCCGACCAGCAGAACGAGCAGGACGACGACGAGCAGAATCCCGACGAGCACCGACCAACGAGCAGAGCGGAGCAACACCGATGAGCTGGGGCGACTACCTCAACCCGTTCTCCTACCTCGGCAACGCCGCGGGGAAGGTCGTCGCCGACGGGTGGACGGCCGCGATGCTCGGCCTGTGGAACGCGGGCCTGTGGCTGCTGAAGCTGGTCCTGGGCATCGAGGACGACTTCCTGGTCCCCGACCTGTCCGGGACCGGGCCGCTGGGCGGGATCTACTCGTTCACGTTCTGGGTCGCCGGCGTCCTGGTCCTGATCCTGGCGATGGTCCAGCTCGGTATTGCCGCGTTCCGCCGCGACGGTGCCAGCATGGCCCGGGCCCTGGTCGGCAGCGCCCAGTTCGTCATGGTGTGGGCCACGTGGGTGGTGTACGCGTCGGCGGTGCTCGCGGCGGCCGGCGGTCTGACCCGGGCGCTGATGCAGTCGCTGCTGCACGTGGACGCCATGGCCGCGTGGCAGCCCTGGACGGGGTTCTCGACCGCCGACATCACCGACGGCACGCTGGCCACGGTGCTGGGGGTGATGGGCCTGTTCCTGATCGTCTCCGCGTTCGGGCACCTGCTGGTCATGCTCGCCCGGGGCGCGTCGCTGCTGGTCCTGGCCGCGACCAACCCGATCGCCGCGGCCGGGCTGGTCTGGGAGGGCGGGCGGACCTGGTTCTGGACGTCGTTGCGGTGGTTCCACGCGGCCGCGTTCACCCCCGTGGTGATGATGCTGATGCTCGGGCTCGGGGTGCAGGTCACCTCCCAGGTCGCGCTGTCCGCGACCGACTCCCTGCAGAAGGCGGTCGGCACCGCCGTGCCCGCGGTGATGCTCATCCTGGTCGGCTGCTTCGTCCCGCTGGCCCTGTTCAAGCTGCTGGCGTTCGTCGACCCCGGCACCTCCTCCGGTGCCGCGATGCGGTCTGGGCTGTCTGCCCAGGGCGGACTCTCAGGCCTGCTGCGCGGCCGCAGCACCGACAGCACCTCCGCCGACGCCCCCGGCAGCTCGGGCAGCTCGGGCAGCTCGGGCAGCTCCGGCAGCTGGGGTTTCTCGGACGCGGCCTCCACCAGCGAGGCCGGGGGACGATCGCAGGGTGAGGCCTCCACCGAGGCCGCCACCAGCCAGCGGTTCGCCACGTCCGCGGGAGGCGCCAGCGGCGCACTCGGGGCCCTCGGCAGCGTGGGGCGGGTCGCGGCCGCCGGGATCGGGGTGGCCGCCGGGATGGGGTCGCGGGCGGCCACGCTCGGCGCGGACCTGACCAACCAGATGGGAGTCGGGCACAACACCTACGTCCCCGACTTCGCCGGCAGCCGCCCGGGCCGCTTCGGCAGCCGGAACACCGCCGGCCCCACCAACCAGGACCAGGACCAGGACAACCCCTTCGTCCACGGCGCCGGGCCGGACCCCACCGACCCCGACCCCCGCACCAGCCCTGGGATGGCGCCACGCTCTGGGCCGACGCCACCCCCCACCCCGAGACCGCCCGGCGCCGGCGGCGGATCCGGCGGTCAGGGCGCCGGTGGCGGATCCGGCGGTGGGGGGGCCGGCGCCGGCAGCGCCGAGGCGGCCGTGGCCGTCGTCCCCGTATAGCCCGGTCTAACCGCGGGGTGACCCCGTCCTGCGTCCAGCCCGTCCAGCCCGTCCAGCCCGTCCAGCCCGTCCAGCCCGTCCAGCCCGTCTATGTCGTTCACGAGGAGAGAGGTCACCTGTGATGAGCTCCGTCTACAGGGCCTATGCGAAGGCCCGCATCGGGTGGTTCCCCTTCGGGCTGACCGGGTGGCAGGCCGCGGTCGTCGCGGCGTCGAGCCTGCCGGCGTGCTGGCTGCTCCAGCGGCAGGCGTGGGCCTCGGCGGGCGTGTTCGCGCTGATCTGCGCGGTGGTGACGGTGGTGACCGTGGTGCCGGTCCGCGGCCGCAGCGCGCTGGGGTGGGGCCTGGCCAGCACCGTGTTCGCGGTCGGCGCCCTGACCGGGTGGACCCGGTTCGCGTCCCGGGCCTCGTCAGGGCAGGCGAGGGACCAGAGCGAGGTCGACCTGCCCGGCGCCCTGGCGGGGATCGAGATCCACGAGGGCCCACCCACCGGGCTGTCCGGCGCCCGTGCGGCCGTCATCCAGAACCACGCCGCCCGGACCTGGGCCGCCACCGCCGCCATCGTCCACCCGGGTACCGGGATGCGCGACGGTGACGAGCGTGCCCGGATGGGTCGCGGGCTGGCTGACCTGCTCGACCAGGCCGGCCGGACCGAGCTCATCGACGAGGTCCTCTTCCTGGTCCGCGCCGTCCCCGACGACGGGGCCGAACGCGACCAGTGGGTCGCGCGGCACCGGCGCCCCGACGGCCCGGCCCAGGTGCGCACCATCAACGACGAGCTGCACCGGGCCCTGACCCAGGCCTCGGTCCGCACCGAGGCGTTCGTGACGATCGTGGTTCCCGAGAGCCGGATCGGCCGGGCCGCGAAGGAGTCCGGCCGCGGTGTCGAGGGCCGCGCCCAGGTGCTGTCCGCGCTGATGAGCGAGGTCGAGGCCCAGCTCAAGGGCGGCATGGGCGTCCTCAGCGTTACGTGGCTGACCAGCCCCGAGCTGGCCCTGGCCTGCCGCACCGGCTTCGCCCCCGGGGACCGGGCCGGCATCATCGACGCCCTCACCACCCGCTCCGCCGCAGTTCCCGGGAGCGGTGGGAGCGAGGTCAACGTGGACGTGCCGTGGGCGATGGCTGGACCCTCGGGGGCTGACCCGGTGGCCCGGCACTACAGCCACGACGCCTGGAACTCCATCAGCGCCACGATCATCCTGCCCGTCAGGGGAGCCGTCCTCGGCGCCCTCGCTCCGGTCCTGACCCCGACGACCCCGGGGGAGCGGCGCAGCTACCTCGTCGCGTACCCGATCCTGAGCCAGCACCAGGCGGCCCGGCAGTCGGCCAGCAGCCAGTGGACAGCCGACATGGGCGAGGGCCTGCGCCAGCGGGCCCGGATGAGGCAGACCACCCAGGCCGGCGACGACGCCGCGCAGGTACGCACTCTCGAGGCCAAGCTGGCCCGCGGCAGCGCCCTGACCCGCCCTTACGCGGTGTGCACGGTCACCGTCCCCAAGACCGCCCGCATCGCCGAGCACGGCCGACGCCTCGACGCCTCGATCCGTCGTGCCGGGTTCGCCTGCCTGCGCCTCGACCTCAGCCAGGACGTCGCGTTCGCTGCGTCCGTCGTCCCGCTCGGTGTGAGCCTGACCCGCGAGGGCGACGCATGACCACCCCAACCACCCCAACCACCCCGACAACCCCGACCACCCCGACCACCCTGACCACGCTGACTGGCATGGCCGTCGTCCCCTCGGAAAGCCGTGGGAGCGCCACGACTGACGTGGCCCTCATGACCCCGGCTACCCCGACTGGCCACCGGAGCCGACCGCCGGCTCCGCGCCTGGCAGACCTGGCAGACCCGCTCGTGCGCACCCCGACCACCGTTGATGGTGGTCGCCGCGGATGGCTCGGAGCTGGTGTGGGCTCAGGACGGTACCGGTGAGCGCCACGCGCGGCACGGGAGGCACCGGCCGTGCGCCACGCACCGGCCGCACCAGCCGTATTGGTGGTGTCGGTGGTGTCGGTGGTGTCGGTGGCACGGGGCGTGACATGACCCAGCTGCTGGCCGACTTCGGGCATGACCTGCCGACCACCTGCCCGGCGCCGGTGACCGGGAAGGAGGCCAGGCTGTTCCGGCACGTGAGCGCCCGTGGTGCCCGCCGCCCGGGGCGGGGCTGGGCCCCGGCGGGCGCGCCGGTGACGGCGTACCGGATGACCTCGGACCAGGCCCCGGTGTTCTGGCCGTTCATCGCCGGGCCGGGTCTGCCGCCTACCGGCGCGCAGATGGGCGTCGACGTTCTGGCCGGGTCGGCGTTCCACGCCGACCCGGTGGGGTGGGTCCTGCGCGACGACATCCCGGTCACCAACGCCAACGTGATCTGCCTGGGCAAGCCCGGCACGGGCAAGTCCGCGACGACGAAGGCGTTCTGCCTGCGGATGAGCGACTTCGGCTACCGGACCCTGATCCTGGGCGACCCCAAGGACGAGTACGAGCGGCTGTGCCACTTCTTCGGGGTCGAGCCGTTCGTGCTCGGGCCCGGTATGCCGGCCCGGATCAACCCGCTCGGTCTCGGGCCGTTGGGGCTGGGGTGGGCGGCCCTGGACGCGGATGAGGCGCGCAGCCGGGCCACGGTCGTGTTCAGCCGGTGGCTGACCCTGGTGCGGGCCCTGGTCGCCAGTCAGCGGATCGGGTCGCAGCGGGTCCCGTTCGGTCCGTCCGAGGAGGTCGTGGTCAAGGCGGCCCTGGCGGACCTGACGGGGTACACGGCCGGGAGCTCCACACTGGCCGAGACCACGATCCCGCGGCTGTGGCATCACCTGGACCAGCCCAGCGACACCCTGGTCGAGCAGTGCCGGTACGCCTCCCGGCAGCACTTCTTCGACCAGACCCGGCTACTGCGCGACGCCCTGGGCCAGCTGGTGTCCGGGGCACTGGCCGGCCTGTTCGACGACCACACCACCATCGACGTCGACTGGGACGCCCCGATCCAGTCGCTGTCGCTGTCGCGGCTGGCCCCGCTGGGGGACGACGCGGTCGGGATCGCCCTGGTGTGCCTGAACTCCTGGGGCCGTGGGATGCGGGAGATCGCCGCCCCCGGCGACCTGCGCATCGTGGTCCGCGACGAGATGTGGAAGGCGATGCGCCTCGGCGTCGAGGCCGTCAAGAGCCTCGACGAGGACCTGCGCCTCTCCCGCGGGGTCGCCGGCCGCGGCGGCGACATCCAGTGGGCCAACGCGCACAAGCCCTCGGACATGCTCACCGTCGGCGACCAAGGCTCCCAGGCCGCGAACATCGCCCGCGACCTGATGCACCTGGCCGACATCAAGATCCTGCACGGGCAGAAACCCGGCGTCGCCGACGAGCTCGACACCATGCTCGGCCTGGGCCGGCCGGCCACGCAGGTCATGACCGGCTGGGCGATGCAACGCACCGGCCGCGCGCTGTGGCTCGTCGGGGAACGCCCCTACAAGGTCGAGACCCGGCTCCACCCGAGCGAGGAGCACCTCACCTGGACCAACGAAGCCCTCGAGGGAGCGGTCTGAACATGCCACCCCTCCACCACCCCCTCGAGCACCCCCTCGACCACCCGCTCAGTCACCTGGTGACACACCCGCCGCGTCGCCCACCGCAGCACCGACATCACGGGCGTCACCTACCCCCCGCATGGCAGCGGCAGGCCCTCCACGCCGGGCTGCGACGGTGACGAGGCTCCTGAGCGTCATTGCCATGATGCTGGCCGTGGCCATCCCGGTGCCGCTGCTGGCGGCGGCGTTCGTGGTGTCCGCCGCGGCAGCGGTGACACCGGCACCGGACTGCACCCCCACCGGTTCGACCTCAGCGACCGGTGCGGCTGGGGCCGGGGTGTGGCGGGTGCCGTTCCAGCAGGCCTACGTCCTGACCTCTCCCTTCGGGCGCCGCGTCGACCCCCTGACCGGTGTCACGCGGCTGCACACCGGGCAGGACCTAGCCTCGCTGCCCGGGCCGGGACCCGTACTCGCCGCAGCCGCCGGCACCGCCACGACCGGCTGGGACCCGGTCGGGTACGGCCACTACGTCACCATCGACCACGGCGGCGGCATCCAGACCCTCTACGGCCACCTGTCCAGCATCGCCGCAGACCTTCTCGTCGGCCCCATCATCACCACGACCACCACTACTGGCGCCATGAGGGGCTCAGCGTCCACAGCTGGGGTCGTGGTGGGTGCCGGCCAGGCGATCGGGGTCGAGGGATCGACCGGTCACTCCACCGGCGACCACCTCCACTTCGAGGTCAGGATCCACGGCGCACCCCTGGACCCCGTCCCGTTCATGCTCGAGCACGGGGCGCCCCTGAACGGCGCCGCCGGCCCACCGGCGAGCAGGCCCGACACCGGATCCCCCCGGCCCGCCGACCCTGCCGGCACCGGATCTTCCTCGTCTTCGTATGGGCCGGCCGGAGCGGGCGGCTCCGGCGGGAAGGACGGCGGCCGGACGGGCGGGCCGGGGTTCCCCCTGCCGGCGGCCGGCACCCCCCGGCTTGAATCGCTGACCAGCCCGGCCCTGCCGATCCCGGCCGGCATCAAGGCCGACTACCTCGCCGCAGCCGCCCGCTACCACCTGCCATGGACCCTGCTCGCCGGGATCGGGATGGAGGAGACCGGCCACGACCGGACCCGGGCGACCAGCCCCGCCGGCGCGCAAGGGCTCATGCAGTTCATGCCCGCCACCTGGGCGGTCTACGGGGTCGACGGCAACGGCGACGGACGCGCCGACATCGGCAACGACGCCGACTCCGCGATGAGCGCCGCCCACTACCTCACCGCCGCCGGCGCCACCACCGGCCCAGCCGGGGTACGCCACGCGATCTTCACCTACAACCACGCCGACTGGTACGTCAACGACGTCCTCGCCTACGCGGCCGCCTACGGCGGCGGCCTCATCCCCACCAACCCGAACACCTGCCGCCCCGGGAGCTAGGTCCGACCGGACGCCCTGACCATCCCCCAGTTCCCGCCCGACATCCTCAGCCGCTACCCCCAGGAGAGCCGCACCCACAGCGCGGCGCACGACCTCGAGGCAGCTGACCCCAGTCGCCAGCTCCCCACCCTGGGGCGCCGCGAGCAGGAGCGGCACCCGCCCTTGGTGCCGAATCAAGAGCCCCGTCAAGAGCCCCGTCAAGAACCCCGTCGAGGGCCCGTTCACGGAGCCGGACGAGACCGGCCCGACGGGATCACCCGCGGGGTCGGTGACCCGAGGCCCGGCCTGCTGAAGGCCGGCCGGAGGGCGAGCCATAGCCGGCTGGTGCTCAGCCGTGCTTAAGGGTGCGTACTCGTGCTCACCTGTCATCACCCCAGGAAGGGTGAGCCCCAGGGCCGGTGACGCCGCTTTCGTGGGTGGGGGCTTTGTCGACCACCACCCACCCACCACCCGCCGAGTGATCGACCGGGCAATGCACAGGGAGCAGTGATGCAGCGTTCGCGGCGTGCCAGCCCGTATCCGTTCACCTGGGAGGTTCCGCTGGCCGTGATCGTATTCGTGCTCGTCCTGTTGGTCCTTGGTGTGCAGGTGGGCCGGTCGCTGGCCAACGCGGCCGCCGGGACCGGCTGGGTGTTCGTCGACCGGCTACACCTGTTCACCAGCGTCGCCGGGGTCGTCTCCGGGGACGCAGGCGCCGGGCTTACCGGGCCGGCTGGCGTGCCGGGGCCGGCCAGGACGGCTGGGACGGCGGGGCGGGCTGGGACGGCGGGGCCGGGGCTGCTGTGGGCGGGGATCGGGGTGGTCGAGCTGGTCCTGCTCACCGGCTGCGTGGCCGCGGTCAAGCACGGGTGGGACCGGTGGGGGCCGACCCGGATGCAGGGCATGGCCACCCGGGCGCAAGCGGAGGCGCTCCTGGGCCGGACGCGACTGCGGCAGCACGCGCCGGTGATCCGGCCCGACCTGTACGGTGCCCGCCCTGGCCCGGCCCGCAGGCGCGACCGCGGCCACCAGTCCCGTGCGGACCACCCCGTCGGCAACCACCCGGGCGACCACCCGGGCAACCACCCTGGCGACCGTCTCGGTGACGACGTCGGCGACCACCGCATCCGCGGTCACCGCGATGGCGGCCCGCGTCCGGGGAAGGCACGGGTCCAGTGAGCCCGGGACTGGGACTTGGACCAGGGCTGAGGCGGGGTCGGGTGCGGCCGGCTGAGGTCGGGTGGAGGCTCGGGCGAGCGAGGGAGCCGCGCGGGGGGCAGCTGTGGGTGCCGTGGGACCGCACGGCGGGGGTGATCGGGCCGCAGGGGTCGGGCAAGACCCTCGACCTGCTGGCGCCGGCGCTGATCGACGCGCCGGGCGCGGCGCTGACGACGCTGACCAAGGTCGACGACCTGCTGCTGACATTCACTGCCCGCTCCGGGCAGGGCCGCCCGTGTGTGGTGCTCGACCCGTTCGGGCTGGTGCCGGGTCTGCCGGAGGTGGTGTGGGACCCGGTCGCGGGGTGTGTCGACCCGCTGGTGGCCGAACGGCGGGCGAAGGCCTTCACGGCTGGCACGGTCACGGGCGCGGTCGCCGGCGGCCACGGCGACGACGCGGCCCGCTTCTACGCGGCGGAGGCGGCGAAGGTGCTGCAGGGCTACTTCCACGCTGCTGCGCTGACCGGCCGCAGCCTGCACGACGTCCTGGGGTGGGTGGCTAGGCCGTTGGCGGCCTCGGCCCCGACCGAGATCCTGCGGGAGCACCCGCATGCGGCGCCGTTCTGGGACGGGCTGCTGGCGGGGGCGCTGCAGGGGGACGACCGCACCGCCGGGAACACGGTCACCACGGTGCAGCAGGCCATGTCCCTGTTCTTCCAGGAGGACATCCGCCGCCGCTGTGTCCCCGGACCGGGACGGCCCGCCACCGACGTCGCCCAGGTCATCGCGGCGGGGGGCACGATCTACCTGCTGGGACGGGAGGACCCGTACGCGTCCGCGTCGCCGCTGATGACGGCGTTCGCCGAGCACGTCCTGGACACCGCCCTGGCCGGTGCGACCACCTCGCCCTGGGGGCGGCTGTGCCCGCCGTTCCACGCGATCCTCGACGAGCTGCCCTCGACCGCCCCGCTGCCGACGCTGCGCACGCGGATGGCGAACGAGCGGGCAATGGGGATCTCGTTCCTGTGGGCGGCGCAGGCCTGGCCGCAGCTCGCGGCGGTCTTCGGGGAGCAGGAGGCGCGCACCCTGCTCGGGCTGACCAACAACCTCATCGTGTTCGGCGGGTCCACGCACGTCGCGTTCAACCAGGAGATCTCCGACCTGCTCGGTCAGGTCCGGGTCTCGCGGACCACCTGGCAGAGCGGTCACCTCGGGCAGAGCGGTGGGCGGCAGGTCTCCGGCGACGACATCGCCATCCTCACCGCCGCCGAGGTCCGGCTCCTGAAGCAGGGGCAGGCGCTGGTGCTGTCGGAGAACGGCGCCCCGGTCATCGCCGGCCTGCACCGCTGCATCGAGGGCGCGCCTGGGCGGCTCCTGCTCGCGGACCAGTCCCGGCTGCGGGCGTCGGTGACGCTCGACCACCGCCGCGTCATCGCCCCCGAGGCCCGGGCCATCGCCGCGTTGGTCGAGGCCCGCCGCCGCGGACTCGCCCACGACCTGCTCCCCGACCACGACGACGACACTCAAGACCGAGACCGAGACCGAGACCCTGACGCCGAGCGCGAGGGCCGTGACGACGAGGACGTGGTCTGGTGAGCGAGCGCCCCCAGACCACGCCGACGCCCAACGCCGCAGTCGCGGCGCAGGGGTTCCCCGCGCCGGGCCGCCGGGTCGAGCACGCCTACCGTGAGCTCGACATCGCCCTGCACGGCAGTGACGAGGCGAAGAAGGCCCTGGGCAGCCCGCGGCTGCTGGCCCGCCCCTGGGACCCCCCGACCTGTGTCGACCCGCAGCTGCTGGCCCACCTGTGGGACTGGCTGGACCGGGTCGTGGTCTGGGTCAACCACGAGTACGTCTGGGACGTCGCCGGGATGATCCCGGCCTGCTGGCCCCACCACCCCCACCTAGTCCACGAGATCGCCGTCCTGGCCGACCTGCGCCGCCGGGCCGGGCACGCCCTGACCGGCGACGCCCTCGAGGAGTGGCACCGGTACGCCCTGCCCGCGTTCACCGAGCGGATGCGGCACCGCATCAAGGCGCACTGCGACGACAAGGACCACCAGCCGTGGCCCGCCCAGGGGCGCCACACCCGCCACCTCGCTCACGACGCCACCACCGACCGGGCCCGAGTCTTCCGCCGCGACGTCGCCACGCTCGAGAGGACCCTCGAGCCGCCTCCGCCGCCGCCGAGCGGGCCACGTCTGCAGCTGGTCGACGGGACATGCGTGGACGTCGAGACCGGCGAAGTGCACGACTGACGCTGCTGGAATTTGCCCGCTCATGCTCCGCCAGCGCTCAAAGACGGCTCTTGTGGCGCATCCGTGGGTGGGTTCAGGGGCCGAGATGACGACACGCCGTCTCCGGTCTAGCCCTCGGCAATTCAGCGGGGTCGGTGAGGGCGGGCCGCTGGTGTTGATGCACTGCCTCAGCCCTGCTTTGACTGGCTCCCCCCGAACCCAGGGCTGTGGACAACTTTCGATCCGGCAGGCGCTGTGGACGAACGACTGCACGGCAGCCCGCGACGATAAGTTCAGCGCGTGCTCAGCCAGCGACCACGACGTGCCACCCGCCTTCGTGACTGGCACCCAGACGCCGGCCCGGAGGATCAGTGGCTCGCCGGATGGGCCCAAGCAGGGTGAGCACCAGAGACTCCGCCGTACGAAGGAGTGGGGTACTCCATCGGTGGCCTCCAGCGAAAGCGATGGCGCATGCGCAGGGTCGAGCGCGACAGCTGAAAGCACGGGGCTGCCGGTGCGGGGAGCACATCCTCAACCGACGGTCCAGGTCGATCGCCCTGGTCGTCGCCGCCTGCTCCAGAGCCGCCACCGACGCCTCGACACCGAAGTGCGCACCCAGCACATCCAGCAGTTCGGGCCGCCGCTGCTCGAGCACCCGCAACCGGTCCAGCAATGGGCCCAGCTCCCGCGTCAACTTGCCCTGCGCGAAGTACCGCAAGGGATGCGCCACCCCCGGCCACAGTGACCGCGATGTCCGCCCGCCCGGCCCGCACCACCAACAGCGCCCTCTTACGAGCTGCCCGCGGCACCAAGAACATCCTGGCCCGTACGGATCCTCCACCGACGACCACCGCCTGATCGGCTTTCGCCTCGACCGCGATCCACGCCACCGAATCCGCGCCCCTGTCCGGGTGTCCTGCGCACGAGTCCCCACACCCGCAGCTCGTCCCGTCCGACCCGAGTCGTGACACCGGGATACGTCAGCTGACCATGGGCAGGCTGGGCGCACGTTGGAAACAGCCCGCCAATCGGAGGTGAGTCCGGGGCGTGCAATCTTGCGCCCGATTCGCGCTGTTATAGAATGATTGGCCTATCGTTCCCGGTCGCATCGGTGGGCCGGTTGGTCCTCGAGATGGTCACAACCACCATCGAGTGAGTGAATCTGGGGCGGAGTGTGTCATTTGAATCAAGTGCAGCTCTCTGAACTGCAGCGGCGCGGTCGGGGCATGCAGATTCTCAGGGAGTGGCACGAGTCGGGTCCCAAGACGCACCGGCACAGCACGCACCCCGAGATCGGCACATCGACGTGCGACTCCGGCGGGTGCCCACACGCGCACAAGAACACCGGGCCCACGACCTCCCCCCGCTTCCGATGTGACCCTGCCCGCCCGCCAACTGACGGACGAACGGGGGGCCGATGTGGGCGGTCAGCCGACCGTTCCCTCCGTCCGAGAGGTCAGCCCGGGCGTAGCGCGTCGATCGCGACGCCTGCGCTCACCAGCCCCAGGACAGCCATCGCCAACATCCACCAACGCCTGCTCCGGCCCAGCTCCAGCCTGCGCTCGAGACGTCCGAGAAGACCGTCACTCAGCCGTGTCATCCGGCTCGTGCGCGGTGCAGGTGGGGCGTGCGCCAGAGTCATGTGAAGCTGTTGTTCCATGGAGTGCAGCAGGTCGGCGTCATTACGCTGACTTCGAGAGTGCTTCGCCATCAGCTGCAGGCTCACTAGCGCGATCATCGCGGAGAGGATCCCGGCCACGGCTCGGTATGTGTGGTTGCGGCCGTCTCCGAGGGCAATGGTCAGCAGGAAGGCCATGGCCGACATCGCCACGACGGGCGTCTGCCACATCAGCTCGTTGTGGGAGTTGTGCCGGTCACTGACGGCGGCGAAGACGGCGAGATCGGCATCGGTCCCGGCATCGGACCCCGCCTCCTGCGCGAGTAGTTCCTGCAGCATCACGTCGGTTCCCGGCCAAAGCTGGGCGTCGGGAGGCAGGTGGTCGAGCTCGTACCACGCGAAGTCGAGGCCCTCGCCCATCGCCCCGCACGTCACCCCGTCGGGGAAATTGGCGACATAGCACGTGGCGACAGCATGCTTTCGCGGGTCCCACCCGTAGCCGGAGCCCGGCCTGGGCTCGACGAGGTACTGGTTGACGAAGAATGGGCGGGTCGCCATCTGCGCTCGGTCGATGTTGGTGAGGGTTGCTTCGAGGTGGCGATGAGCCGCCGCGGCCAGCGTCTCGCCGTAGAAGACGCGGCCCCCGAGGTGGCACCAGATTTCACCCCACGGGCTCTCCCTCAGGATGAGACCAATGTGGGACAGAGAACCGTCCGCGCTCCGGCGCACGGGGAGGATGTCAACGCAAGCGATGGGGACCGCCGTGCTGATCCGCTCCCAAAACTCCGGCGGGAGAAGGGGGTTGCTGCTTCCTCCTGGCGGTCCGATCACCTGCACATTCGACCACACCTGTCTTGGGACCCCCGAACGGTCAGTGGTTCCCGATGGACACCTGGGAAGGTGCCTGCAGTGCGTCCTCCGTGACGCACTGGCCAGGGTCCGTGGATCAACGAGTTAGGGGCCCCGATCGTGAGTCAGACGTGCCCAACGACGTCGAACCTGCAAGCCCTTCTGTCCGACTCGAATGTCAACGGGTCTCGTAGTCGCGCGGGTCCATCCCGAGGTGACCCATGACGTCCCAGAGCTCGGCGTCGGCGGCAGTGGGTTTACCGGCTCTTGGAACTTGAGATAGGGGCGGGGATGACACGCCCAAGTGGGGTGATGCGCTGAGAGTGGGGTCGAGGCCCTCAGGATGTGGAACGACCAAGCACCGTTTCCGTGAGGACCTCGGCGATGACCGGGCCTACGTCGCGCTGCGCTGCACGCCACTGCTCCCCGACCGCGTACTGCGGCAACTGCGACCTTCTCGTGGGCCTGGACGGGCTCCACGTCCTCGACGTGCCCACCACGGAGGACGAGCATCTGCGGGTGCCGGGTCGAGTCCCCGCCAGGGCTGATGGGGTGCCCTTCCTGCGGGGTCGTGGCCCTCAGCCACGGCCGGTGTGAGGTCGATCTGATCGACGCGCCGTGCTTGGGCCGGCCGGTCACGATCGAGTGGTGGAAGCGGACCTGGTCCTGCCTCGAGCCGGCGTGCCCGGTGGCGGTATTCACCGAGCAGGACGAACGGGTGGCCCGGCCCCGCGGGCTGCTGACGACGCGGGCGGCGTGGTGGGCGACCCGGCAGCTATGCCGGGAGCACGCCTCGATCCTGGGGTTGGCCCGCCAGCTCGGCACGACCTGGAAGACGGTGTGGCGTGCGGTCAAGCCGCTGCTCGAGGTCCTGGACGCTGACCCGACCCGGTTAGACGGGGTCGAGACCTTAGGCGTCGACGAGCATGTGGTGCGCCACGAGGCGCTGTTGTTTCGGATGGAGGTGAGAGACCTGCATCGCCTGGTCGTCGTAGCGACGAGGTGAAGCTGGCGGCAGCCTGACTCGGGGAACGCCGGGAAGGGTGGGAGCAGCCGCGACAAAGTCAGGGCGGTTCGGCACTACCGGACGGGCCGTGCCTGGTGAGCAAGACGGGAAGGTGCACGCAAGGAACCGGTGTCGTGAAGCCTCTTAATCGTCGCCCAGCTCGAACCCGGTGGATTAGGGTTTGATTCCAGTGGTTCACAGCAAGTCAGCCTTGCAGGGTGAGATCCAGGATCGATGACCCGATGAGTAGTTCTGTTCTGTCCAGGTCGATGTCCCTCCGCACCCGTGGTGAACTGGCGCTGCAGCTCAGGTCAAGCCAGCGGTGCGGCTCACAGGCTGCGACTAGGGTTTCGACGGGCTGGGTGGGGAACTGGCGTGGCCGCACTCAGTGGGGAGGGAGGAACCGTGGCGGCGACGGGTATGTCCGAGGGGGCCATCCGGTTACGGACGGTAGATAGGTCGTTGATCTGTTCCTTGGTGTTGGTGTGGGGGTCGTGGTCGCGCTGGTGGACTGCGGCGGCGAGGTGGCGGCGGACAGCAGTGGCGGGGAGACAGGTGCTGGCAGCGATCCGGTCGACGCCGTTGTTCCAGGTGGCTGGGTCGCTTGCGGCGAGCACGAGGACGGCTTGACGGGCGGCGTGTAGACCGGCGAGGTGCTCGAGCCGTTCGGTGATCAGGGCCTCTGCCAGTGGTGTGTGCGCGTCAAGGGTCTCGCGGAGCGCGGCGGGTCCGTGCAGGGCGAGGAGGTCGGCGGGGTCGCTACCGGGTCGTAGCGCGATGGTGTGGGGGGTGAGGTTGTGCTGGGTCAGGAGCCAGTAGTCCCGCTGGGCGGCGACCTGTCCGGCAGTGTCAGCGTCGGTGGCCACGATGGGCTGCCGCCCTGCCTCGTGCGCGACGCGGGCGAGGTGTCGGGCCTGCTCCTGGGTGAGGGACGTGCCGAGGGGCGCCAGTCCGACGAACCGGCCCCGACCGGCGACGGATACGGCGAGGGCGTCCAGGGGGCCCTCGACGAGGACGGGGGTGGCGCCGGAGGTGATCAGGCCCTCCGTGACGGCGTACAGCTGCGCTCCCTTGTGGAACAGGTCGGTGTCGGGGGTGTTGAGGTACTTCGGGCCGCCGTCCTGCTGCAACCGCTGTGGGTGGCGGCGGGCGACGAACCCCAGCGGCTCGATCTGCCCGGCCGGGGACAGGCGGGTGATGGGGAGTACGAGGCGGTCGCGGAAGCGGTCGATGATCGTGCCGTGGCGGCTGGTCGAGGCAAGACCGGAGGCGGTCAGCTCGATGTCGGTAGCGCCGAGGCGGCGCAGGTGGCGGACGAGGCCCGTCCAGCCGGGTGGGGCGTAGCCGGGACGAACGTGGGGGTCCCCGGTCAGGTCGACCCCGAGCCGGTCGGTGAGGTAGGTCTGGGCCCATGAGCCGGGGAGGTGCCGGGCATAGTAGTCGACGGCGACCTGGTTGAGCTCGAGGATCCGGGCGGGGCTGACCTCGGCGGTGTCGGCGTCGTAGGCGCGGGCGAGCAGGGTGTCAACCTCCTGGTCGGTGGGATCCAGCACGCCGGCGAACTCGCGGGCGCGGGCGGCCCACGCGAGCGTGGCGAAGACCGCGTCATCGTCCATGACTGGTGCTGCATCCAGGTCGCTGTCGTCGACGTCGACCAGGTTCGACTCGAGCTGCGGCGCCTCGTCGTCGAGCGGGTCGAGGGGGTGGAGGGTGGTCCACTCCGAGCCGGTCGGGGCGCAGGGGGGCTGGTCGTCGTCGTCCCAGAAGGGGTTGGTCTCCTCCTCGGGTGCCGCGTGCGGGTCGGGCCAGAGGGCGTCCTCGTCCTCGGGTGGGGGTGGGTCGTTGAGGACGGAGATGCGCCAGACCAGGGCCTGGCACGGGTCGAGGTCGTCGCCGGCCTGATCGTCGGCGGCGTTCGACGTGGGGGTGAGCAGGTCGTCGATGCTCTGGCCGCGGGCGATGGCGTGGTCGACGACGGCGACGAGGGTGGGCCACCAGCTGGAGGTGCGCAGGGCGGTCGCGTGGTCGGCGCCGATGAGTGCGGGCAGCCGGTCCGCCCAGGGGGTGGCGAGGTGGTGGTCGTGCTCGACCTGGGTGGCGACGGCGGGGGACAGATGGCCGGCGATCCGCCACCAGAGGGCGGCGGCGTTGTGGTCGTCCGGGAGCGGGCCTTCGCTCAGGGCGCGACGGACCATGCGGGGGGCGTCGAGTCCGGCGCGGCCGAGAGCGGCGAGCCGTTCCGCCAGCAGGGGGGTGAAGGGGTCTATTCGCTGGTGACTGCGGGGGTGGGTCAGGGCCTGGTCGAGGACGGCGCCCCACTCGGCTAGGGCGGGGGTGCGGTGGCGGGCCAGGCGGGTGATGAGGTGGGTCTGCCAGCGGTGGGGGGCTGTGCTCATCTGGGTAGGCCCGGTCGGGCGGCGGTCGTGGGGGGAGACGTTCGTGGCGGCCCGCCAGACCGCGACGTCGACGAGCAGGTCGGTCGCCGGCCGGCCCTGCCCTTGCCGGGCCCACGACGGCAGCTCGGTGGCGGCGGCGGCGTGCTCGCCGACCTGGTCAGACAGGTCACGTACGCGGGCGGCGCGGGCGGCGAGGTAGGGGCCCCAGGCGGGGTCGTCGGCCAGGTCGGCGGGGATGCCGGGCAGCCACCGCAGCGGGCCGGTGCCGGCTCTGCGCAGACCGGTGTCGTCCAGGCGCCAGTCGAGGACGGCGGCGACGTCGCCGGCGGTGTCGACCTCGCGGATGGCGACGGCGGCGGACAGCTGGTGGACCGGGTCGAGGCCGTGGGCCGAGGCCAGGATCAGGTGGGCGCGCAGGGTGGGCCAGGCGGGCGCCCGGGTCAGGTCGGGCACGATCTGGTCTGCGGCGGTGTCCAGGCGGGCGACCTGCGCGGCGCCGAGCCGCTGCTCGGCCGCGACGTGGAGGGAGTCGACGTACCGGGAGACGGCATCCCCGAGCAGGGCGGCCGGGTCGTGCGCGTCGGCGCGCAGGGTGCTGGCCGAGCGGGAGGCGTCGTCGCGGGTGAGGATGCCCTCGAGCAGGTCGGTGGGGGTGGGCGGATGGGTGTGGTCGGGGCGGATGACGTTGTGCTCGTCGCCGTCGCCGACGACCTGCAGGTACAGGTGGTTGGCTGTCCGTCCGCGGGTGAGCGCGGTGTAGGCCAGCTGGCGGGACTCGGCGCCGGTGAGCAGGGTGTGGCTGGTATCGGCGGTCACCCCTTGGGCGGTGTGGATGGTGCAGGCGTAGCCGAGCTCGACCGAGGTCGTGACGTAGTCGCCCGGCAGGTCCACGAAGCGGCCGTTCGTGACGTGCTGAACCGTCAGCGCCCCATGACGGCCGAGCCCGGTGACCCGCCACCGGTCACCGTTCTTGACCCAGTCCGTCGCGCTCATTCGCAGGGCCCGGTCGTTGGTGCGCGTGATCACCAGGTCCCCGACCGAGGCCAGGTTGCCGTCGGCCAGCGTCACGGTGCCCTGGTCACCGCTGCCCGTCGCGGCAGAATCAAGGTCAGTGACAGTGGCGCCGGTGGCGCCGATGGTGAGGGGACTGCGGGTGGTGACGGAACTGCGGGTGGTGACGGAACTGCGGGTGGTGACAGTGCGGTTGGGGCCGCTGCTGGTGGTGTGGAGGCGGTGGAGTCGGGCGCGCTGGTTGAGCTCGGCGACCAGGTCGCGGGTGGGGGCCAGCATGATCGCGTCACGGCCGGCGGTCCGGTCCTTCCTCCAGGCGGTGAAGACGTCGTCGGTCATGGTGGTCAGGTCCCCGACACGGACCCGGTCGCGGTCGAGGTAGAACCCCAGCGCCTCGGGCAGCCCGTCGCGTAGGGCGAGGGAAGCCGCACCTTCGCAGGGGTCGGTGAACCGCATCAGCTCGCTGAGGTGCAGGCTGCCGTGGGTGGCCCGGATGTCGCGCAGGACACCGCCGGCGCCGACCGCGGCGAGCTGCTGGTCGTCCCCGATCAGACGGACCGACCCGCCGCGGGAGACGACGAACTCGATGACCGTGTCGAGGCTCAGGGTGTCGGCCATCCCGGCCTCGTCGACCACGACGAGGGTCCGCCGCCCGATCTGGTCGGCCCACTCGGGCAGCGCCGCGACGTCGGGATGGTGCAGGTGCCAGATGAGCTTGGCCATGGTGTCGGTGGTGGCCCCGAGGTGCTCGCCCAGGTTCTGCCCCAGGATGCTGGCCGCGGCCGCGGACGGGGCGAACCCGAGGACCTGCCCGCCGCCGTCGACCCAGGCCTGGGCCAGGGCCCGCATGGCGGTGGTCTTCCCCGCGCCGGCGGGAGCGATCGCGAGCTGGACCCGCGCCCCGGAGGTGGCCATCGCCCGGACCAGGGTGGCCTGGCCGGCGTTCAGCGGCAGCCCGTTCGCGGTCGAGGCGAGCATGGCCAGGTCGACCGTCGCCGGCGGGACGCGGGCGCCGTCGACCTGCCCGGCGCGGGCCACGATCCGCGCCTCGGCCGCCAGCAGGTCCGCCGACGTGAACAGCGCCGATCCGGCGACCGTGTACACGCTGGCACCATCGCTGCGCCGCAGCGAGGCCGGCAACCCAGCGACATCGACGTCGACGTCATCGCCGGGGCGGGTCAACGGCACCGACTGCCGGGTCAGGACCTCGTCGACGAGCAGACCGACGACCCGGTCCAGCCCGGAGGGATCGCCGGTGCTGCCCGTGCTACCCAAGCTGCCCAAGCTGCTCGTGCTGCTGACCCTGTCGAGAGCGGTGAGGTCGACGTCACGGACCTGACGCAGTGCCTCGGCCTCGACGTGCCAGCGCTGCCAGTGCGAGCGTCGGGCTTGGAGGGTGTCGCGGATCCCGGCCGCGGTGGTGGTGATCCAGGCGGCGTCGACCCGGGCCGGGGGAAGGTGCCGCGGGGACAGCGCGGAGGCGAGCATCGCGGTCACCGCGCGCTGCCCGCCGAGGACCTCGCGGGCCTGGCCTGCCCAGGTGGCCCGCTGCTGCTCGAGACTGCGCGGCTCATGCTTGGCGTCGCGGGTCTCCAGGGTCGCCTGCTGGGCCAGCTGGATCGACTCGACCGGGGACGGCGGCCGGCCGTGGGTGGCCTGGAACTGGCTGGCCAGGACCGCCCGCCGCGCTTCGATGCTGGCGCGGCGGGCGGACCAGTGCTGGTTCAGTGCCGGGTCGACACCGATGATCTCCCGCACGTCACGCTTGCGCGGGTCGAGGTTCGGGCGGGCCGCGAAACGGACCCCGAGCGCGGCGTGCAGGTGGTGCTCGAGGCGGGTGTTGTACGTCTCGGACGCGGCGACGGTGGCCTTGAACAGCAGACGCCCGTCGATGGCCAGCCACGTGCTGGCGCCGTGCTCGTCGGGTCGGGTCTGGACCTTGTTGGCCACGGCGACGTGGGTGTGCAGGTCGGGGTCACCGGCCCGGGAGTCGCGGTGGGTGAACGCCGCGGCGACCAGGCCGCGGGTCTCGACCTGGCGGATGCCCTGGGCGCCCTGCCGGGTGAACAGGGCGTTGTTCTCGAGGTAGGTCAGGGCATCCCGGACCGCCTGGTGGTGGGCCCGGTCGATCGCGGCGAAGGTCGCCCTGTCCGCGATCGCCCACAAGGTGCTGACGCTCTTGACCGGGGAGAAGGTCAGGTCGTACCCGGCCACCGCGTTGGTCCGCGGCCGGGAGTGGGTGGCGATCGTCGCGGCGACCTCGCGGGCGTCGGCGGGGTCGCGGCCAAACTCCTCCCGGAACAGCTCGACCGCGACCTGCGTCCGGATCCGGGCGCGGTCCGCCACGGAGCCCGCCGCGTCCGCAGGCAGACCCCGCGCGCGGTTGACGACGGCCACCCGCTGCGCGACCCGGCGACGGAACAGCGACACGTCGTCGGCGTAGACCGGGTACGGGTTCCCCAGCCAGGACGCATGGTCCTGGGCCCGGATGTCGAGCCCAGCCTCGGCCGCTGCGGCCCGGATCTGCTCGGCCATCGGATGCCGGCCGGACCCAAACAGGTTGCGCATCTGCTCCTCGGTGACCGGGTCACCGGCAGCCAGCCCATTCAGCCCGCCCAGCCCCTCCAGCCCGAGGCCACCCAGGCCGGTGAGGCCGGCCATCCCGCTGCCGACCCACACGCCGGGGGCCTCACCCTTGGCGGTGTAGTACGACGCCAGACCGGAGTGGCCGCGCTCAGTCGCATCCTGAGCAGCGACCTGACGGGTCAGGTAGTCGTACCCGCTCCCGGCGGTCAGCTTGTGGATGGACATGGTCACACCCGCCGAAAGCGACGCCCCGCCGCTCGGGGCTTGATCGTTGACCAGGTAACGACCGTCGGTGCAAGAGGTGTGTAGGGCAGCGTTTCGTGGTGCGGGAGGGGTCGGCGGGTCAGGGGTCGGGGGCGGCTCGTGAGGTGGGGGGACGTGAGCGGGTGGGGTCGGTGGCGTGGGAGCGGGGTGGGGCTGCT
Source organism: Dermatophilaceae bacterium Soc4.6 (assembly GCA_039889245.1). Taxonomy (NCBI): domain Bacteria; kingdom Bacillati; phylum Actinomycetota; class Actinomycetes; order Micrococcales; family Dermatophilaceae; species Dermatophilaceae bacterium Soc4.6. The sequence continues at coordinate 1,780,547 of JAZGVH010000002.1, read as the reverse complement.
GGCGGAGGTCGGGATGGAGGTGAGCACGGGGGAGTGTCGGTGGGCTTTAGGGGGGTGGGACCCGGTGGGCGGGTTCACCAGGTGGAGGGAGAGTGCGGTGCCGAATCAGACGGTGAGGCAGCAGGCGCGGCGGGCGGCGCTGGACGCCCAGAGCAGGGCGCGGCAGCGCCGGGCTGAGCAGGACCGCCGGCGCAGCGCCCTCGCGATCACGGTCGTGACCGCGCTGGCGGAACGGGACGCGCACGTCCTGGCGTGCGAGGCCCGCGCGGGGCAGGCCCTGCGGGCGCTGACCGAGGTCGAGGGTCTCCCGGTGCGGGAGGCGGTCGAGTGGTGCGGTGACGGTGTCACCCGCCGGGAAGCTGCTCGGCTACGCACGCTGGGTCAGCCCCAGACCGGCGCTGAGACGTCTGAGACGTCTGAGACGTCTGAGCCAGCGGGGTCGACGGGGTCGACGGGGTCGACGGGCTCGGCCGGGTGGGCCAGGCCGGCTCGGACGGCGGACGCGGCGAAGCTGCGCTCGGGTCCACCGGCGTCCGCGGCAGCGGTGCAGCGGTGAGGGGAGCGCGGCGTCGGCAAGCGCAGGGACTCCGCGTTCTGACGGCGGCGTCGCAGTACAGCAGGCGATGAGCTGCTACCGATCGAAGATCGGGTGGTCCCGGGTGGCGACTGCTGGTGGTGGTCTTCTGGTGACGAGGTCGGGTCTGGGATGGTGTTGACCGTGAGGTCTGGGACCGGGCGCGGGTAGGTTGCTTGGCGACGTCACGTGCCCGGCGGTGTTGGCGTCTGGGTGGTGGCGCAGGACAGACACTGGCTTCCGTGAGGCGGCGCAGAAGGTGAGGTGTGGTGCACCGTGACGGACTTGGCGGACGAGCTGGAGCGGGCGGGACTGACCAGGGCCGGTGTCCTCGACCGAGTGCGTCACTCAGCGCAGTGTTCCCGCGCGTTCGGCCTCACCGCAGTCAGGGAACCTAACGGTGAGCCACGGGCGCGGCGCGCGCTGACGCGGGCATGGTCGACGGCGACCCTTCCGCTGTGGCTGATCGTGGTGTCGGCGGGTCAGTCGTGGCAGTACGGCACTGCTCGAGCGAGTCTGACCTCGGCACCGACGCCCACGGCCGTGATGAGGACGGCCGCCATCCCCGTCATCGCACTGGCCGTGGCGATCATCGCCGGTCCCCGGCTCCTGGTTGCTCTTGCCGTGGCGGCCGCGCCGTCGCTGATCGAGGCCACCGCGCTCACTGCCCGCGCCTACCGCTCGGGCATCGTGAGTGTCACCTCCGCGCGTGACCAGCTCCACGCGTCGGGCGTGCGGGACGTGCTCGAGGTCGGCAACCTGGTGGCTGGCGCGCAGACCCATGAGACGGTCGTCCTACTGCGCCGGCTCCTGCGAGCAGCGGACGCCGCCGAGACGGGCCTGGTCGTAGCCGCTCGAGACAGCGTCCGGCCAAAGTACGTCCGGCTCGGCTGGCAGCCGGTCGCCGGGGCGCCGCACACGCTCACCCGCCCGCCACAGGGCAAGCCGGCGAGACAGACGGCCGACTGAGAGAGCCCCCGCCGCGCCCCGCTCACGCGTGCGCCGTGCGCCGGTGGTACTCGCTCCGGTGAGCGCCGGCACGGTTCGTGCGGCTTGAGGAGGGCATCGACGTCGGAGGTGGCGCGCAGATGTCTTCTCGGAAAGCCTGGGAGGTGGCCTATCAACGTGACCGGGCCGCCGGCCGGCGGCGGTACGTCGATGCCCAGCCGACGCGGGCGCGGCTGACCGAGCTGGCCGCAGCACACGTGCCCCTCAGGGCCCTGGCCCGCGCCACGGGGCTGAGCGACACCGGCGTGAAGAAGATCCTCGACGGATCCGTTGAGCAGGTGCAGCGGGCCACAGCCGCCCAGGTCGCCACTGTGTCCCTGCCGCGACTGTATGAGGCGCAGACCCGCGGCCACGTTCCCCCCGTCGGTGCGGTGCGTCGGGTCCAGGCCCTCATGGCCATGGGGTGGAGCCACGACGACCTCAAGGCCGCCGGCGTGCCGAACACGCCCCAGCTGCTCAGCTCATCGGGGGACCTGATGACGGTGCAGCGGTGGCGCCAGGTCCGCGACGTGTACGACCGGCTGGCGATGACTCCTGGCCCGTCTCCGCAGACACGGGCACGGGCCAGGCGTCTGGACTACCCGCCTCCGCTGTCGTGGGACGAGGGCTCGATCGATGACCCCGGTGCCAGGCCAGTAGGTGACGCTGTAGAGGGAGCGGGCGCCGAGGTGATCGACATGGTCGCGGTCCGCCGCGCGATCGGCAGCGCAGGTGCGGGGCCGCCGTTGAACGCCCGAGAGCGGCGCGAAGTAGCCCGCGCGCTGGCCTCGACCGGCGACTCCGACGCGCAGATCGGCCGTCAGCTCGGCGTCAGCGGTCGCACCGTGCTGCGGATACGTCACCGCGAAGACATCGCCGCGGGCGGCGCCACCGATCGTGTGGGATCGAGCGAGGTGGAGTGGGCCGCCGCGTCGGCGGCGACGCGCGACCGCGTCGGCCGCGAGGGTGCACCCGGCCAGCCGGCGGGGGCACTGGCCCGACCTTTCGGGTGCAAGCCGCTGACCGGGTGAGGTGTCGGTCCCCTCTTGACGTCAGCGACAGACCCCTCCAGCCCGCCCGCCGTGTTGCGTCACTCCGCCCACTAAGACGCACATGAGTAGCGCTACTAGATTGACGACCGTGGGCAGGCGAGAAGTGGGTCGACGACTGGTCTCCGGATCGTCGTGACTTCACCACCACATCGAGCCCTGCGGCGCAGGAAACGGGTCACCCGACCAGACCACACCTGGCATTCTCTGAGGCGTGTCGAGCCCGAAGGAAGCAGCAGGGGAGCGCCTGTTCGAGAACTCGTTGCGGGATTTCGGTCCGCCGAACCGCGGGAGGATCGCGACTACGACCTGCCGTCGTTCGAGATGACGCTGCCGCCGCATGAAGCACTGATCCCCGTGTTGCTCCGTCACGCCTTGACCCTCATCGGGATACCCCACTGCGGACCCAGCGAAAATGTGGCGCGGTGGATGACGTTCACCTTCAAGGGTTACCCGGGCGAGCTCGCCCACGAGAAGTTCGGACTGCGGCTGCGCATCGGCGGCGAACTCACCGAAGAGCAGCCTGGCGACCTCTTGACCGAGATACGGACGAAGTTGATGTCGACTGTAAAGATCGTCGAAGGACTGCTGGCCGAGACGGCTAGCGACACGCTCAACGCCGGGAACGTGACGGTGATAAATCAGCACCTGCAGTTGCGCCGCGCCCACGACCACCTCCGCGAGCGGGCCAGCAACCCGGACGTAGTCGAGGACGTCCACGAGAGTGGGACGAGCGAGGACGGCACCTGGTCGACCTTCCTGCTGGGCAAGAACGTCATGGCATGCCTTCCACGACCTCGTTGCCGCCATCTCGGCCTTCGTGAGTTCGCTGGAGCACGACCTGGTCCGGGCTTAGCTACTTCGACCTGAAAAAGTCGGGGCGCGGCGGTGCGTGATCGGCTGGTTCCAAAAGGGAAGGATTGCCTCAACCCTTGGGGTCGAAGGGATCGAGGCCATCGTGCTTCGTACCGTAGGCGATCAGCCGTCGTTGTTCGAGGCTACGTTGCCGAAGGAGCTGTTGCGGCTCCCGGCGGAGCTTGCTCAGATCGACGAGTTGCCGGATGATCCGGTGTTCGTCGCGCCGTTCGTGCCGTTCTTCGACCCACGGCCGGGTCGGCCGTCTACGCCGATAGAGACCCTCTATGTGGTTGATGTTCCTGAAGTTCCAGTATCGGCTGGGCTGCGAGTCGCTGACGCCCCCGACAAGGCCGAGAGAGAGGGCGACGAGTGGCGGATCCTGATGACCATCTACCAGGCGCCCATCGTTCGGCAACTCAGTCTCGACGAGAGCACCCCGTCCGTCGTCATGAAAGCGCATGCGCTGGTTCCGGTGCCGCTCCCCGAAAATTGGAGGGACAGGCCAGACTTCCTTCGACTCCACAACGTCTGCCTCAAGCACGGGTACGAGTGGCCGCACGCACTATGACGCCTCTCCCTTTGAAGTCCCACATCAAGTCGTGAGCCGCCAGATCGGCACATGGGGACGCCACCAGCGTCATTGACTGGCAACCTGAAAGCCCGTGACGTTTGAGTGACATCTTCTATCGCCCGTGCGAAAATTTTCGCATTGCACGCTCGCGCGCTGGGCACCCTGGCTCGTCGCGCGCACGCGATGCGACAGGAGGCACGTAAGCTGCAGATGGCGATCTTAGCCATCCTCTGCGGTTGCCGCCCCCACCTGGTCGCGGAGTTCGGCGTCGGACCGATCGTTGCGGCAACGGATGGTTGAGGACGTCGGCTTCATCGCGGAGATCAACCGTTCTCCGCCTGTTCCGGCTCTTCGGCACTGGTCTTTCAACCGGCCACCGGGGCGGCTCGCTACACCGCCGGCGCCACGTGTCGGGCCCTTCGGGTTCAGTGCGGCGTGCAACCTCCCTGAACTGAATTTATCCGTAGTTCGCCACCGAAGAAGCGCGGTCGTTCCAGCCATATTGTCGGAAATTGGCTTCTTTTCTCGCTAAAACGTCCTTCGAATTGTCGTACCGGGGGAGGATTAGATTGCTACCGCCCGCGTTCACGTGCTCATAGTACGTGATCGTGTCGTCAGAGGGAGACTGCGACGAGATTTGGTCATTCCAGTCACCATGGGTAAAGAGAAAGCGGTTCTTCCATACTTTAGTGAGGTCTGGCCACCAATGTCTAGACGTCAGCCAAAAATAGTCCCCTTTCCATTCGGCATCATCGAACATCTGCACTGTCCCTGACAAAGTGGGAGGGTTTAGCAAGGCATTTGGCGCCTGGCCTACACTCCCCATCCAACCGCCACCGCCGCCCATTGGGGGCCCGTAGTCCAAGACCGATAGAATTGCGCGTGTGTGAAGAGCCTCCTCGACCTGATTGTTGGTGAACGTTTGCAGGAGTGGGCCATCTCGGCCGGACGTTGCCACCATGTAGAGCGGTTGCCCATCAAATCGCGTGATGTCGCTTGGATCATAGTTGACCCCGTCGATTACAAGTTCACACTCTGGTGGACGATGTGTGCAGTCCACATCGCCATCTGATGTCTCTTTGAAATGTCGACGTAAGATCGAGCTGGTCATTGGCGTAGCACGGGAGGGATTTTGCTGTTCCGCTCGATACATTTTCAGTGAGTGCGTCACGAGGGCTTCCAGATTTTCGACGCCTCGATCACGTATTTCCCGTAAGACGTCGTCGGCCGTGTGCTCGTCCTCTACAAAAATATCGGAATTCAAAACGTGTTCGAGTTGACCTTGCAGGCGTCGCTGTCCGTCTACCATTTCGAACTCCGTGAGTGGCCGGGTCGTCTCCGAGGTTATGGAGCCAACTCCACTATCCTCACCAGACCATCTCGCGTCAAGGTGCCTCCTGCCCCACCGAGCGGCTCGCGCGCCTATGGGGATTATGGGCTCTTCACCGCTGAGTGTGGGGTGAGCGCGACGCGCCGGGCGCCCGGTTGAGCCGGGGACAGGGTCGAGGTCCCCGAGGATCAGAGGACTCTGACCTCTTCTGATCACGAGGACCTCGACATGAGCGAGCCTACGTTGTGCTGCCGTACGCCCGGTGCGCCCGGTGGCTACTGCATCCGATGTGACCTGCTGGTGGGCCTCGAGGGGCTGCACGTCATCGCCGTCGAGCGGGACGACGGACGAGACCGGCCGGGGTTGACCATCACGGTGGAGTCCGCCCCGGGCCGCTGGGCTGCCCACGGTGGGGAATCGTCGCGCACGCACACGGCCGGATCGAGGTCCATCTGGTCGACGCCCCGGCGATGGGCCGACCGGTGAAATCGTGTGGCGCAAGCGGCGGTGGGTCTGTCCTGAGCGGGCCTGCCCGATCGGCTCGTTCGTCGAGCAAGACGCACGCGTCGCCGCGGCGAGAGCCCGGTTGACGACGCGGGCGTGCTGGTGGCTGGTCGAACAGATCCGCCGGGAGCACGCCTCGGTCAACGGGCTGCGCAGGCAGCTGGGCACGAGCTGGCGCACGGTGTGGGACGCCATCAGACCGCTGCTGCAGCACGCAGCCCGCGGCTGCGTTGCAGGCCGAGGTCGCCGCGTACGTTGACGCGTTCGCCGACCAGGGCGACGAGCACGGCCGCCGACTGGTCGTGCCCAACGGGTACCACGCCGCGCGGGAGGTGACCACGGCCGCGGGCGCCGTCCGGGTCAAGGCGCCGCGTGTCAACGACCGACGTGTCGACGAGTCCGCGGGCTCGCGGGCCCGGTTCTCGTCGGCGATCCTGCCGGCGTGGGCGCGCAAGTCGCCGAGGGTCGCGGAGGTCCTGCCACTGTTGTACCTGCATGGCCTGTCCAGCAACGACTTCGGGCCGGCGCTGGAGCAGTTCCTCGGCTCGAAGGCAGGTCTGTCGGGCCCCACTATCACCCGGCTCACGACCCAGTGGCAGGACGGGGCCGCCGTGTTCGGCACCCGGTTCCTGGCTGGGACCGACTACGTATACATGTGGGTCGACGGCTTCCACCTCAAGGTGCGGCTGAGCCCGGACAATGTGTGCCTGCTGGTGATAATCGGGGTCCGCGTTGACGGCACGAAGGAGCTGATCGCCCTGGCCGACGGGCACCGCGAGTCGTCCGAGTCATGGGCGGACCTGCTGCGCGACTGCCAACGCCGCGGGATGACCGCCCCGGTCCTCGCCGCCGGTGACGGAGCGCTCGGGTTCTGGAATGCGCTGCGGGACGTGTTCCCCACGACTCGCGAGCAGCGGTGCTGGTTCCACCAGATCGCCAACGTCTTGAACGCGCTCCCGAAGTCGGCCCAGCCCGGGGCCAAAGCCGCCCTGGCCGAGATCTGGCAGGCCGAGGACCGTGAGCACACCGCGCGCGTGGCGGCCGTGTTCGGGCCGAGCACGGCCCGAAGTGGCCCAAGGCGGCCGCGAAGGTCACCGACGACCTCGACGTGCTCTTGCCGTTCTATGACTACCCGGCCGAGCACTGGTTCCATTTGCAGACCACGAACCCGATCGAGTCGACTTTTCGCGACCCTGCGGCTGCGGCAGCGGGTCACCAAAGGTCCGGGCTCCCGGGCGGCGGGGATCGCGATGGCGTTCAAGCTCATCGAGTCCGCCCAAGCACGCTGGCGCACGGTCAACGCCCCGCACATGGTCGCGCTCGTCCGGGCCGGCGCCATGTTCGAGAAAGGCGAACTCATAGAACGACTCGAGGAGTCAGCCCCCGATTAACATGTCGCCTGACACACCCATCCACCGAGCTTGACATATTGCTCGCGCGCGCGGCACGTTCGGGTCTACGCTGTGCCACTGGGTCCCTTCTTGCCTGGCCAACGCGTGAGGCGGGCGACCTCCGGAGGTAGGCATGGTCGACCTGTTTCGCTACATCGAACACAATTTCGCCGTCCCCACCGCCACGGACGCGATCGACGCCACCAACGACTCAGATTTTCAGACCTCCCTCGGCGAGGCCACGCCCGCCGACCCGGCCGGTGATCCGGCTGACGCGCCGCCTGGGAAACCGCCAGCGGCACAGGCGATCCGGAGCCTCTCCGAGGCATACGTCGCGGCGCACTTCCCGTCCCCGACCGCGGACCCGACGGCGCTCGGACAGCGTCTCGACGGGCTCACCGCGGCCCTGTGGGCCCTCGACACCGTGACCAACGCCACCGTCGAGGCGGCAGCCGTCCAGGCGTTCGGTCAGTCGTCGGGTCAGGTCGTGGCCGCCGACGACTTCACGGGCGACCGCGCGCTGCTGCAGAACTCGGTGGTGGCGGTCAAGATGTCCACCGGGTTCGACCGCGCCGACACCGCCCGAATCGTGCGCCAGTTGCGCGCCATGGCGGTGCTCGAGCGGCTCGCCGCCGACGACGGCGAGGCTCTCGACCGGACGTCACTCCGCGCCCTCCTGCAGCGGCCGGTCCGTGTGCCCGCGGCGCTGCTGGACGCGCTCAGGAACTCGTCGCCACCGCCCGTTGCGGACGCCCCTGCTAATGACGACTACCGACAGCGGGTCGCCGGCATGCAGGCCCAGCGCGACCGTCTGCTCGCCGGCTACAACGCCCTTCTCGCGGTCGCGCCGCAGCAGCTGGCGATGACGACCGTGCGCGACGCCGGCGGTGAAACACGAGACGCCGCACAGGTGCGGGCGAGCGACTACGAGCGCGCAGTGCAGCCCGGCGAGCGGGACCCCGCATCCCAGTCCGTCGCGGCTGACGTCGCAGGCACTTCGCCGAAGGCGATCCTCACACTCGGCCCGGCCGCCCGGGAAGAGTTCGGCCGGCGGCACGGGGAGGCCGTCGACGCGCTGGGCCTCGACATCGCCGCGATCCCGCTGGACCAGACGGTCCGCGCTTTCGAGGTCCGGTTGACCGAGCTCAACACGCAGCTGCTGCCCCTGGAGGTGGCGACCGCGGCGAAGGTGTTCAGGGTCGGCGGTCACCTGTTCTCCGAGCCGGTGACGTCGATGAAGACCATGGACGCTCCTGCTCCGGGGGGCCTCGGCGCAGGCCTGGCGGCCGCTGACGCGCTGGTGCCGGCCGTCATGCCCGACTTCAGCAAGGTCATCACCCGGCCGGTCGGCATCGGCAACCTGCAGGTGGTCCGCCAAGAGCTCGTCGGCTACCGGGCGGCCGAGATCTCCCACATCGAGAACGTCCTGCCGGGCGAGGCCCTCCGCCGGGACACGAGGCGGGAGCAGCTCAACGAAACGATCCTGACGCAGGAGACGACAACCACCGCGGCTCAAGAGCGCGATCAGCAGTCGACGGACCGCAACGAGTTAGCGACCGAGACGCAGAAGGAGTCGGGCCGGCAGAGCTCGACGTCCGGGCCCGGCATGTCGTCGTCCGACTACGGCAAGCTGGTGGAGAACAGCAAGTCCAACTTCGCGCAGACGGTCGTTGCGCGGTCGGTGGAGAGCTTGACGCAGCAGGTCCGCCAGCAGCAGGTGCGGCGGGAACGCATTACCTACACCGAGCGTGCCCGACACGATCTCGACAACAGCGCGGGCGCCAAGCAGGTGGTCGGCATCTATCAGTGGCTCGACAAGCAATACAGCATGCGGGTGCTCAACTACGGCAGGCGACTGTTGTACGACGTCGTAGTACCGGAGCCTGCAGCTTTTCTCATGCAGGCGCTCAAGAATGCGGTGCAGCCAGAGAGCTTCGACCTCGTCAAGCCGCTGGATCCCAACCTGCTCCCGGACGACCTGAACGTGTCCAATTACACCTGGTACGCGAGCCAGTACGGCGTCAGCGCCTCCGTCTCTCCGCCGCCCGAGATCTACCTTCGGACGGTGGCGCACACGGAGGCCCCCGACCCGTCCCAGCACCTGACGACCTACGGCCAGCAGGTCGACGTGGCCTTCCACTCGGCGTTCAAGGTCACCGTTCCCGAGGGCTACAAGGCCGTCCGCGGCTATGTCCAGCACGTCAACATCAACAGGCTCGGCGACCAGCCGGGGGCCACCCTGGAACTGGTCGTCGCCGACCACGACCGGGTGCGCCTGCGTAGCGCAGAGAACCCCTACATCAATGCCTTCTTCGACATGGCGGGGGAGACGGGCGAAGTCCCGATGACCGTGCGCACGTTCGAGCGCATCGTCTCGCTCGCGTTCGCTGTCGCACTCGTCTGTCAGCGCACCGACTCGGCGTACGCGCAGTGGCAGCTGCGGACCCACGCCGCCATCGTCGCCGGCTACCAGCGGCAGCTGGCCTCCTACGAGGACCGCCTGGCGCGTTACGTGGCCTCGGTCCGCACCCAGTTGTCGGCGGCCGGCAACTTTGCCCACGACCCGTCGGTGACCCGGGACGAGATCAAGCGGGCGTTCATCGGCCTCTTGCTCGGTGAGCATCCGGCGGCGTGGCTGCCGACCCCGGTGCCGGCGCCGATGCCGCCGACGGCCACGCTGCCGGATCCGGTTGCCGTGAAGGCGTGGGGTGCGATGGTCGCGTTCTTCGAGCGCGCCTTCGAGTGGGAGAACCTGATGTTCACCTGTTACCCCTACTACTGGGGGCGTCCGGAGCGCTGGGAAGAGATGGCGCTGACGCAGGACCTCGACCCGCAGTTCGAGGAGTTCCTCAAGGCCGGCGCGGTCAGGGTCGTCGTACCGGCGCGGCCGGGGTTCGAGGCCGCACTTGCGCACTATCAGGAGACCGGCGACGTGTGGATGGGGGAGGAGATTCCCGACATGTACGGCGACAACTACCTCTCGATCATCGCCGAGATCAAGTCCGCCAACTTCGCGCCCGGTGACGAGGTGTGCCTCGAACAGTGGGAGGTCACGCTGCCCACGACGCTGGTCCTGCTGAGGGACGACGCGACGCTGCCGACATGGGCCGCGACACCATGTGCCCCTTTGGCCCAGCCGTAGCGCGGTGGCCGACCTCCGGAAAGAGATGGCGTCGCGCGTCGCCTGGTTCTACGAGACACAGCTGCGCCACCTCAACCTCGAGGGTTTTCAGGCAGTGCGCCCCGACAAACCCGGGCGGATGCTCGAGCTGGTCTCCGAGGAGGAGCAGCCTGGGGTCGTGCCGGGGCAGTTCGGCCGGACAACGGGCGGCGGGCGGGTGTACCGAGGCAGCCGGCGCCCGGTGTGGACCGACGACGACGCGGCCCGCCACGGCGCTTTCGCTGCGTCACTTGTCGGCCTGAACGCCGATTTCCTGGCCGGCAAGGAGCCACGCGAACTGTCAGCCGGACTGTCCGCGCTGAAGCAGGACTACGAGGCGAGCGCGTACGGATCGGTGACGGAGCCGCTCGGTGTGCTCGCAGGGCTGCCGCGACCGGAGCCCATTGACACCATGAGCATGGCAGTCAGCAGGGCGGAGCTGGCGGCGGCCAAACCGTGGCTCGTCCCGGAGCTGTACAACTTCGCCGAGCAGGAGGTGTCGGATCCCCGGAAATGGTTGACCAACCTCGAGGCATATGTCGCCGATTTCGAGACCGAGTTGCGGCTGAGCCTGGGAACGGCAGCCCCCGCGGTCGTTCTCGACCTCGATGCACCTGGGCCCTACCGGAGCGCCCTCGCCGCGATGCTCGCCGACAGCTCGGCCCGACGCGTCGCGGACTCCGTGCCCGTGCGGCTGGTTGAACTACGCAGGGACAAACCGCAGGACACGGAGGAGAAGTACTTTTACGAGCCGTCCCTCGCCACGGTGCAGTCGGCGATGGCCAAGGCAGAGGACTTTGCGCTCTCCCGCCGAACGAAGTATTGGACGCACGTGCTCCAGGACGCGCTCAAGGAGTGCGTGGTCCTCAAGCCGAACTCCGACATGGGCCAGTGCCTGCTGGTGCGGCTCTGCTACCGCTACGGAACGCTGCCCGCCGACCTCGGGGGCGGAGCCGATCTCACCTGGCGCCGTCGAACGGCGCCGGACGAGACCTTCACCAAGTTCCTCGCCGCTCGTGCGGAGGCACTGGGAGATGACGCCGAATCGAGGCGGCGACTGTCGGTCACCGGGACGAAGCTGCGCATCATCCTGGAGGAGTCCGCCGCCCATCCGCGCAGCGCCGACCCGAGCTTCTCCCCGCTGGCCGGCGCCATCCTGCAGCGGGGCCTGCTCTCGGCCAAGTACTGGCTCGACGAAATGCCACGGGCCACGGGCAACGACCGGCTCAACAAGCTCAAGCGTGACCTCGACTACGGCGACGACGAGGTCGACCACGAGATGGAGTTCTGGTCGGAGAACCACTACATCATGTTCGCGTCGTCGGAGTATCTACTCGGCCAACTGTGGGCGGCGGAGTCCTTCCAGCCTTGCGGGGTGATCGCGGACGACGGTGACACCATCGGACTACGGACGGGAGCCCAGCGCCGTGACCGCGGACGGGCCCGTGTCCTCAAGTGGCTGAACAACCGGCTGATGTTCGGGTGGATGGAGTTCAACTCCTCCGGCTACTACACGGAGCACCTGTGGGCGCTGCTCAACCTCGTCGACTTTGCCCTCGACGAAGAGGTGCGCACCAAGGCCGCGATGGCGGTGGACCTGATGCTCTTCGACGTGATCCGGTTCTCCCATCGGGGGTCCATGGGAGCGGCTGGTGGGCGGAGCCAGTTCAAGTCGAAGAGCTGCGGCTTCGACAACGGTCTATCCGACGTCGTAGAGATCCTGCTCGGCGTCAAGGAAGTGTTCGCCGAACAGGACGCGAAGATCGCTGCCAGTTTCGCGTCCTCGACGTACGTGACTCCGCTGGTACTACTGGAGATCGGAGCGAATCCACCGAACTATCCGTTCACGGACCGCTCACGGGTGTCGATCACCTTCGAGGAGTCGGGCAAGTACGGCATCACGTGGTCGCAGCACTCAACAGTGCGCGCCTCCCTGACGGCAGGTTACGCGAGCAAGCGCGCCCGATATTCCCCCTTCCTCGCCGAGGTCAACGCCGACATCGCCCGCGTGCACGACGGCTACGGGGCGCGGGAGGACGACACCGTCTTCTTCTGGGGCATGTCCGCGTTCTTCAACAAGCAAGTCGCGCGCAACACGGCCCATGTGGTGAAGGCGTTCGGGCTCGGGACCGCCGATGCGTTCTCAACACCCGGCACGCTGGTGAAGCTGGTCGGCTTCTTCCGCGCCCCTGAAAGCGCGCTGACGGGTTTCAGTGTCGCCGACCTGTCGGACGATGCCCTCGGCGCGTTGAGCGGTGAAGGCTCAGACACGGTCGACGAGAAGACCGCCGACGACCTGTCTCTCGTCCTGGAAGGCTCGACCCGCACCCGCGTGAACATGGTGACCTACTGCTCGCCCGGGGCGATGCAGTCCAGCATCCAGAACTTCAGGTATGGCCAGCTCAACTTTCAATCGAGCATCCAGCAGGTCACGCTTAACGGCGCCCTAAATGTGTTCGTCAACGCCGGCTTCGGGGGGCTCGACATCTCCGACCTCGCGTCGTTCGGAGCCGGATTCCTGGTCGGCGGACTGGTCGGCGGGCTCTTCCTGGGGCCCCTCGGCGCGTTGGGCGGCTCGATCGGCGGGGGGATCGCCGCGGTCTCCGAGGTCGAGGACCTGAAGGGCACCAACCCGTTGAACAAGAACCACCAGGACGGCCCCGAGTGGTGGACGGGCAACTGGGCGTTGCCGCGGGTGCTGGCTCACCGGGGCGCGGTCATCATGCTGTCCGAGTTCTACGACATCCAGGATTTCCTTGCGGAGACCGGATCTCACGCCTGGTTCCCGAAATCGGGCTTCGACCGGGTCGTGGAACGGCGCACGTCGGCGTACGACGATGCGAATTTCGCTTTGCTGGACATCGGTCACGTCGGCCCGAAGGGCTTCTGGCTGTTCGGCAAGGTCGTCCATCCGGCTACGCCGGGCTCGCAGGGGCCTCCGGAGGAGGGCTACGTCGGGGTCTTCTCCAACAAGCGGCCCACGTGGCTCACCCGGGACGACGACCCCTACCCGTACCGCATGAAGGAGGTAACCGGGGACGACGCCGGCAAGCGTCTGTGGAAGGACGCGCCGGACCCGTTCGTCGACCGCGACTGGTACGTCAACGGCAAGAACATATGGATCGTGCAGGTCGGCAGCCGCTCGGAGTTCGGCAGCTTCGAGGACTTCATGGACCGCGTCTCCTCCGCCCGCGTGCATGCGGACGACGTCGGAGACCTCGAGTGCACGTACGACGTCCCGATCCCGGGTGGCGGATCCGATCGGCTGCGTCTCACCAATGGGGACTCTCCCGAGTTCGAGCTGAACGGCGCGCCCCTCGCCACCGATCTGTTCCCGCGGTTCGAGAACCCGTTCGTGCGGAGCGGCCGTGTCGAGTGGGGGCAGCGCACGTATTGCCTCGATTGGAACGGCGCGAGCCTGCTGCACGACTTCTCCGACGCATCCCATCCGGTGCGAGTCGAGGCCCCACCCGTCGGGCCCGGGGATGCCGAGACCGTCGTGGCCCTGGTGCTGCACCTGCGGACCACCGACGAGGCGATGGAGGCGTTCACCGTTGTTACGGCCACTGTCGACATCGGCTGCCGCCGGGCGACCACGGACCAGGTGGTTGCCGCTGGCCCCGTGTCGGAGGACACCGACCATGACGCCGAGTGGGTGTTCTTCGACCTTTCGCTGCCACGCAGTTCCGACATGGTCCTGGAGCTGACGCACCCGCCTGGCGGCGGCGACCCGGCTGACCTGTCGTTCCTGGATCCTGAGCAGGCGTTCGAACCGGCACGGTTGCTCAACCCCCTGGCGGGGCCGCTCGGTCTGCTGGGTGACGTTGACCCGGCCTGGCACGGGACCTACTCGGTGCGGGCGCTGATGGGGGACCACCGTCTCCTCGACGCGTCGGTGGCCTTCCCGAACGTGGCGCTGGAGGGCGATCGGCGCGCCGGCGGCAAGCGGGCGTTCACGGTGCCGCTCAAGCTTTGGGCACCGTGGGCGGCAGTGGGAGGCGCGCTGGAGCCGGCCTCCTGGCTCCTCGGCACGCATCCGCCGGCTGCCTCGCAGTGGCAGGACCACCACGACGTGTTCGTCCGCGACGCGCAGCACCGTCTGTGGCACCGGCGAATGTCCTGCGGCGGCACGGTGGGATTCTGGCGCGAACTCGACACCGCGGGCGCCGCGCCGGGCAGGCGACAAGCGCCGTGGGACGCGGTCACCGACCCCAAGGGGGGGGGTTGCGTGTTCGTCGTCTCCGACGGCGCGTTGCTTGCCCGCGTCGGGGACGCGGACGGCGGTTGGTCACAGCCGTGGTCCGACCTCACGCCGACCACCCTCGAGGGGCCGCCCCCGTTCGGTCAGGTTTCCGTCGGCGTCCCGCTCGACGCCGGCAGCACGGTGACCGCGGTGCCGGCCACCGGCCCTTTCAGCGGAAGCGCCGACCTGTACGTGACCGGCAGCGACGGTGCGGTGTACTACCGCCTCGGCTGGACCCTCGGAGACAGCGGGCCCTGGCAGCAGTTGGGCAACGTCGACTTCGCGCCGGCGCCGGGCGCGCAGGTCCGGGTGGTCGGCCGACAGGTGGTCGCCCGTTCGACTGACGGGCGGTTGTGGGCGCGCGACCGCGAGCCGACGGCGCTGTTCGGCGGAAGCTGGCAGACCATCGACGGCCCCGGGTTCTTCGTCGAGCACGTCGCGGCTGGCGGGGACGACGGCAACCAGCTGCTAGCGGTGCGCGGACCGGGAGGTCGCGTGAGCGTGGGCACGCGGACCGCGAACGCGGCGGTCACCTGGGTGTCGCCCGGCGCGACCGACGACTGGGTGCCCGGGGTGCGCACCGACCTGGCGTGGGCGGTGACTGGGCCGGGGGATCAATGGCTGTTCGCCGGCGGGGCTGACGGCACCGTGCGCGCGCTGACGGCCGCTGCGCCCGTGTGGACGGTGGTGGGCGGCGCGTCGCATGCCGCCGCCGCCGGGTCGCTGCTGGCGGCCACCTCGCGCGCCCCCGGCCAGGTCGAGGTGTTCACCCAAGGCCCGGACGGCTCACTGTCCTGGACGTGGTGGTCCTAGCCGCCGGCCGTTGCCCGGTGACGCGCTCAGAGCTCGTCGGTGTAAGTGGGGCACAGCGGCAGTCGCGAGAGGTTGTCGGCCGTGGTGTCGTCCGGCACGGTCGCGATGTAGGGGTAGTAGTAGATGTCGTCGGCTGTCCGGTGAGGTTCGACGATCACCACCTCCGCCACGGTCCCGTCGGGGGCCTTCGTGAAGAAGGTCTTCTGCTTGCTGCGCAGGAGAAAGATGACAGTGTCGCGCGTGAGCTTCCAGAAGGTCGCGCCGTCGTAGCCGCCGACCACCGAGATGAAGCGGGCATGGTTGGGGCCTCGCTGACTGCGGTGGTAGGTGTACTCGACGCTGGAGATCTGCAGTCGGTCATTGGGCGGGATGACGTCGACCGGGATGAACTTCGGGATTGCGTCATAGCTCAGATACAGCCGCCCGATGTAGACGCCGTGTCCCTCGCCGGCTGTGCCGGTGTGCACCAGGCCCCGGAGCACGGGGATGTGGACACCGTCGTCCTCGATCCAGAAATTGACTGAGCGGGCGTAGCTCTTGGCCATCTGGATCTCGAACTTGGGCCGGTAGTCGTAGTGCGGTGCCGTCGGCCTGTCCGCGAACAGGACGCGGAAGTCCGCCACCCGGCTCTCACCCGAGTGCGGGACGTTGGCCGGGAAGCGGCCCGAGTCGTCGGCCAGTGCGGTCAGATACACGGTTTTGGCATGCTGGAACTCCGACTCCGTGACCACCGAGGTCACGGGGTGGATCTCCGTCTTGTCCGAATGCGACTTGTCCTCCGACCAGGTGCCGACCACCGTCACGTGACGACCGTTCAGGCTGCCGAAGTAGATTTGCTCGTGGAGGTTGTCATCGAAGTAGTCGCTGGGCTCGACCTCGCACTCGACCTGGCCGTTCTCGTTGCGCGTCCCGTGCGAGTTGGTCAAGAGCCACTCGCTGCCGGCGTCCGGGCGCACCATGAGGATCCAGTCGCCGTCCATGGCCCTGTCGGTGTTGGTGACGGTGCCGTGCAGGACGGCGTAGTCGGCCAGTTCGTTCCACCCGAGGACGCCCATGCGTCAGGCCGCCCGGAGAAGCACGCGTCGGTGTCTGCGGGCGACGATCGCGAGCAGAGTCGCGGCCACGAGGAGCCCGAGCACGATGCCCGCCTCCACCGCACCGTTGCCGTGGTCGGGATCCCATCCGAACACCTCGAGCCAGCCGTGAAACACGGCGGTGAGGACACCGAGCAGTCCGGAGACGACCGCAAGAGCGGTCTCGATGTGCACGCGCGCAGCTGTCGGCGTCGATCTCATCGATCCGTCCCTTTCGTCTCAGGCCAACGGTCCAGTCACTCGATTTTGGCCCGCAACCGGAGGTCCAGTCAATCCTTGTCGATGATAATTTGCGCGAGGCCTGCGCATTCATGCGGTACGCCGGAAGTTGCGGATACGCGGCGCGCCGTCACCCTTCCGATGATGCGAGACGGTCGCGGGCCCCACGTGCCGCGGAGCGAGCCGCTTAGCGGAAAGAACAGAAGGTCCTCGCCTGCGCCTGGCGCGACGCAACCCGGGGCGAGATCACCTTCATCAGTCCGCACGACCAGAACTTTCGGTTTCCGGTCATCATCGCCGGTGGGCTGGCCGCCTTCGTCAGTGGCATCAACCGTGGGTAGGGGGTGACGACTCGAGCTTGGAGGTCGGCGTCGATAAGTGCGAGGACGGTTGTCTTGTGCTTCCCCACGGTCCGGAGAGCTCTATGGACAGCGGGTCCAATGCGTCGTCGAGGACCGCGTCGGCGATCGCCTAAGCCTCGATCCAAGTGGGCCGTGAGGCGCTGACAACTAGAATGGAGGTGAAAGACCTTCATCGCCGTCCTGTCGCAGCATGGCGGTGCAGCTGAGGGCAGCCGATCCCGGGAGGGACCGTGATCGTTGGGGAGCAGCCCTCAGAAAGCCGGGACATCCCAGTACTGCCAGATGGTGTGGGTTCAGCGAGCGTGACGGCGAGGAGTACGCGAGGAACCAGCGCCAGTACGTCCCTTAGCTTAGAAGTGAAGTGCATGGTCGTGCCTTTCGGGAGTGCTCATGGACGGCGCTCCCGGACGACCGATCGCCCGACCGTGGCCCCGGAGGGGAACACCCATGTCGATACCTTCACCGGTACCACCTCCTCGTTCTCCCGCACGGCCTTGAGAAGGCTAGTAATCGCCCTTTTCCTGTTGCGTCTTATCGCCGCGAGAGCGGCCGTCCCACACCGCCGCGAGTGCGGCCGTCCCACACCGCCGCGAGTGCGGCCGTCCCACACCGCCGCGAGTGCGGCTATCCCACACCGCCGCGAGCCGGCGCACCAGAGTGCACGCTCAAGGAGCCGGGCGCCGGGCGCCGGGGAGCCGGGAGCCGGGAGCCGGGCGGCGGGGAGCGCCAACTAGTTCAGCTGCTCTATCAATGTAGGATAGGAGACGGTATGGCCCGATATTGCCGCCCACGGAGCTGACGCCCGTGCCTTCCAATGTCTACGCTGTTTCTTCAGTGACGGTCCACGGTGGCGGGGCCAGTTGCATGCCGATCTGCGCGCGGCTCGTCCCCTGTGTCAAGTCACTGGAACACGCTGGGGCGTGCCACGCCCGACCGGCTTGTGGGGCCTGCTCTCCCTATACTCAGGTGTGACCAGCTCAGCGTCATCGCCCGCCTCCTCGGCCGCCTCCTCGCCCGGCTCCGGTCCGGGGCACGGTTCCGAACCGGACCAGCAGCACGGGCGGGTTCGCGGCGCGGACCGGAACCGGGCCGCCCGGACCTCGGGGGACAAGACGGGGCGTCCGCCCGAGGGGCCAACGGGGCCCGAACACGGCGGCCCCGTCCGGCCCGCTACCGCGGGGCTCGTCCTCGGTGCGCTCGGCGTCGTCTTCGGGGACATCGGCACGAGCCCCCTGTATGCGCTCCAGACGGTCTTCTCCCTCGACCAGGGTGAGGTCAAGCCGACGCCCGACGACGTCTACGGCGTCATCTCGCTCGTCTTCTGGTCGGTCACCCTCATCGTCTCGGTGAAGTACGTCCTCGTCGTCATGCGCGCCGACAACGACGGCGAGGGTGGGGTCATGGCCCTGGCCGCGCTCGCACGACGTCTGCTCAGCCCCACCTCGAAGCGCACGAAGGTCGTCATGACCCTCGGTGTCCTCGGCGCGTCCCTCTTCTACGGCGACTCGGTCATCACCCCCGCGATCTCGGTGCTCTCGGCGGTCGAGGGAATCACCGTCAGTAACCCCGGTCTGGCGTCCTTCGTCGTCCCAATCGCGGCGACGATCCTTACCGTCCTCTTCGCGGCTCAACGGTTCGGCACGGGCCGGGTCGGGTCGCTGTTCGGTCCGGTCATGCTGGTGTGGTTCGCGGCCATCGCGCTGGCCGGGCTCACCCACGTCGTCGGCGACCCAGCCATCATCCGGGGCCTCTCGCCGTCCTACGCAATCAGCTTCGTCGTCTCGCACCCCGGCATCGCCCTCATCGCCCTGGGGGCCGTCGTCCTGTCGATCACCGGTGCCGAGGCGCTGTACGCCGACATGGGCCACTTCGGACGGCCGGCCATCAGCCGGGCGTGGTTCTGGGTCGCCTTCCCCGCCCTGGTCCTCAACTACCTCGGGCAGGGGGCGCTGATCCTGAAGGACCCCAAGGCGATCAGCAACCCGTTCTTCCTCCTCGTGCCGGGCTGGGCGACGATCCCCATGGTGGTCCTGGCCACCGCAGCCACCGTCATCGCCTCGCAAGCGGTCATCTCCGGCGCCTTCTCCATGTCACGGCAGGCCGTGCAGCTCGGGTTCCTGCCACCGCTCACCGTCAAGCAGACGTCCGACGAGGAGCAGGGACAGATCTACCTGCCGTTCGTCAACGCCGCGCTGTTCGTCGTCGTCCTCGTGCTCATGGTCACCTTCGGCTCGTCGGCGAAACTGGCCACGGCCTACGGCGTCTCGGTCACCGGGGCGCTACTCATCGACACCCTCCTGCTGCTCAGCGTCGCCCGCATCCTCTTCGGCTGGTCGACGTCGAAGCTCGTGCTCGCCGGTGTGGCGTTCGGCGGCACGGAGGCCGCGTTCCTCAGCGCCAACTTCACGAAGATCATCCACGGCGGCTGGCTCCCGCTGCTCATCGCTGCGGTCATGTTCACGGTGATGACGACGTGGCAGCGCGGCCGGGAGCTCATCATCCGCAACCGCACCGAAGTCGAAGGCTCCCTCATGGAGTTCATCCGGCAGCTGCCGGACCAACATCTCGTCCGGGTTCCCGGCACCGCCGTCTTCCCGCACCCCTCGAGCGCGACGACCCCGCTCGCCCTGCGCGCGAACGTCGAGCACAACGGCGTGCTGCACGAGCACGTCGTCATCGTCTCGGCGCAGGCCCAGAACGTGCCGCACGTGCCACTGGACCAGCAGGTCACGGTCGACGACCTCGGCAACCCCGACGACGGCATCATCTTCGTCAGCATCAAGTACGGCTTCGCTGACCGCCCCGACCTGCCGGAAGGCCTCACCATGGCGGCAGGCCAGCACCCCGAGACGCACTACGACGCCGACACCGCGTCCTACTTCCTCTCCCGCGCCACCCTGCGGGCGGGCCGCGAGCCAGGGATGCAACGGTGGCGCAAGCTACTGTTCATCGGCCTGGCCCACAACGCCGCCGACCCGTCGGTACGCTTCCACCTGCCCCCCGACCGCACCGTCGTCATGGGCTCCCGCGTCGACCTCTAAAAAGAAGGTGCCCACACCTACGCGTGCAAGCGCCGACCGCGTCACACCGCCGCGAGTGCGGCCGTCCCACACCGCCGCGAGTGCGGCTGTCCCACACCGCCGCAAGGCGCGGCCGAGGGCCACCTCGATCGAGCAACGCTTGCCACGGGGACCGCAGCACGTTCGTCACTTCCCGCGCAGGCCGATCGGGTTGCCTTCGGCGTCGACCAGGACGCACACCCGGGCATCCGGACCGACCTGCCGCGGCGCGTCGCGCTCGGTGGCTCCGGCCGCCAACAGGGTCGCGCGGGTCGCGTCGAGGTCCTCGACGTCGGCAAACGCCACCGGCCCCCCGCCTGCGCCGGACGGATTGAGAGCGACCTCGAAGCCGTTGACGTTGAACCCCACGTAGTACGGCTCGTCAGTATGCGGCGTCCCGAAGAGCGCCGTGTACACGGCCTTGGCGGCACCCAGATCGGACACCGGGACCACCAGACTACGAATCGTGGCACTCATCGTCGTTCCTCCTTGGTAGCCGTCATCTCGGTGACCGCTGTTCTGATCCCTGACCGACATGCTACGAGCCAGTCGTCGGTCAGGTTCGCGAATCCTGACCAGTGACCAGCGGGGTGGGTACAGCCGCACGTCGAGGCGGACCGTCCTTATCCCCGGATGACCTAAGGCGAGATCAGGATGGCCAAGAACCGTCCGAACCACAAGGGCGGCCGACCCAGAAGAGATGCCCCGTCAGCCGGAGAGGCGGCATCGAGGAGGTCCTTCCGCCGCGAGGGCGGCTGTCCCACCTCGCCGCCTGTCGACCACGGACGACCGAGGGCGGTGGCGTGCACAGGTCGCTGCCTGACCGCCACACTGCAGCGCAATCCCGGCGCACACTCGAGGAGTGGTCCTGTCGAGTGAGGCACGCGGTGCGCTGGAGTGGGTCGGCGCGGACTTCGAGATGCTCGCCTCCAGCGCACCGCTCGGGGCCTTGGGCGCACCCAGCAAGGGGACCAGGTGGACGAACCGCGAGCTGCTGTTCCACATGTGGTTCGTCCAGCGCATCGCCCGGGTCTTCATCCCCATGATCGGGGGCTTCTCGCGTCTCCCCCCGCCCGTGGGGAAACGCTACGCGCAACTCCTCGCCGCGATGAGCAGCCCGTAGGAGTGGGTCAACTACGCCGGGTCAAGTCCCAGGGGCTGCTCGACCGCCGGTGGAGCCCGAAGCAGGTCGCTCAAGAGCTGAGGGTCAGGCAAGCCGGACCGTGTCTGTGGAACGATCTACCCACCTGACGGGCGACAGGCCAGTGGTCGCTCCGTCGATAAGGTCTCATCAGGCTAGGGGATCACCCAGCGGCGGGAGCAGGTTCCGTCGACGACAAGGTCGCATCGGCGGACCACGGGCCGACGCCGTCACCCCTGCGGTCAAGCAAGACGCAGGGGTGACGGGTGAAGGGCGCACCTGGGGGTGCGGACCTCGCAAACCGCCCGTACGGAGGTTCTCGGCAAGATGGTCAGGGTCGCAGGCCGGCTTTGTCGACCTTGCGGTGGAAGCGCATTCCGGCCAGACCGCCGAGCAGTGCGCCGACGAGGCTGGCCACCGCGACGATGGCCAGGGCGACGAGGCCGCCCTTGGTCAGAGTGCCGCCGTCCGCCGGTATCCGGGGGAAGCTGTTCAGCTTGGACAGCACGTCGTACTTGCTGCCGGCGATGGCCGCGATGACGGCGACGATGACGGCGATGACGACGGCCCACACCCAGACGGCGAGGCCCTGTTTGAGGCCGTTGAACCGGGCCATCCGCCCGGCGACGTACCCGCCGCAGTAGTAGGCGACGAACAAGATCACGAGCAGGATGACGGCGCCGGCGATACCGACGGTCTGGGCATTCGCTGTGGCTGCGCCGACGGTGGCGCTCGGGTCGGTGTTGGTGCTGACCCCGACAGCGGCGCCGGCCGCGGCCACGAGTGCGGTCAGCAGGACCGCGGCCGCGGTGGCGGTGAGCCATCCGAAGAAGGCCGAGCCGATCTTGACGCCTCCGTACGCTTCCTTCTGCCGCTCGACGGCTTCGCCGACCCCGACGGCGCCGCGGTCGTCGAGGTTGGTGTCGTTCACGGGCTCACCCCGGGTGACAAAGCGGGTCTCGGGAGTGTCGGGATGGGTGTCACCGGTGTCGGTGCGGCGCGGGTACTGCGGGTCTACGGTGCTCATGGCGTGTGCTCCTGGGATGGTGGTCGGCGGGATGGGCCCCGACGAGGCGAGGCGGTTTCCTTCGCTGGGCCGAACCTGGCAGGGACGGCCCGGGGGCGTCCTGTTCGCATCTATGCGGTCGGTCAGCGGTGGGAGCGGCGCAGTCGCCGACTGCGTCGCGCGCCGTCGGTCGCGGGGGTACTCCCCACGCTCGGCTCAGCCGTTACAGGCCGAGCTTGCCACCGAGGCCGCTGAGCCCGCCGCCGCCCAGCTTGCCGAGCAGGTCTTGCGGGTTGATGCCGAGCTTGCCGAGCAGGTCGGCGTGCTGGTCGGTGTCGACCTGGTCCGGCAGCTCCGTCTGCGCCTGGCCGGCGGTCTCGGCGTCGCCGGGGTTACCGCGGCTCTAGAGGAGCTCGATGATCTGCTGCTTGTCGATCTGCATGACGTGATCCTTTGATCGGGAGAGGGAGAGAAGGGGCGGAGACCAGTGGCGGGGCGGGCGACACCTGTGGGGTGCCCGCCCCGCCGCTCGATGCCAGCCTGGTGTCAGCGCTGGGTGGTCGGGTCGACCTGATCGCCCGTGCTGCCCTCGACACCGGCGTCGGTGCTGGTCTCGATCTGCTCCTTGCGGACCTCTTCGGTGACCTGACGGTCCTCCGTGACGGTCTCCGTTCCCAGCTTGACCCGCTCGACCGGTACGGCCTGCTTCTCGACCACGACCTGCTCCTCGTGCAGGACCAGCTCGTGCTCCTCCTCCGAGATCGCGGGGCCGTCCATCGCCTTCCCGATGGTGGCCTGGTCGGCCTCGGTGATCGGCTCGCGCTCGACCCGGACCTCCTCGCGGGTCACCGGGACAGTCACGGTCTGCTGCTCGGTGACGACGTACTTGCGCAGCCGTGCCTTGCCGGTGGCCACCTTCTCGGTGCCGACCTTGAGCTGCTCCTCCGAGCGGGTCGTGGCCTCGTCCGTGGTCAGCCCCGAGGTGTCCTGACCCTCGGTGCGGCCCTCGACGTCGTCGTACACGCCGTCGCCGTCACGGTCCCCACGACCCGACCCCGCGGCGCTGCGGTCTGACTCCTGGTCGTACAACGCCGTTTCCTCCGACTGGGCGGGCTGGGTGAGGCCGTAGTGGCGGTAGAGCTCGGCCTCCTCGTCGGGGGTGATGCGACCGTCGGCCTCGACCTGCGGTGCGTCCTTGACCTGGTCCTTGCCGTAGGGCACCTGCAGGCCCTGCGAGGTCAGCTGCGCCTGGTCGACCGGGACGAAGGACTCCTTCGTGCCGAACATCCCCGTCTTGACGGTGACCCAGGACGGCTGCCCGCTCTGGTCGTCGAGGTAGACCTGTCCGACGCCGCCGATCTTCTCGCCGTCCGTGCCGTAGACGTCCTTGTCGAGGACGTCGTTGACGTTGCTCTGGTCAAAGCTCATGTGCTCACTCCTGGTGTGGTAGTCGAGACGGGCTGGTGGTCGTGCTGGTGCAACTTGGTCGTGCTGGTCGTGCTTGGTGGTGCTGGTCGAGCTGTGGGCTCAGGCCCGGTGGGCGCCGGAGGCGGAGGTGTCGGGCTGCGCCTGGTCGTAGGCGCCCTGGGCGCGGCTCTTGGCCTCGACGGCCTGGTCCTTGACGCTGGGGGCGTTCTTGACCTGCTCCTTGACCTTCGGGGCCTCAGCCTCAGCCGTGGTCAGGTATGACTCCCACCGCGACTGCATGGGCTTGATCAGCCCGCCCCCGACACCGACGATGATGACGCCGGCGAGGGTGGCGAGGACCGCGACGAGCACGGGAGTGGTGACGGTGGTCGCGATGCCGACCTGGTTGAGGGCGGCGATGATGCCCAGACCGAGGATGAAGACCGCAGCGATGTTGGCCAGGGTCTTGCCGTAGGACAGACCGCCGAGGCTGCCCTGGATGAGGGTCTTCGCGGCGGCGGCGATCGCCGAGGCGATGACGATGATGATGATCGCGACGAACACCTGCGGCAGGAACGCGATGATCGCCGCGAGCAGGTCACTGATCGGGTTCGGACCGAATGCGGAGAACGCGAGCTGAAGGGTGAAGAGCATGACCGCGTAGTAGACGAGCTTGGCCAGGATGTCGCTCGGGTCGTACTCGCTCTTCGCGAGAGCCTTGCCCACCCCGCCCCGCTCGATGGCCCGGTCGAACCCGACCCGGGTCAGGACCGCGCTCACAGCCTTGGCCAGCGCCTTCGCGATCAACCAGCCGATCAGCAGGATCACCAGGAACAGCACCAGTTTTGGCACGAACGTGGCGATCGAGGTCAGGGCACTGGTCAGTGCGTCTTGCATCAGAAATCTCCTTCATGAGGTCGGTAGCGGGATCCGCGGCGATCGCAGCGGGTCCCGCCCGGGCCAGCCAGGCAACCCCCCACGGGTCAGGCGGCGCTTACACCGTATACCCCGCCGTGTACGACGTAAACTGATCATGATGGGGACTGTCTCTGCCGGCGCTGTCCCCATCCGGGGCATACGGTCGGAAGACGGAGCACCCCGGACAAGCGTCGTAAACTGCGACCAATGCGAACCGGAGGATGTGCCTTCTCACGAGACATTCCCTCGGAGGCCACCCCCAAAACGTAGGACGCCATGCACCCGAACTCAGATCCTGCGCCGACGTCGACCGATCGGCCCGCGCCGACGGAGCCCACCGTCGACGGCCGGGGGGAAGGCCGGGTGCGCCTGTCGCGGGCAGCGATCATCACCGCCGCGATCGGCATGATCGACGACAGCGGCAGCCTCGAGTCGCTGACCATGCGCTCCCTCGGGTCCCATCTGGGGTTCGAGGCCATGGCGCTCTACCGTTACATCAACGGCCGGGAAGACCTGCTCGAGGGGATCGTGGACACCCTGGTCGAACAGATCGGGACCCACCCGCAGGACGACGGCGAGCACGGGCCCGCCCTGACCGACGAGTGGCAGGGAATGCTGCAGTGGACGGCCCACTGCGTGCGCCAGATTGTCCTCGACCACCCGGCGATCTTCCCCCTCATCGCGACCCGGAACCCCGCTGCCCCGTGGCTGCGCCCGCCGCTGCGCAGCCTGCGCGTGGTCGAGGACCTCCTCGCTGGGCTGACCCAGTGCGGCCTCTCCGATCGTCAGGCCGTGGCCACGTACCGGATCTTCTCCAGCTTCCTGCTCGGACACCTGCTCCTTGAGGCGGCTACCCGGGGCGCCTCGACCGCGCCGGTGGACGAGCCCCTCAACGAGGGAGATGCCGAGATCGCGCCACCCAGCCAGGACCTGGAAGTCTCCAGCTACCCCACCCTCGCCCGTACCGCCACCCTCCTCGCCGAGGACCACACGCAGGCCGAGTTCGAGAGCGCCCTCGAGGCCCTCCTCGACCGTCTAGACCGCGAGCTCTCCCGATAGGACCCCTGGCCCACCCGTCGACACCGACTACCCTGAGCGATCTTCACCCGGGGGACAAGCAGCCGCACGACCACCCGCTTCGTTTGGTCGCACCTTCGGGACCTCGTCTTGCGAACTACCGGGGACACTGTTACGGGGACGGAGGGGGACCACACCGACGGCCACGCCTTCGCCTCTTTTTGAATCAGCGAAGCCGATCTCATGACGCGGTTGATGTCCACCACACCAGTGACGCGATCGTGGCCTTCCGGATCAGAACCGTCGCCGCCTTTGCACCTCCGCCGTTGCGAACTGCCTCCACGATTCGACCGGGTTGAGCATCCGCGCACCCCTGCGGATGTTGCGGCCCGCTCAGCAGATCGCCGTCGGCATCCCCAGTCATGGACACCTCGACCGTCACCCTCTCATTTACATCGCCGAACCCATCCCTGCCGCCCCCTGGCCGACCCACCCTGGCGGTCCGAGTCGAACAGTGGCCCCGAGCCGTGCGCGTGGGTAAATGGGGTGGTGGATCACGGCGTGAGCGCGGGTCAGCGCCGGTCTCTTGGGGTAGGACCGTCTCAAGACCATCCTCGGCGCGGCCGTGGCGAGGTGGTCCAGAGCCAGGGAGTCCAAACACGGGCTCCCCGGCTTGGCCCTTACACCGTTATCTCGCTGCCCGAACTAAGCGGCATCCAGGGGGGCAGCGCGGCGAGCCCAGGGTCATGACTACGGGGCGTCGGGGGCTTGTCTGCGGATGGTGTAGTTCGGCACTACACCGGTGTCCGTGATCTCGATGGCGAGGTGATGCAGCTTGCGGTTGCTGTGCTGGCTAGCGACCCGCAAGACGTTGAACGCGTCGTCCCGGCTCAGCTTGCGGTGCGCCATGATGATGCCGACCGCGATGCCGATCTCCCGGTTGCTGTGTAAGGCCTTCTGGAGATTCTCGACGGTGTCTGCGGCGTCGACCCGGTTGATCACGTCGACGGCGTGGGTAGCGAAGACGAGGCCCGTGACGAGAGCGTCCTGATAGAACACCCCGGCCTCGTCACCGTAGATGTTGAGACTCGAGCGGTGCTTGTCACACGCGAGCTGGTAGGACAGGCAGCTGTTGATGCCCAGGCTGGCCGAGACCTGGGGACCGAACTGGGGCCACCGTTCGTCGTGGAGCAAGTCCTGGGGGTTGTAGAGGTCCTCCAGGACCGTGGCTTGCAGACACGGCCCGGACTGCAGGTCGTACTGGATCTGGTCGGCGGCCAGCGCCCGCGGGGTGGAGGCCGCGTCAGTGACGAACCGACCACGACGCAGAGTGGTGATGCTGACCGCGGACGCGCCGGGGATCTGCTCGTGGGCAGCCACGACCAGCGCCTCCAACGGCGCCCCGGGCGCGGCCATGAGGGACTCATCCAGTCGTCGCAACCGCTCGGCGACGTCACGAAAGTCAAGCGAGCCAGCGACGGCTTCGTACGCCATGGGGCCCTTCTCTTCCGTCTCAGCTGGTCTGAACGTCACGAGCGAACCCATCCTACGAGCACCACCGATGACAGGCGACCACGAGTGCGGGGTCATTCGATGGGTTTGCTGCGCCAGTTGGCGAAAAGCGGGGTCCCACGCCTGAGGGCCGGTGTCGTCAGGCTGGTCTCGTGCTCGATGCGGGTCAACCCGAGGGGGCTGGCCCAGACAGCGACGACGGTGGTGGGTCGTTCGATCACACCAGGAGGCAGCTCACCGAAGGCGAGGCGGCAACCCCCGCGGGTGGCCCACCTGCGGCGATCCGCTCCCCGTCCCCCCGCGAGTAGAACACTCTTCGGCCTGAGAGTGAAATGGACCTGCCCCACTCCGCCGCGAGAGCGGCTGTCCCACACCGCCGCGTGTGGACCACTGAGCACACTGGCGGCAACGTTCGTGCCATGTCGGTCGTCCGCACTCGGGTGTCTGTCTGGGGTGCACCCCAGACAGACATCGGTTGGACGAGCCGGGGGAGCGTACGGACGAGTCTGAATCGGCATTCCTGGACGGTTCTGCCGTAAGATCTAGACATGTCTGGATAGATGGTCGGCTACGTGCGGGTCAGCAGTGTCGACCAGCACCTGGACCGGCAGCTGGCCGCGATCGGGTAGGTCGACGAGGTATTCGAGAACCGCCTCAGTGGCAAGAGCCGGGCCGAGCGGACGGACCTGACGTCGTTGTTGCGGGACGTGCGCGCCGGTGACACGGTCCGGGTCGCGTCGATGGATCGGCTGGCCCGCTCGGTGGTCGACCTTGCCCAGCGTCGAGGAGCTCACCGCCCGCGGCGTCGTCGTGGAGTTCGTGACCGAAGGGCTGACGTTCAAGCCCCCCGAGGCGACCGGTGCTGGCCGCGGGGGAGAGCATCTAGCCACATTCCAGCTGCACATTCTCGGCGCGGTCGCGCAGCTCGAGCGAGCCCTGATCCGGGAGCGACAGCGTGAGGGCATCGAGCTGGCGAAGGCGCGTGGCGTCTACCGGGGGCGGACCCGAGCACTGAGCGAAGACCAGGTCTCTCAGGCCCGACGCCTCGTCGACGAGGGGGTCCCCAAGGCGAAGGTCGCGCGGGACCTGGGCTGCTCGCGGCAGTCGCTGTACGACGCCTCGACGGCCGCCGGGCGTACGCCGACGTCATCGCTCCCGCGGCCACTTTGTCAGCGCCTCGACCTCGCGGGGGGCGAGCGAGCAGACCGGCGATGGACACGCCGGCGCCCGCCACCGACGGACCCACCCTGGCGACGGCTGGGACGGGGCTGCCCCACACCAGCGGGCCCAGCCGTCGCCCGCGTCCCGGTAGCCGTCCTCGCTGGTGGGTGGTGCAGGTCGGGGCCGACTCACCCGACGACGCCGTCGTCCTGCTCGGCTCCTACGCCAGCGAGGCCTCCGCACGGAAAGCCCTCTACCGGCAGAACCAACACCAGCGCGAACCGTCGGTGGTCCACCAGGTCCGGACCCCCGCCGAGATCACCAGATACCTGGAGTGGGACCCCGAGGTCGGGCACGGCGTGATCCGCCACGGACCACCACCGCCACGATGACCGCAAGCCCCCTCCAGCACCGGATGGCCAACAGCAGGCCACGATGGTCGCGGATGACTCCAGAGTTCGCCGTCTCTGGACGTGGGGTGGACGTCGGTGGACGTGGGGTGGACGTGGTCCGGAGGTGGGTTGGGCCGGGGTCGTGAGCGCTGCACGGACAGCCATGGGACGAGGAGGAGATGAGCGCCATGCCGGTGCGCGCCGGAGCTGCGGGCCGGGCGCCCAACTTAACGGTCAAGGGCGTTGGCGTCAGCGACCGACGACGAGCCCGACCGGTCGCCCGGCAGGGGTCGCCTCCTCGAGCCCCCGCAGCCGGGTCCGTAGCGTCGGCGTCGGCGGGCAGCGGCGCAGGAACGCGGCCCAGGGCGCCGCGAGACCGGCGTCGGCCAGGGCTGCGTCGCCGGCGTTGAGCATCGTCTGCTCCCAGCGCCCCTCCCAGATCGGGATCGCGTAGCTGAGTGCTCCGACGGCGCCGATGCCGAGCGCCAGCCACGGCTGACCCTCCTGGACGTTCTGCACTGTCGCGATCACCACCACGACGACCCGCCCCCGCCAGGCGAGCGAGGTCAGCGGGAGCCGCCGCCCGACCCGGGCCGCGGCCAGGGCCACAGCCCGCAGCAGCTGCCACGGCAGGGACCAGAACTTGATCACCGGATCGGACCGCACCCAGCCGCCCCGGGTCAGCGCCGCCGCGTGGCCGATCACCGCAGCCGCCTGCGCCTGGGGGAGGGCACCGTCGACGACCGCCTCCAGCAGCCCGGCGGAGACGACGACCGTGCGCCGGCCCATCCCGGCCGCAACCACCGCCGCCTCGCCCTCCCGTACGCGCAGCTCGACCAGGGGCGGACCGAGCCCGGCCCGGCACAGGATGGTCACCGCCGGCGCCAGCAGGCGCAGCTCGTCGTCCCGGGCGGGACGCGACATCAGAAGCAGCCGCGCACCGACGGCCTCGCCTCGACCGGACAGCAGCGCCGCCGCAGCCAGCAGCCCACCGACGAACAGGGCAGCCCCAACCACAGGGGGAAGGACGGACCCCCCCTCGACGTCACCACCGTGCTGACCAGCAGGCCAGGGGTCACCGCTAGCGCCTTCGCGATCCGCCGCGTCATCGACACCCACCTCCCCTCCCAGAGAGTCTAGCCCGAGTGGAACCGAAATTCGGTCCCGAACGGTCCGAGTGACCACCAGCAGCCGGGCCTCGGCTTTCGGGTGATGACGCCAGTGTCCACACCCGCACTGACACCTATCGCTTCTCCACCGCCGCCAGGACGCGGCAGCGCACCCAGCGTCGGGGCTGGCTCGATGAGGGACGAGACCCACGCCCAAGCCCACGGCACCCGACTGTGACCCCGAGGGCACTGCAACGAAGGAGCATGCACATGACCGGCCAGGACACCTTTCCCGCCCACGACACGTGGCGGGAGGTCATCGCGCTGCTGGTCGAGGCGGCCGACCGCGGCTACCGACAGGCCGCCACCACCCCGGCCCTGCACTCCACCGCCCTGTGGGCGCACAGCATCGCCGCGGCCGCGACCGGACTGCTGCCGCCCGAGCTGGACCACCTCCTCGACGACGTCGTGCTGGGCGCGCAGACCACCGGGCTCGACATGGTCGGCCTCATCCAGGTCGCGGAGACCGCAACCCGACGCCACCCCATCGAGCAGTTCCCTCCCGGTGCCACCGGCGTGGTCATCGCCCTGTGCGACCTCGTCAGGGAGGCACGCGCATGACCAGGCCGGGTGACGTCCCCGCAGGCGCCGCCGCTGCGGGGGTGGATGGCCGCAGTGTGGGCGAGCTGCTCCTCGACGCCGACCTGACCGCCCGGGCCGCGCTGTGGGACCCCGACCCCGACCGGGCCATGGCGCGGGTGCGCAGCTGGGGCGAGGTCGTCGACGCCGCCGCCGACCTGTGGTCGGCCATTCCCGACCGCACCGGTGACCCGAGTATGCGCCGCATCCACGGCATCACCCAGGGGCTGCACCACACCCACCGACAGGCCCGCTGGCCCGGCGCGGGCGACGGCGACCCGGCACTGGAGGCGGTGGCCACGGCCCTGGCCCGCGCGGCCGAGCTCGTCAGGGCCCGCCGCCACCCCACCGCAGCCCTGTCGGCGGTAGGGCACGCCGACGCTGAGGCAGCCCGGACCAGGGTGATGCACGTGCTGTCCGTCTCCGGGCACGCCGTCGCGGTGTCGCTGGACCGGCACGCCCGGGACCTGCAGCGACGCCTCGACGCCCGCCACACCCTCCCGCCCGGCGAGTCCCTCCAGCGGGCCCGCGACGCCAGCCGCCGCATCGCCACCACCGAACGGCTCGCCGCCTCCTACCTCGACACCCGCTGGCCCACCGCCCTGACCAGGCAGCATCGCGAGAGCCGGGGCGGGCCGGACAGCCCAGCCAGCACTGGGCACCCCGACCGTGGGCAGGTCACCCGCCTTGAGCAGGCCCTGGCCCGCTGGAACCTCCAGGCGCACCGCACCCTCACCGGGCCCCCCACCGCAGCGAACCTTGACTGGATCGCGCAGGTCCAAAGAACTGTCACGGCCGCCACCGGCATCATCGGCTCAGCCGCCGCCAGCCGTGGCCTGCTCGACCCCCAGCAGCACACCCACCGGCTCCTGCCGGCCCTGACGGACCTCGAGCACGCCTGGGGCAGACTCGCCGCCGACCTCGAGCCCATGCTCGGCCGGCACCGACGTCTCGACCCCGATCTCCTGCTCGCTGGCAACGACGTCCACGCCGCCCTGCGGGACATCACCCACCACCACGCCAGCCTCGCCAGCCCCGCCGCGATGGCCACCCGGGTTGACCTCGCGGCCGTCACCGGCGCCCTCCACCGCGACGTGAGCGTCGCCGTCGACCTGGCCCACGTCGTCCGCGACACGCTCCAGGACCCCGCCCTCTCGGTGGCCGCGCGAGGCGCCCAGGCCATGGCCGCCGCCAGCAGCGCCGCCCCCACCCTCGCCGCCTGGGTCAACGCCGGCGATGTCCACCACGACCGTCAGATACCCCCGCCCCCACCCGTCCGTGCCGTCATCACCCGCCACGCCCAGCAGATCATCGGCCACGCCATGACAGCAGACTCCGCCAGCGCCGCCCTCCACGCCGCAGCCACCCGCAATACCCCTCCTACGCCCACCGGGGAGCCGCGCCCGTCCAGCGGCCGGGGGCACGAGGACCGCAGCCGTACAGTCCCCCGAATATCGGCGCTCAACATCGGATGCGAACGCTAGGTGTTGCGAGGCTGACTGCTCTCTGCCACACCGGCAACGTGAGCAGCTGTACGGACCTCACCCGACGTAGTCGCGAACGGCGCCGCAGTCGGGCGAGACCACCCCGGGTGCGCAGGAGGTGCAGGACATCGGCATCGGCTGGTCCGCGACGTCGGTCCCCGACCACACCCTGCACGACTACGCTGCCCAGGTCGACGACCTCGGCCGCGGGATCCGCGCCTACCGGCGCGCCGAGGGCGGCCGACCCCTCAGCACTACTGGACCTGACGGACCTGTCGGACGGGGTGCCCCCGACAGCGAGACGGGCCCACCGCTGATGACATCTACGACTAATGGGATGCGAAGAATCGCCGCAGCGGGGTCGCGCTGGTCTGCGGATGTGCGAGTCCGAGGAGGATCTGGGTCGCGCTGTCCGTCGCGCAGGCGGGGCCCATCAGCCGCCCTCTGTGCGGGACCGACCTCCACGACCCCCACACCACCACCTCAGCGAGGTAGCTACTCGAGGTAGACCGATGGTGACGCACCTGGCTCGGGGGGAACAGGCGCGCCACCATTGACTGTCTGAACGCCAACATTGCGCTCCGCAGGCGACCGCGCAACATCGGTGCGGCGTCACCAACGCGCCACCGTGACCTTGGGGGGACGCGGACGTGTCAACGCCGCTCCCGGGACGGCCGCAGTCAGGCACCGAACCCGCAGCGGAGACCACACACGCTCACCTCGGCGGGATCCGGATCGGCGCTCGCACAGCGCCAGCCCCTCTACGACCTGATCGTGGTGTCCAGGGGAGACCGTGGTCACAAGCGGCGCCAGCCTCGACACGCAGGGGGACGAGCGCCGTGCACAGTGCACCGAATGGATTCTTTGTCAGCCCGAGGTCTTAGCGAGCAACTCCTGGGACTGCGCCACGAGTGTAGGGTCGAGCGCTGTTCGTTGTTGACGACTACCCGCGCTAGAAGCCGCACTTGCTCAAGGCTGAGCGACGGGTGGGAGCTTCTGGTTGGGTCGTAGCCGGCGACGTGATCTGCCACCTTCACGGCCCTTTGACATTCCGCGCTGGCGGTGGGCGTGGTGGTCATGACAACCTCAGGTGCCTTGTCCGAGCAAGCGGAGACGAGGAGCATCACCACACAGCAACCGACGTACGGGACCAGGCCGGGAACTGGACCCCTCTGGGCTTCCGACGGCGCCGGCGACCAGGAGGAGCGTAGAAGCTGAGAGGTCCGATCCCGCTGCTCAAACCAACGCCGCGTGTGCTGACGTGGACGCTGGAGAGCGCCGCCCCCAAGCCGATTCCAAAGCCCATACGGCGAAGACTAGGGGCAGCAAGCAATCTGTTCGACAAGCGAGCCACAGCTGCGGCGCACTCCTTCAGGGGGCCTGGTGCGTTGCGGTGGTTCCTCGCGCTCCACAACCGTCGCGGCTACGCTCCGGGTGAAAAGCACGGTCTAGGGTCGGGGGCGTCGTGAGTGTTCAGGCTGGTTGGTATGGCCACCCTCAGGGTGGGATGCGCTACTGGGACGGTCAGCAGTGGACGCCCTATACGGACCCGGCCGTCATCGTCTCGAGTGCCGCTGCCGGCCCACAGGACACGACTGCGGAATGGTCGCCGTTGATCGCGGCCTCGACGCCGTCACGCACCGGCTACTTACCTCGTCCCCTCCAGGGCCTGGGGTGGGGTGGGCTGGTAGCGACGCTTGCCCTGGGCCTGGCCAGCAGCGGAGTCAGTGGTGGTCTGACGCTCGTGGGCCTTTTCGGGCTCGTGGTGGCGATGGTCGTCCTGATCCGCGGTTCCGTGGGCTGGGCCCGCCTGCACGGACGAAGAGCGGGGATCGCCACCATGGCCGTGGCACTGCTGGCCATGTTCACAGGCGGGGCGATCGCGGCCCCGCCCTCACCCGGTAGCGGCACGGCCGTAGCGCCCACCTCGGCGTCGACCACGACATCAACGACGATGGCGGGGCCGGTGGAGACGACGGCGCCTCCGACGACGACCGCGACGACGGCCACGACGGCGCCGGCCGGTACGGGCGTCGGCACGGTGGTGGTGATGGCGTCGGGGGTGGTTCTGCCGAACCCGCATCGCACGCCGGGCGCGTTGAATCCCAGAGTCACTCAGGCGAGCATCCAGCAGACGATCTGCGTCGCTGGGTGGGCGGACACGGTCCGTCCGGCCACCAACGTGACGCAAGCGATCAAGTCCGCCCAGCTCGCCTCCGGGTACGGCTACCACGGTGACGTCAACGCTGGCGACTACCAAGAGGACCACCTCATCCCGTTGGAGCTGGGTGGAGCACCCGCCTCAGCCGCGAACCTGTGGCCGCAGCCGTCTCAGACGCCTACGAGTGCTCAGGGTGCGGGGGTCCTGGTGGGAGCGACGAGCAAGGACCGACTGGAGGACCAGCTTCACACTTTGGTCTGTGCGGGACAACTTACTCTCGCGTCGGCGCAAAAAGCGATCGCGAGTAACTGGTGGACCGCATATCAGAGGTACGCAACGATCACGCCAACAGCGAAACCGGCGCCGCGTCCACTGGCAAGCATCCCGCCGAAAGCTCCTGCTCGGACCACCCCGCCTGCCCTTGCTCCAGCACCTGCACCACCGCCGCCGGCCCCGCCAGTGCTGCCAGGTGGTGGCGCGACCGCCCAATGCAACGACGGCACGTACTCCTACGCGGCCCACCATCAGGGTGCGTGCTCCCACCACGGCGGGGTGCGGGTGTTCTACAAGTAGCTCCCCACCAGTGCCGCGTGCCTACGGTGAGAACTCGGCCCGACGCTGCAGCTCCGTGACCCACGCCGCCCGCCGCGTTCAGTGTGTCCTTGGTGTCGCGTCGGCCAACTCATCGATGTCGACGGCGTTCAGGACGGTAGCGATCTGGGGGTGAGCGTTCAGATCGATGGGAACGAGCTCGTGGGATGGGCCCTTCTGCTGCCAGACCAGCTCGGTTGCGACGTCGTTGACGGCATGCGCGGCGTCGGCGTCAGCCCACCGGACCCCCGCCAGCCGGGAGCGCTCGACCCGGGCCGCCATCACCGCTTCGGCCTGGACCCGGCCGTAGGTGTCGACGGGGGTGGCGCGTACGGCGACCACCCGAACTGAGTGCAGCCCGGGGACGACCGCGAACGCTTCCTTGAGGGTGACCAGGAGGTACCCGCACACCATCTGCAGGTAGAGGTCCGACGACTGACGCTTCGTCAGCTTCTTCAAGGACAGGTTCCCGGAGTCGGTCAGGGTGGGACGCCGCTCGGGAACCGCCGACGGCGGTGGCACCAACACCACCAACGTCGCCTCGCGGCCTTCGACCCCCAGTGGTGCGGCCGCGGCCTCGTTGTCCTCGAACGCTGTGGCTAGGGCTGCCATCACGGTCTGTGGCTCGCCCCCGTTGAGCGCGGTCCACCAGTGGTCCGCATCGCGATGCCACTGCTCGAACTCGTCCCGCCAGCGCGCGGCGACCACGTCGGCCTCCGCCTGCGCGGAGACGTCAGCGGCCGCGACCGCGGCCTTACGCTGCGCGGAAAACGGCCGGGTACCGGTCCGTGCCGCAGCCCGGTGCCGGGCCCGGATCGGCGTGAGATCTACCTGCGGTGGAGGTGTGGGCGTCTGCGGGGTCGCTGCGTCGAACTCGGCCCGGTGCAGGTCCAGGATCTGCTGCAGCGAGTCCGCGAGAGCCTTGGCCTGTTCCGCCTTCTCCGCCCGGCGTCCCGCAGCCGCCAGCTGACGAGACGCTGCCGCACTGCCCGTCCCTTGTGGACGTCCCGACCCTCCTGAGCGTCCACGCCTGCTCGTCCCACCCACGCTCGTGTAGTACGACACCGGCCCGACCCCCGTCGAGATGCCGGTACGCCCAGAGCCGGCATGCACCCGCAACGCGCGCGGGCCGACGCTGGCCCGCACCCCCCGCGAAGAAGCCCGAACACGCACCCCCGGCATCACCCGGATCGAGAACCCCATCGACTACCTCCACGACTCGACACAACTTCAAGACCTCCCCCAGCCCCCAGCCTCGACTGGGCAAACCTAGACCGCAAGACGGCCTGGCAGTCAAGATCAGGCATAATCCTGCCTCAACCAGGCGCCTTCGGTTCGCGCCGGTCCCGACTCCAGCGGGGAGCACCAAAGCGCAGATAGCCCGAGCAGGTCCGGGCAGGGCAGGGGAGGCGAAGCCGAGAAGTATTGGGACGCGGCGAAGCCGTTGTAACAGGGAGGCTCTGGTCTGTGTGTGAGCGAGTCCGCGCCGGATCCGGGTCCGGGTCCGGCGTGTCCGCCGTTCCGACAGGGCCACGCCCAACTCGACAGGCGGCCACACCACCCGCGTCAGCTTCTAGGCCCGCGCTGCAAGGACACCATCACCGCGGCCGCTCCTGCTGCGTCTCGCGCTCGGCGCCACCCACAAAATTATCGTGCCTACCCGGCCCGGGCGCACCAGCATCGACGGCCAGCGTGCCCTCGCCAACGAAGTCCTCGCCGTCCGCAGCACCAATCCCGACATCGAGCTGCTCGGGGCACTGTTGTACGACGTCGAGACCAACGCCACCGTCATCCGCCGCAACGCCATCGACGACATCACCACCGTCCTCGGAGGAGCCGCCCCCGTCTTCAGCCACGTCATCCGCCACGCCCTGTCCCCGGTGGTGGAGTCCGAGGAGAAGGGCCTCCTCATCCACGAGGTCGCCGAACAGGTCGACATTTCCGAGCCCTACTGGAAAGCCCGCAAGGAAGGCCGCCGCCCCGACCGGGTCCCCGGCTCCGCCCCCGCCCTCGCCGAAGACTTCGTCCTCCTCACCCAGGAGATCCTCACCAGCATCGACCAGCACGAGAAGACCACCGAGGTCTCCGCATGACCACCCCCGACGCTGCTCACCCGACACCAGCTGTCACCCCTCCACGCGCCAGCGACCCAGACCACCCCTGGAGGCTGGATAACCCGAGCGGGAAGCCACCGCAGACCGCGTCACTCCCTTCGCCCTCCCGACGACCACCACTGACAGCCGTGCCTGGCCTGGCCCGCGTCGACTCCACCACCGGGACCCCTCGCACCGCGCGACTCCCCGGCCCGCCAGTGCGCCGCCCATTGCCAGCCCCAAACCCGGCACTCACGCCGAACGCCAACCACCCCACACCTGATGATGCCGACGTTGCAACCCCTCACCACGACGCCGTCCTGGCCGCCTCACAGGCACGGGCAACTGTCGGCCGGGTGGGCGAGGTCGCCGGCCACAGCAGGGGAGG
The DNA here is from genome assembly GCA_039889245.1 of Dermatophilaceae bacterium Soc4.6. Taxonomy (NCBI): domain Bacteria; kingdom Bacillati; phylum Actinomycetota; class Actinomycetes; order Micrococcales; family Dermatophilaceae; species Dermatophilaceae bacterium Soc4.6. Next base: position 1,743,314 of record JAZGVH010000002.1, on the reverse strand, counting down.
GGACCCCTCGAATCGTGGGATACGTCCCGGGCGTCGGCCCACCAACGCCGAGGCTCATGTCCCCCGTCCCATCACCCTTTCCCTGCCAGCCGCCCTGGTCGTGCAGCTCAAGACCCATGCCCGCGCTGAGCGTCTCTCCCAGCCGGAGGTCCTGCTCGACGCCCTCGCCGCCACGCAGGACCACCTGGGCGACCTCATGGCCGTCCGCACCCCCGCAGCATCGTCAGACGGTCTGTTCCTTCGCCGCGCGACACCACGCACCTCAACTGAGCCCATGGCCACCCTCTCGATGCGGATGCTGGGGTCCAACGTCGACGTCATTGACCAGCTCGTCACCACCCACGACGCCCCCTCACGATCCGCACTCTGCGCAGCAGCCCTACGCGACTACCTGGCTTAGCTCCCGCCGGGGTCATCTCCACCACAATGGGGCATGGCCCAACGCACCATCGTCACGATCACCGACGACCTCGACGGCAGCGACGACGCGGAGACCGTGGTGTTCTCCTTCAAGGACACCGTCTACTCCGTCGACCTCTCTAGCCGGAACCAACAGAAGATGCTGAAGGCGCTCGAGCCCTTCATCACCGCCGGCGCTCTCGTGTCCCGCCCCTCACGCGTCGCTGCGCGATCCACTCGATCACACGCCCGGCGTCGACCCCGCTGACCCACGCCACACCCCGGCCGCACCGGACAGGCACACCTAGTAGATTCCGGCGCCTGTCGAGGTCCTGAGTACACATCGCAGCAGAGGAGGCTGTCGGTCGAGATGGCGTCACAAACTCATTCCGGGCCGGCCGAGCCGGCCGGGCCGGCGGCGACTCACGGCCACAGCAGCGCCGGTGAGCGCGGCTCGTGAACGGGGCTGACCCGCGACACGACCAGTCCGACCAGGCCGACCTGGCCGACCAGGCCGACCGGGACGGGAGCCAGACCGATCAGCGGGAGTCTGGGATGCGGCAAGTCGGTGACGTTGACGGGTGCGGCCGGTACGGGATCCTCGAGGCGACCCCCGACGGGCTCCTTCTTTGCTCGGACTGTGGGGGAGCGTTCGCCCACCTGGGCCTGCACGTGGCCCGAGCCCACGGCTCCACCGCCGCGGCGTACCGGCTCGAGCACGGTCTGTCCCGTAGCCGCGGCTTGGTCAGTACCGAGATCCGTGTGAAGCAGGCCGCGAACGCGGCCGGAAGCACGGCCACGCAGCAGGCACTGGCCGGATCGCGGGACGCTGCCCGGGCGGCCGCGGCCCGGATCGCGGGAGGGCTGCCGGTTTCGCCGGCGGCCGCCGCGCAGCGGAACGCCCGGATCGCCGCGGCCGGTCGGGCGACCCGGACGGGGCGGGTCACGACCTGCACCGGGTGCGGGGTGGAGTTCTGTGCGCTGGTCGGGTCGGCCCGCCGCCGGTTCTGCAGCCGCTCCTGCGCCAGCCGCACCACCCGGGCGACCACCCGTCAGGCCCCCCAACAACCCTGACTGTGAGCCCCCGGGGGTGAGCTGACCGCCGCCACGGCAAAAGTTGCCCGCGGGCGACGTGGCCACGTCCGGGCGGCGCCCACACCGGCTCGGGTTGGGACGATGTGGACGCCAGAGATCACCCTAAGGGCCAACCTCCCACCGGTCGGGCGTGCCCGATATTGCCTCCCGATAGTGTCCTGCACCGGAAATACGTGTTAGAAGTCGTCCGATGGATTCGAGGATCTCTTCAGCGGGTTTGGTCCAGATGAAGGGGCGGGGGTTGTCGTTCCTTGCCGTGGCCCAGGCGCGGATGTCGGTCTCGAGGGCGCGGACCGAGGTGTGGCTGCCGCGGCGGATGAGCTCGTCGGTGATGAACCCGAACCAGCGTTCTACTTGGTTGAGCCAACTGGAGCTGGTGGGGGTGAAATGCATGTGGAAGCGGGGGTGCCGGGCCAGCCAGGCGGTGATGGCCGGTGTTTTATGGGTGCCGTAGTTGTCACAGACCACGTGCACGTCGAGGTCGTCGGGGATCTCGGTGTCGATCTTGGCCAGGAACTTCTTGAACTCGATCGCCCGGTGGCGTCGGTGGATCGAGGTGATGACGGTGCCGTCGGCGATGTTGAACGCGGCGAACAGGCTGGTCACCCCGTGTCGGACGTAGTCGTGGGTGCGGCGCTCGGGCATCCCGGGCATCATCGGCAGCACCGGGCTGCTGCAAGCCAAGGCCTGGACCTGGCTCTTCTCGTCGACGCACAAGACGACCGCGCTCTCCGGAGGATCGAGGTAGAGGCCGACCACGTCGTAGACCTTCTCCACAAACAACGGGTCCTTCGACAGCTTGAACCCGTCGACCCGGTGGGGCTTGAGCTCGAAGGCCTTCCAGATCCGCCCGATCGTGGTCTTGGACAGGCCTGAGCGTTGGGCCATCGAGGCCCGCGACCAGTGCGTGGCGTTCGTCGGGGTCTGCTCCAACGTGGCGATCACGATCTCCTCCACCTGATCGACGCTGATCGACGGTGGTCGACCCGGTCGCGGCTCGTCGACGAGCCCGTCCAGGCGCTCCGCGACGAAACGGCGACGCCACTTCCCGACCGTCGCTTCCGAGCAGTTCAGCTGTGCCGCAACGGTTTTGTTGTTCGCCCCAGCCGCACACGACAGCACGATCTTAGATCGCAACGCCAACGCCTGGGACGACTTCGCCCGCCTTGACCATCGCACCAGCTGCTCACGCTCGTCCTGCGCCAGAGTCAGCTCGCTCATGGGTCGGCCCGTTCTCGCCATGGGTGAAAGTCTACTACTTATCTTGCGAATTTCCGGTGCAGGACACTAGCTAGCAGGGATGTTGCGGAGCGGCCGCTGCAGATCGTCGCTCGCCGGCTCGGTCGCTCGCCGAGCATGCTGCGGAGCCGTTCTCCCTACGCACGGACAAGTTGGCACGCGTAGCGAGATGGCAGCCGCAGGCAGTCTTCTAATCCCGTAGGGGTAGAGCTTCCTGGGCTGGGTAGCGCCACACTGACGGTGATGGATGCGATGACCGTTGCCGCGCCCCTAGGCGCGCCGGAGGTGGGACCGGCTGAGAAGAACGCGACCCACTGGCTTGTGCGCTCCCTTGCGCTCCTGCGTGTTGCTCAGGTCGTGCCCGCGCTGGTCCCCCTTTTTGCGGCTCCACAGTCCTACCGCTCCTATCCGGCAACGATCTGTGTGTTCGCCCTCGCGGTCGCGTGGAACGTGTCCTTGTTCTGGTCGGCCCTGCGCCGGGGTTGGTTCACGCTGTCGTGGATGCTCGCCGACGCAGGTCTACAAGCGGTGCTGGCGGTCGTCGTTGGTCTTCTGTGTGCGGACGGGCAGGCGACGCAGACAGCGAACTGGTCTCTGGGGCCGGTCATCGGCGCGGCGATCCTGGCCAGCCTCTTCCTGGGGCGGTCTGCCATGGCTGCAGTGACTGGGATGCTGATTGCCGGCTACCTCATTGGTGCCTCTCGCGACTTCAGCGAGCACTGGCCCGACGCTATGAGCAACGTCGGCTTCCTCGCGGCGTTTGCGTGGGCTGGCTTCATGGTGGGCCAGAGGTTGTTGTCCGATGGACGCGCAGCAGACGCTGCGACGAGGGAGGCGTCAGCCGCAGAGGCGGCGCGTGCGCGGAGTGAGGCTCGCTACGACGAGCGGGCGCGCCAGTACCAACGCTTGCACGACACCGTGCTGTCCACTCTGGAGGGTATTTCCCGTGGGGGGCTCGATTACGCCGAAGACAGCGTGCGTCGCCGGTGCTCGTCCGATGCCAACCTTGTGCGGTCGCTCAATGCGGCTGTGGACGATGCCACCGAGCTGTCGCCCCTGCCGGTGGTGTTGGCCGAGGTCGTCCACGAAGTTGAGGCCTTCGGGCTGAAGGTCCACTCCTTCACCGACGCCGTCCCGCATGCGCTTCCAGCGCACGTCGTCGACGCCGCTGCGGGAGCGGTGAGGGAAGCACTCAACAACGTGGTCAAGCACGCCGGGGTGAGGGAGGCGTGGGTGTGGAGCGTGGGTGACGAGACCGGTGGGATCCGGATCCGCGTCACCGACCGCGGCACCGGTTTCGACCCGGGGCAGGTCGCGGCTGATGGTGGAGTCGAGGGATCGATCCGTCGGCGCTGGACGGCCGTCGACGGCACCTTGAGCATTGACAGCGATTCGATGGGCACCATGGTGGAGCTGGCGTGGACCCCGTGATCCGGGTCGCAGCCATCGACGACCACCCACTCATCCTCCAGGGGTTCCGCGGGTGGATCTCGAAGGAGCCGCGGTTCGTCTACGGCGGTGGGTTCCGGACCGTCGCTGAGTGCCTGGTATCAGGCCCGCAGCCGGACGTGGTGGTCCTCGACGTGCACCTGGATGACGGCTCCCTCCCGGTGGCCAACGTCCGGGCACTGACCCAGGCCGGTGCCGTCGTCGTCATCGTGTCCGCTGACGAGGAGGACACCACTGTGCTCGGTGCCATCGAGGCCGGCGCCGCCGGTTACCTCCGCAAGAGCGCAGATCTCGCGGCCCTGACGCAGGCTGTCCTGCAGGCTGTGGAGGGCGGGCAGCCGATCAGCCCTGAGCTCGCGTTCATCATGAGCCGCGACCGGCGCGCTGGACGACCCGAGCTCACGGACCGGGAGCGAGACGTCCTCGAGTACTTCGGCTCCGGACTCACCTGGGAGCGGGTTGCTGCCCGTCTGGGGATGAAGCACCAGACAGTGAAAGTGCACCTGCGCAACATTCGAGCGAAGTATCGGCGCCTGAGCTGAAAGTTCTGCCGCTGCCAAAAACTAACCCCATAGGGGTAGCGTCGCCGGGGCCCTCCGGGGCCCCTGTGGCGGTAACCTGTGGGAGTGGGTATCAACACGCCACAGCACGTGCTTTCAGCCGTTTGGCTGAGGCCAGCGACAGAAAGGTCGAGGATATGGCAGACGACAAGTACGACAAGATACTCCTAAAAGTTCAAATAAAGGGGGTCAGTTCGCTGAATAATAATGAGGTCGAAGATCTCAAAAAGCTCATGAAGGAATCGAGTTCACGGGGCAATAAAGCCCGCGAGCTCCTCAAGTAGAAAAAGTAGTCACGCCGATGGCCCTCTTGCCCGGACAGTCATGGAATAACTCTTGCCCATATTTGTGGAACCACTGTGGCCGCAACGGAATCCACTGCGACGGTTGTAGTGCTGATGAGGAGCAGCGCAGTGGGTTCTCTGGACCGCCTTGGGTGCGAGGTACCGATGCCGACCATCGGCATCGCGTGGTTCGCGAGACCGCTGATAAGCCAGGTACCGATGCCATGTCGAGACTCCTGGAACGTGGAGATGGTTGGTTTGATTAGTTTTTACAATCATCGCGCAATACTCTGTCTGCATCCTTAGTTAGTTTGCAAGTAAGTAAGCTAATAAATAGTCGGATGGATGGGTGCGCACCCTTACCGCTCATCATTCACCCGCCTGCTTTGAATCCTGCCTGGACGTTTGGCTAACCCCAGCGCGCCACCAGTCAATCGCGTGATGAAAGCGTATGTCATGTCCATATTGAACGGATCACCCTACCCGCCCGATCACCCCTTCAGTTCATATGTGGCTGCACTCCGCCGGGGGTCGAGTGCGCACTGGTTTTCTCGTACTGCAACCGTTGAGGAACTCAGAAACTATTTGTGGGGTGTGATGCGGCTGCGGCACGACAACACCCGTCATAGCAAAGACGGCTTCGCCTACACCAACGCAGGGACGGTCGAGTTCGTCGCAGCACGTAGTCGGCAGGGAGTGATAATTTCGTGCTTCGCGTTGAACGAGATTGGAATCCAGCGCATCAATGACGCAATGTCTGACGAGCGTGCGGCCATGACCGCGCAACTGCAGCGTGGAACCTACGCTGGAAACCCGGTCGGAGCATGGTGTGTTGTTACTGAAAATGGTATTGATACCGAGGGGTCGGAGGTCTTCGACTTTATCAACGGCTCAACCATCTCTTCCCTCGACAAAGGCTTTTCGGCTCAGTACATCTAGCCTCGGCAATTCACCGGGGTGGGTGAGGTCGGGCTGCTGGTGTCGAGCTCCATGAGCCGGCCGACCGGGTCTGTGGGGTCGTGCACGGACCCGCCGATGTTGAGCTTGACCTCGCCGGCGGTGAGCTCCTCGACGATGTTGCGCACGTCGGTCAGGGACCGTGCGAGGCGATCGAGCTTGGTCACGACGAGAGTGTCGCCGGCGTGGCAGGCAGCTGGCAGGCAGTCAGGCCTCGCGCAGGCCGGGTCGGGCCCGGTTGGTGCCGGTCAGGCCGTGGTAGACGTAGACCCGTTCGGGCCCCACCCCGAGTGCCTCGAGGGCGCCTCGAGGGCGTTGCGCTGGGCGGTGAGGTCCCGGTCGTCGGTCGAGCAGCGGGCGTACCCTACGAACAAGGTTGCCATGCCGTGAACTGTACCGGTGGAGGTACCTTCACCGGGCTTTAAATCAGGCGGGTCTTACGGGATCGGATGAGGGGTCGGCCTGTGCTGAGCCAAAGCCGACGGGCGCCGCTGCTGTGGTGTCCCGGTGAGGGTTCCTCCTGTGACACAAGCAAGAGTAGGTGGCGTGGCTTAGATCTCGCCGGCTCTCGCGGTCTTCGTGCTGTCCGACGGTGGTCGCCGCGCCGTCGCTGCTGGCAGCCGCGGATGCGTGGCAGGGTCGATGCATGACGTCGCGGGCGCTAAGTTTCGGTGAGGTGGCAGTGCGGTACGAGCGCTTCCGCCCCGGGTACCCCGACGAGCTCGTCCACGCGGTGCTGGACTACGCCGGCCGGCCCGTGCGGCAGGCCCTCGAGATCGGTGCCGGCACCGGCAAGGCCACCCGCGCCTTCGCCGCCCGGGGTGTCGACGTCACGGCCACCGACCCGGACGGCGCCATGTTCGGCGAACTGCGCCGGCACGTGCCGGCCGGCGTGGTGACCATGCAGGCATCCCTCGAGGACCTTGGACCGACCGGCCGCTTCGATCTGGTGTTCGCGGCGGCCTCGCTGCACTGGACGGAGCCGTCTGGCCGGTGGCCGCGTATCGCCGCGCGGCTTGAGCCGGCTGGGGTCGTCGCGTCGTTCGGCGGCCCGGTCGAGCTGGCCGACGAGCCCCTGCAGGACGCCGTCCGGGCCGCCCGCGCGCCCTTCCTTAGCGACGACGGTGTGCCCTCACCCGACGGCACTCCACCTGACAGGGTGATGCAGTGGCCGGGGACGGAGTTGGAGCAGTCGCCCCTGTTCACCGACGTCCGCCAGCTCGTCATCGAGCGGCGGCTGCGGTGGCCGGCGCAGGCGTGGGTCGGCTACCTCTCGACAGTGTCGGCGTACCTGCAACTACCTGGAGTGCAGCGCGAGCAGGTGTTCACCCGCACCCTCCAGGTGCTGCCCGAGCAGGTCGAGGTCCACGCCGACGTCATCCTGCACCTCGCCCGTCGCCCGTCCTGACCCGCGAGTAACCACCCCCGGCCACGGGCTCCGCGCCCGGGGCGTTCCAGGTCAACCGCCGTAACCGTCCCGCTCGACGCTGGTCTTCGACGCAAGATCGTCGACGGGCGGTCCGGCCCTCGAGTGTGCCGATAGCCCTTCGGCCATCGGACGCGGATACTGGGTTGCTCCGCGCACGCGGGTCGCTGGGTTCGCCCATCTTTCAGCTTCTGTGACGCCGGTCCGGCCCGCAGTGCCGGCTGGTCGACTCACTCGACCTCCGCTGCGGTGAGCGCGCTGAACGCTCGTGCGGCTGGTTGTGGCCCGAGGAGCTGTCGCAGCAGCAGCAGGCCGTCGATCAGGGCGATGGCAGCCTCGGCCTCGCGGGTTCGGTGCGGCGCGCTGCCGGGTAGCAGTTCCGCGGCCCAGCTCACCCACGACCTGACGAGCTCTGGCACCAGGGTGTGGAACGGGGCGTGGCCGCCCACAGCCATCCCGGCGGCTTCGAAGTACAGCGCGAACACGGGGTCGGCGTCAGGGTGAGCCAGGACCGGCCAGGCCGTTCGTATGAGGTCCAGGTGGTCGGTGACCGGGGTGGCGAACGCCGACAGCAGCACTGTCTGCAGCCGGGCGGCGACCTGGGAGAACACCTCGGTGACGAGCACTTCCCGGCTCGGGAAGTAGTAAACGACGATGCGGTCGCTGACGCCCGCACGCCTGGCGACCCGACCGAAGCTCAGGTGGGCGAGCCCCTCTTCAAGGGCCAGCGCGACCGCGCCGTCGAGCAGATCCTGCTTGCTATGACGGTGGCCCATTTAGCGAGCCTAGGCGGAAGCCGCTATGTTGTAGTGACTACTACAACAAGCCCGGGAGAGACCATGCGTGCACCCACCTCCGCTGAAGCCGCCGAGCTGTTCCGCCGTGACCCTGACCGGTTCCTCGACGTCGGTCAGGGTGAGGTCGCCTACCGCCGGATCGGCGAGGGCCCCAGGGCACCGGAAAGGTCGGTGAGTAGGGCTGTGACCAGCGGGTTTGCGGGAGTGTGACCGGCGTGGCGTGTGGGACGGGTGTGGCCCGAGGGGCTGAGATGGAAGTTCTTCAGGCCACCGTCTCAGCAAGGACCACACCCGCCGATGTCATCTTTGCCGATCACCCCTGTCAAGGCGCAACCCGGCCGGGCCTCACGTGCCGGCCATCTGCTGGAGCTGCTCGCGACGGTGCCCGACCCGCGGGACCCGCGCGGGGTGCGCTACCCCCTGGCCGGGGTCCTGGCGGTCGCAGTGACCGCGGTCCTGGCCGGGGCCCGCTCGTTCGCCGCGATCGGGGAGTGGGCGGCCGACCTGCCCGGGGAGCACCGGACCCGGATCGGGCTCAGCCCCTCCAGCGCGTCCAGCCCCGATGAGTCCACACTCCGCAAGCTGTTCGGCCGCCTCGACGCCGACCACCTCGACCGGGCCCTCGGGGCATGGCTCTGGACCCGCAGCGCCGTCGTCAACGGGCAGCGGGTGATCGCCCTCGACGGCAAGACCGTACGCGGTGCCCGCACCGCGACGACGTCCGCGCCGCATCTGGTCGCCGCGTTCGACCACGCGACCGGCACCGTCCTCGGACAGGTCCAGGTCGCCGCGAAGAGCAACGAGATCCCTGCGGTACGAGACCTCCTCGCGTGTTTCGACCTGACCGGTGTTGTGGTCACCGTCGATGCCATGCACACCCAAACTGACACCGCCTTGGCCATCACGACCGCCGGTGGCCAGTACGTGTTCACCGTCAAGGGGAACACCCCGACCCTGCACCGCCAGCTCAAGACGCTGCCCTGGGCGGACGTGCCCGCGCACTCGTCCACCACCACCAGCCACGGTCGCCGCACGACCCGCACCATCAAGGCGGTCGCCGCCCCCGCCGGGGTCGGCTTCGTCGGTGCGGCGCAGGTCGCCCAGATCCGCCGCACCGTCACCCGGGCCGGCAAGAAGAGCGTCGAGGTCGTCTACGTCATCACCTCCGCCGATCACCACGACGCACCGCCGGCAGTCCTCGCCGCCTGGGTCCGCGGACACTGGGGCATCGAGGATCGCCTTCATTGGGTGCGTGACGTCTCCTTCGACGAAGACCGCTCCCAGGTCCGCACCGGACACACGCCCCGGGTCATGGCCACCCTGCGCAACACCGCCATCAGCCTCCTGCGACTGACCGGCTGGAACAACATCGCCCAAGCGCTACGACACCACGCCCGCGACCCAGAACGAGCCCTCACATGCCTGCTGACCTGCTAACACACGACCTTTCCGGTGCCCTGGCGAGGGCCCTGATGTGCTGTTCGTGCACGGCTGGCCCGTCAGCGGCGCCACGTTCCGGACCCTGCTGCCGCACCTCGCGTCGCAGCTCACCTGTCACGTCATCGACCTGCCCGGTGCCGGCTCGAGCCGGTTCAGCCCGACCACGACGCTCTCGGTGCAGCAGCACGTCGTCAGTGTTCGGCGCGTCGTGGACCTGCTGGGCCTGCAGGACGTCGCGGTCGTGGGTCATGACAGCGGCGGCCTCATCGCCCGGCACGCGATGGTCGAGGACCCGCGCTTGCGCTCCCTGGCCTTGATCGACACCGAGCAGTCGACCGGCCTCAGCCTGCGGTTTACGTCGTTCCTCGCCGCAGGCAAGCTCCCCGGGATCAGCGGCGCGCTCGGACACATCGCCGGGCACCGCAGCCTGCGCCAGCAGGCTTTCCGGGGCACGTTCGTCGACCGGTCGTTGCTCGACGGGGAGTTCTGCGAGTTCTTCCTCGCACCGCTCAGTGTGAACCGCGACCGGCGCGACGCCGCCGCCAGGCTGCTGCGCACCTTCGACACCGGCCTGGTTCACCAGCTGGCCGCGCTTCACGCCCGCCTGCAGGTCCCGGTCGGGCTCATCTGGGGCGCCAAGGACCCGTTCTTCCCGCTGGAGCGCACCCACGACATGCTCGGGACCTTCCCCAACGCCTCCCTCACGATCATCGAGAACGCCGCCCTGTTCTCCCACGAAGAGCAACCCGCCGCCGTCGCCCACAACCTGCTACCGCTACTGCTCGGCAAGGACACCAGCCCCGCGGCGGCCACCTGAGCAGATCCCCGCCGAGATCGAACAACCCACCGCTCATCACAGCCACCCGAGCCGCTGCCGGGGTTCTACCTCATCTGATTCTACTCCTGGGTCGAAGTCGCCGGAGCCAGCGTGCTCATGATCGCTGCAATCCCCAACGGTCCGTAGAGGGATCCCCTAAGGACAAGATCGCGGAGGGACAGCGCCGGCGAAAGCTGCACCACTGCGCCCACGCCCTGAGGTCGCCGGTGTAGGCCTTGGCCAATGTTGTCGCGTAGCCGGCCAAGAAGGCGGCCGCCAACCGCTCGAAGGGGTCACGGCCAGCGAGGGGGAGTCACTCAACGGCGACGTCTCTGTCGTCGACCACGACGACGGCGGGCTGCCATGCCACGAGGCTCACCGAGGTCGACCGTGCAGCGAGGGGGCGAGGTCGTGGGCGTCGGTCATGGCACCAGTCTGGCCCGAGGGTGTGACACCTGAGTGAGTGATAGATGGCCCATTCTATCCGTCAGTGAACGGGTCAGACAGAGGTGTCAGGCTTCACCCATGAACGCCGACGACTTCTTCAACACCAAGCTCGTTTCTGACATCGACTTCTCGCCATGGTCGACGGGCGGGACGGTGCCCGGCCGTGAGGGCCTGAATGAAACCCTCCTCGACGACCTTCGACGAGGCCCCAGCCCAACGCACCCCGACGTGGAGGTTGCCCTGGCTCTCGGGGGGACTCATTCACGACGACCTCATGGCCTTCGGCACCGGGGGAGGCGAGACATGACGGACGCCGAGATGCAAAGAGCTCTCACCACGATTATCGTCGTCACGCTCCGGCTCGAGATCCGTATCGACATCCCGTTCCGCAACTTCACGACGTTCAAGTGGTACTGGCTGCGCAACGACGGCTACGGGTCTTGGCAGGCTCGACGGTTGATTGCTTGAAGCGACCTTCGAACCGCTGTTCGCCGAGCTTTTCGTCCAGAACAGCACTCTCTCGACGCCCTGCCCGGTCCGATCACCTCACACGACGTCCTGGGCTGGCCCGACGTCGCGAGGCCATCCGAGAGCTGAGACGTCGCTTTGAGGGGGCTTCCACACCGGCCAACTACAAGGACACTGGCCACCGATGCGTCACGGTGCTCGAGGCTATAAGCGGAGTGGCGTTCGATCCTTCACACCTCGACGCTGGCGAGAACGAGTTGCCAGTCGACAAGACCAAGAGCCGCATCGGCCGCTACGTCGAGCGCAACCTACGGGGGCGCCGAGCACGCCGAGCTGCGGAGCCTTGTCACGGCCACGGTCAATTACGCCCAGCGGGTCAGGCACGGCTCAGGCAGTCGACGTGACGCTGGGATGGCGGCCGACTCGGTGATTCTGCTGCGCCGGCTGCAGGAGCCCACTGACCGGTAAAGATCGCCCGCTGTAGGTGAAGGTCTACAGAGCTGAGCTCAAGCGGCGGTGCCTGGCCAGGCGACGCCGCACCGGCGCGTCTTCCGCAACGTCACTAGTCCGACGACGCCCTTGGCGTACCGTACGGCCTACCCCGGCAACACCGCCGAGCCACCGCCCTACTGCTTGGGATGGTCCACCTCAAGTTCGAGGCCGCTGCAGCCCCGAAGCAGCGAGATCGAGGGCTGACCAGCGTCACCACAGTGCCTACCAATCGGGAGTCAACAAATGGTCGAGCTTGTCCCAGGCGATCCCAACATGATCCGTACGTTCGTTGTGCTGCAGCGGGGCAAAGTCCCTTTTGGGCTGGCTTTCGATGTACTAACGGCCATCGAACAGGCAGAGCCCTTTACCCAAGCGGCTGGGGGCCCTTGGCGTGAGAAGCGCTGGATTTCCGTAGCCTGGGATTCTTCCCGCATGGTGCGCACTGTAACCGACGACCTAGTCTGTGAGATTCTGGTCCGGTCGATGCCACGGTCCGTTCAAGAACTCATGTGGTCTGGTGACCCCCGTCGGGACGACATGGCTGCGGCATATCAAAAGACTGTTGCCGAAGGGGAAGAACATATGCGGAGAGAGAATCCAAACTACGATTGGCTTCCTGTGCCGGAGGACGATGACGATGAGAGTTAGCAGAGATCAATGTGAAGATCACAGGCCAAGCCCGTCATCGGGGATTTTCCTCTGAGGCAGGGTCAGGGAGATGGACATCATCGCAAACATGACGTGCGGCAACCTGCCAGAGTAGCTCAAGCACCGAGCCCGCAACGGGCTCGATTGCTGTTGCAAGCACCGCCGGAACCCTCGCGATCCCGCATGGCCATTGCAAAAGGTGCGGTTCCGGTCGGCGCCATGTTACGGACCCGGCATGGACCGTCGGGTGGTGGCCGAACGGGTCGGCGCGTCGCAGAGCACCCCTTGGCGGCGGCCCGCAGGGGAGTGCTCAAGGCGGGCAAGGTGCCGCGCGCCGACCTGGAGCGCGGTTACCAGGGCGGCGGTGACGCCGAGGACGAGGGCCACCGGCGTGCAGGCCGGGATCAACGAAGAGGCGGGTGCCGGTGATTCATCTGGTGCAGTACGCAGACTAGTTTCTGACATAAGGTGGACTATCGGCGATAGATGCACATTCGTGCCATCCTTCCCGATACAGACGACGAGATCTGGCCTGCCGTCGTCATTGTGTCTTGACCAGCCAGGCACTGATGAGCCTTGACGCCGCCGCCGAGGGGTTGGGGGGTGCTCCGGGGCCGGCGGCGTTGCGTGCTCGCGTCGACCACGCGGCAGGGGACACTTGGGGCATGGCCCGCACTGTGATCGAGCAGATTACCGATGACCTCGACGGCTCGGCTGACGCTTCCGCTGTCACCTTCACCTACGACGGCACCGAGTACACGATTGATCTGAGCACCAAGAACAAGACCGCGTTCGACAAGCTGATGAAGCCGTATATCGGCGCGGCGACCAAGGTCGTAGGGCGTCGCGGCAGTCCCCGTAAGGGCCCCCGCTCGGCGGGAAAGCGCGTCGACCTGAGCGCGGTCCGGGAGTGGGCCGCGGCCAACGGGTACGAGGTCTCCGCTCGAGGTCGCGTCAAGGCGGAGATCGTCGACGCGTACGCCGCCGCCCACTGATCCAGGCGGCTCCTCGAGCCGCGGCCGCAGGGTCAGGCCGGCCGGCCAAAAGCTGGTCGGTGCTCAAGCCGGTCCCCGGGGCGGGGTGGTCCGCCCTGGGGCAGGTAGGCGAACTTGGCCGTGGCCCCGACCAGCCCCGACCAGCCCCGACCAGCCCCGACCAGCCCCGACCAAACGCGCACCAGCATCGTGAAGTGTTTGCTTGCCGTGGCCACCGTGTGGGCGCCATGGTGGGTTCATGGCCAAGATCGTCGAGCGGGTGGTGGTGTTCACGCAGGAGAACCACACCACCGACCACTACTTCACCTCGATGCGGGCCTGGGGGGCGAACGTAGCGACCGGCTGGCCGACCCAGCCGAACCCGCCGGCGCACGACCAGGCGCACACCCGCGCGGCGTACGCGAAATGGCTGCACGCCCAAGCGAACAGGGCTGCGACCCCGGCAGCGCACACCCAGATCGACACCGACGCGGTCCTCCCGTACTACGCCTGGCTGGCCAAGACCGGAGCCTTCTGCGAGAACCACTGCTCCGGGTTCGGCACGAACTCCACCCCGAACCACCTGCTCATCATCGGCGGGCAGAGCCCCACGCTGCGCAACCCGCCGCGCGCCCAGACCGACCCCGTATGGGACATGCCCTCCCTGCCCGGGCACGCCGGCGACCACGGCCTCACCTGGAAGGCCTACACCGGCTCGTCCGGCTACCCGGTGAACTTCTACCAGCAACTGACCGGCTCAAAGAACATCGTGCGGTCCGACGACTTCGTGACCGACGCCACGAACGGTGGGCTGCCGGAGCTGTCGATGGTGTGGCATGACAGCCCCTACGACGAGCACCCCGTAGCCGACGTCACCCGGGGCCAGGACAAGATCTGGCAGGCCGTCGACGCCGTCGTCACCGCCGGACTGTGGGACACCACCGTGTTCCTGCTCAGCTGGGACGACTGGGGCGGGTACGACGACCACGTCATCACCCCGAACCTGGAACAAACCCCCGACGGGGTCCAGCTCGCCTACGGGCCGCGGGTGCCGCTGCTGATGTTCGGCGGGCCGGTCCGGTCCGGGATCGACTCCCGCTGGAACGGCCACCCCAGCATCGGCAAGACCGTCCTCGACCTCCTTGGTCTGCCACCCCTGGGTGTGCCCCGTCTCGACGATGCCCCGACCCTGGCCGACCTCGTCGACCCCACTGCGAAGCCGTCGCCCACCCCACCGGCGTACGGCACCACGATCACCCAGCCGACGCCGCCGTCACCGGCGCCCATCCCGACACCCCTCCCACCGCCACCCGCACCCCACTCCGCAGCCGTCGGCCCCGTGATCCTGCGCGACGGCAGCACCCTGCCCCCACCCAACGACCAACCCGTCACCTAGCCGGCGACACAGGGCTCGGTACCTCGGCCGTGATCAGAGTCTAAGCCAATGATTGCGATCTAAGTAACATTCCTAGAACGCGTTAGAGTCTGCTCATGCACTTAGAACTGAACCCCTACACCCCCGGGTCGGGTCGGCAGCCTCCGGCGTTGACGGGCCGGGAGGCCTTGATCGACGCGTTCGACCTCGTCGTCGCTCGGAGCGCGCGCGGGCTCTCGGACCGGGGGGTGATGCTGTCGGGGCTGCGGGGAGTGGGTAAGACGGCGTTGCTGAACTACTTGCGAACCACGGTGGCGGAGCCTGCGGACTGGGTGACGATCTCGTTGGAGGCGCAGACCTCGCGGTCGGGGGCCGCGGCGGTGCGTCACCAGTTCGGGCGGGAGCTGCTGGCGGCGGTGCGCCGGTTCAGCCACCGCCGCCGGGCCGAGCATGTGCTGCGGACGCTGCAGGAGGTGATCGGGTCGTTCACCGTCTCGGTGGGGCCCGTCGCGATGAGCCGGGAGGCGCCGGCGACGAGCATGGAGCGGGCCGGGACGGGAACGTTGGAGATTGACCTGCCGGAGCTGGTCGAGGACGTGTGCACCGTCTTGAAGCAAGAGGGGTCGGCGTTGGCGGTATTCATCGACGAGCTGCAGGACCTCGACGTGGAACTGCTGGCCGCGTTGCTGTCGGTGCAGCACATGGCCAACCAGCGCGAGCTGCCGTTCTTCCTGATCGGGGCCGGGCTGCCGAACCTACCGGCCGTCCTCAGCTCGGCCCGTTCCTACGCTGAGCGGCTCTTCACGTACACCACGATCGGGCCGCTGTCCCCGGCTGACGCCGCTGACGCTCTGGCGGAGCCGGCCCGCCGCTTCGGTGCGGACTACGCCCCGGACGCGCTGGCCGAGCTGGTGCAGGTCAGCAACGGCTACCCGTACTTCCTGCAGACCTTCGGGGCCGCGATCTGGGACCTCGCCCCCGACGCCGTCTTCACCGTCGCCGACGCGCGGCTCGCGATCACCGTCGGGTGGGAGCAGCTCGACGCCGGCTTCTTCCCCTCGAGGTGGGAACGAGCCACCCCCACTGAGCGGGCCTACCTGCACGCGATGGCCAACCTCGTCCGGGGCGGGCAACCGCGACACCCGGGGGCCACGGTGGGCAATGACACGGCCGCGGTCGCGACCGCCGACGTGGTGTCCGCCCTGTCGTCGTCGCAGAAAGCCACCAGCGTCGCCCGCGGCCAGCTCATCGACAAGGGCCTGATCTACTCACCCGAGTACGGCCGGATCGCGTTTACCGTCCCCGGAATGGCCGACTACCTCGCCCGCCAAGACCCCAGCATCATTCCAGGACAACGGTCCTGAGGGTCTGAATGAGCTCCTTCAACGGAGGGCGCGTCTTCGTGCGCGGGAGGGCGCATCCGTTCACCGGCCGAGCCTGACGGTTCGCACCTGACGCTTTTCGCTGCCGCTCGGGTGCGTGGTCCCGCAGGCCCCTCTCAAGTCAGAAGCCGGCGTCGCCCCAGATCGCATGGCCGACTCTCTCGGCGGCGTCGATCCGCATCGAGTCCATGACGTGTTGGTACCGGGTGAGCAGCACCGCTTGACTCCAGCCCATGAGGCTCATGACGACGCGGCCGTCGACACCTTGGGCGAGCAGCAGGGTGGCCGCAGTGTGGCGGGCGTCGTGCAGCCGGGCGGCACGGACGCCAGCGGTGGCCAGCAGCGTCTTCCACGTTTGGTAGTCGGTGCGGGGGTCGATGGGAGAGCCGTCGGGTCGCGCGAAGACGAGCTCGAGGTCGCGCCATCCTGAGCCTGCCCTGAGCCGCTCCTCGGCTTGTGCTCTTCGGTGGTCCAGCATGTGGGGAAGCATCTGCGGGGGGATCGCCAGCCGGCGCCGACCGGCCCCGCTCTTGGTGTCGTCGAAGCGCAGCCCGCCACCGTGACGGTGGGGACAGCGAGCGGGGGTGTGTGCGGGCGCGGCCTCGCTGCAGCCGTGTTCCCATGGGTGGCGCTGGAGTTGGCGGCGGACGGTGAGCGTGCCGGCGTCGAGGTCGAGGTCGCTCCACTTCAGCGCGAGGGCCTCGCCCTGGCGAAGTCCGAGGGCGAGCGCGACCGACCATCTCGGGGCGTTGCGCTGGCATTTCGCGGCCGTCAGGATCTGGTGTACGTCGGGCACGGTCAGGGGTTGGACCTCGACGTGGTGCACCCGGGCAACAGTGGCGTACCGGCAGGGGTTGGCGGGGATGAGCCCGCGTCGGACCGCTGTCGAGAACGCGGCCCGCAGGGTGCGGTGCACGTTGCCGGCAGTGGTCGGGCTGACCGTCGTCGCGACGTGGTCGAGGAGGTCGTCAATCTGACGCACGGTGACGGTGTTCAGCTGGGTGTCCCGCAGACCCGCGCAGTGGGTGCGCACCAGTGACTCGTAGGTGGTGAACGTCCTCGTCTTGCGGCTGCGCTTGATGTGCACGAGCCACTCGTCGAGCCATTGGCCGAGGGTTTGGCGCGAGTTGGTGGCGGCGAGCTGTGCGGTGCTGCGGCGCTGGCCTTCGAGCTCGGTGACGCGATCGGTCGCGGCCGCCTTGGTGCGGGCGCGGACGTGGCGGCGGACGGCCCGACCGTTCTCATCGCGCCCCATCGTGACCCACCCGTGCCACGTCCCACCGGTGTCCCGGTAGATCGAGGATCGGCCGTTGGCCGACCGGGTCGGGCTCATGACTCCGCCAGACGGGCGGCATAGCCACGCAGGTCCTCGGGTCGGAACAGGGTGCGCTTACCGACCTTCACGTGACGCAGCTGAGGGTCGTTGCGGATGAGGCGAAACATCGTGGCCCTGGAGACCCCCAGCCAGCTCGCGGCGGCGGCGACGTCGAGGAGGTGGTCATCGGCAGCGGGCAGGGTCAGGGACGACAGTGCCTGGAGGTCGGCCCTGATGGCGGCTTCGTGTTCGGCCATGGACCGGAGCCGCTGGTCAATGCGCTCGGCAATGGAGCGGACATCGTCGAAAGTCATCTCGGTCACGCCTACCGAAAGCGGGGCAGGGGGCTGTGGGGGCTCACCCGCGCAGGGACCGTGCGAGCGCCTGCGACGGGGTGAGACGTACTGAGTCAGCGGCAGCCGGTGAGCGCTACAGCGACCGGATGAGCCGCCCAACTGCACCACCAACTGCACCACTGGGGGCGTCGAACTAGGCATACGACCTCTCGATTCCCGACCGAGAGCGCGCCTGACCTGCGGGGATACGTAGTGGGCCCCGTGGGACTCGAACCCACAACCTACGGATTAAAAGTCCGCAGCTCTAACCATTGAGCTAGAGGCCCCGAACGGCCCCTTCCACGCATGGCGCGAGCCGGGACCGATCTGGCGGCGAGCCTACCCGAGCCCCAGGAGACGGTCCTCGTTGTGGCCGGGTGACGGCGAGGCCGTTGTCGCCGTCGTGTGGTGCCAGCCCTCACCCCCGATGAAGTGGCATTACCTCGGCTTGAGGTCGAGATGCTGCCGTGATCACCCAATCGGATGTCGCGCCGGGACGACGTGGCTGCCGTGCGCGTGGCTGGTCAAGATCGGCCCGCCGCGCTGACGAGCCGAGGGGCCGCAACGCGGCCGGTCTCGACGGCCACGACCACGGGGAGGTCTGCTGCCGGCTCGAACTCGAAGACGAGACGCGCCGTCACGGCACCCGAGAGGACCTCGGCGATCGCGTCGTTGACCTGCTCGATCGTGCGGGTCTCGGCGACGACCCGGGTGCGTCCTGCCGCATGCAGGGCGAAGACCTCCGCGAGATCCTGGCGGGTGCCGACGATGGAGCCGATGACCGAGATGCCCTTGATCACCGTGTCGAAGATCGAGATGGCCATGGTGCCCTTCGGCGGGAGGGCAACGCAGACGAGACGACCGCGCGGCGCAGTGACGCGAAGGCTTGCTCGAAGACGACCGGTGACGCGGCCAGCACCAGGGCGACGTCGAGCCCGCCCTCCGCCTGGATGGCGGCAACCGGGTCGGTCTCGGCGGCGTTGACCACCTGGCTGGCGCCGAGCTCTCGGGCCAGTGCCAGCTTGGTGTCCTCGATGTCGACCGCCACGACGGTGCCGCCCATGATGTGCGCGTACTGCACCGCGAGATGCCCCAGGCCCCCGATGCCGAAGATGCCGACCCGCTCGGCGGGCTCGACGTGCGCGACCTTCAGCGCCTTGTAGGTGGTGAGGCCGGCGCAGGTGAGCGGCGCTGCGTCGAGCGCACTGATGCCGTGGGGCACGGTCACGACGTAGGTCGAGCTGGCGACGGCGTACTCGGCGAAGGCCCCGTCGATGGAGTAGCCGCTGTCCAGCTGCTCCTGTGGGGACCGACGTCACAGGTCACGCTTAGACAGGCGCCGTATCGTGGAGGGGTCCGACCAAGCGGACGACGAGACGAGACGCGAGACGACCGCCGGCAGTGCCGACGGTGGCCTCCAGCGTGACCGAACCATGAAACACGAAGGCCCTTCTCTCCGTATGCCCCTCACGTCCAGCACGTCCTCCTCCGACACACTGACCCCGCAGACCCCGCCGCCGCCGAGTGGTCCCGCCGAGAGCGGGCCGCCGCGCCCGAGGCTCGGGCTGAGCCTGCCGCAGGTGCTCGGGAGCGCCCTGGCCAGCGCGACCGCGGCCGTGGCCGCCTCCTACCTCGGAGTCGCCGGCACCCTCATCGGCGCCGTCGTGGGCTCCTTGGTGGCGACCACCGGCACGGCGGTCTACGCCCACTCGATCCGCACGGCCGGAGGGCGCCTCACGACGCGGCGTGTCGCGGGTGCTCTTCCACCACTGGCGACCCGGGTGTCGCCGGTGTCCCCGGTGACCACGTCGGAGCCGGTTCCTGACGACCCAGCGGCGGCTCGCCGGCGCCGGCTTCGGCTCGCCGGAGGCCTCGTCCTGGGAATCGTCGTCGCGCTCGGCGCCATCACCGGGGTCGAGCGCGTGCTCGGTCACCCGATCTCCGACTCAACCTCGACGGGCACCTCCATCGGGGAGGCCGTCACGGGGTCTGGTGCCTCGAGCAGTCCTGTCGCGCCGACCGTTCCGTCACTTCCGCTCGTGCCGACCACCGGCCCGACCGCGTCGCTCCCGACCGGGATCGCCAGCGGCACGGCCTCGCCCACGCCGTCGTCCAGCTGGACCACGACGCCGACGGAGCCCAGCGCGAGCCCCACCGCCACGCCGGACCCCACCTCGACCGCACAGGTCCCCGGTGCTGTGCCCACCGCTCCCACGACGGCGGCTCCCACCGCTCCGGCAGCTGGCCCGGCTCAGCCCTGAATCCGCGACCACCGCGGCCGTTGGACCGCGGTGCGGGTCAACGCAGGGCGGAGGCCAGTCCGGGGCAGTCCTGCGGGGTCAGGGTGAGGTTGGAGTGCCGGATCCAGCCACGCGGGTCAATCCCCCGGATGCGCTCGTGCAGCACCAGGCAGACGCCCTCGCGCGAGTTCGTGGCGAAGGTCAGGCCCAGATCGGTGATGCCGAGGTGGGCTGGTCCGGCGGTCTTGAGGAACGCGTAGGGGCCGGTGATGGTCACCGAGGCGATGTTGGCCAACGGGGTGTCGACGTGCCACGGACCGAAGTGCGCGACCAGTCGCCCGGCCTCCACGACGATCGACGTGGAGGCCGGCGTCACGCCGAAGAGTCGAGCGGGCGCGACGTAGCGGTCCTCGAAGGCGAACGGGAAGCTGGTGCGCTCAGGGCTCATGGGCCTGTCATACCCGTTGGTTCTCTGCCCACCCATCCCGCCGCGCCTCACGCCGTCCAGAGGCGTACGACGTCACACCGCGCCTGGGTGTCCTGGAGTGGACGGTCGGGACCTCCCCGAGAGGCGGGCGTCGAGCCCGACGGCCAGGGCGCACAGCGCCACGAAGAACACCGCCACCAGCAGGCACGTCACCAGCACGCGGGGCAGCCCGAGGGTGCCCACGTCGAGGAACGGGTAGGGATACCAGTTGACGACGGGGCCGAGCGACAGGGTGGCCACCAGCCACACGACCGGCCAGGCGAGCGCCGGCGGGATGTCGCGCACCGCGGCTCGATCGCGGGGGCCGAACGCCACCCAGCCGACCACGGTCAGCACCGGTACGGCGACGTGCAGCAGCCGGTCGCAGAGCAGGTTGGCCGTGGTGTAGGTCGGCGACGGGGGCAGGGCCACCGCGGCGACGACCCCGGTGACCGCGATGCCGACGAGCGACGCCAGCCGCACCACGCGGAAGGCCCGACTGTCACAACGCCCGCTCACGATGAGGAAGGTCGACACGGCCACGAGGAGGTTGGACTGGATGGTGAAGTACGAGAAGTAGCGCCGCACGGCCTCGCCCCCGGTGCTGGCGACGACGCCGTCGACCGTGGTCTGCCCCTGGAGGATCAGCACGAGCTGGAGGACCAGCGCGACCACCGCCGCACTGAGGGTGAGCAGGTGCCAGGGGCGGGCAAGCCGCAGCATCGACATGTCCCCACGGTAGCGGTCGGCCTCAGGACCGCGCCGGGGTGCGTTCAGGGTCGGGTCAGGGTCTCACCCACTGACCGGGGGGTGCCGCACGGATGCACAGTCGAGACATGACCACCACACCTCAGTCCCAGTCCAGCGGCACGGGCCTCGACCGGCTCTTCGCCACCCTTCGTCGCAGCCCCGTGAGCCGGTCCTCCGACCACGTCATCGCCGGCGTCTGCTCCGGCCTCGCCCAGCGGTTGGGGGTCTCCGTCAAGGTCGTGCGGATCCTCGCGGTCGTCGCCGCCCTCCTCGGCCCCGCCCTCGTGCTCTACCTCGCGGCCTGGCTGATGCTGCCTGACGGCGAGGGTCGCGTGCACCTCGAGCAGGCCCTCAAGGGCGGTCGGACGTCCTCCATCCTGCTCCTGGTCGCCACCGTGCTCGTGCTGGTGCCCGACGCCGGGCTCCACGCCCGAGTCGGATGGATCGTCCCCCTGGCCGTGGCCGGCGTCGTCGGCTGGTTCGTCTGGAACCGTCGCCGGTCGGCCCCCGCCTCGGCGCCGACCACCGCACCGGATGCCGCTGCGCCGCAGTCGCCCTCCCTCGTCAAGCCCTCGCAGACCCCGCCGCCCCAGGACTCCTGGCTCTCGTGAGCGTGGCGCTCACCCGGCCACAGGCGCCGACCAGGCGACCTGCAGCGACTCCACCCCGTCGCGGGTGAGCAGGCGTCCGCGCCCGGCCGGAGCCGGGCCGGGGCGCAGGTTGCCCAGGACGGAACCCTCGGACGGGTCTCCGCTGAGCACCAGCGCCGGCTGGGCCAGGTCGCGCAGGGCGGTGAGCAGCCCGTCGTGCACACGGCCGAACCCACCGCTGCGGCGGGCGACGACCACGTGCAGGCCCACGTCGGTCGCGCGCGCGAGCAGGGGGACGAGAGGCTCGAGGGGGTTGGTGTGGGACGCGGTGACCAGCTCGTGGTCGTCGACCACGACGTAGGCCTCACGACCCTGCCACCACGACCTGGCCCGCAGCTGCGCCGGTGAGACGTCTGGGCCGGGGAGTCGCTCCGCGAGGAAGGCCGCCAGGCCTCGGGCCAGCTCGGCCGTGCGGTCAGCGGTCGTCGCGCAGTCAGCGACCCACTCGTCGGGGACCTCGCCCAAGTGGCTGCGCCGGTAGTCGACGAGGAACACCTGCGCCGACTCCGGAGTATGGAGCCGTCGCACCTCGTTCAGGTAGGTGCGCAGGGTCGCCGACTTGCCTGACCGGGCCTCCCCGAGGACCAGCAGGTGCGGGTCCTGCGCCACGTCGAGACCGACCGGGCGCAGATCGCGCTCGCCGAGCCCCAGCAGCAGCAGGGGGCAGGTGGGTGCCAGGCGCCGCGTCTGCTCGAGGTCGACGCTGACGGGCAGCAGCCGCAGCCGTGGTGCAGGCGGTCCGGTTGCGGTCCCGGCGACCTGGGCGACCACGTCGCAGATCCCGGCGGCTAGTGTCGCCGTCGAGGGGTCGGCGTCGATGCGGGGGAGCGCCGCAAGGAAGTGGTGACCCGACGTGACGAGCCCGCGGCCCGGCCGACCAGCGGGCACCGTGGCCGCGAGCCGTCGGTCGATCTCGGAGTCCATCGGGTCGCCGAGGCGCAGCTCCACCCGGGTGCCGAGGACGTCGCGCAGGCTCGCCCGGTAGTCCATCCACCGGGTCGCGCTCGTCACCAGGTGCACACCGAAGGTCAGGCCGCGCTGGCCGATCGACTGCAGCTGCGGCTCGAGGTCGGGGAGCTCGGTGCGCAGCGTCCCCCACCCGTCGATGACGAGGACGACATCGCCCCAGCCGTCGTCGAGCCCACCGAGCCCGCCGACCGCCCGCCGCGCGCGGTAGCCCTCGATGCCGTCGACCCCGTGGGCCCGGAAGAACCGCTCCCGGTCGTCGAGCACCGTCGTGACCTCGGCGACGATCCGCGAGACCACCTCGGGCTCCGTCCGGGTGCCCACACCGGCCACATGGGGCAGGTCGCGCAACGCGGTGAAGGAGCCGCCACCGAAGTCGAGCACGTAGACCTGCACCTCGGCGGCGGTGTGGGTGAGGGCGAGCCCGACGACGATCGTGCGCAGCACTGTCGACCGCCCAGACCGCGGAGCGCCGACGACGGCGACGTGACCGTCCGGCCCCGACAGGTCGGCCCACAGCACCTCCCGTCGCTGCTCGCGCGGACGGTCGAGGGTGCCCAGCGGGATACGCAGCGACGGGGATCTCTGGGGGAGCGGTGAACCGGCGCGACGACCGTCCGGTCCCCGGTGCGGTAGCAGGGCATCGAGGGTGTCGGGGACGTCGAGGGGCGGGAGCCAGATGCGGTGGGCCGGTGGCCCGTGCCCGGCCATCGCCGCGACGGCGACGTCGAGCAGGGACGGCGGCGCTGCCGGGACCATCGCGGCCCCGGCCCCGCCCGCCGCCAGCGGTCCGATCCCGGTCGTCGCCTCCCCACGCACGGACTGGGCCACCGTCCCGGTGACGAAGGGGACGATCGGCGGGTGGGCCCTGCGCCCGTGCCCCCCGCCGGCGCCGTCCGACGGTGTGACGGCGCGGCTCGCCGGGCCCGAGACGTAGGCCGCGGTGAAGGGCCTCAGCGAGGTCGGGTCGTCACGCAGCAGACCGATCCCGGGGACGGCCGGTAGCTCGTAGGCGTCGGGGACGCCGATGACGGCTCGTGACTCCGCCGCCGAGAAGGTGCGCAGGGCCAGACGGTAGGACAGGTGGCTGTCGAGGCCTCGTAGTCGGCCCTCCTCGAGTCGCTGCGACGCCAGCAGGAGGTGCACCCCCAGGGACCGACCGAGCCGCCCGACGGCGACGAACAGGTCGACGAGCTCGGGCTTGGCGCTCAGCAGCTCGGAGAACTCGTCGCAGACGACGAGCAGCGTCGGCAGCGGGGCCAGGTCGGGAGACTCCCCGCTCGTGCGGGCCCGCTCGTAGTCACGCTGCGAGCTGTGCCCGCCGCTGGCCCGCAGCAGCTCCTGGCGACGGGTGAGCTCGCCCGACAGCGCGTCCTGCATCCGGTCGACGAGGGTCAGCTCGTCGGAGAGGTTCGTGATCATGGCCGACACGTGCGGCAGGCGTGACATCCCCGCGAAGGTGGCCCCGCCCTTGAAGTCGACCAGCACCAGGTTGAGCACCTCGGGAGAATGGGTCAGGGCCAGGCCGAGGACCAGCGTGCGCAGCAGCTCCGACTTGCCGGAGCCCGTGGCCCCGATGAGCAGGCCGTGCGGCCCGGCGCCCTGCTCGGCCGACTCCTTGAGGTCGAGGTGCACCACCTCACCATTGGGGCCCGTGCCGAGGGGCACCCGCAACAGGTCGCGGGTCGGGCGAGACCGCCAGGACCGTGCGGGGTCGAGGGCCCTGACGTCGCCGAGACCGAGCAGGTCGGTGAGCCCTCGACCGGGCAGCGTGCCCGGGTCGCCGGACCGGAGCCTGCGGGCCCAGGCTCCGAGGAGCCGACGGGCCGTGGCCTCTGCCCCCGTCAGGCCCAGCAGGTCCGCCTGGCCGTGGGTGGTGACCCCGTCAGCCGTCGTGGTGACGTCCGTGCTGACCGCACCGCGACCCGATGGGCGCAGGTCCAGTGAGACCGCAGGCACCCGGCAGTCGCCGGCGTCGTCGCGGTCGCCGACGGGCACCCGAGGCTTCTCGAGACGCAGGACCGTCAGCCCCGGCCGTCCACCGCTGGGTAGCAGCGGGTGGTCCCACGCGGCTTCCGCGCCGTCGACGACCAGCACGAGATGAGGCGGACGTCCGGTGGCACGAGGGTCTTGGGCGAAGAGCAGGGGAGCCAGCTCGTCGATCGTGGCGGCGACCAGGCGAGTGCCGCCGCCCGCGTCCCGCAGCTGCCGGCTTGAGCTGTGGGGGAGCCACTTCACCCAGTCCCAGTGCTCCAGCGTGCGGTGCCCGGCGACCACGGCCACGACCAGCCGGTCTGGACAGTGGAAGGTCGCGGCGTGGACGATCATCGCCCGGGCCACGGCCCGGACGTCATCAGGCCGACCGGTGACCTCGATGTCGGTCAGGTCGTCCAGGGCCACGACGCTCGGCAGGTGGGGCTGCTCGCGGTGAACCGCCACCAGTCGCCGCACCGCCTCGTCGCAGAGGGGGTCGACCTCGTCGAGCGCGTCGCTCTCGGCGATGTGCAGCACCGGGGACGACGGCTGCGTCGACCGGCCGTAGCGGACCACGACTCGGGGTGCCTCGGTGCGCTCCCAGAGGCGCGCACCGTCCTCGACCAGCACGGCGAGGGCGGCGGGCTCGGGATGGCTCCACGTGAGCTGCTGGCGCTGGGCGTCTGCACCGGCCCGGGCCTGCGCCCGGATGCGAGCGAGGTATCCGAGGTAGTCGCGGCGGACGGCCCTGCACCGGCCCCGCCCGCCTGAGCGGGTGCGCCACAGGTTGGCCGCCACGAAGCCGAGCGAGGCCACGAGGAACATCCCGGCCGCGGCATAGCTCTGCGTGGAGCCGTGGCCACTCGTCGCGACGAAGGCGACCGAGCCCAGGGAGCCGACCATCGGCAGGGCCGACAGGGCCAGCCCCTGGAGCAGGCTCTCACCGGGTGGCAGCGCCGGCGCAGGGCGCAGCTCGATGACCTCGGACGGCGCGCCGGGCGGGACCCCAGGTGGGCCGTCTCGGTCGGTCGAGGGTCTCGTGGTCGTCGCCGTCATGGGGTCGAAGACTAGATCGCTCCCGGTCGGTCCGAGCGCTGACCACGGCTTGCCTGTGGACAACTGCGACGGGCGGAGGACGGGAGGGCCTCGGTGCGAAAACGTCCTGTGGACAACGGTTTTGGGGTCACCCGTTCTGCCTAGGCTCGGGCTGTCGACATCCACTGGGGGTGTCAGCGCCGGGTCTCCCGGCCACTGACGAGGAGGATCTGTGACCACGCAACAACAACGTGCCGGTGCCCAGAGGGCGGCGGCAGGAGCGGTCCGAGACCGCGAGGCGCAGTTCCAGGGCGACCTGCGCCGCCTGATGACCGAGGCCGAGGCGCTGCGGCGCGACTACCAGGGTCCGGCTGCGGCAGCGTTCTTCGTGCTGATCGGTCACTGGCTCGACGACGCGCAGGCCATCGTGCGCGACATGGAGGGCTTCGCGGGCCGACTCGACCGTCAGGAGTCGGAGGTCGCCGCCCAGCAGGACGCGTCGGCCGCCACCTTCAGCCGGGCGGCGACCCGGCTCTCGACGAGGGCCTGAGGCCCTCATGACCACCACGAAAGAGGCAGCACGATGACGAACGACGGTGGACTCATCCGGGTCGGGGCCGAGCAGCTCGACGGCATGGCCGACCACATTCGCACCATCCACGGGTCGATGAGCAGTGGCTTCGAGGCCCTCTCGACCGACCTGCTGAACACCATGGCCGACTGGGGGGAGGGCACCGCGTCCCGCGAGGCCTACGACGGCTTCAAGGGCCGTGTGGACCGCACCTTCGCCGACATGCTCGTCGCCGTGAACGCCATGCCCCCGCTCGTCGCCCAGGCGGCCGAGGAGGCCCGTAGCGGCGAGGTGCGCCGAGCCGGTATGTGGGGCGGCTGAGACCCCGGATGGCTCTGGTCACGCGCTCGCCGGCCGCACCGCACACCGTCTCCGCACGCCGCCCCAGCTCCCTGCTCGACACCTCTCACCCGTCGGGAGCCGACTCGGCCGTGGGGCGCGAACCGCACCACGACCTGGTCCGGATCACGGTGACGGCACGCGGTGGGCGCCGTGACCTCGTCCTGCCCGCACGGATCCCCGTCGTCGAGCTGGTCCCGCAGATCGTCACGCTCCTCGCCGTCGCCGGCGCCGATGCCTGGGGTGGCTGGACACTTGTCGGGCTGGACGGCCGACAGCTCGATCCTGGAGTGAGCCTGCTCTCGCAGGCCGTGGACGACGGTGCGGTCCTCGCGCTCGTCCCCACGCCCGAGCTCCGGGCGGTCACCGGTGGCCCCGGCGCGGTGGGTTGGCGCGACGACGACGTGGCGCAGACGGTCGCCGATGTCGTGGACGACCTGGGAGCCCGGTGGGGACCGGGCCTGACGGCGGTGGCGACCAGGGTCGCTGCGGGGGTTGCGATCCTCCTGGTCCTCGCCGGGCTGGTGGCCCGGACGGTGGATGACCCGTCCGGGCCCACGGCAGCCCTGGCCGCCACCGCTGCCGCCTGTCTGGTCGTGGTCGCCATGCTGCTCGGCCGCACCCGGCGCGCCTACGCCACCACGGTAGCTGTCCTCCTCGCGGCCGGGCCTTATGCCGCGCTGTCGGTGCTGGCCCTGCGGTCCGACGACCGACTCGGCTGGCCACTGGTGGGGGCCGGAGCCGCTGTGGTGGTGCTGGGGCGGGTCGGCCCGCTGGCGCTGCGGCAGCGTCACTGGCTCTTCCATGCGCCGGTCGTCGTCGGCGTCGTCGCCGCGACCCTCGGTGCCACCCACGCCCTCACCGGGGTGGACGCCGCCGCCATCGCCGCCGTCCTCGTCGTGAGCACGAGCGTCGGCGCGCGGTTCGCGCCCTGGTGGGGCCTGGCGGCGGCCGGCTCGGTGCTGGCGGGTGCCCCGGCACCCGAGCTCGCGGTGGTGCGCGCCGACGTGGCTCGCTCGGTGACGCGCGCCCGGCACCTCGTGCTCGGGGTCACCGTGGGGGTCTGCGTCGTGATCGTCGTGAGCTCGCCTCTCCTGGTGGGGCTCGGTCCGGCCGGTCTCGGCATCGTCTGCGCGTGCGGGACGACCGCGGCGCTGCGGGCCCGTCGGCTGGCCCTGCGGCTCGAGATCCTGGTCGGTCTCGCCGGAGGCGCCGCGATCGTCGTCTCGGGGATCGTGTCCTCCCTCCTGCTCCACCCCGAGTGGGCGGCCGGGCTCACGGGCGCCGCCGGCGCAGCCGCCGTCCTGGCCCTGGCGTCGGTGGTCGTGCCGCCACGGCCGGGCCCGCGGTGGGAGCAGGTCCTCGACCTCGTCGAAGGGCTTGCCCTGGGCGCGCTCCTGCCGTTGCTCGTCGTGACCGTGGGCCTCATGGCGGCGGTGCGGGGGGCGGGGCGTTGACGGCGTCGAGCACGCGGGTCCTGCTCGAGGCGCAGGCCCACCGAAGGCGCCGGGTCCTCATCGCGTTCCTCACCGCCGACGCCGAGGGACAGGAACGGGCCCTCCCTCGACCCGGGCCGCTGCTCGGGGGTCTGGCCGTCGCGGTGTGCCTGCTCGTGGGTGCCCTCGTCTCAGGGCTGCTCACGACCTCAGAGCCCGAGGGTTGGCACGACGGGCAGCTGGTGGTGGGGCGAGGGTCGGGCGCGCGCCTCGTCAGCATCCGGGGCACTCTCTACCCGGTGCTCAACGCCACGTCGGCGCGGCTCGCCCTGCCCGCGACCGACACGCGCAGGGTGCAGGTCGTCGACGACGCGACGATCGCGGCCGCCCCGCACGGACCGGTGCTGGGCATCCCCGGCGCTCCCGAAGAGCTGCCGACCCGGGCCAGCCTGCTGCCGACAGGATGGGTGGCCTGTCCCGACGGCTCACGGGTGCAGACGACCATCACGTCGCGGCCACAGCCGCCCGCGTCGACGGGGCTGGCCCTGACTGCTCGCGTCGCCGACCGACCCGCCGTCGAGGGGCACCTGCTGGTGTCGGGCCGTCGGTATGCCCTCCCGGTGGGCCACGAGGAAGCCGTCACCCGCTATCTCGGCCTGTCGGCGCCCCCGGTGACCGTCCCCCGGCGGTGGGTCGACCTCTTCAGCGTCGGCACCGCCCTCGACCTCAGCGCGTTCCGGCTTCCTGCAGGGACGTCCCTGGGGCAGTCGCTCCCGCCGGGTGCGAGGATGGCGGGTCGGGCCCGTCGGGTGGGGCAGCTGCTGTCCGCCACCGACCACGGTGGCGCGATATCGGTCGTGCTCGCCGACGGTACCGCCCCGCTCACGCCCTTCGCGGCGGCCGTCTTTCGGGCGACGGCACCTCACCCGCTCGGGCAACCGCAGGCGGTCAGCGACGCCGATCTGGTCGCGACCCCCATCAGCGCAGTCCGGGGCCTCGTCCCGGACGACTGGCCCTCCGCCCTCCCCGCAGCGGCGAGCGGCACCCCGTGTGCCCGCCTGGACGCGGGAGCAGGGCGGGCGTCGCTCACGGAGCTGGTGCTGATCAGTGGCGACTCGATGCTGGCGCGCCCGACCGGGGCGCCGGAGACCGTCGTCGAGCCGGGTCACGGTGCTCTGGTCAGGGCAGGCTCGTTGCCGGGTAAGGGTCGGGTGGTCCTGGTCGACGCCACGGGCACGGCCAGCACGGTCGTCGACCCGTCGCCGGAGACCCTGGCCCGGCTGGGTCTGGCGCAGGTCGACCCGCCGTCCGTCCCCTCGGCCTGGGTCGGTCTGCTCCGATCGGGGCCCGACCTCGCGCAGCTGGTTGCGGGTCCCCGCTTGCCGAGGCAGGCACCGCTGTGATCCGCTTGGACGATCGTGTCTCCTTTGCACCGCGCCCCGTGCGCCACCACCTCGCCCCCGCGTCGGACCCCCCGCACCGGTGCCACCCCCGGGTCGGGCCGTACCCCGGGGAGCCCCACGCCCCTGCGGCGTCCCCGCTCGGCACCCGCCTCGGCAGCACTCACGCGGCTCGGGACCGCGCCGTGAGCGAGTCGCCGAAGCACCCGCGCCGGCCGGCTCTCTTCACCCCGGCCGCCATCGAGGCTCACGCCGGTGGTCACGACCCGCTGAAGGAGATCGAGGCTGCTCACGAGACGGCAGCGGTGCTCGTGCACGCCGGTCGGTCGTCCCACGACCCCGTGCTGACGGCGCGGCTGGTCGCACTGGTGGAGGAGCTCGGTCTGTCGACCGTGGCCGACCTGTGGGCCCACCGCCCGGCCCGGAGCCTGCCGGGAGCGCTGTGGCGCCTCTACGTGCTCCGCGAGTGGGTACGCCGATCTCCCGAGGAAGCCAGCTCCGACTACTCCGCCGGGGTCCGTTTCACCGACGTCGACCACATCGTCGCCGGCGCCGCCGATCCCGTCGGCCCGCAGGAGGTCCGGGAGGTCGCCGACGCCATCCTCGCCGGCGTCTTCGCCGGGGATCTCGCCGTCGCCCTCGACCGGGCGGCGTCGTTCTGTCGGGTCGTCGCCGCGGGGCGGGGTGAGCGTACGGAGGGCGAGGAGTCGGCCGAGCGGGCGGCCCAGCTGCTGCTCACCGCTGACGACCTGGCCGCTGCCGCCGCCCTGTGGCGCCTCGACGACCTCATCTGATCCCGTCCGGGTTATCCTTGGGTGACGTCGGGCCGCGGATGCCCCGGGTCCCACATATAGCCGCTACGAGCGGCCTTGCACCGTGAGGTGCTCCCGGCCCGACGTCCCCCAACTGTCCCTGGGATGGTGGGATCAGCTGCGGTGGCACGCGAGCAGATGCCGGTCGAGGTCGGCCCGGGCCGATGCCCGGGCTCGTCGGCCCGGCCCGCGCCAGCTGCACTGGGTGCACCAGGCATGGTCGAAGGACCCGAGTGGTCCGATGCCCCTCGACGGGGTCGGGCTACGTTCCGGTGTCTCGTCGGCGACGATGTCGTTCGCGGTGCGAGCGTTGCTCGGGTACGTCGACATGTCCTCATCATGACTGCTTCCCGACCCGCGGGGGAAGGCATGACCCGTTGGGACCATTTCCTGCCCAGAACTGCTCAGGTGCCGGCGCACGGCCCCGTGAGGGCAGGTCCGCACCTAGAGTTGGGCCCTGTGAGCTCCCTTGACGACACCGAGCTGCGCGACGCCGCCTTGCTCGACGAGATCCACCTCGTCGGCGAGCTGATCATCGCGGCCAGCGTCTCGGACGGACCCCTGTCGGAGAGCCAGATCGACGAGGTCCTCGGCGTCCACGGCGCGGACGACGAGGATTCCTGAGCGGCTCAGCCGAAGCGACCGGAGATGTAGTCCTCAGTCGCGCTCTCGGTCGGGTTGTTGAAGATCTTGGTCGTGTCGCCGATCTCGACCAGCTTACCGGGCTTGCCGGTTGCCGCGAGGTTGAAGAAGGCCGTCCGGTCGGAGACCCGCGCCGCCTGCTGCATGTTGTGGGTGACGATGACGATCGTGAACTCCGACTTGAGCTCGTTGACGAGGTCCTCGATCGCGAGCGTCGAGATGGGGTCGAGGGCCGAGCACGGCTCGTCCATCAGCAGCACCTGCGGGCGGACGGCGATCGCCCGCGCGATGCACAGGCGCTGCTGCTGCCCGCCCGAGAGTCCGGCGCCCGGCTTCTTGAGCCGGTCCTTGACCTCGGTCCAGAGGTTGGCTCCCTTGAGGGAGGCCTCGACCGCCTCGTCGAGCTTGGCCCGGTTCTTCACGCCGTTGAGGCGCAGCCCGGCGATGACGTTGTCGTAGATCGACATCGTCGGGAACGGGTTGGGGCGCTGGAAGACCATGCCGACCGAGCGACGGACGGCGACCGGGTCGACCGACTTGGCGTAGAGGTCGATGTCGTCGAGCCGCACGCTGCCCTCCACGCGCCCACCGGGGATGACCTCGTGCATCCGGTTGAGGGTCCGCAGGAAGGTGGACTTGCCGCAACCCGACGGGCCGATGAAGGCGGTGACCGTGCGGGGCTCGACGGTCATGGTCACGCCCTCGACGGCCTTGAAGTCGCCGTAGTAGACGTTGAGGTCCTTGACGTCGATGCGCTTGCCCATGGGTGTTGCTCGCTTTCGTGGGGCCGCGGTCAGCGGCTGACCGAGCCGAACCGGGCGATGACCCGGCCGAGGAGGTTGAGGAGCAGGACGAGCAGGATGAGGGTGAGTGCTGTCGCCCACATGCGCTCGACGGCCGGGGCGATGCCGAGCTCGGTGCGATCCTGGTTGATCATCGTGGGCAGCGTCGGCATGTTGCCACTGAACAGGTTGGTCGCGATGCTCTTGGTGTAGGGCCCGAGGATCAGCAGGGGAGCGGTCTCACCCATGATGCGAGCGAGACCGAGCAGGACCCCGGTGATGATGCCAGAGAAGGCCGTGGGGAGCACGACCCTGGCGATCGTCCTCCACTTGGGCACGCCCAGAGCGAGCGACGCCTCACGCAGCTCGTTGGGCACGAGCTTGAGCATCTCCTCCGTGGACCGCACCACGACCGGGACCATGAGCAGCATGAGGGCGAGGGACACGGCGAGCCCGGTCCGCCCGAAGCCGAAGGTGGTAACCCACACGGCGTAGATGAAGAGGGCGGCGACGATGGACGGCACGCCGGTGAGGATGTCGACCATGAACGACGTCACCCGCGCCAGGGTGCCCCGGCCGTACTCCACGAGGTAGACCGCGGTGAGGATGCCGATCGGCACCGCCACGACCGCGGTGGCGGCGGCCTGGAGCAACGTTCCCTGGATGGCGTGCACCGCGCCACCACCGACGTCGATGGAGTTGATGTTGCGCTGAGACTGGGTCCACCAGCTCGAGGTGAGCAGGAGTGCGAGGCCCTTGCTGACCACCGTGTACAGGATCCAGACCAGGGGAACCATGGCGATGCCGAACGAGGCCCACATGACGACCCGAGCGATCGCGTCCTTGATGCCGCGAGCGGCAGACTTCTGTCCCAGGTCCAGCGGGTCACCCGTGAGCGTACGACCGGCCTGCGCAGCGTTGGCGCGAGCGGTCGATCCGCTGGTCTCTGCTGAGGCGGTCATTCGGTGAAGGCCTTCCTGCGTTCGATGACGACTCGGGCGATGGCGTTGACGATGAACGTCAGGAGGAACAGCACGAGGCCGGCCGCGATGTAGGCGCCCGTCTTGAGCGGGCTGTCGAACTCGGCCGCGTTGTTCGCGATACGCGAGGCGAAGGTCTCGCCGCCGTTGAAGATCGACCAGGTCCAGGCTCGGCCCGGCGCGAGGGTCGATACGAGGAAGGTGACGGCGATCGTCTCGCCGAGGGCGCGTCCCAGGGCCAGCATGGCTGCGGAGATCACGCCGGGACGGCCGAAGGGCAGGACCGAGGTGCGGATCATCTCCCACTTGGTCGCACCCAGGGCCAGCGCGCCCTCCTTGTGCGTGATGGGTGTCTGGTCGAACACCTCGCGTGAGAGCGCCGTGACGATGGGGAGCACCATGATGAAGAGCACGATGCCGATGAAGAAGATCGTGCCGCCGCTGATGTTGGTCTTGGCGAACAACGGGATCCAGCCGAGCACGCTCTGGATGGCGTCCTCGACCGGCTTGACCACTCCGCGGAAGGTCAGGGCCCCCCACAGCCCGTAGACGATCGAGGGGACGGCCGCGAGCAGGTCCACGAGGCTGGCGGCCGGCCGCTTCAGCCAAGCCGGGGCGTACTGCGTGATGAAGAGGGCGACGGCGATCCCGACGGGGACGGCGATGGCCATGGCGATGATGGAGGCCATCACCGTCGTCCACAGGAGCTCGACGATGCCGAACCGCGGGTTGTCGCCCCCGGGTGACCACTCCCTCGAGGTGAGGAAGTTGGCGTTGTTGGCCAGGAGGGCCGGGACCGCCTGGGCGACGAGGAAGACGCCGATCAGCGTGACCATCGCGATGACGATGAGGCCCGCTCCCTGGGCGGCGCCGAAGAAGAGGCGGTCTCCGAGCCGGCCGGTTGAGCCGAGCTCCCCGGCGGGGGATTCTCCGTCGGGGAGCTCGGCTACCGGCACGCCGGTCACTGATGTCACGCGATCAGTCTTCCCTTGCTGCCGGGTGATGTGGGGGGTCTGCGGGCTCTGATTGCTGGGTCAGCCGATGGCCGCGATGGCCGTCTTGACCTTGGTCGCCACCTCGGCGGGAAGGGGAGCATAGCCGAGCGCCGAGAGCGACTGCTGGGTGCTGTCGGAGGCGAAGCTCGTGAGGAACGACTTGACGTTCTTGCCCACTGCCGGGTCAGCGTACTTCGAGCACACGATCTCGTAGGTCACGAGGACGATGGGGTAAGCCCCCTCCACCTTGGTGGCGTAGTCGAGCTTGAGGGCGAGGTCATTGCCTTCGCCAGCCTGTGTCGCCACCGCGATCGCCTTGCCGGCCGACTCGCCGGTCAGCTCGACGGGGGCGCCGCTGCCGGTGTCGACCTGCGCCATGGAGAGCTTGTTCTGCTGGGCGTAGGAGAGCTCGGTGTAGGTGATGCCACCGTCGGTCTGGGCGACGGCGGTCGACACCCCGGCCGACTTCTCCTTGCCCTCACCCTTGCCGGCCCACTTCTTGGCCGGGTCCGCGGGCCAGGCGTCGGGGGCGACGGCCTTGAGGTACTTGGTGAAGTTCTCCGTGGTGCCCGAGTCGTCGGAGCGGAAGAACACCTTGATGGCGGTGGACGGAAGGGTCGCGCCGGAGTTGAGGGCCTTGATGGCCGGGTCGTCCCAGGTGGTGATGACGCCCTGGAAGATCTTGGCCATCACCTCGGCGTTGAGCACGAGCTTGTCGACGCCCTTGACGTTGTAGACCACGGCGATGGGGCCGGCGACCATGGGCAGGTCCCAGGCGGGCGAGCCGCAGGTGGCGGTGGCGGCGGTCTGCTCGGCGGGCTTGAGGGCCGAGTCGGAGCCGGCGAACTTGACGTTACCGGCGGTGAACTGCTTGATGCCGGAGCCGGAGCCGGTCGCGTTGTAGTTGATCGTCGCGTCGCTGCAGGCCTGCTGGTAGGTCTTGATGGCCTGCTCGATGGCGGTCTTCTGGGCGGTCGACCCCTCGGCGTCCAGGGTGCCCGAGAAGCAGTCACCGGCCGTGACGGACGCGGAGCCGTTGGAGCCGGACCCGCCGGTCGAGGTGTTGTCGCTGCCACAGGCCGAGAGCACGAGCGCTCCCACGATGGCGACGGCGCCGACGGCACTGGAACGGGTGATGCGCACGGGGGATCCCTCTCGAAAGACGATGTCTGGGCGGAGGCCGGGCGCCATGGCAGTCAGCGCGGCCTTCGCACAGAACATAAGGGAGCCCGGTGAAGGGTTCTGCCCGACGGGTTAACGCAAGGTGAACGGCCAGAGACATTCTGGGGTCCCGACCCGGTCCCCCGTCCTGGCTCGTCCCGGCCCCTCTCGGCTCAGGGCAGGTGCCGTTCCGCGGCGACCACCCTGGCCGCGCTCCCGGTCGATACGACGTGACACAGGAGCACCTCACCCTTGGCCATGGAGCCTCGGGCCGATGCGGCGAGCAGCTCGGCCGCCTGCTGCCCGGCCCCGCAGGCGGTGTCCACGTGCTCCTCGACCGTATGGAGCAGGGAAGGCAGCACCGGGCCGTGGCTGCAGATGGCCGACGGCCGCCCGCGCTCGAGGGTCCGGCGCAGGTGGTGGGGCGCCCGGTCGGGGCGCTCACGGAAGCCCTCCTCGGACAGGCCCTCCTTGACCTTGATCGTGGTCGCCGTGGCAGCCGCATACGGGGTGAGGGTGTCGAGGCAGCGGCGGGCCGGCGACGAGACCAGCCGCGTGACGCCGTAAGCCGCCAGCAGGGGCCCGGTCGCGGCCGCCTGCCGCACCCCGCGCGCGTCGAGCGGGCGCAGCTGGTCGGCCCCGGTCCAGCCTGCGCGGGGGCGGGCCTTGGCGTGCCGGACGAGAGCCAGGGGCCACGTGGTGAGGATGCCGTCGGCGTCGGCCCGCATCAGCGCCCGCAGCTGGTCGCGGTCGCGGGTGTAGTCGAGTCGGTGGTGGGCGGCGACGACGTCGAGCCAGACGACCTCGTCGATCTCGTGCTCGAGGGTCCCATCACCACCGACCACCTCGGCCGCCCAGTAGTGCACCTCCTTGGTGCACGGCAGGCCCTCGCGGTCGAGCACGGTGTAGGTCGCCGACGGCAGGGGCAGCCCGAGGTGCACCTCGAGCCCCGTCTCCTCGAGCGTCTCGCGCACGGCGGCCACCGGCGCGAGCTCACCGGGCTCGAGCTTGCCCTTGGCCCACGACCAGTCGTCGTACTTCGGGCGGTGGACCATGGCGACCTCGAGCTCGCCCCGGCGACGCCGCCAGGGCAGGGTCCCAGCTGCAGGGATGACCGGCATGATGGCGAACCTATCGGCGCCGGGCCTTGCGCCGTCGCTTGGTGGCCGTCTCGATGGTCTGCGACTGGATGTCGAGCAGCGGCTGCCCCTCCGGGCCGCGGTGCACGCGAGTCCACCGACCGTCTCCCGAGAGCTCCCAGCGCGAGCTGTCGGGGGCGAAGCCGAGGCGCAGCATGCCGCGGATCTCGTCGAGGTGACCCGGGTCGGTGATGCGGACGAGGGCCTCGACGCGGCGGTCGAGGTTGCGGTGCATCATGTCGGCGCTGCCGATGTAGACCTGCGGGTCGCCGTCGGCATAGAACCAGAAGACGCGAGAGTGCTCGAGGAACCGGCCGAGGGTCGAGCGCACGGTGATGTTCTCGCTCAGCCCCGGCACCCCGGGTCGGAGCGCGCAGATCCCGCGGACCCACACGTCGACCGTCACGCCCTCGCGCGAGGCGCGGTAGAGGGCGTCGATGATCCCCTCGTCGACGATCGAGTTGACCTTGATGACGATGTGCCCCCGCCCGGAGCGCTGCTGGCGCTCGGTCTCCTCCTCGATCAGCTCGACGAGCCCGGTGCGGACCGTGCGGGGAGCCACCAGCAGCCGCTTGAAGCGGCTGCGCGGAGCGATGCCCGACAGCTGGTTGAACAGCCGGGTGAGGTCCTCGCCGACCTGCGGGTCGCAGGTGAGCAGGCCGAGGTCCTCATACATCCGGGCGGTCTTGGGGTTGTAGTTGCCGGTGCCGATGTGGCAGTAGCGCACCAGCCCCTCGGACTCCTGCCGCACGACGAGGCAGAGCTTGGCGTGGGTCTTCAAGCCCACGATGCCGTAGACGACGTGCACGCCGGCCTGCTCGAGCTTGCGCGCCCAGCTGATGTTGTTGACCTCGTCGAAGCGGGCCTTGATCTCGACGACGGCGAGCACCTGCTTGCCCGCCTCGGCGGCGTCGATCAGGGCGTCGACGATCGGCGAGTCGCCGCTGGTGCGGTAGAGGGTCTGCTTGATCGCGAGCACCCGCGGGTCGGCTGCCGCCTGCTCGATGAAGGCCTGCACCGACGTCGAGAAGGAGTCGTACGGGTGGTGCAGGAGCACGTCCTTGCTGCGCACGGCGGCGAAGATGTCGCCGGGCTTGCTCGACTCGGTCGGCGCGAGGTCGGGCTGGGTCATGGGGACGAACGGCGGGTCCTTGAGGTCGGAGCGCTCGATGTCACCGACGATGAAGAGCGAGCGCAGGTCGAGGGGAGCCTGCATCCGGTAGATCTCGGACGGCACGACCTGCAGCTCGCGCGCGATGAGGTCGAGCACGTGGTCGTCGATGTCCTCCTCGACCTCGAGCCGCACCGGCGGGCCGAAACGCCGCCGCGTGAGCTCGCGCTCGAGGGCGGTCAGGAGGTTCTCGGTGTCGTCCTCCTCGACCTCGAGGTCCTCGTTGCGGGTGACCCGGAAGGTCGTGTGCTCGTGCACCTCCATGCCGGTGAAGAGCTGGTCGAGGTGGGCGGAGATGACGTCCTCGATCGGCACGAAGCGTACGGAGTAGGACTCGGCCTGCACGACCGGGCCGACCTGCAGCAGCCGGGGCAGCGACGGCGGCACCTTGACCCGCGCGAAGTGCTCGTTGCCGGTCTTGGGGTTGACCAGCGTCACCGCGAGGTTGAGCGACAGACCGGAGATGTAGGGGAAGGGGTGCGCGGGGTCGACCGACAGGGGGGTGAGCACCGGGAAGATGGTGTCGATGAAGAGCCGGTGCAGCGGCGCCTTGTCGTCGTCGCTGAGCTCGTCCCACCGCGAGATGGTGATGCCCTCGTCCTCGAGGGCCGGGCGCACCTGGTCGCGGAAGACCTGCGACTGCAGCTGGCTGAGCTGCTGGGCCACCTCGGAGATGCCCTCGAGCACCTCGCGGGGCTCGAGGCCCGCAGCCGAGCGCACGGCCAGCCCGGTCGCGATCCGGCGCTTGAGACCGGCGACGCGCACCATGAAGAACTCGTCGAGGTTGCTGGAGAAGATGGCCAGGAACTTCGCCCGCTCGAGCAGCGGCACGTCCTCGTCCATCGCCAGCTGCAGCACGCGCTCGTTGAACTGCAGCCACGAGACCTCGCGCTCGAGGAAGCGGTCGACCGGCAGCTCGGCCTCGTCGTCGCCGTCGAGGGTGCTGACGAAGCGCCCGTTGGCGGCGCGCGGCTGGAAGGGCCGGTGGGCCGGGATGGCGCTGGCCAGTGACCGGACGCGGCTGCCGCCCTCGTCGGGCGCGTCGCTCGCGTCAGCAGAGGTGAAGGCGGCGGGCGCCTCGGCGAGGTGCTCGGCGGAGACGGGGTCGGCACTCATGGGCTCATCGTCGCACCATCCGCACCCACCCTGCTGTCCGTGGCGTGCGTGCGCTCGTACATCCGGTCGACACCGAGAGTCCCGAAGCCGAGGGAGCGGTAGACCCGCAGCGCCGCCGGGTTGTCGCCGTCGACGTAGAGGATCACCGTGCGCAGTCCCGCCCGCTCGAGGTGGTGCAGCCCCAGCAGGGTCACGGGCCGCCCGAGCCCACGCCCCTGGTAGGCCGGGTCGACGGCCACGACGTAGACCTCGCCGACCGGTGCGGGGCCCTTGTCACCCGCGGGGTGCACTTTGGTCCAGTGCGACGCGGCGACGGGGTCATCGGAGCCGTCGGGGCAGACCAGCAGCAGCCCCGCCGGGTCGAACCAGTCCTGCGTCATCAGCTCGTCGAGGTCGGCCCGGGTCAGCCGCCCCTGCTCGGGGTGGTGGACGAAGGCGGCGGCGTTGACCCGCAGCCACTCCTGCTCGTCGCGTCCGGGCACGAAGGCCCGGGCGTGCAGCCCGTCGGGCAGCACGACCGGGGGCAGCGGTGCTCCGCCGGCGGCGCCGAGCGGGCGCTCGAGCACGAACAGCTCGCGGGCCACCGCCAGGCCGAGGGCCGCCGCGAAGGCCGCCGCCGGTGCGAGGTCGCCGTGCGCCCACACCCGGGCCTGCGGCGCGACCGTATGAAGACCCGCCAACAGCGCCGTCCCCACGCCCTGCCGGCGGTGCTCCGGGTCGACGACGAGCTCGGCCGCGTCGTCGCGGGCCTGGGCGTATCCGCGCAGCTGCTCCCCGGCATACGTCAGGAGGTGGCGGGGGCCGTGAGGGTGGCGCAGTGCGAGCAGGAACTGCTCCGAGAGCGGGGCCGCGCCATCGGTCGTGGTGGCGGCGGCCACCAGCGCCTCGACGTCGCGCAGCTGGGCGGAGGTGAGGGCGCGCGCGTCGGGGTCGACGACGGGGGGAAGCGGCGGCATGCGGGCATTCCACCACGGGGGTCCGACAGGGTGTCGACCGCAGGCTGGCGCGGGCTCCAGCCCGTTACCCAGTCGTTGCCCAGCATTCTCCCAGCGGGGCTAAGGTGCGTCCAGCCGCACCTCACCGCCACCCGTTGACGCCCGGTCCGGCGACCCCCACGTCGATCCTCGACCCCCCTTCAGGAGCCTCATGAAGCCCGTCACCCGTACCCGCGGCGGCCGACGCCGTCTCGTCGCCGTCGTGGGGGTCGCCGCCTGCGCGCTGGCCGCTGTCGCGGCCGCCGGCCCGACCCGCGCCGCCGGCCCGACCCCCGACCCGGCCCGGCCCGACAAGGACGGCAACGTCAAGATCCAGGTGCTGTCCTTCAACGACTTCCACGGCAACCTCGAGCCGCCCGCCGGCTCGAGCGGCCGGGTCGTGGTCGATCACCGGATCGACCCGGTCAGCGGGCTGCCGGTCGACGTGACCCAGGACGTGGGTGGGGCGGAGTACCTCGCGACCACGCTGAAGCAGGAGCGCGTGGGGCACCCCCTGTCACTGACGCTCGCCGCCGGCGACCTCATCGGGGCCTCGCCGCTGCTGTCCGCGGCCTTCCACGACGAGCCGACGATCGAGTCGATGAACCTCCTTGGTCTCGATGCCACCGCCGTGGGCAACCACGAGTTCGACGAGGGCTACCGCGAGCTGCAGCGGATGGCCGATGGTGGGTGCCTCAACGACGGTGCCGGCGCCAACAACCAGAACTCCTGCGCTGACCACACCTTCGCCGGGGCGAGCTTCGACTACCTCGCGGCCAACGTGAAGTACTCCTTCGACACCAAGGGCCACAGGGCCGGCGACACGATCCTGCCCGCCTACACGATCAAGCAGGTCGGTCCGGCCAGGATCGGCATCATCGGCATGACGCTCAAGGACACGCCGACCATCGTCACGGCGTCGGGCGTCAAGGGCCTGTCCTTCACCGACGAGGTCGACACCGCCAACGCGCTCGTGCCCGTGCTGAAGCGCCAGGGCGTGCAGGCCATCATCGTGCTCATCCACCAGGGCGGCGTGCCGTCCCCGCAGCAGTGGACCGACCCGGCGACGGGCACGGCCTACGCGGTCAACCCCACCTACGACTACACCTGCGGCGGGGGTGGGAGTCTCATCCCGGCCAGCTCGCCGATCCTGCCGATCGCCTCGAAGCTGTCCCCCGAGATCGACATGGTCATCTCCGGTCACACCCACCAGCCCTACGTGTGCTCGGTGAAGGACCCGGCCGGCAAGCCGCGCCTGCTCACGTCAGCGTCGTCGTTCGGCCGGCTCATCACCGACACGACGCTGACCTACAACACCAAGACCAACGACATCCTGCGCGGCTCGGTCGCCGGCTCCAACCTCACCGTCGACCGCACGCTGCCCAAGGACGCCGACCAGTCCTCGCTCATCGCGACCTACAAGACCCTGGTCACGCCCATCGCCAGCAAGGTGCTGGGGTCGGTCACCTCGGACGTCACGCGCGCCGGCAACCCCGCGGGCGAGTCGGCGCTGGGTGACCTCATCGCCGACGCGCAGCTCGCCGACCCGTCGACGACCACGGGCGGCGTCGCCCCGGTCATCGCCTTCATGAACCCCGGTGGCATCCGCGCCGACCTCACCTACGCCAGCTCTCCCTACGGTGAGGCGCCCGGCGCCATCACCTACGACGAGGCCTTCACGGTGCAGCCCTTCAACAACTACCTGGTCTCGATGACGCTGACCGGGCAGGACGTCTACGACCTGCTCACCCAGCAGGTGACCGGGCTCAACGCGGGCGCCGTCAAGACGCTCCAGGTGAGCACGGGCTTCAGCTACACCATGACGCCCACCGGGCCGGTCGACGGATCGGTCGCGATCAACGGCACCCCGATCAGCAGGACCGGGAGCTACCGCATCGTGACCAACAACTTCCTCGCCGGTGGCGGAGACAACTTCCCCTCCTTCCTCAAGGGCACGGGCACCTACTTCGGTGGCCTCGACATCGACGGCTTCGCGTCCTACCTGCCGACGATCTCGCCCTATGCCCCGACCGTGCCCAGCCGCATCGCCGGCACGGCCACGCCGTAGCCACGGTCGCAGTCCCCCGTAGGCAGTGAGCCCCCGTCCAGCGCTGCTGGACGGGGGCTCACTCCTCGACGGAGACGGCCTCCTGGTCGTGGGGCCGCTCCGAGACGAAGCGGTAGCCGACGTTGCGGATCGTGCCGATGAGGAACTCGTGCTCGTGGCCGAGCTTGGCCCGCAGCCGGCGCACGTGCACGTCGACGGTGCGGGTGCCGCCGAAGTAGTCGTATCCCCAGACCTCCTGCAGCAGCTGCGCCCGGCTGAAGACCCGGCCCGGGTGCTGCGCGATGAACTTCAGCAGCTCGAACTCCTTGTAGGTCAGGTCGAGCTGACGACCGCGCACCTTCGCGGAGTAGGTGGTCTCGTCGATGGTCAGGTCTCCGGCGCGAATCGGCCCGGACTCCTCGATCTCGACGACCTCGGTGCGGGTGACGGCCAGCCGCAGCCGCGCGTCGACCTCGGCCGGCCCGGCGCTGTCGAGGATGACGTCGTCGATGCCCCACTCACTGGTCAGCCCGGCGAGGCCCCCCTCGGTGAGCACGGCCAGCAGGGGGTTGGTGAGGCCGGTGGCCCGCAGCACCCGGCACAGCGACCGGGCCTGGGCCAGGTCGAAGCGGGCGTCGACGAGCACGACGTCGCCAGCGGGGGCGTCCACGAGGGCGGTGGGCTCGGCGGGGAGGATGCGCACGTGGTGGCTGAGCAACCCGAGGGCCGGCAGCACCTCGGCGCTGGGGGCCAGCGCGTTGGTGAGCAGGAGGAGTGCGGCCATGGGCCCGAGGATAGTCGCTGGCTGCCCACCCACCCCCCTGCGTCTGCGGGCTGGGAGCCCGTGACGAGTCCCTGGCCTCGACGTGGTGAGAGACTGATCCACCTGCGGCGCTGCTGGGCGCTCGCTCCATACCGTTGGCCGAAGGGAGCCCTCGTGTCCGTCACCGTGCGCTACTGGGCCGGAGCCCGAGCCGCCGCCGGCGTGGGTGAGGACACCGAGGTGCCGGGCGAGACCCTGCGCGAGGTGGTCGCCGAGGTCGTGCGCCGCCGCCCGGCGCTCGCCCCCGTGGTCGCGGTGGCCACGCTGCTGGTCGAGGGGGCCCGCGGGGTCCTCGACCAGCCGGTGGCCGCGGGGGTGGTCGTCGAGGTGCTCCCGCCCTTCGCCGGCGGGTGATGCGAGGATGCTGTCCGTGACGCAGGCCGACGGTGTCGACGACGTGCCGACGGTGACGCTGGCCGGGCCGCAGACCCGGGCGGCTGCCCGCGCGGCGCGCGAGGCGGCGGCTCGCGGCGAGGTCGCCAGACCGGCGTCCGAGCACCCCACCGGTCCCGGTGGGTCGAGCGACCCGGCCGTGGCGGTCACCTCGGTCACGACGGTCGGCGTGACCGCCGCGCTGGCCCTGCTCGTCGGGTCGAGCGCCGCATCCGGCCCCCTCATGACGGGGGTCGCGGTCGGTTTCGTCGGCCTGGTGCTGGCCTGGGGGTGGCCGCGGCTGCTCTCGGCACCGACCCCGCGCTGGTCGGCAGCCGTCGTCGGCGCCGGCTCGCTGGCCCTCGGTCTCACGGTCGGGCTGACCCGCGATGAGCCGATGCTCAGGTGGCTGCCCGCCACCATCGGCGTCAGCATCGTCCTCGCCTTCCTGCAGCAGCTGCTGCGCCGGGAGCGGTCCGGGCTGACGCTGGGCCTGTCCTCGAGCGTCGCCGGCCTCGCCCTGGCCACGGTCGGCGCCCCACTGGCGGCGCTGCCGGCCTACTCCCGCGGACCCGGTCACGTCGCCGTGGCGATGGGGGCGGTGGCGGTCGCCGCGCTCGCCGACCTCCTGGCCCACGTGCCGGCGCTGCGCCGCTGGGTCCTCGTGCCGGCCGCGGTGGCGGGGGTGCTCGGCGCCCTGCTCGTCGCCCGGCTCGTCGGGGTGGTCGACCCCGTGCCCGCAGCCGTCCTCGGGGTCGTCGCGGGCGTGGTGTCGCACATCGTGCGGCGAGTGCTCGCGCCCCTGCCCGGCGCCGGGAGCCTGCCCGCCCGGCTGTCGCAGGGGGCGGCCTCCGTGCTCGTCGTCGGGGTGCTGGTCTACCTCATCACCCGGCTCTACGTCGCCTGACCCGAGCCTGACCGCGGGTCTAGTAGACGAGGGCCTGCACGTCAGGGGCCAGGACCTCCTCGACGAAGGAGGCCGCACCGGCGATCCGCGCGCCCGGC
Source organism: Dermatophilaceae bacterium Soc4.6 (assembly GCA_039889245.1). Classification (NCBI taxonomy): domain Bacteria; kingdom Bacillati; phylum Actinomycetota; class Actinomycetes; order Micrococcales; family Dermatophilaceae; species Dermatophilaceae bacterium Soc4.6. The sequence continues at coordinate 1,699,569 of JAZGVH010000002.1, read as the reverse complement.
AGCAGGTCGTCCTGCGTGAGGTCTCGTCGAGCCGCGCACTGGCTGCAGACCGACACGCACCCGGCGGCCAGCAGCGCGTCGCGCAGGTCGGCGAGTGGGGCGGCATGCGGCAGGGTGAAGTCCTCGGCCCGACCCCGGACGGCGAGCCACGTCGCCTCGCCGGTCAGCCACAGGCTGACCGACGCACCCGCCGCGAGGGCGGTCGCGGCGATGGTGACCCCCTGGGAGAAGCGCTCGGGAGCCTCGGCGCCGGCGGTGACCTTGACGACGAGCGGGCGGATGGCAGCGGGGGAGGGGCTCACGGGGTCAGGCTACGATCCGACGCGTGTTCATCCTCGATGCCGACCTGCCCGAGCGGCTGCGCCCCCTGGCCTGGATGGTCGGGCGCTGGGAAGGCGTCGGGGTCGTCGGCTACCCCACCATCGAGTCGGTCAACTTCGGCCAGGAGGTCGTCTGCTCCCACGACGGGCGTGGCTTCCTCGAGTGGAGCAGCCACACCTGGCTGCTCGAGCCCACGACGGGCGAGCGGGTGCGGCCCCTCGCGACCGAGCTCGGCTTCTGGCGGCCCGGTGAGGACGGCGCCGACGTCGAGCTGCTGCTCGCCCACCCGACCGGCGTCGTCGAGATGTACTACGGCTCCATCGAGCCAGCCAAGGTCTACCTGCGCACCGACTCGGTCGTGCGCAGCCCGTTGGCCAAGGAGTACAACGCCGGCAGCCGGATGTACGGCCTCGTCGACTCTCAGCTGATGTGGGTCATGGACATGGCCGCGGTCGACCAGCCGATGCAGAGCCACATCTCGGCCACGCTCACCCGGATGGAGTAGGACTCCCTCGGCGGTGCGAGGACGTCGTACGCTGGGGTCGTGCCCGACCTCGGAGACGCCCTGCGCGCCCAGGGCAAGCGGTTGACGCCCCAGCGGCGTCGGATCCTCGACGCCGTCAGCCACCTCGAGCACGCCACCCCCGACCTCATCGCCAAGGTCGTCGGCCAGGACGGCGGGGCCGAGCTGCCGCAGTCGACGATCTACCGCGGTCTCGAGGTGCTCGAGGAGCTCGGCTTCGTGGCGCACACGCACCTCGACCACCGGGCGCCGAGCTATCACCGGGCCGGCCACGCGACCCACATCCACCTCGTCTGCCTGGGCTGCGGGGTCGTCGGGGAGGCCCCGATCGAGACCGCTGCGGCGTTCATCGGGAATCTGCGGGCGGCCCACGGCTTTGAAGCAGACGTCACCCACATGGCGGTCCACGGGTGGTGCGCCGAGTGCGCGCGCGAGCCCGGCCGCCACCACGGCGGGACACCCGTTGTCACGTCGACCAGCGTCGGTGGGGCTCACGCATCCGCCGACACCCCAGCCGGCTCCGCGCCGGAGTCACGAGGACCGCATGAGCACCCCCACCCAGAGCACTGACCCCACCCCGAAGGCCTCGGGCCCCGGGTCGCCGCTGCTGCGCGCTCCCGGCGCCGTGGCGGGCGAGGGCCTCGACGCCCCGGTGGCCGCGCACTACGGCGACCCGCTGCGCGAGCAGCGCCTGCTCGCCGAGGGGCTCGCGGTGGTCGACCTGTCGCACCGTCCCGTGCTCACCGTGACCGGCCCCGACCGGCTGTCGTGGCTGCACTCGCTGACGACCCAGATGCTGCTCGGCCTCCCCGCGCGCGAGTCGCGCGAGACGCTCGTGCTCAGCCCCAAGGGTCACGTCGAGCACGACCTGCACGTGGTCGACGACGGCGAGACGACCTGGGTCACCACCGAGCCCGGCGCCGCCGGCCCGCTGCTCGCCTGGCTCGACTCGATGCGCTTCATGCTGCGGGTCGAGGTCGCCGACGTCAGCCACGAGCACGCCGTGCTCGGTGAGCCGTATGCCGCCGAGTCTCTCCCCGGTGAGCCCCTCGCCTGGCGTGACCCGTGGCCCGACCTCGTCGGTGCCACCGGTGACACGGCGGCTTACGGGCCGCTGGAGGGTCACCCCGGCACGGGACGAGCGTGGCGTGAGCTCATCGTGCCGCGGGCCGATCTCGTTGCTGCTGTTGGTGATCGGCCGCTGGCCGGGTCGTGGGCCGCAGAGGCGCTGCGGATCGCGGCGTGGCGGCCCCGTCTCGGGTACGAGACCGACCACCGCACCCTCGTGCACGAGGTCGACTGGCTGCGCAGCGCCGTGCACCTGCACAAGGGCTGTTACCGCGGGCAGGAGACCGTCGCCCGGGTGCACAACCTGGGGCGTCCGCCGCGTCGGCTGGTGTTCCTGCACCTCGACGGCTCCGGCCACCTGCTGCCCGACCGGGGGAGTGAGCTCACCCTCGACGGACGAGCCGTGGGCTTCCTGACCTCGGTGGCCCGCCACCACGAGGACGGCCCCATCGCCCTGGCCCTCATCAAGCGCAACACCCCGGTGGACGCGGTCCTCGTGGCCGGCGACGTCGCCGGCGCCCAGACGGTGGTCGTCACCCCCTGACCCCCTGGAACCTCCACTTGTTGCGGTGAGCGCTGCGTCTGACGCGAGTTCTGTCGCAGTTGTCCGGCGCTCACCGCAACAAGTGGGAGGGTTGGGGTCATGAGCAGCGCCGCCCACACCCTGATCACCGTCGCGCCGACCGGGGCCGAGGTCGCCAAGGCCGATGTGCCCCAGCTCCCCACGACCACGGACGAGCTCGTCGAGACCGCTGTGCGCTGCGAGGCGGCGGGGGCCTCGCTGATCCACCTGCACATCCGTGACGACGAGCACCGGCCGACCCTCGACGGTGCCCGCCTGCGCGAGGCGGTCGACGCCGTGCGCGAGGCGACCGACCTGATCGTGCAGCTCTCCACCGGCGGCAGCGTGCACGACCCGCTCGCGCAGCGGCTGACGGTGCTCGACGCCGAGCCCGACTCGTGCTCGCTCACCTGCGGCACGACGAACTTCGGTGACGACGTCTTCCTCAACCCCTGGCCCTTCGTGGTCGAGCTCTACCGGCAGAGCATCGCGCGCGAGGTCGTCCCCGAGTTCGAGCTCTTCGACCTCGGGCACGTCGCGTCGCTGCGTCGGCTGCTCGACCAGGAGGGGCTGCCCTACGGAGGGCGGGTGCACGTCGACCTGGTCACCGGCGTGCCCGGCGGTATGCCGGGCACCGCTGCCGCCGTCCTCGCCGCCGTCGCGGCCCTGCCGGCCGAGGTGACCACGTGGTCGGCCACCGGCATCGGCCGCTCGCACCTGCCCGTGCTCGCCACCGCGCTCGGCGCCGGTGGGCACCTGCGGGTGGGCATGGAGGACAACCTCGTCTACGCCCGGGGCCAAGAGGTGCGGCACAACGACGAGCTGGTGGCCCGCGCCGCCGAGATCGCCACGACGCTGCAGCGCCCGCCGATGACGACGACACAGGCCCGCGAGGAGCTCGGCGTCAAGCGCCGCTGACCGGCCAGCTCCCCTTTCGTCTGGTGGCGCCCGACACGACCTCTCTGCTGGCCCAGGAGGCCCACGAGCGACGGTATGAACCAACAAGCTGACGGTGGGGGTGTTCCCGAGGCGGCTGTGGGCTACCTCACGCTGCCTCTGGTTTGCACTTGCTAACCAGAGCAAGCATGATGGAGGCATGAGCAAGTTGTCACCGCACGAGCTGGGGGCGTTCCTGCGCGAGCAGCGCCAGAGCGCCCAGCTCTCGCTGCGTCAGCTCTCCGACCTGGCTGGAGTCTCCAACCCCTACCTCTCGCAGATCGAGCGGGGCCTGAAGAAGCCGAGTGCCGAGATCCTCCAGCAGCTCGCCCGCGGGCTGCAGGTCTCGGCGGAGTCGCTCTACGTCCAGGCCGGCATCCTCGATGCCGTGCCGTCGCCCCCCGGCTCGCCGGGGGTCCTCGAGGCCATCGCCGCCGACCCGGGGCTCACGCCCCGCCAGCGCGCCGTCCTCGTCGACGTCTACGCCTCGTTCGTCTCCGGAGGCAGCGTGCCCCCTGACGGCACTGACTCCACCGCCACCAGCCTGACCCAGCCCGGGGACGACACCCCGGCACCGCGCAGCGCACCGTCGCGCCGGCGTACCCCGCCCCAGAGCTAGACCACCACACCGTTCCAGGAGGAACCACCATGTCCTTGACCACTGACCTCAAGAAGACCGCCACCGGCACCGGAGAGGCCCTCGTCGGCATCGTCGACCTCGCCGTCGAGAAGGTCCGCGACGCCAGCGGCCAGGTCGTCGCCACCCGTCGCGCCCTGACCAACATCGACCCCAAGGGCCTGCAGAAGGAGCTCGTCAAGCAGGTGCAGGAGGCCCCTTCGCTGGCCATCCGCACCGGTAAGGAGCTCATCGGGAAGGTGCACAGCGACGTCGAGAGCACCGTCGGCGCCCTCGAGGCCCGGGGCGACTCGCTCCTGACCCGCCTGCGCACCCAGCGCGCCACCAAGGATCTCGTCAAGCAGGTCGACAGCACCATCGCCGTCGGCCGCGGCGCGGTCACCACTGCTCGCCACGCGGTCGACTCGACCACCTCCAGCGCCAAGGCGACCTTCACCACCGCCCGCAAGGAGGCGACCAGGACGGCCGACACGATCGCCGAGACCGCGGAGACCGTCAAGGCCGACGTCGCCGAGGCCACCCCCAAGGTCAAGGCCGCCGTCAAGCGCACCCGCACGGCAGCCAAGCGCACCACCACGACCGCCCGCAAGGGCGCCGAGCGCACCACGTCCCGGGCCAAGGCCACCCGCACCACCGCCAAGAAGGCGACTGCCGCTGCCGTCGTGGCGACCGAGGACGCCGCCGAGAAGATCGGCGACTGACGCCCGCGGCGTCCACCGTTCTGGAGACGCCGCACCTCACCACCTGCACGCGAGACGTCCGCGTGGACGACCGGCCCGGTCGGGTTGCCACGCGGACGTCTGCGTGGGGGGAGGGCCCGGGGTCAGGCCGGTGGGGAGTGGTAGACGCCGAGGAAGGACGCCCCGGCGGCGGCGGTCTGCCCCGCTCGTGTTGTCGAGCAGGTTGGGGGTGACCACCTGCAGGTGGCGGATGACCAGCCAGCTCGACCCCTGCACGTCGATGCTGTTGTCGAGCACCGGCTTCGCGCTGCCGAGGTGGTCGACCACGATGGGGGCCGATGCTGTCCCGTGGGCGGTGATGGTCATCAGGCCAGGCCGATGGCGAGGAGGGTCCGAAGGGTTGAGGGGGTCGCGAGGCCCACGTCGGGATCATCCCAGTGAGGAGGCGGGCCCGGGGCTGGAAGACTGTGCCGGTGAGCACTCTCGAGCCCCTGCCGGTGTCCCCCGCACTCTCCGAGGCACCCGTCCTCGTCCACGTCGTGAGATCGGGGGTGGTCGAGAGCGTGCACCGGGTGAGCGTCGTCGTGACGGGCCCCGACGGCGAGGTCGAGTGGCAGCTGGGCGATGCGTCCGGCCCGGTCTTCGCCCGGTCGTCCAACAAGCCGGTGCAGGCAGCCGCGATGGTGCGCGCCGGTCTCGACCTGCCCCCACGCCAGCTGGCCCTCGCCTGTGCGAGCCACTCGGGCGAGCCCTTCCACCTCGAGGCCGCTCAGCAGATCCTGGCCGGCGCGGGTCTGACGCAGGACGACCTGCGCAACACCCCTGACCGCCCCTACGACGAGCAGGAGCGCGAGGCGTGGATCCGTGACGGTCGCCCGGCCTCGTCGCTCGCGCAGAACTGCTCGGGCAAGCACGCGGCGATGGTGGCGACCTGCGTCGTCAACGGCTGGGACCTGGCGTCCTACCTCGACCCCGAGCACCCCCTCCAGCAGGGGGTGCTCGCGACGATCGAGGACCTGTCGGGCACGACGGTCAGCGCGATCGCTGTCGACGGGTGCGGGGCGCCGCTGCAGGCCTACCCGCTCGTCGGGCTGGCCCGGGCCTTCGGCCGCACCGCCTCGGCAGCCGACGGCACCGCGGAGCGACGGGTGGCCGACGCCATCTCGGCCTTCCCCGAGATGCTCGGCGGCACCCGGCGGGCGGTGACCGCCCTCATTCGCGAGGTGCCGGGCCTGGTCGCGAAGGACGGCGCCGAGTCGGTGTATGCCGTGGGGCTGCCCGACGGTCGCGGGGTCGCCGTCAAGGTGGCCGACGGATTCCACCGGGCGGCGCCGGTCGTGGTCGCGGCCGTGCTGCGGCGCATCGGGGTCGAGGCGCCGACGGCCTTCGCCCAGCTGGAGCACGCACCCGTGCTCGGGCACGGCGAGCCGGTCGGCGCGGTCGTCGCCGTTGGTCTCTGAGGCTGCGCGTGCGCACCGTCCTGCAGCGCGTGACCTCGGCCCGGGTCTCGGTGGCCGGCCAGGTCGTCGGCGAGGTCACGCGGCCCGGGCTGCTCGCCCTGGTCGGGGTCGGGGTCGGCGACGGGCCGGCCCAGGCGGACGCGACGGTGCGCAAGATCGCCGGGCTGCGGATCCTGCGCGACGAGCGGTCGGTGACCGACGTGGGCGCGCCCGTGCTGGTCGTCTCGCAGTTCACGCTGCTCGCCGACACCCGCAAGGGTCGACGGCCGTCGTGGGGGGCAGCAGCGCCCGGCTCGGTCGCCGGGCCGCTGGTCGAGGCGGTGGTCGCGGGGCTGCATGCGCTCGGGGTCGAGGTCGCGACGGGAACCTTCGGGGCCGACATGGAGGTTCACCTGGTGAACGACGGTCCGGTGACCGTCGTCCTGGACGTCTGATCTGCGGGCTTTGCGCCAGATCTGTCCAGCGGCTGCCCCGACGACCCTAGAGTGGACACCATGCAGATCTTCAGCAACGTGCAGAGCACCCTGCTGCTCGTGCTCGGCGTGCTCGCCCTCGGGTGCGAGGTCTTCGCGATCGTCGACGCGCTCCGCCACAGCTCGCAGTCCTACGTCGCGGCCGGCAAGCGCACGAAGACGTTCTGGCTCGCGGTCCTCGGGGTCGCGGTGGCCGTGGGGGTCATCACCTTCCAGTACGTCCTCGGCTTCGTCGGCATCATCGCCTTCGTCGCGGCGGCGGTCTACCTCACCGACGTGCGCCCGGCCCTGCGCCAGGTGTCCGGTCGTGGTGGTCGCACGAACCAGGGCCCCTACGGCCCCTGGTGACCTTGCTGGCTCTGGTGGCCCTTGTGACCGTGGTGCCAAACCGGTCCAGCTGACCCACCCCATGGGTCAGACTTGGCCCGACGCCAACCGACGTAAGGGGAACGGATGAGCCAGCATCAGGACGTCAGCACGACGCGAGACGGCCAGGAGGTCGAAGGGCGTGACCCCTCGCACGACATCTTCGTGGCCACACGTCCCTGGGGGCAGTTCCAGCAGTTCGTCTCCAACGAGCAGGTCACGGTCAAGATCATCACCGTCCAGCCCGGCCAGCGCCTGTCGCTGCAGCGTCATGAGCACCGGGGCGAGATGTGGACCGTCCTCGACGGGCCGATGGACATCACCGTCGGTGAGCGCGAGTGGACGGCCCAGCCGGGCGAGACCATCTGGGCCCCGCAGGGTGACCGCCACCGCATGGGCAACAGCGGGCCCGCGCCGACCCGCATTCTCGAGGTCGCCTTCGGTCACTTCGACGAGGACGACATCGAGCGTCTGCACGACGACTACACCCGCTGACCCCGTCGGCCGGGCTGACCGGCGTCAGGTCCTGCTCGACGGGGCAACCGCGCCCCAGGCGACGGTCACCTCGCCCAACCGCCAGCGGCCGGGCCCGTCGAGCAGCGGCCACCCCTGGTCGCGCAACGAGCCCACGGCGGCACCCCAGCGCTGACGCACACCGTACGACGCCATCGGCGCGCCGACGTCCCAGGCGCGGTCGAGGGCGGAGAGCAGGTCGTGCACGCGCTCGCCGGGCACGTTGCGGTGGATCAGGGCTTTCGGGAGCCGCTCGGCCACCTCGGAGGGCCGCCCGAGATCGGCCAGCCGCACCGAGAGGGTCAGGCTGAGCGGCCCGTTCTCGTCGAGCGCGACCCAGGTGCTGCGCCGGCCGAGCTCGTCGCAGGTGCCTTCGACGAGCAGGCCGCCCGGAGCGAGCCGCGCGCACACGCGGGCCCACGCGGCGGCCACCTGCGGCTCGTCGTACTGACGCAGCACGTTGAAGGCGCGCACGAGCGTCGGACGGGCGCCGGACTCGAGCGGGATCTCGAAGCCGCCGAGGGCGAACGTCAGGCCGGGGCGCTCCAGCGGCCTGGCGGCGGCGACGCGTGCCGGGTCGATCTCGATGCCGACGACCTCGACGTCGGGCCGCACCCGACGCAGGCGGTCGTGCAGCTCGACGGCGGTGACCGGCGACGCGCCGTAGCCGAGGTCGACGACGACCGGTGGCGTGGGTGACCGCCGCAGCCGCACGCCCTGCGGCCCCGCGATCCAGCGGTCGACGCGGCGCAGCCGGTTGGGGTTGGTCGTACCGCGGGTCACGACCCCGACGGGCTTGCTGCGCGGCACGCACCGAGCCTACGGGGGTGCACGCAGCGTCACGTGGCCCCCCGTGTGCCGCCCACGGGAATCAGGGACCGCGGGAGGGTGTTGGCGAGGGCGTGACGACCGGCCGCATCCACCGCGTGGCGATGCTCAGCGTGCACACCTCGCCGCTCGCTCAGCCGGGCACCGGTGACGCCGGCGGGCTCAACGTGTACGTCGCCGAGGTCGCCCGGCAGCTGGCCGCGCGCGGCACCGAGGTCGAGGTCTTCACGCGGGCCACGACCGGTGCCCTGCCGCCTGTGGTCGAGATGGTGCCCGGGGTGACGGTGCGGCACGTGGTCGCCGGCCCCTTCGAGGGCCTGTCGAAGCACGACCTGCCGGGCCAGCTCTGCGCCTTCGCCGCGGGGGTCATGCGAGCCGAGGCGGCGAGGCCCCCGGGCTGGTACGACGTGCTCCACTCCCACTACTGGCTCTCCGGCCAGGTCGGCTGGCTGGCATCCGACCGGTTCGACATCCCGCTCGTGCACACGATGCACACGATGGCGCGGGTCAAGAACCGGCACCTGGCCGAGGGTGACACGCCCGAGCCACCCGGTCGCGAGATCGGTGAGGTGCAGGTCGTCGAGGCCGCCGACCGGCTGGTGGCCAACACCGAGCCCGAGAAGCGCGAGCTGGTTGACCTCTACGATGCCGACCCCGTGCGGGTCGAGGTCGTGCCGCCCGGCGTCGACCTCGAGGTCTTCACGCCCGGCGACCAGCGGCGGGCCCGAGCGGCTGTGGGGGTGGCGGATGATGCGGTCATGCTGCTCTTCGTCGGGCGGATCCAGCCCCTCAAGGCCCCCGACGTGCTGCTGCGTCTCGCCGCCGAGCTCGTGCGCCGCGAACCCGTCCTGCGCGAGCGGCTGGTCGTCGCCGTCCTGGGTGGGCCGAGCGGCTCCGGCCTGACCCGCCCGGAGGCCCTCGTCGAGCTCGCTTCCGAGCTCGGCATCCTCGACCTGGTGCGCTTCGTGCCCCCGGTCGACCGGCCTACCCTCGCCACGTGGTTCCGCGCGGCCGACGTCGTGACCGTGCCGTCGCACAACGAGTCGTTCGGGCTGGTCGCCATCGAGGCGCTCGCGTGCGGCACCCCGGTCGTGGCGGCCGAGGTCGGCGGTCTGCCGGCTGCGGTGGGCGACGCCGGCGTCCTCGTCGCAGGCCACGACACCGGGCGGTGGGCCGACGCCGTGGGCGGGCTCCTGGCCGACCCGGCCCGTCGGCGCGAGCTGTCGAGGCGGGCCGTCCGCCACGCGGCCCGCTTCGGGTGGGGCGCGACGACCGACCGGCTGCTCGAGGTCTATGCCGCAGCCCGCGACAGCCGACGCCGTGAGGGCGGGGTGCTCGATCTCACCGACCTCGAGGCCCTCGTGCGGGCCACCGGCGCTGCGTTCCCCTGACCGCTGTGGTTCGCTGGCGAGGTGACCTCGCCGCCCGACCGCCCCAGCCCGCCGGGTGTCCCGGCCGGCGACCTGCCCGCTGACGCTCCCAACGACGCTCCTGACGAGGCGCCTGACGAGGCATCCGCCGGGGGTGGTCCGGTGGCGCAGGCTTCGGCGCGCCTGCTGGCCTACGTCGCCGACGCCGGGCTGGAGCACGAGCCCGGTGGCCGGCCCGGTGAGGCGGTCGTCACCCTGCCGGGCGAGAAGAAGCTGCGCACGGTCGTGTCGGTGGTCATCCGCAGGTCGACGACCTACCTGTCGGCCTTCGTCATCCGCCACCCCGACGAGAACGCCGGCGAGTTCTACCGCTTCCTGCTCCAGCGCAACCTGCGCATGCCGGTGCTCGCCTACGCGGTCGACTCGACCGGCGACGTCTACGTGCGCGGCGAGGTGCCGACCGCGGCGCTCGACGACGACACCCTCGACAAGGTCTTCGGCGTCGTCCTCCAGGCCGCCGACACGCCCTTCAACGACCTCCTCGTGCTCGGCTTCCTCACCTCGATGAAGAAGGAGTGGGCCTGGCGGGTCAGCCGCGGCGAGTCGACCTACAACCTCGAGGCCTTCCGCCACCTCCTCGAGGTCACCGCGGCCCCTTAGGTGGTCAAGGAATCACCCCCCCAGTGGGCTGGAGGGGTGATTCTCTGACCACTGAGGGGCCGGACACGCGGAGTGACCGGCCCCCTGTCGTAGGGAGCGGGTCAGCGCACGTCGTAACGGTCGGCGTCCATGACCGTGGTCCAGGCCGCGACGAAGTCGGCGACGAACTTGTCGGCGGCGTCGTCCAGCGCGTAGACCTCGGCGACCGCGCGCAGCTCGGAGTTGCTGCCGAAGACGAGGTCGTTGCGGGTGCCGGTCCACTTCGTGTCACCGGTGGCGACGTCGGTCGCCTCGAAGACCGCCTCGCCCTCACCGATGGCGTGCCACTCGACACCCATGTCGAGCAGGTTGACGAAGAAGTCGTTGCTCAGCGTGCCCGGTCGGTCGGTGAGCACGCCGTACGACGAGCCCTGGTAGGTGGCTCCGAGGACGCGTAGGCCACCGACGAGGACGGTGAGCTGCGGGGCGCTCAGGCCGAGCAGGTTGGCCCGGTCGACCAGGTGGTACTCCATCGGGAGCCGCGTGCCCTTGCCGAGGTAGTTGCGGAAGCCGTCGGAGGCCGGCTCGAGCCAGGAGAACGACTCGACGTCGGTCTGCTCCTGGGTCGCGTCGGTGCGCCCGGGGGTGACGGGCACGGTGACCGTACGGCCGGCGTCGCTGGCCGCCTTCTCGACCGCCGCGGCGCCACCGATGACGACGAGGTCGGCGAAGGAGACGCGCTTGCTGCCGGACTGCGCGGCGTTGAAGGCGCTCTGCACGCCCTCGAGGGCGGTGATGACGCCGGTCAGGCGACCGGGCTCGTTGGCCTCCCAGCTGCGCATCGGCTCGAGGCGGATGCGGCCACCGTTGGCGCCACCGCGCTTGTCGCTGATGCGGAACGACGCGGCCGAGGCCCACGCGGTCGACACGAGGTCGGCCACGCTCACACCGGTGGCGAGCACGTGCGCCTTGAGGTCGGCCACGTCGGCGTCGGAGACCAGCTCGTGGTCGACGGCCGGCACCGGGTCCTGCCAGAGCAGCTCCTCCGACGGCACCTCGGGTCCGAGATAACGGTTCTTCGGGCCCATGTCGCGGTGGGTGAGCTTGAACCAGGCGCGGGCGAACGCATCGGCGAACTCGGCCGGGTTCTCGTGGAAGTGGCGGGAGACCTGCTCGTAGGCCGGGTCGACGCGCAGGGCGATGTCGGTCGTGAGCATGGTCGGCACGCGGCGGGGGGACTCGGGGGCGGGCCCGGGCACCGTGCCCGCACCGCCGCCGTCCTTGGGCTGCCACTGGTGCGCGCCCGCGGGGCTCTTGGTCAGCTCCCACTCGTAGCCGAAGAGGTTGTCGAAGTAGCCGTTGGACCACTGGGTGGGCGTGGAGGTCCAGGTGACCTCGAGCCCGCTGGTGATCGCGTCGGCCCCCTTGCCGGTGCCGTAGCCGTTCTTCCAGCCGAGACCCAGCTGCTCGATGGGCGCACCCTCGGGCTCGGGCCCGACGTGCGGGTTAGGGTCGGCCGCGCCGTGTGTCTTGCCGAAGGTGTGACCGCCGGCGATGAGGGCGACGGTCTCGTAGTCGTTCATCGCCATCCGCCCGAAGGTCTCGCGGATGTCGTGGGCCGAGGCGAGCGGGTCGGGGCGGCCGTTGGGCCCTTCGGGGTTGACGTAGATCAGACCCATCTGGACCGCGGCGAGGGGGTTGTCGAGGGTGCGCTCACCGGTGTAGCGCTCGTCGCCGAGCCACTCGCGCTCGGGGCCCCAGTAGATGTCCTGGTCGGGCTCGTAGACGTCGGCGCGGCCACCGGCGAAGCCGAAGGTGTCGAAGCCCATCGACTCGAGCGCGACGTTGCCGGTGAGCACGATGAGGTCGGCCCACGAGATCGACTGGCCGTACTTCCTCTTGATCGGCCACAGCAGACGGCGGGCCTTGTCGAGGTTGCCGTTGTCGGGCCAGGAGTTGAGGGGGGCGAAGCGCTGCATACCGGCGCTGGCGCCACCGCGGCCGTCCTGCACGCGGTAGGTGCCCGCACTGTGCCACGCCATGCGGATCATCAGGCCGCCGTAGTGACCGAAGTCGGCGGGCCACCAGTCCTGCGAGGTGGTGAGCATCTGCTCGATGTCGGTCTTGACCGCACCCAGGTCGAGGGCGTTGAAGGCCGCGCGGTAGTCGAAGTCGCCGCCCATCGGGTTGGCCACGGATGGGTGCTTGCGCAGGATCGCGAGGTTGAGCTGCTCGGGCCACCACTCGTGGTTGCTGCCGCCGGCGACCGGCTCGGGCAGCTGGCCGTGCGCGACGGGGCAGCCGCCGGGCGCGTTGTTGCTCGAGTCGTTGTCGTTCATGTGCTGCTCGCGGGTGTCGTGGTCAGTCACGCGGTGGTCCTTATCTGAGAGGGATCGGGCAGGGAGGAGCGGGACGGGCTGGAGGTGGCGCAGGCAGGGCACAGGCCCCAGTAGATGACCTCGGCCTCGTCGACGACGAAGCCCGGGTCGGTGGTCGCGGGCGAGGGGGTGAGGCAGGGCGCCTCGCCCACGGCGCAGTCGATGTCGGTGATCGCGCCGCAGCCGCGGCACACGGCGTGGTGGTGGTTGTCGGCGACCCGCGCCTCGTAGCGCGCGAGGTGGCCGAGCGGCTGGATGCGGCGCACGAGCCCGGCGGTGCTCAGCGCGCGGAGCACGTCGTAGACGGCCTGGTGCGAGACCTGCCCCAGCTCGACCCGCACGTCGCGCAGGATGGTGTCGGTGTCGCTGTGGGGTCGCGCGTGCACAGCGCCCAGCACAGCCATCCGCGGCCGGGTCACCCGCAGGTGCGATCCGCGCAACAGGTGCTCGAGGGTCTCGAGCGGGGGGGCGGCGGGCATGCCCCCACCCTCCCCCCTTTTCTTGAATCAGTCAAGACCAGTCCCGCATGGAGGGACGCACCGACCGTTTTGACCGTTAGGCGTAGAGTTGTGAATCGTGACGGCGCGACCTGGGCCGGTCTCGACCACATCGCCACGGCCGCCGGCCTCGCGCTCGCGGGTGTCGGTGTACTCGCCGGGCTGTGGCGGAACCTGCGGTCCGAGGGCCGCTTTCCGTGGGCCTCGGTGCTCGCCGGGTCGGGGTGGTACCGGCGCGGCCGGCACCGGGCCTGAGGGGGTTGTCAGCGGTCCGGGACCTCGGGCAGCTCCCGCGGTATCGACCGACCGACGACTCTTGCCTCAGGCTAAGAACCGCTATCGAGGGCAAAGCCACCCAGCCAGCGTGGGCAATGGCCGCAGGTCGGCCGGCCTGCCGGCCGGGCAGGATCAGGGGACGGGGGTCATCGCGAGCACGTGGAACGAGGTGCGGCAGGTGCCGCGGGCGAAGGTGCTGCCGATGTCGGGCAGGGTCAGGCCGGCGACGGGCAGGTCGAGGAAGTTCGGGTTGACCGGGACGGTCACGTGGTAGATCCAGGGCCTCGTCGTCGGGGAGGGCGTGGTCCCGAGGTCGGCGTAGGGCAGCCGCCAGGCGGAGACGAGCCGCGGGGTGGCCAGCTCGAACGGGTCGGTGGGCGTCGGGTAGGTCACGTGGGTCGCGGTCGTCGAGGCCGGGGTCAGCAGGTCGGGGATGGTGGGGACGGTCGGCGTCGTCGTCACGCTGTCGTCCGGGAGCACCTGGTTGAGCGAGAACGTGGTCCGTGGGTAGTCGTGCGTGACGTCGGGAGGCGGCGCGACGTCGCCGCAGGCCGCGGCGACGAGGAGGTCGACGGATTGCAGCACCCGCGGCGTGGGGCCGATGGGGATGGTCTGGCCCATGGCCACGACGTTGTCGGCGGCCCCCCGGGCCGAACCCTTCGGGGTGGGCAGCTGGAAGGGCACGCCGTCGATCATCACGGGTGCCGACCGTCGCAGCCGGGCACCGGAGAGCCCGAGGGCCCGCAGGGAGAGGTTGACCCGCTCGGGCGTGCCACCGAGGTCGGTGGCGAGGCCGACGGGGGCGGTGCTCCCGTCGGTGCTGACGATGCCGTGGTTGTTAAGGGCGTCCGCGAAGGACGTCGTGGTGAAACCGTTCACGGGGGAGCCGGTCAGCAGGTCGAGGCCCACGGCATACCCCTGGTCGTCCCGGCCGGTGACCGGGTCGAGGTAGCCGGTCGCGGTGTGGCCGCGCAGGGTGAGGGTGAGGCGGTGGGTGCCGCGGGTGAGGCGGCTCCCGCCCAGGTCGACCCACGCCTGCCCCGGGGCACTGGCGAAGCCGTCGAAGACCGTGGGGCCGACGGGCTGTCCGTCGAGGATGAAGTCGACCTTCGCGTGGTGCGGGCCCGTCGCCATGAGCGCGTTGACCGCGTAGCTGCCGTCGACGCCGACCACGAAGGTCGTGGTCACGCTCTGGCCCACCGGGCTGGTGGTGCCCCGGGCGGGCACGATGTGCAGCTGCGCGCCCGCGGAGGCCGAGGGCGCGAACTCGACGTAGGTCGCCGCGGTGCTGCGGCCCACGGGCAGACCCTCACCCTCGAGCCGGGTGGGCAGGACCCCTGAGCCGTTGCTGATGGTGGGGGCGACGTAGAACGTGTAGGCGGTGGTGCCGCTCGCGTTATGGGCACCGTCGAAGGCCGAGGTCCAGAGCGTGTGCCGGCCCGGCGGCAGGTCGGCCGGCACGGTGAACGTGGAATCGGTCTGGTAGCCGGTCCGGGCGCGGGGGTCGGACGCGTAGGTGCACGTGCCGGAGGCGAGGCTCGGCGGGGTCACGTCCCAGCCGAACGCGTACCCGGCTGCTGTCTGCGTGGACGACGCGGAGGTAGACGCGATGGTCTTGCCGACCGTGCCGCCGTACAGGTCGGGCGGGTAGTCGACGCTGGCCGACACCGGCGCGCCCGGCGCGCTCGTGTCGAGGACGAAGCGCTGCGTGGGTGACCAGGCGGAGACCTGGCGGGTGGTGCCCGTGCCGGTGACCCCGCGCACCCGCCAGGCGTACGTCCCGTCTCGGCCGAGCGTCGCGGTCCACGACACGGGGATCCCGTCCGCAGCGCCGGCCACCTCGTGGCGCGTCGGGACGCCGGTGCTGTCGCTGATCTCGAACTCCAGCGTGGGCCGGTGGTCGACGGGGTCGGTGGTCTCGGCCGTGAAGGTGGGGGTCGCCGTGGTGACGAAGGTCGGGGCGTTCGCGCACGCGACCCGCGCGTACTGCAGGCCCGTGGGCACGGGCAGGGGCGCCGCTGCGTCCTGGGGCCGGGAGCGATCAGGAACGTAGCACCGTGACGACCGCGGGCGCAGGCGTCTGGGCGAGACCGCCCTCGATAGGCTCACGCCCATGACCTCCACCCTCGTGCTGCTCCGCCACGGCGAGAGCGTCTGGAACGCCAAGAACCTCTTCACCGGCTGGGTCGACGTCGACCTGTCCGACAAGGGCCGCGCCGAGGCAGTCGCAGGCGGGCGGATGCTCACCGACGCCGGCGTGCTGCCCGACGTCGTCCACACCTCGGTCCTGCGTCGCGCGATCACCACGGCCAACCTCGCGCTCGACGCGGCCGACCGTCACTGGATCCCCGTCAAGCGCGACTGGCGCCTCAACGAACGGCACTACGGCGACCTGCAGGGCAAGGACAAGAAGCAGACGATGGAGCAGTTCGGCGAGGAGCAGTTCATGCTCTGGCGCCGCTCCTACGACACCCCGCCGCCGGCCATCTCCGCCGACAACGCCAACGGACAGGCCGGCGACCCGCGGTATGCCGGGCTCGGCGACGCGATGCCGTCCACCGAGTGCCTCAAGGACGTCGTCACGAGACTGATCCCTTACTGGGAGAACGAGATCCAGCCCGACCTGCGCGCCGGCAAGGTCGTCCTCGTCGTGGCCCACGGCAACTCGCTGCGGGCCCTGGTCAAGC
This sequence comes from Dermatophilaceae bacterium Soc4.6, assembly GCA_039889245.1. NCBI lineage: Bacteria > Bacillati > Actinomycetota > Actinomycetes > Micrococcales > Dermatophilaceae > Dermatophilaceae bacterium Soc4.6. The sequence continues at coordinate 1,683,355 of JAZGVH010000002.1, read as the reverse complement.
ACCTCGACGGCATCGGCGACGACGACATCGCCGCGCTCAACATCCCGACCGGCATGCCGCTGGTCTACGAGCTCGACGAGGTCGAGGGTGGCTTCGCCCCCGTCACGCCCGGCGGGCGCTACCTCGACCCGGAGGCGGCCGCAGCCGCCGCGGCGGCCGTCGCGAACCAGGGCCGCTGACTCCATACGGGCACGGCGGATGAAGCCACCCCCACTGGACCTTGTTGCGCCGGATCTGCTCGTCGAGCGCGTTCTGGGCCCAGAGACGGGCGCGTCCGGCGCACCAGGGCGACGTCAGGCGATGGGCTCGTCCTCCTGGTCCTCGCGGTCGAGCTCCTCAGGCTGGAACGCGCCCGTGACGAGGAAGACGACCCGGCGGGCGACCGAGACGGCGTGGTCGGCGAAGCGCTCGTAGTAGCGCCCCAGCAGGGTGAGGTCGACGATCATCTCGGGGGTGTAGGCCCCCCGCTCGGACAGCAGCGCCGCGAAGAGGTTGCGGTGCAGCTCGTCCATCTCGTCGTCGTCCCGCGCGAGGCTGAGGGCGGCCTCGGTGTCCTTCGAGGAGATGATCGAGCCGGCCTTGGCGACGATGCGCTCGGCGACCTGACCCATCTCGAGCACGTGCGACGTGAGGGTCGGCGGCACGGCCTTGTCGGGGTAGCGCAGGCGCGCGACCTTCGCCACGTGGCGGGCGAGGTCACCCATCCGCTCGAGGTCCGAGCTCATCCGCATCGACGTGACCACGATGCGCAGGTCGGTGGCCACGGGCTGCTGGCGCGCGAGCAGGTTGATCGAGAGCTCGTCGAGCTCCTCGCGGATCCTGTCGAGCTGCTCGTCGGCGGCGATGACGCTCTCGGCGAGGTGGACGTCGGCGTCGAGCAGCGCGGTCGTGGCCCGGGCCATCGCCGATCCGGCGAAGCGCGTCATCTCGACGAGCTGGTCGGTGATGGTGTCGAGGTCCTCGTGGTACGCGTCGCGCATGGCGGTGTCCTTGTCCCGAGATGTCGGCCGGGGGCGACCGGTGGTGAGCGGAGTGCGTGGTGCGGCGGGTGAGCCTACTGCGAGGTGGTGACCCGGGCACCAGCAGGCCCGACGGTGCCACCCCGGGGTGAACGGTTCGTGCCGGGAAGGTGAACTTCGCGCTGCCGGCCCTTCTCGGAGCGGCGCGACGGCCACGGCGGGGTGACACTCGGTCCTAGTCTTGTCGGGTGGACCCGTCGACTGCTGCCGTGCTCGGCTCCCTCGTCGGGGTCCTGGGAGGTGGTGGCGCCGCCCTCGCGCTGAGGACGACCCTGCACCGACGACCGGAGGACCCGAGCCACATGAAGACGACCGCGGCGCCCCTGCCGCCCGGCGTCGGCGACGTGCTCGCTGTCCTGCGCTCGAGCGGGGTGGTGCTCGACGCCTCTGACGCGGTGGTCACCAGCTCGCCCTCCGCCCTCACGATGGGGATCGTGCGCTCCGGCGAGCTCGGGCACCCCGAGCTGCTCGCGATGGTGCGGGCGGTGCGCCGCGACGGGGTCATCCGCGAGCACGAGCTCGTCCTGCCCCGGGGCCCGCTGGGTGAGGCGAGCATGGTGGTGGACGCTCGCGTCGCGCCGCTGGGTGACTCTCACGTGCTGCTGCTCGTCGACGACCGGAGCCAGGCCCTGCGGGTCGAGGAGACGCGGCGCGACTTCGTCGCCAACGTCTCGCACGAGCTGAAGACGCCCGTAGGCGGTCTGGCCCTGCTCGCTGAGGCCGTGCTCGAGGCGCACGACGACCCCGAGGCCGTGGCCCGCTTCGCCCGGCGCATGCAGGTCGAGTCGACCCGGCTCACCCGGCTGGTGCAGGAGATCGTCGACCTCTCGCGCATCCAGGTGGCCGACACCCTCAGCGACCCCGACCGCATCGACCTGCTCGGCGTCGCGAAGGAGGCCGTCGACATCTCGCGGCTGTCGGCCGAGACCAAGAAGATCGCCCTCGTGGTGGCGCACGACAGCGGACGGCACGAGGTCTGGGGCGAGCACGACCTGCTGACGACCGCCATCAGCAACCTCGTCGGCAACGCGATCGCCTACTCTGAGAACGGCACTCGCGTGACGGTCAAGGTCGCGACCGGCGGCGGCCTGGTCACGGTGGCCGTGACCGACCAGGGGCAGGGCATCCCGCTGAGCGACCAGGAGCGCATCTTCGAGCGCTTCTACCGCGTCGACGGCGCCCGGTCGCGCGCGACCGGCGGCACCGGCCTCGGGCTGGCCATCGTCAAGCACGTCTGCGCCAACCACGGTGGTGAGGTGACCGTGTGGAGCGAGCCCGGCCACGGATCGACCTTCACGATGCGACTGCCCGCTGCCGGCGACCACCCACCCACCCCGACCGAGCACCACGACCAGAGCGCGCCGGCCGATCCGGGCACCCTGGCCCACTCGGTCGTCGCCGAGCTAGACACGATCCCCCAGTCGCGCTCCGGTGCGCGAGCGGGCAACCGAACAGAGGTCTCATGAGCCGCATCCTGGTCGTCGAGGACGAGGAGTCCTACTCCGACCCGCTGTCCTACCTGCTGCGCAAGGAGGGCTACGACGTCGTCGTGACCGAGACCGGCCCCGACGGGCTGGCCGAGTTCGACCAGAACGGCGCCGACCTGGTGCTGCTCGACCTGATGCTGCCGGGGCTGCCGGGCGTCGACGTCTGTCGGGCCCTGCGCCAGCGCTCGACGGTGCCGATCATCATGCTGACGGCCAAGGACAGCGAGATCGACAAGGTCGTCGGCCTCGAGATGGGGGCCGACGACTACGTGACCAAGCCCTACTCCTCACGCGAGCTGCTCGCCCGGGTCAAGGCGGTGCTGCGCCGGCTCAGCGAGCCCGAGGACCTGCTGCCCCCGACCCTCGAGGCGGGGCCGGTGCGCATGGACATCGAGCGGCACGTGGTCACTGTCGGGGGGGAGCCGACGTCGCTGCCGCTGAAGGAGTTCGAGCTGCTCGAGATCCTGCTGCGCAACGCGGGTCGTGTGCTGACCCGCATGCAGCTGATCGACCGGGTCTGGGGCAGCGACTACGTCGGCGACACCAAGACCCTCGACGTGCACGTCAAGCGCCTGCGGGCCAAGATCGAGCCCGACCCGGGGCATCCGCGGCACATCATCACCGTGCGCGGCCTCGGCTACAAGTTCGAAGCCGTCTGACCGCTGGATCCGCCGGTGTCGGCGCCCTCAGCGCTGGCCTCGCGGGCCGGGGCGGCTCAGCCCGCGGTCGTCGGGGTCGTCGAGGGGGGTGTCGTCGGCGTGAGCGTGCTGTAGTACTCGGTCGGCAGCAGCACCGGCACCGAGGCCACGGCGGTGCCGTCGGAGGTCGTCATGCTCAGGGGCGTCAGGGCGCCCGGAGCGGCGGCCACCGACGGGATCTCCACGGTCGAGATCCGTAGCTGCTGGCGCGGCCGCAGCGTGATCGTCGTTGTCGTCGTCGGCAGGGCCGGCTCTGCGGCGGCGGCACCCGCGGCGGCGGCACCGGCGAATCTCACGGTGACGTTCTCGGTGCCGGTGTTGATCACCGACCCGGACAGCACTCCGGTCGCACCCTTGGCCGAGGCCACGATGAGCAGGTCGCGCGCCTTCACCGTGCCGACGTCGAGGGCGACGCCGTCGGCCGGCTGGTAGGGCACCAGCGTCTGGGACGGCGAGGTGGCGGTGCACCCCGCCACGAGGGCGAGGCCGGCGGCGGCCACGGTCACGGTGACGGCTCGGCTTGCCCGTCCCAGCCGGCGCGGGCCGGTGCTGCGGGGCGGTGCGCCCAGGCGCAGGTCGGCGGGGGTGCTGTCGAGGGATGCGGGCCGGGTCACGCGGGAGAGCCTACCGGGACAGGCTTGGCGAGCGTCGATCCGCGCTCGCGACAGGGGCCGTTCGGAGGGTGGGCGGCGACCGTTCCGGGCTTGTCCCGGGCCCGGTGGCCGGCCGCTCGTCGTCGACCTCTTGCACGCCGACCCGCCCTTTGTCAAGGGTTCACCTTGCGTCGGTATCGCTGCCGTCAAGGCTCTGACCTGCATAAACGTAGCCCTGACGGTTCCGCCGGGCGGCCAGGGCGTGGTACTCTGAAGGTCGCGAAAGGGGAAAACAGCACATGGTTTTCAAGGTCGGCGAAACGGTCGTGTACCCCCACCACGGGGCGGCACTCATCGAAGAAATCAGGACTCGTACCGTCAGGGGCGAGGACAAGCTCTACCTCAAGCTGAAGGTCGCTCAAGGCGATCTCACCATCGAGGTCCCCGCCGAGAACTGCGATCTCGTGGGTGTCCGCGACGTCGTGGGCCAGGAGGGGCTCGACAAGGTGTTCGAGGTGCTGCGGGCTCCGCACACCGAAGAGCCGACCAACTGGTCGCGCCGTTACAAGGCCAATCTCGAGAAGCTTGCCTCGGGCGACGTGATCAAGGTCGCCGAGGTCGTGCGTGACCTGTGGCGTCGTGAGAAGGACCGCGGACTGTCCGCCGGTGAGAAGCGGATGCTGGCCAAGGCGCGGCAGATCCTCGTCTCCGAGCTGGCGCTCGCCGAGAAGACGAACGAGGACAAGGCCGAGGCCATCCTCGACGAGGTCCTCGCGTCCTGATCAGTTCTCCGCCACTCCAGCCAGAGCCGCCGCCCCTCGGGCCGGCGGCTCTGGCTGTGGTGGTGGTGGCCGCGGGCTCGGGCTCGCGCCTGGGCGCGGGGGTGCCCAAGGCCTTCGTGTCGGTCGGTGGCGCGACCCTGCTCGAGCACGCCCTGCGACGGGTCCTCGGATGCCCTGCGGTGCAGCTGGTGACAGTCGTGGCCCCCGCGGGCCACCTCGTCGCCGCGCGTGAGGCGGTGGCCGCCGCGTCGGCTCCCACCGGCGTCCGCATCGTCGTCGTCTCCGGGGGTGTCGACCGCCGCGACTCGGTCGCCGCGGGTCTCGCGACAGTGAGCCCCGACTTCGACGTGGTGCTCGTCCACGACGCAGCACGCGCCCTGGCCCCGTCGTCGCTCTTCGCGTCGGTCGCGGCAGCGGTCCGCGCCGGCCACCCCGCAGTGGTGCCGGGCCTACCCGTCGTCGACACCGTCAAGGAGGTCGACGACGACGGCGTGGTCGTCTCCACCCCGGACCGGGCGCGGCTGCGCGCGATCCAGACCCCGCAGGGCTTCTCCCGCGCGGTGCTCGAGCGGGCGCACGCGCAGCTCGGCGCGGCGGTCACCGACGACGCCGCCCTCGTCGAGCGACTGGGCCTGCCGGTGCTCGTGGTGCCGGGCGACCCTCTCGCCGAGAAGGTCACCACCCCCCGCGACCTCGCGCACGCCGAGGCCGCCCTGCGCGCGACCTCCTCCTGACCCCTTCCCGACGCCCACCCGACCTCGTCGGGTACCCCTCACCACCAGGCGTGGTTGGATGATGACGCCTCGATCCCGGCCCTCCGCGTGCGCCGGGCCCTTGCCCAGGAGCCGCCCCATGAGCCCAGTCGCCGTCGTCACCGGGGGCGGCACCGGCATCGGTGCCGCCACCGCCACCCGGCTGGCGGCCGACGGCTTCGAGGTCATCGTCCTCGGCCGCCGTCTGGGGCCGCTGCAGGAGGTTGCCGCCCGGGTGCCGGGCGTGCGGGCGATGGTGCTCGACGTCACCGACAGCGTCGCCGTCGCCGTCGCGGCCGCCGAGATCGGCGTGTGCGACGTGCTCGTCAACAACGCCGGCGGGGCTCTCGGCGCCGATCCCGTCGCGACCGGCTCGGCCGAGCAGTGGCGGGCGATGTTCGAGGTCAACACCATCGGCACCCTCCTGGTCACCCAGGCCCTGCTGCCAGCGCTGCGCCGCTCGTCGGGGGCGACGATCGTCAACCTCAGCTCGACGGCGGGCCTGGGCACCTACGAGGGCGGCGGCGGCTACACCGCAGCCAAGCACGGGCTCAGCGCGCTGACCGAGACCCTGCGTCTCGAGCTCAACGGCACCCAGGTGCGGGTCGTCGAGGTGTGCCCCGGCATGGTCCGCACCGACGACTTCGCGCTCACGCGCTTCCAGGGTGATCAGGCCAAGGCTGACAAGGTCTACGAGGGCGTCGACCGCCCGCTGGTGGCCGACGACGTCGCCGCCTGCGTGGCGTTCTGCGTCGCGCTGCCGCAGCACGTCAACGTCGACCGCCTCGTCGTCAAGCCCGTCGCGCAGGCGGCTCAGCACAAGGTCTGGCGCCAGCCGATCCCGTGGGACGGCGCGGGTGACTGACGCCGGCCCGGCGGCCTACGGTATGCCGCGGGTGGGCGTGGGGGTCGACGTGCACGCCCTCGCCCCCGAGGGGTCGCCGCGCGAGCTCTGGGTGGCGGGGCTGTGCTGGCCGGGGGAGCGCGGGCTCGACGGCCACTCCGACGCCGACGTCGCGGCCCACGCGTGCTGCGACGCGCTCTTCTCGGCGGCCGGCATCGGTGACCTGGGGGCGCACTTCGGCACCGGTCGACCCGAGCTCGCGGGAGCCTCAGGCGTCACGCTGCTGACCGAGGCTGCGCGGCTGGTCCGGGAGGCGGGCTACGAGATCGGCAACATCGCCGTGCAGGTCGTCGGCAACCGACCCCAGGTCGGCACGCGGCGGGGCGAGGCCCAGACGGCCCTGAGCAACGCCGCCGGCGCACCGGTCTCTGTCGGCGGCACGACGACCGACGCCCTCGGCCTGACCGGTCGCGGCGAGGGCGTCGCGGCGATCGCCAGCGCGCTCGTCGTCCCGCGCACCCCGCCCCCGCCCCCGCCCTGACGTTCCGAACTAGGGAAACCCGTGGTTCTGGGGGTTCCCTGAGCCCAGAACGACGGGTTTCCCTAGTTCGGAGCGGGGGTCAGGGGGTGAGGGTGGCGGCCCAGGCTCGCACCAGGGGGAGCCAGGCGGTCTGCAGGGCGGGCTCGGCCTCCTTGACGGCGCGGACCACCTCGTCGACGTCGACCCCGCGGTCGCGGGCGGTCGCTCGGTCGATGTCGGCCCAGTGGAGCAGGATGTCGGCGCCGGCCTCGGGGTGCCACTGCACACCCCACGCGGCGGGGGCGAAGCGGGCGGCCTGCAGCTCGCCGTACGCGTTGCGGGCCAGTGCGGTCGCCCCGCTGGGCAGGCCGGTCACGATGTCGGCGTTCCACTGCACCGCGAGGCTGCCCCCCGCGTGCAGCACGGGGTCGCGGCTGCGCTCCGGCAGCCACCCGACCTGGGTGAGGCCGATGCGTGGGCCGAGCGGGTTGGTCACGACCTCACCCCCGAGGGCGACCGCCATCAGCTGGTGCCCGAGACACACCCCCAGTGCCGGTATGCCGCCGGCCGCCGCCTCGCGCAGCCTCGCCTTCGTCGTGGCGAGCCACCCGTGGCGGGCGTCGTCGTGCGCGCCCATGTGTCCGCCGAGCACGACGAGGCCGGCGTGGTCGGCGAGCGAGCCGGGGAGGCCGTCGCCGGCATACGGCCGGCGCACGTCGAGGAGCACCCCCTGCTCGCCGAGCCAGTCGCCGACCCAGCCGGGCGGGCACTCCTGCTGGTGCTCGACGACCAGGACCGGCCGCGTCGGGTGGGCCTCGCGCATGCGGACAGGCTACGGGGCTGGACCACCTGAAGGGGGGCGGATGTGATGTGCTGAGACCCGCACCCCACCCCGCTCTACCACCCCAAGGAGAAGGCAACATGCCGCAGACCGTCAAGGGCGTCGTCGCGATGACCAAGGGCGCCCCCGTCGAGCTCGTCGACATCGTCGTGCCCGACCCCGGGCCCGGCGAGGCCGTCGTCAAGATCGACGCGTGCGGGGTGTGCCACACCGACCTGCACTACCGCGAGGGCGGCATCAACGACGACTTCCCCTTCCTGCTCGGGCACGAGGCGGCCGGGGTCGTCGAAGCCGTCGGTGAGGGCGTGACCGAGGTGGCCCCCGGCGACTTCGTCATCCTCAACTGGCGTGCCGTCTGCGGGACGTGCCGCGCCTGCGCGAAGGGCAAGCCGTGGTACTGCTTCGCGACGCGCAACGCGACCCAGAAGATGACGCTCACCGACGGCACCGAGCTCAGCCCGGCCCTCGGCATCGGCGCCTTCGCCGAGAAGACCCTCGTCGCAGCCGGGCAGTGCACCAAGGTCGACGCTCAGGTCGATGCCGCTGCGGCGGGCCTCCTGGGCTGCGGGATCATGGCCGGCTTCGGCGCGGCGGTCAACACCGGCCAGGTCGGCCGCGGCGACACCGTCGCCGTCATCGGCTGCGGCGGGGTCGGCTCGGCAGCCGTCGCGGGGGCTGCCCTCGCCGGTGCCACGACCGTCATCGGGGTCGATGTCGACCCGCGCAAGCTGGAGTGGGCAACGAAGTTCGGCGCCACCCACACCGTCGACGCTTCCCAGGAAGATGTGGTCGAGCGCATCCGCGAGCTCACCGGTGGCTTCGGTGCCGACGTGGTCGTCGATGCGGTCGGCCGCCCCGAGACCTACGAGCAGGCTTTCTACGCACGGGATCTCGCGGGCACCGTTGTGCTGGTCGGCGTTCCGACCCCCGACCAGAAAGTCACCCTGCCCCTGATCGAGCTCTTCGGTCGCGGTGGCTCGCTCAAGTCGAGCTGGTACGGCGACTGCCTGCCGTCGCGCGACTTCCCGATGCTCGTCGACCTCTACCGCCAGGGCCGCTTCGACCTCGGCGCCTTCGTCACCGAGACCGTGGGTCTGGGCGACGTCGAGGCAGCCTTCGCCAAGATGGGTGAGGGCACGGTGCTGCGCTCCGTGGTCCAGCTGTGAGTGAGGCCGGGCTCGACCTGCCGGTGTCGGCCGGCGGGGTGCGCGTCGCCCACACCGTCACCTCAGGCACCTTCAGCCTCGACGGCGGCACGTGGGACGTCGACAACAACGTCTGGGTGCTCGGCGACGACGCGGAGTGCGTCGTCATCGACGCCCCGCACCAGGCCGGCCCGATCGTCGAGCTCGTGGGGGACCGGGCCGTGCGTGCCGTGCTCCTGACCCACGCGCACGACGACCACGTCACCGCGGTCGGTGACCTGACCCGCGCGACGGGCGCCCCGGCCTACCTGCACCCTCAGGAGGAGGTGCTGTGGGGGCTCAGCCGCGGCGCGGAGCCGCTGCCGGCGCCCCTCGCCGACGGCGACGTGATCACCGTCGGTGACGTCGAGGTGCACGTGCTGCACACACCCGGCCACGCCCCTGGCGCCTGCTGCTTCTACATCCCGGCGCTGGGGCTCGTCTTCACCGGTGACACCCTCTTTGCCGGCGGGCCCGGCGCGACCGGCCGCTCGCTCAGCGACTTCGGCGTCATCGTCGAGTCGATCCGCGACCGGCTGCTGACCCTGCCGCCCGAGACGGTGGTCCTCACCGGCCACGGTGACCCGACGACGATCGGCCAGGAGGCTCCGCACCTGCAGGAGTGGATCGACCGAGGTCACTGAGCGTGAGCGACCACGTGGCGCACGACGATCCGGGTCTGGCGACCCGCACCATGCCCTTCACGTCGGTCGACGACGTGCTGCGTCGCCTCGGCGAGGTGGGCTACCTCGCCTCCGAGGCGGTCGCCACGACCGTCTACCTGGCCAGCGAGCTCGGCAAGCCGCTGCTGGTCGAGGGCCCGGCGGGCGTCGGAAAGACCGACCTCTCGCGGGCGGTGGCGCAGACGTGCGACGCGCGCCTCGTGCGGCTGCAGTGCTACGAGGGGGTCGACGAGGCCCGGGCGCTCTACGAGTGGAACCACGCCAAGCAGCTGCTGCGCATCACCGCCGGCCGCGACGAGTCGTGGGACGACGCCCGCACCGACGTCTTCTCGGAGGAGTTCCTGCTCGAGCGGCCGCTGCTGACGGCGATCCGCGGCGACGGGCCGACGGTGCTGCTCGTTGACGAGACCGACAAGGCCGATGTCGAGATCGAGGGCCTGCTGCTCGAGGTGCTCGGCGACTTCCAGGTGACCGTGCCCGAGCTGGGCACCATCAGGGCGACCCGTCGCCCCTTCGTGGTGCTCACCTCCAATGCCACCCGCGAGCTGTCGGAGGCGCTGCGCCGTCGCTGCCTCTACCTGCACCTCGACTTCCCGGAGCCCGACCTCGAGGAACAGATCGTGCGCCTCAAGGTGCCCGGCCTCGAGGCGACGCTCGCGGCCTCCGTCGTCCGGGTCGTCGGCGCGCTGCGCGGTATGCCGCTGCGCAAGGCGCCGTCGGTGTCGGAGTCGATCGACTGGGCCCGCACGCTGCTCGCGCTCGGGGCCAGTCAGCTCGACGCGGCGGTCGTCGAAGCGACGCTGGGGGCGGTGCTGAAGCACCAGGACGACATCGTCAAGGCGCGGGCCGGGCTCGACCTCGACGCGGCTCTCACGGCTCCGCGGCACTGAGGACCCCGGCATGGAGGGGGTCGGGGCCAATGCGGGTGTCGGGGCCAGTCAGGGTGTCAGAGGCGCTGAGGGGGTCGGCGCGCGGCTGGTCGAGATGGTCGGCGCCCTGCGCAGCAAGGGCCTGCCGTGCGGCACGAGCGAGACGGTCGACGCGGGCCACGTGATGCAGGTGCTGGGCCTCGACGACCGCGAGCGGCTGCGTGAGGGGATGGCCTCTGCGCTGGTGCGCCGCGGCGGGCAGCGCGCGGTCTTCGACGCGGTCTTCGACCTCTACTTCCCGGCAGGCGTCGGTGCGCGGCAGTCGTCGCGCGACGAGAGCCCGTCCGACGCCGGTCCCCCCATCGGCATCGACGAGCTGCGGGCGCTCCTGGCCACGGCTCTCGCAGAGCAGGATCGGCAGAGCCTGGCCGAGCTGGCCGAGCTGGCCGTCGACGCGTTGGGCCGGGTGGGCTCGAGCGCCGCCGGCACCGCGTCGTGGTCGGCCCTGCAGACCATGGAGCGACTGCGCCCACAGACCCTCGTCGCCGGGGCCGTCGCGGCGCGACGAGCGGCCCGCGCGGGTGGTGGCAGCGGCGACCGACGTGAGGGCGGTCCCGGAGGTGACGGGGTCTCGGACGACACGGAGTTCACCGACCGTCTGGTGCGTGACGAGGTGCGTCGTGACCTCGAGCGGCTGCGGCGGCTCGTCGGTGCGGCAGCCCGCCGGCGCGCAGCCGAGATCCGGGGTCGCGACCGGATGACGCGCTACGCCGTGCCCGACAGCGCGGAGCGCACCGACTTCCTCACGGCCAACCTCCAGCAGTTCGCGGCCCTGCGCTCGGCGGTCCGGCCCCTCTCGCGCAAGCTCGCGACCCGGCTGGCGGCCAAGCGGCGACGGGCCCGTCGCGGCGCCATCGACGTGCGCCGCACCATGCGCAGCTCGATGTCGACCGGTGGCGTGCCGGTGCGGCCGGCCTATCGCCGACCCCGCCCCTCGCGGCCCGAGCTCGTGCTGCTGTGCGACGTGTCGGGCAGCGTCGCCGGCTTCTCGGGTTTCACCATGCTCCTGGTGCGCGCGCTGGCCGACCAGTTCACCCGGGTACGGGTCTTCGCCTTCGTCAACGCGATGGACGAGGTGACCGACCTCGTGCAGCAGGGCCGTCCCGACCTGACGACCGCCATCGTGCGCGAGGCCCGGGTCACGTCGTGGCACGGCAGCAGCGACTACGGCGAGGCACTGGGCGACTTCGCCGAGCTGCACCTCGACGCCGTCGGCCCCCGCACCTCGGTGCTCGTGCTCGGCGACGGACGCAACAACTTCGGTGACCCCAATCTCATCGCCCTGCAACAGATCCGAGATCGTTCGCGGCGCACGTTCTGGCTCAACCCCGAGGCGCGCGGGCGATGGGGCAGCGGTGACTCCTGCGCCGACGACTACGCCGCGGTCGTCGACATGCACGAGTGCCGCACCATCGAGCAGCTCTCGACCTTCATCACCCGGCTGCTCCCGGTCTGACCAGCCCCGGGCGAGCGGCGCGGCCCCGCCGCGCACTAGCGTTGACGCGTGACCAGTGCTGCGCTCCCACGACCCGATCTCACCGCCTTCATCGCCGGCCTGCCCAAGGCTGAGCTGCACGTGCACCAGGTCGGGGCGGCGTCGCCCACGATCGTCGCCGAGCTCGCCTCCCGGCACGAGGGCTCGACCCCCGTGCCGACGGACCCGCAGGCGTTGGCCGACTACTTCGTCTTCACCGACTTCGGCCACTTCATCGAGGTCTACCTCTCGGTGGTCGACCTGGTCCGCACCGCCGACGACGTGCGCGCCCTGACGATGGGGGTCGGGCGCGACCTGGCCGCGCAGGGCATCCGGTACGCCGAGCTGACCCTCACGCCCTACACCTCCATCGTGCGAGGCATCGCGGCACAGGCGTACGCCGAGGCGGTGGAGGACGCCCGCCTCACCCTCGAGCGGGAGGGTGGGCCGATTCTGCGGTGGGTCGTCGACATTCCCGGTGAGTCAGGGGTGCCGGCCGCCGACGTCACCCGCGACTTCGCGCTCCAGCAGCGGCCCGACGGGCTCGTCGCCTTCGGGCTCGGTGGCCCCGAGGTCGGGGTGCCCCGGCCGCAGTTCGCACCCCACTTCGCCGCTGCGCGGGCGGCGGGGCTGCACAGCGTCCCGCACGCGGGGGAGTCCACCGGCCCGCAGACGGTGTGGGATGCCCTGCACCACCTGGGCGCCGAGCGCATCGGCCACGGGATCTCCTCGGCGCAGGACCCTGCCCTGCTGGCCCACCTCGCCGAGCGGGGGATCCCGCTCGAGATCTGCCCGACCTCCAACGTGTGCACCCGCTCGGTGCCGTCGCTGGCCGAGCACCCGCTGCCGGCGATCGCCGCCGCCGGCGTGCCCTTCAGCATCGCCTCCGACGACCCGCCGATGTTTGCCACCGACCTGTGCCGCGAGTATGCCGTCGCTGCCGACCTGCTGCGCCTCGACGAGACCGGCGTCGCCGACCTGGCGCGGGCCTCCGTCCGTCAGTCGTTCCTGGAGGACGGGGGAAAAGCCCTGCTCCTGCAGGAGATCGACGACTACGTCACCCGTGGGACGCGGGGCGAAGCAGGCTGATCTTCGGCCAGATCTTGCGGCTCATGCCGTTCGTGAGGTTCTCGATCTCGCTCACCGTCTCGAGGACGACGGGGTCGGTCGATGCCTCGGCGCAGAGGGCGGCCACCTTCGAGACGAGGCTGAGCAGCTCGGAGCAGTGGTCGCAGTAGGGGGCGAGGTCGGCCCGGCTCATCCGGTGCCCCCGGGGTCACGGCCGCCCTCGCCGAGCGGGAGCAGCGAGACGGCGCACCATGCGGTCGGGCACCGAGCGCAGGAAGAAGATGGCCAGCCCGGCCAGGGACGCCGGATGGCGGCCTCGGCCGCTCAGCCCCCTCGACTGGGGCTCAGCGGCGGCCGAACAGGCGAGCGAGGATCGAGCCGCCGGGGCTGGTGCCGGCCTCACCCTGGTGGCCGGGGCAGCGCCGGCTCTGGGGGACGCCGGCCATGACCTGGTCGATGTGCTGGCCGCAGCCGGCCCAGGTGGTCTTGCCGCAGGTCTTGCAGGTGATGGGACGACACATGGTCGAGCTCTCCTCAGGTGGTGGTCGGGGTGGTGGTCGGGGTGGCGGTGAGGGGTAACCTGCGCAGGCGGCGTGCTCGCCGTAGCTGTCGTCGACGGCGACCACGTGGCTGCGCGAGGTGCGGGCGGCCAGGACCGAGGTCCCGATGGAGGCCCGGTAGCCTCCGGCGCAGTGGACCCAGACCTCTCAGGGCGGGACCTCCCCGAGCCGGGTCAGCAGCTCGTGCAGCGGGATGTGAGGCGGCGGTGACGCCGGTCGGTCCCGAGCCAGCGGAGCAGAAGGACCCGAAACCGTGGGTGGGCAGGACGGGGGTGTGGCCCGGTAGCTCGTGCGCGAGACGGTGGGCCGAGGCGTACTGGTGACGCACCAGGAGGTCGGTGTGCTCCTGCCCGAGCAGGTCGGGCCGGCCGGTGGCCCCGACGAGCAGTGACCCCCCGGTGAAGACGGCCACGGCATCGCTGGCGGTGCCCCCCGGGGTCTCGAGGACGTAGGACAGGTGGGTGTAGGTGTGCCCCGGGGTCGAGATCACCCGCACCTGCATCAGCGGTGAGACCTCGACGACGTCGGCGTCGCGCACCGCGTGCCGGGTGAAGGTGACCGGGTCGTCGGCGTTGACGTGATAGGTCGCTCCGGTGGCCTGCGCAAGGGCCAGGCCGCCGGTGACGTAGTCGTTGTGGATGTGGGTCTCGAGGACGTCGGTGATCCGCACCCCGTGCCGGGCCGCGAGATCGAGCACCCGGTCGATGTCACGCTGCGGGTCGATCACGACGGCCACCGTGCCGTCGTGGGCGAGGTAGGACCGATCACCGAGCGACGGCGTGTCGAGGACGAGCACGGCTGCGTCTTGCCTGAGGTCATGCCGGTCTCCTACTGTCGTCCTTGGATACCCAAGGGGGTATCTTTGTCTGCAACAATAATACCCCGGTGGGCATCTCACAAACGATCGTCCCCTCCCTATCGAAGGGTGCCCCCAGGGGTATACTGCGACTCACTTGCTCGAGCTACCGAAGGACACTCATGGTCACCCTGAACGACGACGACATGACCCCGGTCGTCAACCGCCTGCGCCGTGCCCAGGGCCAGCTCGGCGGCGTCATCCGACTCATCGAGGAGGGTCGCGACTGCAAGGACGTGGTCATGCAGCTGGCCGCGGTCAACCGCGCGCTCGACCGCGCGGGCTTCGCGATCGTCTCCTCCGGGATGCGCACGTGCCTCACCTCGCCCGAGGGGCTGTGCGACGAGGACAAGGCCACCATGGAGAAGCTCTTCCTCACCCTCGCCTGATGCTCGTGGTGGTGCTCGCGGCCGCAGGAGGCCCCGACGGCGTCGCTGGTGATCGTCGGGTTCGCGGCGGTCACCGCAGCCGTGGGGCACGCCCGGGCCGGCCGCGGCAGATGGACGGCGGCGGGCACCTTCGGGGCCCTCGGGCTCGCCGCGTCCATCGCCGGCTCTGCGGTCAACCGGCTGGTCGACCCCCAGGTGCCGCGCTGCTCGTCGGCTTCCTTACCGGATTCCTCGGCGTCGGCGGCGGTTTCCTCATCGTGCCGGCCCTCGTGCTGGCCCTGGGTTTCGCGATGCCCGTCGCGGTGGGCACGTCCCTCGTCGTCCCCTTCATCCTCGCCGCCGTCGTCGGGTCGCTCGTGGGCAAGCGGGTCGCCGACCGGGTCACGGGCGCGGCTCTCACGCGGGTCTTCGCCACCCTGCTCGTACTCGTGGCCGCCTACGTCACGGTCAGGGCGGGGAGCACGGCCCGAGCCGGTGCGGGGCTCCGTACGCGACGCGGTGAGCGCCACCGCCTCCCGCCGGTAACCTTGGGCGGGTGAGCCTCCGCCTGTACGACTCCGCCGCGCGCGAGCTGCGCGACTTCGTCCCCCTGCAGGACGGCAAGGTCGGCATCTACCTCTGTGGCCTGACCACCCAGGGGCCGCCGCACATCGGGCACGTGCGCTTCGCCGTCGCCTTCGACGTGCTGCGGCGCTGGCTCGAGGTCGGCCACGGCTACGACGTCACCCTCGTGCGCAACGTCACCGATATCGACGACAAGATCCTGCGCAAGGCCGCCGATGCCGGGGAGGACTGGTTCGCCCTGTCCTACCGCAACGAGCGCGCCACCGCCGAGGCGCTCGAGCTGCTCGGCGTGCTGCCCGCCACCTACGAGCCGCGCGCCACCGGCCACGTGCCCGAGATGGTCGAGCTGATGCAGACCCTCGTCAGCCGCGGCCACGCGTATGCCGCGCCCGACAGCAGCGGTGACGTCTACTTCGACGTCGGGTCCTGGAAGGACTACGGCTCCCTCAGCAACCAGTCGCCCGCCGACATGGAGGCCGCGGAGGACGCCGACCCGCGCGGGAAGAAGGACCCCCGCGACTTCGCGCTCTGGAAGGGCCGCAAGGACGACGAGCCGCAGACCGCCTCCTGGCCCACGCCCTTCGGCCGCGGCCGCCCCGGCTGGCACCTCGAGTGCTCGGCGATGGCCCGCAAGTACCTCGGTGACACCTTCGACATCCACGGCGGCGGCATCGACCTGCGCTTCCCGCACCACGAGAACGAGCAGGCGCAGAGCCACGCCGCCGGCCTCGGCTTCGTGGGCTACTGGCTGCACAACGCCTGGGTCACCGTGCGCGGCCAGAAGATGGGCAAGTCCCTCGGCAACGCGCTCGAGGTGGCGAACGTCGTCACGATCGAGGGCCCGCTCGCAGTGCGCTACTACCTGACGGCGGCCCACTACCGCTCGATGATCGAATACCACGAGGGCTCGCTGCACGAGGCCGCCGCGACGGTCGACCGGCTCACCGGCTTCCTCGAGCGGGTCGACCGGATGCGCAGCCTCGACGGGGTCGCCGGTGAGATCCCCGCCGACTTCCGCGAGGCGATGGACGACGACCTCAACGTCTCGGGCGCGCTCGCGGTGGTGCACGACACCGTGCGCGCCGGCAACACCGCCCTCGACGACGGTGACGACGACGTCGCCCACGCCGCCGCGGCCTCCGTGGTCGCGATGACCGAGGTCCTCGGCGTCAACCCGTTCTCCCCGCTGTGGCGCACCGACTCGGGGGCAGGCGCAGGCGAGGCACAGGAGGCTCTCGACGCCCTCGTGGCCGACCGCCTCGAGGCCCGGCAGGCGGCCAGGGCCACCCGCGACTTCGCCACCGCCGACGCTGTCCGCGACCAGCTCGCGGCCGTCGGCATCTCCATCGAGGACACCCCGTCAGGTGCGCGCTGGTCGCTCACCCGACGCACCGACGACGCGTCCACCGACGCCTCCGACCCCACCGCCTGAGAGGCGATCACATGCCAGGCAACTCCCAACGGCGCGGCGCGGTCCGCAAGACCGGCAAGGGCCCCAGCGTCGGCTCCGGCGGCCAGCGCCGCCGTGGCCTCGAGGGCAAGGGCCCCACGCCCAAGGCCACCGAGCGCGACTACCACCCCGCCGCGAAGCGGGCCAAGCGGGCCGGCAAGGCCGACGACGGCAGGACGACGTCCGGGGGTGGCGGTGGCTCGGCCCGCTCCACCACCCGCCGCTCCAAGGCCTCGTCCGAGATCGTCGCCGGGCGCAACTCGGTCGTGGAGGCGCTGCGAGCGGACATCCCGGCCACGACGCTCTACCTCGCGAGCCGCATCGACTCCGACGACCGGGTGCGCGAGGCGCTCAAGCTCGCGACCTCACGCGGCCTGCCCATCCTCGAGACCCCCCGCGGCGAGCTCGACCGGCTCACCGACGGCGCCAGCCACCAGGGGCTGGCCCTTCAGGTGCCGGCCTACGAGTATGCCGAGGTCCGTGACCTGATCAACCCGCTGGCCCCCGGCATCCCGCTCCTCGTCGCGCTCGACGGGGTCACCGACCCGCGCAACCTCGGGGCCGTGGTGCGGTCGGTCGCGGCGTTCGGCGGGCACGGGGTGCTCGTGCCCGAGCGCCGCTCGGCCGGGATGACCGCGAGCGCCTGGAAGGTCTCGGCCGGGGCGGCGGCGCGGCTGCCGGTCGCCCGCGCCACCAACCTGACCCGGGCCCTCGAAGAGCTGCAGAAGGCGGGCTTCTTCGTGCTCGGTCTCGACATGGAGGGGGACGTCGAGCTGCCCGGGCTGGCGCTCGCGACCGAGCCGGTCGTGATCGTCGTCGGCTCCGAGGGCAAGGGGCTGTCACGGCTGGTGCGCGAGACCTGCGACCAGATCGTGTCGATCCCCATGAGCTCGGCCGTCGAGTCGCTCAACGCCGGTGTCGCCGCGGGCGTCACGCTGTACGAGATCGCCCGCCAGCGAGCCGCGCACCGCTGACCGTCGGCGGCGGCACGGCCGTCTGGGCCCCCGGACACCGGGGCCACAGGGAGGCACAGGATTCATGGTCTAGCGTTCCTGGGGGTCCGACCCCACTGGTCCCTCACCACTTTCCCCCACGATTTCGCAGACGACACGAAGGAGACGACCAGGTGGCGAAGGGTCCACGGGCCGACAGCGCCCGGCTCAAGGAGCTGAAGGCGGCGCAGGCTGCGGCGGAGCGCAAGCGCCGCCTGAGCATCGCCGCTGCGGCGACGGCGGTCGTGGTGCTCGTCATCGGCGCGGTGGTCTTTGCCGCGCTCAAGGCGCCCAAGGGGGCGGTGACCAGCGCGAAGACCTCCGGCACCATCTCGGACACCCTCGCCAAGGCCCTCTCGAGCGTCCCGGCCACCGCCTTCGACACCGTCGGTCTCGGCACCGCCCAGGGCAACGTCATCAAGGCCAAGACCGGAGACGTCGCCCTCAAGGACGGCAAGCCGCGCATCGTCTACGTCGGGGCCGAGTTCTGCCCCTACTGCGCGAGCGAGCGGTGGGCGCTGGTCACCGCGCTCAGCCGGTTCGGCACCTTCACCGGCCTCGACTACGCGGTCTCGTCGGCGAACGACACCCCGGCCAACGTGCCGACCCTCAGCTTCAAGGACGCGAAGTACACCAGCGACTACCTCACCTTCGAGTCCTACGAGGTCTCGGACCGCGACCAGAAGCCCCTGCAGAAGCTGCCCGACGACGTCGCGGCCCTGCAGAAGGCCGACGACCCGCAAGGCAGCATCCCCTACATCTTCTATGCCGGCAAGGCCTTCCAGTCCGGGTCGGCCTACGACGGCTCGGTGCTCGCCGACAGCCCGCAGGACACCATCGGGACTCAGGTCGGCGACCCGACGACGGCCATCTCCAAGGGCGTGCTGGGCGCAGCCAACCTCAGTAGCGCCAAGCTGTGCGCACTGACGGGCGACAAGCCGGCCGCCGTCTGCACGTCGGCGGGCGTCAAGGCAGCGGCCGCGGCCGGCACGGGTCAGTGATCTCGCGGTGAGCCAGCAGCGCCAGCGCACCGAGGCCGATCGTCACTCGGCCCGGACCCGGGTCCTGCCCCGGTGGCTGGCCCCCGCCTCGCTGAGCCTGTCGGTCCTCGGGCTGCTCGTGTCGGCCTACCTGACCTTCGAGCACGTCACCCAGAACTCCACGCTGGCCTGCAGCGCGACGGCGACGGTCAACTGTCAGAAGGTGACCGAGAGCCAGTGGGCCAGCTTCGTCGGCATACCGGTCGCCGTGCTGGGGCTGGTGTTCTTCGGCTCGATGGTGGCGCTGTGCCTGCCCTCGACCTACCGCCGCAGTGCTGGCGTGCTCGACCTGGTGCGGGTCGCCTGGTGCGCCATCGGGCTGGCGTTCGCGCTCTACCTCGTCTTTGCCGAGCTCTACCACATCCACGCGATCTGCCTGTGGTGCACCGGAGTTCACGTGATCACCTTCGTGTTGCTCGTCACGCTGATCTTCGGTCAGCTGCTGGCCGAGCCCGCTCCGGCCGACGACTGACGTCGGCCCGACGGGGGTCAGCGGCTCGGCGCGACCCGGATCACGACGGTGGTGCAGATCTTGTCGGCAAAGGTCTGACGCTTGGCGTCCCACAGCGGCCAGAGACAGCCGAGGTAGGCGAATCCGTCGAGCACGTGGCAGAGCTCGCGACCGAAAGCCAGACCGGCTCCGACGGGCTTGCCGCTCTGCTCGCCGACCAGGCAGATGTTGGTGATCTTCTTGCCCCACGACTGCCCGGTGCGGCCCTCATGGAAGATCCGGTTCCACAGGTTCAGGCCGAAGGCCAGCAGGTAGCCGGCGAGCGTGATGAGCAGCCAGCCGCGCCGTAGGCAGGAGCCTGCCCGTAGGCGGGGGGGCGGTGGGTAGGGCCGCTGCCCGTAGGCGGGCGGTCGCGCGGGCCCGTCCGGTGGTCGTCACGATGTGTCCCTCGAGTCGTGCTGGTCGGGCAGTGGTGGCCACCACGGTAGGCCCTGCATGCGACCGGGCGAGGCGGATCCGCGCACCCCGCTCCCGGGGACCCGTGCGGGACCGGTCAGTCGTCGGCCCCGGTGAGGACCGGCATCGACACGGTGTCGACCCCGAGCACCGAGGCCTCGTCCGGCTTGGCCGGCAGGACCGACGTCACGTAGTCGCCGACCGCGGTGGCGACGGTGACGTCCCGGCCCGCGCGCTCCGACATGTACCACCGGTGCTCGAGCACCTCGTGGAAGACCTCGGCTGGCTCGAGCTTGCCCGCGAGCTCACGTGGCACCGCGCGCACCGTGGGCTCGTAGACCCGGGCCAGCCAGTCGTGCGCGACGATCTCCTCGTCGTCGTTCTGGCGGTCGGTGGCCGCCTGGAAGGAGTCGAGGTCGTTGAGCAGCCGCCGGGCCTGGTTCTCCTCGGCGTCGAGGCCGGTCAGGCGCAGCAGGCGGCGGGAGTGGTGGCCGGCGTCGACGACCTTGGGCTGGATCGAGATGCTCGTGCCGTCGAGGTCGGTCGACATGGACAGCTCGTCGATGTCGAAGCCGAGCTCGTTGAGCCGGCGGATCCGCTCCTCCACCCGCCACCGGTCGCCGGTCTCGAAGCGCTCCACCTGGGTCAGCTCGGTCCACAGGGAGTGGTATCGCTCGAGGATGCGGTTCGAGACCTCGACCGGCTCGGCGCGCTCCTCGAGCAGCCCGCCGGCCTCGAGGTCCATCAGCTCGCCGGCGATGTTGACCCGGGCGATGTCGAGGTCGTGCTCACGCTGCCCGTCGGTCAGCCGACGGTGCAGCTCGCCGGTCTCGGCGTCGACGAGATAGGCCGCGAACGCTCCGGCGTCGCGGCGGAAGAGGGTGTTCGACAGCGAGACGTCGCCCCACCAGAACCCGGTGAGGTGCAGCCGCACGAGCAACACGGCGAGGGCGTCGATCAGCCGTGCCGCCGTGTCGGGGCGCAGCGACTGGCTGTAGAGCGCGCGGTAGGGCAGGGAGTACTGCAGGTGGCGGGTGAGCAGGCAGGCGTCGAGCGGCTGCCCGTCGGCGTCGACGCGACCGGTGACGACCGCGAAGGGCTCGACCGAGGGCACGTCGAGCCGGGCGAGGTTGCGCAGCATATCGTACTCGCGCTGGGCCAGCTCGGCCTTGATCTCCTTGACGGCGATGACCCTGCCCTGGAACTTCACGAACCGCACCACGTGGCGCGAGATGCCGCGGGGAAGGGCCGCGAGCGTGTCAGCCGGCCACTCCTCGAGCGGGGTCGACCACGGCAGGTCGAGCAGGGCCGGCGCAGGCCGGGCAGTCGTGAAGTCCAGTGCCACGCGCCCATCCTGCCACCTGCGCGCGGGTCCAGGGGCGGGGGCAGGACAGCACTGAGCGGCCCGGGGACGACGACGCCCCCGGCCGGGTGGCCGGGGGCGTCGTCGTGCGCAGGGATGAGGTCAGGCGCCGATGCGCAGACCCGTCTCGCTGCTGAAGACGTGCAGGTGACCCTCGCTGGGGATCAGGTGGATGGTCGAGCCCTTCTCCGGGGGGCGACGACCGTCGACGCGGGCGATGAAGGGCTTGACCGCACCCTCGTTGTCGGCCGAGGCGATGGCCTGCTTCTCGCTGGTCGTGCCGTAGATGTAGGCGTCGGCGCCGAGCTCCTCGACCACGTCGACGCTGACCGCGATACCGCCGCTCTCGGAGATGGTCATGTCCTCGGGGCGCACGCCGACAGTGACGGTCTTGCCGGCCTTGGCGAGGTCCTCGCGTGAGATCGGCACGATCGAGTCGCCGAACTTCACGCCACCGTCGGTGACGGGCACCTCGAGGAGGTTCATGGCCGGGGAGCCGATGAAGCCCGCGACGAAGACGTTCTGCGGCCGGTCGTACATGTTGCGGGGCGTGTCGCACTGCATGAGCAGCCCGTCCTTGAGCACGGCGACCCGGTCGCCCATGGTCATGGCCTCGACCTGGTCGTGCGTGACGTAGACCGTCGTGACGCCGAGACGGCGCTGGAGCGAGGCGATCTGGGTGCGGGTCTGCACCCGCAGCTTGGCGTCGAGGTTGGAGAGCGGCTCGTCCATGAGGAAGACCTGGGGGGAGCGCACGATGGCTCGACCCATGGCGACGCGCTGGCGCTGGCCACCGGAGAGGGCCTTCGGCTTGCGCTCGAGGTAGGCGTCGAGGTCGAGGATCTTGGCCGCCTCCTTGACCCGCTTGGCGATCTCGTCCTTGGAGACGCCGGCGATCTTGAGTGCGAAGCCCATGTTGTCGGCGACGGTCATGTGCGGGTAGAGCGCGTAGTTCTGGAAGACCATCGCGACGTCGCGGTCCTTGGGGGACAGGTTGGTCACGTCGCGGTCACCGATGAGGATGCGGCCGCCGTTGACCTCCTCGAGACCCGCGAGCATGCGCAGGGAGGTGGACTTGCCGCAGCCGGAGGGGCCGACGAGGACGAGGAACTCACCGTCCGCGATGTCGATGTTGAGCTTGTCGACCGAGGGGGTGGGGTTGCCCGGGTACTGCCGGGTGGCCTCGTCGAAGGTGACTGTTGCCATGTTGAGTGCTCCTTCACCGGCAGGAACGTGCCGGACGATCCGTCGTAAAGGTGGACGCGCGACGTCGTCGTCGGGCTGCCGCTGATCATGCCCCGGATCTGTGACGAGCGCCACCCCCCGGGTGCGGGGCCCGCCGTCGACGGGCCGCGGGGCGTGCCCTAGAACTGGTGCGTGACCTCATCAGACCCGCACGAGCCGGACGACCCGCAGGGCGGGAGCGTGCTCACGGTCGTCGTGGCCCTCGTCGCCAACGGGCTGGTCGCGATCGCCAAGACCGTGGCTGCGCTGCTCAGCGGCTCGGCGTCGATGGTCGCCGAGGCCGCCCACTCCTGGGCCGACACCGGCAACGAGGTCTTCCTCCTCGTGGCCGAGCGGCGCGGCGCGAAGCCCCGCGATGCCGAGCACCCCCGCGGGTACGGGCGGGCGACCTACGTCTGGTCGCTCTTCGCCGCCTTCGGCCTGTTCATGGTGGGGGCAGCCGTGTCGGTCGTCCACGGCATACAGCAGCTGTCGGCCGCCCCGGAGCAGACCGACTACCTGGTGAACTACCTCGTGCTCGGCGTCGCCTTCGTCCTCGAGGGCGCGTCCTTCGCCCAGGCCCTCCGCCAGGCCCGCGGGAGCGCCCGGAAGTGGGGTCTGCACCCGCTGTCCTACATCAACCGCACCTCCGACCCGACGCTGCGGGCGGTCTTCGTCGAGGACCTCTCGGCCCTGGTCGGCCTGGTGCTCGCAGCGGCGGGCGTGCTGCTGCACGAGGTCACCGGCAACGCGGTCTGGGACGCGGTCGGCTCGATCGCCGTCGGTCTGCTGCTCGGGGGCGTGGCCATCTTCCTCATCCGCCGCAACAGCCAGTACCTCCTCGGCGAGGAGGTGAGCCCCGTGCTGCGCGACCGCGTCCTCGGCGTGCTGCTGGGGCTCGACGAGATCGACCGGGTCACCTACCTGCACCTGGAGTACGTCGGGCCGCTGCGCTTCTTCGTCGTCGCGGCCGTCGACCTGACGGGTGACGACCCGGAGAGGGCTCTCGCGGTGCGGCTGCGCGCGCTGGAGGCCCGCATCGAGGGCCACGACTCGATCGAGGACGCCGTGCTCACGCTCTCGACACCCGACGAGCCGAGCCTGACGGTGGGGGCGGCCCGCTAGCCGAGCGGCGTGCTCCGGGCGCGAGAGTGGCGGTTTCTTGCACTGACTGGTCAGATCCTGCAATTTTTTGCTAAAGTCCGCATCGCGATGGCGGCTGACCCGGCCGCCGGTTTCAAAGGAGAAACGATGCACAGACGTGCGTATGCCGCCATGGTCGCCGGATCCGGCGCAGTGGCCCTGATCGTCAGCGGCTGCGGGGGCTCCACCCCCACGACGGCCTCGACGGGCGCGGCCCCGGCCACCACCTCGGCCACCGCCCCGGCTCCCGCCGCCGCCGCCACCAGCGCTGCGCCGGTGCGCGACGCCAACGTCGACCTGGTCATCTGGTCGGACGCCGACCGCGCCCCGGCGCTGACGAAGTTCGCCACCGCGTTCGGCCAGGAGAACGGCATCAAGGTCGCGGTGCAGATCGCCCCCGACACCCGCCAGCAGTTCAAGGACGCCACCAAGGTGGGCCAGGGGCCCGACGTGCTCGTCGGAGCCCACGACTGGCTCGGTGAGCTCGTGCAGAACGCCACCGTGGCGCCGATCAACCTCGCGCCCGACGTCGTCGCCAAGCTCCAGCCCAACGCCGTGGCCGCCACCAAGTTCAACG
This sequence comes from Dermatophilaceae bacterium Soc4.6, assembly GCA_039889245.1. NCBI lineage: Bacteria > Bacillati > Actinomycetota > Actinomycetes > Micrococcales > Dermatophilaceae > Dermatophilaceae bacterium Soc4.6. Next base: position 1,659,416 of record JAZGVH010000002.1, on the reverse strand, counting down.
GGCAGACCTACGGCGTGCCCTACGCGATCGAGAACATCGCGCTCATGCGCAACACGGCGCTGGCTCCGACCGCGCCGACGTCGATGGACCAGCTGATCACCGAGGGCACCAAGATCAAGGCGGCCAGTGGCGGCAAGGTCACCAACGTCCTGATCCAGCAGGTCGGCAAGACCGGCAACGCCTACTACACCTACCCCTACTTCACCGCCTACGGCGGCGGCATCTTCGGCACCAAGGCCAACGGCGACTACGACCCCACCAAGCTGCTCGTCGACAGTGCCGCCTCGCTGAAGGGAGCGGCCGAGCTCGCCAAGCTCGGCAAGGCGAAGATCCTCACCACCAACATCGGTGACGACAACGCCGAGGCCCTCTTCGACGCCGGCAAGGCGCCCTTCTTCATCACCGGGCCCTGGGCCCAGACCAACGCCAAGAAGGCTGGCATCAAGTACGCCGTCAGCAACCTGCCCACGCTCCCCGGCGGCGGGCAGATGCAGCCCTTCCTCGGGGTGCAGATGTTCTACGTCTCGGCCAAGGCGAAGAACGCTGCGCTGGCGCAGGAGTTCGTCACCAACTACGTCACGCGCGACGACGTGCAGACCGCGCTCTTCAAGGCCACCGGCCGACCCCCGGCCCTCAAGAGCGCGTACGACGCCGCGGCCGCGGCCGACCCGATGGTCAAGGCCTTCTTCGAGGCCGGCAAGGCGGCCAAGCCGATGCCCAACATCCCCGCCATGAACTCGGTCTGGGGACCCCTGGGCCAGGCCTCGGCCGACATCGTCTCCGGTCAGGACCCGGCCACGCGGCTGAAGGCGGCCTCGGCCGAGATCGCCGCCAACATCGCCAAGGGCTGACCTCCGAAGCACCTGCTGGTCCACCCCTCCCGCGCGCCGAGCGCCGCGGGAGGGAGTGGGCCGTCCTCTCCTTGTCGTCTGCCCGCCCTGTGGAGGGAACCCCATGAGCACGAGAACGCCGACCGCACCCCGCCCTGCGCCCGTCGGACCCCGTGACGGTCGTCGCGGGCGGCCCGGCTCCGTCACCCGCCCCCCGCTGTGGGCCACCGTCGTGAAGTGGGTCGCGCTCGCCCTCGTCGTCCTGCTCGGCGCCTACCTCGTGCAGCGGACCATCTCCGCCGGCTACGCCTTCGGCGTCGTCCTGGTCGCCTTCGTGGTGCTCGCCGTGCTCGCCGTCTACTCCACGCGCCGGGCCGTCGCCATGAAGTACCTGCTGCCCGGGCTGCTGCTGCTGCTCGCCCTGCAGATCTGGCCGATCGTCTACACCGTGGCGACGGCCTTCACCAACTACGGCGACGGACACTCCATCTCCAAGCAGGAGGCGACCGACTCGATCGTCGCGAGCTCCGTGCAGGAGGTGGCGGGCACCCCCCGCTACCGGATGAGCGTCGCCGTCCAGCAGGGCGCAGATCCGGTGACCGGCGGTCTCTCGCTGCTCCTCACCGGCCCCGACGGCGCGACCTTCGTCGGCACCCCGAAGGGACTCGCCGACCTGCCCGCTGACGGGGTGACGAAGACATCGACCGGCAAGATCACGGCGGCGCCCGGCTTCACAGTGCTCAACGCCCGCCAGGTCAACGCCCGCAGCAAGGACCTCAGCGCGCTCGGGGTGCCCACCGCCGGCGGCGGCGGCATCAAGCCGGTGGGGCTGAGCGAGGCGTTCGTGGGCAAGACCACGGTCGTCTACGACGCGGCCGCCGACACCCTCACGGACACCGTGACCGGCACGGTCTACGTCCCGAAGAACGCCTTCTGGACCCCCCGCACGGGTGACGGCGCGGCCTACGCCACGGGGTGGAAGGAGAACGTCGGCCTCAAGAACTTCTCCACGCTGCTGACCAACGACACCATCCGGTCGGGCTTCCTGAAGATCTTCGTGTGGAACGTCGTCTTCGCCGTCGTCTCCGTCGGCTCGACCTTCCTGCTCGGCATGCTGCTGGCGCTGCTCTTCGACGACGTGCGGCTGCGGGGCCGGCGGTTCTATCGCTCGATCATCATCCTGCCGTATGCCATCCCGGGGTTCGTGACGGCACTGCTGTGGCGCTCGATGTACAACCAGGACTTCGGTCTGGTCAACAGCCTGACCCACCTCGACGTCGACTGGCTCGGCAACCCGTGGGCGGCCAAGGCGGCCATCCTGGTGACCAATCTCTGGCTCGGCTTCCCCTACATGTTCCTGGTGTGCACCGGTGCCCTGCAGTCGATCCCGGGTGACGTGCGCGAGGCCGCCAAGATCGACGGGGCGTCGCCGGCCCGCACGCTGCGCTCGATCATCATGCCGCTGCTGCTGGTCGCGGTCGGGCCCCTGCTGATCGCGTCGTTCGCCTTCAACTTCAACAACTTCGGGCTGATCTTCCTGCTGACCAAGGGCGGGCCCTTCGAGTCGACGGACACCTCGATCGGCTCCAGCGACCTGCTCATCACCTACGCCTTCCGGCTCGCCTTCTCGGGCGTCAACCCCAACTACGGTCTGGCGTCGACGGTCTCGATCTTCATCTTCGTGATCGTCGCGATCATGAGCTACTCGGGCTTCCGTCGCACCAAGAACCTGGAAGAGGTCAACTGACATGGCGATCACCGACGCCCCCGTCACGACCACCACTCCGCTCCCCTCTGCTTCACGGCACGCCTCGCGGGGAGGGGGGTCCATGTGGTGGAAGTACGTCTGCGTCGCGCTGGCCCTGGCCTTCGCGCTCTTCCCGGTCGTCTACCTGCTCTCCGCCTCGCTCAACCCGGCCGGCAACCTCCAGACGAGCACTCTCATCCCGCGTGAGTTCTCGGGAAACAACTTCTCGACGCTCTTCTCCGACGGGGCCCGGCCCTACCTGTCGTGGTACCGCAACGCGATGGTGATCGGCGTCGTCGGTGCCCTCGGGCAGTCGTTCATCGGGGCCTGCGCGGCCTACGCCTTCTCCCGCATGCGGTTCACGGGCCGTCGCCCCGGGCTGCTGGCCCTGCTGCTGCTGCAGCTCTTCCCGGCGCTGCTCACCTTCACGGCGCTCTACCTGACCTTCGCCGTCGTCGGCGACATCGTGCCCGGGATCGGCCTCAACACCGCGTGGGGGCTGATCCTCGTCTACATGGGCGGGGCGATGGGAGCCAACGTGTGGCTGCTCAAGGGCTACTTCGACACCATCCCGCGCGAGCTCGACGAGGCCGCCAAGGTCGACGGGGCCAGCCACGCGCGCATCTTCTTCACCATGACCCTGCGCCTCGTCATGCCGATCCTGGTGACCACCTTCATGATCGGCTTCGTGGGGCTCTACAGCGAGTTCCTGCTCGCCAGCATCTTCCTGCGCGACGTGGGCGCCCAGACCCTCGGCGTCGGGCTCTACAGCATGACGCAGGGCAACGAGGCGTCGCGCCTCTTCGGCCAGTTCTCCGCCGGGGCCCTGCTCGCCTCGCTGCCCGTCGTGGTGCTCTACCTCGGGGCGCAGAAGTACCTCGTCGGTGGGCTGACCCAGGGGTCGGTGAAGTAGGCGTTGACGAGGGGAAGCGCCGACGACTGGCTCGGCCTGCCCCACCACGACGGGTCCGAGCTCTACGTCTCCGCGGCGTCGCCCCGCCTGGGTGACACGGTCACCGTGTGGGTGCGGGTGCCCGTGCAGACACCCGTCGACGCTGTGCACGTGCGCACGGTGCCGGACGGCGAGCCGCAGTTCGTCGTGGCGCAGGTCGACGCCGACCGCAGCACCGAGGGGGAGACCTGGTGGGCGGCCGACCTGCACTGCCACAACGCCGTCACGTCCTACCGCTTCATCCTCGCCGGGGGACCGACCCGCTACGCCTGGCTCAACGGCGCCGGGCTCCACCTGCGCGACGTGCCGGACGCCGGCGACTTCCGGCTCGTCGCCGGCGACTGCCCACCGCCCGCCTGGGCACAGGAGGCCGTGGTCTACCAGGTCTTCCCCGATCGCTTCGCCCGGTCGGCGCGCGCCGACGCACGCGAGCTGCCCGCGTGGGCCCTCCCCGCGAGGTGGTCGGACCCCATCGTGCCCCGCGACACCCCCGACCACGGTCTCGGGCGTCAGCTCTACGGCGGCGACCTCGACGGGGTGGTCGAGCACCTCGACCACATCCAGGCCCTCGGGGCGACGACGGTCTACCTCACGCCGTTCTTCCCTGCCCGCTCCAACCACCGCTACGACGCCTCGACCTTCACCGCGGTCGACCCCGTGCTGGGGGGCGACGCCGCACTGGCGCGGCTCGCCGATGCCGTGCACGAGCGGGGCATGACCCTGCTCGGCGACTTCACCACCAACCACACCGGCGCCGCCCACGAGTGGTTCCTCGCGGCCCGGGCCGACCCCGCGGCACCCGAGCGCGACCACTACTTCTGGCTGTCTGACACCGACGCCGACACCGACGCCGAGTCCCTCGACTACGTCGCGTGGCTCGGCGTGCCCTCCCTGCCGAAGCTCAACTACGCGAGCACCCAGCTGCGCCAACGGGTCTTCGACGACCCACAGGGCGTCGTACGCCGGTGGCTGGGCCCACGGGGCCTCGACGGGTGGCGGGTCGACGTGGCCAACATGACCGGCAGGCAGGGCGTGCAGGACCTCAACCACGAGGTCGCGGCCCAGATGCGGGCGGCGATGGTGGACCAGCACCCGGAGGCGCTGCTCGTCGGGGAGCACTGCCACGACTACACGCTCGACGTGCCGGGCGACGGGTGGCACGGCGTGATGAACTACGCCGGCTTCTGCCGCCCGCTCTGGACCTGGCTGTGCGACCCCGACGACGCGCCCGACTTCCTCGGCTCGCCGGTGCTCGTGCCCCGGCTCGGGGGAGCGGCAGTCGTGGAGACGATCCGCGACTTCACCTCGCGGGTGTCGTGGCAGGCCCTGACCCACTCCTTCGACCTCGTCGGCTCGCACGACACCACCCGCATCCGCACCCTCGTCGGCGAGGACTCACGACTGGTCGACGTGGCCGCCGGCCTGCTCTTCACGATGCCGTCGGTGCCGATGCTGACCTACGGCGACGAGATCGGGATGGAGGGAGCATTCGGCGAGGACGGCCGACGCACGATGGCCTGGGACCGTCGGGGGTGGGACGAGCGCCTGCACGCGGTCTACCGCGACCTCATCGCGGTGCGCCGTGGCTCCTCGGCCCTGACCCACGGCGGCCTGCGGTGGGTGCAGGCCGACGACGACTCGATCGTCTTCTTGCGCGAGAGCCTGACGCAGGTGGCCCTCGTGCACGTCGCGCGGGCACCGCACGACCCGCTCCGCCTCGAGGTGGCTCTGCTGCCGGGCGTCGGGGAGGCCGTCGTGGCCTACGGCCGAGGGGTCGAGGTGTCGGGCACTACGGTGGTGCTGAGGGCCGACGGACCCACGGTGGACGTCCTGACGTGGAGCCCGGGCGGCTGGGCCGCGCGCGGCGACCACCACCATGACGACCGAGTTGACGAGGGGACATCGAGTGCGGGCGAGGCTCTCTGACATCGCGTCGCACGCGGGGGTGAGCGAGGCCACGGTGAGCCGGGTGCTCAACGCCAAGCCGGGTGTGGCCGAGTCGACACGTGAGGTGGTGCTGACGTCCCTCGACGTGCTGGGCTACGACCGCCCGAGCCGCCTGCGGCCCAAGAGCGCAGGCCTCGTCGGGCTGATCATCCCCGAGCTGGTCAACCCGGTCTTCCCCGCCTTCGCGCAGGTGATCGAGAACTCCCTGGCCCGGCACGGGTTCACACCCGTGCTGTGCACCCAGACGCCCGGGGGCATCCACGAGGACGACTACGTGCAGATGCTGCTCGATCGTGGTGTCGCGGGAATCATCTATGTCTCGGGGCAGCACGCCGACACGACGACCGACCCCCGCCGCTACGGCCGCCTGCGCGAGCGGGGTCTGCCGATCGTGCTGGTCAACGGCTACGTGCCGGGTCTTGACGCCCCCTTCATCTCCAACGACGACGCCGCGTCGATGGAGATGGCGGTCACGCACCTGGCCCACCTCGGGCACCGTGAGGTCGGCCTGGCGATGGGGCCGGAGCGCTACACCCCCTCGATCCGCAAGGTCGCGGCCTACCGCGCTGCCATGGCGGCCGTCCTCGGGCACCACCGCGTCGACGACCTCGTCGTCCACGCCCCCTACACCGTCGAGGGCGGGGCCTCGGCGGCGGCGCGGCTGCTGGACCGCGGGGTCTCGGCCATCGTGTGCGGCTCCGACCTCATGGCCCTCGGAGCGGTGCGGGCCGCGCGGTCGGCCGGGATGTCGGTGCCGACGGACGTCTCGGTCATCGGGTCGGACGACTCACCCCTCATGGCCTTCACCGACCCGCCCATGACCACCGTGCGCCAGAGCGTGCTGGCGATGGGGGAGGCCGCCGTGCAGGCGCTGCTCGACGAGATCCGCGGCGTCGGCTCCGCGCGCACGGAGTACGTCTTCCGGCCCGAGCTCGTCGTGCGCGGCACGACCGGCGCCTGCCGGGCCCGCTGACGAGCACCTCCCCGTTCGTCCGCGCCCCGGTGGGGCAGAGCCCGCCGGGGCGCGGACGCACGGGCGGGTAGGCGGCTCAGCGGGGCCCGGGGGCCAGCTCCCTGCGCAGCTCGAGCAGCCGGGCGATGGTCTCGACGAGCTCGTCGACCGAGCCGACGCGATGGGCCGCGGCCGTGTCACCTTCGCCGACCTTGACCGTCACGTCGCCCCGGCCGGGGTCGAGGGTGGTGAAGGCGTCCTCGTCCGTGACGTCGTCGCCGCTGTAGAAGACGACCTCGGCGCCGACCGAGTCGGCGAGCGAGCGCAGCGACGACCCCTTGTCGGCGTGCGAGACCGACAGCTCGAGCACCGACTTGCCGCGCAGCACGCGCACCTCGTCCCGCCCTCCGCTCAGGGCCGCGGCCGCGTGCAGGGCGGCCTCGGCGCTGTCGTCGGACAGACCGCGCGTGTGGACGGCGACGGCCGCGCGCTTGCGCTCCAGCCTGGCGCCGGGGTGGCTCTCGATGAGCTCGGCCACCGTCGTCGTCAGCTCGTCGAGCAGAGCGCGCTGGGCGTCGTCGAGGCGACCGTCGACGACCCCCGGCGCGCTCGACTCCGCCCCGTGGCTGCCGACGAGTGCGATCGACTCGTGGTCCTGCACCCCGGTGAGCGCCGCGAGGGTGGCGAGGTCGCGGCCCGAGACGATGGCGACGTGGGTGCCGGGGAGCCGGGCCAGCGCCCGCAGGGCGACCATCGCGCCCGGTGCGGGCACGCAGTCGGAGGGCTCGGCGCAGAACTCGGCCAGCGCCCCGTCGAAGTCCGACGCCACCAGCACGGTCGTGGCGCGGGCCAGCCGCTCGAGCGACTCGGTCAGCGTGAGGCCGCCGGCCTGCCGGCTCATGCGCGCTTCTCCCGGGCCGAGGCGAGGCGAGCTGCCTCACGACGGTCCTCACCGGCATACCGCTCCTGGTCGACGGCCTCCTCGTCGCGGGCGAGCTGCTCGTACCGGCTGGGGCGCAGGGGGGCCGCCTCGAGCGCCTCGAGGAAGCGTGAGGCCCACCGCTGCACGTCGTTGTCGGCGACGCGCCGACGCAGTGAGCGCATGATCCGTCGCTTGTCCTTGTCGGGGGTGTGGATGGCCTTGACGATGGTCTGCTTGAGCCCCTCGATGTCGTGCGGGTTGCAGACGAAGGCCTGGTGCAGCTCGTGGTACGCGCCGGTGAACTCCGACAGGACGAGGGCTCCGCCGAGGTCCGAACGGCAGGTGACGTACTCCTTGGCCACGAGGTTCATCCCGTCACGCAGGGGGGTGACGAGCATGACGTCGGCGGCGAGGTAGAGCGCCGCCATCTCCTCCAGCGGCTGCGTGTGGTGGATGTAGTGGACGGCGGGTGACCCGATCGCGCCGTACTCGCCGTTGATCCGGCCCACGGTGGTCTCGACCTGGGTGCGCAGGTCGCGGTAGGAGTCGACCCGCTCGCGACTCGGCGTCGCCACCTGCACGAGGGTGACCTGGGGCGGCGAGACGACGCCGTCCTGCAGCAGCTCTTCATAGGCCTTGAGGCGGTGCCGGATGCCCTTGGTGTAGTCGAGCCGGTCGACCCCGAGCATGAGCACCTCGGGGTCGCCGAGCTGGCGGCGCAGCTCGGCCGCCCGCTCGCGCACCTCCGGGGTGCGGGCGAGGGCCTCGAGGCCCGCGAAGTCGATCGAGATCGGCACGGCCGCGGCGCGCACCGTGTGGGTGCCGCCCTCGGGCAGGCGCACGGTGACCGTGTCCTTCTTGGTGCTCGCTCGCAGCAGCTGACGACAGGCCCGCACGAAGTTCTCCGCGTCGCCGACGCGCTGGAAGCCGAGGAAGTCGGCGCCGATGAGCCCCTCGAGGATGCCGCGCCGCCACGGCAGCTGCGCGAAGAGCTCGACCGGCGGGAAGGGGATGTGGTTGAACCACCCGATCCGCACGTCGGGCCGCAGGTCGCGCACCATCCGGGGCACGAGCTGCAGCTGGTAGTCCTGCACCCACACGGTGGCGCCGTCGGCCGCGACCTCGGCGACCGCCTCGGCGAAGCGGCGGTTGACCGCGACGTAGGAGCGCCACCATTCGCGGTGGAAGGAGGCCTGGACGATGACGTCGTGGTAGATCGGCCACAGGGTGTCGTTGGCGAAGCCCTCGTAGTAGTCGCACACCTCGGTGGCCGACAGCGGCACCGGCCGCAGGAACATCCCGCCCTCGCTGAACGGCGCCGGCGCGTCACCCGGCTCACCGGCCCAGCCGACCCAGGCGCCATCGCGGCCTCTCATCACCGAGTCCATCGCGGTGACGAGGCCGCCGGGGCTGCGGCCCCACGTGTGGGAGCCGTCCTCGTGGAGGATGCGGTCGACGGGAAGGCGGTTGGCCGCGATGACGAGGTCGTAGCGCCGAGGCACGAGGTGATCACTCCTGGGTGGTCCATTGGGGGGATGGGCCGACTCCTACCCTACGGGCACCGGTACCACTCAGGGTCTGGCGCGTCCCCCGGGGCAGGTCTACGGTCCGGGTATGAAGATCTCCGACGTGCTACGCAGCAAGGGTGACGGTGTCATCACGATCCGTCCCGACGACTCGGTCGCGCACCTGCTGGCCGTGCTCGACGAGCACGGGATCGGCGCCGTGGTGGTCAGTGACGACGGGCAGCAGGTGGGGGGCATCGTCAGCGAGCGCGACGTCGTGCGCCACCTGCACCGCACCGGCCCCGACGTGGTGCAGGGCCCGGTCTCGGCGATCATGACGAGCGACGTGACCACCTGCGACGCCGACGACGACGTCGAGGCGCTCGCGCGCACGATGACCGAGCTGCGCATCCGGCACCTGCCGGTGACGGTGGACGGCCACCTGCACGCGATCGTGAGCATCGGCGACATCGTCAAGGTGCGCATCGACTCCCTGCAGTCCGAGCGCGACCAGCTCGTGGGCTACATCCAGCAGTGACGAGTCGGTGACGACGGCGCGGCCCTCCGGGTCGGAGGTGCCGCGCTGGCCTACCGTGAGGGGATGACGGCGCACGCCCGCCACCCGGGCCGAGGTGACGAGACGGCTCCCGAGCCGCGCCAGCACGAGCGGCTCGGGCCCTATCGGCTGCTCCAGCGCCTCGGCGAGGGCGGGATGGGAGTCGTCCACCTCGCGCTCGACCCCGCCGGGCGGGCGGTCGCGGTCAAGGTGCTGCGGCCCCACATCGCCTACGACCCCGAGGCCCGCTCGCGGCTCGAGCGCGAGGTCGAGACGCTCACCCGGGTGCGCGACGAGCGGGTCGCCGCGGTGATCGACGCCGACATCTTCGGCGACCGGCCCTATCTCGTGACCCGCTACGTGCCCGGCCCCTCCCTCGACGAGGTCGTCCGCGAGCACGGCCCCCTGCCCGGAGCCGACCTGCACCGGCTGGCCCGCGGCCTCGTCGACGCGCTCGAGGCGATCCACGCGGTGGGGGTCGTGCACCGCGACCTCAAGCCCGGCAACGTGCTGCTCGAGGACGGCGAGCCCGTGCTCATCGACTTCGGCATCGCCCACGTCGCCGACGACGTGCGCCTGACCAGCGTCGGCCTCGTGATGGGCACCCCGGGCTACCTCTCGCCCGAGGTCGTCGCGGGGGGCGCCGTCACCGAGGCCACCGACTGGTGGGGCTGGGCCGCCACCCTCACGTATGCCGCGTCCGCCCGCCCACCCTTCGGTCGCGGCCCGATGGATGTCGTCCTCGACCGCGTGCGCCGCGGCGAGAGCGACCTGACGGGGGTCGACCCCCGGCTCCGGCCGCTGCTCGAGGCCGCCCTCTCGCCCGACCCGCGGTGGCGGCCACCGGTGGCCGAGGTCGTCAGGGCGCTCGGGGCGTATGCCGCCGGGAGACCCGCGACGGTGGCCCTGCCGGCGGGGTCGGCGACGGCGGCATACGACGGGTGGTCGCGTGGGGCAGAGCTTGGTGTCGAGGCTGGTGGCGGCTCGGGTGCCGGATGGGCGACGCAGACGTCGGCGCTGCCGGCCAGTGAGCCACCGTGGGTGGCGGCGGGGCAGTGGCCGGCGCCCGAGCGGCGTCGGTCGGCGGGGGAGGAGGAGGGATCTGAGGAGGGCTTCGACGAGGGCTTCGACGAGGGTTTCGACGAGGTCCGGGGTGGGGGCGAGACGGTGGAGCGCGACCCCCGCATCGGCCGCCCGATGCGCACCGGCACCCTCGTCGCTGCGGCCGCGGTGCTCGCGGCCGCCGCGATGAGCTGGCCGGGCATCGTCGTGCTGGCCGTCGGGCTCTGGGGCTGGGTGGCGCGCTTCAGCGACCGCACGGTCTCCGCCTTGGTGGTGCGCCGGTTCGAGCGCGGGCGCCGACGCTCCGACGTGCCACGCGCCGTCGCCGCCAGCCCGTGGCACCTGCTGGTGTCAGGGGTGCGGGCGGTGGTGGCGCTCGCGCTGCCGGCCCTCGTCGCGGTCGCCGGTGTGGTCTGTGCGGCCCTGGCCCTCGGGGCCGCCGGGTCCGCCACGTCAGGCACGTCGGTTTCACCCCGCCAGCTCGTCGGACCGGCGCTCGCGGCAGGGTTCCTCGTTGGGGCGCTGGTCGCCTGGTGGGGGCCGGGCGGGGCGTCGCTGCGCCGCGGGTCGAGGTCGGTCGCACGCACTCTGGTGCCGGCAGGAGCGGTCACCCAGGTGGTGGTCGCGGCGCTGCTGGTCGGTGTGACGGTGCTGGCCGTGCTGGCCCTGCTGCACCCGGGGCAGGTCTCGTGGGCGCCGTGGTCGGGCGACCCGCTGAGCGGTCTGCTGCCGACCTGAGCGGGTCGGGGCAGGCGGGTCTGGGGGTGGGGGTTCGGGAGTCGCACAACTCGAAGATCGTCGAGCTGTGGCGCTCGTGGTTCGCAACTCACACCCCAATCCTCTGCGCCGCATATCGCTCAGGTCACGCACAGGTCACGGAAAGGTCACGCGCGGGCTTGGATTGTCGGGCTCGACGCCGTACCGTCAAGGCATCACCCGGCCAAGCGGCCGGGTCGTCGTCCTGCTCGACCCCGGGTCGTCAGGGCACCAACTCCATACGCACCACCTGCACGACCGTCGCGCCGAGCCTCGCCAGACGGACGTTCCGACCCGGAGAGCCCGGGGCACAGGCGAGGACGGGGGACCCACGATGGGACCACCCAAGCGGGGAACACCACCCCTGGGGAGAAGCCGGTACGCCGGCCGGGCACCTGACCGTCCGATCCCGACAGCTAACTCCGCAGGCGCACGTCAGGAAGGAACCACCATGCAGCACTACTCGTCCAAGCACGCCCTGCCCGCCACCGTCACCCGCCGCGTCAAGGCCCGCCTCGCCGGGGTCGGCATCGCCGGCGCCTCGGCCCTCGTCGGAGGCACCGCCCTCGCCTCGACGGCGAGCGCCGCCTCCGTGTGGGACTCCGTCGCCGCCTGCGAGAGCGGTGGCAACTGGGCCATCAACACGGGCAACGGCTTCTACGGCGGCCTGCAGTTCACCAACTCGACGTGGCTCGGCTACGGCGGCGGCGCCTACGCCCCCCGCGCCGACCTCGCGTCGAAGTCCGCGCAGATCACCATCGCCCAGCGCACCCTGGCCAGCCAGGGCCCGGGCGCGTGGCCGGTCTGCTCGGTCAGGGCCGGCCTGACCCGGAGCAACGGCGGGGCCTCCTCGAGCGTCGCCGTCGCCGCCGCACCCGCTCCGGTCCGCGTCGCCGCCCCGTCGACGTCGCGCACCGCCACCCGGGCCCCGGCCGCCGTCGCTCCCCGGGCAAGCACCAAGGCGCCGGTCCGCACTACGGCCCCCATCTCGTCGCCTCCGACCACGACGGCCAAGCCCGGCAAGCTCTTCACCGTCAAGTCCGGTGACAGCCTGAGCAAGCTCGCGGCCGCCAACAAGGTCGCCGGCGGCTGGCAGACCCTCTGGGCGCTCAACGCCAAGACGGTCAGCAACCCCAACCTCATCTTCGTGGGGCAGCAGCTGCACCTCCCGGCCTGAGGCCGGTCGTGACGCCTGGGTGACCGGGCGGCACACCGTACGACGTGAGGGCCCTGCAGGCGACAGACCTGCAGGGCCCTCCCGCATGCCGCGACGCCTCTCACTGTGGTTCAACCGGCGAGCGGTGTGATCAGGGCCTTCAGGATTGGCTACCCTCGTCAGGTCGCCTCACTGCTCGCGGGGCGACACAGGTCGACGCACGACACTGTCGTGCGCGTGGCCGGCCGGCGTGGCGCAACTGGCAGCGCACCTGTCTTGTAAACAGGGGGTTAGGGGTTCGAGTCCCCTCGTCGGCTCCACCTCTGACAGGCCGCTTTAGGCCCCTGACCTGCAGTGATGTGTATCGAGAGTATGGTCCAGCGGTCGTCAGGTCTGGACACGGATGGGCAGGAAAGTACACTCGGATCGCACGCGCATCGCACGCGCATCGCACGAAACCAGCGGGCGATCGGAGGGGTTGTGGCGGGAACGGCGCGTCATCGCGGGTTCGGGTACGTGCGCCGGCTGCCCTCCAAGCGGTGGCAGGCGAGCTACATCGGCCCCGATCTCGCTCGGCACTTCGCGCCGAGCACCTACGCCAGCAAGGGTGACGCCGAGGGCTGGCTGGGAGCCGAGCGAGGCCGGATCAGTGCCGACTCCTGGGCGCCGCCCGGGTCCCGACGGGTGGAGTCGCCCGTAGTGACGTTCGAGGCGTTCGCTGCCGAGTGGGTGGCCAACCGTCCCCTCAAGCCGCGGACCCGTGAAGGCTACAACCATCTGCTGCGCGGCTATCTGGTTCCGGCCTTCGGGGCGGCCCCGATGACGACGATCAGCCCGACCATCGTCCGACGCTGGTGGCGGGGGATGGACCCGACGACCCCGACGATCAATGCCCGGGCCTACGCCCTGCTGCGGGCGATCTTCTCGACCGCGGTGGAGGAGGAGGTGGTGGCCAGCAGCCCCTGCCGGATCCGGGGGGCAAGCATCTCGCCTCGAGTCGTGGAGATCCGCCCGGCCACCGTTGCTGAGCTCGAGACCATCGTGGCCGGCCTCCCGGCGAACCGGCAGGCCGTCGCCCTGCTCTGTGCCTGGTGCGCCCTGCGGATCGGGGAGGCACTCGAGCTGCGCCGGGGCGACCTCGACCTGCCCCGAGGCCAGCTGACGGTCGGCCGGGCCGTCTCGTGGCTGGAGGGCGGCCCCGTCGTCGGGACGCCGAAGTCGCGGGCCGGGATGAGGACGGTGGCCATCCCGCCGCACATCACGGACGCCCTGGCTCGTCACCTGGCCGAGTTCGTCGGTCCGGAGAAGGACGCGCTCCTCTTCACGGCGCGGGACGGCACCTCGCACCTGCAGCCCTCGGTCTTCCAGGGCGCCTGGCGCAAGGCCCGAGCGGCTGCGGGACGGGAGGACCTGCGCGTCCACGATCTCCGGCACACCGGCGCGACGATGGCGGCGATGACCGGGGCGACCCTGGCCGAGCTCCAGCAACGGCTCGGCCACTCGAGCGTGAATGCCGCCCTGCGGTATCAGCACGCAGCGAAGGGTCGGGACGCCGAGATCGCCAAGGCCCTGTCGGTGCTCGCCGGCTATTCGGGGCCGACCGCGTAACCGTCGCGAGTGGCCAGAAAGGGGAGCGGGGCGAGCCCCGCGTCAGGCCGTGGGCACGGGGACCATGAGCCGGTCGACCTCGGCGGCGTCGAGCCGGATGATGCGGGGGCCGAGCCGGTAGGCCCTTAGGGAGCCGTCAGCGATGCGTCGTCGGAGGGTGCGCGTGCTGACCCCCGTGCGGTCTGCGGCTGCGGCGATCGACTCGTACGACCTGCGTGGCGTGCTCTGCATGGTGATGGCCTCTTCCGTCACCCCCGAATGCCCGGTCGCTCACGTGGGTGGACACCCGCCAGTCGGTGAGTTGACCGACGCGAGGTCCCATCGGACATTGACCGTGAGAGGGGGATAGGGGGAGTCCCTCCGCGGCGGAAGGGGAGGGGAGGACGTGAGGTGAGGCGGGCAGGCTCGGAGCGCTGCTCCTCCAGGCCAGTCCATGGACACGGCATAACGCGACGCGTTATGCTCCCTCGGTGATCAGGTCGTTCGGCAACACCATGACCGAACGTCTCTGGTCGCGAGAGCGCACCAGGAGGCTCGACCCGCGGATCGAGCGGACCGCCTTACGCAAGCTCGTCATCGTGGACGCTGCCGAGACCCTCGATGACCTGCGGGTCCCCCCTGGCAATCGGCTCGAAGCCCTGCGAGGAGACCGGAGCGGTCAACACAGCATCCGCATCAACCAGCAGTGGCGGGTCTGCTTCGCGTGGACGCCTGCCGGACCTGAGAACGTCGAGATCGTCGACGACCACTGACCACGGAGGAACACCGATGACGACCATCGCGCCGATCCACCCCGGAGAGATCCTCCTGGAGGACTTCCTGACCCCGCTCGGGGTGACCCAGCACCACCTGGCGATCTCCATCAGCGTCCCGCCACGCCGCATCAACGAGATCGTCCACGGAAAGAGGCGGATCAGCGCCGACACCGCACTGCGGCTGGCCCGCTACTTCGGCACCAGCGACCGGTTCTGGCTCAACCTGCAGACCCGCTACGACCTCGAGATCGAGAAGGACCACCTCGGCACTGACCTGGAACAGATCCGTCCTCTTCAGAGCGCCTGACCACCCGTCCGTTACGCGGCGGTGTGGGACAGCCGCACTCGCGGCGAAAGGACGCACTCGTCGTCTCTACGGCAGGGCTTTTGCGGCCTCGCCCCCAGTTACCTAAGAGTGGGGAGGTCCTTACGATCGATGAGCCAGGGACGCCGCCAAGAACCGAGCGACTCGACTTTGTTCGGTTGAGCGTGGACGAGGCCGAACCGCTGGGCCTAGAGATCTGTGAGGACGACCTTTCCCGGGCCTGACGTTGGGCTGCGGCATCGGTGCGTCAGCGGATTTCGTGCGGGCAGTCTCCTGGCGTCGCCGCTTCGACCGTGCCACGCTCGCCAGTTTGGAGGAGAGAGATGGCCGAGGCGGACGAGATGCTGTGGATGGTGCGCGGTCGGGATCGGCAGGGTGAACTGCTCGTCCGACGAGAGGCCTGGCAGGTCGGGGCTGGTCGTGGTTCCCCGACGTTGTCCCTCGCGACAACGTACCTCGCCCTGTGGGGCGCGAGGTTGAGGCTGCCCCGACGAGTATTTTCGGGGAAGGTGTCGTATCGGGGCGCGATCGTTCGTGGAACCAGTGTGAGGCGGCCGGCCGGCCGCCCAGCACGAGGGTCGGACCGGACCTTGTGCAGGACCAAGAGGAGACGAACATGACGGAGTACCTGATTACCTTTAACGACGAGTGGGTGCCGGATCACACGGAGGACGAGATCAAGGCCAAGGGGGTCGCCGCCAAGTCGGTGGTGCACGCGATGCAGGAGCAGGGTGTCCTGATTTTTAGTAACGGCGGCCTCGACCGCGACACCGCGATCTGCAGCGTTGTGGCGCAGGATGGCAAGCCCGTCTTCACCGACGGTCCCTTCGTCGAGACGAAGGAGCACCTCGGCGGCTTTTGCGTTGTGGACGTCCCGGACGACGAGACGGCTCGGTACTGGGCCGGACGGCTCGCCGTTGCCCTCGACTGGCCGCAGGAGGTCCACCGGTTCCGCGGGGCGGGGATGGCCCGCCACGACGTCTCCGGGACGGTGTGAACGCCGTGGCGAGATACCTGCTGTCCGTCTACGGACCCGCGGAGCCCACCACGTTCGGCACCTATCCCTCGCGCGAGGAGATGCTCGAGGCGTTCGCCGACACCGGCGCCTTCAACGACAGGCTGCAGAGCGAAGGGCGCCTTGTCTTCGCCGACGGCCTGGAGCAGGCGTCGACCGCGACGACCGTGGACGGACGGGGCGAGCGGCCGACCTTTACCGACGGTCCCTACCTGGAGACCAAGGAGCATCTCGGGGGCTTCTGGGTCATCGAGGCCGCTGACCTCGATGAGGCCCTGGCGCTGGCCACCGAAGGGTCCAAGGCGTGTCGCGGGGCGGTCGAGGTGCGCCCTTTCCAGACCGCCGAGTCCGTCCGTGCCCTGACCGAGGGCTAAGCGGAACGTGCTCTCTGCGGACGTCGAGGAGGCGCTCACCCGGGTTCACCACCAGGAGTGGGGGCGGGTGGTCGCCCGGCTCGCCCGCCGATTCGGCGACCTCGACATTGCCGAGGACGCAGCCGCCGAGGCGTTTACTGGGGCCGCCGAGCGCTGGCCAGGCGACGGCATACCGCCCAACCCTGGCGGCTGGCTCACCACCACCGCGACGCGCAAAGCGATCGACCGGCTCCGCCGCGAGTCCCAACGCGACGCCAAGCACCAGGCGGCCCTGATGATCCACCACGACACCCCCGCCGCGCCGACGGGCCCGGTCGAGGACGACCGGCTGAGGCTGGTCTTCACCTGCTGCCACCCGGCGTTGGCCATGGAGGCCCGTGTGGCCCTGACGCTGCGCCTGCTCGGGGGGCTCACGGTCGCCGAGATCGCCCGCGCCTTCTTCGTGCAGGAGACGACGATGGCCCAACGGCTGACCCGGGCCAAGGCCAAGATCGCAGCGGCGCACATCCCCTACCGCGTCCCCTCGGCGGCCGACCTCCGCGAGCGGGTCGCCGGCGTCCTTGCCGTCGTCTACCTCGTCTTCAACGAGGGCTACCTCACCGGTGAAGGCACCGCCGCCGTTCGCGTCGACCTCACGGACGAGGCGATCCGTCTCGGCCGACTGCTTCGCGACCTGCTCCCGAACGACGGCGAGGTGACCGGGCTGCTCGCCCTGATGCTCCTGACTGACGCCCGGCGAGCGGCGCGGGTCTCTCCCACCGGCGAACTAGTAACGCTCGACGAGCAGGACCGGGGGGCCTGGGACGCTGCCCTCATCGCCGAGGGCAGGGCGCTGGTCGACGAGCGGCTGCGGGTCGTCGCGGCCGGAGGTGAGCGGCCGGGTCGCTACCAACTGCTGGCCGCGATCAACACGGTGCACACCGACGCCGAGTCCGCACGCGACACCAACTGGTCACGCATCGTCGCCCTCTACGACGCGATCGTGCGCCTCGACCCGTCGCCGGTGGTCCGCCTCAACCGGGCCGTCGCGCTCGCCGAGCTCGACGGACCACTGGTCGGCCTAGCCGAGGTCGACCGCCTCGATGACGCCCTCGACGGCTACCACGCCTTCCACGTCGCCCGGGCGGAGTTGTTACGCAGTCTCGGTCGCAGCAGCGAGGCGCGGACGGCATACAACCGCGCCATCGACCTGACCGGCAACCCGGCAGAGCGGGCCCACCTCGCCCGCCGACGCGATCAGCTCGTCAGCGCAGGTCCTCCGAGCGGGCGACGCTGACGTGATGCAGGCTCTGAACGCTCACGGTGCTTCTCCTTGCCGGGCGCGGCGGCCGCTGGCGCCAGCCGACGGAGCCGCCGGCCCGTTCTCGACCAGGACCTCAGCCGGGTCGTGGTCTGTCGGTCGCCGCGCTGCTCGGAGTCCGTGGCTCAGCGAACCGGGACACGGGTCACAGGGGGTTTGACCTGAGGTTCCAGGTGGGGGCCAAGGCGGTGCCCTCGCGACGCGAGCGCAGGTTGCTCGCTTGCGCCCGACAGGCGGCGGTGTGGGACAGCCGCACTCGCGGCGGTGTGGGACAGCCGCACTCGCGGCGGTGTGGGACAGCCGCACTCGCGGCGGAGTGGGACAGCCGCACTCGCGGCGGTGTGGGACAGCCGCACTCGCGGCGGAGTGACGCGCCTGAGCAACGAGGCGGCACCGCTATGGTGCCATCGGCACTCCGTGGTCGACAAGGCCGCCAGTCGCTCGCTGGGGTGAAGAAGATGTCGCCTTGACCTCCCGGGCAGAAACCCGCAGCCCGACCTCAGCGCGGCCACCCCCCTGTGGGCCCGGACCCTCGGCAGGGGGGTCCGAGGGTCCGGGCTGTTTGTGGCCGCAATCCAGCTCCGCTGACGTGGGCAGCCGGTTCCTAGCCTGCTACGGACCGCGTTACCAGGCGTGCGCGGACCTTGTGCAGCTGGGGCATGAGCCCGTAGATGACGATGGGCACGGCGATGGTGGCCAGGATGAAGGTGCGCAGCACCGGGTTCAGGGGGCGCAGCCAGTCCCCCAGGGTGAGGTTGATGATGGTTAGGGTCGGAAAGACCGCAAGCCAGATCATGAGCGCCAGCTGGTGCTTGCTCGGTGGGCCGGGACGTGGCGGGGTTGTCGAGGTCGAGGTCGTGGGTGAGGCTGAGTCGGTTGTGTGGTTGGACATGGTGAGGCTCCTTCGGTACGGATGTGCGGGTAGGGGTCGGGGGGCGACGGTTCAGACGGGGAAGCCTTGGTTGAAGTAGGTGACGGCGGTGCGGACGTCGTCGCTGACGAGGCCGGTGTTGATGGCGATGGCTGTGGCTGAGCCTTCGCCGGCGGCGGTGATGACCTGCGCGCGGGCGTTGGTGACGTTGCCGGCGACCCACAGGCCGGGGACGCTGGTCGCGCCGTTGGGTCCGGTGACGACCCACCCCTGGTCGTCGACCTGGCAGCCGACGCCGGTCAGGAGGGCGTCGTGGGGGACCATGCGCGGGGGGACGAAGAGAGCCTGTCGGGGGATGCTGCGTCCGTCGACCATCGCCACCGCGGTCAGCCGGTCGTCGTGCACGACAACGCGTTCGACGTCTCCCTCGACCACGCCGATGGCCCGCGCGACCAGCTGGGAACGGTCGGCCGGCGTGAGGGTGTCACCGGGGAGGAAGAGGACCAGGTCATCGGTCCACTGCCGCACGATCTGGGCGTAGCGCACGCTGTCCGGGCCGTTCCACAGCACACCGAGCTGCTGGTCGCGCACCTCCCAGCCGTGGCAGTAGGGACAGTGCAGCACGTCCCTGGCCCACCGTTGCTCGAGCCCGGGAAGGTCGGGCAGCTCGTCGCGCAGGCCGGTGGTGACCAGGACCTTGCGCGCCTTGACCCGCTGTCCATCAGCAAGGAGGGCCTGGAATCCTGACGCGGCGCAGTGGACGAGCTCGGTCACGGTGCCCGCGGTGATGGTCGCGCCGTAGCCGCTGACTTCTTCCCGCCCGGCCGCAAGCAGCTCAGCGGGCGGCATGCCGTCTCGGGACAGGAAGCCGTGCATGTTGGCGGCGGGAGCGTTGCGCGGTGCGCCGGCGTCCACGACCAGGACGTTGCGCCTCGCTCGGGACAGGACCAGTGATGCGGAGAGGCCGGCGGCCCCGCCGCCGATGACCAGGACGTCGTAGGTGTTCATGTCGCCACTGTGCAGCCGAGTCTCAGAGCGGTGCAACGGTTGTTGCCATTCCTGGGAATGTGCGCGAGTTGACCTCGATGTCGCTGGCGCTGCGCTCGACATCAGACCCGTGAGCGACATGCCGTTGCGTACCAGCACGACTCGTCGGGGCCGAGAGCGTGACCTGGCTTGCGGACGTCGCTGACCTCTCGGCGGGCAGGTGGGACGACCGCGGTCGACGGGTGTGCGGGCGCCGCCCGTCATGGCCGCCACGGTGTCCTCGGGTCTGCGAGGCCCCGTGCTCCGGGGCAACAAGGGTTGCTGATCACGGGAAACGTGCGGTGCAATGCAGACGTGAAGGACGCCTCGAGCAGACCATCGACCATCAGCTCCGCCCTGGACTTAGTGGGGCCGCGGCTGCGCAAGGTGCGCCAGCAGCGCGGCGTGACCCTGACCTCCGTGGCCGAGCGGACCGGGATCTCCAAGAGCACGCTGTCCCGGCTGGAGAACGGCCAGCGCAAGCCCAGCCTCGAGCTGCTCCTGCCGCTGGCGCAGGTCTACCGCGTGCCGCTCGACGACCTCGTGGGCGCCCCCGACGTGGGCGACCCCCGCATCCAGCTCAAGGCCAAACGGGTGAACGGACGCACGGTCCTGCCGCTCACCCGGCACCCGGACGGGATCCAGGCGTGGAAGATCATCATCCCCACCACCCAGTCCAAACCCAGGCTGCGCACCCACGACGGCTACGAGTGGCTGTACGTCCTGACGGGACGGATGCGCCTGCTGCAGGGTGAGCGAGACCTGGTGCTCGGTCCCGGCGAGGCCGCAGAGTTCGACACCCAGACGCCGCACTGGTTCGGCAGCACCGGCGAGGAGCCGGCGGAGGTCCTGAGCATCTTCGGCCGCCCCGGTGAGCGCATCCAGAGTCCAGCCAGGTCGCGGGCGACGTGATGGGGCCGGCCCTGGTCGAGACCAAGTTCTTCGTCCCGCCCGCGCGCGCCGGACTCATCGCGCGAGCCCGTCTCAACGAGGTCCTGTCAGCCCGAACGACACGGCTGACGCTGCTCTCGGCACCGGCTGGGTTCGGCAAGACGACGCTGCTCGCCCAGTGGTTGACGACGGAGGCCGAGCGTGTGGGCCTCAGGGTCGCCTGGCTGTCGCTCGACGAGGCCGACCGCGTCCCGACCACGTTCTGGACCTACGTGATGACGGCGCTCGAGCGGGCCGCCCCGGGCAGCGGGTCCGCGGGCCTACAGCTCGCCGCGAGCGGGCAACCGGTCGAGGCAGCCCTGGCTGCCGTACTCAACGAGCTCAGCGTCCTCCCCGGCGACATCGCCCTCGTCCTCGACGACTACCATCTCGCCGAGAGCCCGGGGATCCAGCCGGCCATGACGTTCCTGGTCGACCGCCTGCCTCCCCAGGTCCGCCTGGTCATCCTCACCCGAGCCGACCCGGCACTTCCCCTGGCCAGGCTCCGGGTGCGGGGGGAGCTGACCGAGGTGCGGGCCGCGGACCTGCGGTTCACCGACGCCGAAGCGGCGCGTTTCCTCAGCGAGGCGACAGGCCGCGACCTGCCCGCGGAGGAGGTGTCCGCTCTCGGCGCCCGCACGGAGGGCTGGATCGCCTCGCTGCAGCTGGCCGCCCTCTCACTGCGCGACCGCTCTGACACCTCCGGCTTCGTCGCGGGGTTCACCGGTACCGACCGATACGTCGTGGACTACCTGGTCGAGGAGGTCCTGGACCGCGAACCTCCCGACGTGCGCAGATTCCTCCTGGACACCTCGATCCTCGACCGACTCTGCGGCCCCCTCTGCGACGCCGTCACGATGGCTGACGGCAGCAACCAGGCCCTGACGCGGTTGGAGCGGCGCAACCTGTTCATCGTGCCGCTCGACGACCACCGGCGCTGGTACCGCTACCACCACCTGTTCGCTGACGTGCTCCACGCGCATCTGCTCCGCGAGCGACCTCACGACGTCGTGGGGTTGCACCAGCGGGCGAGCCGCTGGTGCGCCTCGAGCGGGCACACCGAGGAGGCGGTTCGGCACGCGCTCGCCGCCGACGACCCCGACGCCGCCGCAGACCTCATCGAGCTCGCTCTGCCCGGCCTGCGCCGCGACCGTCGCGAGAACCTGGTTCGGCAGTGGGCAGACCAGCTCCCGCCGGGCATCGTCAGTCGTCGGCCGGTGCTCGCCATCGGTCTCGTGGGGGGACTCATGGCCAGCAACGACTTCGACGACGTCGCACAGCGGCTGCTCGAGCTCGAGGCCATGCTCACCCTTCCTCGGTCGGAGCTGGTGGTCGTGGACGTCGACGAGCTGCCGCGGGTGCCCGCCGCGATCGAGAACTTCCGGGCCGGACTGGCCCTGGTTGCCGGCGACCTCACGGAGGCGGTCGACCACGCAACGCGAGCCCAGGCGGCGGTCATCGACGACGACCACCTCATGCGGGCGTCAGCCGCCGGAATCGTCGGCCTCGCGACCTGGGCCGGCGGAGACCTCGTCGCCGCCCACCGGGCCTACACGACCTGCGCGCAGGGCCTAGCCCAGGCCGGACATGTTGCGGACGTCCTCGGGTGCTCACTATCCCTCGCGGACCTGGAGCTCGTCCTCGGCAGGCTCACCGACGCCGAACGCACCTTGGTGGACGCCCTCAGTCTGGCCGAACGACACCGTCCAGATCCTGCACAGCTGGTGCGCGGGACGGCCGACATGCTGGTGGGTCTCAGTCTCTTGGCCTGGCACCGCAACGATCTCACCGCCTCGGCGGACTACCTTCGTCGCGCCGACGAGCTCGGGGAACCGGCAGGGCTGCCACAGCATCCCTACCGCTGGCGGGTCGCTCTGGCCCGCCTCAGGGCGGCTGAAGGCGATCTCGCCTCCGCCCTGGACCTGATCGATGAGGCCGACCGGGTCTACGTGGGTGACTTCTCCCCCGCCGTGCACCCCATCCACGCCACCCGGGCCCGCGTGCTGGCCGCCGCCGGCGATCGCAGGGGGGCCGCCGCCTGGGCTCGCGGACACAACGTGCGAGTCGACAGCGACCTCAGTTACCTCCATGAGTACGAACACCTCACGCTGTGCCGGATACTGCTGGCCGAGAACGATCCGACCCAAGCGTGGGCCGCGGCTGCACTGTTGGACCGTCTGCTGGCACAGGCTCTTGACGGCGGACGCATCGGCACGGTCATCGACGTGGAAGTTCTACGCGCCACGGCCGCTCATGCGGTCGGCGACGATGGCAGCGCCCTCAGCGCGCTGGAGAGCGCGGTCGACCTCGCCGAGCCGGACGGGTGGGTCCGTGTCCTCGTCGACATGGACGTGACGATGGCCCCGGTCATGCAGGCCCTCATCCGACGACGGCCACGATCGGCGTTTCTCCACGAGATACAGGCCGCGAGCACGCCCGCACACGCCGTGCCCGGCTCTCGGGCACCCACCGCTCCCGCCCTCCTGGACCCGCTGAGCGACCGGGAGCTCGACGTCCTCCGCCTGCTCGCCTCCGACCTCGACGGGCCCGCCATTGCCCGCCACCTCGTGGTTTCACTCAACACCGTGAAGACCCACACCAAGCACATCTACACCAAGCTCGAGGTCACCAACCGGCGCGCAGCGGTCACGCGGGCACACCAGCTGGGACTGACCAGGTAGATCACGCTACGCCGCCCTCGATTCCGACCGACGACCCACGATCACCCCGTCAATCACCTCATCGGGTGACGCCGGGTCACCCTCTCGGCTCCTAGTTTTCCGGTTGTCCCCGCGACGCTCGTCGCGGACCAACCACGACAGGAGTGGACATGACTCTCACACCCGCCGCGCTGACCCGGGCAGCCGGCCTCGCGGCCGTCGCCGCCGGCGCCGTCTTCATCGGCGTACAGCTCGCTCATCCGCAGCTGGACGTCGCCGGGGTAAACGCCACCGAGTGGGTGGTGCGCAGCTCGCTCAAGGTGCTGATGGCCGCCTTGGCCCTCGTCGGCATCACCGGCATTTACCTGCACCAGATCAAGAGGATGGGCGTGCTAGGCCTCGTCGGGTACCTGATGTTCGCGGCCAACTACCTCCTCATCTTCGCCACCTCCTTCGTTGCCGCCTCCGTGCTCCCCTCCATCGATACCACCAGCCCATCGTTCGTCAAGGACGTCCTCGCCGCCGCTTCCGGCGGCCACGCGTCCGGTGACATCGGCCTGCTGGGAACCGCGCTCCTGCTCGACGGCGGCCTGTACATCGGTGGTGCGCTGCTCTTCGGTATCGCGCTGTACCGCGCCCGGGTCCTGACGCGCTGGGCCGCCGTGCTCCTGGCCATCGGTGGCCTCGCAGCCGCCGGGCTCTCCTTGCTGCCCGACCCCTGGTTTCGGCTGCTGGCCGTCCCCAACGGCATCGCCATGATCGCCCTCGGTTACTCGCTGTGGGAGACCCTGCGCCCCCGGACCCACCCCACGGCCATCGGCACCCCGGTCCTGACCGCGACCGGCGCCCCATGACCCGGTCGACGAGCCGCTGGGTCCCCGCCGGCCTGATCGCCCTGGCCACGGTGCCCGTCGTGGCCGGCACCGCCCGGCTCGTCGAGGTCCTGGGCGGACCAGACCTCATCCCCACCGACGCGCGCTTCGCCGCCGCTCCGGTCCCGGTCGTCGTCCACGTCGTGTCGGCCATCGGCTACGCCCTACTCGGCGCGTTCCAGTTCTCCGCCGGCATCCGCCGTCGCCACCCCGGGCGGCACCGTCGAGCGGGGCGGGTCCTGGTCGCACTCGGCATCGGGGTCGCCGGGTCAGCGCTGTGGCTGACACTGGCCTACCCGCGCAAGGATGGCACCGGTGACCTCCTGTACGTGTTCCGGCTCCTGTTCGCCGCCGGCATGGCCGCCGCCATCGTCCTCGGGCTCGCCGCGATCCGTCGTGGAAACATCGCCCGGCACCATGCCTGGATGACCCGCGCCTACGCCCTCGGACTCGGCGCCGGCACCCAAGCCTTCACCGTCGGGTTCGGCGAAGCCCTGCTCGGTGTCGGTGTCGTCCGCCACGACTTATTGATGGGCGCCGGCTGGGTCATCAACCTCGCCGTCGCCGAGATCATCATTCGCCGCCCCACCGGACGGCAGACACGCAGCACGCCGACCCGCACAGCCCTGGCCGGGTCGCCATGAACACGCGATGCGCATCACACCCACCCGGCGACTACGAGGTGCGCATCGACGGCCACCTCGACAAGCACTGGGCGTCCTGGTTCGGCGGCCTGACGTTGACCCATGACGACGGCATCACCATCCTGCGCGGCCCCGTGACCGACCAGGCCGAGCTCCACGGCCTGCTCGCCAAGGTACGCGACCTCGGCGTCACCCTCATCTCCGTGAAGGCCGTCGACGCCGACACCTGACAGCCCTCACCTCAGACCCCCCAGCCCATGGTCGACCCCCGTACAGCCACCCCATCTCCGAGGACCCAGCCCATGATCACCATTGAATCACTCACCAGGACGTACGGCGGCTTCACCGCGGTCGACGACGTCAGTTTCACCGCCCTTCCCGGCCGGGTGACCGGGTTCCTCGGCCCCAACGGAGCCGGGAAATCCACCACCATGCGGATCCTTGTCGGACTCACCAGAGCAACGTCGGGCAACGCCACCGTCTCGGGGGTCAACTACGTCGACCTACCAAACCCGGGCCTCGAGGTCGGCGTCCTTCTAGACGCCTCCGCCCAGCACACCGGCCGCACCGGCCGAGAAATACTAACCATCGCCCAACGGTTCATGGGGCTCCCGCGCAACCGGGTTGAGGTGATGCTCGACGTCGTCAGCCTGTCTCCTCAAGAGGCGTCACGGCGGGTCCGCGACTACTCCTTGGGCATGCGGCAACGCCTCGGCATCGCGACCGCTCTGATTGGCGAACCCCGAATCCTGATCCTGGATGAGCCCGCCAACGGCCTGGACCCCGCCGGGATCCGCTGGATGCGCGGTCTGCTGCGCGACTACGCCGATCGAGGAGGCACAGTTCTACTCTCCTCGCACCTGCTCCACGAGATCGAGGTCATCGCCGACGACCTCGTGATGATCGGCAACGGCCGCATCGTGGCCCAGGGCGCCAAGGACGACCTCCTGCGATCCGCTGGCTCCACGCTGCGCGCCCTCGACCGCCATGGCGTCGCCCGGGCACTGTTGAACGCCGGAGTCACCTCAACCCCCGTGGGGGCCGACGGGCTGCTCGCCGACGCCGAGCCGGCACAGGTCGGTGGCATCGCCTTCGCCGCCGGCATACCGCTCCTCGAGCTGCGCCCCGCCGACGGAGCCGGACTCGAGGAAATGTTCCTCGCCCTGACCGCCGAAACCCAACGAGACAGCATCAGCCGCAGCCACCTCCAAGGAGCAGGTACATGACGACCCTGAAGACCGCGACCACGCCCCGAACGATGACGGGTGCGCAGGGGACTCACGGGCGGATCCCACTCAGCCGCATCACCAGCACCGAGCTGCGCAAGATGTTCGACACCCGGTCCGGGTTCTGGTTGCTGGCCAGCATCGGCATCCTCGCAGTCCTCACCAGCGCGGCGGTGATCGCTTTCGCCTCCACGGACGGCCTCGTCTACACCTCCTTTGCCGTCGCGATCAGCTTCACGATGACCGTGATCCTGCCCATCATCGCGATCCTGTCCGTGACCAGCGAATGGAGCCAACGCAGCGGGCTGACCACCTTCACCCTCGTGCCGCACCGCGCCCGGATCATCACCGCGAAGGCCATCGCCTGTGTGGGTGTCGCCGCCGCCACCATCCCCCTCGCCTTCGCGGCCGGGGCCCTCGGGAACTTTCTCGGAGCAACGATCGCCGGCGTCCAACCCGTGTGGGACCTGACAGCAACCCACATGCTCACGCTCCTCCTGGCCAACGTCCTCGCTCTCATGGTCGGCTTCATGCTCGGCGTGGTGATCCGAAGCTCGGCCGGTGCACTGGTGGGCTACTTCATCTACTCCTTCGTACTGCCGACCCTGTCGACCGTCCTGGCCACCTCACAGGACTGGTTCCGCGACCTACAACCCTGGATCGACTTCAAGTACGCCGGCGGGACATTGATCGACGGCACCCTGACCAGCCAGCAATGGGCCCATCTGGGGGTCAGCGCCATCATCTGGGTGGTCGTCCCTCTGACCGTCGGGCTCAGGCTCGTCCTCAGGACCGAGGTCAAGTAGCCCCCGGATCACCATCCGTTGCTCAACCATCGCCCCAGCCCGTATCAAGGCCAGCAGCACACATCTGGATCTGACCATCCAGCCACCCGGTGGCGGGGCCGACAGGTCGTCGCGGCCCTACGCGCTGGGTGTCCGGCTTATTCGTAAAGGACACCCCACCGGCCAATAACATCAGCGCCGTCCGGTTGGTCGCAGCCAGCGACTCCATCGCCTCCCCCCGTTCGTGACCCGCACCCTGCTCCCCTACTTCGGAACCACGGAAACCACCGAACGGCACCGGGTGGCCGCGGAGCGGCTGGCCGACCAGACCGATCGCGCACGTGAGGTCGCCGCCGCCGTCGGTACCGGCTCCTCCGTGCTGAAGCTGTCGCGTCCCTGTTCAGAAGCTAAGCGACCGTGAAGGCGCACGTCTCATAACTACTCGTCAAGCTCGACGTGACCGTGGTTAGGTCGCCATCGTCGTACACGACGCATCGCATGCCTGACCTGCCCGCCCACTGCGCCCGTTGACTGGTTTAAGGGCAGACCTCACATCCCCGCCCCGGCGTCCGCCTCCACCCCGGCTCGCGTCTGTCACCGTACAGCTGCAGTTGAAGACCTGAGGACGCTCCCACTGATCGAACGGAAGTTCCCGTGGTTGCTCGCAGCGAGCTAGAGCCAGAGTGACACTGCCCCACAGTGGGCGGTGTGCAGCATCTCTTGGGATCGTGCTGACGCGGTGGAGAGGCGTTCTCGACGGTCCATGGAGGGGCTGCGGACGAGCTCAGCGGCTGGGGCTCAGTGGCCTGTCTCCGAAGCTGCTGGGTGGTTGGTGTCGTTCGTGGGCGGCGGCCCTCAGCCGCGCGCGGCCGGTATCCGCGGTCGGTGGGCGGGGACGGCTGGGTTCGGGTTCCCCGTAGACCTTGCGGGGCCATCCTTCGTGAGGGGGCAGCGTGATGAGGGTCTGTTCGGCTGGGGTCAGCTGGGTGTGGATGCGCCACCACAGGGCGGCGACGGGGTGGTCGTCTGGTAGCGGACCGGTGGCCAGGGCCCGGGTGAGGTGGGTGGCGGGGTCGAGGCCGGCGGCGGCCAGGGCGACCAGGTGCTCGGCGAGCTGGGCGGTGACGTGCACAGCGCTGGCGGTCGGCGGGACGGGGTGGAGGTGGGACAGGACGGCGGCCCACTCCCGGGCGCTCGGGGTGACGGGTCGCCCGTCGCTGGTGGTGCGGTCGTGGAGCTGGGCGGTGGTGACGCGGGCGTCGAGGTGGCGCTGCCAACGGGCAGCCGTCTGGGCTCGTTGCGCGGGTCGGGTGGGGCGGTGGTCGTCGGGTCCGACGGCGGTGGCGGCCCGCCATACGGCGAGGTCCCCAGCCAACGATGGGTCGAGAGCAGTCCCGCCGGGTCGCCCCCACACGGGGACCTCCCCGGTACCGGGGGGACTGGCGGTGCTGGCGATGGTGTGGACCTCGGTGGTGAGGTCGCGGACGAGGTTCGCGCGGCGGGTGAGGTAGGGACCCCATTCGGGGTGGGCGGCGAGGGTGGGCGGGATGCGCGGGAGCCAGGGCAGTGGTTGCGGTGGGGGGCCGACCCCGTTGAGGGCGGGGTCGTAGTGGGGATCGGGGTCGTCGAGGCGCCAGGCGATGACAGCGGCGGGGTCGTGAGCGTCTGCCAGCGGTGCCCGGGCAGCGACGATCCGCAGCATCGTCACGGGGTCGACGTCGTGCGCGGCGAGCAGGAGCAGCCGGGCGCGCAGGGTGGGCCAGGCGGGTTGCTCGGTCAGCTCCGCGGATGTGACGGATGCGTCCCGTGCGTCGCGGTGGTCGCGGGGGTCGTGGACCAGCCCGTCGCGTCCGATCGCTGACGCGGCCTGCTCGATGGCGGGCAGGTGGGTGGGTCCGAAATGGTGCTCGGCGGCGGCGTGGATGGCGTCGGTGTAGAGGGCGGCGGCCTGCCCGAGGAGGTGGGCGGGGTCGGTCTGCTGCCGTCGCAGGGTGGTCGCGGAGGTCGGGGTGTCGTCGCGGGCGAGGACGGTCTCGAGGATGTCGGTCGCGGTCCGCGGGGTGAGGGTGTCGGGGTGGATCGCGGTGTGGGGGTCGCCGTCGCCGGTGACTTGGACGTGGACGTGGTTGGCGTGACGGCCGCGGGTGAGCATCGTGTACAGCTGCTGACGCGACTCGGTGCCGGTGAGCAGGCCGTAGACGGTGTCGGCGGTGACGCCCTGGGCGGCGTTGATTGTGGTGGCGTAGCCCAGCTCGACCGACGCGGTCACGTAGTCGGCTGGGAGGGTGACGAGCAGCCCGTGCTGGCGGTGCTCCACCGTCAGGGCTCCGTGGTCGTGCACGGTGCGGATGCTCCACCGGTCACCGTTCTTGACCCAGTCACCCCCACCACCCCTCCCGGCACGGCTGTTGGCGCCAGACCCGCCGATCCGGAGGCGGCGGTCGTTGGTGCGGGTGATGACGACGTCCCCGATGGAGGCGGTGTTCCCGTCCGCGAGGTGGACCTCCCGCAGCTGATCCTGGGGGTCCTTCGACAGTGGCGACTCGTGGCGGTTGCGGGGGTGGTCGTGTGCCAGGCGGTGGGTGCGGGCGCGGTGGTTGAGGTCGGCGACGAGGTCGCGGGTGGGCGCGAGCATCAGGGCGTCGAGGCCCTGGGCGCGGTCATCGGCCCACGCGGTCAGGACGTCGTCCAGGCTGGTGGTGGGGTCGCCGACGTGGACGCGGTGGTGGTCGAGGTAGAACCCGAGCGCCTCCGGTCGCCCGTCCCGGAGGGCGAGGGACGCGGCGCCCTCCCCGGGGGTGGTGAACCGGAGGAGCTCGTCGAGGCGGACCGCGCCGTGGGTGGCGGCGAGGTCGCGCAGGATCCCGCCGGCGCCGATCGCGGCGAGTTGCTGGTCGTCACCGATGAGCCGGACACTGCCGCCGCGGGCGGTGACGAACGCGACGGCGGTGTCGAGGGAGAGGGTGTCAGCCATCCCGGCCTCGTCGATGACCACCAGGGTGCCCGGCCTGATGCGGCGCACCCACTGCGGCACCCGCCCTGCCCCCGGTGACGACGGGGTGTGGGTGGTGGGGTGCTGGTCGGGGTGAAGCTGGCGGATGGACCAGACCAGCTTGGCCAAGGTGTCGGTCGTGGTGCCGGTCGCGCTTCTGTCGCTCGTGGGGTGGAGGTGGTCGTGCAGGACGGCGGCGGCCGCGGCGGAGGGGGCGAGCCCAACGACGCTGCCGCCGCTCGTGGTCCACGCTGATGTCAAGGCGTGCAGGGCGGTGGTCTTCCCCGACCCAGCCGGGGCGATCGCGAGCTGGAGCCGAGCGCCAGACGTCGCCATCTGCCGGACAAGGTCCGCCTGTCCGGGGTTGAGCGTGACGCCGTGGGCGGCGGCTTCGAGGAGGGCCAGGTCGACATCAGCGGTGGTCGCGGTCCGGCCGTCGGTGCGGCCGGCGGTCGCCAGCAGCCGCGCCTCGGCCGCGAGGATCCGGGTCGAGGTGTACTGCTGGGTTCCGGCGACGGTGTAGACGCTGGAACCGTCACGCCGGCGCAGCGGATCGGGTTCGCGGATGCCGCGGGCCCGATCACTGTCGGGGTGGTCGCGGGCGGTCAGGGCGACGCTATGGCGCTCGAGTGCGGCGTCGACGAGCAGGTCGACGACCTGCTCGGCCTGCACGGGGGTGAGGGTCAGGTCGGGGCTGGACCGCAGCGCGCGGTGAGCTTCGGCCCGGACGTGCCAGACCTGCCAGGTGCTGCGGCGGGCCTCTACGGCCGCGACGACACCGGCCGCGGTCGTGTCGAGCCACGAGGTGTCGAGCCGGGTCGTCACACCGGTTGTTGCAGTGGGGGATTGCCCCGGGTGCAGGGCGGTGTGGACCATCTGCTCGATAGCGTGCTCGCTGCCGAGGACCCGGGCCGCTTGCGCCCGCCAGGTGGTGCGTTGCTGGGTGAGGCTGCGGGGGTGCTTCTTGCGGTCGCGAGTCTCCAGCGTTGCCTGCTGCGCGAGCTGGATCGCCTCGATCGGAGTCGGTGGTCGGCCGTGGTCTCGCTGGAACGCACGGGCGAGGTCGCCCTGGCGGGCCACGATCGCGGTCCGCCGTGAGGACCACGCCTGGTTGAGGCGGTCGTCGACGCCGACGACCTCCCGGACGGGGCGCTTGCGGGAGCCGTCGTACCCGCCGTGCTGCCGGTCCTGACCGGCTCGCTGGTCGGGCCGGGCGGGCTGGTCGGATTGGTCGGTCCGGGTGGCGAAGTGCAGGCCGAGGTCGTGGTGGAGGTGGCGTTCGAGGGCGGTGTTGTAGGTCTCGGACGCGGTGACGACGGCCTGGAACAGGATCCGCCCGTCGATGGACAGCCACCGTCCACCACCGTCGGGGGTGCCGTCAGCGCCGTCACCGCGATGACTGGCGAGGGTTTGGACCTTGTTGGCGACGGCGACATGGGTGTGCAGATCGGGGTCGCCGGCGCGGGAGTCGCGGTGGGTGAACGCGGCCGCGACGAGGCCGCGGACCTCGACCTGCCGCACCCCGTCCGTCCCGAGTCGGGTGAACAGGGCGTGCCGTTCGAGGAACGTCAACGCGTCGGTCACGGCGGCGTGGTGGGCCCGTTCGATGGCCGCGGCGGTCGCGGGGTCGGCGACCGCCCACAGGGTGCTGACGGACTTGACGGGGGAGAACGTCAGGTCGTACCCGGAG
Source organism: Dermatophilaceae bacterium Soc4.6 (assembly GCA_039889245.1). Classification (NCBI taxonomy): domain Bacteria; kingdom Bacillati; phylum Actinomycetota; class Actinomycetes; order Micrococcales; family Dermatophilaceae; species Dermatophilaceae bacterium Soc4.6. The sequence goes on along the minus strand of JAZGVH010000002.1, from coordinate 1,627,958 downwards.
ACCGCGTTCGTCCGCGGACGGGTGTGCTTCGCGACCGTCGCCGCGACCTCCCGGGCGTCGGCAGGGTCCCGCCCGTGGGCGGCGCGGAAGACCTCGACCGCAACCTCGGTGCGGATCCGGGCCCGGTCCTGCAGCGAGACCTCCCCTCCTGCGGCCGTGCTGAGGGCGGCGATCCGGGTGGCGACCTCGACCTGGAACGGCGTCGCGTTGGTGGGGTAGATCCGGAACGGCGCCCCGAGCCGCATCGCCGCCCGCAGCTCGCTGTCGGTGGCGTCGGGCCCCTCGAGCTGGGCCCAACGTTCCTGCGCGAGGGGGTGGTAGCCGACGCCGAACAGGTTGGCCATCTGGTTCGCGGTGACCTCGTCCCCGACGTCCAGTCCGTCGATGCCGGCCATCCCGGACCCGACCCACCGGCCCGGGGTCTCGCCCTTGTCGGCGTAGTAGGAGGCGAGCCCGGTGTGGCCCTTGTCGGTCGCGTCGTGGGCCGCGACCTGACGGGTCAGGTAGTCGTACCCGCTACCCGCGCTGAGCTTGTGGATCGACATCGTCACACCCCCTAATGCCGCGGGGACGACGCGGGTGGACGCGTTCGGGCGGCCGACATGCAACAGGTGTGTAGGACTTCGTTGTTGCGTTTCGACAGGGGGTACGAAGGCCGTCCGGGCGCGCAGCGCTCGGGCAGCGGAGCGACGGTGGTCGGGCGGCGGTGCGACGGCGGTCGGGCGGCGGTGCGACGGCGGTCGGGCGGCGGTGCGACGGCGGTCGGGCGGCGGTGCGACGGCGGTCGGGCGGCGGCGGTTGGGCTCGAGTGGGGTGGCGGGTCGACTCGTCATCGACATAGACCTCGTTGGCGGGACTCGTGGCATCTCCTACGGTGACGTCATGCCGGGCTGGCCAAAGCGCGTGACGGCCACGGCCGTTCGCAAGGCCCTGCGCTGCGCCACTCGACACGGCGACACTCACGATCCGTGATGCCTGCGCCCAGCGACCATGCTGGAGGGGCCGGTCACGTCACGGCGTCCCGTGAGCAGTTCGACGAGGCGGCTTCGACAACTCACGTCGACCAAGCGGTTTGCTGCCGGGATGTGGACGCTTGGGAACGTACCCTGCCGTGGTGACGACGTCAGCCGGACCTGGACCGCTCCCGTCGGCAGTCGCGTCTCGCTACCCGCACGGCTACGCGGTGGTCGACGTCGAGACATCGGGCTTGAACTCCCGCGCGCATCGGGTCCTTCAGGTCGCAGTCAGTCAGATAGGCGCTGACGGCGGACTCGAAGCCGCGTGGTCGACGACGCTCGACCCAGGGTGTGACCCGGGGCCGGTGGAGATCCACGGGCTGACCAGGGCCAGGCTCGCAGGCTCTCCCCAGTTCGACCAGGTGTGCGCGCACCTGACCTCGATGATCGAAGGCCGCGTCTTCGTCGCCCACAACGCCGCGTTCGACTGGGGGTTCCTGTCGGCCGAAACCGAACGCGCCAACGCCAGAATGAACGCGCGTGGTCGGCTGTGCACGATGGCGATGACCCGCCGACTCGACATCCCGACGGGGTCACTGAAGCTCGCGGCGGTCGCCCGCTATTGGGGTGTGACCCACCGCGCCGCCCACGATGCCGCCGACGACACCCGGGTCACGGTCGAGATCCTGCGGCACTCACTCGTCATGGCACACCGCCTCAATCTCCCCCTGCCCATCACCGTTTCCGGCGACGGCCACCGGCTGGGCACCGCCTACCCCGCTCCGGCCCCGCGCACTCCGTGCCCGTGGCGCTACCCCGGCAGGATGGGCCCGCATGACGCACTGCAGCAGGGGATGAAGGTCGCGTTCACCGGAGCGTCTGGCCTGCCCCGCGAGACGCTGACCCGGCTGGCCACCAGCGCAGGCCTCGAGGTGATGAACTCGGTCAGCTCACGCACCAGCCTCCTCGTGGTCGATGCCTCCGGGACCGCAACACAGAAGGCAGCGGCTGGCGCGGCCCACCGGACGCCCGTCGTCACCGAGACCACCTTCCTCCAGATGCTCGACACCATCCGGGCAGGGAGCCTGAAGGCGGCGCAGACCTCGCAGCGCTCAATCGTCGAGGCGAAGGCAAGCAGCTTGAAACCTGCACCCATAACAGCCGCAGGACCGCTGGCCGGGCGTCGGATCCTCGTGCTGGGTGGGACGCACGACCGCGCAGCAGACACCAGGTCACGGATTGCCGAGATGGGCGGACAGGCCGCAGCAAACCTGACGGCATCGGTCACCGACGTCGTCCCCCTCGAAGGGCACGACTCTGATCCGAGATGGCGTCGAGCCCGCGCCCTGTCGCTGCCGGTCCTGGCATCGGAAACCCTCACGCCACTGCCTGCCGCCCCGCAAGCGGTACCACTTAGGACGGCAAGTCCTTCGCCGCGGACCACTGCGCTCGACACACCACCAGTTCGGCCCGTCGTCCCTTCCGCCTCCGCCGCCGTGCTTAGTCAGGGAGCGGTCGTTGATCTCCCTGAGGGCCACCGTTGGACGGTCGAGGTTTCCTGGTTGAGCGACCCCGACCCGAGGCACGCGCCCGACGTCGATGTCGTCGCACTTGTCGTTGACGCCGACGAGCAGGTGACTGCCGACGAGGACTTCTGCTTCTACAACCAGCCCCGCCACCCGACAGGCTCCGTCGAGATCGAGCTCGACATCCCGTTCGAGGCCGTCGTCGGCATCGATGTGAACCTGCTGCCGCTGGCTGCTGAACGGGTGATCATTGCCGCGAGCATCGACGCCACGCTGACATTCGGTGACCTCGGACCCATTGAACTGGTGGTGCGTGACGTCGATGGCACCCCCGTCGCCCGGGCCACCCTCGACGCCGCAAGCCGTGAGCGCACCATGCTGCTCTGCACCCTGTACCGCCGAGCCGGCCGATGGCGCATTCGCTCAGTCGGGCAGGGTTACACCGAAGGCCTTGAACACCTCGCCGCCCTGCACGGCGTCGACGTCCAAGACTGAGGACTCAGGACGGGCCCCTCTTGAATTCCCGTGCAACGATTGACCGGGGTGACAGCTTTGGGAGCGTTGCCGGCCGGTCGGGCTGGTGAGCGTTGAGGTCAGCGCTTTCGCTGCAGAGCGCCGGTCAGGAGCTCGGCGACGAGGTCGAGGTCGTCTGCGGTGACGTCGTCGCCGGTGGCGCTGCGGATCCGGGCCAAGGACTGCTGTCGTCGGTCGACGAACTACAAGTCCACGTGCAGGGCCATGTCGTGGGCGACCGCCGGGGCGACGCTGGTGATCTGCGCCAACGCCGGGGGTCGTGTTGCTGGGTCGAGCAAAAGGCGGACGATGTCGAGCAGGTCGGTGCCTTGCTTGTTGCTCGACCTGTTCTCTACCGCCTGGAGCTTCATAGCGATGAGCGGTCCGGGTTCTGCGACGAGCGTGGTGACGGTAATGCTCGAGTGGCCGGAGAGGAGCACCTCGATCGTGAGGTCGGTCGCCGTGTCGTGGGCCCAGGCGCGGGCAGAGGCGTATAGCCGGTCACCGGGGTCGTCGCTGGGTCGGTCGAGTTCGATCTGGCGGACCTCGAGCACGTCGATCTTTACCGGCCCGAAGCGGGTTTGGAGGAGCACCGCCGCCGGCTCGAGCGGCTCAGCACCGGCCCCTGCCCGGAGGACCTCGAGCTGGGAAGCGGGTCCCTGTCGACGGTCGACGACGTCGAGGTCGACGGTGGCGCGGTAGGGGTTCGACAGGCGGGCCAGTACGGCGAGCCCGCCCACGACGACCGGCGGTCGACCGATTAGGGCGTGTGCTTCGGCGATCCCCTGGACGACGGCGGCCATCGCGTCACCGACGAAGGTGACCCGGTCACCAGACACGGGTCCACTCCTTCGGTGGGGTCCAACCTTCGAGGATCTCGCGGCCTCGGACGGCATCCTGGGCCAGGTCGAGCGCAACGAACACCGGGTGCGTGAGGGGCCAGTGGCTCGGGTTCGTCGCGGTGTCGATGCGCTGGTGGACGACGGCGAGGACGGGGGCCACGCGGATGCTCGCCTGGGCCTGCGAGGGGCTGGCCGCTGCGCCGAGCAGGGTGACCGCCCGTCGGGCGACGACGTCGCTGGGGACAAAGAAGTCGAGTGCCTGCCCCGCCCGGACGGCCAGCGGGGCCCCGTACGCGGCGGCCGCAGCTGAGTCGGTCAGCGCCCATCCCGGTTCGTGATCGACGTCGTCGAGTCCGAGCCTGAGGGCCTGAGTCAGGCTGACGTCACCGGGTGCAGGTGCTTGGGCGAGGTAGGTGCGTCGGGTAGGCCAGCGGTCGGAGACCTGCCAGAACAGGCCGGTGCCCACGAGGGTGTTCTTCTCGTCCAGCAGCTCGTCGCGCCGTAACGCCGACAGGACCTCGGACACGGTGCTGGGGGAGCGGCCCAGGCTCCGGGCCACCTCCCGGACGGCGGCGGGTCGGGACGGGGACATCAGCATCGACACCGCCACCTCGAGACCGACCTTCCCGGCCAGAGCACGAGACCGCGGGGGTCGCTGGTGGGCGGGCGGCACATCGGCGTCGATCACCAGACCCTCGGCACGCAGGGCCAGATGACCTCGCAGGTCCAGGTAGCCAGCCCCCCGAGAGGTGAGGACACCGCGGGCGTCACCTGTCACCCGGTCCGCCACCACGAAGACGACCCCATCGGAGGGCTGCGCGTCGGCCAGCAGTCGGTCGGCGGTCGCTGCGTCCACCAGAGTGCGCCGCTTCAGCTGGACGTTGATGCGGACGTCCTGGTCGGTCAGGACGAGGTCTGTGCCCGTATCCGGGGTGGTGACGGGGAACCGGGCCGCTAAGCCCAGCTGGGCGAAGGCCTCGATGATCAGGAGTTCCAGTGTCACCTGGGTAACCTTCCTTTGTGTTCGCTGTTCGGTCAATACCGAACAGCAAACACGTCAGGAGACAGGCAGGTGCCGTTACCCCTGCCACGGATGGTCAGGTCTGGCCTCAGGGATCGCACGTGGATCGCACGACGACCACCACAGTGGGGTCCGTCGGGACGTCGTTGCAGGTCAAGGGCCTGTAGCAAGCCCGTGCTCGACGTCTTGTAAACAGGGGGTTAGGGGTTCGAGTCCCCTCGTCGGCTCCACCTCTGAATGGCACTTTAGGCCTCTGAACTGCAACGATGTGTGTCTTGAGCTCGGTCTGGTCATCGCCAGGACTGGACATCGATGGCCAGAAAAGTACACGCGCATCGCACGAAACCGGAGGGCGATCGGAGGGGTTGTGGCGGGAGGCTGCGTCATCGCGGGTTCGGGTACGTGCGCCGGCTGCCCTCCAAGCGGTGGCAGGCGAGCTACGTCGGCCCCGATCTCGCTCGGCACTTCGCGCCCAGCACCTACGCCAGCAAGGGTGACGCGGAGGCCTGGCTGGGAGCCGAGCGGAGCCGGATCAGTGCTGGGTCCTGGGCGCCGCTCGCGTCCTGACGGCCGGACTCCCCTGCGGTGACGTTCGAAGCGTTCGCTACCGAGTGGGTGGTGAACCGTCCGCTCAAACCGCGAACCCGAGAGGGCTACGGCCATCTGCTGCGCCGCGACCTGGGCCGGCTCGGCCCGTCACCGATGACGACGGTCAGTCCGACCGTCGTCCGACGCTGGTGGCTCGGGATGGACAGGACGACCGCGACGATCAATGCGCGGGCCTCCGCCCTGCTTCGGGCGATCTTCTCGACGGCGGTGGAGGAGGAGGTGATGGCCAGCAGCCCCTGCCGGATCCGGGGGGCGAGCATCTCGCCTCAAGTCGTCGGCGTTCCCCAAGCACATCGTCGGCACCATCGAGGTCATCGCCGAGTTCAGGTATCGCCCCGCACGCGGCGGTGTGGGACGGCCGCACTCGCGGCCGGTATGACGCGGGCTTGCGCGATCTCGGGGGGGCCGCTGCGCGAGCACAGCGCGCCTTGCAGCGGTCTGCCGCGAGACACAGCTCCAGCAGCACCTGCATCGCGGCCAGGTCGAGTGTCGGGGACGAACTGGCCGCCTGCCTTGGGCTCGGCCACCGGGAGGTCGGCCAGGAAGTCGCTGGTGATGTGGACACCAGCGACGACAGGTCCGCGGCGGTGACGTCAGGAGCTGGGGAGCTCCTGACCGACGGGGCCCGATCTGACGAGCCGCGTCAGTCGAAGGTGATCCCCTCGAACAGCTCGGTCTCCTCGCGGTGGATGGGCTGCCAGTTCAGCTCCCAGTTGAGGTCATTCGGCAGGTGGGCGCCGATGTCCTCCTTGGTGGCCACGGAGAAGTAGTGCTCCTTGCTCTCCAGCCCGTGGGCGTAGATCGGGACGTCGGTACGCGGGGTGCAGATGGTCGCCGAGATCGCCGGCGACCACGACTCGAAGTGGGCGGCGATGACCCGGGTGGCTGAGCTGCTTCTCCATCGCGAGGAACTGCGAGTCCAGTCCGGTGAGTTGGCTTACGCGGTAGTCCCCGGTACGTCACCGGTCGGACGGCGCACGACGGCGTGCCCGGTGCGCGCGGCAGCATGAGCGGCGTCGGTCCCGAGCCAGTGCAGGATGCGCTCGGCGGTCCACACGGGGACCTCGAGCTGGGGGACGTGACCCACGTCGGCGGCGACCTCGAACCGCCAGCGGGGGTTGGCCCTGGCGGCGGCCCGGGCCGAGCCGATCGGCACGAGCCTGTCCTTGTCGCCGTGCAGCAGCAACACCGGGCCGGCCATCTCGCTCAGCATGACCGCGTGCCGATTCCGCCGGGCCAGCACCCACATCAGCGATCGCGCTGCCTCGAGCATCGCCTCGTCCACCTCGTCGAACGTCCGACGCAGGTGGGCGACCGTGACGTGCTGCGCGATGACCGCGGCGGGCACCCGGCCGGCGTCGACGCAGCAGAGCCGCAACATGTCCAACGCGGCCTGCTCGGGGGTGCGCCATCGCCTGGATGACAGGGCGGCCCGTCCGAGGGGAGGCACGGCATACAGCGCGAACATGGTGGTGACAAACGGGTCCGGCCTTACCCCGACGGCCATCGGCAGGGCGGGATCGAGCAGGACGGCACCGGCCACCGTCTGGGGGTGTGCGTCGGCCTGCAGGGACAAGATCAGCCCTCCCATCGAGTTGCCGAGCAGGATCGCGGGCCCGTCGACCACCTCGGTCAGGAACCGGTTCAGCAGGCGCTGGTTGGCGAGCACCGACGCCGACCTGCCCACCGCCCTGGTGCGGCCGAAGCCGGCCAGGTCGAGCGCGAGCACCCGGGCGTGCCTGGTGAGCCGGGGCGCCAACGCGGCCCAGTTGACCAGCGAGCCGCCGAGCCCGTGGACGCAGATCAGCAGGGGCGCGCCCTCCGGCCCTCCGTGGTCGACGTAGTGGACGGGCCCGTCCAGGTCGACCCACTGTGACGTCGGTGGCTGGTAGCTGATGCTCACCCGCTCATCCTGCCCGTCGAGGTACCGACCGGCGATGGCGCAGCCTCGGTCGGGGTCGGGTCGAACGTCCGGGCCGTGTGCCGCAGCCCCTGACGGCGAGAGCTTCCCCGACGATGGCAAGCATGTGATCAGTCCTTCGGTCAGCGCCCGGAGCTCGTCACGGACAGGTAGGCGGTAAGGGGCACAGCTGACGCATCGAGAGGCAGCGTTCCGGTCGACGCGGGCGCCAGCTTGCCTTCGGCGTTGTACGGCGATGCGGGAGGCTCCCACCACCCGGTAAGGATCGCGGGATGATCCTGCGTTGCGGGGGCCACGGCGTCGGTGGCCTCGATGCTGGTCCCGTTCCAGAACTTTACGCCAGCAGCTCGCGTGGCACTCAAGAGGCCATCGCCGGCTCGAACTGGTGCTCGAGCATCCTGGCTGCGCGGCAGCCGCCCGCCGCTGCCTGACATCACCGTCACGGGCGGGCCGGCGTCCATGGCCGCGATGGACCGGGTGAGAACGCAGCCATCCGGAGCTGGATCGGCGGGGAGCTGGGTCAGCCAGGCGATGGAGCGTCCGCCCATCGGGCGTGAGTGCGGTAGCTGGCCGGGGAGTCGGGGTCGGCGACCCGTATGCGGCGCTCGAGGAGCAGGCATGTCTCGCAGCGAGCGACACGGCCTGCGCGAACCCTTCTTCTCTCAGGCCACCGTGCCCGCGTCCCGCAGAGCTGCGATCCGCACCGCGTCATATCCGAGTCCGGCGAGCACCTCGTCGGTGTGCTGTCCGACGGAAGGGGGGAGCCGCGCCGGCACCATCTCCACCCCGGCGAGCTGGAAGGGCACCGCGATCGTGGCGACCCGCTCGTCCTCGGCGAAGGGGACGACCAGCCCGTTGGCGCGGATCTGCTCGTCGTGGGGGATGTCCTCGGGGGTGGCCACGATGTCGAAGACGATGCCGTTCTCACTGAGCAGCCTCTGCCAGTGGGCGCGGTCGTAGCGGGCGAACGCCTCGTCGAAAGTCGCGATCAGCATCTGTGAGTGTCGCAGCCGGTCCGGTTTGGTGAGGAAGCGCTCGTCCTCCAGCAGGTCCGCCCGCTCGAGGCAGCGCACCAGCACCGGCCAGTGTCGGTCCTCGTTGAGGAGCGTCAGCAGCAGCCACTTCCCGTCCGCGCACCGGTAGTGCAGGCTCAGCGCGTTGAAGTGCCTCTCGCGAGATGGCCGCGGGATGAACTCGGCGCCACAGAGCGCTGCGGTGGCCATGAAGGAGTTGGCCCACAGCCCGTTGGCGTGCAGAGACGAGGACACCGTGGTGCCGCGGCCGGTCGTCTCGCGATGGTAGAGCGCCGTGACGATCCCGGCGTAGAGGGTCATCGCCGAGGGGTGATCGCCCTGGCCGATGACGGCCCGGGCGGGTGTGGCGTCGGCGGACGGCCGAACGATGTCCATCATCCCCGAGCGAGCCCAGTACGAGGTGGCGTCGAAGCCGGGCTTCGCGGCTTCGGGGCCGTGCTCGCCGTACCCGGTGAAGGAGGCGTACACCAGCCGCGCGTTGAGCGCCACCAAGGTCTCGTCATCGATCCGCAGCTTCGCACGGACCCGCAGCGGGTAGTTCGTGAGGAACACATCGGCGTCGGCGACCAGCTCGTGCAGTACCTGCTGGCCCTCAGGAGTGCTCAGGTCCAGCGCCAAGCCACGCTTGTTGCGCGAGTCGAGCAGCCAGGCGTAGTCGTGCTCGCAGACCGGGTTGCCGGGCAGCTTGGGCAGCTGCCGGTAGGGGTCACCCGCGCCAGGGGGCTCGATCTTGATCACGTCGGCGCCGAGGTCGGCCAGGATCGTGGCAGCGGCCGGCGCGGCGATATAGCTCCCGCAGTCGATGACCTTCAAGCCGGCGAAGAGGCTCATGACGCACTCCCGGGGGTCTCGTAGTCGTAGAAGCCGCGCCCCGACTTCACACCGAGGCGGCCGTCCGAGATGTAACGCCGCAGCAGCGCACGTGGTCCCTCGGGGATGCCGTCCCGGTTGGCGGCGTAGTTCTCCTCGATGTCGAGGACGACGTCGAGGCCGACCTGGTCCATCGTGCGGAAGGGACCGCGCCTCGCGCCGAGCACCATCGTGTAGAGCTGATCGATGTCCGCGGGTGAGGCAACGCCCTCGTCGAGCACCATCAGCGCCTCGCGCTTGATCGCCGCCCAGATGCGGTTCTGGATGAAGCCCATGCTCTCCCGCTGCACGCGGAAGGGGGTCAACCCGAATCGGGGGAGCGCCTCCATCAGGCGGTCGATGACCGTCGGGTCGGTCCGGCCACAGGACATCACCTCACACGCCGTGGAGACAGGCGGCATGAAGAAGTGCATGTTGACGACCCGCTCCGGAGCGCCGACCTCAGCGATCAGCCGGCTGGACGGGTGCGAGGAGGAGTTGGTGGCCAGGATCGCGTCGTCCGGGGCGATCCGGTCCAGCTGGCCGAAGACCGGGATCTTGATGTCCAGGCGCTCCGGCAGCGACTCCACCACCAGCCAGGCGTGCTCCGTCGCGTCGGCCATGCTGTCGGTGAACTCGACCGTCGCGGGCGTGGTGCTCCCGACCTGCTCGAGGACCGCCGGCAGCTGCTCCTCGATGAACGCGGCCGCCTCTTCGCGCTGCGTCGCGTCGAGGTCGCAGACCCGGACGGTGCCACCTCCGGTCGCAAACATGAGCGCGATGCGGCGTCCGAGCGTGCCCGCGCCAAGGACCGCGATCGGCCGTCCGGTGATGGGGGGATGGGTGCTCATCACTGCTCCTGGAGATAGTTGTACACAGGCACCGGACGGTCGAGCGTGAGGTCGGTCAGGATGTGGCTGGCGCCGACGACCTCCCGGACAGGCAGGTCCGCGAGCGGTGCAGCGACATGGTGAAACAGCTGCAGCCGCGCCGGGCCCGTCCAGGCCTCCTTGATCACGAGGTCCTTCACTCCCGCGCGGACCAGATCGCAGAGCAGCGGCTTGCGCTCGTAGCCGCGTACCACCTTGAGCATGAACTGCGGCACACCGATCTGGACGCGCGCCTCGTGGTCATCGAGACGGCGTTGCTTGTAGCCCATCGTGGCCGTCGCGACCCGCTCGGAGGTGACGTCGAGAGTGCCGAGCAGCACGCCGTCCTCGACGCGAAGCCGGGGGTCCCCCATGCCCTTGGGAAAGGCGCTGAGCTCGCGGCCGGCGACGGTGGCGCCGAAGTTGTTCAGGTACATCGCGTGCAGGTACTCGCCGTGCTCGTCACCCCAGCGCACCGGAATCGCGATGCCGCACTCGGTATAGGGACCGAACGACCCGACGTCTCCCATGTGCATGACCTCGAAACGAACCAGCGGGTCGTCGAACTCCAGCGGCTCGGGTACGACGGCCCGAAGCGCCTCGGCGTCGGTCCGGTAGGTGATGTTGAGGTACTCGCGGTCGACGAACCGGTTGGCCACCAAGGGGTACGGTGGCGCGGTCAGTGGCGTGGCGTGCGACGTGGCGACGTCTTCGGCCCGCATCAGAGTCCCATGTCCTTGGCGATGATGGTCTTCATCACCTCGGAGGTGCCGCCGTAGATGCGGTTGACCCTGTTGTCGGCGTACAGACGGGCGATCGGGTACTCGTTGATGAAGCCGTAGCCGCCGTGGAGTTGCAGGCATCGATCGATCACCCGGTGGGCGACCTCGGAGCAGAAGAGCTTTGCCGAGGCGGCCTCGGCGGGCGTGAGCTCACCGGCGTCGAGGGCTTCGAGTGCTCGGTCGGTCACTGCCTCGGCGGCGTCGACCTCCGCCTTGCACGCGGCCAGCTCGAACTTGGTGTTCTGGAAGGAGGCCACCGTCTGGCCGAAGATGAGGCGTTGCTCGACGTACTCCTGCGTGAAGCGCAGTGCGGCCTTCGACTGGGCGTAGGCGGTGTGCGCGATTCCCCAGCGCTCGGAGGCGAGATTCTTGCCGAGGTAGCTGAAGCCCTTGTCCTCCTCACCGAGCAGGTCCTCAGCGGGGACCCGGACGCCCTCGAAGGAGAGCTCGGCGGTGTCGGAGGCGCGCAGGCCGAGCTTGTCGAGCTTGCGGCCGACCGAGTAGCCGGGGGCGTGCGCGTCAACCGCGAACAAGGAGATGCCGAAGCGGCGATCATCGTCCTTCGGCGGGCTGGTGCGGGCAGCCACGATCGTCCGGTCGGCGTGCACACCGCCGGTGATGAAGGTCTTCGCCCCGTCGAGCACGTAGTAGGTGCCGTCAGCCGACAGCTTGGCGCTGCTGCGCATGCCGGCCAGGTCGGAGCCGGAGCCCGGCTCGGTCATCGCCAGCGCCCACATCTCCTCACCGGTCACGAAGCTCGGCAGGTAGCGCTTCTTCTGCTCCTCGGAGGCCAGCAGCGTGATGTAGGGAAGCGCCAGGAGCACGTGCACGTTCGACCCACCGAAGCTGACACCGGCGTGGGCGGTCTCCTCGGACTGGATCGCGTGGAACTTGTGCGTCGCCAGCCCGGCACCGCCGTACTCCTCGCCCACGCTGATACCGAAGATGCCGAGGTCGGCGAGCTTGGCGTAGAGCTCCTTCGGCACGATCCCGGCGGTGCACCACTCGCCGTAGTGCGGGACCACCTCGGCCTTAATGAACGCCCGCAGCATCTGCCGGAAGGCCTGATGGTCCTGACCGAAAACAGTTCGCCGCATGGCCACCTCCATTGGTAAGACCGTTGTGTGCCACAGACCGGCACAGACCGGCAACAGCAGCTCAGGTGTGGCGACTGTGTGACGTATTGCGCTAATGTCTCACGACATGAGACTGATGTCACATCTCTACCAGACACCCGACTCGCAGTCGAGCCTCGTCCGGATGCGACCGGTCGGCAACCGCGGGAGGTGTGATGGGTCAGACACGGCTTTCCCGTTCGCTGGCCGAACGGCCGCAGGAACGCCCCGACGCCGCGGTCGCTTTCCGGGTGGCTCAGCGCGCTTTCCTGGCGGGCGATCGACTGGAGATGCAGGACCTGGCGGCCGAGATCGGGGTGAGCCGGGCGACGCTCTTCCGCTGGGTGGGGCCGAAGGAGCAGCTGCTCGTCGAGATCTTCTGGTCGCTCGCGGTGCCGACCTTCGAGCAGGCGGTGACGAGCGCAGGCGGCACGCGGGGACCGCAGCGGATCGCGAAGGTGCTCAGCGCCATCGCCGGGGCATCGGTCCGGTCCGCGCCGTTCATGGCGTTCGTTCAACGCGAGCCGAAGCAGGCGTTGCGCCTGCTCTGCACCCGGGCCGGCACCTTCCAGGACAGGCTCCTCGGCCTGATCGAACCACTCCTGCAGGAGGAGATCGAGGCCGGACGGGTCAGCCCGCCGCTGCCGCTGCACGACCTGGCCTACCTGATTCTGCGGGTCACCGAGACGTTCGTGTACGCCGATGCCATCGCGGGTGCGACCCCCGACCCGGCCAAGGTGGGACAGGCCATACGGGCACTCCTGCGCGACTGACCAGCGGGTCCGGCACTCCCCGCGGAAGGGCCGCATGATGGGTCTTCCCGGACTGCGTGACCTCTCCGATCAGATCGAGAGGCTGGCGCCACTGGCCAACGGGTTGACCCACTCCGGGGAGTTCGCCCAGGCGGCTGCGCTGATCACCAGCGTGAAGAAGGTCGTCAGAACCGAGCTGAACAAGGTTGCTGCAGGAGCCTGGCACGCGATCAACCTCCCCGCGGGCACAGACGTGCAACGCCTCAAGCAGCAGGTGGGCTCGCTCGACCGCGAGGTGCGGCTCCTGTCCCTCGAACTCCAGAGCGCACGGAAGGAGACCAAACGACGTGGTGTCGATTCCCGGCCTGAGCACGATTGACCGCGTCCGCCGCGAGGTCGAGCGCAACGCGCTCCGGACGCGCAACGGCATCCGGATGGCGACCGGCATCCAGCGCACGGACGTGGGGTTGAGTCCGAAGGACGTGGTGTGGAGCTACGGCCGCACCGAGCTGTGGCACTACCGAAGCGCGCAGGTCTCCCTCAAGCCGCCGCTGCTGATCATCTACAGCCTCTTCAACAAGAGCTACATCCTCGACCTGCGTCCCGGCAACAGTGTGATCGAGCAGATGGTCGAGGCCGGCTTCGATGTCTACATGCTCGACTGGGGCGTCCCGGACGAGCGTGACGCGGCCAACCAGCTCGAGGACTACGTCGACTCCTACATTCCCGCCGCTATCGACCGGGTCCGCGAGCTGTCGGGCAGCGACAGCGTCAACCTGCTCGGCTACTGCTTCGGCGGTACGCTCGCGACGCTCCACGCCGCGCATCACCCCGACTCACCGCTGCGCAGCCTCACCGTGCTGACCACGCCGGCGGACTTGCAGCAGTGCGGACCGATGACCGACATGATGGCCCGCACCGACCTCGATGACGTTCTGGGCGTGGATGGGATGGTCCCCCCGGGGGTGATCGCCCAGGGCTTCCGCGCGCTCGCCCCGGTGAGCGAGGTGACCTCCCGGGTCACCCTGCTCGAGAAGCTGTGGAGCGAGGAGTTCGTGACCGCCTACCAGGCCATGGCGGGCTGGGGAAACGATCAGGTGCCTCTGCCCGGAGGGGTTGCTCGCCAGTTCAAGAAGATGGTCGAGGTCAACGCCTTCGTCAACGACCAGGTCTTCCTCGGCGGTGACCACGTGCGACTCGCGGACATCACGGTGCCCTTCATGCACGTCCTCGGGCTGCGCGACCACATCATCCCGCCGGCTGCCGCTTGCCCCCTCGTGGGGCTGATCGGGTCCGAGGACAAGCAGGAGCTGCGGCTCGACGCCGGCCACGTCGGGCTGATGGTCGGTCGAGGCGCAGCTCGCAACACACTTCCCGTCGTCATCGATTTCCTCCAGCAGCGAAGCGAGGCCGCGTCGTGACCATCCAGGACCTGACCCCAGGGCACGTCGAGCAGCTCGGCGCCTTCTTCGCACGACTGCCCGAGAGTGACCTGACGTTCATCAAGCTCGACGTCTCGCCTGCGGTACTGGCCGGCTTGCCGGCCGCCCCGGGCCACCGCTGGGTCGACGTCGAGGACGACGGCACCGTCAACGGCATCGCGGCTCTGCTGAGGTTGACCGGCTGGTCCGACCACGTCGCCGAGCTGCGCCTGGGGGTGGACCCGGCGACGCGGGGACGCGGCATCGGCCGCAAGCTCGCACAACACGCGGTCGCCCACGCCGTGCGGTCCGGCCTGCTGAAGGTGGTCGTCGAGGTGCCGGCTGCCCAGGAGCGGATCACCGAGATGTTCCTGGACCTCGGGTTCACCGGCGAGGCCCTCCTGCGTGACCACTTCAGGGATCGCAACGGCCGGCTGCAGGACCTGATCATGCTCGCTTACCTCACTGAGCAGACGTTCGAGTCACTGAGCGCGGTCGGCATGGCAGACGTTCTGGGAGGGGAGTGACATGAATTTCCTGGACTGTTTCCGGCTGGATGGCAAGGTGGCGGTCGTCACCGGCGCATCGAGCGGCCTGGGCGTCACCTTCGCGCTCGCGCTCGCCGAGGCCGGCGCCGACGTCGCCCTCGGCGCGCGCCGCGAGGACAAGCTCGCCGAGACCGTGTCCAAGGTGGAAGCGCTGGGTCGCAAGGCCATCGCCGTCCGCACCGACGTGACCAGCCCGGAGGACTGCCAGAAGCTCATCGATGCGACGATGGCAGCCTTCGGGCGAGTCGACGTGCTCGTCAACAACGCGGGCGTCGGCACCGCCGTACCCGCGACCAGGGAGACGCCCGAGCAATTCCGCTCGGTCATCGAGCTGAACCTCAATGCCTGCTACTGGATGGCCCAGGCCGCCGGCAAGGTGATGCAGCCAGGCAGCTCCATCGTCAACATCAGCAGCGTCCTCGGCCTCACGACGATGGGCCTGCCCCAGGCGGCGTACGCATCCAGCAAGGCTGGCCTGATCGGGCTGACCCGGGACCTCGCGCAGCAGTGGAGCCCGCGCAAGGGCATCCGGGTCAACGCGCTGGCGCCGGGCTACTTCGAGTCCGAGATGACCGATCAGTTCGGGAGCGAGTACCTCGAGCAGGTGGTCATACCGCGCACGTTGCTGGGGCGCCTCGGCAAGCACGAGGAGATCGGCGCCGCCCTGCTCTTCCTCGCCAGCGCCGCCGGCGGCTACGTCACAGGACTCACCCTCCCGGTGGAGGGGGGCGTGCTTGCCACGTGACCACCCGACTGTCCCCGCAGGCGATCCCCCACCACTTTCTCGAGGAGGAACGCGATGACCCATCGTGCCAAGAACGTGGTGGAGAGCGCCGCGGAGCGCCCCGCCGCCCCGGCGCTGCGCCGTGGCGCGACCGCCCTCACCTACGCCGCATCCGACGACCTGGCCGGCTGTAGCGCCCACCGTGGCACCGAGCACGACCTCACCGGTTCTCTGCGTGAGAAGCTCGAGGTCACCCCGGGCGCGCGCCGGTCGACGGGCCGGCCCGAGACGCGACGCAAGATCAGGGGCCCGCTGGGTGCGCTGGCCGCGGCAGGCCTCGAGCACCCGCAGGACGGGGACCGTGATCGGCGTGGTCGCGGGCTTGTTGCCTTGCCGACGAGGTGGCGCACGTGGTAGCCGCGCAGGGTGTCGGCGTCAGGACACGGCCGAACTCGCGGCGGTGTGGGACAACCGCTTTCGCGGCATTGTGACGCGGCTACGGGTAGGCGTCCGCGCATTGAGGGTGCCCTCGGTGATCCCGTCAGGGCCTGGCGACCCTAGAGGTCGAACAGCAGCGCCAGTGTTTCGCGAACCTCGAGGAGGACCACCGGGCCGACATTGCCCGTGCGCTCCTGGATCCGGGTCGTCGCGACGGATCGCACGTGCTGGCACTGCGCCGAGGAGCGCGCCACCAGCCGGTTGACCCCGTCGGGGTCGATCAGCACCTCGGTGCTGCTCGTGCGGATCGTCCGGGTCAACGGCACGACCTGGACGACGTTGGGTCCGCCTCGAAGGATCCGGGCGGCTGTCACGACCAGGGCCGGGCGACGGAGTCCGGCCTCGCTGCCGGCAGGCAAGCCGAGGTCGAGCTCGACGACGTCACCCGGCGTCAGCATCGAGCCATGCCGCCTCGTCGTCGGGGAGCTCTGCCGCGAGGTCTCGCGCCATGGCGTCCTGGCGGAGCGCGCGGATGGCCTTGCTCACCGTCTGGTCGATCGTCTCGTGGCGTTCGGCCGCCAGGCGCGTCACCCGTGCGTGAGTGTCCCGGCTGATGCGGATCGTCGTCGTCTCGGCCATGTCACCACGGTAGTACGTGTAGACATTTCCGTCTACAGGCGGTGTCCGCCAAGCAGAGCCGTCAAAGGACGCGACGCAGCCCCACCCAGCCCGTGGTGCGCGACCACGTCGACCGCGGCGGCGTACAGGACGGCCACCACGACGATGTCTCCTGCCGGGCGTGCGCCGTACGTGCCGACGTTGGCCCCGTTCCCGATCTGGTCGGAGAGCGCTTGCGCCTTGGCCGTGTCGCGGCTCATGAGCTCGATGGTGTGGCCGTGCTTGGCCGCCCGGGTGCCGATGGAAGTGGCCATGTTGCCGGAACCGATGATGGTGATGGTGCTCATGGGTGTGTTCCTTCGTGGTGTGACGGGGTGTTCGCGGGGTCACGCTGGCGTGACCGGAGGCCCTTGTGGCGCTCAGATGACCGTGGTGCCGCCGGGGCGGCCCATCTCCCGGCGGGGGATCACGGACTCGAACCGCGCCTTCATCTGCGCGTCGAGCATCGAACTGCTCCTCGGTGACCCCGCCGGGCGTGGCCTGCTCGCCACCGCCGGCGCTGGCCCACAGCACGCCCATCGCGCCCTTCTCCTGCTGTACCGGCACTTCTCCGGCAAGGACGAGCTCGTCGCGGAGTGCCTGCGTCGATTCGACCCCGACGTCCTACCCGAGGTGTTCGAGCGCGACGACCTGACACCCCGAGAGCGGCTCCTGACCGCGTTCGACCTGCACGCGCCCCTGTGCCCGTTCATCGCCGCAGCGGTCGAGATCCCCGACCCAGGCCACCCGGCCCGCGTGTGCGCCCGCGACTACGAACTGGCCTTCGCCCGTCGACTCATCGAGGCCGCCCGCGAGGCCGGGGCGGCCGACCCCGAGCAGCTCGGCGAGCAGCTGCAGTCTCACCTGCCGCGCCCGTGTCGACGACAAGCAGCACGGCCACGACGGCGCCGCTCGGTGCCGTGGCATTGATGCCAGGAAGGTAGGCCGGGGCCCGCCATGGGGACGGATCGTCAAGGCGGCACCCAGGAACCACGTCTGCTCGAGCCGGTCCCGCCCCCAGGGTGGACGGGGCGGCCGCCTCGCGGCGGTGTGGGGCGGCCGCTCTCGCGGCGAAATGACACACCTTCTCGACTGGCCGATTCGAGCCAGGTCGTTGCCCGTTCACCAGGCCCGCAGCCCCGGGGCGTTCGAGACCTTACGGGTCCGTGAAGAATCCACCGATCACGGCCGCTCGGGGACGGGTCCCGGCATGGTGGTGGCATGACCACAGCTTTCGTACTGTCTGGTGGCGCGAACTTGGGGGCGGCTCAGGTCGGCATGCTTGCTGCGGTGGCTGACGCGGGAGTTGTGCCGGATCTAGTGGTGGGCACCTCGGTCGGCGCGCTCAACGGGGCCTGGGTGGCTGCCGGCGCCCCGCTCGAAGACCTGGGAGCGGTGTGGCGATCGCTACGGCGCGGTTCGGTGTTTCCCATGAATCCACTGCGCGGACTGCTCGGACTCTCCGGGCGCACCGATCACCTGGTCGGCAACACGGGCCTTCGGCGTATCCTGCACCAGAACCTGGCGTTCGACCGCCTCGAGGACTTCCCGATCCAGTTGCACGTCGTGGTCACTGATGTCCTTACGGGAGTAGGGAAGCTGCTCTCGTGCGGGCAGGCCCTGGACTCGATCATCGCCAGTGCCGCCATCCCGGGTGTCCTGCCCCCGGTTTCGCTCGACGGTCGGGCCTACATGGATGGCGGCGTGGTGAACAACTCGCCGATCTCGCATGCGGTCGAGCTGGGCGCCGACACGGTCTGGGTCTTCGCGACCGGCTACTCGTGCGCCTTGCGGGAGCCGCCCCGCTCCGCGCTCGGGATGGCTTTGCACGCGACCACGTTGATCGTTCAGCAGCGCTTGCTGCTTGACCTCGTACGCTATGTAGGAGTGATTGACCTGCGGGTGATCCCACCGCTGTGTCCGGTGGGGGTCTCGCCAACAGACTTCAGTCAGGCGGACGAGCTGATCACCCGCTCGTACGCTCTTGCTGCAGACTGGCTGCGCGTGGCTCCGGTGGACCCGGCGACGATGCTCCTGCAAGCGGTGCATCCGCACGATGTCATGCCACGGCTCTGATCCCTCATCCGGCCCCAGTCGCGGCTCACCGGCACGTCATCCAACGTCTGGCACGACTTCGCCCTCGATCAGGCATACGATCCACGCGCGGCGAAGTGGGACGGCCGCTACGCGGCGGTAGGACGCATCTCTTCCACCTGGCTTTCTCCGGACGGACGAGTCGCGTTATGTCGGTGTGTCGGGCGACCGCTGCTTCCCTCGGCGGGCCGACCGGACACGATGAACAGCGAGAGATGGACAGAAGAGACCTGCTCATCGGGTCGTTGGTCCTGGGTCTCACCCTGCGGGGTGGACTTGCTGTGAGCGTATGGGCTCAACTCACCCTGACACGCAGGGAACGACCCCACGAGTCAGCCCCCGATCAGCAGGTCGCCTGACCACACACACCCATCCACAGGTCTTGACAATTGCTCGTGTCAGCGACATCGAAACCTCACTTAGCCCACCGTGACGGTGAAGTTCTCTTGGTCGGTGGCCTTGACCTGGTCGATCACCTCCAGGGTGAAGCGGTAGGTCCCCGCTCTGCTGGGCGTCCCAATGATGTCGCTGGCGCTCGTGCCCTGGGTGAAGGGGCCCGTCATGCCGGTGGGGATGCTGCCCGCTACCACTTTCCACTGGACCGGGGTGGGGGTGGCCCCGCTGCCGGTCGTGGTGTCACACCCGGTGGTCTCGAAGAAGACGGCTGCCGAACTGCCGGCAGGGATGGTGGTGGCCGGTTTGGGGGTGATCAGGCACGAGCCGGTCGGGGCAGCCGGGTTGGGCGGTACGGCTACCGCCGATGGGGTACAACCAGACAGGGTCGCCGTCGCGGTTGCCGTTCGGTCACCGTCGGAAATGGTGACCGTGCAGTCCGGGGCCGTGAAGCCCGACGCGGTGATGCGGTAGGAACCGCTCTGGTCGGCACGGGCGCCGGCCGAGCTGGTGGTCGAGCGGGCGATGACGTACACCCCCGGGAAACTGTGACCCTCCAGGCGCAGCTCCCCGCCGACGAGGGCGCTCCTGCTAGCGGAGACGGCCGCCGCAGGGTTGGCGAGAACGGTCTGGGCGACCAGCCAGCAGGACATGGCCACGGTGATGGCGAGCGCGGGACGACGATTCGAAGTGGGCATCTGAACTCCTGGTGACGGGGGTGGAAAGTCGCTGATCGGGACTGAACCGCTGTCCGAGGCGCGTCCGCCCTACCCCTTCAACCTACGTAGCCTGGGGCTCCGTCGGCCATTGGACCATCGTCGTAGTACCCGGCCCCACCGCCTGACCATCGACCTGGTGGCACCCCGTATGCGGACCTCAGGCCGGCGCCATCAGGATCGTGAACGCGCCGTGGCCGCAGCCGATGTCGGCCACCGTGATCCCGGCCTCCAGGCGCGCCTGGGGCACAGCGCAGCGCTGGTGCTCATCGGTGAGGCAGGCATCGGCAAGAGCTCGCTGATGGACCACGCCATGCGTGGGGCAGACGGCATGCGTCTGCTGCTGGCGGTCGGCACCGAGGCCGAGTCCACGGTCGCCTTCGCCGGGTTGCACCAGCTGCTGAACCCGGTGCTGGACCACCTGCCGGCGTCACCTTCGTCGGCCGCCGGCTGGTCGCCGACCGGATCGCCCTGCTGATGGCGGGCCGAAGGGTCGCGCCCGACCCGTTCGCCGGGACCGGGCTGCCTCGGACCGAGGTGGCGGGCTGTCACCCGAGGCCTCGCAGGAGCTGCTGGCCCGCCGTGAGGGTGGCCCGGGGGCCGGAGCGCTGGCGGCCTGGCTGCACCACTCCTGCGGGGGGAACCCGCTGGCGCTGATTGAGCCGACCGACGACGTCGAGTTGCTACGACGACTGTCGCCCGAGGCCCCGTCCCGGTGCCGGACGTGGTGCTCCTGCTGGCCGCGGTGACCGACGGCGACCTCAGCCTGGTCGCACGGGCGTTGCCGATCGGCACCGAGATCGACCTGCAGGCCGCCGCGGACGCACGGCTGGTCACGCTCTCGGCCGGGCGGGCCCGGTTCCGGCACCCCACTGACCCGGGCCGGGGGGCGACGTCGGCGGGCCCGACCTCACACCCGGGCATGTGGCGCCGCCTGCGTCCGGAACGCCGGACTCCACTGCGGTGACGCTCGAGGCGGCCGCTCCCGAGTGGGTGGCGTACCGGCCTTTCAAGCCGCGGACCCGAAAGGGCTTCCGTCATCTGCTGCGTCGTTGCCTGGTCATTCCCCCGGCCCCCGGGCCCTGCTGCGGCGATCCTCGACCGGAACGGGGGCAGCGGCTGCCGGCTGGTCGGGGCGGGAGTCGGGAATCACCCCTTGGCCGTCAGAGCTTCGCTCGCGATGCGCAGGAGGTTGGCAGCGGGGCCGCGGGGTCGCTGACGCGGGTGCCAGATCGCGTGCAGGGTGCGGGGCATGCTGAGGTCGCGAACGGTGATCGTGGACAGTCGCCCTGTGGCCAGGTCTCCCTCGATGGCGAGGGACGACAGGATGGTGGGGATGCCCGTGGTGCGAACCGCGTCGCGTACGGCTGCGGTGGAGGGGAAGGTGTGCGCCGCGGGAACGTGACCAGGTATGGCCTGGTCGACGTGGTCCCGAGTGCCGGATCCGGCCTCACGCAGGATGAGAGGGGTCGCGGACACCTCTTGCCGGTCGATGCCGCCCCGGCGTCGTGTCCAGGGGTGGTCGGGTGGCACGACGACGACGAGCTCGTCGTGTCCTACGACCTGGGACCCGAGACCTCGGGGGATCGACGACGTCTCCACGAAACCGATGTCGACCCGGCCTGCGGTGACGGCGTCGATGACGTCCTGGGAGTTGCCGGGGAACACGTTGAGGCTGGTGTCGGGGTGGGTTCGCCGCAGCCGGCTGGCCCACACCGGCAACAGTGCTTCGGAGATGGTGTTGCTGGCTGCCACGCTGACCGTGCGACCCGGTGCGCGCAGGACCAGGACCCCTTCCTCGAGCTCGCGAGCCGCGTCGAGGACGGTGTGGGCCCAGGCCAGGACCAGCTGCCCCTGCCCGGTCGGGGTGACCCCGGTGGTCGAGCGCTGCAGGACCGCGAACCCGAAGAGCGCCTCAGCCGCGGGATCCGAGCGCTGATGGCCTGCTGGCTCACTCCCAGCTGTCGGGCCGCCGCGCCCATGCTGCCGGTGCCGGCCGCAGCGACCACGGCCGTCAGCTGCTCGAGGGACGGGACATGGGTCAGGTGCGACACGACGCGAGACTACCTCGCCACAACCGCAGTTTGTGACCCCACAGTGGTGAGTGGGGTACCGCGAGGGCGATCTGCCGCTGATGCTGAAGGCATGACGATCTCATCTTTCGCTCCCGCCACAACCGGGCCCGGGCCGTACCGGGCCTGCCGGGCCTACCGGGCCTACCGGGCCGACCGCGCTGCTCGTCCTGCGGTCGCGGCTCTCGCTCCGGCGGGCCCGGTCTGGTTCTCGTCCGTCATGGGCACAGGGATCCTGGCGACGCTGCTGGGCCGCGAGAGCGCCCAGGTGCCGGTGCTGCTGGTGCCGGCGACTCTCCTGCTGGGGGTGGGGTGCCTGCTCCTGCTCGGCCTGACCGCAGGATTCGCCGCGCGGGTGATCCAGGACTGTGACGTCTTCACCGCCACGATCCGCGACTCGGCGGTGGTCCCCACCTGGGGCACGGTCTCGATGGGTGTGCTGGCCGTGGGGGCCGCCGTCCTGACCGTGGTGCCCCAGCTGGGTGCCCGCACGTCGTCGGGGGACCCCGCGGGATGGGTGGTGGTCATCGACGCGGGGTGCTGGGCCCTCGGGACCGCACTGGGGGTCGTGACCGCCTTCGGCTTCGCTGCCGTGCTGGTCAAGCGCGATGTGGGTCACCCCGTTCCGGCGTGGGGGCTGCCCATCGTCCCACCCATGGTCTCGGCGACCACGGGAGCGGCTCTGGTGCCTCACCTCGCCACGTCGGGAGCCCGGCTGGTCCTGCTCGTGGGCGTCGTGGCCTGCTTCTTCCTCTCGCTGTTCCTCGGGGGGCTGGTCTTCGCGATCGCCTACCACCACCACTGGCGCACGCTGGCCCTGCCGGTGCCGGCGTCCTTCTCCTCGTGGATCCCCCTCGGCGTGGTGGGCCAGTCCATGGCCGCGGCGCAGGTCATGGTCGCCCAGAGCGCTCCCCTGCTCACCCCGGCGGCGGCGGCGGCGGCCCGTCAGCTCGCCGACGCCTACGGCTACGTGATGCTCGCGGCGAGCGTCCCCGTCATCGGGTACGCCGTCCGCATGAGCGTGCGGGGGGCTCGCGCCCGGATCGCGTTCGTCCCCGGCTGGTGGGCCCTCACCTTCCCCATCGGGACCCTGGCCCTGGGCACACGCCTACTCGGGGCCTCCACCGCCAACCCGGTCATCAGCGGTCTGGGCGACGCCGCCATCGCCGTCCTGTGCGGTACCTGGCTGCTCTGCGCCGGGGCAACCGTCCGCGCGGTGATCACGACGCGTCCCACCGCGGCCCGGGCAACCTGACGCTGCTCCGACACGTGCAGCGCCGGCCACTGCCGCTGTGCTCAGAGGCAGTGGCGTGGCGGTCAGCGCAGCACAGCGCCACTGAACAGGAGCCAGGAGGCGCCCGACAGCACGCCGAGGACGAGGGTGCCGGCAGCGCCCGCGGTCGCCACCCGCAACCCAGAGGCGGCAGCTGCGGCGGTAGGCCTGGGGGTTCTCGTGACCTCGGGGTCGGACGGGGCCGCAGCGCGCATCAGGGGGGCGACCCAGCGAAGATAGTAGAAGAGGCTGAGGAGTGAGTTGGCGAGCACAGCGACGGTGAGCCAGGGCGCGCCACCGTCCCAGGCGGCGGTGGCGATGGCGAGCTTGCCGGCGAACACGGCAGTGGGCGGTGTGCCGACCAGGCCGAGGAGGCTGACGACGAGGGCGCCGGCGAGCCACGGACGCGCGGACGCGAGACCGGCGTACGACTCGAGGGTGCGGCGCTGCGGTAGCGCGGCGACGACGGCGAAGGCAGTCAGGTTGGTCAGGGCGTAGCCCGCGAGATAGACCACCAGGGAACCGAGCGCCAAGGGGGTTCGCCCAGCGACGGCAACCGGCACGAGCAGGTAGCCGACCTGGCTGACGGTCGACCACCCGAGCAGTCGTCGGGGGTCGTCCTGATAGAAAGCGGCGAGGTTGCCCAGGGTCATGCTGGCCACGGCGAGGATTCCGACGAGCAGGGGCGCGCGGGATTCGGGCGGCAGCATGACGACGAGCCGGTAGACCGCGACGAGGGCGCCGAGCTTGGGGACGGTGGTGAGGAACGACGCGGCGAACGACGACGACCCCTGCGCTGCGTCGGGCACCCAGAAGTGGCCGGGTACGGCACCTGCTTTGAACATCAGGCCCCCGACCACCGCGACGGTGGCCACGGTCAGCGGCCCCTGGGGTGCGGTCGTGAGCGACGAGGTGAGCACGCTGTACGACGTCTCGCCGCCGAGTCCGTAGAGCACGATCACCCCGGCCATGAGCAGGATCCCGAAGAGCGACCCGAAGAAGTAGGTCTTGAGTGCGGCCTCGGCGGCGGCCGCGGTGCGGGTCAGGCCGACGAGTGCGTAGAGCGGGACGCTGGCCAGGAGGAAGCCGGTGACGACGATGAGCAGGTCGTGGGCCCCGGCGAGGAGGACTGTCCCGAGGGTGGCGAGCAGGAGCAGTGCGCAGATCTCGGCCTGGCGCAGGTGGTCGCGCAGCTCGTCGCCGGCGAGGGCAATGACGAGCAGGGTGGCGACGACGGCGATCAGGCGGACCGCACCGGTGGCCGGGTCGACGGCGAAGGTCCCGTCGTAGACCAGCTGGTCGGGTCCGGCGAGGGCGAGCGCCGCACTCACGCCACTGCCGATCAGCGCGGCGGCCGTCAGTGCTCGCACCCAGCCCAGCCGGCGGCGGGGCAGGAACGACCCCGAGACCAGCACGACGAGTGATCCGACCAACAGCCACAGCTCGGGCAGCAGGGCCGCGACGCTCTTGTTCATCCCCATGGCAGCAACCTCACCGGCTCACCAGCTCGACGACGGAGCGCGCGGCGGGCGCGATCGTGTCGAGCACCACCCGCGGCGCGATCCCGATGACGACGGCCAGCGCCACGAGCAGGCCGGCGGGCAGCCATTCGTGGGTGTGCAGGTCGGTGAAGCCCTGCGCCTTGCCGGTCGTCGGGCCGGTGAAGACCCGCTGCAGCGCCCGCAGGAAGAGTGCGGCGGTCACGATGATGCCGAGCAGGGCCACGGCCGTCGCGGGGGCGAGGGCGATGCTGCCGGTGAAGACCTGGAACTCCGCGATGAAGCCGCTGAAGCCGGGAAGCCCGAGGGAGGCGAACGCGGCGAGGGCGAAGAGCGTGGCCAGGCGCGGGGCGGGGCCGGCGAGGCCACCGTACGCGTCCATGGCGTAGGTGCCCCGACGCTCGTGGAGCACCCCGACGAGGAGGAAGAGCGCGCCGGTGATGAGGCCGTGGCTGACCATCTGGGTGACCGCTCCGTTCACCGCGGCCTCGCGCGCTGCCGCGTCGCTGGGAGCGAACAGGCCGGCGGCGCCGACGCCGAGCACGACGTAGCCCATGTGGTTGACCGAGGTGTAGGCCACCATCCGCTTGAGGTCTGACTGGGCGAGGGCGACGAGCGCGCCGTAGAGCACCGAGACGACACCGACGGCGATGATCGCCCACGACCACGCCCGCCACGACCCGGGCAGCATCGGCATGGCGACCCGCACGAAGCCGTAGGTGCCCATCTTGAGCAGCACCCCGGCGAGCACCACCGACCCCACGGTGGGCGCATCGGTGTGCGCCGGTGGGAGCCAGGTGTGGAAGGGGACGGTCGGCGTCTTGATCGCGAGCCCCAGCAGGAGCGCGCCGAGCACGAAGCCCCCGGCGACCGGGTGCCCCTGCAGCGGAGCGGCCGCCACCAGCCCGGGGATGTCGAAGGTGTGCGGCTGCGCGTAGACGGCGAGCCCGATGAAGCCGCCCAGCAGGGCCAGCGACCCGAGGAAGGTGTAGAGGAAGAACGTCAGCGCCGAGCGCTCGCGGTCACCGTGGCCCCAGCGGGAGATCGCGAAGTACATCCCCACGATCGACAGGTCGAAGAAGACGAAGAAGAGGATGAGGTCCTGGGCAACGAACAGGCCCAGGCAGGTGCTCTCGAGGAAGAGGAACAGCGCCGCGTGCGGGCGCGGGCGGTCGTCCTGGCGCATCGAGTGGATAGCGGCGGCGACGAAGACGACCGCGGTGAGCGCGAGCAGTGGCAGGGAGAGTCCGTCGACACCCACGTGGTAGCTCGACCCGACGCTGGGGATCCATGGCACCTGCGCCTCGGCGGTCAGCCCGCTCGCCCCGGGGTCGCGACCGACCCAGACGCCGGCGACGAGACCCAGCACGACGACCGAGGTCGTGAGCCACGCCCAGCGCGAGGGGGCGGCCGGCACCGGGGCCACCGCCAGCACGAGGGCCACGGCGAGGGGGAGGAAGACGATCACGGACAGCACGGGGTCACCTGACGAGGACGAGGAGGACGGCAGCGACGGCGAGGACGGCGACGCTCTGGGCGTAGTACTGGTGGAGCTGGCCGGTCTGGGGGCGGCGGGCGAGGCTCCCGGCCCGTCGTACGGCATGCGCGAGGCCCTTCACTGCCCGGTCGATGACGTCGCCGTCGAACCGGGCTGCCAGGTCGGAGAGACGCAGAGTGGTGCGAGCGGTCGAGGCGACGGCTGCGGAGAGGACCTCGTCGTCGAAACGCGCCAGGGAGCCGGCCAACCGGTCGGTCGGCTCCACCACGGCTCGCTGCATGAGGTCCTCCAGGTGAAGCCAGTCACGGGCCCAGGCCGGCTCGGGCAGACGCACCCGCCAGGCGACGACGAGCACGACCAGGGCGAGCGCGGCCGAGGCGAGCAGCTCCACCAGGCCGGGCGCAGGCGCCCGCGGGTCGCCTACCGCCGAGGCGAGGGCGCTGGAGACCGGGGGGAGGACCAGGACACCGAGACCGGCTGCCCCGAGGCCGAGGACGAGCATCGGCACCCGCATCGCGGTGGTGACCTCTCGTGTCCCCTCCTCCTCGGTGTCGAGCCTGGCGTCAGCGGTGCGGTCGGCGTCGCTCTCGAGCGGGGCGAGGACGACGGCGAGCACGCGTCCGGCGTAGCCCGCCGAGAGCGCAGCCCCCAGCAGGCCGACGGCGTAGAGCGCGGTGCCGTGCTCGACGGCGGAGGCGAGCACGGCCTCCTTGCTCGCCCACAGGGCCAGGGGCGCTACCCCGGCGAGGCTGAGCAGGCCGAGCGTGGCCACGACGCCGACGAGCGGCCAGCGCCGGCCGGCCCCGCGCAGCGCGGGCAGCGCCTTGGTGCCGAGGGCCGACAGCCAGGCGCCGGCGACGAGGAAGAGCAGTGCCTTGGTGGCTGCGTGGGCCACGAGCTGGGTGGTGCCGGCGGTCACGCCACCGACTCCGGCGGCGAGCACGACGAAGCCGAGCTGAGAGGCGGTGGAGGCGGCGAGCACCTGCTTGAGGTCTCGCTGGGCGATCGCCACGACGCCGAGGACGACGGCGGTGACGGCGCCGACCCAGGCGACCGCTGGGCCGACCCAGGTGGCGGTGAGCAGGTCGGGCACGCGCAGCAGCAGGTAGCCGCCCATGGCGACCATCGCGGCGGAGTGCAGGAGGGCGCTGACCGGGCTGGGTCCGACCATGGCCCGCGACAGCCAGAAGGAGAAGGGCAGCTGGGCCGCCTTCCCCAGCCCGGCGACGGCGACACCGGCGGCGACGACGGTGCGGGGCCCGGGGTCGGCGTGCGCGAGGTCGGCCAGGGCCAGCCCGTGCCCGCCGGCGAGCGCTGCCGCCGCGGCGACGTAGAGACCGAGGTCGGCGGCGCGTGTGGTGACGAAGGCCACCAGACCGGACGAGACCCGCTCCGGGTCACGCCAGGAGAAGCCGATGAGGGCGTACGACGTCGCGCCCATCACCTCCCAGGCCAGCAGCAGCGTCGGCAGGGTCGTTGCGGTCACGGTGATGAGGACGGCGGCGGTGAACAGCAGCATGAGCCCGCCGAAGCGGCCCGGGGCCTGGTCGACGTCTCGCTCACCGCCGGCGGCGAAGGTCAGCGCAAGGAGGGCGACGGCGGCGACGGTGACGGAGACGACGGCGGCGAGCCCGTCGACCCGCAGCCCCAGGTCGGTGCCGAGCAGGAACGGGGTGCTGGTGCTGGGGCGCGTCGCCGCGGCGACGATGGTGAGGGCCAGGGTGACCGCGGCGGCGCTCAGGGTGGCGCCGTGCGCGACCCGGCGAGACGTGGGTCGGGTCAGGGCCAGCGCGGTGCCGGCGACGGCGGGCACGACGGGCAGGGCCCAGGCGAGCAGGCTCAGATGGGGGCTCATGGGTTCCTCATCCGGCGAGGTCTCCCGCCATGTCGGTCATGTCGCTGCCGCGCCGCCGGTGGACCAGGACGGCGACCGCGAAGCCCATGGCCATCTCGAGCGTCATGACCGCGAGCACCACGAGCAGCAGGACCTCGCCGGTGGGTCGCGGGGCCAGGAAGAGCCAGATCGCTGCCGCGGCGAGGACGAGGCCGTTGAGCATGAGCTCGAGGCCCATCATCACCATCACGACGACCTGCTGCGAGAGGGCGCCATAGAGCCCGACGCAGAAGAGTGCGGCGGCGACGACGAGGACCAGCTGGAGGGTCATCGGCCGACCCCACCGGGTGTCGGGTCCTGCGCCGGGTGGTCGAGGTCGTCGCCGAAGCGGTCGTAGCGGGTGCGCCCCGAAGCGAGCACCACCCCACCGACGATGGTGGCGAACATGATCGGGCTCACCGACATCATCACGAGCATCTTGCTCCCCATGAGGGTGTGGCCGAGGGCCGCGATGTCGCTCGCGGTGGAGGCCGACCCGGCCGCGCCCGGCCAGGGAGCGACCACGATGCCGACGACGAGGAGCGCGAAGAGCGCGACGGAGACGGCCAGGGCGGCCCGCTTGCCGTGGACCATGTCCATGGGCATGAGCGCGGGGTTCATCCCCATGAACATGATCATGAAGACGGCCATGATCGCCATCTCCATCACCATCATGAGGATGGTGATGACCCCGAGGTAGGTCAGGCCGAAGGTCAGCAGGGCGAGGGCTACGGCGACGAACGAGCACGCCAGGGCGTAGGTCGCGCGCGCCATCGAGTCGACCACGAAGACCAGCGCCCCGGTGACCACCGAGACCGCGGCGAGGAGCAGGAAGACCACGATCACGGCCGACCCCCTGGCGCGCGCCGGCAGCGACGGCGGCACGGACGGTCGTTGCTCATGACGCCACCACCAGCGAGACGACGAGCAGCTGCGCCAGCGCCAGCGGCAGCAGGACCAGCCAGCCGACCTCGAGGAAGCGGTCCGGCCGCAGCAGGACCAGGCGGCCGCGAACCGCGACCAGGGCCAGCACGACCACGAGGGTCTTCAGACTCATCCACATCCATCCGGGCAGGAGCGGACCCTGAGTGCCGCCGAGGAACAGCGCCGTGGCGAAGGCGGATCCGGCCGTGAGCAGCAGGTAGCGACCGGCACCCGCGAGCAGCCGGTCGGGGCCGGAGAGCTCGGCCAGCACCCCACCGGCGAGGTCGGGTGCGGCGGCCGGCGACAGGGGGCCCCAGACCGAGAAGCCGACGACACCGAGCAGGGTGATGGCGAAGGCGACCGGCATCCACACGACGTACCACAGCCCCGACTGGGCGGCGACGACGTCGCTCACGCGCAGGCTGCCAGCGGCGACCGCCGGTGTCGTGAGGGCGAACATCAGCGGCAGCTCGTAGGCCAGCGCCGTGGCGAGGAAGCGGAAGGCCCCGACCAGGGCGTAGGTCGAGTTGGCGCCCCACCCGAGCAGCCACACCAGGGCCCAGACCACGACGTCGGCAGCGTTGAACCAGACGATCCCGATGGGTGAGTCCAGCACGGCAGGAGGCCCGAGGGGGACGACTGCGGCCATGAGCAGCGGGATCAGGGCAAGCCCGGCGCCGCCGATGCGCCACAGCGGGGAGTCGGCCGCCAGCAGCGTGCGCCGCTCCTGGCGCAGCAGACGGGCCGTCTCGGTCGCCGGGAGCAGGGCACCCACGCCCGGGGACGCACCGACGGTGCGCGCGGCAAGGGCGCCGTGCGCGGACGCAGCGAGGGTGGCGAGGACCAGGAGGGTGGCCACTGTCCACCACACCGGGATCAGGGTCATGACGGGTGCCCCACGAGGCTGGCGACGGTCAGGCGGGCGGACGCGAGCTCACAGCCCACGAGGAGGTCCGGAAGGGCAGTGGCAACGGTGTCGAGACCCGTTGCGACAGATAGCGTCTCGCTGCTGAAGGCGGTCAGCCGCAGGAGCCGGTCGTAGGCGTCACCGACCCACGCACCGGGCCATCCGTGGTCGACCGCCTGCTCGGGGCTGACCGGGCCGACGCGCCGCAGTGAGCGGCGCAGGGTCCGTGACCGCCCCACGCGACGGCACAGGTCGATGAGATCGGGGCTCTCGCCGTCGAGGACCTGGTCGCGGGCGGTCCGAGCCCGGGCCGCCAGAGCGTCGGCTCCCGTGAGATCCAGCACCCGGGCGGCGGCGTCGAGCCGGTAGGCCCTCGCGGCGAGGTCGGCCGGCGCGTGCGTGTCGGTGTGCGTGTCGGTGTGAGTGTGGGGCGGGGTGACGTCGACCTCGACGCCAGCGATCACGTCTCCGGACAGGGTGGCGGTGACGACGAGCCCGGCCGGCCACGTGGCGAGGACCGGCCCGAGCGGCAGGTGCAGCACGTCCATCTCGAGACCGTCCCGGTCGTCGTCCGACCCCGAGGCCAGCGCGATCCCACCGGGCCCGGACATGTCCATGTCCATCTCGCCGTCCATGCCGTCCATGCCGTCCATGCCGTCCATGCCGTCCATGCCGTCCATGTCCATCTCGCCGTCCATGCCGTCGCCCGCACTGTCGTCGTGCTCGTCGTGCGGCCCCTGCTGAGGGTCTGCATGTTCCGGATCGGGCTCCGGTCGGGCGTCCTGCGCCGACCACCCGCGGTAGCCGGCGGCGAGGGCGTCGAGCGCCGGCTCGACGTCGACGACCGTGACGACCCTGCCTCGGCTGCGGGGCCCAGGGACCTGCGACCAGACGTGCTCGACGCCCGCGGTCTGCTGCTCGCCACTGGCGGTGCCGCACTCCAGGAGTGCGTCGGCGTCGGCAGGAGACGTGGCGAGCACCCAGCCTCGCGCGGTGACTGCGCGTTCGGCCCGTGCTCGCGTCACGAACTCGCCCGGGTGCTCGACGAGGAGCACGTGCAGGCGCCGCGAGGCGAGCCGGGCGAGGGCGCTGCTCAGACCCATCGGAGCGCTCCTTCGCGCCAGGCCCACAGCACCCCGACGAGCAGGACGCCGAGGAAGGCGAACATCTCGACGACCGACCCGAGGCCTTCACTCGCGACGACGACCGCCCAGGGGTACATGAAGAGCATCTCGACGTCGAAGGCGAGGAAGAGCAGGGTCGCGACATACCACCGGGCGTGGAAACGCGACAGGGCGTGCTCGGTGGGCAGCGCCCCGGACAAGAACGGCAGCGCTGGCGCGGGCAAGGCCTGGTGAGTGAGCCGGTGGCCGCCGTAGAGCGTGGCGACTCCGAGCAGACCGGCGCCGAGCAGCAGGAGGAGTGGGAGGAAGGCCATGGGTCTGCTCAGGACCTGACGAGGCGCGCGATGGCGGCGGAGGCCTCGGCAAGCTTGTCGTCGGCGGCGGGCCCCCCCTGGGCGACGGCGTCGACGACGCAGTGGCGCAGGTGGTCCTCGAGCAGGCCGAGGGAGACCGCCTGCAGGGCCTTGGTCATCGCCGAGACCTGGGTGAGGATGTCGATGCAGTAGGTGTCCTGCTCGACCATGCGCTGCAGCCCGCGGGCCTGGCCCTCGATGCGGCGCAGCCGGGCGAGGTAGGCGTCCTTGTTGCCGATGTAGCCGTGCGGGCCCTCGTGCCCGCCAGGGATGCCGGTCGGGTCGGTCGGGAGGTCGCTCATCGCTCAGCCCTTCTGGCTCTCGGAGGTGATGGAGTGCCCGGTGAAGCCTCGCAGCCGCAGGCTGTTGCCGACGACGAAGAGGGACGACAGGGCCATGGCGGCACCGGCGAGCATGGGGTTGAGCAGACCGGCGGCGGCCAATGGTAGCCCGGCGACGTTGTAGGCGAACGCCCAGAAGAGGTTGCCCCGGATCACGCCGAGCGTGCGCCGCGAGAGGCGGATCGCGTCGCCGGCCGAGCGAAGGTCGCCACTCACGAGGGTCAGGTCTGAGGCCTCGATGGCGACGTCGGAGCCGGTGCCCATGGCCAGGCCGAGGTCGGCCTGAGCGAGTGCGGCGGCGTCGTTGACTCCGTCACCGACCATGGCCACGACCCGTCCCTGCTCCTGCAGGGCGCGGACCACGTCGACCTTGCCCTGCGGGAGCACGTCGGCGACGACCTCGTCGATGCCGACCTGCGCGGCGACGGTGCGGGCGACGGCCTCATGGTCTCCGGTCAGCAGCACGGGGGTGAGTCCGAGCTCGCGCAGCTCGCGCACGGCGAGGGCGCTGGAGTCCTTGATCGTGTCGGCGACGACGATCACGGCGTACGGCGACTGGTCGACGGTGACGACGACGGCGGTGCGTCCCGCTGCTGCCGCCTCGCTGAGCGCGTCGCGCAGAGCGGGGTCGAGGTCGCCGGCCACGAGGCTGGGGCGCCCGACCATCACCGCCCGGCCCTCGACCGTGCCCCGCACGCCGAGCCCGGGCATGTTCTCGAAGTCGTCCACGGGCGGCAGCGGCCCCACCTTCGAGCGGGCCCCTGCAGCGACAGCCTGCGCGACAGGGTGCTCCGAGGCGGACTCGAGGGCCCCGGCGAGACGCAGGGCCTGGTCGTGGGCATCGCTGACCTGAGCACCGACCTGAGCGCTGACGTGCACGCTGACGAGGGCCATCCGGCCGGTGGTGACCGTGCCGGTCTTGTCGAGCAGCACGGTGTCGACCCGGCGGGTCGACTCCAGCACCTCCGGGCCCTTGATGACGATCCCGAGCTGGGCGCCGCGGCCGGTGCCCACCATGAGGGCGACCGGGGTCGCCAGACCGAGGGCGCACGGGCAGGCGATGACCAGCACCGCGACCGCGGCGGTGAAGGCGACCTGGGCGCCGGCGCCGGCGACGAGCCAGCCGGCGAGGGTGGCGAGCGAGATCAGGATGACGACGGGCACGAAGACGGCCGAGACCCGGTCGGCCAGCCGCTGCACGGCGGCCTTCCCGGTCTGGGCCTGCTCCACGAGCCGCCCGAGCTGGGCCAGCTGGGTGTCGGTGCCCACGCGCGTAGCCCGCACGAGCAGCCGGCCTCCGGCGTTGACGCTCGCCCCGACGACGTCATCGCCCGGGCTGACCTCCACCGGCACGGACTCCCCGGTCAGCATGGACACGTCCAGGGCTGAGCTGCCGTGCTCGACGACCCCGTCGGTGGCGACCTTCTCGCCCGGTCGGACGACGAAGACGTCGCCGATCGCCAGGCGCTCGACCGGCACCTGCGTCTCGACCCCGTCCCGAATGAGGGCGACGTCCTTGACGCCGAGCTCGAGCAGCGAGCGCAGGGCGGCTCCGGCACGACGCTTGGCCCGTGCCTCGGCGTAGCGGCCGGCGAGCAGGAAGGTGGTGACGCCAGCTGCGGCCTCGAGGTAGATCGAGCTACTGCCCTCACCGCGGCTCAGCGTCAGCTCGAAGGCGTGCCGCATGCCGGGCCGGCCGGCGTCACCGAGGAAGAGCGCCCAGAGCGACCAGAGGAAGGCCGCGCTCACCCCCATCGAGATGAGCGTGTCCATCGTCGTCGCGCCGTGGCGCAGGTTGACCCAGGCGGCGCGGTGGAACGGCCAGGCCCCCCAGACGGCCACGGGTGCGGCAAGGGTGAGGGAGAGCCACTGCCACGAGGTGAACTGCCACGCCGGCATCATGGCGAGCACGACCACCGGCACGGTGAGGACGGAGGAGATGATCAGCCGCTGGCGCAGGGCACGGGCCTCCTGAAGACTCGCGTCGCCCGGGCTGACATCCCGTGGCTCGCCGGGGAACGTCTCGGCGCTCGAGTCCTGCGGGGGCCGCGGCACGCTGGCGTGGTACCCGGCGGCTGCGACGACTTCGAGGAGCTGGTCGGTGCCGACGTCGGCCGAGGCCGAGACGGCAGCCTTCTCCGTCGCGTAGTTGACGCTCGCGGTGACCCCGTCGATCTTGTTGAGCTTCTTCTCGATCCGCATCGCGCACGAGGCGCACGTCATCCCGATGATCTCGAGGGTGACGTCCCGCAGGACCGGCTCATCGCTGCGTGCGGTCGTGGTGGGCGTGGTCATGAGCGGACGAGCTCGTAGCCGGCCTCGTCGACGGCCACGGCCACGGTCTCCTCGTCCAGGGGAGCAGTGCTGTCGACCGTCAGACGCCCGCCCTCGAGGTCGACCCGCACGGCCTGCACGGTGTCGATCGCGGTGACCTCCTGCGTCACCGCGCGAACGCAGTGGTCGCAGGTCATGCCGTTCACGGTCCAGCTCTGGGTGCTCATGTCAGGTCCTTTCATCGGGGCCTTCGATCTTACCAGTACCCGGTAGGGGTATAGCAAGTCCTGCGGACGCGACCACCCCCTGGGCTGAGGTGCGAGGAGGTGCCGCTCGGGCGCTCGGTGGGGTGTATGGCACCAGCAGACGGGCCGTGGGGCCCCCTGTGCGACCATGAGCTGGTGACCGGATTTCTGCCCAGGGCGCTCCCGTCCGCGGGGGCCCCGTCGGCCCTGGCGGTGCGGTGCTTCAGCGTCTTGTGCCTGGCGGTCGCGATCTTGGTGATGCACACCATGGGCATGGGGCACCCAGCGGAGTCCTCGTCGCCGATGACCTCGATGTCGGCTACCGCGTCGGGTTCCGTCGCGCCCGTCCTGCTCGCCGCAGAGGCGGCCCCCACGGTCTGCGACCACGACTGCGCTGATCCCTCTCATCCCATGGACATCATGGGTGGGCAGATGTGTCTGGCGGTGCTGACGTTCGCGACCCTTTTCCTTCTGGGACTGGGGCGTGGTACCCGTGCCCGTGACCTCGCGCTGTCGTGTCCTCGCGCGTGGCGTGGCCTGCCGCTCTCCGGGCGAGCCACACCGTCCCATCTGACTCCCTCGCTGTCCCGCCTCTGCGTCCTGCGCACCTGAGCTGAGCGGCCGGTGGTTGCCCGCACGCGACCACCGGTAACCCGCGCTCATCCACTCAGCTGCACAGACCGATGGAGGAACCACCGATGAACCGTGCCCTGCGCACCCTTGCGCTGCCCGCTGCCCGCTGCCCTGGTGACCACCCTGGTGCTCACCGCCTGCGGGAGCCCATCCAGCACCACGACGTCCGACCCCGGCGGCACGCCCAGCATGAGCGCCCCCAGCCCCACGACAGGCGGGGGTGCGGCGACCCTCCGTCCACCGGCGCCCCCGCGCAGGGACCGCACAACACTGCCGACGTCAGCGTCGCCACGGACATGATCCCGCACCACACGCAGGCGGTGACCATGGCCGCGATGGCCACGACGGCCGCCACCACCGCTGACGTGAGGACCCTGGCCGCGGCCATCTCCGCGGCCCAGGCGCCGGAGATCCAGACCATGTCTGGCTGGCTGGCCGGCTGGGGTGCACCCGTGCCCGAGACCGCGGCCGGCGCGCCCGGCATGGCTGGGATGAGTGGGATGGGCGAAGGCACGTCGGACGGGATGATGACCGATCAGCAGATGTCTGACCTCGGATCCGCCACAGGTCTGGCCTTCGACCGGATGTGGCGGCAGCTGATGATCAGTCACCACCAGGGGGCGGTCGCCATGTCCACGACCGAGCTGTCGGCGGGTGAGAACCCCGAGGCCAAGGCCCTGGCGCAGTCGATCATCGACGGTCAGAGCACCGAGATCACCACCATGGAGCGGTTGCTGGCCGCCGCGCCCGGCTCCTGACCGCCTGGGGTAGGACCACCACCCCTCCCGGTAGGCGGCACCTCGGCTGGCTCCTCCCCGTCCGACGTGCTGATGCCTGCCGACCACCCGTTCGAGCCTCTGACTTTCTGATCCGTGAACAGGACCCACCATGAACGACACACGTCAGCCCGACGAGCACCGCCCCACCATCACCCGACGCCACGCCCTCCAGCTGGGGGTCGGCGGCCTGGTCGTCGCCGGCGTCGGCACCGCCGGAACACTGTCCTGGCGCCGCAACGCGGATGCTGCTCCGGTCACCCCCACGTCCCCCGAGGTGCGGGCCGCCGAGCAGGGCCGAGCCAAGACCGGCAAGCTCGTGACACGGAAGCTGGTGGCCCAGCCCACGACCATCGACCTGGCCGGACGGCAGGCCACGACCTGGGGATTCGGCGACGGCGTCCCCACGTCAGCGATCAGGGCCTCCGCAGGAGACCAGCTGCGGGTGGACCTCAGCAACCACCTGCCCGCAGCCACCACCATCCACTGGCACGGTCTGGCCCTGCGCAACGACATGGACGGTGTCCCCGACGTCACCATGGCCGCCGTCCAGCCTGGCGGCAGCTTCCGCTACCAGTTCACCCTGCCCCACCCCGGCACGTTCTGGTTCCACCCCCACGTCGGGGTCCAGCTCGACACCGGGATGCTCGGCGCACTCGTCATCGAGGACCCGGCCGAACCGCTGGCGTACGACGACGACGTCGTCCTCGTGCTCGACGACTGGACCGACGGGATCTCAGCCTCGCCCGACACCGTGCTGGCGGACCTCGCCGCCAACGGCATGCCCGGCATGGGCAGCGGCATGAGCGGCATGAGCGGCATGAGTGGAATGGGCGGCATGAGTGGTTCGGGCGGCATGGGGACGGACGACCAGCACCCGCTCGGCCAAGACACCGGCGACGTGCGCTACCCCTTCCATCTCATCAACGGCAAGCCGCCGAAGGACCCCACGGTCGTGACGACGAAGCCGGCAAAGCGTGTGCGGCTGCGTCTGGTGAACGCTGGCTCCGACACCGCCTACCGGTTCGCCATCGGCGGCCACCGGCTCAGGGTCGTGGCGGCCGACGGGTACCCCGTGCAGCCGGTCGACGTCGACACGCTGATCCTCGGGATGGGGGAACGGTACGACGTGATCGTCACCGCGCAGTCGGGTGCCTTCCCGATCATCGCCGTCCCAGAAGGCAAGCCCGACCAGCCTGCGTTCGCGGTCCTGAGGTCAGGGTCTGGTACCACTCCCGCGGCCACCGCGCCGGAGCTGAGCGGTCGTCGTCTGACCTATGCCGACCTGCAGCCCACGGCAGCCGTCGCCCTGCCCACCAAGACGCCGGATCGGACCCTCGACGTCGGCGTGCAGATGGGCAACGGGGGCCGCGAGTGGCTGATCAACGGCAAGACCTACGCCGATCACGTCCCCTTGCACGTCAGGTCCGGTGAGCGGGTCCGCCTGCGGCTGCAGAACCAGACCATGATGTTCCACCCGATGCACCTGCACGGCCACACCTTCGCCCTCGTCACCAACGGGACACCGGGGGTCCGCAAGGACACCATCAACGTCCTGCCCATGCAGACCCTCGAGGTCGACCTGCACGCTGACAACCCCGGCCAGTGGCTACTCCACTGTCACAACGCCTACCACGGAGAGCTGGGGATGATGACCGTCATGTCCTACGTTCGTTGACCGGGGTGTCCTGACCCCCGCCGGCACGGCGCAGCCCGCCACGCGTCCTCCGGCGTCACTCCGGTCGGGGACACTGGGGGAACACCGACCGTAGCTCTCGACAAGGAGTCAGCCGTGACCGAGGGAACCGTCCGCTGGTTCGATGCCGACCGGGGGTTCGGCTTCATCGCCCTCGGGCAGGACGCAGACGACCTGTACGTCCATGCGTCCGAGATCGTCAGCGACGGCGCGATGAAGCTGCTCCGGGAGGGGCAGGTGGTCGAGTTCGAGATCGGCGAGGGTGACCGCGGCCCGCAGGCCCGCCGGGTCCGGGTCACGGCCGACCGGGCCGCCGACACGCCGTTGGGCGTGCTCGGCACCATCGCCTGGTACGAGCCCGCCAAGGGGTACGGCTTCATCACGCCCGACGGCGGTGGTGGCGAGATCTTCGTTCACGGTTCGGCCATCGTGGGGGGCGGCGTCGTCTCGGAGGGGCAGCGTGTGGCGTTCCTCGTCGTCGACGGGGAGAAGGGGCCGCAGGCTGACCACCTGCTCCCCCTGGGAGCCGAGGCCGCGCATCAGGCCGTGCCATCCGACGGCGCAGACGGGGCGGACGGCACGGTGTCCTGGTACGACGGGGACAAGGGCTTCGGGTTCATCACCCCGCAGGCGGGCGGCCCCGATGTCTTCGTCCACGTCCGCGAGCTGGCCGACGGGCTGCCCGAGCTGGGCGAGGGGGACCGGGTGACGTACGACGTCGTCGTGAGCGCGAAGGGCCCGCAGGCTCGCGACGTGCGCCTCGCGCGCGGCTCGGCACGGCGGGGCGCACCTGCGGCGTCGACAACCCGCCCACGGTCGGGACGCCAGGAGGCATCCGACGCCCCGGTGCGCGGCGGCGAGGGCGTGGTCGCGCGCTACGACGCGGAGCGGGGGTTCGGCTTCATCGCCCCGGACGCGGGAGGCGCCGACCTGTTCGTGCACGTGTCGGTCATCAGCGGCGCCGAGGCGCTGCACCAGGGCGATCGGGTCCGCTACCAGGTGCGACAGAGCGATCGAGGACCACAGGCCGACCGCGTCGAAGTGGTGTGAGGTGGGAGGCGCCAGCGAAGCCGGGTCGGGTACTGGCGCCCGCACCCACTACCGTTGAGCGGTGAGTGATGTAGCGACTGAGGCCCCCGAGGCACCCGAGATGCCGACCTTCGCCGAGCTCGGGTTGCCCGAGAAGGTGCTCGCCGTGCTGCGCGACGTGGGCTACGAGACCCCGTCGGCGGTGCAGGCCGCGACGATCCCGCCGCTGCTCGAGGGTCGTGACGTCGTCGGCGTCGCTCAGACCGGCACCGGCAAGACGGCGGCCTTCGCGCTGCCGATCCTGTCCCGGCTGGACCTGGCCCAGAAGACGCCGCAGGCGCTGGTGCTCGCCCCGACGCGCGAGCTCGCCCTGCAGGTGTGCGAGGCCTTCGAGAAGTACGCCGCCCACCTCAAGGGCGTTAAGGTCCTGCCCGTCTACGGCGGCCAGGGGTACGGCGTGCAGCTCTCCGCACTGCGCCGCGGCGTCCACGTGGTCGTCGGCACCCCCGGCCGGATCATGGACCACCTCGACAAGGGCACGCTCGACCTCACCCAGCTGCGATTCCTGGTCCTCGACGAGGCCGACGAGATGCTCAATATGGGCTTCGCCGAGGACGTCGAGAAGATCCTGGCCGACACCCCGAAAGAGAAGAACGTCGCGCTCTTCTCGGCGACCATGCCGGCCCAGATCCGCCGGCTGTCGAAGAAGTACCTCAACGACCCGGTCGAGATCACCGTCAAGGGCAAGACGTCGACAGCGGCGAACATCATGCAGCGCTACCTCACCGTCAGCTACCCGCAGAAGGTCGACGCCCTGACGCGGATCCTCGAGGTCGAGAACTTCGAGGGCATGATCGTCTTCGTCCGCACCAAGAACGAGACCGAGACCCTGGCCGAGAAGCTGCGGGCCCGGGGGTTCTCGGCCACGGCGATCAACGGTGACGTGGCCCAGAACGTGCGCGAGCGCACCGTGAACCAGCTCAAGTCCGGCGCCCTCGACATCCTGGTCGCCACCGACGTGGCGGCCCGTGGCCTCGACGTGGAGCGGATCAGCCACGTGGTGAACTACGACATCCCGACCGACCCCGAGTCCTACGTGCACCGCATCGGCCGCACCGGTCGGGCCGGGCGCAGCGGCGACGCGATCTCGTTCGTCACCCCGCGGGAGAAGTACCTGCTCAAGGCCATCGAGAAGGCCACCCGCCAGCCGCTGACCCCGATGGCCTGGCCGAGCGTCGAGGAGGTCAACAGCACCCGCCTGGCCCGCTTCGACGACCAGATCACCGCGGCGCTCCAGGCAACGAACCGGATCGAGGGCTTCCGCGAGATCGTGGCCCACTACGTGCGCGAGTACGACGTGCCCGAGGTCGACGTCGCAGCCGCACTGGCCGTCGTGGCTCAGGGCAGCGAGCCGCTGCTGCTCGACCCGGCTGCCGAGCAGTCGCGGCGACCCGAGCGGCCCGAGCGGCCGGACCGCAGCGAGCGGCCCGAGCGCGGCGCCGGCGTCAGGGGGGGCAGCAAGCCCAGCTGGAGCGACCGGGGTGACCGGCCCGAGCGCGGCGCCGAGCCCGAGCGTCGGGCACGGCCCAGTAACGTGCCGCTCGCGACCTACCGGATCAACGTCGGAAAGCGGCACAAGGTGGAGCCGCGCCAGATCGTCGGCGCCATCGCCAACGAGGGCGGCCTCAGCCGCAGCGACTTCGGCGCCATCGCCATCCGGCCCGACTTCTCGCTCGTCGACCTGCCGGCCGACCTGCCGGCCGAGGTCTGGGACAAGCTGCGCGCCACCCGCATCTCGGGCCGGCTGATCGACCTGGCCAAGGACGAGGGTGGGCAGGGGTCGGCGGAGCGCTCCGCTGACCGCCCGGCTCGCAAGCCCCCTCACCAGGGCTGACCGACTCTCCAGCGGTCGCCCTGGTCTCCTGGGCACCCACCTGTCCCGGTCGGCGCGACGGGGAGAGGATGGGGGCATGGCCCTGGACATCGACGCCCTGCTCACCCAGCTGACCCTCGCCGAGAAGGCCTCGCTGACCAGCGGCTCCGGCTTCTGGTGGACCACGCCGGTCGAGCGCCTCGGCATCCCGCGGATCATGGTCTCCGACGGGCCGCACGGGCTGCGGGCGCAGCCGGTGGAGGGTGACCACGTGGGGCTCGGCGGGTCGCTGCCGGCGACCTGCTTCCCGACCGCGTCGGCCGTCGCGTCGAGCTGGAATCCCGACCTGCTGCGCCGGATCGGGGTCGCGCTGGGGCAGGAGGCGCGGGCCTGCAACCTGTCGGTCGTGCTCGGGCCCGGCATCAACATGAAGCGGTCACCCCTGTGCGGCCGCAACTTCGAATACCTCAGCGAAGACCCCTTCCTGACAGGGGAGCTCGCGGTCGGCATGGTCGACGGGATCCAGTCGCAGGGCGTCGGTACGTCGCTCAAGCACTTCGCGGTCAACAACCAGGAGACCGACCGGCTGCGCGTGGACGCCCAGGTCGACGAGCGCACCCTGCGCGAGATCTACCTGCCGGCCTTCGAGCGCGTCGTGACGGCGGCGCAGCCCTGGACGGTGATGTGCTCCTACAACAAGGTCAACGGCGTGTCCGCGTCGCAGAACCACTGGCTGCTGACGACGGTGCTGCGTGAGCAGTGGGGCTACCAGGGCCTCGTCGTCTCCGACTGGGGAGCCGTCTACGACCGGGTGCCGGCCCTGCTGGCCGGGCTCGACCTCGAGATGCCACCGGCGCTGGGGCGCAGTCCGCAGGCGGTGGTGGCGGCGGTGGAGTCCGGCGACGTGCCCTCGCACGTCCTCGACACCCGGGTCCGCACGGTGCTCGAGCTGGTCGACAAGGGCTCCGCCGTGCTCGACCTCGACGAGCCCTTCGACCCCGACGCCCACCACGCGCTCGCACGGGAGGCGGCGGCCGAGTCGATCGTGCTCCTCACGAACGACGGTGTGCTGCCTCTTCGCCCGGATGCGCGGATCGCCGTGCTGGGCGAGCTCGCCCGCACCCCGCGCTTCCAGGGGGCCGGGTCCTCCCAGGTCAACCCGACGAGGGTCGACTCCGCGCTCGACGAGCTCACGGCCACCTACGGGCCGGTGCCGTTCGCGGCGGCATACGGCATCGGCCTCAGTGGCGGCGACGTCGACGAGCAGGCCCTGCTCGCCGAGGCCG
The DNA here is from genome assembly GCA_039889245.1 of Dermatophilaceae bacterium Soc4.6. Classification (NCBI taxonomy): domain Bacteria; kingdom Bacillati; phylum Actinomycetota; class Actinomycetes; order Micrococcales; family Dermatophilaceae; species Dermatophilaceae bacterium Soc4.6. Next base: position 1,586,502 of record JAZGVH010000002.1, on the reverse strand, counting down.
TCGAGGTCGCGACCTCGGCGAGCACCGTGGTGATGTTCATCGGGCTGCCGGCGGCCGACGAGTCGGAGGGCTTCGACCGCACTCACATGGAGCTGCCCGCGGTGCAGCTGCGGGCCCTGCGCGCCGTGGCGGCAGCGGCCCCCGAGGTCGTCGTCGTGCTGGTCAACGGCTCGACCGTCCTGCTCGACCAGGTGACGCCGTATGCCTCGGCGCTGGTCGAGGCGTGGCTCGGCGGTCAGGCCGCCGGCTCGGCCGTCGTCGACGTGCTCACCGGCCGGGTCAATCCCTCGGGCCGGCTGGCGGAGACCATCCCGCACCGGCTCGAGGACAGCTCGTCCTACCTGGGCTTCCCGGGCGACTCGCACGTCGTGCGCTACGGCGAAGGGCTCTACATCGGCTATCGCGGCTACGACCGCTGCCGCCAGGACGTCGCGTTCCCCTTCGGATTCGGCTTGTCCTACACGACCTTCGCCGTCTCGGACCTCGCAGTCGACACCTCAGGAGAGGTGGCGCAGGGCACCCTCGCGGCGACGGTGACGGTGTCGGTGATGAACACGGGCGTCGTCGACGGCGCGCAGGTCGTGCAGGTCTACGTCAGCGACCCCGAGGTCTCGGTCACGCGACCGGTCAACGAGCTCAAGGGTTTTGCCAAGGTGCACCTCCGTCCGGGTGAGACCCAGCGGGTCGCGGTGGCCCTCGACCAGCGGGCGTTCTCCTTCTGGTCGGTGCGCCATCAGGCCTGGGTCGTCGAGCAGGGGGACTTCACGATTCATGTGGGCACGAGCTCACGCGACCTGCCGCTGGAGCACACGCTCTCGGTGGCCGCTCCCTCGATCACCGCGCCGCTCACGCGTGACTCGACGCTGCAGGAGTGGGTCAGCGACGAGACGGGCCGGCGGGTCCTGGAGGAGGCGGCGGGCGCGGGGGCCACGATGAACGCGCTGAGCGACGAGCTGGTGGGCGTCATCGGCAGCATGCCGATGAGCACCCTCGCGAGCTTCGGTGGGATGGCTCTGAGTCACGACGCGCTCGACCGGGCCGTGGTCACCTGGCAGGAGCGGACCCGGACAGCGGATGCCGGCGCCACCACGTAGCCCCGGCCGGCCGCCAGCGCCGACCAGCCGTCTGGTCGCGGACGTCGAGGTCGTGCACACCCTCGCCCGCCCGCGCGTCGCGGGCCACCACCTTGCCTCCTGAGGCGGCCTGAGCCCGGCTGTCTGTCCTCACCGTGGCCGGGCCCCGGGTCCATCGCTCCGCCCCTGCCCCGGCGCCGCGCCGCCGAGCCCCGAGGTGACGCCAGGTCCCACCGCTGCGGGTGGATCACCGCCTTCACCGAGTCCTTGGCGGTCTTGCCGAGCCTCAACGCCTCGGCGGTCTCGGCGAGCCCGAAGTGCGGCCGGCACGTCGACGTCGGGCAGCCTCACGTCGTGGGTGCAGGGGCTCGTCGGGGGAGTGCCCTTCGAGACCCTGGTCGCGGCGGCCGCGCGGGTGCCCGCGGGTTCAGACGGACTGCTTCTGCTGCCGTACTTCGCCGGTGAGCGGACGCCGATCTTCGACCCGGACGCCCGGGGCGTGGTCGCTGGCCTCACCCTCAACCACAGCCGTGGCCCCCTCTTCCGCGCGGTCTACGAGGGCATCGCCTTCGGGGTCCGGCAGATCCTCGAGCTCCTCGACACGCCGGCCAACCCCGTCGAGCGCATCGTGGCCGTCGGGGGCGGCACGCAGGGGGGTCTGTGGACGCAGGTGGTGTGACGTCACGGGTCGCACGCAGCACGTGCCCACCCAGACCATCGGGGCGTCGTACGGGGCCTCATGGCCGCGGTCGGTGTGGGGCTGGTCCCCCCGGAGACCGACTGGGCCCAGGCCGGCACCACGGTCACGCCCGACGCCGACCACCGCGAGGTCTACGGCGAGCTGTACGGTCTCTACACCTCGCTCTACGGCGCCAGCCGCCCGCAGGTGCACGCCCTCGCCCGCCTGCAGGGCGACTGACCACGCGGGCTGGGACGATGACGACGACGACGACGAGGAGCCACCCCCGGACGGGCCCCGGGAGCGGCGGGCCCCTCAGGCGCCCAGCGTGCGCTCGAAGTCGTCCGGGACCTCCAGCACGTCCGGCGTCAGCTCGGCGAGGGAGGAGACGCCGAGCCCGAGCATGGCGGAGTTGATGCCGCTGCTCATCACGTCGAGCACGTTCTCGACGCCGGCCTGGCCGTTGGCGGCGAGGCCCCAGAGGTAGGCGCGGCCGATCATGACCGCCTTGGCGCCGAGCGCGACGGCCTTGACGACGTCGGAGCCACGCCGTACGCCGCCGTCCATGACGACGTCGATCTCCCTGCCCACGGCGCGGGACACCGGCCCGATACAGCGGATCGTCGCGGGCGTGCCGTCGAGGTTGTTGCCGCCGTGGTTGGAGACGGAGATGGCGGAGACGCCGGCGTCGACCGCGCGGCGGGCGTCGTCGACGCGGCATACCCCCTTGAGCATGAAGGGTTTTCCGCCGCTGAGCTGCGACCACTGCTCGCGCATCCAGGCGACGTCGTCCCACGTCGGGGGGGTCGTGGTCATCCACTCGTAGTAGGCACCGAAGAAGGTCGGACCCTTGGCCTGACCGGGGGCCGCGAGGTTGGGCGCGGTGAGGTCGGGGATGGTCAGCGTCTTGCCGAACTGCCACATCCACCGCGGCCGGGTCACGACCTGGGGAGCCATGCGGATCATCGTCTTGAGGTCGACCTTCTCGGGGATCTCGGGCGAGCCCCAGTCGCGGCCCATCGAGAACGACCAGTCGAGGGTGGCGATCAGCCCCTGGGAGCCCGCGTCGTGCGCCCGCTGCATCCGCTGCACCATCACGTCGCGCTCGCCGGTCCAGTACATCTGGAAGAAGGTCTTGTCGTTGACCGCGCAGACCTCCTCGACCGACTTGGAGGCGAAGTTGCTCAGACCCATGATCGTGCCGCGGGCCGCGGCCGCCCGGGCCACGGCCACCTCACCGTCCGGGTGCACGGCCTGGACCCCGGTCGGGCTGATGATGACCGGCAGCGGGATCTGCTGCCCCATCACGGTGGTCGTCGTGTCGCGGGTGGGCTGCTGGCCGGCGACGTGCGGCGCGAAGCCGAGCTCGCGGAAGGCGGCCTCGTTGTCGGCGATGGTCTGGCCGCGCTCCGAGCCGGCCACCAGCGCGCCGTAGACCGGTGCCGGCAGACGCTTCCGGGCGCGGGCCTGGGCGACGGCCACCGACTCGAACCACGGGTTCTGCTTCCAGGGGTTCTCGAGCGCGGGGAGCCAGTCGGGCTTGGTGGTCACGGGGGCCTCACGTCGTCGGGGGCAGTCGGGGTGTCTGCCCCACGATAAATGCACTCGATGCCATAATGGAAGGGCTGAGACCGATAGGTTGACGTCGTGTCAAAGCGCCCCACTGCTGGTCGGCCCGAGGTGACCTCACCGGCGCAGATCGAGCAGGCCGCCTTCCGGCTCTTCGCCGAGCAGGGTTTCGACGACACGACACTCGAGGCCATCGCTGCCGAGGTCGGGGTCGGACGCCGCACCCTCTTTCGCTACTACCGCTCCAAGAACGACATTCCCTGGGGGCAGTTCGACCGAACTCTCGACGCCTTCCGGACCAACCTGGCCAGCATGCCCGATGACCTGCCCCTGCACGAGGCGGTTGGCCGAGCGGTCATGCTGTTCAACGCGTTTCCCGCTGACGCCCTGCCCTCGCACGCCGACCGGATGCGCCTGATCATGCAGACGCCCACCCTGCGGGCCCACTCGGTCCTGCGCTACGCCGAGTGGCGTCGGTGCATCGCCGTGCATGCCGCGACCCGACTGGGACTCGACCCCGACGACCTCGTCCCCGAGCTGGTCGGCCAGGTGAGTCTCGCCCTGACCCTCACGGCCTACGAGCGGTGGCTGCGTGACCCCGCCGTCGACGTGACGGCGCTGCTGGAGGAGGCCATGGCCGCCCTGCGGACCTATGTCGGCGAGACCGGGGCGGGCCCAGCCCGCTGAGCTGCCTCGAGTCCGACCCCCCGGTGGCCACTCACCCCCCGGGACTGGCAGGCACGGGCCAGGGAGGGCCGTCGGGGGTGAGCTCGACGAGCGTCGTGACGGGTGCGCGCTCGGCGAGCTCGTCGCGGAACGTGCGGAGGGGGCGCCGCACCCAGTCGAGGGACGCGAGGTGGAAGCCGAGGGGGTGGAGGGTGCCGTGGTGGATGGGCACGACCTGGGGCACCGCCAGGCGCCGGCAGACCTCGGCGGCGCCGGCCGGGTCGAGGTGGCCGCCGGACAGGCGCGGCCCCCAGCCGTGGATCGGCAGGAGGGCCACGTCGACCGGCCGCCCGGCGAGCTCGTTGAGCCGCTCCAGCCCGGCGTAGGCCGCGGTGTCGCCGGCAAACCAGATGACCGCCTCGGGCGACCGCACCAGGAAGCCGTGGGCCACGTCGGGGCGGTGCAGCATCGGTCGGGAGTGGTGCTCCGCCTTGACCAGCCGCACCTCCACCGGGCCGGCACCCGAGGTGGGCCCGGCCCCCAGGAGTGGCACAGTCTGCCAGTCGGTGGTGACTACCTGACCATCGATCCCTCTGTGCTGCAACCACTCTGCGACAGATCTCGAGGCCAGCACGGGTGTGCCGCCGAGCATTCGCAGGGAGGGCAGGTCGGCATGGTCGAGGTGCAGGTGCGACAACAACACCGCGTCGGTGCCGGCCCAGTCGGCCGGCGACGGGGTCGCCGCCACCCGGCGCAGGAGCCCGGCGTGCTTGCGCAGCAACGGGTCGGTGAGCAGTCGGACGCTGCCGAGGTCGAGGACGACGGTGGCGTGGCCGAGCCAGCGGATGCTGCTCACAGAGCACCGTCGAGCTGATGGGGCTCGCCAGGCTGAGCCAGGTGGTCGATCGGCCCGGCGCCGACCCCCCGGCGCCAGGCCAGCAGCTGCCGGTGAACGGCAACCGGACCCACGAGCAGCCGCTCACCGCCGACGTCGTCCACGAGGTCGGGGTCGACCGTCCAGGCCTTCGGGTGCACCAGCAGGGCATCGTTCTGGGGGCCGCCGACCCCGCCGTGCGAACCGACCTGGTGCTCGAAGGCCAGCACCCGACCGCGCTCGTCGACCTCGGAGACAACCACCACGTCGCCGCAGTGCTCGAGCCGGTGCAGCCGGGAGAGGTCGGCGGCGGTCCGCGAGGGGTAGCCGTCGAGGGGGTCGTCGCCGTCGACCTCGCCCGTGGCCAGCGACCGCGCTCCCCGCCGACCGAGCACCAGCGGCGCCCCGTCGTCGGACGTGACCATGACGAGCCCGACTCCGGGGGTGGCCACCAGGCCGGGCACGAGGCGCGGCCAGCGGCCCACGATCTCGTCGAGCCCCGGGCGCCGGGCCTGGCGCGGGAACCACGCCATGGCGAGGTTGCCGCCCGCGGTGAGTGCGAGCTCAGGCAGGGTGGGCGGGGCGTCGGCCCGAGGCCTACCAGCACGCTGCGCACGCTGCGCACGCTGCGCACGCTGCGCCACGGCAGCTCGGTCGGGACCGAGCACCACCCGGTCGACGCGGCCCCACCGCGCGAGCACCGAGGCCACCAGCGCGTTGACCGGGCCCCATTCCTCGCCGGCCGACCGCTCGACCCGGGTGACGTCGTCCTCGCCGTCCATGAGCCCAGCGACGTGGTCGACGAGAGTGTGCCCACTGACCTGCTCGAAGGTCGGCCCGAGGCTCTGCCCGTGGTCAGAGAGGACGACGAGCTCGTACTCCCGCAGGCAGGAGCGGGCCACGTCACGCAGCGAGCCGAGCACTCCGTCGAGCCCCTCGAGCGCCCGGAGCGCCTCGGGCCGCTCGGGCCCGGCGTGGTGGGCGATCTCGTCGTAGTCGACGAAGTCGACGAAGACGATGGGCCGGCCCGCCGCCATCTCCTGAGCCACGAGCGACAGGTTGAGCTTTCGCAGCAGCACGTTGGTGATGCCCCGCAACACGACGTAGCGGCCCGCGCGCGAGATCCTGGGCTCCACGCCGCGCACCTTCGCCCGGTTGGCCTGGTAGATCTCCTTCACCATCTCGCCGAGGGTCAGCACCATCGCCCCCGGCAGGAGGAACGGCCGGGCGAAGAAGGAGAAGTACGTCGCGCCGGAGCCCAGGCTGCGACTGCCCGCGGCCCGGCTGATGGTGAGGTAGGCGTGCTCTGCCCCGCCGCCGTAGGTCGTGCTGATGGCTGTGCCGCCCTCTCGCAGCAGTCCCTGCCCGGGCGGGAAGCGTCCTTCGACGATTCGCGAGTCGACGGGTCGGCTGGCCGCGAGCAGCCGCCCGGACTCGCGGTCCCACCACCTGAACGCCGGGACCTGCTGGTCGTCGCCGTGCAGGATGCCGGCCATGCTGGCGGGGGTCGTGGACGGGATGGTGGCCCACCACCGGGTCGCCGTGTGGCTGGTGCCGATCCAGTGGGAGAGGTTGGGGGCCTGCCCGCCCTCGATGGCGCGTCGCAGGACCGGTGCCGACACGCCGTCGAGCTGCACGACGAGCAGTCCGCGCGTGTCCTCGCCCGATGCGCGCAGGGCGGTGCGACGGTGCGCGGTCAGGAGGCGGCCGGTGCGGCCGGTCGCGGCGCCCACGACGTAGCCGCTGTCGGTTGCGCCCAGGAGCCACCGCCCGAGGGCGAGGAAGCCGCCAGCGACCACCAGCACCGTCGCGGCGTCGCCCCACCCCAGCCCCGGGGCGCCGATCGCCCACACGAGCGCCACGGCCAGCAGGGTGAGCTGGGCGGCGACGCCGAGGACCATGGCGAGCAGCACGCTGCCCCATGATGCGAGCCGCCGCAGCACCGGGCTGATGACCGTCTCGAGCACGAAGAAGCCTGCCGCGAGAGCCGTCAGGAGGACGGGTGAGCTGTGCACCGCGCCACCGATGACCGCCAGCCCGACGCTCACGCCGAGCCCGACCACCAGCACCGACCAGACCGCACCGGCGAGGTCGCGCAGCACCGGACGCGGCCACGAGCCGCCGGTCTCGTCGTCGCCCCCCGCCCAGCCCGACCGGGGGAGGGGCGGCGGCGGCTTCACCTCGCCAGTATCACCGTGGGATCACCGTCGGATCACCGGTGGAGCTCACCGAACGTCCGACAGGGCGGTGCGACGAGAGTCGTCGCACCGCCCTGCTTCGAGATCGTCAGCCTGGCTGACCCAGGATCACTGCTCCGGGTAGGTGAAGGTGCCGGCTGTTCCGACGACGCTGGTGAGGCCACCGGTGACGGCGGCCGTGGTGCACCTGACTGACGTGGCTTCGTCCTGACGTGGCTTCGTGAGTCGCGTCGGGGTGCGCCTCCGGCGCGGCGTCAGGAGCACCCGCGAACATAGGCCCATGGGACAGCGACCGACCGACACCAGCCCGCCCTCCCGATCACCGGCCGGGGCCCGACCGCGCCTCGTGGCGGTCAACGCCCCGACCGCCCCGGAGGCGGTGGTGCTGGTGCTGCACGGCGGGGCCTCCCGCGGTGCCGGGTCGACGGTCAGCACGACGCAGCTGTCGGTGCTGCGGATGGTGCCCGTCGCCCGTCGTCTCGCGCACGCCGGTGGCGGTCGGATCGTCGTCCGGCGACTGCTCAACTCCCACCGGGGGTGGGACCCCGGCCAGAGCCCCGTCGACGACGTGGTCTGGGCGCTCGACCAGACGAGGCAGCAGCACGGCGACCTGCCCGTGGGCCTGGTGGGTCACTCGCTGGGCGGGCGGGCGGCCCTGCTCGCGGGCGGCTCGCCCGGGGTGCGCAGCGTCGTCGCGCTGAACCCCTGGGTCGACGACGAGGACGACGCCGACCTCACGGGGCGTCAGGTCCTCGTCGTCGTCGGCGACGAGGACCGGATCGCTTCTCCCCGCAGGGCGGTCAGGGTGGCCAACCGACTCGGGCGACGTGCGTCCGTCGACGTCGTCACCGTGGTCGGGGGCAAGCACGCGATGCTCCGGCACGGGCGGGCGTTCGAGAAGGCAGCAGCCGACTTCACCCAGCGCACCCTGCTGGGCTGACATGCCAGCTCTGCTGGTGATCCGGTGATTTCCGCCCTTTCGACCCTCGGCGGTTGATATCGTCACGAGTGGGCTCCCACTGGGGAGTCGGAGCCCGCCCGACCGCGATGCGCGGTTGGCACGTGTGCTCCGGCCCCGGCCGGTCCCAGGGGGTAGCAACCATGTCCGTCGTCGGGCTCACCAGCATCCGTCGTGTGCTCGTCGTCGGCTGCGCCGCGGCGCTCGCCGCCTCGGCACTCGTGGCGGGGGCGCCCACGTCGGGCGCCTCGGCCCCCTCCCTCGTCGCGCTGCCGGCGGGCCCTGCGCTCTCCACCACGGCCGACACGTCCTTCTCGGGCACCAACGGGCGCGTCACCGACATCGTCAGCGACGGCACCTCGGCCTGGGTGGCGGGAGCCTTCGACTACGTCGGGCCCACGACCGGCCGGGGCGTGCTCGTCGACGGTGTCTCGGCCGCGCGCCTCTCGTCCGATGCCATCCGCGCCGACGGCCCCGTGCGGGCCACGGCCGCCGACGGCTCCGGCGGCTACTACCTCGCGGGGTCCTTCGCCCGCATCGGCACGACCCGGCGCAGCGGCCTCGCCCACGTGCTCGCCGACGGCACCCTCGACCAGGCCTTCGCCCCGGTCGTCGTGGGTGACGTCTCGACGATCGGGGTCGCGAGCGACCGCCTGGTCATCGGTGGCACCCTCACCTCCGTCGGAGGGGTCGCCACCGGGGGGCTGGCTGCGCTGGCTCTCGACGGCACCCTGGTCCCCGGATGGGGTGCCGGCACCGACGGCTCGGTCAGCACCCTCGACGTCGTCGGCGACACGGTCTACGTCGGCGGGGCCTTCACCTCGGTCGCCGGAGCCCCGGCGGCCAACCTGGCCCGCGTGCGGCTGCTCGACGGGTCGCGCGACCCCTCGTTCGCCGCCACGGCCAACGCCCCGGTGCGGGCGATGGACGTCGCGGCCGGCGCCACCCGCGACCTCGACCTCGTCTACGTCGGTGGCGAGTTCACCTCCGTGACCGCCCAGGGTGTCGCCCGGCCCCACGTGCGGATCGCGGCTCTCGGTGGCCTCGGCAGCGACCGCAGCTGGGGCACCAACGCCTCGGGCACCGTGCAGTCCATCGCCGTGGCCCCCGACCGCTCGAGCATCCTGGTCGGTGGGGCCTTCCTGACCGTCAACGGCGTCGCCAGGGTGCGGGTGGCCCGCCTGCAGACTGCCGGAGCGCTCCTGCCCTTCGACGCGCGGCTCGACGGCTGCCACGCACCACACACGACGCAGTACACCTACCAGCTCGCCCCCTGCACGACCGAAGTCAACTCGGTCTCGTGGTCTCCGACGGGCGACAAGATGTACGTCGGTGGGGTCTTCACCTTCTCGCAGGGCCTGACCCGGCACGACGCCGCCGCCTACACCACGGCCACCGGTGGGCTGACCGCGTGGGCGCCGCTGCCCGGCTCGCGCGTGCGCACCATGACGGCCATCCCCAGCGGGGTCCTGCTCGGCGGCGACTTCACCAGCGTCGGCGGCGCCATTCGCCGGGGACTGGCCAAGATCATCCTGGCCACCGGCAAGGTCGATCCCGCCTTCCGCGCCGACGCCAACGGCATCGTCCTCGACATCGAGCTGGACGCCGCCCGCACGGGGCTGTATCTCGGTGGGGCCTTCACGACCGTCGGTGGCCTGGCCCGCAGCAACGTGGCGGTCGTGTCCCCGGCCACCGGTCGGGTGGGAGTCGTCTTCGCCACCCCGGTCAACAAGCCGGTCCTGACCCTCGCGGTGCGTGGCGGATCGGCCTACCTCGGTGGCCTCTTCACCACCGTCGGCACCGTCGCCCGCTCCCACGCGGCCCGGGTCTCGGCCTCCACCGGCCGCGCCGATGCCTGGGTGGCCAACACGATCGGCGTCGGGGCGACCCAGCGCGACGGCGGCGCCGTCACCTCGCTGGCCGTCACGGCGGGCTCCTCGCGCGTCTTCATGGCCGGCGGCTTCACCTCGGTCAACGGCTCGACCGTCACCGGGGGGATCATCGTCGTCTCCGGCACCTCCGGGTCGGTCGTCTCGTCACGGCTCGGCGGGGTGCAGCGCTGCGGCAACATCTACGGCATCAACAAGGTCTACCTCAGCCCCGACGGTCTGCGGCTCTATGGTGGCGACCTCTGCCCCGACGACGTCTACCAGTGGGACGCCTACAACCTCGCCGCCGTGAAGGCCGACGGCCTCAACTGGCGCACGTCGTGCAACAGCGGCATGCAGGGGCGGCTCGAGATCAACGGCCACTTCTACTACGGCACCCACGGTGGCGACCGGGGTCTGGGCGGCTGGTGCTGGACCTCGCCGAGTGACCAGACCAAGCTGACCCAGCAGCGGATCTTCGCCTTCGCCGCCGCTGACGCGTCGGTGCTCGGCTGGGCGCCCGAGTTCGACTCGCCCATGGGGGTCTGGGCCTACGCGGCCGTCCCGGGCGGGCTGCTGGTCGGTGGCGACTTCACCATCGGCGGTGACCGCAGCGTCGTCCAGCAGGGCCTCGCCCTCTTCCGCGGCACGCCCTGACGCAGGTCCTCAGCGCCGCATCGACCCGGCCCCACGGCGGAGCGCCGCGAGCTCGTGGGCCAGGTCGACCGGTCGGCTGGGGCGCGGGGCCGCCCGGTCCACCGCACCGAAGAGCCGGGCCGACAGGACGGGCTCGTCCTGCCCGAGCCGAGCGGCCCAGCGCCTGGTGCGGCGGGTGGACCGGCTCGACTCGAGCCGCCCCGTGGGCAGACCGACCACGCCGTGGGCCGCAGTCAGCTCGACGAGCTCGCTCAGACCGGTCACCCGCGCCGGGGCGTCGAGGTACAGCACCGCCAGCGCCCCGGCCAGCACGTCGGGCGGAGGCACGCCCGCGGTGACGCGTCGGTCGCCGAGCAGGGCCACGGTGCCCGCTGCGTCGGGGTGGTCGACCCAGATGCCCGCGTCGGTGTCGCCGGACAGGGCCGCACGGCTCGTGGCGAGGACCTCGACCGGGTCGGCGAACCCGAGCACGACGACGAGGGCCGGCCGGTCCCACTGCCCACCGCCGCGGGCCTTCGGGTCGGGCAAGAGCGCGGCGAGGGCCAGGGTCTCGAGGTTCTTCACCTCCCGCGCCGCCGCCGGGTCGCTCACGCGCTCGCCCCACTCGGGCCCGTCGTGCCAGGCCACGGCGGCGGGGACGTGGGCGAGGACCGCTCCCGCCGCATACGCCCGATGGGCCAGCTGCCAGTCCTCCCCCCCGTAGGAGGAGAAGCGCTCGTCGAAGCCGCCCAGCTCGGTGAGCAGGTCGCGGTGCAGGGCCATGACGGCGGAGATGACGTAACGGTGGCTGCGGCTGTCGACGTCGAGCAGGTCGCGGTGCTCGCGGTAGCCGTCGCGCAGCCAGGTGGGCTCGGTGAGCTCGCGCGGTGGCGGCCCACCGCGGGTCAGCCACGCCCGCAGGCGCGCCGGTGACCAGCCGCCCAGGTCGGCGTGCCGCCGCCGGCCGACCGTGAGCGCGTCGGGGAGCAGGGCAGGCAGCCGGGTGAGTGCCCGCAGGTAGCCCGGCTCGGGCACGGTGTCGCCGTCGAGGAACGCCACGACGTGACCCTCTGCCGCCGCCGCGCCGAGGTTGCGGGCGGCCGCGGCGCGGAAGCCGGCCCGCTGCTGTCGCACGACCCGCACGTCGAGACCGCCGGCGGCGCGGGTGTCGGGCAGCACGCGCGACCCGTCGTCGGCGACGACCACCTGCAGGCGCGTGGCCGGGTGGTCCTGCAGCGTCAGGGCCGTGAGCACGAGGTCGAGGTCGGCTTGGGCCTCGTGGTGCGGCACCACCACGCTGACGGTGGGCGCGGTGTCCGGCCGGCGCCCGTCGAGCAGGTCCCAGCGGTTGTCGGGCACGACCCAGCGGTCGCCCCCCAGCGGGAGGGCAGCCGGCGGAAGGCACGCGGCCAGGTGTGTCGCGTAGGCGCGCGCCACCTCTCGCGTGTCCGGCCCCGTGCGGGTGCCCGGCGGCAGCCAGGTGAGCGAGGGGTCGACGACCGTGGCCTCGATCTCGCGCCTCAGCGCGCCGGGCGCGTCGGCGTCGTAGAGGCGCAGGGCGCCCGGCCACCGCGCCGCCAGCTCCCGGGCGTATGCCGTGTCGGGCACCAGCGGCCGGCGACCGGCCCCGACCCAGGCGGCGATCGACCCCGACGCCGCGACCCGACGGTTCGGCGCGACCGGCACCCCGGCGGCGCGCAGGGCCCCGGGCAGGTCGGCATCGGCGACGAAACCCGTTGTCCTCATCAGGTGCCCGGTGCGGGCGGCCAGCTCGGCCAGCTGCTCCGGCAGGTCGTCGTGACCCTCGGACGGGCGGCCGAGCGCGACGAGGTCGACACCGGTCGGCAGCTCGGCAATGGTGTGCTCGTAACCGCGGTCGGGGAAGACGAAGCCCAGCACGGTGACGTCCGACGGTCGGTCACCGGCTGTCGCGTCGGCGCGGCGCGTGGCGTCCTCCACGGCGTCGGTCATCGACGACGGCACGGGCAGCGGGATGCACCGCAGGCTCCTGGCCGTCACCGACAGCTCCTGCGCGAGCTCGAGCTCGCGCCAGCTGCTGACGACGACACCGGTGGCGTGCGCGACGACCCCGCGGTAGGCGGTGCGTCGCCGCTGCTCGAGGGCCGAGTCGCCCACGGGCAGGTCGTGCAGGGTCACCGAGAGCGACAGCCCGCGCTGCAGCACGGGCTCGGTCAGGGCGGCGAACGCGGCCAGTGCCTGCTCCGCCCGTCGGCCGAAGAGCCGGTCGGTCCACGGCACGTGCACCACCCGCGCGGTGCCGAGCTCGTCGTCGGTCAGTGGTCGCGGGGCCGGCAGTCGCAGCACCCAGTCACCGCACGCGTGCCCCACGAGCTCGCCGTGGAGCACGACGCCGTGCTCGTCGGGACCGACGACGACGTGCAGGGTGGCCGGGTCAGCGGTCGGCGTCGGAGAGCCCGGGGTAGGTGACGTCACGCCCGGTCCCGCGGGTCGGGTCCGTGGTCTCCCACCGGGGCCGGCCGCCGTGCGAGCACCGCGGCATACACCTCGGCGTGGGTGGCCACTGCGCCGTCGCGCTGTCGCAGGCGGCCGTCGCGGTCGGCCGCCGCCGGTGGCGGGTCGCTCACGGCCCGGGCCACGGCCCGCGACAGCGACTCGTCGTCGAGGCCCTGCTGCTCGTCGTGGTCGTAGGGGTAGGCGGCCGCCCACTGCTCGACGTAGTGCCCGCAGGAGGGGGCGACCACGCGGGTGCCGAGGTCGCGGGCCAGCTCGAGCCACCCCGAGTGCGTGCCCCAGCGGTGGGGGAGCACCGTGACGTGGCTGCGCCGCACGTAGCGCTCGAGCTGGAGGTCGTCGTAGCGGTCGTGCACCGCGACCTCGACCCCCCCGACCCCCTCGACCCCTCCGACCCGCTCGACCGATGCGAGGGCGGCGAGGCCCTCGAGTCGGGGGTCCTCCACGACGTCCCGGTGCACGTCGACCCTCAGCCGGCCACCACCGAGCGCGGCGCCGACGGCAGCCGCGCGCACGAGCCGCATCGGCTCGATGAGGTTGGTGCGCAACGACTTCAGGTGCATCGTGACCAGCCCCGGCTCGGTCGCGACGTCGTCCGTGCGTCCGGGGTCGACCAGCGTCGGGTGGGGGACGACGGTCGCCGTGCGGCCGTAGCGCTCGCGGATCTCGTCGGCCGCCCCCGGCGTGAGGGTGATCACAGCCGCGGCGCCGCGCACGAGCTCGGTCAGCACGGCGTCGTGCCGACGGGGGTCGAGGTGGTGCGGGTTGCGCAGGTCGTGGACCGTGAGCACGAGGGGCACCCCGGCGTCGACGAGGGCACGCAGCCAGGCCCGGGCCGTGGGAGCCGTGAGGTGGTCGAAGCCGAAGTGCAGGTGCACGACATCGGCGTCACGGACCCACGCGGCCACGGCCTCGGGGTCGAGCGCGGGGTCGGGTGCCCAGCCCACGGTGCGGTCCTCGGCGACCCGGCTGGTCGCGGGGGGCCGCACGGCGTCGACGTAGGGGTGACGGGCGGGAACGCTCAGCAGGCGCACCGCCTCGGACCGCGCCCGGGCGTGCGGGTGATGGAGCGTGGGTGAGGGAGGCACCGGGTCTGCATACCCGTTGCTGGCGGGGCGTGCACCCTCGTGCCCCGTGGTTGCCGCACACCCCGCCGGGGTATGGAGGAGCCGGGCCCGACGTGCGGGACCCGGTGGACGGGAGGGTCGTCGCGTGATCGCGGTGTGCGGGTGGTGGTGGTGAGCAGCGGCCAGGGGTCTTCCTTGCGGATCGCGGTGATCGGCCCGTCGCGCTACCCCGTGACCCAGCCCTTCGCCGGAGGTCTCGAGGCGCTGGTCTGGCACCTGGTGCACGGGCTGCGGAGCAGGGGCCACCACGTCACCCTCTTCGCGGCGGAGGGGTCCGACGGCGGTGACCCCGAGCTGTCGTTCCCGGCGGCCCGCTGGCACCCCAGCGCGACGGCGGCCGGTGACGTGTCCATGCCGGCCCCCGACTTCATCGGCGAGCACCACGCGCACCTCGACCTCATGCTGGCGCTGGGTGGGCGGTTGCGCCACCGCTTCGACGTGGTGCACAACCACTCGCTGCACTACCTGCCGCTGGCGATGGCCCAGACGCTGCCCCAGCCCGTGCTGACGACCCTGCACACGCCACCGACACCGTGGCTCGAGTCGGCCGTGGCGGCGGCGGGGCAGCGGGGGTCGTCGTCCTTCAGCGCCGTGAGCGGCTTCCTGGCGCGGCAGTGGGAGAGCCTGCTGGGGCCCGTCGACGTCGTGCCCAACGGGGTCGACTGCCGGGTCTGGCGCCCGGGCCCGGGGGGTGACGACCTGGCCTGGTCGGGGCGGATCGTGCCCGAGAAGGCGCCGCACCTCGCCATCGAGGCCGCCCACCGGGCCGGGCGACGGCTGGTGCTCGCGGGGCCGGTGCAGGACCAGGGCTACTTCGACGACCGGGTGCGCCCCGCCCTCGGCCCCGACATCGCGTATGCCGGGCACCTCACCTCGGCCGAGCTGTCGACCCTCGTCGGCTCGTCGGCGACAGCGCTCGTCACCCCCGTGTGGGACGAGCCCTTCGGCCTCGTCGTCGCCGAGGCGCTCGCGTGCGGCACCCCCGTGGTGGCCTTCCGCCGCGGTGGCGTGCCCGAGGTGCTGTCGTCCCCGCTGCTCGGAGAGCTGGTGCCCCCGGGCGACCCTGTCGCGATGGGGGAGGCCGTCGACCGGGTGGCGCGTCTCGACCGCGGGCTCGTGCGCTCCTGCGCCGAGGCCCGGCTGTCCCGGTCGGCGATGGTCAGCGGCTACGAGCAGCTCTATCGCCGGCAGCTGTCAGCATCCACCGCGCGGGAGTCCCTGCTCGCGTGACGAGGCCCGCGTCGGCGAAGGCGTCGAGCCACCCGCCCATCGGGTAGAAGCCCCAGCGTCCCTCGAAGCGGTTGCTGTTGCGCACGATGTCGGCCAGGTGGCGCACCGGTGGGCTGTCGACCTCGTGGTGCTGGTGGTGGGCGACGGCTCCGGCGACCCACCAGAGGGCTCCCCCGGCCCGCTCGAGGAGCATGGCGAAGTCGGTGTCCTCGCCGCCGTAGCCGCGGTAGCCCTCGTCGAAGCCCCCGATCTGCTCCCAGGCCGCGCTGGTCACGGCGAAGGAGAGCGACCAGAAGAGCAGCACGTCATCAGCCCGTACGGGGTCGCCGGGCGCGACCCGCGGTCGCGCCGGGTGGGGCGTCGACGCGGCGAGGTCGGCGGCGGCGTACCCGCCGGGAGAGCGGGGTGGGA
This sequence comes from Dermatophilaceae bacterium Soc4.6, assembly GCA_039889245.1. Taxonomy (NCBI): domain Bacteria; kingdom Bacillati; phylum Actinomycetota; class Actinomycetes; order Micrococcales; family Dermatophilaceae; species Dermatophilaceae bacterium Soc4.6. Next base: position 1,570,720 of record JAZGVH010000002.1, on the reverse strand, counting down.
GGTAGTGCACGGGGCCGGAGACCACGGCTGGCCCGGGAGACCCAGCAGACCCGTTGGTGGGTTCGAGGCGGTCGAGGTGGGCGAGGGCGTCACGGTAGGTGCGCACCAGGTCGGGGGAGGGCAGGCAGTCGACGTCGAGCACGACGAGCACGTCGGCCCCGGCCCCGATCGCCGCAGCGGCGGCGGCGTTTCGAGCTGCCGCCAGGGGCAGGGTCCCTCCCGTGGTGGGCACGTCGACGACCACCGTGCGACCGGCGACGCCGTCGGCCGCGGCGACGACGTCACGGATCTGCGGGTCGTCCATCGCGGCGACGACGTAGAGGTCGGGCCGCAGGTCGCTGCGGAGCAGGGCCCTGAGCTGGCCGGCCAGGTGGTCGTGGCGTCCGTGGGCGATGGTGAGGACCGCGACGACCGGGTGGGCGGGGCGCGTCATGCCGCGCACCGGGCCGCGAGGGCGTCGAGGTGGTCGGCGAGCCGCTGGGCGCCCTGACGGTCGCTCCAGCGTGACCACGGAGTGGGTGGGGAGGTGCGGCGTGCCTCGAGAAGGCCCGGCCACTGCGCGTCGGCCGGCCAGTCGCGCTCGACACCCACGATGCCGAGGCTGGCGAGCGACCGGGCCAGCCGGTGCTGCTCGTCGTGGGGGCGGGGCTGGGGCAGGACGACGGCGGGTCGCGTTGACGCGGCGACCTCGGCGAGGGCGTTCTGCCCGGCGTGGGTGACGACCACGTCGGCCGACTGGAGCCGGGCCCACACCTCGTCAGCCCCCAGGCCCTCGCACGACGACCAGTGCCAGCCGGGGGTGGCCTGCTGGGCCGCCAGCAACCGGGCCCGCGTCCCGGGCGACCGCCCGGAGCCCCACAGCACCGTGACGTGCCGTCCCCCCGGGGGTGGACCGGGGGTCAGGTGGTCGAAGCGGGAGAAGGCCCCGGCATACGTCGTCCGCTCCCGCCACTGCTCGCGCAGGCCGGTCACCGGAGCCTCGCCGGCGAGGGGGGGCCAGGCCGCCACGAGGGCCGAGGCGGCGTCGTAGGCCAGCTGGTGGGGCCGGTCCGTGCGGTCACCCGCCATGAGGGTCACGGCGGTGGGCACCCCGAGCAGGCGCGCGAGCAGGGTCACCTCGACCGAGACGTCGACCACGAGCAGGGGCGGCCGGTGGGTGCCGATCCACTGCGCCAGCGTCGCCATCCGGTCGCGGTAGCCGGCGTGGCCGGTGGGCGCCCAGTGGAGCGCTCCCCCCGCGGTGTGGTCGATCCCCCCGGGGGCCGCGTCGTCGGGCAGGTCCACCCACCGGTCGGCCGGCCAGTGCGCCGGGCGGGGCGCCGAGCTGAGGATGGTGACGGGGGTGCTCATCGACGCGGCGACCAGGACGGCTCGGGTGACGTGGCCGGCCCCGCTGTGGTGGGCGTACCAGCCGACCGGCTGCCGCGCGCCCACGGGCGGAGACGCGGGATGGGGGGAAGGCATGAGGGCCCTTCGTCTGAGGCGGGCTGGCGCAGGTGGCGGGTTGGCGCAGGTGGCCGACGCCGACGAGGACCCTGGGGCCGGAGCTCGCTGCTGAACCCCGGCCCGAGGGGCCTCCCTCGACTCCTACCCATCTGGCGTGGTCGGCAAAGGCCATCGGCAGGAAAGAGTCAGCAACGGATCCAGCCCGGGCCACGGACCAGGGGTGCGCCATACTCGGGGCGTGCAGACCACCAGGTGCGGGCGAGACCCGGGCGCAGCCGCGCCCGGGGGGCTGACCGAGCCCCAGCCGGGCTGACGGACCGACGGCCATGCCCTCCGCCAGCCGGTCCGTGCCCCCGGACGAGCTCGAGACCGCACAGGTCGACGCCCTGCGGGTGATGACTGCGGACGAGCTGTGTCACGAGGTCGTCACCCTGCGGCGGGCGGTGGTCTCCAACCGGCAGATCGGGGCGTCCGTGGGCGTGGTCATGCACGAGCGGGGGCTCGGCTACGACGAGGCGCTCGCCCTGCTGCGCCGGCTCAGCCAGGACACCAACGTCCCCCTGGTGCAGGTGGCCGAGACCGTGCTGCGGCTCGGGCACCTCGGGTCCTGACTCGGTGAGGGCTCGGTCCTGCGTCGGTCAGGGCTCGGCGTCGGCCCTTCCGCCGAGGCGCTGGGTGCTGCCGTCGGGGCGCACCACGAGTGCTGCGTGCTCGGGGCGAGCGGTGAACCACGGGGCCTGGCCACCGGCGGCGAGCAGTGCGGTGGCGTCGACGTCGGCCCACATCAGGCGTGGTCCCACGACGGTGGCCGACAGCAGGCTCGCCGCGGGTGACCCGGTGCGCGGGTCGAGCACGTGCAGCCCACGGGCCGCCGTGCCTGACGTCGCGACGGCCCCCACCCGCATCGGTAGCTGCAGGAGCAGCGAGGTGCGCTCGCGCGGGTCCTCGACCCCGACGACCCAGTCGGGGGTGTCGGTGCGGGCGCAGGTGAGCGCGACGTCGCCCCCGGCGACGACGAGCACGTCGTGCGCACCGAGGGGGCGCAGGTCGGTCTGGAGGGCCTCGAAGGCCTCCTGCACGGCCCAGCCCTTGACCAGGCCGGTGGGGTCGAAGACCGGTCGACCATCTCGTGGGAGCCAGGCCGAGAAGGCTCCGTCGGTGCGCTGCGACGCCTCGTGGCACAGGGCGGCCACGAGGCGCAGCCGGGGGCTGGCGTCCGCGACGGGCAGCTGCCCGCGCTGCACCCGGCTGACCTCGCTGTCGGGACGGTAGGTGCTGAACTGCGCGTCGTCGGCGCGCAGGCGGGCGAAGGCGCCGGTGACCGCGGCGGTGGCCGCGGCGTCACGGGCTCGCGGTCCGCGCACGTGGATGCTGACGGGCAGGCCCATGACCTGCTCGACGTGGGCCGACCGGGGCAGGACGTCGTCGACCGGGGCCGGCCCGGGGCCCGTCGCGGTCGTGGGTGGGGCCGTCACAGGTGCGCCTGGTCGAGGGCCGACTGCAGCGAGCTGAGGTAGCCCTCGCTCGTCACCGTCGCCCCCGAGATGGCGTCGATCCGGGCGCTCTGGGCCGTCACCGCCGCCTCGGAGAGGATCGGGAGCGCGTAGGCGTTGATCTCCTGGTCGCGGGGGTTGGCCTGCGGGAAGACGATCGCCTCCGACTTCGTCACCTTGCCGTCGGTCACGGTGATCTGCACCTGCACGTCGCCCCAGCGGGTCGCCACCGAGTCACCGGTGAAGGTCCCGGAAGTCGCGGCACCGGAGGCCGCACTGGTGCCCGAGCTCGTGCCCGAGCCGGTGGAGTTCGAGCTGGGGGTGCTGGGGCTGGCCGCGTCGGTGCCGCTCGAGCCGCCGGGGACCGGGACCGAGGAGGCTTTGGCGGTCACGGAGCTCGTGCTGGTGTGATAGCTGAAGAGGAGCACCAGGGCGCTCAGGGTGCTCATCGCGGCGATGACGATCCGTCGCATGTCATTCTCCTGGGAAGATGTAGACGGGGAAACAAGAGGGAGCGGGGCCGGGCGCGCCGGTCACCAGGTGAACCGCTCCTCGTGGATGGCCTGCTCGGGCACCCCGGAGTCCCGCGCTGCATCGTGGGCTGCCTCCATCCACTCACCCGAGCCGCAGAGGTAGACGTCGCGCTGCGCCACGTCGGGCACCAGCTCGGTGAGGGCGGCCACGTCGGTGAGGGCGGCGGCGCTGCGGGGGAGCCAGGACCGTCGTCCCGGGATGCGCGGTCCGAGGACGTAGACCACCCGGGCGCCGCGCTCGGCCGCGAGCGCCTCGATCTCGCGCTTCAGCACGAGCGAGCCGGTGTCTCGGGCGCGATAGAGCAGGGTCACGTCGCCAGGCTCCTGCGGTAGTGCCTCCAGCAGGCCGCGCAGCGGCGTGACCCCGATGCCCGAGGCCATCAGCAGCACCCCGGGTCGGGTGCGCACCCCGGCATGCAGGCGACCGTAGGGCCCCTCGATCGCGACCCTGGTGCCCACGCGGACCCGCCGGAGGGTGCCGCTGCCGTCGCCGAGGTCCTTGACCGTGATCCGCAGCGTGTCGTGGCCCGGGGCAGCCGACAGCGAGTAGGGGTGGCCACGAGTCCAGCCGGAGCCGTCGAGGAAGCGCCAGGTGAAGAACTGCCCGGCGGACACCGGCAGCCGGTGCAGGTGACGCCCGCGCATGGTCACCGAGACGGTGTCGCGGCTCTCACGCGTGACCGCGACGACCCGCAGGTCGTGCACCAGGGTGCGGTAGACGGGCACCACGACCCGCCAGACCAGCACCGACCCGGCGGCCGCGATCCACAGCGACCACCAGTAGAGCGTCGCCGTCGTCGAGGTGAGGAACTCCTGGCCGGACCACAGCTGGTGCGGCAGGGCCAGCCCGACGCCGAGGTAGGCGTAGAGGTGGAGCAGGTGCCACGACTCGTAGCGCAGCCGGCGGCGCGCCCGGCGGATGCTGGTCACCGTGACCATCACCATCAGCAGCGCACCCGCGAGCGCGAGCAGCATCCCGGGATAGGTGACCAGGAGGTCCCACGTCTCGGCGAGCACGCCGGTGCGGGCGGTGGCGGCATACCCGAGGGTGATGAGCACGATGTGGGCGACCATCAGGTTGAACGACCAGAAGCCGACGAGGCGGTGGCGTCGTGCCAGCTCGTCCTGGCCGTAGGACTGCTCGACCCAGGGGATGCGGGCCATGAGCAGCACCTGGACGAGCAGGAGGTCCGAGGCGACCAGGGCGGTGACGCGGCCGAGGCTGGTGAGCCCGGTGGCGTAGCCGGAGAGGTCGCTCAGGCCGCCGCCGCGCACCCACAGGGCCACGACCACGAGCATGCTGAGCCAGGTCAGCGCGCCGGTGGTGTCGCGCCACCAGCGCGGCACGACGTGCACGCGGTGACGGGGGGTGGCTGGGGTCGTGGGGCGTGGGGCGGGGACAGCCCAGGAGGTGTCGGGCCGAGGTGGCTCGGCGGTCGTGGTCATGACGGGCTCCTGGGCTCCTCGGGCGGCGATGCAGTCAGTGGCGGACCGCTTCGGGGCGTCCTGCGTCACCACTGTCCCGCTCGCGCCTAGGAGCATCCTGTGAACGCACCATGGCCGGGGTGGGAGTGGCGCGAGCTCCGCTGGCTAGGCTCGCGGGGTGCCGATCGAGACCGCCCCGCCCGTCGTCGTCACCGGAGGTGCCGGGTTCATCGGCACCGCGGTGGTCGACTGCCTGCTCGCCCGGGGTCGCGAGGTGGTCGTCGTCGACTCCCTGCGGGCCGACGTGCACCGCGACGCAGGTGCTGCTGCCCGGACCCGCTTGCAGGGCAGGGGAGTCCGACTCATCGAGCTCGACGTGCGCGACCGGTCCCCGCTCACCGAGGCGCTGCGCGGGGCCGGTGCGGTGGTCCACCTCGCGGCCAAGGTCGGCCTCGGTGTCGACCTCTCCGACATCGACGACTACGTCTCGAGCAACGACCTCGGCACCGCCGTCCTGCTGCGGTCCGCCGCCGACGCCGCCGTGCCCGTCGTCGTGCAGGCCAGCTCGATGGTCGTCTACGGCGAGGGCCGATACACCTGCCCGACCCACGGCGTCGTCCCCCCCGGGCCGCGCGTGGTCGACGACCTCGCGGCCGGGCGCTTCGAGCCGCCGTGCCCGTCGTGCGGGCGGGCCCTCGCCCCCGGTCTCGTCGACGAGGACGCCCGCCTCGACCCCCGCAACACGTATGCCGCGACCAAGGTCAGCCAGGAGCACCTGGCCGCTGTCTGGGCGCGCGAGACCGGCGGCCGCGCCGTCTCGCTGCGGCTGCACAACGTCTACGGCCCCGGCATGCCGCGCAACACCCCGTATGCCGGGGTGGCGGCGATCTTCCTCTCCGCCCTCGCCCGCGGGGAGAGCCCGCGGGTCTTCGAGGACGGCGGGCAGCGTCGCGACTTCGTGCACGTGCGTGACGTGGCCTCGGCCTTCGTCACCGCGGTCGAGGCCGCGGAGGCGGACGGAGGGGGTGGCGCGGCACACCGGCTGGGCCCGCACACCGCGCTCAACGTGGGCTCGGGTGTGGTGAGCACCGTCGGGGACATGGCTCGGGCCCTGGCCCGCGCGGCCGGCGGCGAGGACCCGGTGGTGACCGGCGGCTACCGCCTCGGCGACGTGCGCCACATCACCGCCTCGAGCGGGCGCGCCGCCGAGGTGCTCGGCTGGCGCGCGGCGACCCCCCTGCAGGAGGGCGTCGTCGACCTCGTGCGCGAGGCCGGCCTCCTCTGACTGCCTGAGGGCGGAACAGAGGGGTCAGGGTGTCAGGCGGGGGAGGGCTCGCCGGGCAGCACCAGGGCGAATCGGCACCCGCCGGGCACGTTGGCGACCCCGATGGTGCCGTGGTGGGCCTCGGCCACGCCCTTCGCGATGGCCAGGCCCAGGCCGGCGCCCGCGTCGGTGGTCGTGCGGCCCGGGTCGGCGCGCCAGCCGAGGTCGAAGACGCGGTGCAGGTCGGCTTCGGCGATGCCCCCGCACCCGTCGGTGACAAAGAGCGCGATGCGGCCGTCGGGTCGTCGCGCGGCGTCGAGCAGCACCTCACCACCGGCGACGGTGTGGCGCACGGCGTTGCCGACCAGGTTGCTGAGGGCGCGGGCGAGCTCGTCGGAGTTGCCGAGCACCGCGAGGCGGTCGTCCTCGGGCGTATGGAGACGCAGCCGCACGCCGCGGCCCGCGGCGTGGGCCGTGAGCTCACCGACGACGTCGTGACTGAGCTCGACCAGGCTAACCATCGAGCGCCGCACGCTCTCGGGCGCCGGCCCCGCCCGCAGGCGGGAGACCTCGAAGAGGTCGGTGACGAGGCCGCTCATCCGCTCGACGGTGAGCCGCACCTGCCGCAGGGCGGCGGGCTGGTCGTCGATGACGCCGTCCTCGAGTCCCTCGGCGAGGGCCCGCAGCCCGGCCAGCGGGGTGCGCAGGTCGTGCGACATGAAGGCGACGAGCTCGCGCCGGCTGTCCTCGAGCCCACGCGCGCGCCGCTGGGCGTCGGCGAGGCGGTCGCGGGTGGCGTTGAGCTCACGGGCCAGGCCGGCGAGCTCGGCGGGAGCCGGGGTCATCGCGGCGCCGCCGTGGGCCACCCGGGGGGAGGCGTCGGTCGCGTGGTCGTCGCGCTCGCCGCCGAGGTCACGCAGCGCCGTCGTGAGGTCGCGGGACGAGCGGGCGATGCCGCGCCCCAGCACCACCGCGAGGGCCACCGCGATGAGCACCGCGCACCCGAGGGCGACGAGCACGGCCGTCGAGTCGTCGGCCGAGAGGAACATCAGGCGCACGTTGACCAGCACGGCGACCGAGACCGCCGCGAGCGGCACGAGGGCGGCGACGACGATCGAGGTGAACAGGGAGCGGGCGTGCAGCACCCGGAGCGCGCCGGCCCCGAGCCCGAAGGTCAGGAGGCAGACCAGGGCGGTGACGCCGGCGATCTGCAGCAGGTCACCCACCGCTGCTCACCTCACCGTCGAAGCGGTAGCCCGAGCCACGGACCGTCACGACGTGCCGCGGGTCGGAGGGGTCGGTCTCGACCTTCTCGCGCAGTCGCCGCACGTGCACGGTCACCGTCGAGGTGTCGCCGAAGTCCCAGCCCCACACGCGCCGCATCAGCTGCTCCTTGCTGAAGACCTCACCGGGGTGGGTCATCAGGTGAGCCAGCAGGTCGAACTCGCGGGGCGTGAGCACGACCGGCCCGGCCCCGGTGCTGGCGGTGCGGGCCCCGAGGTCGAGGGCGAGCGGCCCGCTGACCAGCCGACGGGGCAGCAGCGCCGACGAGCCGAGCCGCTCGCCGCGGCGCAGCAGGGCCTGGACCCGCCCGACGACCTCGCGGGGGCTGTAGGGCTTGGTGACGTAGTCGTCGGCCCCCAGCTCGAGCCCGAGCAGCCGGTCCTCCTCCTCGCCCCGGGCGCTGAGCACGACGACCGCGGCGTGGTCGTCGGCTTCGCGCCGACGACGCAGCACGTCGAGCCCCGACATGCCGGGGAGCATCACGTCGAGCACGACGACGTCGGGCCGGCGCTGGGTCCACTCCAGCAGGGCCGAGGGCCCGTCGGTCGCGACCGCGGGATCGAACCCGGCCTGGCGCAGGTAGGCGACGAGCACGCCCGTCACCGTCGGGTCGTCCTCCACGACGAGCACGCTGGCGACCATGGCCCCAGCCTAGGGTGCGCGGCGCACCGTGACCGGCCGACCTGGCTCGGTGGCGACACCCGTAAGCGTCCCGTGAGCGGTCGGGCGTGCGCAGGGGGGCGCCGCCGCATACGGTCGGGGTGTGACCGTCGTCGATGTCGTGCTGCCGTGCCTCGACGAGGCACAGGCGCTGCCGTGGGTGCTCGGGCGGATGCCGTCGTGGGCCCGCCCGATCGTCGCCGACAACGGCTCGGTCGACGGGTCGCCGGAGGTGGCTCGCGCCCACGGGGCGCGCGTGGTCGACGTGCCGATGAGGGGGTACGGCGCCGCCTGTCACGCCGGCCTCGAAGCCGCCACCAGCGACCTCGTCGCCTTCATGGACGCCGACTCGAGCCTCGACCCGGTCGACCTCGCCCGCCTGCTCACGGCCCTCGAGAGCGGCGCCGACCTCGTGGTGGGCCGCCGCCGGCCGATCGGCCGCGGGGCCTGGCCCTGGCACCTGCGCCTGGCCAACGCGGTGGTCGCCCACCGGCTGGGCCGGCGCACGGGCCTGCGCCTGCACGACATCGGCCCGATGCGGCTGGGGCGGCGGGCCGACCTGCTGCGCGTGGGCATCACCGACCGACGCTCCGGCTACCCCCTCGAGACCGTCGTGCGCGTGGCGGAGGCGGGGCTGCGGGTCGTCGAGGTCGACGTCGACTACCACCCGCGGACGGGGCGCTCCAAGGTGACCGGGACCCCCCTCGGCGCTGCCCGTGCCGTGCGCGACATGAGCAGGGTGCTGGCCCGATGACGGCACCCGTCACGGCGGTCGTCGTCGCCGGCGGCGGCGTCGACCGTCCGGGGCCGGCCGCCGCGCGGCGCGCTGGTGATGCCGTCGTCGGCGCCGACCTGGCCCGCGAGGTGCCGCACACCGTCGTCGTCATCGCGAAGTCACCCGTGCCGGGCCGGGTCAAGACCCGTCTGACCCCGACGTTCTCGGGGGCGGAGGCGGCGGCGCTGGCCGCCGCCTCCCTGCGCGACACGCTCGACGTCGTCGGCGGCGTGGGCGCGGTGCGGGTCGTCGTCGCGTGGGACGGACCTCCGGTCCCGTGGCTGCCCGATGACGCCGAGCGCATCGGTCAGCGCGGTGGCGGGCTGGACGAGCGGCTCGAAGCGGTCTTCCACGACCTGCTGGCCGACCTGGCCCCGGGGCTCGAGCGCCCGACGCTGCTCGTGGGGATGGACACCCCGCAGCTGACGGCCGACCTGCTGACCCGCTGCTGGCAGGGCGCCGACGCGGTGCTCGGGTTGTCGCAGGACGGCGGCTACTGGGCGATCGGCTTCCGCCGGCACGTGCCCGGCGCCATTCTCGGGGTGCCGATGTCGACGGAGACGACCGGTGAGGAGCAGCTGCGTCGGCTGCGCTCGCTCGGCCTGCGGGTGGCGATGCTGCCGGCTCTGCTCGACGTCGACGGGCCGGGCGACGCGGTGGCCGTGGCCGCCCTTGCACCCGACACCCGCTTCGGTCGGCTGCACCGCCGCCTGGTGGGCACCCCGTGCGACCCGGGCCACCTCTTCGACGCGGCCCTGCACGGGGTGCCGGTGCGCGTCGTCCTCCCGAGCGGCCCGGCCGGGCGCGGTCCCGTGCTCGACGTGACCTCGTGGCACACGATGAGCGAGGTCGACGAGCTTGTCGTGGCCCGGTGCGAGGCACCGGTGCTCGACGTCGGCTGCCGCCCCGGCCGCTTCGTCGCCGCGCTCGGCGAGCGGGGCCTCGCGGCCCTCGGGGTCGACATCTCCCGGGCTGCGGTGGCCTCGACCGCCCGTCGGGGGGCGACCGCCCTCCAGCGCGACGTGCACCACCCCCTGCCCGGTGAGGGCCGTTGGGGCACAGTGCTGCTCGCGGACGGCAACATCGGTATCGGTGGCGACCCGCTGGCCCTGCTGCGCCGCTGCCACGAGCTGCTGCGCCCCGGGGCGCTGGCCGTGGTCGAGGTCGCGAGCGACGACGGCGCCGACACGTTGTCCACGATCTGCCTCGAGGAGCCCCACGGGCGGCGGTCCACCCCGATACCCTGGGCCGTGGTCGGCTCCCGGCGGCTGGTCGAGCTCGCCTCCGGGGTCGGTTTCGTCGCCGTCGAGGAGTGGCGGGCCGACCACCGCGCCTTCGTCACCCTGCGCTCGCTGGGGTAGGGACACCGGGCGGGTGCGCCGCTACCGCAGCCCGCCCGTCGCCAGCAGTGGCACGGCGACGACCACGGCCGCAGTGACCAGCAGCAGCGTTGCGCGCAGCACCCGTCGCACGACGGGGTTGGCGATCGGGCGCAGCACCCCGGCGCCGAGCGCCAGGGCCAGTGGTGCGACGACGGCGTCGTGGATCACGACCCCGGCGGCGAGCCAGAGCACGACGCGCAGCCACTGGCCCACGGGCTCCACGCTGATGAAGGCGTAGGCCCCTACGAGAGCGAAGAAGATGCCGATCGCGATGAGCAGCAACCGGACTCGCTGCTCTCCGCGAGTGGCGGGGCGCCTCCCGGTCGTGGTCGTCACGCCGTCACCTCCAGTCGCCTGACCCATTTCGTCTGCAGCACGCCGGGCCGGTTGGGCGCGATGATGCGCGCCGGGTGACCGTGCTCGAGCGGCAGGCGCTGACCGCCGATCCGCAGCGCCAGCAGCGAGTCGGGTTGCGCGACGTAGGCGGCGGGCAGCATCGTGGCGCGGTAACCGCCCGACTTCTCGGCTGACTCGACCGTCACGTCGCTCGACGCACCACCGACGAGGGCCATCAGCTCGCTGACCCGCACGCCGGTCCACGAGGACGAGGCGCTCCAGCCCTCGACGCACGCGATGGGCAGCACGACGGTCGTCTGGCGCATCGCGGTCAGCTCGGCGAGCCCGAGGTCGCGCGACCCGGAAGGGCCCGACACCGTGATGCGCCAGGCGTCCTCGGCCTGCAGGGTGACCTGAGCGGCCTCGGGCGTACGGTTGACCGGGATGCCGTTGGGGCTGGTGCTGGGGGTGCGGCTGCGCAGGATCGAGAGCCGCTCGAGCCCCGGCACCGTCGACCCGACGGTCAGCAGCGCCGTGCCGCGGAGGCGTCCAGGGCGCCGCGCAGGAACCACCGGCGGTCGCCCGTCGGCGTCGACCTGGTCACCGGGCCACCTCCTGGTCGACGTCGGCTGGCGAGGTGCCCCCGTCGAGCGGTGTCGACAGCGCGTCGCGGATGACGGGCAGCTTGACCGCGATGTGCACGGCCAGAGCCCCGATCGCGATCCACGCGAAGGCGAAGTGGGTCTGGGTGAAGCCGAAGCCGAAGACGGAGTACCACTGGGCGACGTTGACGATGCCGGTCAGCAGCTGGAAGAAGGCACTCGCGACCAGCACCCCGATCGAGAGCCGCTCGAGGGAGCGCAGCGGCCCCCCGAGCAGCGGGCGCTCGAAGAGACGCGGGTAGGTGCTGTACATCTTGGCCAGCAGGAGCGGCAGGCAGGCGACGCCCGTGGTGACGTGGAGTCCCTGGCTGACCCGGAAGCCCCACTCGGGCTGGGCCGGCAGGGGCAGGAACGACACGGGGTGCTGGTGCAGGTGGCTGATCAGCCCGGTGGCGAAGCAGGTCAGGAACGCGGCTCCGAGCCACACGCCCAGGCGCGCGGTGAGCGCCGCTCCGTGCAGCGGGGAGCGGAAGTCCTCCGGGGTGGGTGGCTGGGGCATGGTGACGACGCTAGGGCCGAGAGGGCCCTCGCGCGACGGGTGACCGGTTACGTGAGGGTGACGGGACGCCGCGCGGGGCCCGGCGGGGCCGCACCCGGGGCCCGGGCACGGCAGAGTGAGCCCATGCGCGTCGCCCTCGGAGCTGTGGTCACCACCGCCGGGTGGGCGGGTGTCGTCGTCCTCCTGCATCGAGGCACCTCTATCCCGACGGTCGTGTTCGTCGGAGCCCTGTGGCTCGTCACCGCGGGCCTGACCCGGTGGGCCACCCGAGGTGCGGCGCCCCGCCGGGCCCTGCTGGTCGTTGGTCTGGCGGCGGTCGTCGTGCAGCTGCCGGGCCTGGTGACGCCGCCGCTGACGAGCTCCGACGCCTACCGCTACGTCTGGGACGGGCGCGTGCAGCTGTCGGGCACCTCGCCCTACCGCTACGCCCCTCTCGACGACCGCCTCGCCGCCCTGCGCGATCCTGTGCTCTTCCCCGGGCTCGGCCCGGCCGACCGCTCCGGCTACCTCACCGAGCCGGTGCCGACCGACCGGAGTGCGCTGGCCGTGCGCGCGAAGGACGACCCCCGCACCCGCATCAACCGGCCCAGGGTGCCCACGATCTACCCGCCGGTGGCGCAGGCGTGGTTCACCGCCGTCGCGGCGGTCACGCCATGGTCGGCGGGCACCCGCGGGCTGCAGGTCGGCTCGGCCCTGCTCGCGGTCGCCGTGGCGGTCGCGCTCGCGGCCCTGGCCCGCCGGTCCGGCCGCCATCCCCTGGGCGCTCTGTGGTGGGCCTGGTCACCGCTGGTGCTGCTCGAGACCGGCAACGGCGCGCACGTCGACATCGTCTCGGCTGTGCTGCTGGTCGCGGCGGTCGCCGTCGGGGGTTCGTCCTCTGCCCGGCGCTGGGTCGCCGGCGTGGTCGTGGGGCTGGCCGGGGCCGTCAAGCTCTTCCCCCTCGTCGTGGTCGCTGCGCTCGCGCCGCTGGCCCAGCGCCGCTGGTGGCGGGCGGTACCGGCCCCGCTGGCGGCCGTCGCGACCCTGCTGGCGACTTACCTGCCTCACGTGCTGGTCGCCGGCGCCCTGGTGCTCGGCTACATCCCCGGCTACCTCCTCGAGGAGGGGGCGGGCGGTCGCTCGGCCGTGCTGCAGCTGCTGCTCCCCGACACCGCCGTGACCCCGGTCGGTGCCCTCGTCCTCGTCGGGCTCGGGCTGTGGTCGCTGCGGTGGTCGACCGCCCACCGCAGCGAGCGTGACGTCCCGGCGGTCGCGGTGCCCGCCGCCGTGCTCGTCGGAGGCTTCCTCCTCGTCACGACCCCCGCCTACCCCTGGTATGCGGTGTCCCTCCTGCCGCTCGCGCTCCTCGCCCGCCGTCCAGAGTGGGTCGCGGTGGCCGTGGCGGGCGAGGCGGCCTACCTCGGGATCCGGGTGCCGGCGCTGCCGTCGACCGCCTGGGTGCTCGCCTCGCTGGTCGTGGTCGCCTCGTCGGCAGTCCGCTGGCGGGCCGGTCGTGGCCCGGCGAACGAGGCGGCCACGAGGGCGGCCAGCCCCAGCCACACGTAGGCGTCTCCGATCAGGTGCTGCCACCACACCCAGTGCTGCTCTCGGCCGTCACCGGCGGGCAGGAGGTCGGCGGGCGCCACGACGAAGACGGCTGCGACGAGGGCGGGCACCGCCCAGGCCGCCGCGCCGGCCCACGTCAGGCGGTGGGCCGCGGCCGAGACGCGTCGGGCTCGGGCCAGCAGCCACGCGAGCGCAGGCACGACCCAGACCCAGTGGTGGGTCCACGAGACGGGCGAGACCAGCAGGCCGCCCGCGGCCGTCGCGAGCAGGGCGCCGAGGTCGTCGCCCCGATGCGTGCGACGCCACGTGGCGACCGCCGTCAGCACGCCCATGACGAGGACGAGGCCCACCCACACGGCGGAGGGAGCCTCGGGCCAGGCGCGGGCCAGCACGCCCCGCAGCGACTGGTTGGTGGCCGTGTCTGCCGCGCCGATGCGGCCGGGGGACGTCAGCACCCCACCGAGCCAGTAGTCCCGGCTGTCGGCCGGAAGCAGGACCGCGCCGAGCAGGTGAGCGGCGACGAACGTCACCACGGCCGTCGCGCAGGCCCGCCACTGGTGGCGGCAGACCAGCACCAGCAGGAACGCGAGGGGCGTGAGCTTCACCGCGGCGGCGAGCCCGATGAGCACCCCGCGCGGCCACCGTGGTCGTCGGACCAGCGTGTCGGCCGTCACCGCGGCCATCAGCACGAGGTTGACCTGGCCGAAGTAGAGGGTGAAGCGCACGGGCTCGAGCGCGACGGCGAGGACGCCCAGCGCGGCGACCACCGGCAGGGGCCAGCGCGCCCACGGACGGGCCAGCCCCGCTGCCTCGGCCGACAGACGGGCCGCGACGCCGAGGGCGAGCAGGCTGCCGGAGCTGACCAGGGCGACGGCGACGGGGGAGGGCAGCAGGGAGCTGAGGCCGAGCAGCAGGGCCGCAAAGGGTGGGTAGGTGAAGGGCAGGTAGATCCCCAGACCGAAGGGGTAGCCGGCGCCGTAGAGGGGCCGCCCGGCGCGCCACACGGCTCCCGCGGTGCGGTAGACCTCGAGGTCGACCGCTCTCCCCGGCAGGCGGGTCCCCAGGACAGCGGCCACGGCGACGGCGACCAGCACGGCCGGGCGCACGGCGGCGGCGGCGGCCCGGCGCTTGCGTGACACGACCCACCTCCGGTCCCGGGCCCCGGACGCCGGGGCGGGAGCTCGGAACCAAGCCCCCGGGTGCGACGTTAGTGCAGCAGAACCGCCTTCCCGAGGCCGGGTGCGCGCCTCGGACGAGGCCGATCTGGCGAGAGAAGGTGCTTTTCGCGCGCTGACAGGCGACACTGGGGATATGGACTCCCGACAGACGGCACGACGATCGAAGCAGTCCAGCAGCCCGTTCCGGCGTGAACCAGAGCTACCGACCCCCGACTGGCAGGTGGACGAGCGCGTGACCCACGACCGTCACGGCCTCGGTCGCGTGGTGCGCATCAACGGCAGCCGGATGTACGTCCGCTTCGGCGACCAGACCATCGACGTCGACTGCCGCAGCCCGCGGATCCACCCGCTCGCCGACGCGGAGTGAGTGCGCGCAGGGCGTCGACGCGGCCCTGACCGGGATCGACCTCGCCGCGGCATGCCACTGTCCCGCCGGGGAACCTCCCTCCCCGACGGGACAGCGCTTGCGTGGTGGGGTGGTCCTGCAGGGTCACCCCACCGGGTTCAGCACCCGGCGATCGCTGTCGGACCCGAGACGGGCACGCTGGCTGAGCCGTTCCACCGGTTTCCCTCCGTGGCCCAGTAGCGGGACAGGTTCTTGTTGATGCTCAGGGTGCTGAAGCTGTTGCCGGTGAAGACGCCACCGGAGACGGCACCGGCCTGGAAGGCGACGGCGCTGTTCGTGACCACGTTGCAGGTGATCTGGGTCCCGTAGGAGCTGGTGTCCCTCGACGGCGTGGTGAGGTTGGAGTCCTCCATACGGAGGCTGAAGCCGGCGTTGGCGCGGTTGGCCACGTTGTAGGACCAGACGTTGCCCCACGAGGACTGCTGCTCGTTGTAGGCGATGTTGACGTTGTCCACGACGTTGGCCGTGATGAGGTTGAAGGAGGCGTCCTGGTCGGTGGTGATGCCCCGCCCGGCTGCGTCGAGGTCGTGCACCCGGTTGCCCGTCACGACGTTGTAGTCGGAGCCGTTGCCCAGCCGGATGCCCTCCTGCATGTAGTGGCTCGCGGTGGAGTGGGCGACCTTCGAGACGTCGTTCCCGGAGAAGACGTTGCCGTGCGAGTAGTTGGCGAACCAGATGGCGGGGCCGGTGCCGCAGGCGATGTCGGTGACCGTGTTGCCGGAGACCGTCGCGTAGCGGGCGAAGCGGCCGAAGATCCCCTTGCCGGTGAACGTGTTGCCGAGGAGCTGGATGTCCTCCGAGGGGACGACCCCCTTGCCGACGAGGGCGCTGAACCAGGCGGTCAGGCCACGGGTCGTGCTGGGATCGCGGGTGGTCGTGCCCGGCACCGAGCGGCGGGCCTGCCAGTCGTGGTCGTCGATGCGCGCGGCCTGCCAGTTCTGCGTGAGGTTGGCGTTCTTGCTCGACAGGCGCAGGCCGCCCCGGATGGTCAGGCCGCGCACCACCCAGTGGCTCGCGCCGCCCACGAAGGAGACGGTGCGGTACTCGTCCGGGCCGGTGGCGCCGCAGCCCGGGTAGGGCACGGAGGAGGTCAGAGTGACGCTCGCACCATCGGCCGGGGTCACGACGATGGGGTGGGCGGCGGTGCCGGAGGCCTTGAGGTCGAAGGGGCCGGAGTAGGTGCCGCCGGCCAGCACGATCCGGTCACCGGCGCGGGCGGCAGCGAGGGCGGCGGTCAGCGCGACGGTGGTGGTCACGGGCACGGTGCGCAGGGCGACCGCCGTCACACCGGCGACGGCCGGGGCCCCGGTGGTCTCGCCGTAGAGCGCGGTGCCGCCGGACGTCGGGGTCACCGGCGTCAGGGGCGTCGTGCCCGGGGTGCTCGGGGTCCCCACCCCGACGACAGCCTTGCGGCTCGAGACCGGCGAGGTCGTGCCGGCGGCGGCCGTGCTGCAGGCCAGGCCGGTGAGGGCCAGGGCGGTGCCGATGGCGACCACGGTCCGTCGCCCGGTGCGGGCGGAGGTGGGGATGAGTGAGGTGCTCATGTGAGGGGTCCTTTGCAGGGTGGTGCCCAGGACGCGGGGGTGGGGACCACGCGTCGGGCGGTGTGAGGGTGGTGAGGAGATGCCGAGTGGCCGGCCGTCGGGGTGGGAGCCGATCGGAGCCGTGGCGAGTGAGGGTGAGGTGGGTCGGGCAAGGTGAGGCGAGGTGCCTCGGGCGGGGTGAGGTGCCGCCGGGTGTCGGGTTCGGGGTGAGGTGCCGATCCGTATAAAAGTAATCTAAGCCTTAAAACGGACACATCACAATTGCCCGTTCGGGGGAGCTCGAGCAGCGTTTGCCCGGGTCTGGAGGTGGAACGGCTCAGCGGGTCGTGACCTCGACCGCGTCCCCGACGTGGAGGGTGCCCCCGCCGTCTGGTCGCGCGGGCAGCCCGGGCAGCAGCGGCAGCAACCGCGTGCCGAACCAGGTGCTGCCGTCCCACCGGCGGTGCCTGGCGAGCGTGCGGATGGGCTCGAGGCCACCCTCGGCGGTGACCGGGTCGAGCGTCGTCATGACGCACCGGTCACACAGCTCGGTGATGCGGAAGTCGACCGCACCGATCCTCACCCCGACCCAGGAGTCCTCGTCGAAGGGCTGGTCGCCGTCGACCACGACGTTCGCTCGGAAGCGCCCGACGTCGAGGGGTGTCGAGCGCTCCGACTCCTCGCCGATCCACTCGTCGAGTCGCGCCATCGAGGCCTGCGAGACGAGCAGGAGCGGTCCCGTGTCAGCCATCGAGAGCACGTCACCCGGCTCCCCGCCGTGGGCCCCTGACACTGCTCGAGCGGAGGGGTCCTGCTGCCAGACCAGACGCAGCGACCGGCCGGTCCGGGCGCTGATCCACTCGCTCACGTCGGTGTCGGCCGGGGCCGCGAACGGCAGGCGGGACAGGGAGATCGGCACGGGCCCCACGCCCAGGGGCGTGTCGACGAGGATGCTCGCTCCCTGGGCGCCGCTGCCGTCAGCGGTTCGGTCGGCCCGGTCGGTGATGCGGATCGTGTCCTCGTCCACGACCTCGGCGGTCAGACGCAGCAGCGCGTGGCACTCGCGGGCGGTCACGACCTCACCCGACTCGTCGACGAGGCACCAGCGGCGATCACCGGCGAGCCCCTGCGGCTCCACCTGCACAGCGGTGACGGGCGCGCCGCCCATCGACTTGACCGGGTAGACGCGGAGCGAGGTGACCTGCACCCCTGCATCCAACCACCAGCCTCTGCTGTCGGTGGTGGGTGCGACGATGTCGGCATGCTGCTCCACCAGGTCGTCGACACCGCCGCCGTCGTCGCGGCGACGCGCTCGCGGCTGGCCAAGGTCGAGGCGCTCGCCGACCTGCTGCGACGTCTGGCGCCGGAGGAGATCGCGCCCACGGTGGGCTTCCTCGTCGGGCGGGCGAGGCAGGGGCGGGTCGGGGTCGGCTGGCGGGGCCTGTCGGCGGTGATGGGCGAGCCGGCCGACGAGCCGACGCTGACGGTCGCCGACGTCGACGCCCTGCTCGAGACCCTGCTGGCCACCTCCGGCTCCGGCTCCGGCTCGGCCCGGACGGCGACGCTGCGGGCGGTCACGGCGCGGGCCACCACGGCCGAGCAGGACTTCATCGGCCGGGTGCTGCTCGGTGAGATGCGCACCGGGGCACTCGAGGGGGTCCTCGTCGATGCCGTCGCCCGTGCGGCTGACGTGCCCGGCGACGTCGTGCGCCGCGCGGTCATGCTTTCGGGCGACCTCGGCCAGACGGCCCGGCTGGCGCTGACCGGCCCGGCCTCGGACCTCGTCGCCGTGGGCCTCGTCGTGGGGCGCCCCGTGATGCCGATGCTGGCCTCGAGCGCTGCCGACCCTGCCGCCGCGCTGGCCGTCACCGGTGAGGCGTCGGTCGAGTGGAAGCTCGACGGGGCACGCATCCAGGTGCACCGCCGCGGCGACGAGGTCCACGTCTACACGCGCAGCCTGGCCGACATCACCCACCGCGTGCCCGAGGTCGTCGAGGTGGTGCGGGCCCTGCCGGTCCGAGACGTGATCCTCGATGGTGAGACGCTCTCGCTCGACGAGGACGGCGGCCCCCGGCCCTTCCAGGAGACGATGTCGCGCTTCGGTGCCGACGCACCGCGCGAGACGTTGCTGCGCCCGTGGTTCTTCGACGTGCTCCACGTCGACGGCCGCGACCTGATCGACGAGCCGCTGTCGGCGCGTCTGCTCGAGCTGGAGCGGGTCGTGGGCGAGCACCGGATCCCCGGTGAGGTGACCACCGACCCGATGGTCGCCGAGCGGGTCTCGCGCGAGGCGCTCGCGGCGGGGCACGAGGGTGTCGTGGTCAAGGGCATCGACGCCGCGTATGCCGCGGGCCGCCGCGGCAAGAGCTGGGTCAAGGTCAAGCCGGTGCACACCTACGACCTCGTCGTGCTCGCGTGCGAGTGGGGCTCGGGCCGGCGCGAGGGGTGGCTGTCGAACCTGCACCTCGGTGCCCTCGACGTCGAGGGGGAGCACGGCGAGCCGGGCGGCTACGTCATGGTCGGCAAGACCTTCAAGGGTCTGACCGACGAGCTGCTGCGCTGGCAGACCGAGCACTTCCAGCAGATCGAGCTGCGGCGCACCGCGCACACGGTCTGGCTCGAGCCTGTGACCGTGGTCGAGATCGCGATCGACGGGGTGCAGCGCAGCAGCCGCTATCCCGGTGGGATCGCCCTGCGCTTCGCCCGGGTCAAGGGCTACCGCCAGGACAAGGGCCCGCAGGAGGCCGACACCATCGGCGCCCTGCGGGCGATGCTCCCCGGCGGCTGAGCAGCCGGATCAGGAGGCGAGGCGCACCGGGGTGCCGACCGGGGGAGCGCCGAGGTGGTCGGTGATCTTGTTGAGCTCCGACTGGTAGTAGAGCGTGTAGAGGCCGAAGAAGAAGACGAGCACCAGCCCGACGACGGGTGAGCAGCTCGAGCCGATGCCCACGGACTGCTGCCGCTGCGCGATCCGCTTGCCGGTGTTGTAGACGCTGACGTAGGGCGGCACGACGAGGAAGCTGCCCAGCGTGATGGCCAGGAGGCTGGTGCCGGCGCTGACCGGACGGCGCGGGTCGAGGCGGCCCATCTCGGCGTTGATCTTGTACCACCACACCCACGAGTAGATGCCCAGGGTGATGAGGGGAAGACCCAGCCAGACGGCGACGACGTTGCGCCGCTTCATCGCCAGGCCGGTTGCCGCGGACCACTGCGGTGGGCCGTAGGGGCCTACGGCGTCCTGCGGGTAGCTGTTCGGACCGAATTGGCCGGCGTTGCTCACTGGTGTCCCCTCGAGTCGGTGCGCGGGTGCTCACGCGTCACGACGATCCTCACACCTCGACCGGGATTCCGGGTGTGGTTCGCCCAGCCCGCCGCCCGTCGCCCAGGGCGACGGGGCGACGGGGCGACGGGGCGACGGGGCGACGGGGCGACGGGGCGACGGGGCGACGGGGGCGAGCGTCGAGCAGCAGCGCGGCGCTCAGATGGACGGGTCCTGCGGCCCGGGCGGCGGGGTGGCGCCCGAGGGTCCGGCTGCGGTGGGCGGCACCTCCGTGACGTCGTCGGGTGTCGTCGGAGCGGGCGCGGCATACGAGCCGGGGGTGGTGTCCGTGGGGGCGCCCGCGCCTGACGCCGCGTCGGGGCGCTGCTCGGCGACCCGGTCGACCGCCTTGGTGGCCATGCCCTTGGCCTTGGCCACCTTGTCGGTGTACTTGCCGTCGGTCTGCTCGTCGAACTTGGCCCCCGCCTTGTCGAGGCCCGATGCGACCTTGGCGCGGTTCTCGTGGGCGATCTCTCCGGCCTTCTCGGCTGCCTGCTTGCCGGTCTTCTCGATGCCGTCGGCCAGCTGCCCGGCCTTGCCCTGGAGGTCGTACTCCTGAGCCTTCTGCTTCAGCTTGTCCATGAAGCCCATGACGGCTCCTCCCGTGGGTGGTGAGTGGGTCCGTCCCACCGTATGCGTGTCGGTGGTCCGGGCGCACTCAGGATCGACCCTGACCCGCCCCCGAGCCCCCGCCCCCCGCACTCGACGCAGCGTCAAGTCGACCGGGGTGGGAGTGGGGGTGGGGCGAGGGGGGTCACCGAGGGACGCTTGGCGGTCAGCGCGTCGCCGGAGGACTGGCCGCGCAGGCGGCGCTGCACCCAGGGGCCCACGTGGTCGCGGGCCCAGCGGGCGTCGGCCGCGGCGGCATCCCGCCGGCGCAGCACGGGGGCAGGGGGGACGGCGCCGCGCCAGTCGGCCTCGTCGGTCGGCAGCCCGAGGGTCCACGCGGCGGCCGCGGCGACCCGGCGGTGCCCCTCGGGGCTGAGGTGGATGCGGTCCTCGCTCCACATCTGCCAGTCGCGCAGGAAGGGCTGGGTCCACTGGTCGAGCATGAAGGCGCCCTGACGCTGCGCGATGCCCCAGATGGCGGCGGCGTAGGTGGCCGTGCGACCCCGGACGGCCCGCACCAGCGGCGCCTTCCACGGGTCGGCGGGGGTCGCCATGAGCACGTCGGCCCCGGTCGCCCGGATGCGGGCCACCGCCTGCTCGAGCTCGCCGGCCAGCGCGTCGATGTCGGCCGTCGGTCGCAGGATGTCGTTGCCACCCCCGACGATGCTCACCAGGTCGGGCTGCAGGGTGAGTGCGGCCTCGAGCTGCGGGCCGACGATGTCGGCGAGCAGGCGACCGCGGACGGCGAGGTTGGCGTAGCCCAGCTCGCTCCCGGTGCCCCGGGCGTGCTCTCCGAGCCGCTCGGCGAGGCGGTCGGCCCAGCCGCGGTAGGCGCCCGGCGTGCCGGGGTCCGGGTCGGACATGCCCTCGCTGAAGGAGTCGCCGATGGCGACGTAGCGGCTCCAGTGGCGTGGCGGGTGAGGGGGTGTCCGGGAGGGGGGTGTCACGCGAGGGTCCAGTCGACGGGCTGGCCACCCTGGGCGACGAGGGCCTCGTTGACCCTGCTGAAGGGTCGTGAGCCGAAGAAGCCGGAGCGGGCCGACAGGGGTGAGGGGTGGGCGCTCTCGACCCGCGGCACCGCGCCGAGCAGGGGGCCGAGCGAGCGGGCCTGGCGACCCCAGAGCACCGCGACCAGCGGGCCACCGCGGTCGGCGAGGGCGGTGATGGCCTGCTGGGTGACGTCCTCCCAGCCCTGACCCTGGTGGCTCGCGGGCGCGCCGGGGCGCACGGTCAGCACCCGGTTGAGCAGGAGCACCCCCTGGTCGACCCACGGGGTGAGGTCG
The DNA here is from genome assembly GCA_039889245.1 of Dermatophilaceae bacterium Soc4.6. Lineage (NCBI taxonomy): Bacteria > Bacillati > Actinomycetota > Actinomycetes > Micrococcales > Dermatophilaceae > Dermatophilaceae bacterium Soc4.6. The sequence goes on along the minus strand of JAZGVH010000002.1, from coordinate 1,549,098 downwards.
CCCGACGTCGGCTCGGGCAGGCCGAGGTCGGTGCCGAGCTCGGCGTAGATGTTGCGCAGGCTGCGCGGCACCGGCCGCACGTCACCGGCCACCGAGAAGCTGAGCCCCACCGGGTGGCCCGGGGTGGGATAGGGGTCCTGGCCCACGACGAGCACCCTGACGGCGTCGAAGGGCTGGCGGAAGGCACGCAGGACGGCGTCACCCGAGGGGAGGTATCCGCGGCCGGCGGCGATCTCCTCGCGCAGGAACTCGCCGACGCGGGTGATGGTCTCGCGGACCGGGTCCAGTGCGGGCACCCACGAGGGGTGGACGAGATCCTCCAGGGGGCGGGCCGACATGGGCTCAACCTACTGCGCAGGGGCATGAGGAGACGCCGCCGCCCGGGGTGGTGAGGGCTGGTTCAGGCGGCGGCGCCAACTCGTGGGCGGGACGACCAGCCGGCCGTGCCGCTCGTGAGCCCGGAACGGGCCCACTCCGGACTGGAGCAGCGCTCTGCGAAGAGCGTTGGTTCACCCCCTGTCCTGCTTCCGGGAACGTCCCGGGGCGAAGGGCCGATCATCGGCGAACGCACCCCCCGGCGAGTTCTTTCGGCTCCTGTTATGACAGTACCAATGTTAAAGAGATGGTCAAGAGTTTCTCGGGAAACTGGTCCGGGGGCCGTTTGAAGATGGCCCGGACGGGTGAGACGACCTAGCCCCATAGGCTGGTGTCCCGTGACCGACACCGACCCCGCGTCCCCCCTAGCCCCCCTCGTCACTGGGGCCGACGCCGTGTCGCCGCCCGGCCGGCCGTGGCGTCCGGTGGTGGTCTTCGACCTCGACGGCACGCTGGTCGACACGATCGACCTCATCCTCGCCAGCTACCAGCACGCCTTCCGCACGGTGCTGGGGGCAGAGCAGGACGAGGCACTCGTGCGCAGCTGGATCGGGCAGCCCCTGATCCGTGGTCTGCGCGAGCACTGGCCCGACCGAGCCGACGAGCTCTTCGCGACCTACATCGCGTGGAACCGCGCGCACACCGCCGAGCTGATCCGCTCCTACGCCGGGGTGACCGAGGTGCTCGCCGACCTGGCCGCCGCCGGCGTGCAGATCGCCGTGGCCACGTCCAAGCTGCGTGACGCGGCCCAGCTGTGCGCCGACCTCGTGGGTGTCACCCCACACGTGCAGGTCATCGTCGCCCTCGAGGACACCGACGAGCACAAGCCCCACCCCGCCCCCCTCCTGGCCGCGCTCGCCCGGCTGGGGGCCCACCCCGGTGCGGCGGTCTACGTCGGTGACGCCGTCGTCGACGTGGAGGCGGCCCAGGCTGCCGGTATGGCGTCGGTCGCGGTCACCTGGGGCGCCGCGCAGCGCGCCCAGCTCGAGGCCGTCGGGCCCGACCGTGTGGTCGACTCGGCGCAGCAGCTGCGGGACGCGCTCCTACCGAGTGGGCCCCGACCCTCCTAGACTCCGCGGGTGCACCGCTATGACCCCCAGAGCACCCGCGCCACCGTCGATGCCGTCATGGCCTACGCCGCGGAGCGGCTCGCCCTCGACCCGGTGCCCCTCGACGGCGCCCTCTCACCCGAGGAGCTGACCGCCCGCGCCGGCGTGACGATCACCCCCGACGGTCTCGGCTCGACGCGGGCGCTGGGCGTCTTCACCGACGTGCTGGCCCCGTCGTGCCTGTCCGTCGACCACCCGCGCTACCTGTCGTTCATCCCGTGCGCGCCCACCAAGGAGGCCGCGGCCTTCGACGTCGTCGTGGGGGCCTCGTCGATCTACGCCGGCTCCTGGCTGGAGGGGGCCGGGGCCGTGCACGCCGAGAACGAGGCGCTGCGCTGGATCGCCGACCTCGCCGGGCTGCCGGCGAGCGCCGGCGGGGTCTTCGTGCCCGGTGGCACGGTGGGCAACCTGTCGGCACTCGTGGCGGCACGGCATACGGCGAGGGCCCGGGCGGTCGCGGCCGGGTCGGGCGCGCGGCCCTGGCGGGTGGCGACGACCTACGGCGCCCACTCCTCCATCCAGTCGGCCTGTGACGTCATGGACGCCGAGCTGGTGACGGTGCCGATAGACGACGAGTGGCGCCTGTCGGCCGACCACCTGCGCAGCGTGCTGACGGAGCACGGTCCGGAGACCTTCTTCGCCGTCGTCGCGACCTCCGGCACGACGAACTTCGGGGTCATCGACGACCTGGCCTCGGTCGCCGAGGTCTGCCGTGAGCTCGGCGTGTGGTTCCACGTCGACGGGGCCTACGGCGGCGCCGGTCTCGCCGCCCCGTCGGTGCGGGCGAAGTACGCCGGCATCGAGGCGGCCGACTCCTTCATCGTCGACCCTCACAAGTGGCTCTTCGCACCCTTCGACTGCTGCGCGCTGCTCTACCGCGACCCCCTGCTCGCCCGGGCGGCCCACACCCAGAAGGCGGCCTACCTCGACGTGCTGACCGATGCGCCCGAGTGGAGCCCCACCGACTACTCGATCGGTTTGACCCGTCGGGCCCGAGGCCTGCCGCTGTGGTTCTCGCTCGCCGTGCACGGCACCCGCGCCTATACCGAGGCGGTCGAGCGCACCCTGGCGGTCGCGCGCTTCGCGGAGGAGGAGATCGGGCGCCGGCCCTATGTCGAGACCCTGCGCGAGCGCGACCTGTCGGTCGTCGTCTTCCGCCGCGTCGGGTGGGAGCCGGCCGACTACGCCGCGTGGTCGAACCGGCTGCTCGCGGAGGAGTTCGCCTTCGTCGTGCCGACCTCGCACGACGGTGAGACGGTCACCCGCTTCGCCATCGTCAACCCGCTGACGACCGAGGACGACATCTCGGCCATCCTCGACACGATGGCCTGAGGGCGCGGGGCCTGGGTGTGGCGTTCTACCCCGCTACCCAGCGGGGTAGAACGTCGCTCTCCACCGCGACCTGTCACCCCGCTGTCCGCTTCGAGCAGCCACTGGAGGGGCTTGCGGGGCGGATGTGACTCGTGGTGCATCACCACCCGTCCGCACCCCCCTCGTTCCGACGAGGTGAATGACAGGCCTGTTATTCACCGCGTATGCTGGCCCTGGCTCCCGCTCGGGGGCGCACGGCACCGGTCGAGAGGGAGCGTGGGTCGACGTGAACGCCCAGGAGCAGTACGACGTGCCGCTGGCAGGCGGGGCGGAGCTCGCGTCGCGTGACCTCGAGATCCTCGCCTTCGAGCGCCAGTGGTGGAAGTACGCCGGAGCCAAGGAGCAGGCGATCAAGGAGCTCTTCGACATGAGCTCGACGCGCTACTACCAGGTGCTCAACGCCCTGCTGGACAACCCGGCGGCCATCGCGGCCGACCCCATGCTCGTCAAGCGCCTGCGCCGGCTGCGCAGCTCGCGCCAGCGGGCCCGCAGCGCCCGTCGGCTCGGCTTCGACGCCTGACCCTGCCGATCACCCGGGTCCCGGTCCCCGCGTCGCGACCCCGGAGGTGGTTCACTTCCCCCATGGGCAGCGTGCGGGTGCGCAGGGCGCAGGCTGACGACGCCCTGGTGGTCGGTGCCCTCCGGCTCCAGGCGGCCCGCTGTGCCGAGGCCGGCCCCGAGCCGGGCTTCCTCGACCGCTTCAGCGCCGCATGGGACCCCGACGACCACCCGACCTGGGTCGCCGACCGCGACGGCGCCCACGTGGGCGTGCTGGTGACCCAGGTCGTGCGCGACCTCCCGTGGCCCGGCCTGGCCCCGGGCCAGAGCCTGCACGTGGCGACGCTGCATACGGCGGACGGGGGAGCGGGCGCCGGGGTCGCCGACGCCCTGACCGCCGTGATGCACGACTGGGCCCGCAGCCGCGGGCTCGCCCTCCCCGCCTGACTCCCTGACCCCCCACTTCCCGTTCCGAACGAGGGAAACCCCGCGTTCGGGTGGCCCGGTGCTCTCAGAACGCAGGGTTTCCCTGGTTCGGAACGCCAGGGGGGTGGGGTCAGGGGCGGCGGCCCATCCAGGCCACGAGCCGGTCGTACGGCGTCGCGTCGGCGCCGACCTCGACCACCTCGGCGAAGGGGACGGGGCCGCCGCGCGGGTGCGCGGGCAGCGCGGCCTGCACCGGGCCGAGGACGACCTGCGCCAGCGACTGGTCGAGCCCGTCGCGACGGTCGACGGCGACGGCGAGGTCCCACGCGTGCACGGCGACCTCGCTGACGTAGGCGAAGAGGGCGAGCCGGGCGGGCATCACCCGAGCCGGGTGCGCGATGGTGCCGGCGAGCACGCGGTCGTCGGCGAGCACGGTGTCGAGCCGGCGCCGCCCCTCCTGCCAGGCGTCGACCCAGCCGTCGTCACCGATGCCCGTGACGACCGACGGCACGTCGAAGGGCTGGCCGCCGGCCGCGATGTGGGCGATCCGGCCCTCGACGGCGACGAGGTGCCCGAGCAGCTCGCGCACGGCATAGTCCGGGCAGGGGGTCGGGCGGTCGAGGTCGTCGGCGCTCAGGCCGTCGACGAGCAGCCCGACCTGGTCGAGAGCGCGCAGCAGGAGGGGCCGGGGGTCGGGCGGGCCGACTGGAGCCGCAGCGGCTGGAGTTGCAGCGATGGGAGCGATCGGGGGCGAGGTCTGCGCGGAGGTGGTCATAGGTCCAGACTCCGCGGCATACCTGACACCTGATGTCGGGGTTTGCTGTCACGATCGTCACGTGCGTGCCGACCGACTGCTGCAGCTGCTCTACCTCCTGCGCCGTCACGGGCGGCTCCCTGCCCGCCGGCTGGCCGAGCTGCTCGAGGTGAGCGAGCGCACCGTCCTGCGTGACATGGAGGCGCTGTCGGCGGCGGGGGTGCCGGTCTACTGCGAGCAGGGCCGCGGTGGCGGGTGCGTGCTGATGGAGGGCTACGAGACCGACGTGAGCGGGCTGACCTCGGAGGAGGCGCAGGCGCTCTTCGCCTGGACCACCCAGGGGGCGGCCGCCGACCTCGGGCTCGGGGCGCAGCTCGGCACCGCCCTCACCAAGCTCGCCGCGACCGTGCCCCAGCCCGCGCTCGAGCGGGCCGACGCGCTCGCGGCCGTCGTGGTCGTCGACCGGCGGCGCTGGTTCGCCGCCGCCGAGGAGGTGCCGCTCCTGCCGCGGCTGCGCGAGGCGGCGATGGCCCGGCGCCGGGTGCTGCTCGGCTACGCCTCCCCGGGGGACGAGCAGCCGGGCACCCGCACCGTCGACCCCTACGGCCTGGTCGAGAACGCCGGGCGGTGGTACCTGCTGGCGGCGCACCGGGGCGTGGTCAAGAGCTTTCGGGTCTCGCGGATCGCCTCGGCCCGGGTGATCGACGTGGCGGCCCGGGTGCCGGACGACCTCGACCTGGCCGCCGAGTGGAGCCGGGTGCGCTCGGCCTTCGAGTCGTCCTACGAGGGCGTGGTCGTCACCGTGGCGGTCGCGCCCCACGCCCTCGCGAGGTTTCGGCTGGTGGCCTCGTCGCAGACGGCCGCGGGCACGGTGGTGGCGAGCGCGCCGTCCCCCGCGGGGTCGTGGCCGGCACTGCGCCTGACCGTGCGCGCCCGCGAGGCCGCGGTGGCCCTCGTGCTCGGCTTCGGGGGTGAGGTGCAGCTTCTGGCGCCGGTCGCGCTGCTCGACGACGTGCGCTCTCGGGCTCGTGCGGCACTGGTGCTGCACGAGGCTGCCACTCCCGCGTCCGCTGGTCGGATGGATGGGTGACCGGTACCGGCCCTCGGGATACGGTCCGATCCTCGGGAGGTCCCAGGGATCGGAAGGCACGATGGCGACGGATACCTACACCCACGGCCACCACGAGTCCGTCCTGCGCTCGCACACCTGGCGCACCGGCGAGAACTCCGCGGCCTACCTGCTGCCGCACCTGCGCCCTGGGCTGTCGGTGCTCGACGTCGGCTGCGGCCCGGGCACGATCACCCTCGACCTGGCCCAGTGCGTGGCGCCCGGCCGCGTCGTCGGTCTCGAGCCGGTGCCGGCTCCGCTCGAGACGGCCCGGCAGCACGCCGCCGACCGGGGTGACACGCTCACGCAGTTCGTGATCGGTGACGTCTACGCCATCGACGTCCCCGACGACACCTACGACGTCGTGCACGCGCACCAGGTGCTGCAGCACCTCACCGACCCGGTCGCGGCGCTGCGCGAGATGCGCCGGGTCACCCGCCCCGGCGGCCTCGTCGCGGTGCGCGACGCCGACTACGACGCCATGGTCTGGTCGCCGCGCGACGACCGGCTCGACGACTGGCTCGAGATCTACGAGGCGGTCGCCCGCAGCAACGGCGCCGAGCCCGACGCGGCCCGACACCTGCTCTCGTGGGTGCACGCGGCGGGCTTCACCGACGTGGCCTGCAGCGCCACCACCTGGTGCTTCGCCACCCCCGAGGAGCGGTCCTGGTGGGGCGGGCTGTGGGCCGACCGCACCCGCCACTCCACCTTCGGGCAGCAGGCGCTGGAGCGCGGGCTGATCACCCCCGACGGCATCGACGAGATCGCGCAGGCGTGGCAGGACTGGGCGACCCAGCGCGACGGCTGGTTCGCGGTGCTCCACGGCGAGGTGCTGGCCCGGGCGTGACCGGCCCAGCCACAGCCCGTAGGGAGCGCTGCCTCAGGCGGCCGTGATGCTCACCGTCCCCTCGGGCGGGTGCCGCAGCGACTGCCAGACCACGCAGTAGCGCTCGGTGAGCTTCTCGAGGGTCGCGAGCTGCTCGGCGCTCGCGTCGGTCTCGACCTCGAAGGCGAGCCGGATCGCCGTGAAGCCCACGGCCGCTTCCTTGTCGACGGCCAGCGTGCCGCGGAAGTCGAGGTCGCCCTCGGCCCGCACCGTGCCGCCGCGCACGTCGAGCCCGAGCGAGGTCGCCACCGCCTTGAGCGTGACGCCGGCGCAGGCCACGAGCGCCTCGAGGAGCAGGTCGCCGGAACACAGCTGCGACCCGTCGCCCCCGGCCATCGGGTGGAGCCCCGCGGCCGCCATCGCCCGCCCGGTGGTGAGGGAGCAGGTGACGCCCTCGCCGAGCCGGCCCGTGGCCTCGAGGGTGATGACGGCCGACTCGGCGTCTGCGCGGTACCGCTCCTTGAGCGGGCCCTGCAGCGCGACGAGGGCGTCCTTGTCCATGGCGGGTGCGTTCATGGACCGACGCTAACCCGCAGGACCGACAGGCCGCAGCGCAGGGTGGGGGGAGGGCTCGGCGTACGGGTCTGCTCCGGGGCCCCCTCGCGCCTGTGCGAGGCTGTCGGGATGAGCCAGTGGAGCACCCCCGAGCACCTGACCGCGGCGGCCACGACGATCGCCGACTCGATCAACGGCTGGACCGAGCCGGCCCTCTTCGCCGTCGGGATGAGCAGCGCGACCTCCGACGAGGGCTACGACTTCCCCGTCGTCAACCATGCCGGGCAGGGCGGGGAGCGCGCGCTGGCCACGCTCGTGCTGGCCAAGACCCTCGGATACGCGGAGGGCTCCTACACCCAGCACCTGTCGGCGGCCGAGCTCAGGCACGCACTCACCGCGCTCGAGCCGGTGGAGGGCGTTGCCGGGGTCGAGCACCCCAACCTCACGCTCTGGCGCGGGCTCCTCGCGGAGCACGAGTCCAACCCCGCCCGCACGCTCATCGCCGTCTTCGTCGGTGACCTCGCCGAGCCGGGTGCCTCCGAGGCCGAGGTCGCGCTGCGCACCCAGCTGACGGACTAGCCCGTATGCCGCCACCCGCACCGGCGAAGGCGTGCCTCTTCTGCGCCGTCGTCGCCGGCACCGAGCCGGCCACGGTGGTGCTCGACGAGCCCGACCTGCTCGGCTTCCTCGACGTGCGTCCCGTCTTCAAGGGTCACGTGCTGCTCGTGCCGCGACCCCACGTCGACACCCTGCTCGACCTGCCGCCCGCCCTGCACGCGCCCCTGCTCGACGGGGCCCGCCGCCTCGCCCAGGCCGCGGTCGACGGTCTCGGCGCCCAAGGCACCTTCGTCGCGATGAACAACGTCGTGAGCCAGTCGGTGCCGCACCTGCACGTGCACGTCGTGCCCCGCACCAAGGGCGACGGGCTGCGCGGCTTCTTCTGGCCGCGCACCCGCTACGACGACGGCGAGACCGCCGCGTATGCCGCCCGGCTGGCTGCCGCCCTCCCGCCGCCCACCTGAGGGCCCGGTCCAGCGCGCCAGTCGCGGAGGTCGGCGCGCTGGTCCTCCCGACACCCCCCTGACCGTTATGCGCCCTCTTCAGAGGCGCATACCGGACAGGCTGGTGTCGAGAGGACCACCCTGGCCCCGGCTGCGGGCGGCGAGCCGCCTCCTGGAGGCGCGTCACCGGACACGGGACGGTCGGGGTTTGCACTCTCGGGGCGAGAGTGCCAATAATGGCTTAGCACTCTCACCATGAGAGTGACAGAACCCGACCACTGCTGGTGAGGTCCGGGGAGCGCACGCGACGTGAGCGTGTGGCACCCGTGCCGTCCGTCGCGGGCACCGTGGTGGTCTCCACACACGATTCGCGTGGGAGGAACCACCCGAATGGCCAAGCTCATCGCATTCGACGAAGAGGCTCGCCGCGGTCTCGAGCGAGGAATGAACATCCTCGCCGACGCCGTCAAGGTGACCCTCGGCCCGAAGGGCCGCAACGTCGTCCTCGAGAAGAAGTGGGGAGCGCCGACGATCACCAACGACGGCGTGTCCATCGCCAAGGAGATCGAGCTCGACGACCCGTACGAGAAGATCGGCGCCGAGCTGGTCAAGGAGGTCGCGAAGAAGACCGACGACGTCGCCGGAGACGGCACGACGACGGCCACCGTGATCGCCCAGGCCATGGTCCGTGAGGGCCTGCGCAACGTCGCCGCCGGCGCCAACCCGATGGCGCTCAAGCGCGGCATCGAGAAGGCCGTCGAGGCCGTCGCCGCCGAGCTGCTCAGCTCTGCCGTCGAGGTCGAGACCAAGGAGCAGATCGCCGCCACCGCGTCGATCTCCGCCGCGGACGACCAGATCGGCGAGCTCATCGCCGAGGCGATGGACAAGGTCGGCAAGGAAGGCGTCATCACCGTCGAGGACTCCAACACCATGGGTCTCGAGCTCGAGCTCACCGAGGGGATGCGCTTCGACAAGGGCTACGTCAGCCACTACTTCGTGACCGACACCGAGCGCATGGAGACCGTCCTCGACGACGCCTACGTGCTCGTGGTCAACTCCAAGATCAGCAGCGTCAAGGACCTGCTGCCGCTGCTGGAGAAGGTCATGCAGTCGGGCAAGCCGCTGCTCATCATCGCCGAGGACATCGACGGCGAGGCCCTGGCCACCCTGGTCGTCAACAAGATCAAGGGCACCTTCAAGTCCGTCGCCGTCAAGGCGCCCGGCTTCGGTGACCGTCGCAAGGCCATGCTCGGCGACATCGCCATCCTCACCGGTGGTCAGGTCATCTCCGAGGAGGTCGGCCTCAAGCTCGACACCGCCGAGCTCGACCTGCTGGGTCGCGCTCGCAAGGTCGTCGTCACCAAGGACGACACGACCATCGTCGAGGACCTCGCCGACCGCACGCAGGTCGAGGGCCGGATCAATCAGATCAAGGCCGAGATCGAGAAGTCGGACTCCGACTACGACCGCGAGAAGCTCCAGGAGCGCCTGGCCAAGCTCGCCGGCGGCGTCGCCGTCATCAAGGCGGGCGCGGCCACGGAGGTCGAGCTCAAGGAGCGCAAGCACCGCATCGAGGACGCTGTGCGCAACGCCAAGGCTGCCGTCGAGGAGGGGATCGTCGCCGGTGGTGGCGTCGCCCTCATCCAGGCGACCAAGAACGTCTTCGCGACCCTCGAGCTCGAGGGTGACGAGGCCACCGGCGCCAACATCGTGCGCGTGGCAGCCGAGGCTCCGCTGAAGCAGATCGCGATCAACGCCGGCCTCGAGGGCGGGGTCGTGGCCGAGAAGGTCCGCAACCTCGACAAGGGTTGGGGCCTCAACGCCGCGACCGGCGAGTACGTCGACATGCTGGCTGCCGGCATCAACGACCCGGTCAAGGTGACCCGGTCCGCGCTGCAGAACGCCGCGAGCATCGCCGCGCTCTTCCTCACGACCGAGGCCGTCATCGCCGACAAGCCGGAGAAGGCCTCGGCGGGCATGGGCGGCGGCGGCGGCGACGACATGGGTGGCATGGGCTTCTGAGCCCCGGCACTCGGTAGCGTCAGCCACCAGCACGACCCAGCGTCACCAGCACGACCCAGCACGACGGAGGGCGGTTCCCCGAGAGGGGGGCCGCCCTCTCGGCGTGCGGGGCACACGAGGACGGGCGGCCCCCCGAGGGGACCGCCCGTGCCCGGGTCGACGTGCCGTCAGCCCCGGCCACCGGGGTGCGGGTCAGGCGGCGCTGAAGTCGTCTCCGGCGACAGCAGCCAGCGGGCGGATGCCGGAGGCGCGCTGGGCAGCGGCCTGGGCGGCGAGCGGCAGGTAGAGCACGCCGGGGACGACCGGGGCACCGGGCTCGCGCCACGTCGGCTCGACGGGGGTCGCCACCCGCAGGTAGCGCGTGGTGGTCGACAGGGTGCTGCGGGAGAAGACGCGACGGGCGAACCCGGCCCGGCGCACCTGCTCGAGCTGCCGGTACGACGTGGACGGCGCGAGCAGCCGCGAGGCGTAGGCGAGGGTGACGGCCGGGTCGGTCCGCAGGCGGCTGCCGTCGACCACGCGGAGGGGCTGAGCGCTCATGGGGGTTCCTGGGGATGGCCGCGGAAGTAGGGAATCGTGACATCTCAGACTCTAGAACCCGCAGCTGCCGACGGACAGTTTAAAGCGGGCAAATAGGGTGGTTGACGACTCGGGCTCATCCGTTCGGACGAGGGGCGGGTTACCGTGGGCCGCGATGACCACCTGGATCGACGTCCCCATCTGGCCCCGGCACGGCACGACCTTCGCCCACCTCGTCAGCGACGCCTCCCTCGAAGAGCTGCACGCCGTCGCTGCCCGCGCCGGCCTGCACCCGCGCAGCTTCGAGGGCGACCACTACGACGTCTCCACCCAGCGGTATGCCGCGGTCGTCGCCGCCGGAGCCACGCCCACCACCGGCGCCGACCTGGTGCGCCGCCTGCTCGCCTCCGGCCTGCGGCTGCGCAAGCGGCGCGGTGACGTGCCCGTCGCCCGGGTGGCCGGCGTGCCCGCACCCGGGGGTGGCCTCATGGACGTCGACCTGGTGCTGGCCGACACCGCCCTCGACCGCGGTCACGTCGTGGCGGTGGCGGTCGTCGTCGACGACGGGGCCAGCGCGGTGGCGGTCGTGCACACGCTCGCGCGCGAGGCGTGGGGGCCGCCCGGTGGGGGAGTCGAGCCGGGCGAGCACCCGACCGACGCCGCGGTGCGCGAGCTCACCGAGGAGACCGGGCTCGTGGTCGCGCCGGCGCTCCTGCGTCCCGTCGGCTGGGAGCGCTTCACCGTGCGCGCCGACGCCGCCGTCACGGCCGGCCGCGTCGGCCGCTGGGGCGAGGGTGCGGCCTACCTCCAGCTGTATGCCGTGACCCTCACCTCGCGCCCGTTGGCGCCGGTCGCCGCCGACGTCGACGCGGCGCTCTGGGTGGGCCGCGACGAGCTCGAGGCTCGGTGTGCGGGGGAGTTCTGGTGGCCGCTGCTGGACCGGGTGCTGGGGCCCGGTCCCGGGGCGGGGGCGGCCGGCAGCGCACGCTGCTCCGGGACAAAGTGACATCGAGGGGGCGAAGGGCTCCTGATCCGGCGGCCGCGGCCGATGGGGTTGTCAGGTAGAGCTGGAGTCGATCGCAGGGTGGTGCGCAGGATGGCTGGTAGTCGCAGGGTTCGTGGTGTCGCGGAGGTGGGGTGCGCCGCCGTGGTGGCGTTGGCCCGCCCTCTCCTGACCGCAGTGGCGGTCTGCCTCCTGCTCGTCACGGGCTCGGCGAGCGCCCTGGCCTCGATCGTCGGGCCCGACGTCTCGAGCTACCAGCACCCCGGCGGCCAGGCCATCAGCTGGGGATCGGCCCATGCCAGCGGGAGCGCGACCTTCGGGTTCGTCAAGGCGACCGAGGGAGCCGGGTACACCAACCCCTACTTCGCCAGCGACTTCGCCGGGATGGCGGCTGCCGGGATGATGCGTGGGGCCTACCACTTCGCGACGCCCTCCGTCAGTGCGGTCACCCAGGCCCAGTACTTCGTGCGGGTGAGCGGGACCCTGCACCAGCGGGGCGACCTGCCGCCCGTGCTCGACCTGGAGGCCACCGGCGGCCTGAGCCCCACTGCGCTCGTGGCCTGGACGCAGTCCTACCTGCAGACGGTCACGTCGCTTACCGGTCGCACCCCGATCATCTACGCGAGCTCCTACTTCTGGCAGACGGCGATGGGCAACAGCCGGGCCTTCGCCGGATACCCCCTGTGGATCGCGTCCTACGGGGCGGCGCCGCAGATCCCCGGGGGGTGGAGCGCCTACACCTTCTGGCAGTACACGGCGTCGGCGAGCCTGTCGGGCATCACGGGGGCCGTCGACATGAGCGTCTACAACGGCTCACTGGCTGGCCTGCAGGCCCTGGCCAACGGTGCGGCGGCCTCCGCCGCACCCCCGTTCGGGCACGTCGACGCGGTCGCCTGGAACGGCTCCGCCCTGGTCGCGGCCGGCTGGGCGATCGACCCCAGCACCGCCAACCCGATCAGCGTCTCGGTGTCCGTCGACGGCGGAACCCCACAGACGGGCACCGCCGGCAACGCCCGAGCCGACATCGCCCGGGTCTACCCCGCGTCCGGCGCCAACCACGGCTACGCCGTCGCGGTCCCGGCCGCTCCGGGCAGCCACTCCGTCTGCGTGACGGCCCTCGGTCTCGTGGCCCGGTCGCTGGGCTGCGTCACCGTCGTCGTGCCTCCCTCGACGCCGTTCGGCCGCCTCGACGTCGCCGTCTGGAACGGCTCCGCCGTCATCGCGGCCGGCTGGGCGATCGACCCCGACACCGCCAGCCCGAGCAGCGTCTCGGTCTCCGTCGACGGCGCCACCCCCGTGACCAGCGCCGCGGGCACCGCCCGCGCCGACATCGCCCGGGTCTACCCGGCCTACGGCGCGAACCACGGCTACGCCGTCGCGGTCCCGGCGGCCCCTGGCTCGCACTCCGTCTGCGTCACGGCCCTCAACATCGGTGCCGGCACGGTCAACACCCCTCTCGGGTGCCGCACCGTCATCGTGCCGGCGTCGGCGCCGTTCGGTCGGCTCGACGTCGCCGTCTGGAACGGCTCCGCCCTCGTCGCGGCCGGCTGGGCGATCGACCCCGACACCGCCGACCCGACCAGCGTCTCGGTCACCATCGACGGCGGCACCGCCCAGACGACCGCCGCCAGCACGTCGCGCGCCGACATCGCCCGCGTCTACCCCGCCTACGGCGCCAACCACGGGTATGCCGTCACCACACCGGCGGCTCCCGGCCCCCACTCCGTCTGCGTGACGGTGCTCAACAGCGGGGCCGGGTCGGTCGACACCCCGCTCGGGTGCCGCACGGTCGTCGTGCCACCCTCGAAGCCGATCGGGCACTTCGACGTCGCGGCCTGGAACAGCTCGGCCATCGTCGCGGCCGGCTGGGCGATCGACCCCGACACGGCCAACCCGGCCAGCGTCGCGGTCTCCCTCGACGGCGCTGCCCCGGTGACCAGCGCAGCCAGCACGGCCCGGGCCGACATCGCCCGCGCCTACCCGGCCTACGGCGCGAACCACGGGTACGGCGTCATCGTGGCCGCCGCTCCCGGCCCCCACTCGGTCTGCGTGACGGTGCTCAACACCGGTGCCGGCACCTCCGACACGCCCCTCGGGTGCCGCACGGTCGTCGTGCCGCCCTCGAAGCCGTTCGGGCACTTCGACGTCGCGGCCTGGAACGGCTCCGCGATCGTCCTGGCCGGCTGGGCGATCGACCCCGACACGGCCACCCCCAGCGCCGTCTCGGTCTCGGTCGACGGTGCGACCCCGGTGACCAGTGCCGCCAGCGCAGTCCGCCCCGACGTCGGCCGCGCCTTCCCCGCCTACGGGCCCAACCACGGGTATGTCGTCACCGCACCGGCGGCCCGCGGCCGTCACTCGGTCTGTGTCACCGCCCGCAACCTCGGCGCCGGCACCTCCGATACCCCGCTCGGCTGCCGCACGGTCGACGTGCCCTGACCCGGCAGGGGTGCCGACGCCCACAGGACCGGTGGAGGGGGGTGGAGGGGTGGTGCCTGTCGGGGGGGCGTGCACTGGTCTCGTTGTGCGGTGTCGGCGCCTCCACCGACGTCCGCAGAGCCTTAGCCGCGTTCGAGGATCGCCTTGAGCCGGGACAGGTCCTTGCTGGTCGCCCGGCGCATGGCGCGTTCCATGATCGGTGCGGCGATGCGTGAGAAGCCGGCCGGGTCGCCCCGGTTGCGAAGGGTCATCCGGGTCTGCCCGGCCTCCGTCACTCGCCACTCGTACGTGGTCTCCATCGGGAAGGGACCGTCGGTGGTGCGCATCATTAGCCGGCGACCGGGATCGAGCTCGGCCACCTCGTAGGTGTAGGCCAGACGCCTGCCGAGGAACCGGGCGACAAAGTCCATCCGTGAGCCCACCTCGACGGGGGGAGCTGTCCTCCAGGTGACCGATCGGATGTTGGCGTACCAGAGCGGGGCATTGGTGGGGTCGCCCGAGAATGTTGCGACGTCGGCGACGGGTCGCCCGATCGTGGTCTCCACCAGCACGTCGACGGTCATGGCGGTATTCTCCCCCGGCGACCCTCCCCAGCGCGTCGGGTCACCCCTCTGGTGCCCCACCCTCTGCGCCCAGCCTCACGAGCTCGCGCCCCACGTTGTGCCGCGCCGCAGCCGTCCACTCCCGGTGGGCGTGGTCGGTGAGGTAGAGCCGCTGGCGGCCCACGAGGTCGGCGAGGATGGCCGAGCGGCCGACGGCGAAGGCGGCGTCGGGCACAGCGGCATACTCCTCGCGCACCTGGCTGGCATAGGCGGCGTAGCGGGGCGGTGGTGAGGCGAGGATCCACAGGTCGGCGTCGTGCAGGGCCCGCGTGAGCGGTGTGGGGTCGGCGGCGGTGTGGCCGGCCGTCATCCGCACGAGCGCGACGACGGTGGTGACGACATCGGTCGGCAGGCGCAGACCGGTGAGGGCGTCGTGGGCGAGCACCGCGCTGCGCTCCTCGTTGTCGGTGGCCGCCGGGTCGTAGACCGCGTCGTGCCACCACGCCGCCAGCCGGGCGAGGCGCTCGTCGTCCGCCCCGACCTCGCCGGTCTCGCCGAGCTCGTGCAGCACCTCGACCATCTCGACGAGGTGGGTGGGCGAGTGGTAGCGCCGATGGGGCTCGCGCCAGCGGGCGAGCAGGTCCGTGCCGACGGCCTGCACGATGACCGGGTCGGCGCCGGGACACAGGACCATGAGGTCGTCGGTCCACGAGTCGAGCAGCAGCACGGTGACGGCCTCCTCAGGCGAGCAGCGCGGGCAGGTCGTCGCAGTGCACGACGGTGAGCGCCGTGACGGCGCGGGTGAGCACGACGTAGAGGCGCCGGAGGCCGGTCCGCTCGTCCGGCTCGTCCGCGGCGATGCGCGCAGGCTCGACGACGACGACCCGGTCGAACTCCAGCCCCTTGGCCACCGTCGCCGGCACGAGGTCGACCTGGTGCTCGATGTCGCCGTGGTCGGAGCCGAGCAGTCCGTGCTCGAGACCGGCCGCGTCCAGGGCCGCCCCGAGGTCGGCCAGCAGCGACGCCGGCGCGATGACGCCTACCGACCCCGGCTGCGTCACCTGCTCGGCGACGACGACCGCGACCCTGGCCGCCAGCCCGGCGCGGTCGACCCGCACGATGTCGAGCCGGCCCGGGTTGTCGCGCACCGACACCGGCGCGCCCAGCCCCGGCGCCATGGCGGGCAGGAGACGGGCGGCGTAGTCGATGACGAGCCCCGGCACCCGGAAGCCCCGGTCGAGCACCTCGACGTGGCTGCCGGGCTTGCCGAGGTGGGCGAGCGACTCCTCCCACGACGACGTCGACCACGGTGTCGTGCCCTGGGCGATGTCTCCGAGCACGGTCGCCGACCCGGTCGCGCAGCGTCTTCCGACCGCCCGGAGCTGCATGGGCGAGAGATCCTGCGCCTCGTCGAGCACGACGTGCCCGAGGCTCGGTGTGCGGTCCACGAGGTCAGCCAGCTCGTCGAGCAGCACCGCGTCGGCAGCCGACCAGCGGGCCGACCCCTTGGTGCGGGGAGGCCTGTCCCACAAGAGGATTCGCTGCTCTTCGTCCGACAGGACCCCGTCGGCGTGCTCCGCCAGCACCGCCGGGTCGCTCCAGAGGGTGAAGAGGACCTGTCGGGGGTCGAGGGCCGGCCAGACCGAGGCGATGTAGGACTTGACGGCGGTGGTGCGGGCCACGGCGTCCTGCACCTGGTCGTCGGGGGAGTCGCCGGCGCGCTCCATCGCGAGCAGCACGTGGTGGGCCAGCCGCTGCGGCAGCACCGCCCGCGCGGCTCCGTAGCGGATGTCGCGCGCCCGCAGCTGCTCGAGCACCTCCGCCACGTCGTGTGCCGCCACCCGCCACTTGTGCGCGCCCCGCGGCACGACGAGCGCGTCGAGCGAGGCGCCCGAGGGGAGCACGTGGCTCCATACGGCGCGGTGGAGCACCTGCGCGAGGCGCGCGTCGCCCTTGAGCGTGGCCGCCGGCGTGTCGTCGACCCCCCTGACCGGCACGCTGGCGACGAGCTCCTCGGCGGTGGTGTGGGCGACCTCGACCTCACCGAGCGCCGGCAGGACGGCGCCGATGTGGTCGAGGAAGGCGCGGTTGGGGCCGATGACGAGCACGCCCGAGCGCGAGAGCTTGTCGCGGTAGGCGTAGAGCAGCCAGGCCGCGCGGTGCAGGCCGACGGCGGTCTTGCCGGTGCCCGGGGCGCCCTGCACGCACACGGTCGTGCCGGCGTCGGCCCGCACGATCTCGTCCTGCTCGGGCTGGATCGTCGCGACGATGTCGCGCATCGGGCCCACGCGGGGGCGCTCGATCTCCTGGGCGAGGATGTCGGAGCGGTGGTCCCGCTCGGTGACGTCCTGCAGGTGCTCGTCCTCGTAGGCCGTGAGCCGACCGTGGTCGACGCCGAAGCGGCGCCGCAGGGTCACGCCCATCGGCTCGGCGCGGGACGCCCGGTAGAAGGCCGCGCTCAGCCCGGCTCGCCAGTCGATGACGAGCGGGTCGCCCCGGTCGTCGGCGACGTGGCGCCGCCCCACGTGCCACGTCCCGCGGGGGGCTGCGCTCCCCGAGTTCCCCCCGAGTGCCCGCGTGGCCGGGTTCTCTTCTCCGTCGAGGTCGATGCGGCCGAAGAAGAGGGTGGAGGTGGGATCGTCCTGCAGCGAGGCGAGGCGCCGGGCGAGGGTGGCGGCGAGGAAGGCATCCGAGACCGGGTCACCGGCGGCACGCTCGGTGGTGCGCGTCTTCTCGGCCATGCGGGCCAGCTCGGCCCGGGCCCGGGCGAGGTGCTCCTGCTCGCGAGCCAGCTCGGGCTCGGGGCGGCTGACGGCAGGCACGGCTGAGACCTCCGGACGACGCGGGTACGACGGGCAGTCGCCCACCGTACCCGCTCTCGCCGTCGGTCTGCCGGTCTCCCGGCTGCACTCAGCCCTGAGCGGGCCGGGCCGCGAGGGTGACCGCGATGTCCTGCTTGGCGCCGCCGCGGATGACCGTGACGGTGACCTTGTCGCCGACGCCGTACTCGTGGATGGTGGCGACGAGCGACTCGGACGACTCGATGCTCTGGCCGTTGATGGCCACGATCGCGTCACCCTGCTTGACCCCGGCGTTGGCGGCCGGGGTGCCCGAGGACAGCGAGCGGATCAGGGCTGCCGCCCGCTTGCTGCTTCCGTCGGTCACCGTGGTGTCGGAGGCACTGACGCCGAGGTAGGCGTGCTGGGCCTTGCCGGTCGCGACGAGCTGGTCGGCGATCGACTTGGCCTCTTTCGACGGGATCGCGAAGCCGATGCCGATGTTGCCGCTCTGGCTGCCGCCGCCGCTGCTGCTGCCGCCGAGTGAGGCGATCGACGAGTTGATGCCGATGAGCTGGCCGTCGGCCGTCACGAGGGCACCACCGGAGTTGCCGGGGTTGATCGCCGCCGACGTCTGGATCGCGTTGGTGACGACCGGGGT
Organism: Dermatophilaceae bacterium Soc4.6; assembly: GCA_039889245.1. Classification (NCBI taxonomy): domain Bacteria; kingdom Bacillati; phylum Actinomycetota; class Actinomycetes; order Micrococcales; family Dermatophilaceae; species Dermatophilaceae bacterium Soc4.6. The sequence continues at coordinate 1,531,112 of JAZGVH010000002.1, read as the reverse complement.
GGCTGCGCTCGGCGTCGAGCCACCGAAGGGGTCCTGGGTGCTGCCACCCGAGCCACCCTCGGACGAGGCGGTGGTGACGGGTCGGTTGAGCGCCGAGACGATACCGGTGGTGACGGTGCCGGCGAGGCCGAGAGGGTTGCCCACGGCCATGACCGGCTGGCCCACGACGAGGCTCTTGCTGTCGCCGATCGAGATCGCCTTGAGGTCGGTCGGCGGGCTCTTGATCTGCAGCACCGCGAGGTCGGTCGACGGGTCGGTGCCCTTGATCGTGGCGTCGTAGGAGCGTCCGTCGCTGAGCGTCACCGAGATCTTGGCCCCGGCGCCCGCGCCGGTGGCGACGTGGTTGTTGGTCAGGACGTAGCCGTTCGCGGCGTCGATGATGACGCCGGAGCCCTGCCCCTCGGCCGAGCTGCTCTGCACGGTGATCGCCACGACGCTGGGCGAGACCGCCTTGGCCGTGACCGTCCAGTCGGGGCTGCTCGGGTTGCCCTGCGCGACCGGGGCCGCGGGGTTGGACGCCGAGGCCGGGGCGGAGCCCGCGGTGCTCGTGGTCGCGATCGTGCTGCCGAGGCCGTTCTTCGCCGCGACGTAGCTGCCGCCGCCGGCCAGGGCCGCCGCGACGAGGGCCACGACGCCGATCTCGGCCCAGCGACGGCCCTGACGGGTCTTCGGCTGGGGGCCGGGAGAGACGGAGGGGGCGGGGTAGGGGCCGGCCCAGCCACCGTCGCCACCACCGAAGCCGGCGCCGGCGGTGCTGCCGGTGGGGCCGTACGGGCTGGTCGGGGCGGCATACGAGCTGGTGGTGTCGGCGGCTGCCCGGGCCGTGTCGTCGGGCCAGCCGAAGCCGGGGTGCTCCTGCGTGTGCTCGGCCGAGGGCGACGTCGGCATCGCGCTCGTCACTGGCGCCGTGAGCCCGAAGTCCTTCCCGGGGGAACCCTCGCTCGTGCCCTGCGGCGGACTCTGGGGGGTGTCCCCGGCCTGCCCGTCGGAGCCGGTGGAGGGGGACTGCCAGGCGGCCGGCCCGTCGTACCACAACGGCTCGCGGGTCTCCCCCTGCTCCGAGGCGGCCGGGGTGGGGTCGTGCTCCTCGCGGGGACCGTCGGTCTCGTGCGGGTGCGTCTGCTGGGTCATGGTCCTCAAGTCCTCTTCCTGCGTTCGTGCGGTCGACGGGTCGTGCGTCGGTATGTCCACTACTACACCGGGTTGACGTCTGAGCCCGCTTGGGTCAGCCTGTGCAGGGCCTGTGGGAGCTCGACCGTGAAGGTCGCGCCACCGCCGTCGGTGGGGGTCACGCGCACGGAGCCCTGGTGGGCGGCCACGATCGCGGAGACGATAGCCAGCCCCAGGCCGCTGCCACCCTGCACGCGGCTGCGGGAGGGGTCGGTGCGGTAGAAGCGCTCGAACACCTTGCGGGCGCGCTGCGGGTCGATGCCGGGGCCGTGGTCGCGCACCTCGATGACGGCGCACCCGGCGGTCGTCTGCCCGACCGCGATCTCGACCGGCGTGCCCGCGGGGGTGTGGTTGAGCGCGTTGCTGAGGAGGTTGGTCATCACCTGACGCAGCTGCGGGTCGTCGCCGACCACGTGCACCGGGCCGAGCGGCCCGAAGGCGCCGACGAGGCGCACGTGACGGTCCGGAGCCAGCACGTGAGCGTCTTGGCGCGCGTCGCCCGCGAGCACCGCGAGGTCGACGTCGTCGAGCGACAGGGGCCGCTTCTCGTCGAGGCGGGCCAGGATCAGCAGGTCCTCGACGAGGCTGCCCATGCGCCCGGCCTCGCTCTCGATGCGTCCGAAGGCGCTGCGCACGTCTTCGGGGCGGCTCACCGCGCCCTGCCGGTAGAGCTCGGCATAGCCCCGGACGGTGGCGAGGGGGGTGCGCAGCTCGTGCGAGGCGTCGGCGACGAACTCGCGCATCCGCTCCTCGGAGGCCTCGCGCACGGCGAAGGACTGCTCGATCTGGGTGAGCATGGCGTTGAGCGAGCGGGTCAGCGACCCGACCTCGTCGGGCGTGGCCCGCTCGGGCATGCGCTGCGTCAGGTCGCCGGCGGCGATGGCGGCGGCCGTGTCCTCGATGCGGTTGAGGGGGCGGAAGCTGCGGCGGACGGCATACCAGCCGATGACCACCGAGGCGGCGAGGACGGCCAGGCCGATGAGCAGGCCGTCCTTGATCACCCGGTCGAGGGTGTCGTCCATCGGCCGCAGCGAGATGGCGACCTCGTAGACCGACTTGGAGTCGGCCGTGACCCCGGAGATGACCCGCCACGACGGCTCGTCGCCCGCGGTGGACGGCACGGTGAAGGGCCGGGACTGGGCCACCCGGGGGTCCGTGGACTTCAGCGGGGGGATCAGGGGAGTGAGGTCGGGCTCGGTCGCCGAGTCGACGATCTCCATCACGTCGCTGCCGTCAGGTCGGTTGAGCCGCACCGTGAAGTTGGGGCGCAAGGCGTACGCGGTGCGGCTGTCGTAGTCGAGATCGGCCACGACCCCGGAGTAGGTGCGCAGCTCGTCGTCGGCGCGGGCGAGGAGGTAGCTGCGCAGCAGCACGTTGACGATCAGGCCCGAGGCGGCCAGGGCAGCCGCCAGCAGGAGCACGACGACCGAGACCAGCCGCACGCGCAGGGGCAGCGTCGCCAGCCGGTCGCTGGCGCGGCGCAGCGGATGGAGGCTCCGGGTCACGCCGTGGGAGTGCCCGGCGGCAGGCGCAGCACGTAGCCGATGCCGCGCTTGGTGTGGATGAGGGAGGGCTCGACGGTGTCGATCTTGCGCCGCAGGTAGGAGATGTAGGACTCGACGATGCCCGACTCGCCACGGAAGTCGTAGTCCCACACGTGGTCGAGGATCTGCGACTTCGACAGGACCCGGTTGGGGTTGAGCATGAGGTAGCGCAGCAGCTTGAACTCCGTCGGAGAGACGTCGATGACACGGCCGCCCCGGCGCACCTCGTGGCTGTCGTCGTCGAGCTCGAGGTCGTGGAAGCGCAGCGAGGCCGCGCCGTCCTCCTCACCGCGCGTGCGGCGCAGCACGGCGCGGATGCGCGCGATGACCTCCTCGAGGCTGAACGGCTTGGTGACGTAGTCGTCGCCGCCGACGGTCAGGCCCTTGATCTTGTCCTCGACCGAGTCGCGTGCCGTGACGAAGACGATCGGCAGCTGGCGTCCCGACTCGCGCAGGCGCCGGGTCACCTCGAAGCCGTCCATGTCGGGGAGCATCACGTCGAGCACGACGAGGTCGGGGTGGCGCTCGGAGGCGCTGGTCAGCGCGCTCTGGCCGTCGGCCGCGACCGAGACGTCGAAGCCGGCGAAGCGCAGCGAGGTGGCGAGGAGCTCGCGGATGTTGGGCTCGTCCTCGACGACGAGGAGCGTCGCCTCGTAGGGGTTGTCGCGGTTGTCCCGCGTCTCACGCGTCTCACGCGTCTCACGCGTCTCACGCGTCTCACGGCTCACGGTGTCGGTCACCTCGTCAGTGTCGGCCGAGAGTCTGGACGTTTGCTGGACATCGGCTATGACCCGAGTATGACTCCTGCGGCCCTATCTCGGGGGCTGGAGACCGTCCCACTGCCCCAGCTGCTGGTCCGGTCTCAACCCGACGTCGCCGAGGGCGGCGGAGCAGCAGGCGATCGCGCGCGCGCCCCTCACGGGCTCCATGCCACCAGCATGCCGTGAGGGCTCAGTCCTCGGGAAGGGCTGCGTAGGCCGCCTTGGTGTCGGTGTACCAGCCCATCGACTTCCGGGGGTGGCGCCACCGGCTCTTCATGGCGTCGCGGGCCGGCTGGTGCTGCGCGTCGCCGGCCTGCTCCTGGTCCTTGAGGTGGCGGTCCTGCGCCTTGATGACGTCGTCGGCGCTCGCGCCGTGGTGCTCGAGGTCGCAGGCGCCGCCGAGGGCGCGGCAGGTCATGGTCTTCATGGTCGTTCTCCTTGGTCTGTGTGGTGTGTGTGGCGTGTGCGGGGGGCAGGTGGTGCGCGGTCAGCCGCGAGGCCGGCCGCCGTCGCGGCGCACGACGCGGAGGAGGACCTCGGGTGCTGCGCGGAAGGTGACGGCCTGCACGAGGCCGTCGCCGACTGTGAAGTCGAAGACGACCCTGGCCTGCCCGAGGTGGAACCAGGCGGTGCCGGGCCGCTCGCCGACGAAGACGGGCAGCGCCGACTGCGCGCTGCCGTTGAAGAACGCGGCCACCGCGTCTCGGCCGTCGATCTGGCGCGGCGTGCCCACCAGGACCGCGGCGTCGTCAGCGGTCACGGCGGCGTCAGGGGCGAGCAGCGTGAGCAGTGCGGCGAACTCGCCGTTCCTGGCCGCCGCCATGAAGGCGTCGACCACCTCCCAGTCGGCCAGTCGATCCTGTGAATGGGGTGCAGTCACCTTGGCCCGCGCCCGCGAGGCCAGCTTGCGCGCGGCGGCCGGCGTCGTGTCGAGGACCGAGGCAACCGCCTCGAAGTCGACGCCAAAGCTGTCGTGGAGCACGAAGGCGACCCGTTCGCGCGGGGAGAGCCGGTCGAGCACCACGTGCAGTGCGAGGGCGACGGTCTCGGCGAGCGCGACGTCGTCGGCGGGGTCGCCGCCGGTCTCCTGCGTCTCGAGGAGCTCGACGTCCTCGACGGGCAGGGGGGTGCGGGCCCGCAGACGGTCGAGGCACAGCCGGGTGGTGACCGTGGTCAGCCAGGCCGGCAGGCTGTCGATGTCGGTCTGCGTGCGGTCCAGCCGCAGCCAGGCCTGCTGCACGATGTCCTGCGCCTCGCTGTGGTCGCCGAGCACCCGGCCCGCGATGGCCACCAGTCGAGGACGCTCGGCCTCGAACACCTCCGTCCGGTCCACGGACCCTCCACCTGTGCTCATGCTCCCCTGACGCGCAGAGCGGGAGAAGTGTGACCGCCATGCGGTTGTCGATACCGCTCAGCGCGTGGTCAGCCCGGTGCCCGCAGGATCGCCGACATCTTCTTGCCCCGTGCGACCTCGTCGACGAGCTTGTCCATCCACCGGACCTGCTGCATCAGCGGGTCCTCGATGTCCTCGACCCGGTGCCCGCAGACGACCCCGGTGATGAGGCCGGCGTGCGGGCTCATCGCCGGCGCGTCGGCGAAGAAGGTCTGCAGGTCGATCTCGTCGTCGATGACCCGTTGCAGGCTGGAGGGGTCGTGACCGGTCAGCCAGCAGATCACCTCGTCCACCTCAGAGCCGGTGTGCCCCTTGCGCTCGACCTTGGCCACGTAGAGGGCGTGGATGGTGGCGAAGCTGGTGGTGAAGAGGCGGTGGCCGGGCACGCTCGAGGATCCCACAGGCAGGCCCTTGCCGGGCGGGCCCCGCGTCGCGACACTGGGACGCACGTCCGACGGCCCAGCCGGACGCCGAGCCACGAAGGAGCGGCAGGCATGTCCGACGCAGCCATCCACCTGCTGGTGGGCACCACCAAGGGCGCCTTCGTGCTCGACGGCGACGCCGACCGCACCCACTGGTCGGTCCGCGGGCCCTACTGCGACGGGTGGTCGGTCAACCACGTCGTCGGCGACCCCGTCAGCGGGGCCATGTGGGCCTGCGGTGGTGGTGAGTGGACCGGCGCCGGGGTCTGGCGCTCGGGTGACGGCGGCCGCACGTGGCAGCTGGCCAAGCTGACGTCTGGGCAGATGGACGCCTGGGCCGCGGGCAGCCCCGACTTCGCGGCGTCCATCGGCTGGAGCGAGCAGCCGGTCCCCTTCGGGGAGACCTTCTCGCAGGTCTGGTCGCTCGGCCGCGCCGGCACGCGCCTGTATGCCGGGACGAAGCCGGCGACCCTGCTGGTCAGCGACGACGACGGTGCGACGTGGGAGGTCGTCACGGGGCTGACCGACCACCCGTCCGCGCAGGAGTGGGTCCCCGGAGGGGCCGGGCTGGTGCTGCACACGATCGTCTCGGACCCTGCGGACCCGGACCGGCTGTGGGTCGGGATCTCGACGGCCGGGGTCTTCGCCACACAGGACGGCGGGGTGACCTGGGAGCGGCGCAACGACCTCGCCGACCCCGCCGACGGGGAGGGTCACGCGCACCCCGCGGCCGCGTCCGACGGGCACACCGGCTTCTGTGTGCACCACCTCGAGCGCGCCGTCGGCGACACCGACCGGCTCTACCAGCAGAACCACCACGGGGTCTGGCGCTCCGACGACGCGGGTGGGAGCTGGCACGACATCACCCCGGGCCTACCCTCGACCTTCGGCTTCCCCCTCTGGACCCACCCGCACGACCCGCAGACGCTGTGGACCGTGCCGCTCAACGGTGACAGCGAGGGCCGCTACCCGCCGGGTGCCGCCGCCGCGGTCTGGCGGTCACGGGACGCCGGTGCCTCGTGGGAGGCGCAGCGGGTGGGCCTGCCCCAGGAGGCGTGCTTCTTCACCGTGCTCCGGCAGGCGATGAGCGGCGACGGGCGCGACCCCGCGGGGGTCTACTTCGGGACGAACACGGGCTCGGTCTTCGCCAGCCGCGACGAGGGTGAGACGTGGGAGGAGATCGCCCGGCACCTGCCGACGGTGCTGGCGGTGGAGGTGCTGGAGCCGGTCGGGGGTGGTCGTGCGGATGAGCGGGGGCTCGGCCTGCAGTCTGCCCAGTCGACCACCCGTGGGTAGCGGCGTCGAGTGCGCACCCACGGGCCGTCGACCTCGATGTCGGTCACCACGTGTGTCCAGGGGTCTGCGTCGCCGACGGCGCAGGATGACACCGGCGACGCTGCGCACGACCGGATCTCAGCGGCCTCGGCCCAGGTGGAGGACATCGATCCGGACGGTCGTGTCGTCGATCTCGTAGAGCACCCGGTACCGGCCAGCCCGGAGGCGAAGGACACCACCAGAGCCCCAGGGGAAGGCAGCAGCGGGCCGCGGATCCCGGGCCAGGTCGTCGACGGTCTCGAAGAGGCCCGTCAGGCCCGCCGAATCCTCCACCATGAAGGCCTGCGCGGCGGTGAACGCCTCGTCGGTCCAGAGGATCTCGTAGGTCAAGGGCGCGCGGCCGGCGGTGGCGAGGGGGGCAGCCCCAGGGCCGAGCGCGCCTGCGCCTGAGTCACGTAGGTGACGTCGCCCAGCTGGCGGCGGACCTGGTAACGAGCCACGGCCAGCTCGTCCTCGAGGTCCTCGACCCGGCGCACCTCATCGGTGAGGTAGGTGCGGATGGCCTCCCGGGCGACGTCCTGCTTGCTCCGTCCCTCCTGGCGGGCGCGCTCGGTCAGCAGCAGGTCGTCGGCGTCGGTGAGCCGCAGGGTCATGGCCATCGCCCAACGGTATCGCCAGATACCAGTGCCGTCGACGGGGCTCCCGACGGGTGGTCAGGCGCTCTGCCACGACGAGTCTGCGTGGGGCCCGGGCACCACCTCACGCCGTGGCGCGCCCGCGGGTCACCCGCTCCAGGAGGTAGGCCACCGCGACCACGCCGAGACCCGCGATGGCGTAGCGCTCGTCGTCGGTGACCTTGAAGGCGATGGCGGCCGCGATGAACGCGACCGTCATCACCGCCTCGCGCCCGACCGTCCGCCGCTCCCTCGCCACCTGGGCCCTGACCTGATGGGGGTCGCGCACGACCTGGCGGTGTCGTTGCACGAACTCGTCGGGGTCGTCGATGCCCTGCACGCCCTTCGCGAGCAGCACCCGTACGGCGCCTCCCGGGTCGACCACCCGCAGCTCGACACCGTCCAGGGCCACGCCTCCCTCACGGCGGGTGGCGCGGGGGGAGATGCCGAGGTCGCCGCCGACGAGCCAGCGGATCGGGGGGATCGGGAGGGGGCTCGTGAAGAGCAGCGCGAGGTTCGCTGACCGGAAAGAAGTGGTCGTGGCCAGGTAGGGGACGCGAAACTCCTGCTCCGTCACCCACTCGGCGTCCTGGGGTTCCTCGTTGCCCCAGCCCGGCCCGACCTGGTCGAGGTCCTCGTCGTCCTCGTCGTCCTCGTCGTCCTCGTCGTCCTGACCGAGCCCGCCATCCAGGACGACACCCACCGCTGCGATCGGGACGACCCACGACCGCCCGCGGCCGAAGACGACGGGGACCACGAAGGTGACCTCGGTCGAGGAGACGTCGACGAAGGAGGATCGAGACAGGAACCGGTAGCGGCGCAGCAGGATCCGCTCGACCCCTGCGGGGGGCACACCGTCCCGCCCGGCCCACGTCGTCGCGGTGGAGGCGGCCGTACGTGGTGCCTTGACCACCACTGTGAGCGCCACGACCACCGCCCCCAGCGCGATGAACGTCGAGAACCCCTGGGCCGAGTCACGTGGGGCCGAGACGCCCTCGTTGCCGCCCAGCACCGCGAGGGACATGAGCAGGACGACGACCGGGGGCAGGGCCAGGAGCGAGCGGGATCGCAGCGCCCGCCACGACCAGGAGCCGGCCGGGGCCCGGCCCGCGTGCAGCGTGAAGGCGAGGAGCAGGGCCACCGCGGCCGCGAGCATGACGAGGTAGTCGGGCCAGGTGTCGCCGCGGTAGAGGTGGCCGCGACCGACGGCGTACAGGCCAACGGCGAGGAGGGTCAGGCCGAGGGCGAGCAGTGAGCCGGTCCCGAGTGCGCGACGGGGTGCCGGGAGAAGGGCGTGATCACTCGACATGCGCATACGGACAAAAGTATCATTTCACCCCTTCCGGATGAGCCAAGATGGCGCTCCAGACGGGCAGGTCGTCGCTGTGGAGGACGTGATGGGCGAGCCCCTGCTCGGCGCTACCCGAGTGCTGGAGGTGATGTTACCGGCCACCCCGGTCCGAGCATGGCGTCGGGGTGATCGGTCGCTCCATGCAGCGACCGTCTACCCCAGGGGCGGGTGCGAGGTTTCGCCTCACGAGGGCCAGACGCGGCGTCACACCGGCAGGTCGTCGCTGTCGACGATGCGGTAGGCGTAGCCCTGCTCGGCGAGGAACCGCTGCCGGTGCGCGGCGAAGTCGGCGTCGACGGTGTCGCGCGCGACGACGGTGTAGAAGTGCGCGGTGCGGCCGTCGCCCTTGGGGCGGAGCACCCGGCCGAGGCGCTGGGCCTCCTCCTGGCGTGAGCCGAAGGTGCCCGAGACCTGGATGGCGACGCTGGCCTCGGGCAGGTCGATCGAGAAGTTGGCGACCTTGCTGACCACGAGCAGCTGGATCTCGCCTACCCGGAACCCCTGGAAGAGCTTCTGTCGCTCGGCTACCGAGGTCGCGCCGGTGATGATCGGGGCGTCGAGGCGCTGCGAGAGGGTCTCGAGCTGGTCGAGGTACTGACCGATGACGAGGGTCGGCTCACCGCGGTGCTTCTCGACGAGCCGCTGCACGACCGGGTCCTTGGCGGAGCTGCACGACGAGAGCCGGTAGCGCTCCTCGGGCTCGCTCATCGCATACGCCATGCGCTGGCCCTCGGGCAGCGAGACCCGCACCTCGACGCAGTCGGCCGGCGCGATGTAGCCCTGGGCCTCGATGTCCTTCCACGGCGCGTCGTAGCGCTTGGGGCCGATGAGCGAGAAGACGTCGCCCTCGCGGCCGTCCTCGCGCACGAGCGTGGCGGTGAGGCCGAGCCGGCGGCGGGCCTGCAGGTCGGCGGTCATGCGGAAGATGGGGGCGGGGAGCAGGTGCACCTCGTCATAGACCACGAGGCCCCAGTCGCGGGCGTCGAGCAGGTCGAGGTGGGCGTAGGCGCCCTTCCGCTTCGTCGTCAGGACCTGGTAGGTCGCGATGGTGACCGGACGGATCTCCTTGCGGGAGCCGGAGTACTCACCGATCTCCTCCTCGGTGAGGGAGGTGCGCTTGATCAGCTCCTCCTTCCACTGCCGGGCCGAGACGGTGTTGGTGACGAGGATGAGGGTGGTCGCCTTCGCCGCAGCCATCGCGCCGGCGCCGACCAGGGTCTTGCCCGCACCGCAGGGGAGCACCACGACGCCGGAGCCGCCGTGCCAGAAGCCGTCGACGGCCTGCTGCTGGTAGGGGCGAAGCGACCAGCCGTCGGTGAGCAGCTCGATGGGGTGCGCCTCGCCGTCGACGTAGCCCGCGAGGTCCTCCGCCGGCCACCCGACCTTGAGCAGCTCCTGCTTGAGGTGGCCTCGCTCGCTCGGGTGCACCGCGACCGTCAGGTCGTCGATCCGCGCGCCGAGCAGCGGCTGGATCCGCCTGTGCCGCAGGATCTCCTCGAGCACCGGGCGGTCGGTGGTCGTGAGGGTCAGCCCGTGCTCGGGGTGCTTGTCGAGGGTGAGCCGACCGTAGCGGTCCATCGTGTCGGCGATGTCGATGAGCAGGGCCTGCGGCACGGCATACCGGCTGTGGGTGATGAGGGCGTTGACGACCGACTCGGCGTCGTGGCCGGCGGCGCGCGCGTTCCACAGACCCAGCGGTGTCACGCGGTAGGTGTGCACGTGCTCCGGCGCGCGCTCGAGCTCGGCGAAGGGGGCGATGGCGCGTCGGGCCAGCTCGGCCGACGGGTGGTCGACCTCGAGCAGCAGGGTCTTGTCGCTCTGGACGATGAGGGGGCCGTCATTCATGTTCTGCAGTCCAACCTCGTGTGGAGGGGAGTTGTTCCGTCGGGCACGGCAGGCGGGGTCAGATCTGCTCGACGGGGTTGCCCGCGCCCGGCCGACCGCTGACGAAGCTGACGAAGAAGGCCCAAAACGCCACGACGAGGGCGGCGGCGACCCCGAAGCAGACCCACCCCACCTTGGCGAGCCGGGTCGCGGACGTCCCGTCGGTCTGTGACCGGGTCATCGCGACGATCGACAGGATCAGGCTGGGCAGACCCAGGCCGCAGCCGAGGAAGGTGAGCAGCAGCGACAGGACGAGCTGGGTGATGGTGCCGGAGCGCCACCCCGAGGTCATCGGTGGCGTCCGGCCGTAGGGGGCGAGGCCGCCCAGCCGAGGTGTGCCGTAGGGGCTGGGGGCTCCATAGATGGCTGGAGCGCTGTGGAAGGTGGGGGCGCCGTAGGAGGCGGGGGCGCCATAGGAGTCCGGGGCTCCGTAGGGGCCGGGGGCGCCGTAGGAGTCCGGGGCTCCGTAGGGGCCGGGGGCGCCGTAGGGTGGAGCGACCGGGGGAGGCGGCGATGCGTCCTGTGGCGGGCGCGACGGGTAGCCGTCGTCGCCGCCTCCGGGTGCCGACCACGAGCTCACGCGTTCCTCCAGGCTGGGCGGGCCCACCCCCACGGGCGAGCCGGAACCAGAAATGTATCCTTCTCGCCGTCTCCGCGTCCCGCGCGGACAGGCGTCAGGCTGACGGCCGGAGCAACCGGGACAGCTGCGATCAGGCGCTGGCGACGCCCGTGATGCGGTGGATGACGAAGGCGCGCTCCTCGGCGCTGTCGGCGAGGCGCCCGAAGGCTCGACCACCGTCGATCGCCAGGGGGTAGAACAGGTGGGTGGTGGAGCGACCACCGTTGTCGGCGTAGCCGATCCAGACTCCACGCTGGTCGGCGGCGGCGTCTCGCAGCAGCGCGATGGTGACGGTCGGGTCGGTGGCCTCGAGCACCGGCCCGTCGGCCTCCTGACGCGAGCGCAGCGCCTGGGCCGAGATCTCGGCGGTCCGCAGCCCGGTGACGAGCCGCCCGGCCAGCTCGGCGTCGACCGCAGCCACGACGGGTCGCGCCGCGGGTCGCCGGTCGCGGGCCCGTCGCTCGGGGGGTGCGGTGACGACGACCTGGCCGTCGGACCCCTCCTGCACCGGGGCAAAACCCTTGTCGCGCAGCATCTCCAGCATCGTGACGGGATCCGCCCCGGAGATCACGACGGTCGGCGCGATGCGGCGCAGGCGCAGCGCCCCGAGCGACCGCTCGGCCACCATGGTCTCGAGCACCGCCTCGTCGTCACTGCGGATGTAGGCGGTGGCGGCGCCCACCCGGGTCTGGCCGTGGCGTCGGGCGAGGTCACGCACGAGGTACTCCAGCGGCTGGGGCACGCCGGTGCGGCTCGCCTCGCGCAGACGCTCGAGCAGCTCGTCGGCGGTCCACCCCACGTCGAGGGCGCGGCGCACCGAGGTCGGTGAGAGCCTGTGCACCGTTGCGCCGCCTCGCGACTCGACGTCGGAGACCAGTCGCATGAGGCGGGCCAGCTCTCCTTCGAGCGGGCCGGGCGCGATGGCCGTCAGGTCGGCCTGCAGGAGCACGTAGTCCACCGACTCGGGCAGGGCCGAGCCCATCGCGGCCGCGGCGTCGCCCACCTTGACCACCAACGCTCGACCGGCACGGGAGAGGGCGCCACGTCCGGTCACGCCCAGCCACTCGGCCTCGCGCAGGACGGCTGCGGCGGCGTCGCGCAGCATCCGCGGGTTGCGCAGGGGTCGCCGCCACAGCAGTCGCTCGACCACGGACTCGCTCGCCGTCACGGCGCCCTCGGGGCTCGTGGCCAGCTCGCTGAGCACCTCGGCCCGCAGCGCCCTGATGGCCGGCCACTGCACGTCGGGTCCGAGCGCGTTGGAGCTCGAGGGGGCGGCCCCGCCCGCCGTCGTGGTGGCGTCACGCCCCCCGACCAGGTGGGTGGCGCGCATCGAGGCGAACCAGCCGGTCGCCAGCCGCTCCCAGCGTGACCCGGCGGGCAGGGCCTGCCACTCGTCGGACGCCGTCGTCGGTGCCCACACCGGCGCGAGCTCGCCGTCGTCGGCGACGAGGCCCGCGGCATACGCGATCTCGACGACGAAGGCGGCCTGATCGGCCGGCAGCTCGAGCGACGTGCCGACCACCCGCAGGTCGCGTATGGAGAGCCCACCGGTGCGCAGCACCCGCGGCGGGTTGGACCCCCACCGCAGCACCAGCTCCTCGACGTGGGTGAGCAGGTCGACGACGACCCCGGCGGCTGTCGCGTCGATGACGTCCTGCGCCAGGGGGGTGGTCCGGGCCGGGGGAGGTGCGAGCGCCGGGTGGGCGTGGATCTGCCCGCCTCGCAACACGATTGCCACGTCGCGGGGCAGCACGACCCGCAGGTCGTTGGGCGCGGCCACCGTGCTGCGCAGCGCCGTGAGCTCGGGCGCGAGACGGGCGAGCAGTCCCCGCTCGAGCAGCCAGCCGGCGCCGTCGGTGCCGCCCTGTCCGCTGCCTGCGGCGGCGCCCACGACACCCACCGGAGGTCCCCAGGCGAGCCGGTCGAGCACAGCTCGAGCGCCCGGCGGGGCCCGCTCGACGAGCCGGGCGATCTCGTGCGGGTCCGTGAGCCCGGCCGTCGGTGTGCCCTGGAGGTCGGCTGCGGCGGGGCCCAGACCGACGGGCGTGGGCCCGAGCACGTCGGGCACGGTGCGCACCACGTGCAGCCCGTCGCTGGCGCGCCAGAGCAGGCCGAGGCTGCGCAGCTGCTCGAGCACCGGCGCCACGTCGCGCTCGGGGTCGGCGCCCTCGCCGAGCAGGGCTGCGACCCGAGCGGGCGCCGCGCCGTCGCCGACGACGACCGTGGCCTCGAGCACCTGCAGCTGGCCGCGGTCGAGCGCCTCGAGGCAGCGCTGCACGCTGGCGCGCGTGCTGGCCCGGGCCGCCAGCGAGGTGAGGTCGGCGGGGGCGGGGCGGGCCAGGTCGGGGCGGCCGACCACCAGCGCGACCAGCTCGTCGTCGCTGCGGGCCCGGATGTCGTCGGCCAGGCTGCGGGCCGCGGGGGCGGTCACCGCGGGGGCTGTGGTCGCGGAGGATCGACGGCGGGGGGGCACCGCACCACGGTAGTCGGGGCGGCCCCGGTGGTGCCGACGCGCCCACGGGTGGGGCACCGGCGCTCGGCCCGCCGATAGGTTGGGAGGGTGACGTCCTTCTCCGCCCTCGCCCCGGAGGGCCAGCCCACCGGCCAGCAGTGGACCATCAGCCGCGGCGGCGACGTGCTGACCGTGGTGGAGGTCGGCGGCGGGCTGCGCAGCTGGAGCCGCGGCGGGGTGGATGTCGTCGCCGGCTACCCCGCCGACGCCACGGTCGTGGCTGGCCGCGGGCAACAGCTGATCCCGTGGCCCAACCGTGTCGCCGACGGTCGCTGGAGCTTCGACGGCGTCGACCACCAGCTGCCGCTGACGGAGCCCAAGCTGCACAACGCGAGCCACGGGCTGGTGCGCTGGGCCTCGTGGGGGCTCGGCGACCTCGGCGAGCACCACGTCACCCTCACCCACCGACTGCACCCCCAGCCGGGGTGGGACTGGGTGCTCGACCTCGCCACGACCTACACGCTGACCGAGGCCGGGCTCGAGGTGACGACGAGCGCCGTCAACCGGTCCTCCACCCGGGCGCCCTACGGCTACGGCGCACACCCCTACCTCCACGTCGGCGACACCCCCCTCGACGACCTCTCGCTCACCCTGCCCGGCTCGAGCTTCCTCGAGGTCACTCCCGACCGGCTCCTGCCGGTCGCGACCCACCGGGTCGACGGCACGGCCTACGACTTCCGGGGTGGGCGCGTGCTCGGTGCGACCGACCTCGACACCGCCTTCACCGACCTCGCGCGCGGTGGGGACGGCCGTTGGGAGGCGCGGCTCGACGGGGTCGCGCTGGGCGCCGTGACCCTGTGGGCCGACGAGCACTACGGCTGGATGCAGGTCTTCACCGGCCGCTCGACCTCGCAGACCGAGGGCAGCAACGGCATCGCCATCGAGCCGATGACCTGCCCGCCGGCGGCCCTCGCGTCGGGCGCCGACCTCGTGGTGCTCGAGCCGGGGGGCTCGCACACCGGCACCTGGGGCATCCGCATCGGCTGAGACCGCTCGCGGAGGCTCGGCGCCCGCCCGCCCGCCCCGCCTGCCCGCCCCGCCTGCCGACGGCGGTCAAACGGGTTGGTGGCCTCCCGTAAAGTGGGGGTCATCCCCGCAGCGTCGCGACCCAGGTCGTCGACGCGCCGCAGACTCGACAACTCCCGAACGAGGTAACCCATGCCGACCGGCAAGGTGAAGTGGTACGACGCCGAGAAGGGCTTCGGCTTCCTCTCCGACGACGAGGGCGCTGACGTCTTCCTGCACGCCAACGCCCTGCCTGAGGGCACCACCACGCTCAAGGGCGGCACGCGCGTCGAGTTCGGCATCGTCGAGGGCCGCCGCGGCGCCCAGGCGCTGTCGCTGCGCGTGCTCGACCCCGCGCCGACCGTCACCGCGGGCAAGCGGGCCGCGCTGCGCAAGCCCGCCGACGACATGGTCGTCATCGTCGAGGACCTCATCGCCCTGCTCGACTCGGTCGGTGAGGGCCTGCGTCACGGGCGCTACCCCGACAAGGAGTTCGCATCCAAGGTCTCGCAGGTCATGCGGGCCGTCGCCACCGACCTCGAGGCGTGACCGTGCCCGACTCCAGCACCGACTCCAAGCCCCTGAAGAAGGACGCGACCCTCGCGGCCGCCGTCGACGTCGCCCGGGCCGCCCTCGACGACGTCGCGCTGGCCGGCGCGGTCGGTGAGCACCTCGAGATGGTGATGGAGGGCGAGCGCCTGGCCACGCACTACTTCGACTGCTCGAGCCCGGCCTACCGGGGCTGGCGCTGGGCGGTCAGCGTGGCCCGCGCGCCTCGGCAGAAGGACGCCACGGTCTGCGAGACCAACCTCGTGCCGGGCCCCGACTCGGTGCTGTCACCGCAGTGGCTGCCGTATGACGAGCGTCTCGCCCCCGGCGACCTCAGCGCCGGCGACGTCCTGCCCTACCGCGAGGACGACCCGCTGCTCGAGGCGGGGTTCGAGGCGACGGGCGACGACGACGTCGACCAGGTCGGCTTCGTCGAGCTCGGTCTGGGGCGCCCGCGGGTGCTCAGCGCCGAGGGCCGCGACGACGCCGCCCAGCGCTGGTACGACGGGTCGCACGGGCCGACCGCCGAGGTCGCGGTCAAGGCCGAGGCGTCGTGCTCGAGCTGCGGCTTCTACGTGCCGATGGCCGGGGCCCTGCGCATCGTCTTCGGTGTCTGCGCCAGCGAGTGGTCGCCCTCCGACGGCACAGTCGTCAGCCTCGACCACGGCTGCGGTGCGCACAGCGAGACCCGTGCGCCGCTGCCCGAGCCCGAGCCCATGGGTGAGCCGATCCTCGACGAGCTGGCGCTCGAGTTCGTCTGAGCTCAGGCGCCTGCGGCATTCCCCCGCCCGCGCCTGACGTAGAGCCAGCACCCGACGCCGAGCGCGAGCCCGGCGACGGCCGTCCACGGCCACCACGAGCGTTCGCCCGTGTGGAGATCCGGCACCACCAGGGTGACCACGAGCACGACCAGCCACGCGAGCGACCCGACGACGCAGACCGTCGGGACCGAGACGGTCGCCGGTCGTGGGCCCGCCCCCGCGCCCCCGGCGGGGGAGGACTCCATACGGGCGTCGGGGGTGCTCATGACCCAAGGCTATGCGGCCCGCGGCTGGGCGCTGGGGCTCGAGGTGCGCACGGGCCAGACCGGCGGCGTCGCGCCCGACCCGACCGGACCGCTGCGGGGTCGACTCCGAGTCACCCCCCGGACCCAGAGATCGTTAGCCAAGGTAATGAGTTAGGCTAACGACCGATGAACAGCGCGCCCACCTCCTTCACCCCCCAGCAGATCGCCCACCTCTCGGCCGACCTTCGCCTGGCCTGTATGCGGATCAGCCGCCGTGTCCGCTTCGAGTCCAGCCACGACGTGGCTCCCCACCAGTTCTCGGTGCTGTGCCGACTCGAGGGTGCCCCGCGCACGCCCGGCGAGCTGGCCGAGATCGAGCGCGTCGCAAAGCCGAGCATGACCCGCACCGTCGCCGCACTGGTCGAGCAGGGTCTGGTCAGCCGTCAGGACGACCCCACCGACGGGCGTCAGGTCATCCTCAGCCTGACCGACGAGGGCCGACGCAGCGTGCGGTCGATCCGCCGCCGCCGCGACGCGTGGATGGCCAGCCGGGTCAAGCACCTCAGCCTCGAGGAGCAGGACGTGCTCGCCCGGGCCACGCAGATCCTCACCCGGGTGGCCAGCGAGTGAGCCCGACCTTCTCGTCGCTGTCGATCCGCAACTACCGCATCTACTTCAGCGGCTCCTTCGTCTCCAACGTCGGCACCTGGATGGGCCGCGTCGCGCAGGACTGGCTCGTGCTCACGGTCCTCACCGACCACTCCGCCACCGCGCTCGGCCTCGTCACGGGGCTGCAGTTCCTGCCCTTCCTGCTCCTCGCGCCGTTCACCGGGGTCATCGCCGACCGCTTCCCCAAGCGCCGCATCCTCTTCGTCTCGCAGGGCGCGCTCGCCGTGTCGGCGCTCACCCTCGCCGTGCTCACCCTCAGCGGCGTCGTGCAGCTCTGGCAGGTGTATGCCGTCGCCCTCTTCCAGGGCATCGCGACCTCCGTCGACAACCCGGCCCGCCAGTCGTTCGTCTCCGAGATCGTGCCGCGCCAGCAGCTGAGCAACGCCGTCGGCCTCAACAGCGCCTCCTTCAACGCCGGACGGCTCGTCGGCCCCGGTGTCGCCGGGCTGGTCATCGCGTGGCTGGGCACCGGCACGGCTCTGCTGCTCAACGGTCTGTCGTTCTTCTTCGTCATCGCCTCGCTCGCCGCCCTGCACACCGACGAGCTGACCCCTTCCCCCCGGCTGCGGGGCAAGGGCCAGGTGCGCGAGGGCTTCGCCTACGTGCGCAGCCGTCCCGATCTGATGGTGATCATGGGGCTGGTCTTCGTCCTGGGCACCTTCGGCATGAACTTCCAGCTGACCATGGCCCTCATGGCCACCCAGGTCTTCCACCAGGGTGCGACCCAGTACGGCCTGCTCGGCTCGATCATGGCGATCGGCTCCCTCGCCGCCGCCCTGCTCTCGGCGCGACGGCGCGAGCCCCGCCTTGCCGTGGTCCTCGTCGCCCTCGGGGGCTTCACGGTCGCCTCCCTGCTGGCCGCCCTCGCCCCGACCTACGACCTCTTCGCGCTCGCGCTCGTGCCCGTCGGGTTGGCCTCGCTGACGGCGCTCACCACCGCCAACTCCACGGTCCAGCTGTCGGTCGAGCCACAGATGCGCGGCCGGGTGATGTCGCTCTACATGGCGATCCTCATGGGGGGCGCCCCGATCGGCGCCCCGCTGATCGGCTGGCTCGGTGACCACGCCGGCCCCCGATGGACCATCGGCATCGGCACGGTCATGGTGGGGCTGTCGCTCCTGGCGGTGCTGGCCCTCCATGCTCGAGGGGGACCCGCGGGTCGCCTCCGGGTCACCCGGACCCCGCGCCGGCTGCCGCGGCTGGCGCTCGTGCCGGTCACGGTGCCGGAGCCCGAGCCGGTCCGCTGACCCGCGGCGCCTCAGCGGGTCGGCAGCCGTCCACCCCTCACCTCGGTGGGTCTGGCAGGATCCGCACGTGACCCCACGATTCCGTCAGCGCCTCACCGTCTTCGTGCTGGTCGGTCTCGTCGTGGTCGCCGCGGTGTCGGCGTTCGTCCAGACCCTGCACTGACCCCATCAGCGCCTCAGCCCGGGCAGCCCATCAGGTCAGCCGAGCTGCTCGACCACCCAGTCGATGCAGGCCGTGAGCGCGGAGACGTCGTCGGGGTCGACGGCGGGGAACATCGCGACCCGCAGCTGGTTGCGACCGAGCCGCCGGTAGGGCTCGACGTCGACGACGCCGTTGGCCCGCAGCGTCGCCGCGACCGCGGCCGCGTCGACCTCCGGGTCGAGGTCGATGGTGCCGACGACCTGGCTGCGCGCTGACGGCTCGGTGACGAACGGCGTGGTGTAGGAGGTCCTCTCGGCCCACGCATACAGGCGGCTCGAGCTGTCGAGGGTGCGGGACACGGCCCACCCCAGCCCGCCCTGGCCGTTGATCCACCGCAGCTGCTCACCCATCATCGCGATGGTCGCGACGGCCGGTGTGTTGTAGGTCTGGTCCAGGCGGCTCTGGGCGACCGCGGTCGGCAGGCTGAAGAAGTCAGGGACCCACCGGCCGCTGCCGGCGATCTCGTCGACGCGGGCGAGCGCTGCGGGGGAGAACGTCGCCAGCCACAGCCCGCCGTCCGAGGCGAAGGACTTCTGCGGGGCGAAGTAGTAGACGTCGGTCTCGGTGACGTCGACCGGCAGCCCGCCCGCACCCGAGGTCGCGTCGACCAGCATCAGCGCGCCGTCGTCGGCGCCCTCGACTCGACGCACCGGCGCCATCACGCCGGTGGACGTCTCGTTGTGCGGCCAGGCATAGGCGTCGACGCCGGTCTCGGCGTGCGCGGTCGCGAGGCCACCGGGCTCTGCCCGCACGACGGTCGGCTCGCCGAGGAAGGGGGCGCCCGCGGTGACGGCGGCGAACTTCGCCGAGAACTCCCCGAAGGCCAGGTGCTGGCTGCGCTCGCGCACGAGGCCGAAGGCGGCGACGTCCCAGAAGGCCGTCGAGCCACCGTTGCCGAGCACGACCTCGTAGCCGTCGGGCAGCGAGAACAGCTCGGCGAGCCCCTCGCGCACCTCGCGGACGAGACGGCGTACGGGGTCCTGTCGGTGCGACGTGCCGAGCACCGTCCGCCCGAGGGAGGCCAGGTGGGCGACCTGCTCGGGCCGCACCTTGCTCGGGCCCGAGCCGAAGCGACCGTCCTGCGGCAGCAGGTCGGCGGGGATGGTCAGGCGGGGGTCGCTCATACCTCATGAGACCACCGCGGGAGGGGATGCCCCCTTCGTTTCCACGGGGTGGACCGGAGTCGGGAACAGCGGGGGCTGGTGCGCCGTTCCTTTGTCTGTAATCATGTAATCACCATTACGAAGGAGCACCACATGAGTCACCACCACGACCACCACGGCCCGGATGCGGGCCACCACCACCCCTTCGCCGAGCGGTTCGCCGAGCGCTTCTCCGACGAGGAGCAGGAGCGCGGCCCACGCGGAGGCCGCCGCGGACGCCGCGGCGGTGGCCCGGGGGGCCCGGGCGGGCCCGGCTTCGGACCCGGCTGGGGCCCCGGCTTCGGACCGATGGGTCCGGGCGGTCCCGGCCGGCGCGGAGGCGGCTTCGGTCGCCCGGGCGGCTGGCAGCAGGCCGACCTCCCCGCGGCCGACGACGTCGTCGCCTGGTTCGCCGGGCGACTGCCGAGCGGCTGGTACACCGGCTCACCGACCGTCTCGGTCGACCGCGAGGAGGTCATCGTCGTCGGCGAGCTGCCGCCCGTCGACAGTGCTGACGGCGAGTCGTCGGCGGCCGCGGCCCAGGGGCGGATCAGCCGCTTCCGCGAGGACACCCGCGACGAGCGGGTGGCCATCGCCCTCGAGGCCGAGGCCCGCTACGGCCGCAAGGTCGGCTGGGGCGCGACGATCGGCGACGAGTCGGCGATCTTCACCCACCAGGCGGTGCCGGTCATGACGCGGCTGCGCCAGCCGCAGCGTCAGGTGCTCGACACCCTCGTCGACGCCGGCGTCGCCCGCTCCCGCTCCGAGGCGCTCGCCTGGGCCGTCACGCTCGTCGGCCAGCACGCCGACGAGTGGCTCCAGGGCCTGCGGGAGGCCATGGCCGAGGTCGAGAAGCTGCGCACCGAGGGTCCGCAGGTCTGACCTCACCCCCCACCCGCCCGGAACGCGGGAGGGGTGGCGGGAGGGGTGGCGGGGCAGGATGGGCGGATGCCGCCGCGCCGCTCCGCCCGTCGACCGCCCCGCCCGCCGCTCGACCCCCACACGCTCGAGGCCCATGACGCGCCGCTGGTGGCCGACGAGACCTACGACCGGGTCGTCGTGCGTGACGCCGACCTCACCCGGGCGCGCGCCGCCGGGTCCCGCTTCCTCGAGTGCGCCCTGGTGGACGTCGACCTCACCGAGGCCGACCTGTCGGGAGCCCGATTCTCCGAGAGCGTGCTCACCCGGGTGCGCGGCGCGGGCATCGACCTCTCGGACGCGACCCTCGCCGACACCGTGGTCACCGACCCCCGCCTCGGGGCGCCATCGGCCTACGGGTCCGTATGGCGTGACGTGCGCGTCGTAGGCGGCAAGGTCGACTTCCTCAACCTGCGCGGCGCCACCCTGACCGACGTCGTCTTCGAGGACGTGGTGCTGCTCGAGCCCGACCTGGCCGGTGCGACGCTCAAGCGGGTGTCCTTCGACGGCTGCCAGCTGGTGACGGCGCAGTTCTCCGGGGTGACGATGACCGAGGTCGACCTGTCGGGCCCGCGCCTCGTCGCCCCCCGCGGCCTCGCGAGCCTGCGCGGCGCCACGATCAGCCGCCTGCAGCTGCTCGACCTGGCCGATGCGCTCGCCGACCAGCTGGGGATCCGGATCGGCACCTGAGCAGCCCCCCGTCCCGGCGCCTAGCCTTGGCCGGGTGAACAGCGACGCGGCACACGCCGCAGGACAGGTCCAGCGGCACGACTACACCGGTGACGGGCTCACCGAGGAGATGCTCGAGTCGACGCCCTATGCGCAGGTGCGCCGCTGGGTCGACGAGGCCGATCAGCGGGCACTGACGAACCCCGACGTCTACGAGCCCCGCGCGCTGTCGGTCGCGACGGCCGACGCGCACGGCGTGCCGAACGTGCGCACCGTGCTCATGCGCTTCCTCGACCAGCGCGGGCCGGGCTTCGTCAGCTCGACCGACTCGACGAAGGGCCTCGAGCTCGCGGCCAACGCGCACATCGCGGTCGCGCTGACCTGGCCGGCGATGTTCCGCGCGATCCGGCTGCGTGGCACGGTCGAGCGGATCGCGGCGCCCGAGGTGCACGACTACTGGGTCACCCGCCCCTGGGGCTCGCGGATCAGCGCGTGGGCCTCGCACCAGTCGGCGCCGGCGCGGGACCGCGGCCAGCTGGAGGACGACTACGCCCGGTATGCCGCGCAGTACCCCGACCACGGTCGGCCCGACGACGTGCCGGTGCCGCCGACCTGGGCCGGCTACCGGGTGCGCGCGACCGAGGTCGAGCTCTGGGCCGGGCGCAGCAACCGGCTGCACGACCGGCTCGTCTTCACCGCTGTCGGCGCCGGGGGCGGGGTCGCGGCGCAGGACGTGAGTGCGCACCCGGCGCTCGACGACCGGGCCGCCTGGGTGCTCACCCGCCGCCAGCCCTGAGGTGTCGCCAGCCCGCAGGCGAGCAGGGGCACGGACGAGCCCGTGGGCGCCGAGTCCTCCACGGGGGAGGGAACCGGCGGGTGCCTGGACGGGGGCACCACCACCCACGGGCCGCGGCGACTGCTGGATCTGGCGATCGCACGTCCGTTGCCGACCGAGGCGGTCAGCGATACGGCTGCGCTATCGCGCAGTCACCTCACGCGTCCTCGAAGAATTCACTACTGGACCACCTCCCTTCTCGTGTCCTCAAACCCTAAGTCGGCGGGGCAGCGCCCACAAGGGGGTTTCGTTCCATGCCTAGAGTGCTCGCGGTGGACTCGCTCGCAGACCTGAGGTCGATCGCGCTCGCGGCCTACGGGCCGAGCGTGCTCAGCGCTGTCGGCACGGGGGCGGTCGCCCCGGTCATCGTGCTCTCTGCGCGCGACCTCGGGGCCGGCGTCAACCTCGCCGCGTTCATGGTCGCGCTCATGGGTGTCGGGCAGCTGCTCGGCGACATACCGGCGGGCGCGCTCGCCGCCCGGCTGGGGGAGCGCACGGCCCTGCTGCTCGCGTGCGGGATCGAAGCGGTCGGCATGCTCGGCTGCGCCCTCGCCCGCCACGTGTGGGTGCTGGCCGCATCGCTCGTGGTGCTCGGTCTCGCGGCGTCCGTCTTCGGCCTGGCCCGTCAGGCCTACCTCACCGAGGTGGTGCCGATCCGCCTGCGGGCCCGCGCCCTGTCGACCCTCGGCGGGGTCAGCCGCATCGGCCTGTTCGTGGGGCCCTTCCTCGGGGCGGCCGCGGTCAGCCGCTTCGGTGTGTCGGCGGCCTACGGCGTCGGGCTGCTCGCCTCGACGGCCGCCTTCGCCCTCCTCCTGGTCGTGCCCGACCTGACCTCCGGCGAGCGGGCGGCGCAGCTGCGCGACCCCGTACGACGCTCTGTGGGCTCGGTGCTGCTCGAGCACCGTCGCACCCTGCGCACCCTCGGTGTCGGGGTGCTGTTCATCTCGGGCGCCCGCTCCTGCCGCACGGCGCTGGTACCGCTGTGGGCCGAGGGCATCGGGCTCGACGCGGCGCACACCAGCCTCGTCTTCGGCATCGCCGGGGCCGTCGACATGCTGCTGTTCTATCCGGGCGGTCGCATCATGGACCGCTGGGGCCGCCTCTACGTGGTCGTCCCGAGCATGGTCGTGCTCGGGCTCGGAATGGCGCTGCTGCCGCTGGCCGGGTCGTTCGGCCTCGTCGCCCTCGTGGCGACCGTGATGGCGGCCGGCAACGGCCTCGGCTCCGGCGTGGTCATGACGCTCGGCGCCGATGCCTCACCGACCCGCGACCGCGCGCAGTTCCTCGGGGGCTGGCGGCTGATGTCGGACAGCGGCAACGCGGCCGGCCCTGGCCTCATCTCGGCCCTCACCACCGTCGTGCCGCTGGCGGCGGCCGCCGTCGCGATGGGTGCGCTCGCCCTCGCCGGGGCCGGCTGGCTGCGGGTGTGGGTGCCGCGCTTCGACCCCGTCTCGCGGGGGTCGCTGGAGCGGCGGCGGGAGCGCGGGGCGGACGGGCCCGGCCGACGGTAGCGGGGCCGTCGGTGGCTTCTGCGAGAATCCGCAGGTGACGGACCTGATCGACACGACGGAGATGTACCTCAAGACGATCTTCGAGCTGGAGGAAGAAGGCATCACCCCGCTGCGCGCGCGCATCGCCGAGCGGCTGGGCCACTCCGGGCCCACGGTGAGCCAGACCGTGGCCCGGATGGAGCGCGACGGGCTGCTGCACGTCGCCGACGACCGGCAGCTGCGGCTGACCGACCAGGGGCGCACCCTCGCCACGCGCGTGATGCGCAAGCACCGCCTGGCCGAGCGGCTGCTGGTCGACGTCATCGGGCTGGAGTGGGAGTTCGTGCACGACGAGGCGTGCCGCTGGGAGCACGTCATGAGCGAGCGCGTCGAGCGCAAGATCCTCGCCATGCTCGACGACCACCTCGTCTCGCCCTACGGCAACCCCATCCCGGGGCTCGACGAGCTCGGGGAGGAGGGCGGCGAGTCCTTCCGCCACGGCGTCGAGACCCTCGTCGAGATCGCCACCGCCGAGCCGGTCCTCGTCGTGGTGCGCCGCATCGGTGAGACGGTGCAGGTGGACCACGAGGCCCTCACGCTGCTCACCAGTGCCGGTCTGCTGCCGGGTGAGCGGGTCTCGGTCAGCCTCCAGGGCGGTCGGGTGATCGCCGTCCGCGAGGGCGACGAGCTCAGCACCGGGGTCTCCCTGCCGACCGGCGTCGCCGTCCACGTCTTCGCCGCCCGGATCTGAGCCGGCACTGGGCCGGTCCTGAGCCGGCTCGGGGTCGGGCTCGGGGTCGGGCTCGGGGTCGGGCTCGGGGTCGGGCTCGGGGTCCCCCGGGGTCGATGACTAGTCCCTACCACCCGATCGGGCCATCTTTTTCGGGGTTATCCACATCCTGAGCGGGATATTCCGGGCAATGGTGACACTTTCGTGACCTTCATGTGACACGAGCGATACCTCTGTTGTAGCGTATGCCGCACTTGGCCGAACACCGGTCAGGGTTCTTCCCGAGACGCCTAGTCCTGCCACTCGGATGAGAAAAGCACAACCGCTGGCAGGAGCGGGGGAACCACCTTCGACCGTCTCCGGACGGTCTCGGGGTGAAGCCCTTGGCTCGGGACCGCGAGGTCTCGTGACGAGGGCCGGGTGAACAGCAGAACCTCCCACCCGAACCCGACAGCTCACTTCGTAGGCGCTTGAGAGGTTTCATTCGTGGCTCGTACGCTTGTTGGGCGCCATCGCGCCCCGGGATTCAGTCCCATCTCCGAACTCGCCGATATCGCTGCCGTCTCCGCGCAGCCGGCCATGAAGGTCTCGGCCGTCGTGGTGGCCTCCGGTGGCCTGCTGGCCACCTTCGCCCTCCCGGCCGCGGCCGCCCCCGGTGACAACGGAACCGCCCTGGTTGCCTCCGCGAAGCAGGCTACGGCCCCGGCCGTCGGCGCCGTCGCCGTCGAGGCCCCCGCGACGCCGGCCAACGCGCCGACCTACGGGGTCATCGGCTTCACCGGCAAGAAGGCTGTGGCCACTGCGGTCCCCATGACGATCAAGAAGATCGTCAAGAAGGTCGTGCAGCCCGCTCCGGCTCCCGCCGCCCCGGTCGCCCGGGTCTCACGCTCCGCCAGCCGCGTCGCCATCACGAGCACGCCGACTGCGTCGGCTGCCTCGACCTCGTCGGCTGCACCGGCCACCCGCACCATCGCGCTGCCGGCTCCGAGCGGTGGCATCCTCGGCGCAGCACGGGCGCTCAGCGGCATCCCCTACCTCTGGGGCGGCATGTCGACCGCGGGCGCCGACTGCTCCGGATACACCAGTCTCGTCTTCCGCGCGGTCGGCATCTCGCTGCCCCGCACGGCCGAGGCCCAGCGTCTGGCCGCCACCCGCGTGACGAACCCGGTCCCCGGCGACCTGGTCTTCGTCGGCTTCCCGGCCTACCACGTCGGTATCTACGCCGGCCCCGGCGTCATGTACGACGATCCCCGCCCGGGCCAGTCCAGCGGACTGCACAGCATCTGGACCATGCAGAACGTCAGCTTCGGTCGTATGTGACCAACGCGCCTCATCACGGGCCCCGCGCAAGCCCACGAGTGACCACATGAGCACGGCCCGTCACCTCCACCGGTGACGGGCCGTGCTGTGTGTCTGCGGGCCCCGGGCCTACGGGGCCCGTCTGCTACCGCTGCGTCGCCACCGCGGGGGCCCGCTGACCACGCCCACCCGCCCGGACGACCACGAGCTGCGTCACGGCGTCCTCGAGGGCCGTGCGGGCCCGCGAGGGCAGCCCGGAGTCGGTGACGAGCAGGTCGACCTCGGCGAGCGCGATGATGGTGCTGAGCCCGACGACCCCCCACTTGGTGTGGTCGGCCAGGATCACCGTCTGGCGGGCCGAGGCGACCAGTGCGCGGTTGGTCTCGGCCTCGACGATGTTGGGGGTGGTCAGCCCGGCCCGTGAGTCCATCCCGTGCACGCCGAGGAACAGCCGGTCGACGTGCAGCGACCGCAGCGCCGTCACCGCGACCGGGCCGACGAGCGCGTCGGACGGCGTGCGCAGCCCACCGGTGAGCACCACGGTCTGCCCGGGGGCGCTCGACTCGTGCAGCAGCTGGGCGACCGGCACCGAGTTGGTCACGATCGTGATGTCCGGCACCGTGCGCAGGCAGCGTGCCAGCTCGTAGGTCGTCGTACCGGCGGAGATCGCGACCGCCGAGCCGGGCTCGACGAGGGTGGCCGCGTGCTCGGCGATGGCCCGCTTCTCGGCCGTCATCAGCGCCGACTTCACGAGGAAGCCGGGCTCGTGCGAGCTCGCCTGCCCGAGGGAGACGGCTCCGCCGTGCACTCGCTCGAGCCGTCCCTCGCGCGCCAGCTGCTCGATGTCGCGCCTGATCGTCATGTCCGAGACCTGCAGGTGGTCCACCAGGTCGGAGACCTTGACGGCGCCCGTCTCGTCGACCAGCGACAGGATGGTCGAGCGGCGCTGGCTGGCGAGCACGGTCCTCATCCTTCACGCACGACGGCGACGTGACCGGGGGCGAGGGTGATCTCGCCGTCGACGGTGACGTCGGCGACCAGGTCGTGGCCCCGGGTGGTCACCCGCTGCGGCTGGTCGGTGTCGTTGGCGAGGAAGAGCCACGACCCGCCTGGCCCGGAGCGTCGGACGGCCTCTACCCCGGGGGAGACGTCGGCGGCCGGGTGCACCCCGGCCTCGGCCACCAGCTGCCCGAGCAGAGCGTCGAGGTGGGTGTCGTCGGGCAGGGTGCTCAGATACCAGGCCGACCCCACACCGACGTCGCGCCGGGTGAGAGCGGGCCGCCCGGAGAGCGGCCCGGTGGCGAAGCGGTCGACGACGACGGCGTCGACGGCCGTCACGTCCTCCGACCAGATCTCGCCGTGCCCCCCGCCCTCGAGGCCGACGGCCTCGCCCTCGCGCAGGGGGAAGAACTCCTCGACGCGCACGCCCAGCAGGTCACAAAAGGCTCCGGGGTAGCCGCCCGGGCGCACGTGGTCGTCCTCGTCGCTGATGCCGGAGAACATCGTTACGAGCACGGTCGCGCCCCGCTCGGCGGCGGCGGCGATCGCGGCTGCGTGCGCATCGGAGACGAGGTAGAGCGTCGGCACCACCACGAGGCCGTAGGAAGCGAGGTCAGCGCCCGGGTGCACCACGTCGAGCGTCACGCCCCGGTCGCGCAGGAGCCGGTGGACCGCACGGGCCACGACGGGGTAGTCGAGCAGCTGGGACGGCATCGCGGGTCCCGTCCCCGCCCACTGCGCCTCGTAGTCCCACAGCAGGGCCACGGAGGCCTCGACGCGGGAGCCGCACACCTCGCCGAGGCGGGCGGCGACCTCCCCGAGCCGGCAGACCTCGCGGAAGCGGGCGCTGTCGGGGCCGGCGTGGGGCACCATCGCCGAGTGGAACTTCTCCGACCCCGAGAGCGACTGGCGCCACTGGAAGAAGCCGATGGTGTCGGCGCCGCGCGCCACGTGGGCGAGGCTGTCGCGCAGCGTCTGGCCGGGGGCCTTGGCCCGGTTGACCGGCTGCCAGTTGACGGCCGACGTCGAGTGCTCCATCAGCAGCCACGGTGAGCCGTCGGCGAGACCGCGCGTCACGTCGCCGCTGAAGGCGAGCTCGGCCCGCGGGTGCTCGAGGCCGTCGACGACGTAGTGATCGGTGCTGACGACGTCCTGGTGGGGGGCCCAGCGGTGGTAGTCGAGGTGACGGAAGTGCGTCATCGTCATGAAGTTGGTCGTGACCGGCACGCCGGGGGAGAGGGTGGTCAGGACCTGCTTCTCGGCCCGGTAGAAGTCCAGCAGGGTGTCGGACCCGAAGCGGGCGAAGTCGAGCTGCTGCGTCGGGTTGGCGAAGGCTGTGGTGCGCCGCGGGGGCAGGATCTGCTCCCACGCCGTGTACCGCTGGCTCCAGAAGGCGGTGCCCCAGGCGTCGTTGAGGTGCTCGAGGTCGTCGTACCGGCGCTGGAGCCAGCGGCGGAAGGCACCGGCGCAGGTGTCGCAGTAGCAGGGCAGGTTGTGGCAGGCGTACTCGTTGGAGACGTGCCACATGGCCAGGGCGGGGTGCTCGTGATACCGGGTGGCCAGGGCCGTGGTGAGGGCGAGCGCGTGCTCGCGGTAGACCTCCGAGCTCGGGCACCACGTCTGCCGGCTGCCCGGCCACAGCGTGTGCCCGTCGTGGTCGACCGGCAGCGTCTGGGGGAAGGCCAGCGAGAACCACGGCGGTGGGGTTGCGGTCGCCGTCGCGAGGTCGACCGCGATGCCGGCTCCGGCGAGGCGGTCCATGATGTCGTCGAGCCAGGCGAAGTCGTACTCACCCTTCGCGGGCTCGAGCCACGACCACGAGAAGACGCCGAGGGTCACGAAGGACACCCCGGCCCGCGCCATCAGGGCGATGTCCTCGTCCCAGACCTCACGGGGCCACTGCTCGGGGTTGTAGTCGCCACCGAGAGCGACACGATCATCGGGCCACGAACGCATGGGTCGAAGTGTTCAGGTGCTGGAGCTGAAAGTCAACAGAAACCAACATCGTGCCCGACGGATCCCCCACGGCGGTGCCACAGCGCAGGAGCGTAGCGAATTCGTTATGTGGCAACGGATCGACTAGTGAGACCCGGGCAAGGTCGTCGCGCCCGGAGTCTTGACAGTCGGCGATCTCGGGGTCATCCTTCAGTGCGGAAGTGATCGTTTCTGGGTGTTCGCGTTGGAGTGCGGAGGCCGGATCACCACCACTGCCCCTCGTTCAGCGTCGAAGGAGTCCACTGATGAGCCGTCCGTCCACCGAGGCCGAGTACCTCGCCCGCCTCGTACCCGCCTCCACCGCGGCCCTCTCGCGCCGCAACCTCCTGCGGGGTGCGGTCGGAGCGACCTCGATGCTCGCCATCCCGTCGCTGCTCGCGGCCTGTGGTGGCAGCAGCAGCACCACCAGCCCCGGGGCCACGGCCAACACCTCCGGCGCCACCGGCACGGTGACCCTCGGCTCCAACCAGTCGGACGCCGTGCCCAAGGCCGCCGTCCAGTCGGTGATGGACGCGTTCGGCAAGGCCAACAGCGGCCTGTCGGTCAAGATCAACACGATCGACCACAACTCCTTCCAGGAGAACATCAACAACTACCTCCAGGGCACTCCGGACGACGTGTTCTCGTGGTTCTCCGGCTACCGCATGCGCTTCTTCGCCTCGCAGGGCCTCGCCGGCGACATCAGCGACGTCTGGGCGGCCAAGACCGACATGACCGACGCGCTCAAGATCGCCTCGACGGGCGACGACGGCAAGCAGTACTTCATGCCGTCGACCTACTACCCCTGGGGCGTCTTCTACCGCAAGAGCGTCTTCTCCTCCAAGGGCTACACCGTCCCGAAGACGATGGACGAGCTGGTCACCCTCAGCAAGCAGATGCAGAAGGACGGCCTGTCGCCGATCGCCTTCGGTGACAAGGACGGCTGGCCCGCGATGGGCACGTTCGACCAGATCAACATGCGGGTCAACGGGTTCGACTACCACGTCAGCCTGATGGCCGGCAAGGAGGACTGGAGCGGTGACAAGGTCAAGAAGGTGTTCGACACCTGGCGTGGCCTGCTGCCCTACCACCAGAGCGACTCCCTCGGGCGCACCTGGCAGGAGGCGGCCCAGAGCCTGCAGCAGAAGAAGTCGGGGATGTACGTCCTCGGCGCCTTCGTCGCCCAGCAGTTCACCAAGGGCGCCGAGCAGGACGACCTCGACTTCTTCACCTTCCCCGAGATCGACTCCAACATCGGCGCCGACGCGATCGAGGCGCCGATCGACGGCTACATGCTGTCGGCCTCGCCCAAGAACGAGGCCGGCGCCAAGAAGCTGCTCGGCTACCTCGGAGGCGCCGACGCGCAGAACCTCGCCGTCAAGGCCGACCCCAGCGTCATCGCGACGAGCGGGGCCGCCGACACCGGGGCCTACACCGCCCTGCAGAAGAAGTCGGCCGAGTTCGTCAAGTCGGCCAAGAACATCGCCCAGTTCATGGACCGCGACACGCGGCCCGACTTCGCCTCGACGGTGATGATCCCGGCCATCCAGAGCTTCATCAAGGCTCCGACCGAGATCGACTCTCTCGTCGCCGGCATCCAGAAGCAGAAGCTCAGCATCTTCAGCAGCTGACATGGCTACCGTCACGGCGGACACCGCCCACCAGACCCCGAAGACTCCTCGCAAGCGCTCTCGGTACAAGGGGCTCAACCACCTGAGCGGGGTCGACCGCATCGTCGTCTCGCTCATGGTGGGGGTCCCCACGTTCCTCGTGGTCGCCCTCGTGTGGTTCCCGGCCGTCGGCTCGGTGCTGCTGTCGTTCACCAACTGGAACGGCATCGGCAGCCCGAGCCGAGCCAAGTGGCTCGGCCTGACGAACTACCAGAACGTCGTGACGAACTACCCGCCCTTCTGGCCGGCGCTGCAGCACAACCTCATCTGGCTCGTCGTGATGTTCGTCATCGCGACCCCGCTGGGGATGCTGCTCGCCGTCCTGCTCGACCAGGAGCTCAAGGGTGGACGCATCTACCAGACGGCGTTCTACCTGCCGGTGGTCCTGTCGCTGGCTCTCATCGGCTTCATCTGGCAGCTGATGTACAGCAAGGACCAGGGCCTGATCAACGCCGTCACCGGCTCCACCATCGACTGGTACGGCGACCAGAGCTACAACCTGGGGGCGGCCCTCGTCGCCACCAGCTGGCGGCAGGTCGGCTACGTCATGCTGCTCTACTTGGCGGGCCTCAAGGGCGTCGACCCGACGCTGCGCGAGGCGGCCAAGGTCGACGGAGCCAGTGAGACGACGACCTTCTTCCGCGTCATCTTCCCGGTGATGAGGCCGATCAACGTCATCGTCCTGGTGGTCACGGTCATCGAGTCGCTCCGGGCGTTCGACCTCGTGTGGGTCATCAACAAGGGACGCAACGGTCTCGAGCTCATCTCGACGCTGGTGACCCAGAACATCGTGGGGGAGGCGAGCCGGATCGGCTTCGGCTCGGCCCTCGCGACCTTCATGCTCCTCATCTCGTCGGCCTTCATCGTCGTCTACCTGCGCATCATCATGAGGGAGGAACGATGACCACCGCCACCAGCGCCCCCGTGGACGCCGCCAGGGAGCGGCCCACCCGGGTCGTCGCCAAGGCCGCCCGACCCCGTCGCGTCGGGAGGGTCCTGCTCTACACCTTCCTCACGGTGATGGCCCTGATCTGGCTCTTCCCCGTGGTCTTCGCCGTCATCAGCTCGTTCCGCAGCTACGCCTACACGGCGCAGAACGGCTACATCTCCTTCGGCGGCTTCACCTTCTCCAACTACGTCAACGCGTGGCAGCAGGCCAACTTCGGCCACACCCTGATCAACTCGCTCATCATCACCGTCCCTGCTGTGGTCCTCACGCTCTTCCTGTCCTCCTGCATCGCCTTCGTCGTCGCACGCTTCACCTTCAAGTTCAACCTCGCGCTGCTCGGGCTCTTCACCGCCGCCAACCTGCTGCCCCCGCAGGCCCTGCTCATCCCGGTCTTCCGGATGTTCAAGGCGATCACCGTCCCTCTGTGGTTCAGCGACTCGGGCACCCTGCTCAACAGCTACTGGGGTCTGATCGCGGTCAACGTCGCCTTTCAGACCGGCTTCTGCGCCTTCGTGCTCAGCAACTACATGAAGGCGCTGCCCCGTGAGCTCTACGAGTCCGCCGTCATCGACGGGGCCGGGGTGCTGCGCCAGTTCTTCCAGCTCACCCTGCCGCTGTGCCGCCCGCCGCTCGCGGCCCTGGCGACCCTCGAGGTCACCTGGATCTACAACGAGTTCTTCTGGGCCACGGTGCTCCTCTCGCAGGGCGACAAGTACCCCATCACCAGCTCGCTCAACAACCTGCGCGGTCAGTTCTTCACCGACAACAACCTCGTGGCCGCCGGCTCGGTGGTCGTCGCCCTCCCGACGCTCATCGTCTTCTTCGTCCTGCAGAAGCAGTTCGTCTCCGGCCTCACCCTCGGCGCCACCAAGGGCTGAGCAACCCCGTCACTGTGTGGCGTCAGAAGTGCCCTTTCCGCGGTCGCCAGACCACGGGAAGGGCACTTCGCACGCAACACGGTCACGGGTATGGAGCGGTCGGGGGCGACCGGCGCGACCGACGCCGGCGCGACCGCATACCGTGGGGGAGTGACGGCCGCTGCGACTCCCACGTCCTCCCAGCTGCGTCGGGCCCTCGCCCGCGCGCGTGACGGGAAGGCCCTCGACGCCGGTGAGGCGGAGGTGCTCCTGCACGCCCGTGGGGACGACCTCGTCGCGCTGTGCGAGCCGGCCTCCCGGGTGCGCGACGCGGCGATGGTCGCGGCCGGCCGGCCGGGGGTGGTCACCTACTCCCGCAAGGTCTTCGTGCCGCTGACGCGGCTCTGCCGGGACCGTTGCCACTACTGCACCTTCGCGACGGTGCCCCACCGGCTGCCGGCGGCCTACCTGAGCCCCGACGAGGTGCTCGACATCGCCCGCGCCGGCGCTGCGCAGGGGTGCAAGGAGGTGCTGTTCACCCTCGGTGACCGCCCCGAGGAGCGGTGGCCAGCGGCGCGCGAGTGGCTCGACGCGCACGGCTACGACGACACGCTGTCCTACGTGCGGGCGATGGCCATCCGGGTCATCGAGGAGACCGGGCTGCTGCCGCACCTCAACCCGGGCGTGATGACCTGGTCGGACCTGCAGCGGCTCAAGCCCGTCGCGCCGTCGATGGGCATGATGCTCGAGACGACCTCGACCGCGCTCTTCACCGAGCCCGGCGGGGCTCACTACGGCTCTCCCGACAAGGATCCCGCCGTGCGGCTGCGGGTGCTCGAGGACGCCGGTCGCATCGGCGTGCCCTTCACCACCGGCATCCTCGTCGGCATCGGCGAGACCTACGCCGACCGCATCGAGTCGATTCTCGCGATCCGCCGGGTGTCCCGCGAGTACGGCTCGGTGCAGGAGGTCATCGTGCAGAACTTCCGGGCCAAGGACGACACCGCCATGCGCTCGAGCGACGACACCGAGGGCGAGGAGTTCCTCGCGACCGTCGCGGTGGCGCGCCTGCTGCTCGGCCCGTCGGTCACCCTCCAGGTGCCGCCCAACCTCTCGGCCCCCGACGAGATCGGCCCGCTGCTGGCGGCCGGGGTCGACGACTGGGGCGGCGTCTCGCCCGTCACCCCCGACCACGTCAACCCCGAGCGCCCCTGGCCGCAGGTCGACGACCTCGCCGCGTGGACGGCCGCGCACGGGCTCGAGCTGCGCGAGCGGCTCACCGTGCACCCGCGGTTCGTGCTCGGCACCCTCGAGCGCGACGAGCCGTGGATCGACCCGCGGCTCGTGCCGGCCCTGCGCGCCCTCGTCGACCCCGCCACCGGTCTCGCCGACGAGGCCGCCGTGCCGGTCGGGCAGCCGTGGCAGGAGCCCGACGGCGGCGGTCTGGCGAGCAGCGGCCGCACCGAGCTGCACCGCGAGGTCGACGAGAGCGGCCGCACCGATGACCGCCGCAGCGACTTCGGTCAGGTCTACGGCGACTGGGACGCCGTCGCGCTGCGCGTCCACGCCGACGACCAGGTGGTGGCACCGCCGCACGAGCGCGTCGAGCGGCTGGATGCCGACGTGCGCTCGGC
Organism: Dermatophilaceae bacterium Soc4.6; assembly: GCA_039889245.1. Taxonomy (NCBI): domain Bacteria; kingdom Bacillati; phylum Actinomycetota; class Actinomycetes; order Micrococcales; family Dermatophilaceae; species Dermatophilaceae bacterium Soc4.6. The sequence continues at coordinate 1,497,663 of JAZGVH010000002.1, read as the reverse complement.
TCTCGCCCGGGCTCACGACGACCCGGCGGGCCTGACCGACGAGCAGTACCTCGCCCTCGTCACCGCCGAGGGCCCGGCCCTCGAGGCGCTCACCGCCCTGGCCGACGACCTGCGCCGCGACGTCGTCGGCGACGACGTGACCTACGTCGTCAACCGCAACATCAACTTCACCAACGTCTGTTACGTCGGGTGCCGCTTCTGCGCCTTCGCGCAGCGCAAGACCGACGCCGACGCCTACACGCTCTCGCTCGAGCAGGTCGGCCAGCGGGCCGCCGAGGCCCAGGCACTGGGCGCCACCGAGGTCTGTCTGCAGGGCGGCATCTCGCCCGACCTGGGCCACAGCGCCTACGTCGACATCGTGCGTGCGGTGAAGGCGGCGGCGCCCGGCATCCACGTGCATGCCTTCTCTCCCATGGAGATCGCCACCGCGTCGAGCAAGGCGGGTCGCTCGGTGCGCGACTGGCTGACCGAGCTGCGCGAGGCGGGGCTCGACACCATCCCCGGCACCGCCGCCGAGATCCTCGACGACGACGTGCGCTGGGTGCTCACCAAGGGCAAGCTGCCGACCTCGGCCTGGCTCGACGTCGTGCGCACCGCCCACGAGCTGGGCCTGCGCTCGAGCTCGACGATGATGTATGGCCACGTCGACCACCCGCGTCACTGGGTGGGTCACCTGCGCACGTTGGCCGCCCTGCAGGACGAGACCGGTGGCTTCACGGAGTTCGTGCCGCTGCCCTTCGTGCACACCAACGCGCCGGTCTACCTCGCCGGGCTGGCCCGGCCGGGCCCGACGCTGCGCGACAACCGCGCGGTGCACGCGCTGGCCCGCGTCCTGCTGCACGGGCGCATCGACCACGTGCAGACCTCGTGGGTCAAGCTCGGGGTCGAGGGCACTCAGGCCATGCTCACCGGCGGCGCCGACGACCTCGGTGGCACGCTCATGGAGGAGACGATCAGCCGGATGGCCGGGTCGCAGCACGGCTCGGCCAAGACCGTCGCCGAGCTGACCTCCATCGCGGCGGGCATCGGTCGGCCGGTACGCCAGCGCGGCACGACGTACGAGGTCCTGGCGACCGCGACGGTGGGCGTCTGACGGTCACCGCCCGTCAGGACGCCTCGGACGACCGGCGCGCGTGGGGGGCGGAGGCCGAGCCGGTGGTGATCGTCTCCGTCTGGAGGTGGGCCCGCACGAGACTGAGCTGCGTGACGGTGAAGAGCATCATGACGAGCGTCAGCAGGCTGAGGGTGACCGACAGCGGGTCGTGGTTGAGCTTCTCGTGGAAGACCGCGAGGGCGAGGCAGACGCTGGCGAGGGGGTCGACGCTCGCCGTCGCGGGCAGGCTCGCGGCCAGCGGCCCCGCCTGGAAGGCCATCTGGGCGAAGAAGAGGCCCATCGCACCGGCGGTGACGAGCACGTAGAGCTGCCAGGCGGTCAGCAGCGAGAGCAGGCCCTCGGTGGCGACGACGTGGGCGCACGACTTGATCAGGGCTGCCGTGCAGGCGTAGATGATGCCGGCCGCGAGGCCCATCAGGGCGGCGCTCCACCGGCCTGCCGCCGCCGTGCGCAGTCGACGCGCCATCCCGACGCAGACCACCACGAGCACGACGACGACGATGCTGGCGATGATCGTCGAGCCCACGTAGGGCCGCCCCTCGTGCACCCCGAGGGCTCCGGAGACCGCGAGGAACCCCGCGACCGCGAGCACGAGCAGCCCGGCGTAGCCCACCTCGCGCCGGGCCATGCGCGTGCCGGCGATGCGGTGGGCCACCACGAGCGAGAAGAGCACGGCGCTGACCAGCAGCGGCTGCACCAGTGACAGGGCACCGAGGTGGAGGGCGGTGATCTGCAGGCCCAGCCCGCCGACGTCGGCGCCGATGCCGGCCAGCCACAGCGGGTGGCGCAGGGTCGCCAGCGCGAAGGCGCCGACGGCGGAGGGAGAGAGCCGCTCCATCGAGGGCATCGTGCCCGCACTGCGGTGCTTCAGGGCGGTCGCGAGCGAGAAGAAGCCAGCCGCGCCCAGGGAGGCGAGGACGACGAGGAGGAGTCTCACCGCACCAGCGGCACGCGCAGGTCGGCGTCGGCGATCTGCCGGCCCTCGCGCGCCTGTCGCGTGGCGAGGTCGTAGGCCGCCTCGGTCGCGAGCAGCAGCGACCCCCAGGCGACGGAACAGGTCGCCTCGCGGTTGTGCCGCGCGATGCGCGCGCGGAGCCCGGGTTCGCGCACCAGACGCACGATGGACGCCGACATGTCGGCGTCGGTGTCGCAGAGGAGACCCTCGGCCTCGTGGCGGATGAACTCGCCCATCCCGCCGCCCGACTTGGCCAGGACCGGGAGGCCGGCGCAGCGCGCCTCGAGCGCCGCGATCCCGAAGGACTCGAGGTCGGCCGGAGCGAGGAACGCGTGCGCCCGCCCCAGCACGTCGTCGTGCACGGTGTGTCGGTCGACCCGGCCGAGCAGGTCGACGGTGGCCGTCATCCGGTGCCGTGACAGCCAGGTCGTCATCGCACCCTGCCGGGGCCCGTCGCCGGCCACGAGCAGCCGCAGCCGGGTGGGGTCGCCGAGGCGCTCGAGCTCGGCCTGGGCGTCGCGGACGATGGCCAGCAGCGCCATCGGCCGCTTGCGCCGGGCCAGTCGCATCACGGCCGCGAGCACCAGCTCGTCGTCGGGTGCGGGTGTCGGCGAGGCCAGCCGCCACTGGTCCTGGTCGATGCCGTTGGCCAGCACGTGGATGGTGGTGCTCGCGGGCAGCACCGCCGCGACGGGCCCGGCCGCGGCGCGGCTGACGGCCGTCCACAGGATGGGCAGCCGGGACCAGCGGCCGAGGAAGTCCATGGTGCGCATGATGGGCCGCACCCCCGCCCACATCGAGTGCACCGTGACCACCGTCGGGATGCCCCGCTGGGCGGCGGCGCGCGCGACGAAGAAGGCCAGCGGCGAGGCCACACCGAGGTGGGCGTGGACCACGTCCGGGCTCAGGCGCTCGAGCGCGGCGATCCCCTCACGGACCGAGAGCGGGTGCAGGGCGTGCGCCCGGCTGAAGCGCTCGGTGACCCGGTGCACCGGCACGGACGACCCGCGGGGGCACTCACCGACGGCGGGCGAGCTCGTGATGACGTGCACGTCGTGACCACGGTGCTGCTGCCGCTGGGTGAGGTCGGCGACGTGCATCTCGATGCCGCCGAGCCGGGGCAGGTAGAAGTCCGTGACGTGCGCGACCCTCACGGTCGTCCCCCTGTCACTCGGCGTACTCGACGCAGCATCGTCCCACAGGCCATGGTCACCGAGGGTAGTTCGTCCACCGGTGAACCTGCGTCAGCCCGCGGGTGGAGAGCGCGGCCGTGTCGGCGCGGCAGGTCACGACCGCTGCAGATCCTGCCGCAACCCCTCGAGGTTCGCGGTCATCGACGTGCGCCACTGCTCCAGCCGGCGGGCGACGATGCGGGCCTCCTTCTCGGGAGATGCGCGGATGGCGGGGGTCAGGCCCGACGGGCCCGGTCCCATCCGGGCCCACTGGCGCACGAGGACCCCGTCGCGCGCGGGCTCGACCTCGAAGGCCCAGGTGGCGACTGGGTCGTCGTCGCTCCCGCACACCTGCCACACCCACCGCCGCGGCGGGTCCACCTCAGTGACCAGGCACTCCGTCGACCACTCGCCGGTGGCCGGGTGCGAGCTGGTCCCCCTGAACCGGGCGCCCACGCGCACTCCGTCGGAGTCGCCCAGCCACTGCACCGCCTGCAGCTCGGTCGAGTGCCGCACCGGGAAGCCGATGTCGGTGACGAGGCTCCATACGTCATGCGGCGTGGCCGGCACCGTCAGGGTGACCTCGATGGTCGGGGAGTCGCGGTAGAGCATCGGTGCGCCTTCTTCCGGGGGCAGGACGTCGTATGGAGCGTCGGGGGTCAGCCGTGGGGGTCGCCGTCGGCGACGAGGGCGACGAGCGTCGACAGGGTGGCTAGACGGGCCTCGGGTGACCCCTCGAGCTTGGCCAGCAGGGTCGTGATGCCCGCCTCGCGGTAGGCGGCGACCCGGGCGGCGAGCTGCTCGGGGGTGCCGACGAGGTTGGTGTGCGTGCCGATCTCCAGAGGGACAGCGCGCGCTGCGGCCTCCCGGTCGCCGGCCTGCCACAGCCGGGCCACCGTGTCGACCTCGTCGGCGAACCCCAGGCGGGAGAACGCCTGCGCGTAGAAGTTGGCGCCACCGGTGCCCATGGCCCCGATGGTGAAGGCGTAGCCGTCAGCGTGCCGTCGGCCGCGACGAGCGGAGTCGGCCTCGTCGGTGGCGACCTCGACCGCGACCGGCGCGACCAGGTCGAGGTCGGCCAGCATGCGACCGGCCGACGCCGCGCCCTCGCGCAGGGGACGGAGGAACACCTCGGCCGCCTCGGGAACGAACGCGTTGCCGAGCCACCCGTCGGCCACTTCACCGGTGAGCCGCAGGTTGGCCGGCCCCAGCGCCGCGACGTAGACGGGTACGTGACCCGGCTCGAGCGCCGGACGCAGTGCCCGGCCACGGCTGTCCGGCAGCGGCAGGGAGAAGACCTCTCCGTCGTGGACGAGCCGGTCTCCCCGGCTGACGGTGCGCAGGATCTCGATCGTCTCGCGGGTGGTCTGCACCGGCTTGTGGAAGCGCACCCCGTGCCACCCCTCCATGACGGCGGGTCCCGACACCCCGACCCCCAGGCGGAAGCGACCGCCCGACAGGTGCTGCAGCGACAGGGCCGACGTCGCCAGCAGTGCCGGGGTGCGCGAGCCGAGCTGCACGACGAAGGTGCCGAGGCCGATGCGGGTGGTCTGAGCGGCGAGGAAGCCGAGACCGGTGAGGGCGTCGTAGCCCCAGGTCTCCGGTACCCACAGGGCCCGCACACCCAGCGCCTCCGCGCCCCGTGCGAAGTCGCCGGCGCCCGGCGCGTGCGGGTCGACCATGGCATCGACGTGCACGTGGCTCCTCGGCATCGGGGTCGGCATCGGGATTGGGATCGGGGTCAGGCGTCCGACGGCCGGTATCCGGCGTCGGTCACGGCGAGGCTAGCTGACCTGGCTCGGTGTGCCGTGGACGCAGGCGACCGTGAGCTCGATCTCGTTGTCCCCACTGATGAAGGTGGCGTCGAGGTGGTCGTCCTCGGCCGCCTGCCGGAAGTGCCAGCCATTCAGGGGGACGATGGACCTCACGCTCAGCACGCTGCCCCGGCACGTGGCGGTGACGGTGCCGCCATCGGTCTGGAACGAGGCCGAGCGGGACGGGGTGCTCGTGGTGCGGGGAGGGCTGGAGGGGGGCGAGGTCGGCCCGGGGGCGGGGCCGGGCGGCGGGCGGGGTGACGGCGTGCGCGGGGACACGGCGGGCGATCGGGGTGCGGGCGCCCCCGCTCCGGCGGGCAGCTGCGGCACCGGCGCAGGGGAGGAGGACGCGACGGGGGCCGACGGGCCGCTCGGCCGGACGGTGGTCGGCGACGCCGAGGACGCCGACGTGGCGGACGACCCTGTCGTCGAGGACGGTTGCCGAGCAACGGCGTCCAGCGCCGTGGCTGCCGACCTCCGGTGCCCCACCACGCCGGGTCCGGCGAGCGGCTGGCCGAGGCCGCGGCTGGCGCTGCTCACGGCCGCGAAGGTCAGGGCAGACGCGATCACGACCACGCCGATCCATCCGAGCGCGATGACGACGAGCTGACTACGCGACGTTCTCATCACCGCGCACACCCTCCTGCTCTACGGTTCCCACTGTGACACACGTGCTGGTCATCGAGGACGACCCAGCGATCCGGACGGCCCTCATCCGGGCCCTCACGGACCGGGGGCACGCCGTGTCGAGCGCGTCGACGGGGATGAGCGGCCTGCAGACGGCGCTCGACGAGCGGCCGGACCTCGTGCTGCTCGACCTGGGGCTGCCCGACGTCGACGGCTTCAGCGTGCTGACGATGCTGCGGGCGGTGCAGCACGTGCCGGTCGTCGTGGTCACCGCCCGGGACGACGACCCCTCGATCGTCAAGGCCCTCGACGCGGGGGCCGACGACTACGTGGTCAAGCCCTTCGGCATGGACCACCTCGAGGCGAGGATCCGGGCCGTCCTGCGTCGCTCGGCCACGGGGGGGAGCGAGCTGCCTCTGCGGGTCGGCGACCTCGTGATCGACCCGGCGCGGCGCGTGGTCGTGATGCGCGACGTGACGGTGGAGCTGTCGCGTCGCGAGTTCGACCTGCTCGAGCTGCTGGCGCGGCGCGAGGGCGAGGTCGTCACCAAGCGCGACATCCTGGCCGAGGTGTGGAACCAGCCCTACGGCGGCGGCGAGCGCACCGTCGACGTCCACCTGTCGTGGCTGCGGCGCAAGCTGGGGGAGACCGCCGCTCAGCCGGTCTACCTCCACAGCGTGCGGGGGGTCGGGGTGCGTCTCGCGGCCCCCGTCGTCGACGCCCCGTGCAGCACCCCTCCGCCGCCGGAGGCGGGCTGATGCCCCGACGGATCGCGCTCCTCGTGGCGGCAACCACCTCGGCGGTGGTCGTGGCCCTCATCCTGCCGCTGTGCTTCCTCGTGGCGAGCCTCGCCCGGGACCGGGCAACCACCCGGGCGCACGAGCAGGCGCAGCACGTCGCGACCATGCTGGCCACCTTCGACAACGAGACCGTGCTCGCCCGCGCGGTCGCCGACCTCGATGCGCGGGGACCGCACGTCGCGGTCGTCCGTGCGGACGGAACGGTGCTCGGGAGTGCCGTGATCTCCCCCTCGGCGGCCTCGCTGGTGCAGCGCGCGCGAGCCGAGCTCAGCGCCTTCACCGCCCCGGCCGACGGGGGGATCGCCTCGCTGGTGGCGGTCGGGTCGGCCACGGGGGTGTCCGTGGTCGTGGCGAGCGTGTCGGACGACGAGGTCCACTCCGGCGTCTCGCGGGCCTGGGCCCTGCTGGCCGCCCTGGGTCTCGTGCTCGTCGCCATGTCGGTGGTGGTCGCCCTGCGGATGGGCCGGTTCATCAGCGTGCCGGTGACCGAGGTCGCCCGGGTCGCCCACCGCCTGCGCGAGGGCGACGTGGCCGCGCGCGCCGTGCCGGGCGGGCCGCCCGAGACGGCCGAGCTGGGGCGCGCCCTCAACGCGCTGGCCGACCGCATCCACGAGCTGGTCGGCGAGGAGCGCGAGCAGGTGGCCGACCTCGGTCACCGGCTGCGCACGCCCGTCACCGCGTTGCGGCTCGATGCCGACCTGGTGACCGACGCCGACGTCCGCGACCGGTTGCGAGCCCACGTCGACCACCTGCAGCGCAGCATCGACGTCGTGGTGCGCGAGGCCCGTCGCGGCGTGGTCGACGGGATCCCGGTGACGACGGTCGTGGCGCCGGTCGTCGCCGAGCGGATCGCCTTCTGGGCGGCGCTCGCCGAGGACCAGTCGCGCCGCCTCGACCTCGACCTCGGTGGCGGCGGTGAGGGTGCCGCGCTCCTGGCGGTCGGTGACCTGCGCGAGCTGGTGGACACCCTGCTCGACAACGTCTTCGCCCACACCCCGGAGGGCACGCCGGTGCGGGTCGCGGTGACGCAGGGCGGGCAAAGCTCCGACGTCGTCGTCGTCGTCGAGGACGGCGGTCCGGGACTCGTCACCCCGTGGCGGGGGCGCGGTCACAGTGACGCCGGCTCGACCGGACTGGGCCTCGACATCGTGCACCGGATCGCCCAGGCCGCCGGTGGGCGGGTCGACCTCGACCGGTCGTCCCTCGGGGGGCTGCGGGTGACGATCTCCCTCCCGGTGCGGCAACAGGGCCCGTATGCCGATGACGATCCCTTCCCGCCGATCCCGCTCGGGCGTCGCGGCTGAGCGGCTCCCTCAGCCGGCGACCGTCGCGCGCGGTCGCCGGCCCCTCGGTCGCACGGCTAGGGGGCGCTGTTGCCGTCGTGCTCGCCGTCGCCGCCCCCATCGTGCCCGCCCACGTAGCCGCCGTCGTGCTCGTCGCCGGTGGGGGTGGGCGACGGGGTGGGCGACGTGGCGACCGGTGGCCGCGCCGTCTGCGGCTCGGCTGCGGGACGGGGCGCCGCGGCCGGGCTGGTCGTGCGGGCGGCCGTCGCGGCCCGCGTCGGGGCGACGGGTGCCGGTGCACCCGCCACCGGGACCGGCGCGGACGCGGGGGTGACGGTCACCGTGGGGCCGGGACGGACGACGACGCACTCCGGGCCCTGCAGGATCGCCGGCGGGGCGCAGGAGGCGAGCCGATGGACGGTGGCTCGCACGACGGGAGTGGTCGGGGCGACCGGCGAGCCCGCGGTGGCGGCCGCCCCGCCGGAGGTGGCTGCGACGTAGACGGCGACGGCCGCCGCCGTGCCGAGCAGGGTGCCGCCCGCGACGACTCGGGTGAGGGACACGATGAGACCTCCGGGGCTGCGGTGTGGGGCACGGGCACGGCCGGCGTCGGCGAGGCGGCGGCTCGATCGTCGCGCCGCCGGGGTCAAGCCGGGGTCGTCACCCGCTCAAGAGCGGGTTAAGTCGGCGGCGGCTGGTCCTCGTGGCCCGACGGGTCGTTAACCTGCTCTTGAGCACAGGATGACGCCCGGTTTGGCGCCCCGCCTCCACGCTGGGGTCGACCGGGTCCGCCTGGACCCGCCATCCCACCGACAGGTCGTGGTCACGTGCCGTCCCTGCTCAGCACCGGTCAGCGCAACCGGTCCCAGCTCGTGCTGGCCCTCCTCAGCGGCACGCTCGCCGCCGCTGCTGCTGCCGGCACCGGCGTGGCGACCGCCGCCGCGGCCCGGGAGACCGCCCGACAGCGGGCCACGGAGACGGAGGCGGCCGCGGCGTCGCAGGCGCGCGCCGCGGCCGCGCACCAGGCCGCGCTGCAGCGCTGGGCCGACGCCAACCCGGTCGTGGTGACGTCGGCCCGCCCGGTCCGCACCGTGGTCGGGCCGCGGGTCGTCGTCCGGGCCTCGGCGCCGGGATCGGCCCGGGTCGGCGGCGCGTCCAGCGCGAGGTCGGATGCCCCGGCGGTGACCGGAGCGGCCGCACCCCGCTCGGCCGGGGTGCCCCGAGCCTCTCCCGTCGCTCCCGTCGCTCCCGTCGCTCGTCCCGCCGCGCCCGCCCCGCGCCCCCCGGCTGCTGCACCGCCCCCGCCGCCCCCGCCCCCGCCCCCGCCCCCGCCTCCACCCCCGGTCAGGACGACGGGGTCATGAGCCCCACGCGCGCGCTCGCCCATCCGGCGACCGCCGAGGCGGCGAGCGCGCCGGTCCTCGACCGCGCCCACGGGTCGGCCACCTGGCGGGCGCTGGGCACCTACGTCGACGTGCGCACGACCCCGGACGCGCTCTCGCCGGTGGCGGCACTGGTGGCCGACGTGCTCGACGAGGTCGACCACGCGTGCAGCCGCTTCCGGGAGGACAGCGACCTCACCTGGGTCAACCGCCTCGAGCCGGCGGGCACCCCGGTGGCGGTGTCCCCGGTGCTCCTCGCGGCGGTCCGTGTCGCCCTCGAGGCGGCGGACGAGACGGGCGGGCTGGTCGACCCGACCCTCGGGGCGCTGCTGGTCGCCGGGGGATACGACTGCACCTTCACGCGCCTGGCCCTCGACGACCAGTCTCCGGCCACGCTGCCGGCCGCCACTGTCGCCGCTCCCGTCGAACCGGCCGCGGTCGACTCGACGCAGCGTCAGGGCGGCTGGGCCGCGATCGTGGTCACCGCCACCACGGTGTCGGTGCCGGCCGGCCTCTGGCTCGACCTCGGCGCCACCGGCAAGGCGTTCGCCGCCGACCTGGCGGCGGTCGCCGTCGAGGAGGCGTTCGGGGTGCCGGTCGTCGTGGGCGTCGGGGGCGACGTGCGCGTGGCGGGGTCCCCGCACGAGTGGGGCGGGCCCGCCTACGACCTCGTCCTGGGCGAGACCCTCGCCGACCTCGAGCCGGGAGGGGTGCAGACCCGCCTCACCCTGCGCGGGGGTGGGCTCGCTACCTCGAGCACCGTGGCCCGGCGCTGGCGGCGTGGTGGTCGGCAGTGGCACCACCTGCTCGACCCGCGCACCGGCGCCCCGGCGTCCGGGCCCTGGCGCACCGTGACCGCGCTGGGGCAGACAGCGGCCGCGGCCAACACCGCGAGCACGGCAGCCGTCGTCCTCGGCGACGACGCCCTCCCGTGGCTCGACGAACGGGGCGTCGCCGCCCGCCTGGTCGACCGGTCCGGCTCCGTCGCGCGCACCCCCGCGTGGGTGGCGTCAGGTGTCGAGCACGGCCGGGGGATCGCGTCGTGACCTCACCGCTGCTCTGGTTCCTCAACCGGGGCACCGGCGTGGTGCTGCTGGTCGTCTTCACGCTCACGACCGTCCTCGGCGTGCTCGCCACTGGTCGGGCGACGAGCGCCTGGTGGCCGCGCTTCGTCACCCAGGGCCTGCACCGCACCCTCTCGGCCCTCTCGGTCCTGCTGCTGCTGGCGCACGCCGTCGTCGCGGTGGTCGACGAGTTCGTCGACATCCGGTGGTGGCAGGTCGTCGTCCCCTTCGGGGGTACCTACCGGCCGCTCTGGCTCGGGCTGGGAGCGCTGTCGCTCGACCTGTCGGCCCTGCTCGTCGCCACGTCGCTGACGCGGCGGTGGGTGTCGCACCGGGCCTGGGTCCTGGTGCACCGCAGCGCCTACCTCGCGTGGCTGCTCGGCGTCGTGCACGGCATCGGCATCGGCACCGACACCTCGCGCTCGTGGCTCGCCGTGACCGACCTGGCCTGCCTCGCCCTCGTGGGCCTCGTCGCGGCCGCCCGGGGCGTCGCGGTGAGTCGCGGCCTCCGGGCTCGTCGCCGACACGTCGGCGGTGGATCCGCGCCTGCGGGGGACCCCTGGCGCGCAGCAGCGGGAGAGCTCACATGACCGCCTGGATGCAGGATCTCCGGCCCATCCGCCCCATCCAGGTCGTCGACGTGCTCCCGGGCCCGCTGCTGCTGTCGTCGCCCACCGACCCGCGGGATCGCACGAGCCACACCGCGCGGTGGGGTGCCGTGCCGACGGCGACGCTCGAGCAGCTGGTCGCCGCGGCGCGTGACGGCGTCGTGCGGGGTCGCGGCGGCGCGGGCTTCCCGCTGGTCCGCAAGCTGCAGGCGGTGGCCACCGCGCACGCCGCGCGCAGACGGCTGGGCCGCGGACGACCCGTCGTGGTGGTCAACGCGGCCGAGGGTGAGCCGGCCAGCGCCAAGGACTCCGTGCTGCTGGCGGTTGCCCCGCACCTGGTGCTCGACGGGGCGATCTCGGCGGCTAGAGCGTTGGGGACCAACGAGATCCATGTCGTCACCTCGAGCGACCGTCCGCTGTCGACCCAGGCTCTGACCGAGGCCCTCGACGAGCGGGGAGGGGGCGACGAGCGAGGTGTCCGGTGGGTGCACCATGTCGCTGCTCCCGGCTACGTCTCGGGCCAGTCGCGGGCCGTGATCGAGCTGATGTCCGGCCGGCCGGGCCTGCCGGTCACCTCGTGGGCTCCCGAGGCCGTCGAGGGTCTGCGGGGTCGGCCGACGCTGCTGTCCAATGCCGAGTCCTTCGCCCACCTGGCCGCGCTCCTGCGCGTCGGCCCCGGTCGGTATGCCGCCCTCGGCGTCGAGGGAGAGCCCGGCACGACCTTGCTGACGCTCTCGCACCCACCGGGCGCCGACGGGGTACCGCAGCAGGCGCGGGTGGTCGAGGTCCGGCACGGGTCACCCGTCAGGGCGGTGCTCACCGGGGCCGAGCTCGCGGGGCCGGTGCTGCTGGGTGGCTACCACGGCTCGTGGGTCCATCCCCGGCACCTGCGCGAGCTGACGTGGGCGACTGCCGACCTGCGCCGGATCGGGGTCGGGCTCGGGGCGGGGGCGGTCGTCGCCCTCGGGCCCGGGGGGTGCCCGGTGGCGCAGACGCACCGGGTCGCCGACTACCTCGCGGGTGAGTCCGCCGGTCGGTGCGGCCCGTGCCGCAACGGGCTTCCCGCCCTCGCCCACGAGGTGGCCCGCCTCGCCCAGGGCACCGACACCAGGCACCGGATCGCTGAGCTGACGGGTCTGGTGACCGGTCGCGGAGCGTGCGCCCACCCCGACGGCACCGCCCGGATGGTCGCGTCGCTCCTCACTGGCCTGCCCGACGCGGTGGAGGCCCATCTCGACGGCTCCTGCTGGTGCACGCTCGAGGTTGCGAACCACGAGCCAGACTTGGTGGACGCGTGAGCGACCCGGTGCTGCGGGTCGACTGGCCGCAGTGTCGGGCCCGGGGACTGTGCGCCGAGCTGCTGCCCGAGCTGATCACCCTCGACGAGTGGGGCTACCCGCTGGTGCACGGGCCGGTCGGGGCGCAGCACCTCGACCGGGCCCGCGAGGCCGCTGCCACCTGCCCGCGGCGGGCGCTGCACCTGCGCGCCGGCTGACGTTCCCGGACCGGATCGATCCATGAGGGACCGATCCGGTCCATCGGGGTTACGCTGGTCACGTGCCCCGGATGACGAGTGAGGAGATCGACGCCGAGATCGTCGACTCCGCTGCCCGGCTCTTCGCGCGCCACGGATACCGTCAGACCTCGCTGCAGGTGATCGCCGACGAGGTCGGCTACAGCAAGACCGGTCTGCTGCACCGGTTCTCGAGCAAGGAGGGCCTGTGGGAGGTGGTTGTCACCGACTTCCGCACCCAGATCGCGACCGTCCTCGACGCGGCGTCGACCCTCCCGTTGGGGCAGGCGCGTGACCGGGCCGTGGTCGACGCGGTGCTCGACGTCGCCGCCCGCCGCCCGGGCCTCGTCCGCCTGATGTTCAGCCTGCTCACGCTCCCCGAGGACGACCCCGACGCCGCGCTGCTGCAGGAGGCTCCTCGCGTGCTCCTCGCTGCCTTCGGCGCCGCTCCGGGCCCCGACGCATCCGACGTGACCCTCGACGTGACCCTCGACATCGACGACGCGGTCGAGCACGACCCCGCTCGCGCGGTCCCTCTCGTGGGCGCCCTCGGCGTCCTCGCCGTCTCGACGCTCCTGCTCGAGAAGCACCGACAGGCCAGGCCGCTCGTCGTCCAGGCCGCGATGCGCGCGCTCGGGCACCCCTGAGCGCGACCGCCCGCGCACCACGCTCTCCCCATCGCCAGGCAACGAGGCCTGACACCCCCCTCCGACCCCAGGGAAGTCCCATGTCCTCAGTGCTGCACCGTCTCGGGCTCGCCACGGTCCACCACCGCGCCCTCACCATGGTCGTCTGGCTCCTGGTGCTCGTCGGCGCGGGTGTCGGGGCCGCCACGTTGGGCGGCCCGACGAGCAACACGTTCAGCATCCCCGGGCAGGAGTCGACCACCGCGCTGAGCCTCATCGAGAGCCGCTTCGGCTCCACGGGAGGTGCCTCGGCGCAGGTCGCCGTCCTCGCACCCAGTGGCAGCCAGGTGACCTCGGCGCCTTCGGCGTCGCAGGTGGCGGGTCTGGTCGCGCGGCTGACGGCCCTGCCGGGAGTGGTCGCCGTCGCCGACCCGCTCGACCCGGCCCGGCCGGTGGTCTCGCCCGATGGCCAGGCCACCTACCTCACCGTCACGTATGCCGCCAAGGCCCCCGACATCACCGCTCAGCAGCGCGACGCGCTGACGACGGTGGTCGCGGACGCCCGCACCGGCGGCCTCTCCGTCGAGGTGAGCGGCGAGGCGACCCGGGCCCCGGTCGACATCGGTGGCGTCGGCGAGGTCGTCGGTGTCGTCGCGGCGCTGGTCGTGCTGGCCCTGACCTACGGCGCGCTCGTCGCCGCGGGGATGAACCTGCTCACCGCCCTCGTCGGTGTGGGCGTCGGAGCGCTCGGTGTCACCATCGCGACCGGCTTCGCCGACCTCCAGTCGACGACCCCCATCCTCGCGACGATGCTCGGGCTGGCGGTGGGCATCGACTACGCCCTCTTCATCGTCACCCGGCACCGCGCCGAGCTGCGGGCCGGGCGCCCCGTCGCGGAGGCGGTCGCGCTCGCCGTGGGCACGGCCGGCTCGGCGGTCGTCGTGGCCGGGGCCACCGTGGTCATCGCGCTGTCCGGCCTGGCGGTTTCGGGCATCCCCTTCCTCACCCAGATGGGGTTGGCGGCGGCGGGCACCGTGGTCGTCGCCGTCCTCGTCGCCCTGACCCTCGTGCCCGCCGCCCTCGGCTACGTGGGCCTGCGGGTGCTGCCCCGACGCGAGCGGGAGGCCCTGCCCGTCTCTGCGGTGGAGGCGACGCCAGCCGCCGGGTCCCGGGGTGGGGCGCTCCCGACGCTGCCGCGCGGTCGTGGCTTCATCCTCGGGTGGGCCGACGTCGTCACCCGCCACCGCTGGCCCTCCCTCCTGCTCGGCCTGGTCGCCCTCGGCGTGATGTCGGTGCCCGTGCTGTCGCTGAAGACGTCCCTCGTGCCGACCCCTGCCGACGGGTCGACGCAGGCCCGCGCGGAGGCGATCATCGCCACGCACTTCGGTCCCGGGGTCAACGGGCCGCTGCTCGTGCTCGTCGACTCGGCTGGCACCCGAGCCGCAGCAGCGGGCGGGACGGGCGCCGCGGCCGCTGCGGCCACCCTCGCAGGTCAGGTCAAGAGCCTGCCCGGTGTGGCCGTGGTGACCCCACCGACGCCGAACGCCGCCGGGACGGCGGCGCTGCTCACCGTGATCCCCACCTCGCCCCCCGACAGCACCCGGACCGAGGACCTCGTCCACGCGATCCGCGACCAGGTCAAGGCCGACTCCGGTCTGACGGCCTACGTCAGCGGGGCCACGGCGGTCAACGTCGACGTCTCCGAGAGCCTGCGCCGGGCCCTGCCGGTCTACCTCGTGCTCGTCGTCGGTCTCGCGCTGCTGCTGCTCGTGCTGGTCTTCCGCTCGGTGCTCGTGCCGGTCACGGGCGTGCTCGGCTTCCTGCTCACGATCGGGGCCTCCCTCGGAGCGACCACCGCGGTCTTCCAGTGGGGGTGGCTGCGCCCGCTGCTGCAGCCGGCGTCGACCGGCCCGCTGCTCAGCCTCGCGCCCATCATCATCGTGGGCATCCTCTTCGGGCTGGCCATGGACTACCAGGTGTTCCTCGTGTCACGCATGCACGAGGCGCACGCCCACGGGGCCGAGCCGCTCGAGGCGGTCCGCCACGGGTTCCGGGCCGCGGGGCCGGTGGTCGTCGCGGCCGCCGTCATCATGTCGTCGGTCTTCGGCGGCTTTGCCTCGGGTCACGACCTGACGGTCAAGTCGCTGGCCTTCGCCCTCGCGGTCGGGGTGCTCGTGGATGCGGTCGTCGTGCGCATGGTGCTGGTGCCGGCCGCCCTCGCCATCCTCGGTGGGGCGGCCTGGTGGTTCCCCTCGTGGCTGCAGTGGCTCCCGGACCTCGACGTCGAGGGGGCCGCGCTGGCCCACGATCGGCAGGACGCTGTCCCGTCCGCTGCCGTCGACCGGGACCCGTCGACGGCAGGGCTGGGCACCCGTGCGTAGCAGCGTGATCGACGTCCACACCGGTGCCACCGAGGTCGTCCACGACCTGACCACGGCGTGTGCCGCCTTCGTGCGGCCCGAGGGAGACGGCCTGCTGCACGTCTTCGTCCCCCACGCCACGGCCGGCGTCGCGGTCATCGAGACCGGTGCCGGCAGCGACGACGACCTGCTCGCCGCCCTGCGGGACCTGCTCCCCGCCGACGACCGGTGGGGTCACCGGCACGGCTCGCGCGGCCACGGGCGATCGCACGTGCTGCCTGCTCTCGTGCCGCCCTACGCGACGGTGCCCGTGCTCGGCGGTCGGCTGGCCCTGGGCACCTGGCAGAGCATCTGCCTGGTCGACCTCAACGTCGACAACCCCGACCGGCAGGTGCGCCTGTCGTTCCTGGCGGGCTGAGCGGCCTACTGCTCCAGCTGGTGCAGGCGGGTGCTGAGGGCCGCGGTGACCGCCTCGGTGCCGGGCTGACCGTAGGCGTTCTGGAGCTGGTAGGGGTCGGCTCGCAGGTCGTAGAGCTCTCGCTCGCCGGTCGTGGGGTACTCGACATAGGTGTAGCGGTCGGTGCGCAGCCCCCAGTACTGCGACACGGGGTGGCCCGTGCTGGTCGCACCGGGCCCGCCGCCCTCACCGCCCCCGCCGGTGGCTCCGCCCGATCCCGGGCTGGGCCTCGGCTTCTGCAGCAGGGCCTCGTCCGTCCAGGCGCTGGAGGCGCCGCTCATCAGCCCGACCGCCGAGCGGCCGTCCTGGGGGCGGGTCGGGGTCGCCTTGCCGAGGGCGGCGATGGTGGTGCCCAGGTCGACGTTGGTGACCACGTGGTCGTCGACCGCCGCAGCGGTCGTGCCGGGGTAGCGCACCATCAGGGGCACGTGGATGCACTCCTCGTAGGCGCAGTTCTTCGACTCCTTCCACCGGTGCTCCCCGAAGGAGAGCCCGTGGTCGGAGGTGAAGACGATGACCGTCCGGTTGAGCACCCCACGGGTCTTGAGGGTCTCGACGACGCCCTTGACCAGGTCGTCGGCCGTGCGGGTCGACTCCCACTCCTTGCGCTGGTCGATGTCCTGGCGGGCCTGCTCGCGGGGGTTCAGCAGCGGGAGGTCCTGCACCCATTGCGGCTTGTCGCTCACGTCGGTCTCGTTGAAGCTCGGTCGGTGCGGCACGACCGCGTCGGCGTAGGTGTTGACGTAGCGGGTCGGACGGTCGAACGGCCGATGGGGCACCGACGTGGACGCGTAGAGGAAGAACGGCTCCGAGGCTGTCCTGGCGAAGTCGACGGCCTGCGCGGCGTAGAGGTCCGTGACGTTGTGGTTGTTGTCGGCGGGGAAGGTCGTCGAGGTGCCCTGGTCGTTGATCAGGACCTGCCTGGTGAGACTCGCCGACGCGAGGGGGTTGTAGGCGAACCAGCGGTCCCAGCCCGGGGGCACGTAGGAGGCGGGGCGGTCCCAGGGGTAGTTGTTGAGGTACTTGCCGATGAGCGCGGTCTGGTAGCCGGCGTCGTGCATCCACACCGGGAGCAGGGTCGTGTCGTCGAGGTAGCGAGCGCAGTTGCCGTTGTCGACGACGCCGTTGTGGTGGGCGAACTGGCCGGTGAGGAAGGACGAGCGCGACGGGCAGCAGTTCGCCACGCTGGCCACGGCCTGGTCGAAGCGGACCCACTGCCCGTAGGGCTTCGAGCTGAGGTAGGGCATCGCCGCGTCGAGCGCCTGGTAGGTCTGGTCGTCCGTCACGATGTAGACCACGTTGGGGTGGGTCGGGAGAGCGGCCCGCGCGAGCGGCGTCGAGGCCGCCGCGGTGGTGCCGGCACCACCGGTGGCGCTGGCGGGGGACGAGCAGGCGAGCCCGACGCCCACCCCGAGCAGCGTGACGACGGCGACGGCGACCCCTGACCTGACCATGTCGCCGATGGTGCCACGGAAGGGCGACAACCGACAGGCTCAGGTCACTTTGTCCCTTGCCCGCCCGGGCCGCCCGTGCGACGGTTCGCGTATGGGGTCCCTGACGGCGCGTCGTCGCGCCCTGTCCACGCTCGTCACAGCGCTCGTGTCGGTGCCCGCCCTGGTCGGGTCGGCCGTGAGCGCGCCCGCGCTCACGGCGCCGCCGAGCGCGTCGAGCCGATCGGAGGCGGTCCCCGCCCCGTCCGTCTTCCACACCTACGGACCGCAGTACATGTCGCGCACGGGGCCGGTCACCTCGGCCCAGGCCGTCGCCGACGCGACCGAGTTCGGCGTCATCGCGGCCAAGCCCGGCATCTACGACGCCTACCTGCCGGCCATGAAGGCCGCGAACCCCTCGCTCGTGGTCATGGCCTACACGAACGCGACGATGGCCCGGCCCACCGAGGGCGCCGCCTACCCCACCGACTGGTACGTCAGGGACTCGGCCGGCGTGCAGGTGCGCTCGAAGTACGCCAACTACATGATGGACGTGCGCAAGCAGGGGTGGATCCACAACCGGGTCCTCGAGTGCCGCAGCAACCTGGACACCTCGGGCTACGACGGCTGCCTCCTCGACATCATGGGGCCCGCCCCCGTCACCGCCCCTTTCGGGGCGACCGGCCAGGTCGACCGCGAGCCCGTCGACGCCCGCACCGGGCGGCCCTGGACCGCCACCGACTGGATGGCGTCGACCACGCACCTGGCCGACGTGATGGCGGCCGCCGTGGCCCCGAAGCTGGTCTACGGCAACGGCGTCAGCGACGGCCTGCGCTACTTCGGCACCAGCGCCACCGGTGGCACCGACGGCACCCGGCAGCTGCTGACGCCGGCCCGGAGCGTGATCGCCGAGGGCTTCCTGCGCCCGGGCCGAGCCCCGATCGACGTGGTGCCCGACCTGTCGACGTGGCAGGCCAACGTCGCCATGGTCAAGGACGCCGAGGCGAGAGGGCTTCAGCTGCTCCTCACCACGAAGGCCTGGACGGACGCCACCCCCGGGCAGAAGGACCAGGTGCACGAGTTCTCGCTCAGCACCTACCTGCTCGCGGCCGGAGGGCGCACCCGGTGGGTCTTCCTCTACGAGGAGCTCGGCGACGTCATGGCTCGTCACCCGTGGTGGGCCGAGGCGGCCGCGCTCGGTGGCCCCCGAGGGTCGGACTTCGTCAACCCGAGGGGTCTCTACCAGCGCAGCTTCGTCGGTGGCCGGGTGCTGGTCAACCCGGGGACGACGACCGTCGTGCAGTCGCTGGGTCGGCCCCTGCTCACCCTCGACGGCGCCACGGTCACCAGCGTGACCCTCCCGCCCCACTCGGGCAAGGTCCTGCGGACCCCCTGAGCAGGGCGGGCCGGCATGCAGCGGGGGCCGGGGTGCCCGGGCAGGCGCGATGTCGCCGGTGGCCCTTGTCGCGTTGTCACGGGCGTGCGAGCGTGGGGGCATGCGCACTGCTGCGAGGGTCCATCGGCCGGTCGGGGCCCGCTGGCGGGCGGTCCTCGGCACCGTCCTGACCCTCGTCACCGTGGCCGGCGTGACGGGTCTCGCGCCGGTCCCGTCGGTCGCCTCCGCCGCAGGGCCACCGGTCTTTCGGAGCTGGGCCCCGCAGTACATGACGCGGGAGAGCTCGGTGACCGCCGAGCAGGCGCTGGCCGACGCCCGCGGATTC
This sequence comes from Dermatophilaceae bacterium Soc4.6, assembly GCA_039889245.1. Lineage (NCBI taxonomy): Bacteria > Bacillati > Actinomycetota > Actinomycetes > Micrococcales > Dermatophilaceae > Dermatophilaceae bacterium Soc4.6. The sequence goes on along the minus strand of JAZGVH010000002.1, from coordinate 1,478,737 downwards.
GACCTGCTGGTCGCCAAGCCCGCCATCTACACGCCCTATCTGGCGCGGATGCGCCAGGCCAACCCCGCGCTGACGATCCTCACCTACCTCAACGCCACCGAGGCCAACCACGCGTTCGGCTCGGTCTATCCCGCGTCGTGGTTCGTCTACGGCCCCGACGGGGTCAAGGTCCGTTCGTCCTACGGGGCGTGGATGATGGACCCGCGCAAGCCTGGCTGGGTGCGCACGGTCACCCACCAGTGCGAGGACCAGAACGCGTCGAGCGGATACGACGGCTGTCTCTTCGACATCATGGGCCCCGGGCCGGTGCTCGGGCCCTTCGGCCCGGGCCAGGCCTCCGACCGGCAGCCGATCGACGCCCGCACGGGCCTGGCGTGGACCCCCACCGACTGGCTGGCGGCCACGACCGCGCTCGGGGCCGCGGTGCGCTCGGCTGTCGCCCCCTTGCCGGTCTGGGGCAACAGCGTCGGGGGCGGCCCCCGCTACTTCGGGACCGATGGTGCGGGTGGCACCGCGCAGCTGCTCGACGGCACCGACGGGATGATCGCCGAGACGTTCCTGCGCTCGGGCCGCGCCCCGCTCGACCCGCCGCCGACGCTGACGGACTGGCAGGCCAACCTCGACATGGTGCTCGACGCCGAGGCCCGCGGTCGCACCCTGCTGCTGACGACCAAGGCCTGGACGACCGCAGACCAGGCAGCCAAGGACCAGTGGCACGAGTTCTCCATGGGCACCTACCTGCTGGGGGCCGGGGGTCTGACCCGCTGGGTCTTCCTCTACGACATCGCCCTGCGCTCGACGTCGGTCCAGCCGCAGTGGGCGGCGGCGGCCGAGCTGGGCGCTGCCCGCGGCTCCTACGTGGTCAACCGCAAGGGCCTCTACCAGCGCAGCTTCGTCGGCGGACGGGTGCTCGTCAACCCCGGCACGACGACGGTCGTTCAGGAGCTGGGGCGCCCGTTCGTGACCCTGGACGGCGCGACGGTGACCACCGTGACCCTCCCGCCGTCCTCGGCGAAGGTTTTGCGCAACAACTGAGAGCTCGCGGTGAGAATTTGCCAAACCCATACCCTTCGTGGGTCGACACCGAAGGTGGGCCCTCCTAGGTTGGCGGTGGCGCTGAACCGCTTCAGTCACGGCTGTCGGTGGCGCCACCCGAACCGGGCGCCGACGAGGGCGCACGGTGCCGACCAAGGGATGTCACCGATGCCATACCCCCGCCGACCACTGCTTGCTGCCGCCGTCGCGGCCGCCCTCGCCGGAGGGCTGGCCACCGGCCCGGCCCTCGCGGCCTCGAGCTCACCACCGAACACCACCGGTCCCGCCTCGCCCGCGGCCAACGTGGCATACCGCAATGCCGCCCTGCCGGCCGCGACCCGGGTCGCCGACTTGCTCTCGCGCATGACCCTCGCCGAGAAGATCGGCCAGATGACGCAGGCCGAGCGGCAGGACGTCGACACCGACCGGGGCCTCATCACCACGTATGCGCTGGGCAGCCTGCTCTCCGGCGGGGGCTCGGTGCCGGCGGACAACACCCCGAGCGGGTGGGCCGACATGGTCGACGGCTACCAGGCGGCCGCGCTGCGCACCCGCCTCGGCATCCCCCTGCTCTACGGGGTCGACTCCGTGCACGGCAACAACAACCTCTACGGCGCCACGGTCTTCCCCCACAACATCGGCCTCGGCGCCAGCCGCGACTCCGCCCTCGTCGAGCAGGTCGCGCACACCACCGCGGTCGAGACCCGGGCCGTCGGGCCGAACTGGGCCTTCGCCGCCTGCGTCTGCGTCGCCCGCGACGACCGCTGGGGCCGCACCTACGAGTCCTTCGGGGAGGACCCGGCGCTGGCCAGGAAGATGAGCGTCGCCATCCGCGGTCTGCAGGGCACGCCGGGCCAGCTCGACCAGCCGGACCGGGTGCTCGCCACGGCCAAGCACTTCGGTGGCGACGGCCTGACCACCTTCGGCACCGGCGAGGGCGACTACACGATCGACCAGGGCATCGACGAGGTCTCGCGGGCGACGTGGGACGCGCTGGCGCTCGAGCCCTACAAACCGGCCGTGCAGACCTACGACGCGGGCGCGGTCATGCCGTCGTTCTCCAGCGTCGACTGGACGGGTGACGGGCTGGGCAACCCGATCAAGATGTCGGGCAACAAGCAGCTGCTCACGGGGGTGCTCAAGGGCGACCTCGGCTTCTCGGGCATCACGATCTCGGACTGGAGGGCGATCCACCAGCTGCCGGGCGACTACCGCCAGCAGGTCAAGACCTCGGTGCTCGCCGGGATGGACATGTTCATGGAGCCCTACAGCGGTGACACCGTGGGGTGGAAGGAGCTCATCTCCACGCTCGAGTCGCTGGTGCGCCAGGGCGATGTGCCGATGAGGCGGATCGACGATGCCGTGACCCGCATCCTCACGCAGAAGGTGGAGCTCGGGCTCTTCGAGCACCCCTACACCGACCGCACCAACATCGCCACGATCGGCAGCGCCGACCACCGGGCCCTGGCTCGGCGCGCGGTGCAGGAGTCGCAGGTGCTGCTGAGGAACAGGAAGCGCACCCTGCCGCTGTCCACGACCGCCCCGGTCTACGTGGCCGGTAGCAACGCCGACGACCTGGGCAACCAGGCCGGCGGCTGGACGCTCAGCTGGCAGGGCCAGTCGGGCCAGCACGTCATCCCCGGCGACACCGTGCTCGACGGCATCCGCAAGACCGCGACCGGCCTGGTCACCTACAGCAAGGACGCCTCGGCAGCCGTGCCGCCCGGTGCCAACGGTGTGGTCGTCGTCGGCGAGACCCCGTATGCCGAGGGCTTCGGCGACGTCGGTGGCCCCACCTTCGGCGCGCCGCACACGATGACGCTGACCGACGCCGACTCGGCGGCCATCCGCACCGTGTGCGCCCAGGCCGCGACGTGCACCGTGCTCACCGTCTCGGGCCGGCCGGTCATCCTCCCGCCCGACCTGCTCGGGCAGGTCGACGCGCTGGTCGCCGCCTGGCTCCCGGGCAGCGAGGGTCAGGGCGTGGCCGACGACCTCTTCGGCCGGGCGCCCTACATCGGCAAGCTGCCCGTGAGCTGGCCGCGTGACCTCGCCCAGGAGCCGATCAACGTGGGAGACAAGGCCTACGACCCGCTGTTCCCCTACGGCTTCGGGCTGCGCGCCTGACCACGCGCACCGGGGCGGGTGGTGGGGAGAGCAGGCGGGCGGCATGCTGGTCGGGTGGGACGTCAACGGGGGCCGCAGGTCGGTGCCGAGCCCGACGAGAAGACCTGTGCCTCGTGCGGGCGCCGCATCGAGTGGCGCAAGGCCTGGGCGAAGGACTGGGATGCGGTGCGCTGGTGCAGCGACGCCTGCCGCCGCCGCGGGGTGAGCGCCACCGACCGGGAGCTCGAGGCCAGCCTGCTCCACCTGCTCGCCGGGCGCGCTGGCGCGGCCACGGTCTGCCCGTCGGAGGCGGCTCGGGCGGTGGCCGGAGAGCGGGACGGTGAGGAGCCGGGTCACGAGACCTGGCGCGCGCTGATGGAGCCGGCGCGCCGGGCCGCGCGTCGGCTCGTCGCGGCGGGCGAGGTCGTCATCACCCAGCAGGGGAGGGTGGTCGACCCCTCGACCGCCGTCGGCCCCATCCGGGTGCGCCGGACCTGACGGGGTGCAGCCAGCCCCACTCGAGGCAGTCTCGTCCCGGCTACCGAGCCAGGTGCAGGATGCGTGACTCCCACGGGAGCAGGTGGGTGGCGGGGGAGCCCGAGCGGTCGGGGTGGGTGGCGAGCAGCACCGTCGAGCCCTCGAGGTCGGGCAGGTCGTGGGTCGCCAGGGTGGCCCGCTCGGACGAGCAGTTGGCGAGCACGAGCAGCGTCTCCTCGGCGTGGTCGCGGCGGATTACCCAGAGCTGCTCGTGGTCGGGCAGCAGGAGGGTGAAGCGGCCGTCGCGCACACACACCCGGTCGTGCCGCAGGGCGATGAGCGCCCGGTAGTGCGCGAAGACCGACTCCGGGTCGTCGACCTGTGCGGCGGCGTTGATCTCGGTGTGGGCCGGGTTGGTCGGGAGCCACGGCTGCCCGGTGGTGAAGCCCGCGTGAGGGGAGTCGTCCCACTGCATCGGCGTCCGCGCGTGGTCGCGGCTCCTGGCCGCGAGCGAGCGCAGCACCACCGTCAGGTCCTCGCCGCGCGAGGCCGCGTCGGCGTAGTGGTTGACCGACTCGATGTCGCGGTAGTCGTCGATGGAGGCGAAGGGCGAGTTGGTCATCCCCAGCTCCTCACCCTGGTAGACGTACGGGGTGCCGCGGTGCAGGTGCAGCACCGTGCCCAGCGTCTTGGCCGACGCCACCCGGTGCGCGGCGCGGTCGTCGCCGAAGCGTGACACCGCCCGGGGCTGGTCGTGGTTGTTCCAGTAGAGCGAGTTCCACCCCACGTCGGCGAGGCCGACCTGCCACGTCTCGAGGTTCCGCTTGAGGGTGGGCAGCCGCAGCGGCGCGAGGTCCCACTTCGTGCCGCCGGGGACGACGTCGAGGTCGACGTGCTCGAACGTGAACACCATGGTCAGCTCGCGTCTCGACGGGTCGGTGACGCGGCGGGCGAGGTCGACGGTGGAGCCCGGCATCTCGCCGACCGTCAGCAGGTGGCGGTCGGAGAGCCCGACCTCACGGTTCATCTCCTGCAGGTAGTCCTCGAGGCGGGGGCCGTTGAAGGCCGGGGTGGGGGCGCCCAGCCCGGTGTCGGCGGCGGGCGGTGTGTCCGGCAGGGCGGGGTCCTTCGAGATGAGGTTGATGACGTCCATCCGGAAGCCGTCGACGCCCCGGTCGACCCACCAGCGCATCATGGCGTAGACCGCCTGACGGACCTGCGGGTTCTCCCAGTTGAGGTCGGGCTGCTTGCGCGAGAAGAGGTGCAGGTAGTACTCGCCCGTGCTCTCGTCGTAGTGCCAGGCCGGCCCGGAGAAGGCCGCCTCCCAGTTGGTGGGCTCGGCACCGGGGGTGCCCGGCTCGTGCCCGGGACGGGGCGGACGCCACCAGTACCAGTCGCGCCGGGGGTCGTCGGCGCTGCTGCGCGAGGCCGTGAACCACGGGTGCTCGTCGGACGTGTGGTTGACGACGAGGTCCATCACCAGCCGGATGCCGCGGTCGTGGCACCCGGCGATCAGTGCGTCGATGTCGGCGAGGGTGCCGAAGATCGGGTCGATGTCCTGGTAGTCGCTGATGTCGTAGCCGTTGTCGTCCATCGGCGAGCGGTAGACCGGCGAGAGCCACAGGACGTCGATCCCCAGACGTCCCAGGTGGTCGAGCCGGGCCGTGACTCCCGGGAGGTCACCGACCCCGTCGCCGTCGCTGTCGGCGAAGGAGCGGGGATAGACCTGGTAGACGACGGCGGAGGTCCACCAGTCGGGGCGAGTGTCCATGACGACACCCAAGCACGAGGGCGGCCAGGGGGCGAGTTCCGCGCGATCGGGGGGCTGGGTACGGTCGGGGAGTGCTCCCTGACATCGGCGTCCTCCGGCCCTGGGCCGACCCCACCTGCGTGGCCCTCGGCCGGTTGCCCCTCTCGGCCGACCTGCGGCGCGAACCGACCGACCCGGCCTACCGGCTCGAGCTCGACGGCGACTGGTCGCTGCGCCTGTTCGACACGCCCGAGGAGGTGCCGGCCGACGTGGTCGTGCCGCTGCCGCAGGCCCTGCCCGCCGACGGCTGGAGCAGGGTCGCGGTGCCCGGCAACTGGACCATGCAGCTGCCCGGCGACCTGCCGCACTACACCAACGTGCAGATGCCCTTCCCCGGCCCGCCGCCCCGCCTGCCCGACCGCAACCCGACGGGCGTCTACCGGCGGCGGTTCGCCGCGTCCCGGCTGTGGGCCGACCGTCAGGTGGTGCTGCGGCTCGACGGCGCCGACGCGGTGCACGCGGTGTGGCTCAACGGCGTCTTCGTCGGCTACGGCACCGACAGCCGCCTGCCCAGCGAGTACGACGTCACGCCCCACCTCGTCGAGGGTGAGAACGACCTCGTCGTCGTCGTGGTGCGCTACGCCGCAGTGAGCTACGTCGAGGACCAGGACAAGTGGTGGATGGCGGGGCTGCACCGCAGCGTGCGTCTCGAGGCTCGTCCACGCACGCGCGTCACCGACGTCGTCGTCACCGCCGACTGGGACGCCGAGCGGGGGGTGGGACGGGCCGACGTGCGCGCCACGGTCGGCTTCGGCGGCGCGCCCGAGCCGGGCTGGACGGTGCGGACCCGGCTCGACGTGCCGGGAGCGGCGGCCGCCACGGGCGAGGTGCCCGACGTCTTCGCCAAGCCCTACGTCTTCCTCGGCCACGTCGTCGACACCACCTGGCCCGACCTGACCGTCGACCCGTGGAGCGCCGAGACCCCCAGCCTGTATGCCGTTGTCGTCGACCTGCTCGACCCCGACGGCGTCGTGGTCGACACCGTCTCGACGCGAGTCGGCTTCCGGCGCGTGGAGATCCGCGGTGCGGACCTGCTGGTCAACGGGCAGCGCATCTGGGTCTTCGGCGTCAACCGGCACGACCACCACCCGGACCGCGGGAGCGCCGTGACGGTCGCCGACATGCGGGCCGACCTGGAGCAGATGCGGCGCCACAACATCAGCGCCGTCCGCACCTCGCACTACCCCAACGACGGCGCGTTCTACGACCTGTGCGACGAGCTCGGCTTCTACGTCGTCGACGAGGCCAACATCGAGTGCCACGCCTACAACCGCACGGTCTGCGAGGACCCGACCTACCGTGACGCGTTCCTCGAGCGGGGTGCGCGGATGGTCGCTCGCGACCGCAACCACCCGAGCATCGTCCTGTGGAGCCTCGGTAACGAGAGCGGCTACGGCGCCAACCACGACGCCCTCGCCGGCTGGCTGCGCCGGGTCGACCCGAGCCGGCCGCTGCACTACGAGGACGCGATCCGCACGCAGGGCTGGGTCGACGGCGGCCGTGCCGCGACCGACGTGGTCTGCCCGATGTATCCCGAGATCGCGGCCATCCACGAATACGGCCTCAAAGTTGCTGCAGGAGAGGCGGATCGGCCGCTCATCATGTGCGAGTACACCCATGCGATGGGCAACAGCAACGGCTCGCTCGCCGACTACTGGGACGTCATCAACACCACGGCCGGGCTGCAGGGTGGCTTCATCTGGGAGTGGAAGGACCACGGGCTGCGCCAGAGCATCGACGGGACCGAGGGCAGCCGCAAGCGGCTCGCCTACGGCGGTCAGTTCGGTGACGAGCCGAACGACGGCAACTTCGTCGCCGACGGGCTCGTGTCGGCCGAGCTCGAGCCGCACCCGGCCATGCGCGAGGTGGCGTGGGTGCACCGACCGGTGGCGGTGGGGGCCCATGCGGGCAGCCTGCTGGTGCGCAACCGTCAGGCCTTCTCGGACCTCAGCCACCTGCAGGGCCACTGGGAGCTGATCGTCGACGGGGAGAGCCTCGGACGGGGGCTGCTCGACACCCCGAGCGCTGCACCCCTGGGCGAGTCGGTGGTGCCCTACCCGTGCACCGTGCCGGAGCAGGGTCAGGCGCTCCTGACCGTCACGTGGGTCGAGCGCGGGGCGACGTGGTTCGCCCCCGCCGGCCACCTCGTGGCCTGGGACCAGGTCGTGCTGCGCGACGAGCCGGTCACCGCCCGGCCGCCGGCCGGCGCCGACCCCACAGCGTCGTACGGCGTCTCGGCGATCGACGAGCCGCGCCTGCACCTGTGGCGGGCCGCCACGGACAACGACGGCTTCAAGCTCTTCGGGGCCGACCCGCACGACGAGCTGATGGGCGGCAAGGCGCTGACCCACTGGCTGCGGTGGGGGCTGCCGGACGGTGACCCCGAGACGCTGGTGCGGCACACGGTGTCGCGCCACGACACCGGTGCGGGGGTGGAGTACCGCCATGTCGTCGAGGTGCCGCCCGAGCTCGACGACCTGCCCAGGGTCGGGGTCGAGCTGAGCGTCGACCCCCGCTTCGACACAGTGCGGTGGTCGGGTCGCGGCCCCCACGAGAACTACCCCGACCGCAACCGGTCGGCCACCCTCGGCCGGTGGGAGTCGGGGGTCGACGAGGCGCCCTACCTCGTGCCGCAGGAGTACGGCCTGCGGACGGACACGACGTGGGTCGAGCTCGCCGACAGCGCGACCGGCGACCGGCTGCGGCTGACGAGCCTCGGTGCGCCGTTCCACTTCTCGGCGACCCGCCACTCGTCGCGCGCCCTGTGGGCAGCCCTGACGAGTGACGGGTTGGTGCCGGACGACCGGCTGGTGCTGTGCCTCGACGCGGCCCACCGCGGGCTGGGGACGGCGAGCTGTGGGCCCGACGTGCTCGACCGCTACCGGATCACCCCGGGGACCTACGAGCTGGCCTACGTGGTGCAGGCCCTGCCGTCAGCCTCCGGCCAGTCGCCGTCGGTCCCGTCGCCGGAGGGGCCGCGTCGCTGAGCCGCCGGTCAGCGCCCCGTGTGCGAGTGGGTGGTGACCGGGGTCCAGGCCGTGCTCGCGCCGGTGCGCTTGGCTCCGAGCCCGATCACCGGCGCGTCGAAGGTGCCGGCGACGTCGATCATGAGCGGGGTCGTCCCGGCGGCGTTGAAGGCGTTGAAGCCGATCGAGTCGGCTCGCGGTGTCGGGGCGAGGGGGATGACGGCGCCGCTGGCGACGACGTCGCCCCGGGCGGCGTTGATGCTGCTGGCCAGGGGGCGTGACTCGAAGTCCGAGGGGTAGAGCGTCACGTAGGTGGGGGCGCTCGGTCCTGCGACGGCGATGTTCGCGGCCAGCGCCGTCGTGCCGGTCGTGCCCACGGCGTCGGCGCTCAGGCTGCGGTCCTCGCCCGGGGCCAGGTTGGGGCCACCGGTGCCGGGGGTCCTCGTGTCGAGGATGCGCTGCGGTGTCGACAGGGGCACGAAGCGCGCGTCCTGGCTGGCGCCCGGTGCGGTGAACACGCCGATGACGTCGACGATGAGGTGGACCGAGCCGCTGCCCGTGCTCGCTGCGACGTGCATCGAGGGGAAGGTGCCGCCGTCGGGACCGGAGTAGGTGAAGTCACCACGCTCGACGATCGCGAGGTTGGAGGCTCCCGTGCCACGGGGAAAGATCAGCGACGGCGTCGTCGAGTCCGGCTGGCCGCTGGCGGAGGTGGTGAAGTAGCCCGCGGCCGAGGGTCGGTCGGCGCTCAGGTGGACAACGAAGGCCCGGATGTCGGGGTTGTTGCCACCGAAGTCGTACCCCAGGTCGATGTTGTAGCCGTCGTAGAAGGGCGTCCCGTCCGCGCGGGAGTCGTATCGGCCGCGGGTGACCGGCTGCAGGCCGCCGTACGTGGCGTTCTCGGCCGTGGCGTAGTAGCCGACGACATCGACCACGACGTCGGTGGAGCCCACCGCGTTGTAGACGGTGACCTTGCCGTCAGCGTGCAGGGGAACGGTCACGAGGTTGCCGCGCGTCGACCGGCCGGCGAAGTTCAGCGAGGAGACGGTCGGTCGCGAGACATCGGCAGGGTAGGCGCTGAGGTAGCTGCCCGCAGTGCTGCCGGTCTCGGTCAGGTGGATCACGACGGCCGAGGCGCCGCCGCCGCTGGGCACGCCGGCGCGACCGGCGAGTGGGACCGTCGCGGTCTGGCCGGGCCCGATCTTGGCTGCTCGGGGCAGCCCGAGCCCGGTGCGGGTGTCCATGGCCCGGCGGGGCGTCATCAGCGGCACGTAGCCACCGCCCGTGATCGGTGTGGCCGCAGCCGCCCGGCCTGTCGTCGTGGGCGACGCGGCCTGGGCCGGCGCCACGGCCGTGCCGAGCGCGGCAAGCCCGGTGAGCCCGGTGAGCAGGGCGGTGGCCGTGCAGGTGACGGCGACGCGCGAGCGGCGAGCGGGTGTGGTGGTGCTCATGTGGTGGTTCCCCCTGAGAGGCGGCGCGGCGCCGCGACCGGGGCGCCCAGCAGGGCGCCCCGGAAAGACGGTAGGCGACGGAAGCCCCTCGGGGGCGGGATTGCCGATCTGGGCCCGACGTCCCTTGATCCGCGTTCGACGTGTCGGGGGTGACCCCTCGGTCAGGTCAGCGGGTCCGGGTCGCCTCGACCCGGGCCTTGCTCCACTGCGGGGCCCGGGCGGCCGCCACGCCCGGAGCGCTCTGGAAGGTGCCGGTGACGTCGATGACGAACGGCGTCGTGCCGACCGCGTTGTAGGCCTTGAGGTCGGGGGTCGTGCGCGGGGACGACAGGCCGAGGATCGCCCCGTTGGCCACGATGGTGCCCCGGCCGGCGTTGATGCTGCTGACCGTCGGTCGTGTGGTGAGGTCACCCGGGTAGACCGTGACGTAGGTCGGGGCGGTCGGCCCCACGATGGTGAGGTTGGCGGCCAGTGCGGTCGTCGTGGGGCCGCCCAGGGTGGGCGCGGACAGCTCCCGGGTCTGGGCTGCGGCGAGGTTGGGGGAGGTGGTGCTGCGGGTGTCGACGACCCGGATCGGGGTCTCGAGGGGTGTGAAGCGGGCGTCCGCGCTGGCGCCCGGGGCGGTGAAGACGCCGACGAGGTCGATGAGCAGGTTGGCCGAGCCACCACCGACGGAGGCGTCGAAGGTCATCGACGGCAGGCTCGCACTGTCGCCTCGCTCGATGATGGCCAGGCTGCCCCCGTCGACTCCGGGTCGAAAGGTCAGCGAGGGGGTCGTCGCCGGCGTCTGCCCGGTGGCCCAGGCCTTGAAGTAGCCACCTGACGTGGGGTTGGCCGCAGACAGGTTGACGACGAAGGCCCTCACCTGGTCGTTGGCATTCGGGTTCCCGCTGGTGGTGAAGTCGAGGGCGATGTCGACCCCGTCGCCGTCCTGGAAGGCGACGCCCGCGTCACGCGAGTCGAAGACCCGCGACGGCGGGAGGGTCTGCAGCCCGCCGTACGTCGTGCTGACGTCCGTGGCGTAGTAGCCCACCACGTCGACCACGACATCGGTGGAGCCAGCGGCGTTGTAGATGGCGACCTTGCCGTCGGCCGACAGCGGCACGGTGACGAGGTTGCTCTGGGTCGAGCGGCCGGCAAAGCTGAGGGACGACGTGCCCGGGCGCTGCGGGAGACCGGCGGGGTAGGCGGTGAGGTAGCTGCCAGCCGTGTTGTTGGTCTCGGTCAGGTTGACGACGACGGCGCTCGCGGCACCGGCTCCAGGGATGCCGGCGCGGCCGGCGAGGGGGACGGTGACCGTCTGGCCGGGGCCGACCTTGGCGACCCGGCCGAGGCCCAGGCCGGTGCGGGTGTCCATGCTGCGCCTCGGGGTGACCGGCACGTAGGCACCGCCGCCGACGACGCTCGCTGCGGAGGGGTGCGCGCCGGCAGGGGTGGTGGCCTGGGCGGGGGCGACGCCGCACAGGACACCGGCGACAGCGGCGGTGACGCCCACGGTGACGGCGGTCGCCGTGGTGGCGATGGTCCGGTGGGTGCGGGGCGGGCGGGACGGGCTGGGCATGTGGGGGTTCCCCTCTGAGGACGGCGCGAGGCCGTGACCGATACGCCCGATTTAGGCGTCGATGGGTATAATAAGGGCCCTTGACCGTTGCCGCATCCCGAGGTGGCGCAGTGGCGACATCTCGGTCGGTCGTCGATCCCGGCTCAGCCGTGCGTGGCGCAGCAGGGGGTGGGCTCGGGCTGCTCGAAGGGGACGACGGCGCCCCCCGGGGCCGGCCGCACCAGCAGTCGCACGCGGCCCCGCTCGAAGGTCGGGCGCACGAACTCCTGCGTGTGCAGGGGCGTCGAGGCGTCGACCGACGGCACTCCGATGCCCACGACCTCGTCGACGGCGGTCAGGCCGAGCACGGCCCCGACGGCGGTGGTGCCGACCAGCGACTGGCTCCCGGGGAAGAGGAAGAGCCGGCCACCGGTGCGATGGCGGTGGTGCTCGAGGGCCCAGCCGGCGTGGGAGGGGTCACCAGCGCCGATGACGGTGAGCTCACCGTCCGCGTGCTCGATGGTGACGGCGACACCGGAGTGCTCCGGCAGGAAGTGCGTCGCCGCGAAGAGCGCCGGCGACCGCGGTGCGCACGTGCCCCACCACTGGTGCAGGTCGTGCTCCGCCTCGGCGGTGGTGCGCCACGCGAAGGCGTGACGCACCACCTCGAGGTCGCTCACGGAGCGGGCCTCGTCGTCACCGGGGCAGCACCCAGATGGGGTTGGTGTAGAACCACAGGTCGCTCCACGGGTCGGCGTCGCCGAGCACGTCGGCGGCCGGGCCGGCCGGGTCGACCGAGGGGCCGCCCAGGCCGGGGGCGCTGCGCTTGCCGTCGGTGCCGCGCACGCGCACGTAGAACGGCTCGTCGGCGACGCCCAGGTCGAGCACGATCCTCACGGTGCCGGTGGCCCCGCTGACGTCGCGCTGGAGCACGACCTTGGTGCCCGGGGCGGACATCGAGTCGCGGTCGCTCGCCGGGCCGGTGAGCCCGCCGCGCACGACGTCGACCCGGGCCAGCTCGGGCACGAACTGCGCCCAGTTGGGCAGGGTCGCCGGTGTCACCGAGATGACGAGCTCGAGCCGCGTGCCCCGCTTGGGCATGACCGTCGACCCGAGGGTCGAGCCGGGGCCCTTGTCGTCCCTGGCCCGCAGCCCGACCTCGAGCCCCCCGACGAGACCGCCGTGGTCGACGAAGACCCGCCCCGCCCGCAGCCCGTCGAGCACCGCGGCATAGCTGCTGCGGGCGGCACCGACGTGCGTCTTGCTGTAGTAGCCGGGCCAGAAGTCGCCGTTGGTCGTCTTCCCTCCCGTCAGGCCGTGGACCGGGTCGACGTAGTGACCGAGCGCCTCGAACTCGGCGGTCGACCCGGCACCACCGCGCACCGAGTCATCGAGGTAGATCGAGTGCGAGTCGGAGTTGGCGGTGATCCACCACGGCTTGCCCTCGGCGAGCAGGCTGTCCCAGAGCCCCCCGACGGTGCTGGTCATCCAGTCGAAGCCGCCGTAGGTGATGTAGCTCTCGAGGGGGTAGCCGGCGAAGCTGTCGGCCGAGGGCGAGTTGTCGTAGTAGCCCCGACCCGAGCCCGGCCCGTACGGCGCCTTGATACCGGCCGCCTGGTGGCCGGGCGCACCCTCCATCCCGAGGGCGATCTTGGGCTGGCGCTCGCGCCACCCGCGGATCTCGTGGGGGGAGTCGAGGCCCTTGCGGGCCGGGTGGTTGGCGAAGAAGGCGGCATCCTGCACGCGACGGGTGACGACGGCGCCAGCGAGGAAGTCGAGTCCCTCGAGCGCGTGCCGCTCGTTGTCGGGCGAAGAGGCGGTCCATCCGTTGACGACGCCGTCGAAGGAGTTCTCGAACTCCTTGAGGACGGCGACCTCGTTGCTGCCGGGGTGGACGAAGACGGTGCCGTGCTCGGCGGCCGGGATGTTCCACTCGAGACCCTGGAAGACGAGGGTCTCGTCCTTGACGACCTTGCGGGCGGCGACGATGTCGGGGTTGACCTGGTCGACCCCGAGCTTGGCGTGGGTGACGCTGCCGTGGTCGGTGATGACCATCCAGTCGAGACCGTAGGCCGAGGCGTGCCGGACCTGGTCGATGACGCGGTACTGGGCGTCGGGGCTGTACTGCGTGTGGATGTGGTGGTCGCCAGCGAGCCACTGGTAGGCGCGCCCTGAGCCGCTGTCGTGGGCGAGGACCGAGTCGGCAGCAGCCGACTCGGTGCCGGCGAGCACGGACCCGCCCGCCGCAGCGGCGCCGATCAGGCCGGCCCGGGTGAGGAAGGAGCGACGACCGAGGCCGGAGGGCGACAGCTCGCGGTCGGGGATCGCGAGGTCGAGCGCCTCGCGGGTCGCCTCGGGGAGGTCCGCCGACGATCCGAGGGACGGACCGTGCGGGTGCTCGTGCCCGTCGGGGCCGTGGGGGTGGTCGTGGGGGTGGTTGTGCGAGTGGTCGTGTGCAGGCACTGCAAGCCTCCTGGTCCAGGTTCGGGCGCAGTCCGCCCGTCCCGCCATCACAGGGGGCCCAAGTGTCCGGGACAAGGGCGTTGCATGAACATCGGGTCAAGGAGTTGCGGCGGTCTCCTCCGAGCCCGGCACCCGGGTGCCCGCCGGGCCCGGCCCTCCGGCTCGGACCAGCAGGTACTGCTGCTCCGGCTGGCTCCTGGTGCCCTGGGCGGCCCGGAGGTACGCCGCCCGCGCGCCGTCCCGGTCTCCGAGGCGGTCGAGCAGGTGGGCTCGCACGACGTCGACGCGATAGTGACCGGCAAGCGGGGGGTCGGTCGCGACCACGTCGAGCTCAGCCAACCCCGCGGCCGGGCCGCGCAGCTCCGCGACAGCGACGACCCGCCCGAGCGTGACCATGGGTCCGGGCGCCACCAGGATGTGGACGTCGTACAGCGCGAGGACCTGATCCCAGTCGGTCTGCTCCGCGGACGGCGCCTCGTCGTGGACGGCCGCGATCGCCGCCTCCAGCTGGAAGGGGCCGGGGACGGCCCGCGGCAGCACCTCGCTGAGCAGCGCCACCCCCTCGGCGACCATGTCGGCGTCCCACCGGCCGCGGTCCTGCTCGGCCAGCGGCACGAGGGCGCCCTGACGCGTGGTCCGCGCGGGTCGTCGGGCGTCGGTGAGGAGCATCAGGGCGAGCAGCCCGGCGACCTCGCCGTCGTCGGGGAGCTGCGCCCGCAGCTGGCGGGCCAGCCGGATGGCCTCGGTCGACAGCTCCACCCGTTGCAGGGACGGGCCGGAGCTGGCCGTGTGCCCCTCGGTGAAGACGAGGTAGAGCGTGCGGAGCACGGCCGGCAGACGCTCGGCGACCTCCTCGTCGGTGGGCTTGACGAAGTGGGCACCGGCCGCCCGGATCCTGCTCTTGGCGCGGCTGATCCGTTGCGCCACAGTGGGTTCCGGCACCAGCAGGCCGCGGGCGATCTCGGCCGTCGTCAGTCCCCCGAGGGCCCGCAGGGTGAGTGCCACCTGGGCGGTGGGGGTGAGGGCCGGGTGGCAGCAGAGGAAGAGCAGGGGCAGCGTGTCGTCGTGCGCGGAGCCCGGCCCGGGCGCGCCGGGCTGCTCGAGGGCGTAGCGCTCCTCCCGCCGCCGCCGAGCCGACTCGCTCCGCCAACCCTCCACCAGCCGCCGTGACGCGGTCGTGATGAGCCATCCCAACGGGTTTCGTGGCCGGCCTGCTTCCGGCCACTGGCGCGAGGCCGCGACCAGCGCCTCCTGTACGGCGTCCTCGCAGGCCTCGAACGAGCCGTGCCGGCGCACGAGCACACCGAGGGCACGCGGCGCCAGCTCGCGCAGCTCGGCGTCGAGCGTCACATGTCCCACCCGCTCATGTCGAGCACGGCCCGGACCTCGACGAGGCCCCATACCGCATCGGGGATGCGGGCGCCGATCTCGACGGCCCGCTCAGCTGTCTCGCAGTCGACGAGATAGAAGCCTGCGAGGTGCTCCTTGACCTCGGCGAACGGGCCGTCGCTCGTCATCGTCTCGCCGCCGCGTGAGCGCACCCAGGTGGCCTGGGCCGGGTCGACCAGTCCCTCCGAGACGACGAGCTCGCCGGTGTCGGCCAGCTCTGCGCTGAGGGCGAGGTGGCCCCGGCCGAAGTTCTCCCGCTCGGCGTCGGTGAGGGCGTCCCAGCGCTCCTGGAAGTGCGGGTTGCTGTGGATGAGGATGAGGTACTTCATCGGATCTCCTGGCCGTCGGGGGGAGGTGGGGGATCGTGGCCGGGCCACCTGTCGCACTGTCGAGACTGCCGCTCCCGTCTCGACACCATGGTGGAGGCGCCCGTCGGTGGGCGCCAGCGAAGGGAGCACGTCATGACCACCACCCCGCTCGACCCCTCGACCCCCACCTGGCGTCGAGAGCCCGCCGAGGTGGCCGTGCGAGCCGTCCTCGACGAGCACGCAGCCGCCCACGCCGCCCGCGACGTCGGGCGCCTTCTGAGCCTGTACGACGACGCCGCCGTCTCCTACACGCTGGCCCCGCCCCTCCAACAGGGACCGGACTCGCCGTACGGCACGCCGGAGGGGATCGCCCGCTGGTTCGGCACCTTCGACGGCCCGGTTGTCATCGACTACCGCGACCCGGTCGTCACGGCCGACGGCGACGTGGCGTTCGTCCACACCCTCACGCGGATGACGGCCAGATCGGTGGGTCAGCCGGAGTCGTTCTCCCTCTGGTACCGCTCGACCTTCGGGCTGCGCCGTCGCGTGGACGGGTGGCGCATCGCCCACCGGCACGAGTCGACTCCCTTCCACATGGACGGCAGCTTCCGTGCGGCGGTGGAGCTGCAGCCGTGAGAGTCGCGGGCGACGGGGCGACGGGGCGACGCGCAGCGGCTGCCGATGGCGCCGACGGAGCCGAATGTGGGGCTGAAGAGTCCGTATGATCGTCAGGACAACCCAACCCCCGGAGGGGGAGTGTCTCGTGAGCAAGGCAGACAGGGAGTTCCTCTCGCTGGGGTACCGCATCGGCTGGCGGATCCGCTCGACCACGTTGAACATCTTCGGGCCGGCGCAGATCGGCCAGGACGACCCGCAGATCCGGCTGCTGCGCGAGCGCGAGGCCAAGGTCGTCGCCGCCCGCCGCGAGCGCGGACTGGGTGACTCCTGACCCACGGGGTTCTACCCCGGTCAACGGGGTGATCCGTCACGGCCCCCGAGCCGTCCCCGATGCCGGCCGAGCTGTCGGGACCATCGTCCCTCACCCGGGGCCGTGGGCCGGGCAGGCTGCGGACCATGACGGTAGACCTGTCCTTCGTCGATGACGAGTCCCCTGCTGCCCTTGCGGTCACGGTTCGGCTCCAGAGCAGGTTCCCCTCATTGCCCGCCGCTGTGGTCGCCGACGTGGTCGTCGACGCCTTCCGTGGCCTCTCGGGACCGGTACGCGGGTTCGTCCCGCTGCTGGCCGAGCACGAGGCGCGAGACGTGCTGGCCGCGATGGCCCGCACCCCTGCGGCACCCGAGCCGGTGTCGCGCGCGACGACGCAACCTCGGTGACCTAGCGTGGCCCCATGACCACCACGACTGTCGTCTGCCTGCCCGACGAGAACGCCGCGACGATGCTGGGACCGGTGCCCGACGGGGTGGAGGTGCTCATCTGGGACGGCACCGGACCCCGCCCCGACCGGCTCGCCGAGACGACGTTCTGGGTGCCGCAGGTCGAGGACGCCGACGCGCTCGACGAGAAGTTCGCCGCCCTGCCGGCGTTGAAGGTCGTGCAGCTGACCAGCGCCGGGGTGGAGGACGTGCTCGGCCACGTGCCGGACGGCGTGGTCCTGTGCAACGCCAGGGGTGTCCACGGCACGTCGGTGGCCGAGCTGGTGCTGGCGATGATCCTCGCCTCGCAGCGGCGGCTGCCGCACTTCCTCGATGCGCAGCGCGAGTCGCGGTGGGACCTCGTCGAGGGCGACGACCTGCGCGACAAGCGGGTGCTCGTCGTCGGGGCGGGCGACCTCGGTGACGAGACGGCCAAGCGGCTGCGAGCCTTCGACGCGGTGCCCGTGCTCGTCGCCCACAGCGCCCGCGACGGGGTCCACGCGACCGCCGAGCTGCCCGACCTGCTGCCGACGGCCGACGTGGTCGTCCTCACCGTGCCCCTCACCCCGGCCACGACCGGGATGGTCGACGCCGACTTCCTGCGGCTGATGCCCGACGGCTCGATGCTGGTCAACGTCGCCCGCGGCAAGGTGGTCGACACCGACGCCCTGCTCGCCGAGCTGGTGTCGGGCCGGCTGCGCGCCGGTCTCGACGTCGTCGAGCCCGAGCCGCTGCCCTCCGACCACCCGTTGTGGCAGGCGCCCGGGCTGATCCTCACCCCACACGCCGCCGGTCACGTCCGGCAGGCGGGCCCGCGCGCCTTCGCGCTCGTGGCCGCCCAGCTGCGCCGCTTCGTCGTCGGTGACGACCTGGTCAACGTCGTCGGCGACGGCTACTGACGTCACCAGCAGCGCTGGACCACTGTGGACACGGCCTCTGGTCAGGCGAAGGCGGTGAAGTTCGGGCCGAGCGTGTCGAGCCAGGCGGCCGGGTGGGTGGCCACCGCGTCAGCCCCCGGCCGTGCCCGGGCCGCCTCCACCGCCTCGAGCAGCGCCGCGGCGGTGCGGTCGGTGGAGTAGCGCTCGAGCACCCAGGCCCGGTTGGCCGTATGGAGAGCCGTCAGCTCACCGGCCCGCTGCACCAGGTCGACGACCCGGTCGCGCAGCAGCAGCGGCCGCTGGTCGGGGACCCGCCAGACGCCGGGGGCCTCGAAGAGCTCGGCCCCGCCCCCGCCGTCGTAGCCAGCCACGAGGCAGCCCGAGGCCAGGGCCTCGGCCACGGGCAGGCCGAAGCTCTCGCTGTGCCCGAGGGAGACGAAGACCGTTGTCCCGGAGAGGATCCCGGCCACCTGGGCTTGTGGCGCATCGACCAGCTCGACCAGCTCGACGCCGGCCAGGCGGGGGTCGTGGCTCAGCAGCTCGCGCAGCAGGGAGGCCTCCCGAGGACGCTTCCTGGGAAACCACGTGACGCGGGTGGGCTGCTCGTGCTGCCGGGTCTGCTCGTCGGTCGGTCGGCCGGGACGGAAGAGCTCGCCGTCGACGCTGTTGGGCACCAGGGCCACGGTCAGGTGCGGCAGGGTGGCGGCGAGCACGTCGCGGCTCTCGTCGCTCACGGCCCACACGCCGGGGGGCAGGGCCCACGTCGGGAAGTCGGGCGCCGAGCGCCCGGGGGGTGACGCGGCATACGTGTAGAAGTGGTTCTGGTTGAAGATCACCGTGCGGGCACCGGGGGCCGGGTCGCGGCCGGGCACGGTGGGGGTCTCGGGCACGACCAGGAGGTCCTGGGGGCCGATGGGGATGGTCGTGCCCGTGACGACCGGCAGGTCGGGGTCGAGCCAGCCGGGCCGGTCGGCGCCGCCGGGCAGCCACAGCCAGGCCTCGATGCCGTGCTTGCGCAGGAGCCCCACGTGCTGGGTCATGACGTGCACGCCGCCACTGCGGTGCGGGGTGGCGAAGCCGGCGTAGAGCACGCGACCGGTGCTGCTCATGCCCGCCTCACGTCGTGGTCGAGGCCACCGGCTCGAGGTACCACGTGGCGGCACTGCCGGTGTTGTGGGCCGGGAAGGAGTCGGGCCCGAGCCCGGCCCGGGCGCGCCACCCCCCCGGCCACTTGGCGTCCATGCCGTCGAGGATCTCGGCGCGGTTGAGCTCGGACGGCTGGCCGGTGCGCTCCATGGTCGCGCGCCGCAGGTGCGAGACGTAGGCCCGCTCGGTCACCAGGCACCGCAGCCCCGCCTCGCGGACCCTCAGGGCGAGGTCGATGTCGGAGCCGTAGCCGTGGCGCGGGAAGGCGACCTCGTCGAGCCCGCCGATGTCGAGGACCCGGCGCGCCGCGAAGGCGAGCGCCGTGCCGTCGCAGAAGGGCACGTCGCGGACCACGTCGCGGCCCTCGTAGTCGGCGGCGGTCGGAGGGATGACGTCGGCCCGCTGGTGGATCCAGAAGTCGTCGTAGCAGGCGGCCACCAGCGCCACGTCGTCCTCGAGCTCAGCGGGCCCGATGAAGGGCGTGACGAGGCCGTCGAGGAAGCCGGGTGACAGACGGGTGTCGTTGTTGAGCACGACGCACAGGTCGAGACCGTCGCGCACCGCGGCCCGCAGCGCCCAGTTGGCGCTGCCGATCCACCGCAGGTTGTGGCCGGGGCGGTGGACGGTCACCCGGGACCCGGCGGCACCGGGGCTCCGGAGCGCGGCGGGGACGACGTAGTCACCGCCGTTGTCGACCACGACGACCTGCACCCGGAGGTCGTCGAGGCTCCCGTCGCGCGCAAGGTCGGCCAGCACGTTGTCCGTCAGCTCCGGAGAGCCGAAGGCCGGGATGGCGACGAGGCTGGTGGGCTGCCAGGGGGTGGTGCTCATGCCCACCAGTGTGCGGGATCGGCCTGAAGAGAGGGGTCAGCGGCGTCGGCGAGGTGAGCGGGGTCGGGGCAGCAGGCAGGGCGCATACCTCCTGCCTACCCTGTGGGCGACCGTCTCGCGCGGCTGGTCCGTCCGTGCCGGCAGGTGAGGGGAGGCTCTTTGTCGGATTTGATGGTCTTTACCGTGTCTTTACCGTATGCTGATGAATGTCAGGCAAACGGCCGTGGGGCCGCCAGCCTGATGGGGATGAAGATCACCGGAGACGCACCGTGGGGGTGCCGATCCAGGGCCGGCGAGGATGTCGGCCTGACCGCACCGAAGGACAGGGGTGCCGCACCGTGGGGGTGTCGGCGCCCCTGTTTTTCGTCGTCCCCGGGCTGTGGCCCGACGGATCGGGGCGGCGGGCCCTGAGGAGGCGGTGGCGGCTGGCCGCTCGTCGACCCGACCGGTATGTCCGGAAGATGCCAGTGACCGAAATAGGGTCTTTACTCACTTTACTGTTCCTTTACCCGTATAGTTGTGAGTGTCAGGAGCACAGCCGGTGGGGACCGGAGCCTGACGGGGAAACCCGTGCTCGGTCCGTCCGTGGGGGACGGTGCCCGAGACCGCCGGCCGGGGGGCCGGTGCCGCAGGGGGACGACGCAGGGCGCCTGACCACCGTGGGGGTGGACAGGCGCCCTTCGTCATGTGCCCGCGCCCGACGGCTGTGGCACGCTGACGGCATGGAGGACCAGGGCGGGGACGCGGGGCCGGTGCGGGGCCGGGTCTGGCGGGCTGGGGTGCTCGAGCGCACCGAGTTCGCCTTCGACGCGATCGACGACCTCCTGGCCGAGCCTGACGTCCTGGTGTGGGTCGACGTCTGCGACCCGAGCTCGCGCGTGCTCGACGACCTGGCGGTCGAGCTGTCGCTCGACCCGCTGGCCGTCGAGGACGCCGTCTCCCACGGCGAGCGCGCCAAGGTCACTCGCTACTCCAGCCACATCTTCCTCACCGCCTACGCAGCCGTCATCGCGTCGAACCCGTCAGACCCCTCAAGCCCGTCGGGCGCGTCCGGCCGCCCCAACCTGCGGCTGAGCCGCGTCTCGGCGTTCGTCCTCCCTCGAGGCATCGTCACGGTGCACGCCAGCGACGGCTTCGACATGGACGAGGTCGTGAGCCGGTGGGACGAGAACGCCGACCTGCTCAAGCACGGCGTCGGTGCGCTCGTGCACGGACTGCTCGACATGGTCGTCGACAGCCACTTCGAGGCCGTGCAGGTGCTCGACGACCGCATCGAGGCGCTCGAGGACGTGCTCTTCGAGGAGGAGTCGCTCAGCCATGCCGTGCAGCGCCAGACCTATGGCATCCGCAAGGACCTCGTCGCCCTGCGCCGGGTGGTCCTGCCGATGCGCGAGGTCGTGAACGGCGTGCTGCGCCACCGCCAGGAGCGCGGGGCCCCCACCGAGCTCAACCCCTGGTACGACGACCTCTACGACCACGTGCTGCGCGCGACCGAGTGGACGGAGTCGCTGCGGGACATGGTCACAACCATCTTCGAGACCAACCTGTCGCTGCAGGACGCTCGACTCAACACCGTGATGAAGAAGCTCACGAGCTGGGCCGCGATCATCGCGATCCCCACGGCGATCACGGGTTTCTTCGGCCAGAACGTGCCCTACCCCGGCTTCCAGCAGCCGTTCGGCTTCGAGCTCAGCACCGTCTCGATCATCGTCATCGCGGGGCTGCTCTACCTCACCTTCAAGCGGCGCGGCTGGCTCTGACGTCGCTCGTCGGGTGAGGGGCGCATGGTCGCCACGCTGACCGCCATGAGCGCGACGAGCGCGAGCCCGACCCAGCCCGACCCGAGCCCGACGCCGTGCTCGGCAACCGGCTTGCCGAGCCAGTCGGCGACGGAGGCGCCGAGCGGGCGGGTGAGCACGTAGGCGAACCAGAACGAGAAGACCGGGTCCCAGTGCAGCAGCCGGTAGCCCAGCACCGGCACGAGGATGGCCACGGCGAAGGCCACGATCGACACCGGGTAGCCCAGGTGCAGCGTCACCGCGGTGAGGTCGCCGAGCGCGGTGCCCATCGCGAAGGTGAGCACGACAGCGGCCCAGTAGAGCAGCTCTCGCCGCGTGGTCGTCACCTCGTGGACGTCGCAGCTGCCCTCGCTGCGACGCCAGTAGACGAAGAGCCCGCCGAGGAGGGCGGCGCACAGCGGGAAGGACGCGGCGTACGGCAGGCCGAGCACGACGTGCGCGACGTCGGCGGCCATCGTGCCGAAGACGCCGACCATCGCGACCGCGGTCCAGTAGACCCAGGGCAGGTAGCGATGCCGGGTCAGCTGCACCGCGAGGGCGGCGACGAAGGCCACGAGGCCGACGAGCACCGCGAGCACCGGCGGGGCAGCGCGGATCGACCAGTCAGAGACCGACTCGCCCATGGCGGTCGACAGGGCCTTGGCGACCCAGAACGCGAGGGCCGGTACGGCGACCCGGGCGGCGGCGGGCAGGGCGTCGGTCCCTCTCGTGCGGGTCGAGGGACGGGAGTCGGGGGTGGCGCTCACTGCCTCATCCTCGCGGGCGCCGGGCATCGGCGGCGACGATCCTCGTGGATGTGGGGCGAACTCCCAGCAGGTTCGCACGTGACGCCCGGGGCCGCGGCCCGCTACCGGTGCGCCAGGAGAAGCCCCCCGAGCCGTCGTCGCAGCACCTTCCGCAGGTGTCTCAGGTCCTGGTCGTAGGCCTCGACGGCCCTCGCGGCGGCGGCCCGCTCGACCCGGCTCACGGCGTCGTACGGGGTCAGGTCCTCACCGGCCGTCCTGGCCTGCGTCGTCAGGTCACGCACCACCTGTCGGGCGACGACGGCGTCCTGGTGGGCACCCAGCGACTCCTGCACCCGGGTCGCTGCGCGGGCCACCTTGCGGGCACGCTTGCCGCAGACCGGGGTGACCGACTCGGCGGAGTAGCGCAGCTGCTTGGCCCGCTTGCGCACCTCGTGGAGGGCGACGTCGCGCCCCGGTGGCAGAGCGCGCCCGGCCCGGCGGCTGGCCCGAAGGAAGCGCCGGGCGTCGCGGGCGAGCAGTCCCGGCACGAGGGTCTTGGCTCTCGCCGCGGCCTCGGGCCGGGCGGGAGGCAGGGTGGCCAGGGTCTCGAGCTCGTCCAGCAGGTGGTGGTAGCGGTCGGAGGTGACGGCCTGGGCCGTGTGGGCCTGGCCGGTGCCGGCCAGGCGGCCGAGGTGCGCGTCGATCCTCGCCGCGGCGGGTCCGCGATCGAGGCCGCCGGGGAGGGCTGCGAGCTCTGCCTCCAGCCGCTCGCGCAGCACCTGCGCATCGCGAGCGGAGCCGAGCATCAGCCCCAGCCAGCGCAGCTCACGGGTGCACTGCGTGGTCGCCCCCGTCTCCAGCACCGGCTCGAACGTGCGTAGCGCGGCTCGCAGGCGCCGGGTCGCGATGCGCATGTCGTGGACGGCCGTGGGGTCCCCGGCAGCGACCCCGTCCGCCTGCGCCGTGAGGGCGTCCAGCTGGGAGTGCAGCCGTGCACCCAGGACGTCGCTGGCCGAGCGGTCGTGTCGCCCTCTGCGGTGGCCCCGTCCGGGCCGTCCCGGGTGCGTGATCGGCAGGCGGTCGCCCAGGGCGTGGGCCAGCTTGGACGCGAAGACGGGGGGCTGGGCGCCCCCGGCGATCAGGGCCGTCGAGGTGGCCGCCAGCAGGTGGCGGTCGCCGTCGGCGAGCTCGACCTCCCACTCGCGCCAGTGGCTCGTACCGGGGGTCGTGCGGTCGGGGCGCAGGGTCGCCCCGACCGTCTGTGCCGCCCCGTGCCCGGACGACGGTGGGGTGTCGGACACCACGAGGTCGTCACAGAACCAGGCGAGCACGCGCCCCGCCCCGTCGAGCAGGGGGGTCTCGTCGCGGTGCGTGTCGACCCGGGCGACCACCTGCAGCGGGTGCTCGAGGACGAGGTGGCGCACCAGGTCCACGAGGGCCTCCGGTGGGGCGGTCGCGTCCCCGAGCTCGCACGCGTGCTCGGCTCGACCGTCGACGCCGGCGCCGACCTTGAGGTGCCACCCCGCATCGGTGCCCCCGGTACGACGCCGCAGGGTGATCTGGTGGCGCGCGAGGTGGTGGCGGCGGGTGTCCCAGTAGTCGGCCGCGAGGTGGAAGGTCGAGGTCGGCCCGGCGGCTTCCACGCCGGGCAGGTGCTGCAGGTCAGGCGGGCTCGAATCGTAGGGCACGTCGAACTTGCGCTCGATCTCGAGGTGGCTGGTGGGCGGCATAGCTCATCCTGACTCGGTCTCCGGGGGAACAGGGAGGGCCGGAAGTCCCCCCGTGCGTGCCCGTCGTGGTCCTCTCACCCGAGCCGGTTGACGATCTCACCGACCGCGTCGCGCGCCGTGCGCCCGACGCCGATCAGGGTGGCGGAGGCCGGCCCGGTCCAGTCGCCGTAGCCGACGAGGTGCAGTCGGGGCTCGTCCCGCGCCCGGGTGCCGATGGTCAGGGGGTGGCCGCCGCGCCGAGCCAGCCCGAGCGACGCCAGGTGGGTGAGGTCGGGTCGGAAGCCGGTGCACCACACGATCACGTCGGCAGGCACCTCGTGACCGTCGGGGCCGACCACCCCCGTTGCGGTGACCCGCTCGAACATCGCGTGGGTGACCATCGCGCCGCGGGCGCGGGCCTCACGCACGGAGGCGACGGCGACGACGTCTCCGAGGCCGGCAACGCCACCGGGGTCGGGTCGGCCGGCGTCGAGGGCCTTGCGGCGGGCGGTCGCGACGTCGAAGAGCACCCGACCGTCGACGTCGTCGGGCAGGAATCGTGGTGCTGTCGCCGTGCACCAGGTCGTGTCGGCCACGCTCGACAGCTCGGCCACCACCTGGGCGCCACTGTTGCCGCCGCCGACGACGAGCACCGTTGCCCCGGCGAAGGACTCGGGCCCTGCGTAGGAAGCGCTGTGCAGCTGCCGGCCCGCGAAGTCACCTGCCCCGGGCACGGTCGGCACGAAGGGGCGGCCCCAGGTGCCGGTCGCGCTGACGACGACTCGGGCGCTCCATACGCCGGCGGGGGTGTCGACGAGGAGGCGCCCCTGCGGGTCGTCGTCCTCGCGGCGGACGTCGTGGGCGCTGAGCCCGTGGTGGACGGGCAGGGCGTAGTGCGTCTCGTAGTGCGCCAGGTAGTCGACGACGTGGACCGCCGCGGGGTACTCCTCGCCCGAGGGCGGCATCGGGCGCCCGGGCAGTGAGGAGTAGGCGGCAGGGGAGAAGAGACGCAGCGAGGGCCAGGTGTGCTGCCAGGCCCCACCCGGCGCCGGGTTGGCATCGATGACCGAGAAGCCGTCACCTGCGACGAGACCGGCCCGTCGCAGGTGGTAAGCCGTGGCGAGACCGGCCTGACCGCCGCCGATGACGAGGACGTCGGGGCGGGTGGTGCTCACGCCTCGAGCGTCGCGGCGTGGTCCGGCACCGGCTGCTGCAGCGACCGCTCGGTGCGCACGTAGCCCTGCGAGGGCGGTCGCTTCGGCAGGACCAGGGTGGGGGCCTCGACCTGCTCGTAGGGGACCTGCGAGAGCAGGTGGGCGATCATGTTGATCCGCGAGCGGCGCTTGTCGTCGCTCTCGACGACGTTCCACGGCGAGGCGGCGATGTCGGTGTGCACGAGCATCTCGTCCTTGGCGCGGGAGTAGTCCTCCCAACGGGTGATCGACTCGACGTCGGTGCTCGAGAGCTTCCACCGGCGCATCGGGTCCGTGAGACGCGACTCGAAACGCTTCTGCTGCTCGGTGTCGCTGACCGAGAACCAGTACTTGTGCAGGCGGATGCCGTCCTCGACGAGCATCCGCTCGAAGATGGGGCACTGCCGCAGGAAGCGACGGTGCTCCTCGGGGGTGCAGTAGCCGAGCACCCGCTCGACGCCGGCGCGGTTGTACCAGCTGCGGTCGAAGAGCACGATCTCACCGGCGGCCGGCAGGTGCTCGACGTAGCGCTGGAAGTACCACTGGCTGCGCTGTCGCTCGGTGGGCATGGGCAGGGCGACGATGCGGGCGCGGCGGGGGTTGAGGTACTCCGCGACCCGCTTGATGCTCGAGCCCTTGCCGGCAGCGTCGCGCCCCTCGAAGACGACGACCACCCTCTCGCCCTCCCGTCGCACCCATTCCTGCATGGCGACCAGCTCCCCCTGCAGGCGCAGCAGCTCGGCCTCGTAGGCCGTCTTGTCGAGTCGGTGGCGGGTCGTGCGGTGGGCGGACATGCCCTCAGGCTGGGGCAGGCCCCCCGTTGGCGCAAGCACCGAGGTCCCCGGCGGCCCGTGACCGGCGACGGCGACCGGCTCGTCGCTGCCCTCGACCTCGTCGAGCAGCCCACGCCGACCACGTCGAGCACTGGTGTTGCTTGCGCCTAACCGCGCTCGGTGCCGTCCGCCGGGGGAGCCTCCAGGAGGCGGCGGTGGAGCTCTGAGGTGAGCACGTGGATCTGCCGCGTCAGGTCGGTGTTGGTCTTCAGCTCCATCTCCTGCTCGACGAAGTCGTGGTCGGCCTTGGCCTGCGAGAAGGCCGCCTGCCGGTTCTGGCCGATCATGACGAAGGTCGACAGGAAGATCGCCTCGAGCGACACGACGAGGGTGAGGGTCGGCCACGGCGACCGCTCGATGACGAGCATCCAGATGGCGAAGGCCACCGCATGCAGGTAGACGAAGGGCATCGACCCGGCGAACGCGGTGACGGCGTCGGCGATGCGCAGCTGGAGGTCCGATCGGCGGGCGGCGCGAAACCGCTGCACCATCGGGTGCTGGGCGTGCTGTGCCTGCTGGGCACCGGGGGTGCGGTCGGGCGAGCGAGGGGACGAGTCGGCGGGCACAAGGCTCATGCGTTCCAACGTATTCCTCGGGTGGCCGCACCGAGACGGGGGCGGACCGCCCCCGCGACCGGCGCTGACCTCGGCGGCCGGTGTCTTCGACCGGGTTCTCGGGGGAGGTTGACTCAGGGTCGGTGAGGTCGGCTGCTGGCTACCCGTCAGCCGAGTCCACTGACTCTGGGTCGACCTCGCCCGCATCGGTAGCCCAGCGCGCGGTCTCCCCTCCGACGGCGTGGATCAGGCCCTGGTAGTCCTCGTCGCAGGGGCCACAGGCGAGCAGGTGCGCCAGCAGCCCGGGATACCGTTCGGCCGCCTGCTCGGCCCCGGTCAGGAGCACGAGGTCGACGTAGAGGTGCAGACCGCCGAGCGCCTCGCCGCAGCCGACGTCGCGCGGGTCGGTCGACAGCAGCCGGTCGAGCTCGGTGGGCCAGGTCATGGTCGCCTCGGGGTCAGGGTCGGCGGCATCGGCAGCGGGTGGTCGCCCGCCGGGTCGGCCGCGCCCCCAAGGTGGCCCTGGGCGACCAGGACGGCACGGATCTTGCGCCGGGCGTCGAACATCGTCTTGTAGATCGCGTTGCGGTTCGAGTCGAGGTCGAGCACCACCTCGTCCAGCGGGCGGCCGGCCAGGACGATCGCGGTGAAGACGACGCGCTGCCGGTGGGTGAGGTCGTCCTCGACGCACGTGCGCACGGCGGCCAGCAGGTCACGCTGCTCGACGGCCTCCGCGGGCCCGAGCCCCAGCCGGTCGGGCAGCCGCTCCCAGTCGTCGGGCTCCATCGCCGCGGTCGGACGCCGCCAGAAGTGTCGCGCCAACTTGGTCGAGACCTCGCGGACGACGAAGGCGTAGGCCCAGGTGGTGAACCGGCTCTCGCCGCGGAACTGCTCGAGCTTGGTCAGGACGGCGAGCAGCGCGTCGTCGGCGGCCTGCTGGGCGACGTCGTCGCGCTCCGGCCCGGTCAGCCGCAGGGTGCCGTTGCGGCGGTGGACCTCCCCGCGGGCGATGACGACCAGTCGTGCGTGCAGCTGGGCCAGCGCCTGCTCCCGCCGGGCACCCGGGGCCGAGGACCGGAGCGCCGGCACCCAGTCGGCATCGCTGTCGATCTCGAGCACCTGGCCAGGGTCCAGCGCGCCGGCTGGCTGCGCGGGTGAGGGCATGGGCCGATGCTACGGGGTCCGGCTCGGACGGCACCCACCGCTGAGATCCCCACCCCTCAGGGGTAAGACGTCGGCCCGTGCCGCCGCTAAGCCCACAGGAGACCCCGACCGGCGGTCGCCCCCCGACCCATCTCCCCGACCCCCCAAGGAGCCCACCCCGATGACCCTGCTCGCCCCCGGTGACCTGTTTCCCGCACTCACGATCACCACCGACGCCGGCCCCGTGCGCCTGCCCGACGACCTGGGTGGCCAGTTCGCCGTCGTCCTGTTCTACCGCGGGTCGTGGTGCCCCTACTGCAACGCCCAGCTGCGGGCCTTCCAGCGGTCGCTGGAGGCGCTGGGCGAGGCCGGCGCGCGGGTCGTCGCCCTCTCGGTCGATGACGAGGCCACCACACGAGACCTCGTCGCGAAGCACCACCTCACCTTCCCTGTCGGGTATGCGGCGGACGCGTCCGCCGTCGCCGCGGCGACCGGGGCCTTCGTGGACCCCGAGCGCGGCTTCCTGCAGTCCACCGGTTTCGTCCTCGACCCTGAGGGCCGTGTGCTGGTCAGCGTCTACTCCAGCGGCGCGATCGGGCGGCTCGTCCCCGAGGACGTCGTCGGTATGGTCCGCTACGTGCGCTCGCAGGCCGCCGGATGACCGCCACGTCAGCCTCGGCGTCCGCTACCGAGGACTACGACCTGCGGTTCTACTTCGACCCCGTGTGCCCCTTCGCGTGGATGACGAGCCGGTGGGTGCGCATGGTGGCGCAGCAGCGGGACTACCGAGTGGACTGGCGGTTCATCTCCTTGCGGCTGCTCAACGCGCACCTCGACTACGCCACCCACTTCCCGCAGGGCTACGACGACGGACACTCCGCCGGTCTGCGGCTGCTGCGGGTCGCGGCGAGGATCCGGGCCGAGCACGGCCGTGAGCAGATGGGCCCGTTCTACGAGGCGGTCGGGGCTCGGGTCTTCGACGACCCGGCCGCGGCCGACGACGCCACCCACGGCGGCTACCGCGGGACCCCCGCGTTCCTCGAGCCCATCCTGCTCGAGCTGGGTCTGCCGACCGGTCTCGGTGCTGCACTCGACGACCCGTCGTGGGACGAGGAGATCCAGGCCGAGACCGACGAGGCCCTGACCCTCACCGGTCGTGACGTGGGCACCCCGATCCTGCACGTCGACCCACCTGGCGGGGTCGCCTTCTTCGGCCCCGTCATCAGCCGACTGCCCAGCCCTGAGCAGGCGGTGCCGTTGTGGGACAACGTGCTCGGGCTCGCGCGCTTCCCCGGCTTCGCCGAGCTGAAGCGCAGCCTGCGGGAGCAGCCACAGCTCGCCAGCTTCGGGGTCACCACCAGCGACGTCGGCCTCCAGGAGGACTGGCACCAGGGCAGCAGGCTGGCGCCCACCGACTGACTCCACGGGGGCCGACACCTCTGCTGGGGCACCACGCCCGGAGCGCTATCGTCGCCATGGTCGCTATCGTCAGAGGGAGACAGTGCTGGCGACGACGCGCAGATGAGGCCACCGATGACGACATCCGGGTCGATCGAGCTGAGGGTGCACGGCGTCTCGGGCACGCCGCCCGACTCCCTGCTCGACCGGCAGGAGGTCCACCGGGTCGGCGGAGACAACCGGGCCGGCTTCTACCGTCCGAGCCTGACGATCCAGTCGCGGGACACGACCCCGAACCCGCCGTTCGCGCAGGAGCCGGCCGACGCGCCCCAGCTCGAGGGCTACAGCTGGGGCGGTCTGACCTCCGGGTCGTCCGTCCGGGCGCTGTGGCTGGCCCTGCTGCCGTTCACCCTCGCCAACCTCGCCGTGCGGGCCCGCCCCGACACCCCGCCCGAGGGCGTGGCCTGGCGGCTGGTCTGGGGCAGCTCGCGGGTCGTCGCCCTGGGGCTGACCGCGCTCTTCGTGCTCACGACGGTCGGCATCGGTGACGCGATCGCCGGGGCCTGTCCCGCGGCGGGTTGCGACGGCACACCTGCCGTCCCGCTGGTGAGCTGGGTCAGCCGCCTGCCGCCGGGGTGGCAGATGGCCGCCTCGTCGCTGCTGCCGGCGCTCGCGGTCCTGGGGCTCTGGGCGATCAGCCAGCGCACCCTCAACCGCTACGAGGCGGTGACCGCCGTCGTCACCCGCCGGTCCGGGCAGGAGGCCGAGCTCGACACCGTCCCCGCCCCCCGGCTCGAGGAGAATCTCGACAGCCTGGGCATGTGGCACAACGCGATGGTGGTGCGGACGCTGCGCGCCCGGCACGTGCAGCTCGGTCTGTCGCTCGTCGTCCTCTCGCTGCTGTGGGGGCAGTGGCTGTCTTACGTCGTCGGCGCCGTGGCCGCGCTGGCCCTCGGCGTCAGCGTCTGCCGCACTCCCGGCCGGCCAGCGCCCCTCGACCCCGCGACCGGTGAGGAGCGCCGGTCCCGGGCGCACCTCGTCCCGTGGGTCCTGCTCGTCGTCGGAGCCGTGGTCGGGGTCGTGCGGGTGGCCGGGATGGACGACGGCGCAGCCAGCGCGGCCTTCGGGCGCACCCGGGCGGTCGCCTTCGACCAGCTGCTGGTCGGCGTGCTCGCCGTGCTGCTCGTGAGTGTCGCGGTGCTCGCCGTGGTCAACCTGTGGTGCCGTCGCAGCGCCGGGCCGGGCGGCTCACCGCTGACGCCGATGACCCCGCAGTCGCACGCCTGCGGCGGCATGGCGACGACGTGCTTCACCGTGCTCGCCGTCTTCCTCGGCACCGTCTACTCCGGCGCGTTCTACCTGTATGCCGTCGCCTACCTCACCACCGGCTCACTGCGGCCCAGTCTCGACGAGGTCGCCGAGAGCGAGGGCAAGGTGGCCGTGTCGGTCGTCATCGAGATCGGAGCCATCGCCACGCTCGTCGGTGTGGTCGTCCTCCTGCTGGTCGCGAGCGTCGCTGGGGCGCTCGTCTTCCGCGGCTACCGTGCGGCGGGCAGCGGGGACGACCCGGTGATCGACGAGTTCTTCGAGGACGACTTCGGGGTGCCGCCGACCGACCCGGCCGAGCAGCCGAGGACCGCCCAGGTGAAGCAGGCCATCTTCATCGGCTCGCTCGTCGACCGTGGCCCCTCGCTCATCGTGATCCTGGCCTTCGGTGGCGTGCTCAGTGCGGCGCTGGCCGCCGTCGTGGTGGTGGTCGGCAAGCCGCAGCGTGGGCCAGCCTGGTGGCGGTGGGTGCTCGATCCCGTGCACCTGCAGGCGGTCGGTGCCTACGTCGCCGTATACGGGCTGATCCTGCTCATCGCCCTGGGGGCGGCCGCCTTCCGCGTCGACCGCACGCGGCGCCTGGTCGGCATCCTGTGGGACGTCGCGTCGTTCTGGCCGCGGACCGTGCACCCCCTGGCCGCGCCCTGCTACGCCGAGCGCGCCGTGCCCGACCTCGTGACCCGCACGAGCTGGCTGCTGCACGGCGAGAACCGGCGGGTGGTGCTCGCCGCCCACAGCCAGGGCACCGTCCTCTCGGCCGCGACGATGTTCCACCTCATGGCGCTGGAGGGGCCGCGGGTGGTGGGCGACACCACGAGCCGGGTCCCCGAGGTGCGCCTGCTGACCTTCGGATGCGTCCTGCGCCGCCTCTACGGCCGCTACTACCCGGTCTACTTCGGCCCCCGGCGGCTGCAGGCCCTGTCGCAGGAGCTGACGCCAGCACCGCTGTCCCACCGCGACGCCGACCCCGGTATGCCGCCCCCGGCGGTCGGGGGGTGGCTGAATCTCTGGCGCTACACCGACTACCTTGGTGGCCCGGTCACGAGCGGCCCACCCCACCTACCCCGCTCAGCCAGCCTCGCTGCCGCGACGACGGTGATGCCCTCGTGGGAGCGGCACCTGCGCGACCCCTGGCGCCTGGCGCGGGTGGAGGGGTTCACGACCTACGCTCCGCCCAAGGCCCACACCGACTTCTGGAACGACGAGTCGGGGGCCTACCAGGTGGCCGTCCGCGACCTGCTCGCGTAGTCCGCCCGCACCTCGATCGGGAGCGGGTCAGAGGAAGAGCGTGACGAGCGGGGCCTTCGGTGCCGTGCCCGACGCATACGGGCTGCTCGGCTGTGGCCGCCAGACGGACGAGCGCGCCCGGCGCAGCGAGGCGTAGGTGAGGTCGTCGTGGGTGGCCTCGCGGGGCGGTGTCGCAGGAGCCGCTGGTGCGGGCGCCGACGGTGCCGCGGGCGCTTCGTGACCGGCGTCGTAGTCGGCTCGCCGCTGCGGGTTGGAGAGGGCGCAGTAGGCCTCGTTGACGAGGTCGAAGAGGGCAGGGGAGCCGCCGACGTCGGGGTGACAGGTGCGCAGCAGCCGTCGGTAGGCGCTCCGGAGGTCCTCGGAGCCGGCGTCGCGGGCGACGTCGAGGATCTCGTAGTAGTCGTGGTCTGCGCGCATGGCTCCCCCTCCCGCCGGCTGATGGCCTCACGACCGTCTGGTGTCTAGATTAGGGTGAAAGACGCGGGAATGCAGCCGAAGTGATGAGGTAAGAAGTCCCGTAAGCACTGGAGGGCTGGTGGTTTCCGCCAGCCGGAAGGGGGTGGCGGCTCGGGCGCGGACGCGGCTCCGGTGCCGGTCGACTTCCATGCCGCGACCGTCACCGTGCAGGTGCGCGAGATCTTCAGCGACAACACGACCAGCACCGGCAGCACCGTGACGATCGAGGGCATCACCCGTCCGCTGCCGGCACAGCGGGTCGGTCGCGTGCGCAGCGCCCGGGTCGGGGACCTCGACCATGAGCTCGTTCATCGCGCACGAGATGAGGCAGCCGTCGTTCTCGACCAGCGCCGGCAGCTCGCGCCGGCGGTCGGCCTCGCTCCACGCGTAGGCCCCGGAGATGTCGGGGACGAGCGCGCACGACCAGCCCGGATGCCGCGAGCTCCGCGCGGAAGCGGGTGTCGCCGGACCCGACCCGCGCAGGATCACCATGCCCCCCCGCCATGGATCTGCAGGACGCCGGGCAGGGGCCCGGTGTCGGCGGTGGGACGCACGAGGTGGAGCGTGATGTCGCACAGAACTCGAGCAGCGCGTCGCGCGGGGCCTCGGATCCGACCGTGCGTCGGTGCCCAGGTCGAGCTCGGGGCGGCCGAGCCGGCCCGGCAGAGGGGAGGCCGCCCGTGCCTGCCGGCCGGGGCGCGGGTCAGAGCCCCAGCTGGAGCAGGGTCTGTCGGGCCATGGCGCGCTCACCGGTGGCGTTGGGGTGCACGGGGTAGGCGTTGACCGGTGCGACCGCGGGCTCGATCCACCGCTGGTAGGCGGGCTTGCAGGCGTCGTGGCCGAGGGAGCTGCGGGACAGGTCGATGTAGTGGGCGCCCGTCTGCTCGGCTGCGCGCGCGAGCACGGAGTTCATCACGTCCTGCTGGTGGTTGAGCCAGGGGACGTCACCCATCGAGATCGGCACCGAGGGGTAACAGGTCAGCTCGCCGGTCAGGGGCAGGATCCGCGGGTACCCGACGATCACGACGGTCGCATTGGGGGCCTTCTCCATCACGGCGGTCAGCGCAGCGACCAGGTGGGGGTAGGTCTGGTTGCGGATCTTGGAGACGAAGCTGTTGCCGTACTTCTGTTCGCATGGGTTGCCCAGGACGTCGGTCGACGAGATCGCCGCACATCCGAAGAAGGAGTCGACGAAGACGCCCTCGTCGTTGCCGCCGATCGTCATGGTCACGAGACGGGTGCTGCGCGTCACCGCATCGAGCTGCGGGGCGACCCCGGGAGCCTGCGCCCCGAAGAAGTCTGAGGTCCGGGCGCCGCTGCAGGTGACGTCGGTGAACGAGGAGGGCGTGGTCTTATTGGCGATGATCTCGGCGAAGTTGCGCTTCGAGCGGCTGCAGGTGGCCGGCGCGCCAGGGAAGAGGGGGGTCACCCCGGCGGCTGAGGAGTAGCTGTCGCCCAGGGCGACGAAGGGCGAGGTCGTGATGGCGGGGAGGTCTGGCGCGGCCGCAGCCGGACCGGCGACCGCGGCTGCCACGCCGGCGGTGAGAAGGGCGACTGTGAACACGCTGACGGTGCGACGCATCATGAACTCCGTTGTTTGTGAGGTGCCATCAACATACCGTCGCCGGCTGACATGCGTGGGTATGTGTCGACGCAAGAGGCGGTGATCTCGCCGAAAGGGCTTCAGTCGCCGACCCCACTGGTCGATGGAACGGTCATGGTGACTGCGTGGCGTGTCTATGCCCTGGCGGGCGTGGCTGTGCTGTGTGGCTACCTCCTGCTCCCGCTCGGCCTCGTGCGTGACGGCGTCTACCTCGTCGTGGGACTCAGCTGCGTCGCAGCGATCGGTGTGGGCGTGCGCCGTCACCGGCCCGAGGGACAGGGGCCGTGGTGGTGGTTCGCTGCAGGATGGATGCTGTGGACCGTGGGCGACACTGCCTACAGCTGGCTGGGCGACGTCATGGGCGTCGAGGCCAGTCCCTCGATCGCCGACGCCTTCTATCTCGCGGCCTACCCCCTGCTCGCGGTCGGCGTCGTCAAGCTCGTCCTGGTGCGGCGACCGCGCTCGGCGCTCGGTGGCGCCCTCGACGCGGCGGTCGTCGGCGTCGCGATGGGGCTGCTGGCGTGGGTGCTGCTGGCCGGCCCCACCCTGGGCAGCGATCTGCCGCTTGCCGAGCGCATCATCGGCATCGCCTACCCGTCCGGCGACATCCTCGTTCTCGCTGGCATCGCCTGGTTGGTGACCTCGGTGCGCTCCAGACTCCCGTGCTACCGCCTCCTCGTCGCCGCGATGCTCGCTCTGGTCGTCGGCGACGTCGGCTTCACGATGGAGTCCTACGGGCTGTTCGCCGATCCGCACGCCGCCCTCGACCTGACCTGGCTGCTCGCCTACGTGCTGTGGGGCACCGCGGCCCTGCACCCCTCGATGGCGCGGCTGAGTCGGCCGTCGACCGTCTCGGCGCCGACGATGACCGCCCGACGCCTCGTCGCCCTCTGTGGGTCGGTCCTGGTGGCACCGGTCCTGCTCGCCGTCCAGACGGTCACGGGTGGTGGCAACGTCGACGTCTGGCCGTTCGTCGTGTCCTCCACGGTGATGTTCGTGCTGGTGGTGCTGCGCATGGCGCTGGCCATCCGCGACGCGGCACGGGCCATCAGGGTGGGCGAGGACCTGAGCGCCTACCTGGCCTATCAGGCGGCCCACGACACCCTGACGCTGCTGTCCAGCCGGGCCCGGACCCTCGAGCTGCTGGGCGTCGCGCTGGAGCGATCGGCCGGCGTCGGGACCACGATCGCGGTGATCTTCCTCGACCTCGACCACTTCAAGCTGGTCAACGACACCTACGGCCACTCGGTGGGCGACCACGTGCTCCAGGTGGTGGCCCAGCGCATGCGGGCCGCCGTGCGCGCCGGTGACGTGGTCGGCCGCCTCGGGGGCGACGAGTTCATGGTGCTCGCCGAGGATGCCGACGACCTGGCCTCGGTGCTGTCGCTGGCCTGGCGCCTGGTGGCCGCGATCGGTGAGTCGATCCAGGTGCCCGGCACCGGCCAGGTCCTCGATATCGGGGCCAGCGCAGGATTGGCCCTCAGCCGTGCGGGTCAGACCGATGTCGCCGGCCTGCTCCACGAGGCGGACGTCGCCGCCTACCGGGCCAAGGGGGCCGGTCGGGGCGGCGTCGAGGTGTTCGACGAGACCCTGCGTCGCGAGCTGGCCGAGCGCCACGAGCTGGGCGCCGCGCTCGAGCAGGCGCTGGCCCTCGGTGAGCTCGAGCTGCACTACCAGCCGGTGCTGGCCGCCGGGACGGGGGTGCTGGCCGGCTTCGAGGCGCTGGTGCGCTGGCAGCGGCCGGGCCACGGTCTGCTCGGGCCGTGCGCGTTCATCGAGTTCGCCGAGCAGTCCAGCGCGATCAACCGGATCGGGTCGTGGGTGCTGCGGGAGGCCTGCTGCCAGCTGGCGGAGTGGACCCGCCAGGATCCGCAGCGGTACGACGCGACGAGGATGTCGGTCAACATCTCGGGGCGGCACCTGCGCGACGCCGTGCTGCTGGACGACGTGCGCAACGCCCTGGAGGCGTCCGGGCTGGCGCCGGAGCGGCTGGTGGTCGAGGTGACCGAGACCGTGCTCGTGGACGTGCAGGAAGTCGGCGAGCGCCTGGCGGCGGTGCGCGCGCTCGGCGTCCGGCTGAGCATCGACGACTTCGGCACCGGGTACACCTCGTTCGGTCAGCTGGCGACCCTGCCTGCTGACGAGCTGAAGATCGACCGCAGCCTCGTGACGGCGGCGTCGCCCGGACGCACCGACCTGCTGCGCCTCATCGTGCACAGCGCGCACGCCTTCGGGCTGCTCGTCGTGGCCGAGGGCGTCGAGGACGCTGACCAGCTGGCGCTGGTGACCGAGGTCGGCTGCGACCTCGTGCAGGGATACCTGCTGGGGCGCCCCGCGCCTGTGGACCCCGCTCCTGCTGAGCTGGGTCCTGCTGAGCGGGGGATGACGTCGCCCGTCGCCTCCTCGCCGCGCGCGTCCTTGGTCTGAGGGCTGTGCCTTGCCCCCCAGCAGGGTTCACTCGGGGAGAGGAAACACCAGCAGCGTCGAGGTGGCAGTGGCGATGAGCTTGCCTGCGGCGTCTCGCACTTCGCCGTCGGCGAAGGCCACGCGTTTGCCCGGCTTGAGCACGCGGCCGGTCGCGGTGAGCTCACCGCTGTGGGCGTGCACCGCGGCCAGGTAGCTGACCTTCAGCTCGAGGCAGGTGTAGCCCAGGCCGAGCGGCAGCGTGCTGTGCACCGCACACCCGACGACCGAGTCGAGGAGCGTGCAGACCAGCCCGCCGTGGACGATGCCCAACGGGTTGTAGTGCGACTCGTCGGGCTGGCAGGTGAAGACGACCGCTCGGTGCCGCGACCGGCGCTGTCGGCGTTCATGCCGGCACCAGCCGGGCGTGCGAGCCGTCGATCGGGAGGTGGCACACGTCGCAGGTCCACACGCCGTGCACGGTGTGCCGGTCGTCGCCGTGCACCATCCGCGACGGCGGCGACACCACCGCGTGCGTCTCGCCCCACTGCCGCAGGGCGTTGAGCACGGGGCGCAGGGCCCGGCCCGAGTCGGTCAGGTGGTATTCCCAGCGCTCGGGGTGCTCCGAGCAGCGCCGACGCGCGAGGACGCCGACCTCGACGAGCAGGGCCAGGCGCGCGGCGAGCCGGTCTCGCGGGGCACCGGTGCCGGCCCGCCCCGGAGCCGTGCTCGGCGTCCTGTCGCTCGCGGCCTTCATGGCCAGCCTCGACCTCTTCATCGTCAACGTCGCCACCGCGCCCGACCGGCGCGCCCGAGCCGTGCGCATCTGGGCCGCCACAGGCGCCCTCGCCTCGGCCGCGGGACCCGTGCTCGGCGGTCTGCTCGTGGCGGCCTCGTGGCGGTGGGTCTTCGTCATCAACCTGCCCATCGGCATACTCACCGTCGTGATCGCCGCGCGCATCGTGCCGTCCGTGGTGTCGGACCGGGGAGGGCGGGTGCCCGACCTCGTCGGGGCCGCGACCCTCGCCGTCGGGATCGGCGCTCTCGCCCTCGGCCTGGTGCAGGGGCCGGAGTGGGGCTGGGCGAGTGCGGGGGTGGTGACCGCGTTCGTCGTCGCGGTCGGGGGGCTGGTCGTCGTCGTCCAGCGCTGTCGAACCCACCCGGTGCCGGTGCTCCAGATCGCGCTGCTGCGGGTGCGCGCCCTCGCCTGGTCGAACGTCACGTCGCTGGTCTTCAGCATCGCCTTCGCCGCGTCCCTGCTGACCCTGGTGCTGTGGCTGCAGCAGGTCTGGGGCTACTCCGCGCTGCGGACCGGGCTCGCCGTGGCGCCGGGCCCGCTGATGGTGCCGATCTTTGCCGCGGTCGGCCAGCGGCTGTCGCGACGGGTGCCCGTCGGGGTGCTGGCGGCCGCCGGCTGTGTGCTGCTCGGGGCGGGAGCCGTCCTCGTCCTGCTGTCGGTCACGACCACCCCGAACTATGCCGCCGGCGTCTTGCCGGGCTGGCTGGTCGGCGCGGTCGGCGTGGGTCTGGCGCTGCCGACCATCCTCGGTTCCGCCACCCTCGACCTGCCCGCCGACCGGGCGGCCACCGGCAGCGCCGTCGTCAACGTTGGGCGACAGGTGGGGTCGGTGCTCGGCATCAGCATGCTGGTCGTGCTGCTCGGCACCCCCGACGCCGGCTCCGCCCTCCCGCCCTTCCAGCGGGTGTGGTGG
This sequence comes from Dermatophilaceae bacterium Soc4.6, assembly GCA_039889245.1. Classification (NCBI taxonomy): domain Bacteria; kingdom Bacillati; phylum Actinomycetota; class Actinomycetes; order Micrococcales; family Dermatophilaceae; species Dermatophilaceae bacterium Soc4.6. The sequence continues at coordinate 1,440,861 of JAZGVH010000002.1, read as the reverse complement.
GCCACCACCGGGTACGCCGGGCTCGCCGGGCTGGCTGCCCTGGGGATGACCCCCCGCTCGAGCAGGTAGCCCGGCCAGCGCCCCTGCTCCTCGTCGCCGACGGGATCCGGTCGGTGGGTGTGGACCGGGTGCACCCCGCGCCAGCGCATCACCGCCGGCCGCGCCTCTAGCTGTCGGTGGAGATGAGCTCGGCTGACGGTGTGACCGTGGCGTAGAACTGACCCAGGGCGGCGACGAAGGCGGTGTGGACGTCATCTCCGGAGACCGTCTGGCCGTCGTACTCGAGGGCGGGCGCTGCGCACGCGTCGGGGACGAGGGTCATCGTGAAGCCCAGGTCCGAGCCGGCGCGGGTGGTGGCGTCGACGCACATGCTGGTCATCATCCCCACGACGACGATCTCGGTCGTTCCCCGCTCGCGCAAGCGCTGCTCGAGATCGGTGTGCAGGAACGAGTTGGGTGACCGCTTGGTGATGACGAGCTCGTCCCCGGCTGGGCGCACCGGATCCATGATCTGTGCGCCATCGGTGCCCTCCACCAAGAACCCGGCCGCGGCGGGGCTGAGGTGCTGGATGTGGATGACGGGCTCCCCGGAGGAGCGGAAGGCCTGGAGGACCTCGCCGGCCCGGGCCGCGGCCTGCTCGGGCTGGTGCAGCGGCATCGCGCCGCCGGGAAAGTAGTCGCGCTGGATGTCGATGATCACGAGGGCTCGGCTCACCCTCCCACCGTAACAGACGTTCTAACGTCCGTAAGAACGTTGACCTTGCCTATGCTGCGTCGATGGATGGAATCTCTGCCCTTCGCGTCCTTCCTGAGGCCCACGCCCAGACGATCAGGGACCTCCAGCCCGCGGGTGAGGCCCTCAGTGGCCGCGCCAGGCAGGTCGCGGCCTTCGCTGATCCGACCCGCCTAGCGCTGGCGATCGCCCTACGAGCGGGGACGGAGGTGTGCGTGTGTGACCTCTCTTGGATCGTGGCGCGCCCTGTGCAGCTGGTGTCGCACCACCTGGGCAAGATGCGCGCGGCCGGGGTGGTGTCGTCACGTAAGGAAGGTCGACTGGTGATGTGCACCCTCACCCCGGACGGTGTGCAGTTGCTCGAGGCCCTCGCCCCCGGACCGAGCGCTGCGGCGCTCGGTCCGTCGGTCCGCGCTCAAGCCTGAGCCGCAGCCCGCCCAAACCTGAGCCGCGGGACCAGGCGTCGGAAGCCACGCCTCCGGTCAGACGCCGAGCTCGTGAAGGCAGGCAGCGACCGAACGGGGTCGAAGGCTCGGCACGGCTTGGGCGCTGGTCGGCTGCTCACGCTCGTCTTGCGCCAGGGTCAGCTCGGTCATGGGTCGGCCCGTTCTCGCCATCAGACCACGTCTCCTACATATCTTGCGAATTTCCGGTGCAGGACACAAGACGGGATTGAAGAACTGACCAGGACAGGCCATGCGCGTGACCCTGTGGCTACTTCAGTTACCCGATTGTGATGGAGACCTCGTCGACGAGGCCGGAGAAAAAGTGCGTGTTGTTCGGTTTTCCGCCGAGGGTGAGGTCCACGGTGTTGGCGATACTTCCTACTATGCGCCCGGCGGGGGGACCCGATACGCCATCGGTCGTCACATAGGCTTGTGTGGAGGTGAGGTGGCATTCCACGCGGTGGTAGGTGCTGTCAGTAAGGCGCTTCGGCCCATAAACGCGGTTCTTAAGCCCTCCGGGAGAGTTGAACGCGCAGTCCGGGTACCCGAATCTTGCGGAGGTGGTGTTGCCAACCACCTCAAGTTTGTAGGCGCCACCAAGGGCGGTAGCGGTCCCCTTCTCGAGCAGGTTGTAGTCACCCGCCGAAAGGTTGGTCGGCACGTTGACGTAGGCGGAGATGGTGAGCGGCGCCGAGTAGGGGTTGAGGTCGTCCGCAGTCGGCACACGGACGATCGGGGCGTTGCCGGTGAGGTCGAACCCCGAACCCAACACTCCGGGTGCTCCGAGCCCGACGTCGGGGCTGATCGCGCCGTGGTGGGCGAATCCGGAGCTATCGACCATGACAGAGGAGCCCGCCGCCTCATCGAGATGCCACATCGACACCACCATCGGGCCAGAGACTGCGGGGGCAACCGCCGCATCTGCGGACGAGCCCACCGTCATCGCGCCGAGCGCAGCCACAGCCGCCCACGTCAACCGCTTCATAGTTACGTTCTCCCGATGGCACAGATGGCGAATAGCGGTCCCGCGCGGACGTGGGACGGGCGGCGACGTGTCTTGCGGTCGATACCGTGCAGCATAGATGCTGGGAAATCCTGTCGTCACGACATTGGCAAACTGGCTCGTGGCCGCCCTACGGTACCCGCGTGGGACGACCACCTGGGACCCCACGCGGGATCGGGGACCTCTCACCGATCCACGTGAGAGGTCCCCGACACGCGGTTATCCGATGTGGATCCAGGTGGCGACGGAGGGGACCCCGGTGCTGTCGACGAGGAAGAGCAGGTAGTAGCCGGTGAGGGCGACGGTGTCGGAGGGGACGGCGACGGTGAGGCCGGTGGTCGAGCGGTCGGTGACCGCGAGCTCGATGTGGCGTTCGCTGAAGTCGACCGTGTGGGTGGCCGCTCCCGGGCTCATGAGGACCGCCCGGCTGTTCACGTCGGGGGTCTCGATGGTGAAGCCGGAGCCGTGGGCGGCCTGGGAGGGTGCGGCGATGATGGTCGGGCGGGGGCCCTGGAAGAGGTAGGGCGGGGAGTAGATCTCGTCGGCGTTACCCCCACCGCCGGAGCCGGTGTCCCCGGCGGAGAAGACCCGGCCGTCCGGGAGGAGGACCGCGGACGAGTGGTACCCGCGCCGTTCCACCTGGGAGGCCAGGGTCGTCCAGCTGCTCGCCCCAGGCACGTAGCGCAGGGCGCTGAACTGGGGCTGGAGGAACAGACCCTGCGAGTTGCCTCCGACGCCGAGGAGGGAACCGTCGGGCAGCAGCACCGGGCTCATGTGCTCGCGGACCTGCGGCAGGGGCGCCAGCCGGGTCCAGCCGACGGGAGAGGCGGCGGCATCCAGGGACTCAAACCCCGCGGTGGCCGTGCTCGCGTCGCCCCCTCCGATCAGCGCGGCGACCGTGGACCCGGACGGCGACCCGGGCAGCAGGACGGCTCCCTCACCGCTCTTGTGTCGGGTGATCGGCTTGGGCAGCGGCGTCCAGGTCCAGGTCGCCGGGTCGAGGATCGAGGTCGTGCGGGAGGTCTCCTCCAGGACCGTGCCGTTGGGCAGCACGCACTAATTATCCCTACAGCTCGGACCGGCAACGTTGGGGCCGGAGCACTGAAGGGACCAGGAGTGGGGACTGTCTGCTGCCGCCGAGGCCGACCGGGCCGGTGGACGAAGGCGAAGCAGACCGGCCAAGAATGGACCTGCGGAACGCGGACGAGTTCCGAGTGCACCCTGCCACCGGTGAGGGCGTGAGGGGGCGTGGCTGGGGCACCGGATCATGGGGCGGCGAACCCCACCGCGTGATGGGCCGCGGGTCGTTCTACGCGGGACACATGGGCGGTCCTCGCCGAGGACGCCCCGTACCTGCAGGCCGGATCTGGGTAGCGCGGGCCTTGTCGCGGTTAGCCGGTGAGGCGGGCGGCGATTCGCTCGGCGACTCGGAGCGCGTTGGCGATGATGGTGAGGGTGGGGTTGACGGCGCCGATGGAGGGCATGAAGCTACCGTCGACGACATAGAGGTTGTCCAGGTCGTGGGCCTTGCAGTCGAGGTCCAGCGCGGAGGAGCGGGGGTCGGTCCCGAAGCGGATGGTGCCGGCCTGGTGCGCGGTCGCCGAGACGTCCATGGCCTTGTGCAGGTAGAGGCTGCGCTCGAACGACGTGGACTGGAGCCCGAGGTCGGTCAGCATCGAGTCGAACGTCGCGCGCAGGCGCTGGAGCCCCTCCCTGTTGTTGTTCGGCTGCACCGCGAGCTTGACGGACCCGTCCGGTCGCAGGCTGACCCGGCTGTCGGGCAGCGGCAGGTCTTCGCTGGCCAGCCAGAAGTCCAGCGAGTGTTTCGCGACGAAGCCGTAGGGCAGGTTGGGGCCCCATCCGAGCCCCTTCGGGGCTTGCCCCTTGACCTGCCAGTCATCGGACTTGCCGAGCATCTGGATGTTGCCCATCGGGTACTGCCACTTGTCGCTGGGTCCGTAGAAGTCGTTCAGCGCGAGGGTCTTTTGGAACACGGTGGGGTTCGGGTCTCGGGAAAACGCCATCAGGGCAAGGTTGTTGTGGCGCATGTAGTGCCGGCCCACGACGTCGGAGGAGTTGGCCAGCCCGTTCGGGTGGGTGTCGTTGGTCGATTTGAGCAGCAACACCGAGGACAGGATGGATCCTGCCGACAGCACCACGACGTCGGCCGTGAACGTCACCGTGGAGCCGTCCGCCATGCTCGTGACCACCCCGGTGACGGTGCGTCCGCTGGGATCGGTGATGAGCTTGTTCGCGGTTGCGCGGGTGAGCAGTGTCAGGTTGCTGTGCGCGGCCAGTGCCGGACGGATCACTGCCCACTCCGCGTCGGCCTTCGCCCCGACCAGGCAAGGGAAGCCGTCTACCCGGTCGCAGCGGATGCAGCGGGACTCCGGGGTCGCCTCGCCGTGTTCGTCCTGGATCAGATCGACCCCGATCGGGAGGTGGAAGGGGTGTAGTCCCAGCTTCTCCAGCCCGTCGGACAGCTGCTGGATGCGCGGCGCGTGCCGGACCGGCGGGTAGCGGTAGTCCTGGCTGGACGCGCCGGCGAACGGGTCCTCACCGTGGCGACCGTGCACCCAGTACAGGTGCTCAGCCTGCACGTAGTACGGCTCGAGGTCCCCGTAGCTGATCGGCCAGGCCGGTGCGATGCCGGAAGGGTGGCGGACGTTGTCGAAGTCGTGCGGCAGCAGCCGGAACAGTGCCGCGCCGTAGACCTTGGAGTTCCCCCCGACGAAGTAGTGCAGCTCAGGGTGAAAGGTGTTGTCGTCGATGTCGTAGAACGTCTCGTCGGCGGTGTACTTGCCCTGCGCGAACACGGTTCGGGAGTCCCAGTTGTCGCGCTCACGGGGAAGGTAGTCCCCGCGCTCGAGCAGCAGCACGCGCTTACCGGTCTCGGCGAGCTTGGCGGCGGTGGTGCCGCCTCCGGGGCCGGACCCGATGACGATGACGTCGTACTGGCCGGAGCCGTCGGGGGCGGGTTCGGCGCTCACAGGCCCACGCTGCCCTGCATGATGCCGCCGTCGACGACGACGGTGGTCGCGGTCATGTAACCGGCCTTGCCTGAGGCCAGAAACACCACCACGTCGGCGATCTCGGACGGCTGCGCCATCCGTCCGAGCGGGATGGCCGCGTCGAGGGACCTCATTTTGGCCGGGTCTGCCTCGGTGCTGGCATTGATCGGTGTCGCGACCGCGCCCGGGGCGATGTTGATGACGCGGATGTCATGGGCGCCCAGCTCGACTCCGGCGGTGCGGGTCAGCATCCGGATGCCGCCCTTGGACACGCAGTAGGCGATGTTGCCGGGCATCGGCCAGTCCTCGTGGACGGACGAGATGTTCAGGACCAGCCCGCCACCACCCTGGCTGATGAACTGTTTGGCGGCGGCTTGTGTGCCGAAGAAGGCGCTCTTCATGTTGATGGCTATGACTTTGTCGAAGTCGGCCTCGGTGGTGTCCAGCAGCGAGGTGCGGGTCTCGATGCCGGCGTTGTTCACCAGGACGTCCAGGCGTCCGTAGGAGTCGACGGCGGTCTGGACCATCCGGTGGATGTCTGCAGCCTGGGACACGTCGGCCTGAACGCCGACGGCGTGTCCACCAGCAGCCTCGACCTTCGCGATCAGGTCCGTGGTCTCCTGCGGGTGGGCGACGTAGTCGATGACGACGTTTGCGCCCTCAGCCGCGGCGGCCAGGACGATGGACTCGCCGATACCGCTGTTCCCGCCGGTGACGACGATCGACTTCCCCTGCAACATCATCTGCGCTCCCGCGTGCCGGTTGACCGTTGTTCGCCCGAGCGAGCGCTCGGACCCTCGCCCTCAGCGTGACACGGGAGCCTGCGACGCACTCAGCGGGGTGCGGCAGATGTCCGGTGGCACTATCAGTTTATGAGCCGCATTGAGGATTACGCCCTGCTCGGGGACCTTCAGACCGCCGCACTGGTCAGCACTGCCGGCTCTATCGACTGGCTGTGCCTGCCCAGGTTCGATGGCCCGGCGTGCTTCGCCGCGCTGCTGGATACCCCGGATGCCGGGCACTGGCGGATCGCACCGGCCGGTAGCGCGGTTTGCACGACCCGCCGCTACGTCGAGGACACGCTCGTGTTGGAAACGGAGTGGCGGAGCCCTTCGGGCACCGTGCGGGTGATCGACTTCATGCCGCCCCGCGGGCACGCCCCGGATGTGGTGCGGATCGTGGAGGGAGTGCAGGGGAGCGTGGCGATGCGGGGCGATCTTCGCCTACGTTTCGACTACGGCCGGGTCACACCCTGGGTGCGCCATCACGGTGATCGGACCGAAGCCATCGCCGGCCCCGACCGCGTGCGGCTGCGTACCCCGGCACCTACCCGGGGTCAGGAGATGTCGACGGTTTCGGAGTTTACCGTCCGCGCCGGGGACCGGATTCCGTTCGTGCTGACCTGGAACCCCAGCCACGAGCCCCCGCCGAAAGCAGTGAATGCCGAGGATGCGCTCCGCGACACGCTGACGTTCTGGCTCGAGTGGTCGGCTCGCGGCGCTCCGGTGACCGGTCCCTACCGCGCGGCCGTCAAACGGTCGCTACTCACGCTGAAGGCGCTGACTCACTACCCCACCGGGGGAATCGTGGCCGCCGCTACGACGTCCTTGCCGGAGCAGATCGGCGGCCCCCGCAACTGGGACTACCGCTACTGCTGGTTGCGCGACTCCACCTACACCCTGCAAGCCCTCATCTCCGCCGGCTACCTGGACGAGGCGCGAGCCTGGCGCGAATGGCTGCTTCGGGCTGTAGCCGGCGACCCGGCCGACCTGCAGATCATGTACGCCCTGGACGGCACCCGTCGCCTGCCCGAGGCCGAGCTGCCCTGGCTCGCCGGCTATGAGAACTCCAAGCCGGTGCGCACCGGTAACGCCGCCTCAGACCAGCTCCAGCTCGATGTATGGGGCGAGACGCTGGACGGTCTGGCGTTAGCCCGCGACGCCGGCATCGTTGCCGACGACGATGCGTGGGACCTGCAGCTGGCCCTGATGGAGCACCTGGAAGGCAACTGGGACCAGCCCGACAACGGTCTGTGGGAGATGCGCGGCGCCCGCCGACACTTCACCCACTCCAAGGTGATGGCCTGGGTCGCCGCCGATCGGATGGCCACTGCCGTGCGCACCAACCCCGGCCTGCACGGACCGGCGGACCAGTGGGAGGCGCTGCGCGACACGATCCACGCCGATGTGCTCACCCACGGCTACGACGCCGACCGCAACACCTTTACCCAGTCCTACGGCTCGCCCGGCCTGGATGCCAGCCTGCTCATGATCCCGCGCGTGGGCTTCCTTCCCCCGACCGATCCCCGGGTGCTGGGCACCATTACCGCGATCCAGCAGGGGCTCACCGAGGACGGGTTCGTCAAGCGCTACAACACCACCGACTCCGGCGACGGCCTCACGGGGGGTGAAGGGCTGTTCCTGGCCTGCTCGTTCTGGCTCGTCGACGCCCTCCACCTCGCAGGCCAACAAGGCGACGCCACTGAGCTGTTTGAGCGACTTCTGGCCCTACGCAATGACGTCGGGCTGCTCAGCGAAGAGTGGGACCCCACGGCTGGTCGCCAACTCGGCAACACGCCACAGGCATTCAGCCACTTCCCCCTCGTCACCAGCGCTCTGCAGCTGCACGCGGGTCACGGCCATCTCAGCAACCTACCCATTCGCCCCTCCTCCTGAGCTGAGTGGCGCTTCCGGTAGTCCCAGGCGCGAGGTGGGTGTCTGGCAAGACTCTCGGTGCGGACTTGACCGGACAACTCGGCTGTGCCCTCGAAGGTGCGGGTCAACGCGTCAGGCGACTCCGAGCGCAGCCCAGCGTCGAGGGGTGGGGAGGGGTGGGGAGCGGTCGCCATTATGCTGCGGCCGTGAATATTCTGCCGCACCTGCCCCTGTGGGCCGAGCTGCTGATCTTCGTGGTCAGTGCCGCCGTGATCTGGGTGGCTGGGATCCCGTTGTCGAACTACACGGACATCCTGGCCGACCGGCTCCACCTCGGCCAGGCGCTCGGTGGGCTGATCCTGCTCGCCGTGGCCACCAACCTGCCCGAGATCGCCATCACCTACAGCGCAGCGGCCAGCGGCAAGCTCGACGTGGCGGTCAGCAACATCCTCGGCGGGATCGCCATCCAGACGGTCGTCCTCGTCGCGTTGGACGCGTTCGGCGTGCGTGAACGACGACCCCTGACCTACCAGGCCGCGAGCCTGACGCTCGTCATCGAGGGGGCGATCGTCCTGGCGGTCCTCGTGGTCGTGGTGATGGGCACCCAGCTGCCCAAGACCCTCGTCGTTGCTCGCCTCTCCCCGGACGTCGTCCTCATCGCCGTGGTCTGGGTGGTCGGGCTCATGCTGACCCAGCGGGCCGGATCGCACCTGCCCTGGTCCAACAGCGGTGAAGCCCCCGACAGCCAGCCCAAGCCCCGCGGCCACTCGCAGAAGACAAGGTCAGCGGAGGCGACCAGCAAGGGTGTCAGCACCACGCGGGTCGTCCTCGTCTTCGGAGCAGCGGCCGTGGCGACCCTCGTCGCCGGTGCCCTGGCCGAGGAGAGCGGTACCGCGGCCGCTGACCAGGTGGGGCTCTCGGGGGTCCTCTTCGGCGCCACCGTCCTGGCCGCCGCGACGTCCCTGCCTGAGCTCAGCACCGGACTGAACTCGGTCAAGCAGGGCGACTACAAGCTGGCCTTCGGTGACATCTTCGGCGGCAACGCGTTCCTGCCCGTTCTGTTCCTGCTCGCCGTCCTCGTCTCCGGCAAGGCGGTGCTGCCGAACGCGCACGCCGCCGACATCTACCTGACCGGCCTCGGCGCCCTGCTCACGATCGTCTACATGGCCGGGCTCGTCTTCCGCCCAGCCAAGGTGCACGCCCGCCTCGGCATCGACAGCATCGCGGTGCTCGCGCTTTACGTCCTCGGCGTCATCGGACTCGTCGTCCTGCCGCAGTAGTAGAGCCCTGGGAATCGCCCACCCGACGCGCCGAAGTGTCGGCGCACACGCAAGACCCAAAGATGTCCGGCCCACCGACCCCGGGAGCGAGCAGGGGCCCTGAATACCGTCGGGTGGGGAACACCACTTCAGGCGGTGCGCCCACTGACCAGACTTGACTGCCAGCCTGCCGCAGCGGTCTGGCCGCGGGGGAGTGCAAGGTTGGGATGGGTCCCCCTGGGGTCCCGTCACATCGGCGGATACCGATCAGGTGGTTGACGAAGGGTGCCGCTGGGGGCCCTGACCAGCGTGATCGCATTGGCGGCGTTCGGGTTACCGGCCGCGCCGGCGAACGCGGCGGCTCAGTCGCTGCGCCTGGCGGGCACGTCGTCGGCGCAGACGGGCAGCTTCGCCCCGGCAGGAGCCGGAGACATCACCCAGGTGGAGTTTCCCGGGCAGCTGGATTCGGCTCAGGGCCCTGCCCCATATTCGGGTTCGATCGTCAATCGGAGCAACTCGGGCGGCAGCGGGCCGGGGGTCACGGTCCACAGCGGGCAGAAGGCCAAGTCCGCGCCTCAGCTCGGGTCGAGCTTCGAGGGGCTGAACCTGTACCAGCAGCGGTTCGCCCGCGGAGGCAACCAGTTCACCGTCGAGCCCCCGGACCAGGCACTGTGTGTGGGCAACGGGTTCGTTCTCGAGGCCGTGAACGACGTCCTCAACGTGTACAGCCCGTCGGGGCAGTCCGTACTCCCGGACAACACCGCAGTCAACGTCGTCGCCGGGTTCCCGCGCGATGTGAACCATGCCGTCGACCTGAACTCCTTCTACGGGTACGCTCCCGCGATCAACCGCACGACCGGAGTCCGGGCACAGTTCGTGACCGACCCCAGCTGTCTGTACGACGCAGTGACGCAGCGGTTCTTCGTCACCGCGCTGACCTTGGAGACGAACCCCAACGGATCGTTCACCCTCGCGAACCACCTCGATATCGCTGTCAGCCAGACCTCGAACCCGACTGGATCGTGGAACATCTACCGGCTGGACGTCACCGGTGACGGGTCGAACCCCGACCCGGCCAACGCCTGCCCGTGCCTCGGCGACTACCCCCACATCGGGGCCGACGCCAACGGTTTCTACGTCACCACCAACGCCTACCCGTGGGCCGGCAGCGGGTTCGACGGGGCACAGATCTACGCCCTGTCCAAGGCCCAGCTGGCCGCGGGCGCAGCGAACGTGAACCTCGTTCATGTGAACACCTTCGGCACCGTCGCAGTTCCCAGCGACGTCGGCGCGAGCCAGCCGGGCTTCACGGTCTGGCCGGCCCAGTCCCCCGGCACCGGGTCGTTCGAAGCAGCCGCGAACGGCACCGAGTACCTCATGAGCTCGAACGCTGCCGACGAGGCGAAGCGACCGGTGGCCGGGGTCGGCGGGGACCACACCTCCCGCCAGATCGTCGTGTGGGCGCTGACGAATACCTCCTCGCTGAACACCGCCTCACCGTTGCTGAGTCTGACCAACCAGGTCATCGGCGCAAATCAGTACGCAGTACCGCCCACACAGCAGCAACCCGGTTCGGGAACGGCTCCCACCACCGCCACCCCTCAAGGGCGCTGCATCAACGACACCGCCACCGTGTTGTTCACCGGGCAGCTCGGCTGTTGGCGGCTGCTGGTCGGCGGCGAACCCGCCCACAACGAGGTCATCTCGCGCCCCGACAGCAACGACACCCGGATGCAGCAGGTGACGTACGCCAACGGCAAGCTTTGGGGCGCGCTGGACACCGCGTTGAATCCCGACGGTGGACCCCAGCGCGCTGGCCTGGCCTGGTACGTCGTCAAACCCGATGTCTCCACCGGGACACTCGCCGCGAAGATGGCGCTCCAGGGGTACCTCGGCGTCGCCGGGGCCGACCTGACCTACCCCGCCATCGCCGTTACCCCCTCCGGGCGCGGCGTTATGGGCTTCACCTACACCAGTGACAGCGTTTACCCCAGCGCCGCCTACGCCCCCATCGACGCCGTCGTAGGAGCCGGACCATGGTCGATCGCAGGCCCGGGTGGCCAAGGGGCCGCAACCCATGACGGCTTCACCGGATACCAAGCCCAGGTCGGCAACCCACCCCGCACCCGGTGGGGCGAATACGGCGCCGCTGCTGTGGATGGCAAATCCGTATGGATCGCCAGCGAATACATCGCCCACGCTTGCGACTTCCCTATCTGGGTGGTCCCTTCTTCGCCAGCGGAACCGGAGACAACGTCCTCGGCACCTGCGCCGGGCCCAACCACGGGCCGGGCACCCGGACGGCACTCGGCAACTGGTCCGCAACTGGTCCACACGGATCAGCCAGCTCACCCCCTAACCTCCGAACCCGGCTCAGGGGGCCTGAGGTGGGAGCCGGGATGACACGCGGGGAGCGGGGCGATCAGACGGGGGTCCGGGACTCGTGTCTGGCCAACACGCACCGTCCGCATTGTGCTCAGTCACCAGACTTCACTGCCGGACTGCCGGACTGCCGGACTGCCGGACTGCCGGACTGCCGGACTGCCGGACTGCCGGACTGCCGGACTGCCGGACTGCCGGACTGCCGGACTGCCGGACTGCCGGACTGCCGGACTGCCGGACTGCCGGACTGCCGGACTGCCGGACTGCCGGACTGCCGGACTGCCGGACTGCCGGACTGCCGGACTGCCGGACTGCCGGACTGCCGGACTGCCGGACTGCCGGACAGGGGACTGCCGTGGCGGTCTGGCCCCGTGTCCGCTCAGAAGGTCTGGGCGGGTCCCGCTGGGGGGCGACCGAGTGCTCAGGCGGCATCCCGGGAAGTCGTTGTTGAGTCGTCCGGTTGGAGCGCTTCCGTAGCAGCCCTGGCCAGGATCTCGGGCATGGGCAGGTAGTGGGCGCCCGTGTAGCGGTGACGGCTGCCGGTGAGTACCCACGCGGATCCGCGTCGGTTCCCGATGTCTGGGTCCAATCGAATGTTCTCTCTGACCGCGAGACGCCGAAGGATGGCGCTGATCACATCTTCGTGGGTGCAGATCACGGTGCCTCTGCCTCGGGCTCGATCGACAAGGTCCAGGCTGTCGGGCAGGCGACCGTCACTCAACGAGTCATGGACCTCGATGGCCAGGGACTGCCGGTCGGCCAACGGGCCGATGGTGTCGACACATCGTCGCGCGGGGGCGGACAGTACGCGGTCGATCTGGAACAGGGAGGATAGGCTGGTGAGCGACCGCGCGACCTGTTCGCCGTCGGCCGTGAGTGGTCGCGTGGTGTCGTTGAGCGGCCACCGTCCTCGGGGGGTAGCCGCTGCGCCTCGCACGAGCAGGACGGGCCGCGGCCGTCGCTTCGGGGTCACCTTGAGTTCTGCGTGCAGCAGCGCGGCAAGAGCGAGGGGGATGGCTCGTTCCCTGGGTTTGGTGAGGATGGCGGCGGCCTCGGGCAGGTCAAACCAGCGGACTCCGTCGATCTCTTTGTTGGCGCGAAACTTTCCTCGGGTCGGTGTGACGGCCCAGTAGTAGGTGGTTTTCGCTTCGCCGGATCGGGTGAGGTATTCGAGGGTGGGCAGTGTCCAGCTCAGGCGGCAGCCGAGGCCGGTCTCCTCGCGCAGTTCTCTGGTGGCGCAGGCCGGGGCTGACTCTCCGAGATCGAGGTTGCCCTTCGGGATTGCCCAGTCGCCCGGTTTGCGTCGGTGAACGAGCAGGACCTGGGGCTCGCCGGCGGAGTCGACGCGCCATGGCAGCGCACCAGCACTGACGTTCGGGGATGGAGCCTTCATCCGCTGGCCTCCGTCACGGTGGGCAACAACCTCAGCGAGGGGATGGGTTCGTTCGGGGTGACGTGTTGGAGACGGTCGAGCCGGCTGTAGAGCCTGCCGGCCTGGACCAGCTCGTCGTGCCGGCCGGTCTCGACGACCCTCCCGTTGTCGATGACATAGATCCTGTCGGCGCGCCGCAAGGTCGACAGGCGGTGGGCGATGATGAACACGGTGCGTCCCTTCATCAGCCGGTCCAGGCCCCGCATGACGTACTGCTCGGAGATGGCGTCCAGGCCGGACGTGGGCTCGTCGAGGAGGACGATCGGGGTGTCTCGGACGAAGGCGCGCGCGATCGCGATCCGTTGTCGCTGGCCGCCAGAAAGACTCGTGCCGCGTTCCGCGACAGGGGTGTCGTAGCCGAGGGGGAGGTTCCGCACAAACTCCTCGACGTGGGCGGCGCGAGCGGCCGTGAGTACTTGATCACGGGTCACGTTCTCCGCGCCGTAGGCGATGTTCTCGTAGATCGTGCCGCAAAAAAGGATGGAGTCCTGCAGCACGAGGGAGATTTGTTTGCGGACGGTAGCCAACTGCAGATCTCTGATATCGATGCCGTCCAGGAGGACGGCGCCTTGTGTGACGTCGTAGAGGCGGGGGATCAGGCTGATGATGGAGGATTTCCCGGCACCGGTCGGTCCGGTGATGGCGATTACCTCACCTGGCTGCGCATGAAGGTCAACGTCGCTGAGTACCGCACTGTCGGCGTCGTAACCGAAGCTGACTCCGCGCAGGCGGACCGCCCCGGTGAGGGCGGGCGCCGGCCGTGCCGAGGGAAGGTCGACGACCATAGGGGCCGTGTCGAGAATTTGGCTGAGGCGTTCAGCACTGGCCTGGCCTCTGCTGATGACCGTCGTGAGCTTGGCCAGAGCTTTCATCGGGTCATACAGCGCCTTGAGGTAGGCCAAGAACACCAGGAGCAGCCCGAGGCTCATCGTGTCGGCGAGCACCCGTTGAGCGCCCACCCATAACACCAGCACAGTGCCGGCTGCGACGATGACATCCACCAAGGGTGAGAGCGCAGACTGGAGCTGGACGACTCGTAGACCAGCATCCATGCGGGCGAGGTTCCGGAAACGGAAACCGGCCTCATGTCGGCCCTCGGTATTATAGGACTGCATCACCCGCACCGAGGAGAACGTTTCGCTGACCGTGGACGCGATGTCGCTGTCTTTGCTTCGGGCCGCCCGTGAGGCTGCCTTGATGCGGCGTCGATACAGGACCACGGTTCCGAACAGCAATGGTGCCACGGCCAGCGCGATCAACGCGAAGGTCGGGTCGACGATAAAACAGATCGTCGTGATGAAGGCAAGGACAAGCACGTTAGGAACCAGGACCGACAGCGACGAGACCAAAAGACCCTGGACGTAGTCGACGTCCGTCGTGGTGCGGGTGAGGAGGTCACCAAGGCGCTGCCGGTCATGAAAGGATAACGACAACCGCTGCAGGTGGGTGAAGACCTCGGCTCGGATCGCGGCGGTCACCCGCTCACCGACACCACCCAAGACTCGGCTTCCCCAGTACGTCGCCACGGCGTTGAGGACGGTGAAGCCCACTAGGGAGGCAAGACACAAACCCAAGAGCGCAGGTCGGCCGAGAGTCGAGAGCCCAAGGCGGTTGAGGATCGCGTCACTGTTCGCATTCGTGGGTTTTTTGAGAATGTCGTCGACGATGATTTTTAGCGGCCATGGCAACGCCACGTCCATGGCCGCAACGAGCGCCACGAGGCCCGAACCGATGACGAGCGCACGAGAATGGGGCGACATGGCGCTCCGGAATTTCCAACAAGTTCGTAGCAACGCAGGGCCTCCGTTATAGGGGTGAAGCCCTCGCGGACCCCCATGTCTGGAGGGGGTAACAGGCCCACTACATACACAAATCATACCAAAAGGGTCATGACAGGGTCGGAGGCGTCGACGATAACTGGCCGTTCGGCTATGCGGGGCTCATCTGGTCGGTGGTCTTGTTGCGACGCAGATCGGGCAATCCCGCCGGACTGGACGCTGAGGTCTTGGGCCGACAACATGGCGTCGTTGTGCGACATCGTGGGCAGACTGAGGCCCGTGGGTTCTGGGGCTGTCACGGGGTGTTGCCGTCGCGCCGACGTGGGGTAGCCGCCTGGGATAGCCCGCCAAGATGGTCCTGTGCGGCGGGGGTCACGAAGCGCCCGGGAGGGGGACCCGCGAACTTGGGGAGCGACTCTTCGCCTCACCCGGGCCCCACGAGGACACCCATGGCGCGCAGGATGCCGTTGCGCTCGGGAAGGGACCCGGGAGACCGGCGCGTGACCATGGCCCGGATCTGTCCCGGATCTGTCCCTGCGCTGCCCCGCCGTCGGACACGATGGACACGCACTTCCTTTCCCCTGATGGCGTGCACGACGAGTCACGCGCTGACCCAAAGGGTATTGCCTAAAACCTAGAGGATCTTCTAGAGTTGTGCAATGACGAGTATGAGCGTGTCTGAGGCGTCTCGGCGGCTGGGCGTTGGGGTCCAGCGGGTCCACCAGCGCATTGCCGATGGGTCGCTGCCGGCGCAGCGGGTGGGATCGCAGTGGGTCATCGAGGAGCAGGCCGTGAGCGGGCTGGACCGCCGGGGCGCTGGTCGTCCGCTGTCGCCGGCGTCCGTTTGGGCGGTGCTCGTCATGGCTGCGGCGGCCCATGCCACCGGGACGGAGGCGGACAAGAACGGGTCAGCGCAGATGGGACCGGCGCAAGTCGGTGGTGCGGAGTGCGGGCAGACACTCAGCGACGCCGTCCGCGCGCTGACTCCGACCGCGCGTTTCCGGGCGCGGGCCCGTCTGCGGGACCTGGCAGCTCGAGCCCGAGCCGCTGAGCTGGGCGACGCGGCTGCGGAGGAGACGGTGGCTGAGCTGGCCGCGGACCTGCGTCTGATGTTCCGGCGGCGGGCGGACCGGGTGGTGTACCGGGTAGCACCCGCTGACCTGGCGGACCTGCGTGCCGACGCCAGGGTCGACCTGGCGGGGGTGTCGCTGCCGGAGTCGGGTCTGGCGTCGGCCGACCTGGTGGAGGGGTACGTCGCTGATGACGAGCTGCCCGATCTGGTGGCCGAGTTCCTCCTCGTGCCCGTGTCTCCCGTGTCCCCCTCGTCCTCCGCGTCCACACGCGAGGGGAACGTGATCCTGCACGTGCGCGACAGTGGGCGCGTGCCGCGCGAGGTCTCCCGCGCCGTTCTGGTTGGTGGGGGGCTGCTGCTGGCGGTGGACCTGGCCGAGCACCGGACCCCGCGCGAGCAACTGAAGGCAGCGCAGGTCCTGCGCACGGTGAGCAAGCGTGTGGCCCAGTCGGTGGCCGCGAGCGGGCGAGCGCGGAAGCCCGACGTGGATGAGACGGGGCGGGTCGATGGCGGGGCCTGAGATTCGTGGGGTGGGCCCGGTGTCGATGCCGGTGATGTCCGCCGCGCAGTCCGCGTCGTGGCACGGGTTGATGGACGTGTACGAGCAGGTCTCGAAGGGGTGGACGCTGGTCGGTGGGCAGATGGTGCATCTGCACTGCGCCGAGCGTGGCTCGTCGCCGGGACGGCCCACGGACGACGTCGACACGGTCGTCGACGTGCGCGCCGCTCCGGGCATGCTCGAGACGTTCACCCGGGCCCTGCTCGGTCTGGGGTTCACCCCGGACACCTCAGGGGATGGGCTGCAGCACCGGTGGCGTCGAGATGCTGCGCAGCTCGACGTCCTGCTACCGGACGGCGTGGGGGAACGCGCCTCACGACGATCCGGGGCCGGAGGCGCACCGAGCCTGTCCACACCCGGTGGCACCCAGGCGTTGCACCGCAGCGAGACGGTGCGTGTCGTGGTGGACGGCAGGACGGGCACAGTCGTGCGCCCGAACCTGGTCGGAGCGCTGGTCATGAAGGCTGCGGCACACACCGCCGTCGGGGACGCGGCACGGGGCCGGCACCGCCAGGACTTCGTGATGCTGGCCGCCCTCCTGGAACGGCGCGACTTCCAAGGCGCGCAACTGGGCCACAAGGACCTGAAGCGCCTTCGTGACATGGTGGGACGCTGTCGGGTCGACCCGGTCGCCATAGCGGTAGAGCTCGCCTCAGATGGCCTCGACCGCCTCGAGATAGCGGCCGGTCTAGGCACCTGAGCCTCAGCGGCTGCGGCCAGGCGCGGAGAATGTTCCAGACCGCCGCCAGTATGGACTGGTGTGTGCCCCCGGCAAGATTCGAACTTGCGACACCCGCTTTAGGAGATCAAATCAGATCGAAGTCTGGGCCGGTACATGACCTGCCGCAATGCTCGAATCAAGCTGTGACGCAACGAATCCCGGTTCTTCAGTGGATGACACCAGCTGACTCTTATTGCCAGCGTTTTAGGTCCTCTCACGGAACATCCACGGAACGTCACCCACGAGTTCGAGGCTGGGCCACCTGACGTTGTGGGCGCCGAAAGTCACCTCGAAGCCGCCCCCAAACCACGGGGTCAGCCTGGCCGAGTGACACGCTCCTTACCCGCCGGAAGGGACGGCCCGCCCTCGTGGTGGAAGGGGACGGCCGCCCAGGCCCCACGGCGGTGTAACGGTCGCCCTCGCGTGTGTACAACGGCCACCCTCGCGGGGGTATCGAAAGGCTGCACTCGCGGCGGTGTGGGATAGCCGCTCTCGCGGCGGTGTGGGATAGCCGCACTCGCGGCGGTGTGCAGCGGCCGGCAGCTCCCCGCACTCATGCCAAGGACAGGGCGGTGATGGCTCTTGCGCCCAGGCGTCGCGGACGCCACAATTGTGTCCATGTCTGTTGAGCCCCTGCGCGACGTCCGCAACCACTTCAGCGAGGTCGTGGACCGCGTCGAGCACGAGCACGAGCGCGTCACGGTGACACGCAACGGGCGTCCCGTCGCCGTGATCATCAGCCCGGCCGACCTGGAGGAACTGGAAGAAACCCTCGCGGTCCTGAGTGATCCCGACGCCCTCGCCGACATCCGCGAAGCCGACGCGGCATATGCCGCCGGTGACGTCGTTCGCGGCTCCGAGGCCGTGCGCGCGCTGCGGTCGTGAGCGACAGCAACTACGAGCTGGTCCTGACCCCTCCAGCGACCCGGGCCATCCAGTCTGGCCTGCCTGAGGGGGTGTCGGCGGCCGTCATCGAGTTCCTCACCGGCGCCCGCGTCGACAATCCCCACCGAGTGGGCAAACAGCTGCGCGGCGACCTCGAGGGCATCCTCGCCGCACGCCGAGGCACCTACCGCGTGCTCTACCGGGTCAACGAGGTCACACGGGAAGTCGTGGTCCTCCGTATCGAGCATTGGCGCGACGCCTACCGACCCAGGTGACGGCAACGGCCGCGATGTGGGAGTACCACTCGCGGCGGTGTGGGACAGCCGCACTCGCGGCGGTGTGGGACAGCCGCACTCGCGGCGGTGTGGGTTAGCCGCACTCGCGGCGGATAGACGCAGGTTTCAACCGGCGCCAACCTCCAAGGGGCACCTACGTTGTCACACGCAGCCACACGGCTGAGCGTCCTGTGCCCTGCGGCTTGAGGCGTCCTTCGTCCTTCAGCTCATTGAGGACGAGTCGGATGGTGGGGTCGCTGATTCCGGGTAGCGCGGCCCTGATGTCGGAGATCGCAAAGAGGGGCGCCCCATGCCTCAGGACGTGCTCACGGACGCGTTCCGATTTCGTGCCTCCAGACCTATCGGCGGCCACCCCCTCAGCGAATCGGGTGTAGCCGCGAGCGAGGAGTGTGCTGAAGTACGCGAGCCAGGGCCACGGGTCGTTGGCGTGGTCGTTCCAGTCGTGGGTTGAGTCGAGCAACGCCTGGTAGTAGTCGTCGACGGATTCGGCGATGAGCTGTTCGAGCGACACGAAGCGGCCCACTCCATACCCGGCTTCGGCGAGAAGGGCGTTCGTCAGTGCGCGCGCCACCCGACCATTGCCGTCGTCGAACGGGTGGATGATGAGTAGATCCAAGACGAATATTCCGACGAGGAGCACTGGATGGTGTTGGTTTGCCTTGACGGCATCGGCGTAGCGGTCGATGAGGTCAGCAACGTAGTCCTGGGTGCGAGCTGCAGGGACGGGCTTGAACCGGACGGTTTGGACCCCGTCGGGAGACCGGTCGACGACAAGGTTGTCGTTCTGCTTGAAGGTCCCACCGGTGGTCCGGGTGTCCGCGAAAAGCAGTCGGTGCAGGTGAAGGAGCAGGCCGACGTTCAGGGGGCGCCAGTCCTCGGCGAAGAGGTAGTCGAGGGCAGCGCGGTAGCCGGCGAGTTCTTGTTCGCTGCGGGTGCGCAGCTCGATCGGCTTGTTGGCGATGATGGCGGCCGCACGGCTGCGGTTCCTGACGACGACGCCCTCAAGGGCAGACGACGCAGTGATGCTCGCGACCCGAGCGCGGTTGGCCAGCCCCGTCAGTAGGTCGGGCACCTGGTGGAGGTACAGCCCCTCGCTGCCTTGGCCCCGGTCGACGTCGCGCAACGTCATGACCACGGGCGCTGGCACAGCACCGAGGACTCGGTCCAGGTCGGCGAACGAGTGCACTAGAAGCCCTCACAGACGGTCTAAACTACCTATTGCGGCGGTCGCTTATGTAGTTTATACCCTTCATGAGGGTCTAGTGGTACCTCTCGAGCCGGCGTGCCAAGCCGCTGTCCACCCGGCTGGCTCGATGTGCTCACCGGGCGGTCGACTGGCGACGGAGTGGGTGAGCCGCACTCGCGGCGGTGTGGGACAGCCGCTCTCGCGGCGGTGTGGGACAGCCGCTCTCGCGGCGGTGTGGGACAGCCGCTCTCGCGGCGATAGGACGCAGGTCGGAGATAGCCGCGCGCAGGCAGCCTTGCGGGGGGATCCTTGAATTGTCGGTGGCCGTCAACCTCGTGCTTGGCGCGCGTTCGACCTAGCCTTGACGGCCGTGGCGATGTCTTCCGGCGACCCAATGCTGATGCGCTCGTCGATGAGGCTAAGCAGGCGGACCGGACGTCCAGCGGCCGACGCGGCTTCAATCTTGTGGTGACCGTCGAGCAAGAAGTGGCTGAGCACCCAGTGCTCGTAGTAGTCATCACCCTCCTCCATCGCGGGCTGGACCACATCGAGCAGCGAGTACGCCACAGCCGTAGGCAGCGTCGCGCCGCTCGCCCCGTACGCAGCGAGACGCCCGCTCTCGTTCCACGCGGGAGGAACCATGGGAACGACGAACTCGTAGAGATGCGCCTGATTGCCCATCGGCGTCTCGAAGGTTCGGTAGTAGAGCGAGCCCGGGCTCTCAGGCACGCCGAGAACTGGGTCGACACCCCAGGTAGCGACTTGCTCGTGGCTGAAGTAGTCGGAGGGGTCCCCGGGCGTGACGAGCTCCGGCACCACTTCGAGCAAGATCGCCGTATAACGGGACGCGGGCAGGGCCTGCCCGTAGACCCGGAGTACTTCGTCGTCGATGTCGTGCAGGCCGGTGTTGAGCCGTGCGTTGACGAGACCCAGCTCGGCGTTCTCGGGCTCGCTCAGCCTCTGGAAGATTGCCGGACACGTCCCGCACCACAGGGCGAGCTCAAACACGGGAACGCCCCGCAGGGTCAGTCGCCGGGGTGGGAACGCGGTCCCGGGCGGGGGTTTCGGTGTTGGGACGGCTACGAGGGCGAGCTCATCCTGAACCCCCAACTCAACGCCTCGCCGCACGTCGATGACCACACCCTGACCATACGGGCCGCCGCCGCGTCGCGGCGCGGATGCTGGCACTGCCGTGCCGCACACGATGGTGACATCGGCGTGGGGATGGCCGCACTGCTGGTGACTATCCCGCTCTACGCGACCTGCGGAGAAGCCGGACGAACGCACTCGAAGCCCCTCGAAGGCGAATGGATGCTCCGAAATTTGGTCGCCGCGAGCGAGACGTCCGAGCAGGATGAGCAGATGCAGACTGTCACGCTCTGGCGCCCGACGGGACCAGCCGAGCTTGCCCTCGTGGAAGCCTCCGGTTGGCGCGCCTGGCCACCGCGGCTACCGGATCAACCCATCTTTTACCCCGTCTTGAACGAGGAGTACGCGACCAAGATCGCCCGTGACTGGAACGTCAAGGCCAGCGGAGTGGGGTACGTGACGCGCTTCGAGGTCGACAGGTCCTACCTTGAGCGGTACGACGTCCACCAGGTCGGCGGCCACACCATCCTCGAGTACTGGATCCCCGCCGAGGACCTCGAGGACTTCAACCAGCACATCGTCGGCACCATCGAGCTCGTTGCCGAGTTCAGATAGCGCCCGACAGGCGGCGGAGTGGGACAGCCGCACTCGCGGCGGAGCGGGATAGCCGCACTCGCCCCCCTCTGATTGCGGTGTGATTATGAGCCCCGTCGCCCGTCCGGAGCCCGGGAGGTTGGCTTCCCACGGTCAGTGGTAGATCAGGACGTAGGTGGTCCAAAGGCCCACAGCGACGACCGTGCCGGCGGCCGCGGCCGCGAGCCGTGGCCAGCGTGGTCTGGCGGCCCCACGCCCTGCCTGGACGAGGTTCCACACGCCGTAGACCAGGAAGCATCCAATGGCCACGGCGATGCCGATGACGAGGGTGCGGTCGTGCCGCCAGCCGTAAGTGGCAGCTGCCGAGATGCCTGCCAACAGGGCCAGGCTCAATCCGACGGCGACCGCCTCGCCTACGACCTCGCCGAAGAACTCCCCAATCCCCCGGCGCACTCGATCCCCCCGGTGCGCGCGATGCTTGCGCACCGCTGGCGTTGGGCCGGGCTCCGCGGGAGGCAGCACGTCGCTCACGCTGTTCCCTCTCTCGTGTTGGCCGTACCAGGTTGGCACGCCGTCCACTGTGCCGGTACGTAATCACACTGCAATCAGAGGGCGGCACTCGCGGCTACTAGAGACTGGCGGCAGGACCGGTGTCTGGCCAGACTCGGTCTAGGTGACCGGCGGGCAGCTCTCCTTGCGGCTGCCCACTAGCGGAATCGGTGTGGCTCACCATCGGTCTGCAGCCCGCCGGTCACCGCTGACGAGGCGTGGCTCAAGAAGGGACTGCCCTGCTCGTAGTAGCTCGTAGTAGCACTGCCCACCTCGCCGTCCCCTCATCGGCACGTACAGGCGGGAGCGTCACATGGAGCACCACAGATATATCGAGGAGCACGTCGTCATCGGGGTTGACCCGCACAAGCTGTCTGCGACCATCGAGGTCGTCAACGGCCGGGAGCAGCTGCTCGGCGCCGGGCGGTTCACAACCGACGCGGCGGGATATGCGGGCATGCGCAGGTACGCCAAGGCGTGGCCCGAGCGGGTGTGGGCGGTCGAGGGCGCGAACGGCGCCGGTCGCCCGCTGGCTCAGCGGCTGCTCGAGGACGGGGAGGACGTTGTCGACGTCCCGGCCAAGCTGGCGGCTCGGGTGCGGCTGTTCGATACCGGTCACAACCGCAAGACCGACGCCCTCGACGCGCACTCGATCGCGGTCGTCGCCGTCCGCACCGAGGGGCTGCGGGTCTTGAAGGTCGACGGGGAGCTCGAGGCGCTGCGGATGCTCGCCGACCGGCGCGAGGCCCTGACCCGCCGCCGGGTGGAGACCGTCAACCGGCTCCAGGCCCTGTTGGCTGAACTCCTGCCGGGACAGGCGAAACGCGACCTCTCCACCGCCCAGGCCAAGGCCCTGTTGGCGATCGTCCGCCCCCGCGACATCGCGGGCCGGACCCGCCGGCGGATCGCCGTGGAGGAGCTGGCCGAGCTGGTCGCGGTCGAGGTCAAGATGAAGAAGGCCACCGCCGAGCTGAAGACGATCGTCCTGGCCCGCAGGTCACGCCTGATGGACCTGCACGGTGTCGGGCCCGTGGTGGCCGCGCGGGTCCTGGCCGACGTCGGGGAGGTGGCCCGGTTCGCTGACCGCAACCGGTTCGCCTCATGGACCGGGACCGCACCCCTCGACGCGTCGTCCGGAGAGCAGAACCGGCACCGGCTCTCCCGCGCCGGGAACCGGCGGATGAACCACATGATCCACATCGCCGCGGTCACCCAGCTGCGCCAGGACACCGACGGTAGGGCCTACTACCGGCGCAAGCGCGCCGAGGGCAAGAAGCCGCTCGAGGCGCTGCGGTGCCTCAAGCGCCGGATCTCCGACGTCATCTATCGCCAGCTCCTCGCCGACGCCGAACGCGACGCCGAGCAAGCCGGCGGCACGGGTCCGGGAGGGCACTGCGGGGCGTCTCAAGAATCCAGCGCGGTCGACCTACCCCCGCACATCGACACTTCGGATCAGCCACTTCCCGGACCCGCAACACCGACGCTACGCCCGACCCCAGCCCCACGGAAGACCCGCCAGCGCGCCCTCGTCTCGACCCCTTGACAACAGAAGGGAGCCGGAGTGGGACAGCCGCACTCGCGGCGGTGTTGGGCGGTCGCATTCGCGGATAGAGACGGCGCCAGCACGACGCTGTGCGCGCCTTGGACGAGGCAATGACGTCGTGCAGGCAAGCGTAAATGGAGCGCGTCGCCACTTTCCCTTCTGACCTAACTAACTAGGTCAGCGGCGGGCAAAAAAGACGTCTGGGTCGTTGCGTCCACGCGGGTGGGTGAAGTTGGTGACCCGATCACGGTTGTCACCCCAGGCGAGGTACTGGTGGGTGCCGTCGGAGACGTTGGCGATGTAGTCGCCCATGTACCCGAAGGCGATCTGCGGGTCGAACTGGGGGACGGTATGCACGCCCGGGAACGACCTCGTCGTGACCGCCTTCGCGGTGAAGTGAATGCCGCTGTCGGAGGAGTCCGCGAGGACGGTGTCGAGGGTGTTGTCAATGTTGCGCTGGTAATAGGCCAGGTGCAAACCTGCCGCGTCGACGGACAGGGCAGGCTGGATCTCGTCGCCGCTGCCGCTCGTGGCGTCGCCGGGGCGCCACGTCGCGCCGGCGTCGCTTGACGTGGCGAGACGGATGTGACTGCGACCGCTGGCTCCGTCGTTCCAGGCCGCCCACAGCGTCTTCCCGCGCAGGGCCAGCGTCGGGAACTCAACAGTGCGCACGAATTGCCCGGGCCCGAGCTGGAGCGCGCCGGTCGGTGTGGCGGGGGTGATGGAGGCGATGGTCACGGCCGGACCGAAGGTGAAGCCGCCGTCGGTGGAGGTGAAGATGACCTCCGTAAAGGTGGGGTGGCCACCGGTGCAGGTCGGGTCATCCACGACGATCTTCTCCGCGGCGACGTACAGGGTGCCGTTCGCGGGGTCGACCAGGGGCTGGGCGCCGATGTACTGGGTGAAGCCGCATGAGTTCGGGTCGTTGACGATCTTGTCGGCGTAGTGCAGCGACCAGCTCGCGCCGTGGTCGCGGGAGGTGGCCACCGGTAGCCCGGTGGATGCGCTCACGGGGCTGTCCGAGGAGAAGTCGATGGAGAAGTCGTCCCACGCCACGTACAGGTTGTCTCGAGCGGCGACCTGAGGGTCCCGTCCAGCCGTGATGGCTTCCTTGTCGCCGAAGTAGAACAAGTGGTCGTTGTTCGGCGAGGCCAGCGACGGTTCGGACCAGGTCCTGCCGCCAGTGAGAGAGCGAGCAACCCCGATCTCGAGGTTGCCGACGTTCCCTCCGAACGTGAGCGTGGAGTAGTACATCCGTCCCGCCCGGTCCGCGGTCAACCACGGGTCGCCGAAGTTGACGAAGTTCTTCGGATTGGGCAGCGTCCCGCCGTCGGTGAACGTTTTGCCGCCATCGGTGGAGTAGCCGTACCCGCTGAAGTCCAGCCCATCGGTCAGCGCTAACAGTGCCTGTTGCGAGTCGTTGAATCCGACCGCCACCTTGGTGCCGGCCACGGCGACCGCTGTCTCGCTTTGGGTGGTCTGGTCAACCTGAAACCGGTCCGCAGCAGGGTCATTGACCCGCACGTTCGCCAGGCCTGCCCGAGCCCGCACCGCCGCGGCACCCGCCGCGCGAGCACCGGCCCCGTCGGCGCCAGTGGGCATGGCCCGCCCGGGGCTCTGTTGCTCGCCCGCGGCCAGGTGCAGCGCCCGGGTGAGCGCCGGCGTCGCGAACCGGTCGCGGTGGTGGGCCAGCAACGTCTTGGCTAGCACCTCCCGGGTCGGCTTCGGGGTCGGCACGGTCGCCGAACCCAGATCAGCCGCCACCGCGAACAGGCCAGCCACCAAGGCCACCACAGCCGCACCGGACAACACCACCGACCGACGCACTCGTCGTCGACTCATCTGACACCTCACCTTAGCCAGCGAAGACCGCCGGCACGCTGTTCCACTGCGGGGATCAACCATCCCGCTCCCCCCGCCCCGACACAAGGGGCGCAACCTGTCCAATACCGGCTTCGATGCAGACCATCAAGCACAGAGGTTGCAGCCTGGCGCCTCCACGGAGGCACCCGAACGAGCGTCGGAGGCGGGCGATCCGGCTGACGCTAGAAGCGCCGAAGGACCCGACCTTGCGCTCAGGTGGGCTGGACCCTCAGGTGTCCGGATGGCGCCGTCATCTAGCACCCCCTGGGGCGAGTGCCAGACCGGGTTCGTACGACTGAGGGAACGGCATTAACAAACAGACCGGGCTGGCTGCACTCGCGGCGGTGTGGGACAGCCGCACTCGCGGCGAAAGGACGCATGGACGATCTCCCCGTCCAGCGAGCTAAGTCTTTAGAAGATTTCGGGGCACGTGGCGGTGGGCGACCAGGACCAGGCGAGCGAGGCGGCTGCGAGGGCGCCCGGAGTGTGTTCGTGGACGCGCCCGCCCAGGGCGAGATCTGCCAGCTGCGTGGCGCCGAGGTGGACCGCGCCGAGGTCGGCGATATCGAGCGACAGGTCGGCGTCGTCACGGGTGGGCCTGGCCACGCCGGGTTCCCACGCCTCGTCCACGCTCACGCGCCACCGCCCGGCGTTGTTGGGCAGCACGGTATCGGTGACCTCGAGGACCAGGTCGATGGGGGCCGCGAAGGCACGCTGTCCGAGAGCACGGGGGAGGTCGACGAGCCGGACCCACAGGGCGTCGTCGATCGTGGCGTGCAGGTGGCGCAGGTCGACGAGCAGGTGCGCCAGCGGATCGGGGAGGGGCCGGTGAGCCGACAGGGTCCGCATCAGGTCGAGTCCGAGCAGGTGGCGCCACAGCTGTGCGTGCGTCGCCGGGTCTGCTGCGCTGATCTCTTGGACCTCCACCTCGCCACCCGGCGTGTCGGGGGACTGCCCGGGCCGGATCCGGTAGGCGATGTACCCGACCGGTCCCTCGGGACCCAGGGCGACCACGACCTGCGGCTCGCCGTCCTCGAGGCGCATCATGAAGTTCCAGCGGCTCTCCGAGCGCGCCAGCACACCCGGCCTCGCGCCGACGATCGTGTCGTGGACGATGGCGAGGTGGGGCAGGGCCTCGCCCACGGACAGGTGCGTCAACCGCGCCGAGGACGACGCCGCGAGGGCCTCTGCCCGCGGCGAGAGCCTCGCCCGGGCGAGGTCGAGCGTGATGCGCGAGCGCCACGTCGCGAGCCCGTACCCGAAGCG
Source organism: Dermatophilaceae bacterium Soc4.6 (assembly GCA_039889245.1). Taxonomy (NCBI): domain Bacteria; kingdom Bacillati; phylum Actinomycetota; class Actinomycetes; order Micrococcales; family Dermatophilaceae; species Dermatophilaceae bacterium Soc4.6. The sequence continues at coordinate 1,414,540 of JAZGVH010000002.1, read as the reverse complement.
CTGGTAGAGGGCGGGGTCAGTGGTCCATAGGGCAGCGACGGCCTCTCCACCGTTCACGAGCCCCTCCAGCTGATGACGCATCATGGAAGCCATCACGCCGCGCCGGCGATGAGTGGGCTCGACAGCCACCAGGTGCACGCCGGCGACGGGCACGAGAGCTCCTCCCGGCATAGTCATCGTCAGGGAGTAGGCACTGGTCGTCCCCACGATCTCGTCCGAGTCGGTATCGACGGTTACGACGGTGCGTTCCAGCTCGATGGCGCGATCGGCGAACACCGCGTCCGCGTCCTCGGTGCGCGCTCCCCACCCGAAAGCACGCCAGAACATGTCCAAGGCGGGTCCACGATCCCCAGGGTCCATCGGCCGCAGGGCATAGGACGACTCGGCACTTAGCCTCGGTAATTCACCGGGGTCCTCGGGTGATGGCTTCTGGCGTTGATGCCCGGTTCCGGGTTTCGGGCGTGGTGGTGTGCCGCGGTGGCGCTGCGGGGCGGGTCTCCGGGTGGTGCTTGCTCGTGGGCGGACGGGTGAGGTCCGGGCGTCAGGTCCGCAGCGGTGTGAGGCGGCCGAGGGCGGTGAAGACGGCGAGGACGTCGTGGGCCCAGGGCCAGGTCGCGGGGAACCGCAGGCGGCGTTGGCGGGCGCCGTGGGTCAGCCGGGCGGGGACGTGCAGCAGCCGGTACCGCAACGCTTTCGGCTCGCACGCCTTCAGGGTCGGGGGCAGGGCGAGCAGCCGTAGCCACGCGATGAGGTCAGCCGCGATCGAGGTCGCGAGGAGCCAGGCCTGGTTGATCGCGAACTCGCGGGAGGGGAACCGGCCGATGCCGCAGTCCTTGGCGTGCCGGATCCGAGTCTCGATCCGGGCGTGCGCCCGATGACGGGCCTCGAGGAACGACACTTGACCGCCCGCAGCGAGAGGGGTATTGGAAGCAACGGCTTGATAGCGCCACCCGTTCTCCTCCTCGAACAGCGACAGCGCGGCGCCGGGGTGGGGGTGCTCACGGCGGATGATGACCCGCATCCCATCGGGCCACTTCGTCAGGTCGAGCATCCCGGTGATCTCCACCACGTCACCGTTGAGTCGGGCCTCGCCCTCAGGGTCGACCGCGGGCGCCCACGCAGCCTCGGGGACCTGTCCGATGGCGGTGCGGACCTTGTCGGTGACGGCGAACCCGACCGAGTACTCCACCGTGCGACCGCGTTTCGCGTTCAGCTCGGTCAACCACTCGAGCAGCCCGTGGGACGCGCCGGCACCATCGGCGCGGATCAGCAGCTTCTTCCGATGGGCCGCAGGGACCTGCGCGATGGCCGTGGTCAACACCGCGACGTGATCCGCGACGGTGTTCGAGCCGGCCCTGCCCTCGCGCAGCATCAACGCCAGCGACTCCTGGGTGTTGTCGCACCAGACACTGATCGGGTGGTAGCCGAACCCTCGCTTGAACGTGGAGGTCGCTCCTTCCTTCTCCAACTCGCCCACGTTCGTTCCAAGGTGTGCAAGGTGCTGCCTGCAGTGCCCGGGTTCGCCGCGATGGGTCAAGCCGGGTTGGTGGTATGGCGGTGGAGGCGGTCGCGGGCGACGTTGTCGGCGGCGTATCGGGCGATGCCGGTGCCGTTCATGCCGAGGGCGGCTGCGGTGAGCTTGGGGTCGAGGTCGTTGACGAGTTCGGTGAGCCGGGTTTGTCGGCAGGCGGCGGGGGTGGTCCCGGCTTGGGACAGGAGGCGGGTCAGGTAGCTGCTGGCGGCGGGGGTGTCGCGGCTGGCGGTGATCCGGGTGACGATGACGTGGGGGTTGAGGGTGGCGGTGGCCTCTCGCTCGGTGAGGCAGGCCTGCAGTGCGGCCCAGGTGGGCGGGTCGAGCGGGGTGGGGAACGGTCGACGCAGCAGTGTCACGGTGCGCTGGGTGTGGTCGATGTCGGTGAGGGTTAGGAGACGGATCTCCGCGTTGGACGCCGCGTGCAGCAGGGCGAGGAGCCCGACGAGACGTTCGCTGGGTGGGGTCGTTTCGAGGGTCCAGCGGGCGAACAGTGCTCGTTGGGTTCCGACCTCGAGGACGGTGCCGGTGAACGCGGGTTGCGCTCCGAGGGCCAGCGGTCGAGTGGCGTCGGTCAGGACGATCTTGTGGGCCTTGGCCCAGGTGAAGAACCGGCGCAGGACGTAGGTCTGTTGGTGTCGCGCAGCGGGCGTGCGGGCGAGGAAGGACTCGAGGTCTTGCGTGGTGACCTCGGCCCAGCCGGTCACAGTGCGGGTCCGCAGCAGGTGGCGGGCGAGGGCTTTGACGATCCGCAGCCGGGTCTCGAGGGTGACGTCGCTCAGAGTGTGCCGCCCGGTGCGGCGGCGCCGGTCCTGCTCGTTCATCTGAGTGTCGTTAAACGCGGCGACGGCCTCGCGCAGGGGGACGTCGATGTCCGCGAGGTGCTGGGCCCGTCGGGCTGCCGCACGCTGCTGCGGGGCATCGGGCGGTAGGGCCAGCCCGCGGTCGGTGAAGTACGCGGTCAGCACCCTGACGGTCGTCGAGCTCAGCTGCGGTGGGGCCAGGTTCATCAGCTGGTGCGGGCCGAGGGCCGGGTCGGCGAGCAGTAGTCGCCCGGTCTCACGCAGGACCGTGACGGCCCCACCGGGGTGGAACCGGGCCGCCGCGAAGACGGCCAACGAGGGCCACCATGGCGGCACGGCCGCGAGCCGGGTTTCCAGTCGGGTCGCCATCGACGCGGCGTAGCGGAAGGGCCGGTCGGGGTCGGCTTGGGCGCACCGGTTACACAGTCCGTGACCGACGTTGCGTCGCTGCTGCCCGCAGCGACGGCAGACGCTGGTCTTGGGTGGCCGGGGTGGGCGGGCGGCGCGCAGGCACCCGGCGCAGCGGTCGCCCTCGCCTAGGTGGCGTGCCCGTCCACAGGTCACGCACTCTCGTTTGAGGGCGGCGCGTTCGGTGCGGCGGTGGCAGGTGTGGCACCGGATCCGGTGCCGGAGCTTCACCGGCGCGGGACAGTCCGCACAGGTGCGGTACCTGCTCATAGCGGCGGCATGGACCGGCCGCGGGCGACTTTCGGTTCGGCTTTCTTCGAGGCAGGTTTCGGGGCCGCCGGCGCCTGGGCGACGGGGGTGGTGTCGACCTCGATCAGGTCGTTGGGGGTGCACTCCAGCGCCGTGCACAGCGCCGCCAGGGTCTCGAGCTTGACCTGGCTGGGCTGCTTGCTGAACAACGCGGAGACCGACGCCGCGGACAGGTGCAGCCCGGCACGCTCCGCCAGCAGCCGCCGAAGCTGCGCCCCGGTCCAGACCTCCCGCTGCGCCGCGGCCATCCGCAGCCGCCACCTAATGTGCATCCGGATCCCCTTCCAGCCCAGACCTTCCCGGCCCAGACCCTTCCACAGCCGAAACGTGCTGGGCAGCGTCGTCCTGGCCGGTCAGCTCCGACAGTGTGCCCGAGATCGCGCGACGGTAGGCGTCCTCGATGAACGTGGCCGAGGGAGTGACGTAACGCATCGTCGTCCCGACGTGCCAGTGCCCGAGCATCTGCTGGATCGCGACGAGGTCGACGCCCCGCTCGTAGTTGCGCGTGGCGCAGGCGTGACGCAGGGTGTGGGGGCTGAACCGCACGAGGGCCGGTGCGCCTGGGCGGGCGTCACCGCGGGCTTGCTGCTCCAGGTCCAGCAGGTGGGCCAGACGGTTGCGGATCGTGCCGCGGTGGATCCGCCCGCCCCCCTCGTCGCAGAACAGTGCCGGCCCATCGCCCAGACGAGGGGCGATGTCCTGCAGATACCAGCCGAGGATGAGGTCGAGCCCGTCCAGCATCGGAACCCAGCGTGGCCGCGGGCCGGAGGTCTTGGCGCCCTTGCCGAAGCGGACATGGATCTTCCCGAAGGGCCCGCGGCCGAAGTGCACGTCGGCGCGGTCCAACGACGCCGTCTCCTCGGCTCGCAGCCCCGCGAGGTACAGGGTCCGGAACAGGGCGTAGTCGCGGCCGGCGGCCGTGTACTTACGGGCTCCCGCGACGCGGTCCTTGAGGAAGTCGAAGAACTCCTCCATCCGCTGCGGGTCCGGAGGTGCCGTCGCGGACGGCGAGCTCGAGTCGACATGCCGGGCGGCGTTGAACTCGTCGACCGGGTCGACAATCCGGATCCCGAAGGCCGCCTCGATCTCGCTGGACTTGCGCGCCGTCAGGTAGGCGTGGAAGCCCTTGAAGGTTTGGACGTAGCCGCGGCGGGTCGCCGCCGACAGGCCCTGCCCCACCAGCCCGGCCACCACCCGGTCGACATCCTCACGGGTGACCTCCCACGCTGGTCGGCCGCACGAGACGAGGAACCGCTCGAGGACGCCGGCACCGTTGTCCATGGTCGTTTGCGCGAAACCCCGAGCCACCTGTGAGGCCTCGAACGAGCGCAGGCACGCGTCCTGGAAAGCCACCGGGTCGACCTGCGGCCCCGCGACCGGTGCGGTCGGCGCACCTCCACGCAGGAGGCGGAGACCGTCAGTGACCACACACACCTTCTTCCTGGTTTGTATCCGAAGGTGTCACCTTACATACCGAGACCGAGCCTTGAACATCGCAGAACCATCAACAGCCCCATCGCCGCAGGTCGCAACACCTTTGGGGGCCTAGCAACCTGTGCCAATACCAGTTGAGTGCGCCGTGACCAACGTGGCGTCGACGTCGAGGACCACGACGTCACCCAGGTCGCTGTCCGCGACCTTGGACGAAGGCACCCCGCCCGGCAGCTGGGACCACACGTGCGCGCGGACCTTCGCCCTCGCCTGGTCGATCCGCTTCGCGACAGCCGGGGTCAGACCTTTCAAGGTGCGCCACACCGTCGGGGCCGACGCGACCGACCCGAGGGCGTCGCGTTGGTGGCGCAGGGTGTTGATGTCCGCGATCGCTTCCCCACCACCCGCGATGAGCACGGCCACGTCGGCCAGGACCCTCCCGCGGTCGTGTCCCGGGGTGAATCCCCGCCGCGCCATCGCCGTGGACAGCGCCCCGGTCAGACCGACCCGGTCGGCCATCAGGCGGGTCGCGACGTTCCCCGCGTGCGCCACGACCCCCGTACCGTCCGCGGACACCGCCAGCCCCGCCGACCACCGGCTGGCCTTGCTCCCGCCCGCGGCTCGAGCCTTCTTCCGACTCGCGCGCCGGGTCGCCTTCTTCGTCGCTGCCGCCGTTGTACGCTTCACCTGCGGAGTGCCTTCCACTCGAGCCTACTGTTCCCTAGACAAGTCCAGTATCTCGTTGTGAGACAGGCACTTTCGCGTTTTCAGACCGCGTGTCGCCTCAACCTCGGTGAACGGGCGAGGTTAGGGACATAAAGCCCTGTCTACCAGCCCCGTCCAGCAAATACCGGAAAGCAGCTGGCCGGAGAAGGGAGACCCGACCAGCCCCGCTGAATCAGCAACACGCCTATCCCGATCGGCCGCGGAGGGGGTCTCTACGCGGCCGAAGGGAACAGCCGCTCTCGCGGCGGTAGGGGGCGGCCGCACTCGTCGAAGGTTCCGGCCAGGGTGCACGTGACAAGCTTGGCCCCCCTCCCGGCAACGAGTACCCCGACGTCCTCTTCTAGGCGGAAGCTCCGTCAGTGGCCGAGGTCGCCGGGGTGGGACGGCGGGAGGGTGTGGCGGGTCCGGAGCCCGGGTAGGCACTGCCCATGACGGATGTAAGCAACGAGAACATGCCCACCGAGCCCCACAACGGCATCGACGCCGCCGCAGGCCAGGACGCCAAGGCCTTCGAGCGCAACCAGAGCAACCCCATTGCCCGGGCCTCCGACGGCGGTGCGCCGCCGTCCGAGGCTCTCCAGCTGGGCGAGCTGCCCGAGCGGGGTGGCACGGGCGCCGGCAGTCCCACCGCCGGGGTCGAGATTAGTGCCGAGGATCTGGAAGAGGCCGTGCCCGGCGACACCGGACCGGAGCACCCCGGGGTGCGCCGCCAGTCTTAACCCGGTCGTCTGGGAGTCGCCCACGCTGGTGGCATCACGGCCCTTGACTGGCGTCCCGACGTGGAGCGGCTGACGAGATTTGATTTCGCGTGTCCAGCTTGGAAAGCGAGCCTATCCACGGTTGAGCTGCTCGGGGAGTCGTGCCGCCAGTGACCGCTGATGCTCGGCTCTGACCGCAGGTTGGGGCCTGCGTCCACAGGCGGCGGTGTGGGACGGCCGCTCTCGCGGCGGTGTGGGCTAGCCGCTCTCGCGGCGGAGTGGGACAGCCGCTCACGCGGCGGTGTGGGGCACGTCGGGGGGCCCTCGCGGATCCCGGCACGGTTGAATCCGCCTCACTGACCTTGTGCGCTGACTGCACCCATGCTCCAGGGATGCGACGCTGTGGCCGTGACGGATCTCGTGGGTGACTGGCGCGAAGCTTGGGCGCAATGGGCTGCGGCAAGCGCATCGGGGGGCTCAGTCGTTGCCCGCAACCTCATGATGGATCGAATCTGGGCTTTGGGCCGGGAGATAGCCAGGAGCCCTGATCTACACGAGTCGATGGAGGGGCTGTGCGCACCGGGCCAGGAACCCGATGTCCGGCTACACGCCGCTCTCGTCCGGGAACACTGGGACTCCGGCGGTTCGGCCGAGACTCTGATCGAGATCATCAGTGACTCGGGCGCATCCGTTGAGCGGCCCGTGACCATGTCCAGTGCGCTGTCCGTCAGCACAACGACGACAGCCAGGTCGGCAGCCTTGTGCCTCTACAACATAGACCGGGGGTCCGGCAACGTGGGCGCCGCTTCGTGATCGCTCCGCCAGCGTCAACCAGACGATGGGGGGTGTCCGCAACCTTTCCGCTGATCGGCATGAACAGACATCGGCGTAGCCCTTCTTTCTGGAATGGGGGCTGGTTCCTGAGCCATGTCAGACGCCGGCGACGTAGGCGGTAAGGAAGTGGACGCCGTGGCCGGTCGAGGTTGCCGCGGGCGCGGTCGTAGTGCTCGGTCGTGCGGGGGTCGGCATGCCGGGCGAGGATCTGCGCGTCGCGGAGGGGGACGCCGGCGTCGAGGGCGTTGGTGATCGCGGCGTGCCGCAGGGAGTGGGGGCTGATGTGGCGGGGGATGCCGGCGGCAGTCGCGATGCGGGTGACCATCCGGTAGACGTCGCGCCGGTCGACGGGCCGACCTGAGAGGGGACGCAGGATAAGTGGGCCGGTGGTGCGTTGTCCGCGGCAGGCCTCGAGGACCCGCAGCACGGGGACGGTGACCGGCATGGTCGCGGGCTTGTTGCCCTTGCCGACGAGGTGCAGGACGCGGTAGCCGCGCAGGGTGTCGGCGTAGTCCTCGATCCGGACGGCGGCGGCTTCGGAGGCGCGGAGGGCGTTGATGCCGAGGAGGTAGGCCAGGGCTCCGTGGTGGACAGTGATGGTGGGGGCGACCTGGAGGAACCGGATGAGCTCGAGCCGGTCCAGGCCGTGGGTGCGGGACTCGTCCTCGTGCACCTTCGGGAGCCGGGCGTAGACGGCGGGGTCGGAGGTGATGAGGCCGTCGATGTGGGCGAAGCGGAAGTAGCCGCGGACGGCGTGCATCATCGTGTTGATCGTGGAGTCCATCAGTGGTCGCTCGCCAAGTTGGCGGATGTACAGCTCGACGTGGGCGCGCTGGATCCCCACGAGCGGGTCGAGTGCGTGGGTCTCGCACCAGGTGAACCATTCCCTCAGCTGGTACGCGTAAAGGGTGTGGGTGCGCCCGCTGTAGCGCGCGAGGTAGGACACGGCCGCCAGCTGCGCGGTTGACATCGTGGCGGGCTGAAAATGGCAGGAGGGTGGTGGGGCTGGGCATGACGTCACCTTTCGCGGCGACCCGACCGACCGCCCAAACCAGCTCGCCGCCAACACGGCCGGGCACCTGGACGAATCGACGCTAGACCCCATCCCGGTTCGTGGCCGCGTCCACACGCGGCGGTGTGGGACAGCCGCTCTCGCGGCGGTGTGGGGTCGGCCGCTCTCGCGGCGGTGTGGGGTCGGCCGCTCTCGCGGCGGTGTGGGACGGCCGCACTTCGCGTCGGTGCTCCACCTCCGGCATTGGTGACGGACTGGCATTGAACCGGTTCTATGCGTGGGTAGCAGGCATGATGTGAATATGACTAACGCTTCAGGCGACGTCGCCCGCCCGCCTTCGCATGATCATCAAGATCGGACGTTGCGGACGGCCGAGCTGGTCACCCAGCTCCACAAGATTGTGCGCGAGTTGGAGGAGATGCATCCTGGCAGGAGGTTCCCGATCGACGGCCACCTCGTGGGGTCCATCGGGGAAGCTGCGGCGGAAGCGCTCTTCGACCTCCATCTCGTCAAGCCCTCGGCGACTGGCCATGACGCGATCGCCGGGGATGGTCGCCACGTCGAGATCAAGGCGACCTACGGCACCCGGTCTGTCGCCATCAGGGAAACGTCTCACGCAGCAGCATCAGCGCTCATCGTGCTGAGACTTTCCGGCTCGCCTCAGGTGCGGCACGAGGTCGTGTTCAATGGTCCACTCGCGGTTGCGCTGCGAACCGCTGGCGCTACGCAGAGCAATGGGCAGGCGAAGATGAGCCTGTCGCGCCTACGCGCACTGGACGCCACCGTGGCCTTGAGTGAGCGGGTACCGCTTCGCCAAGACCGTTCGATTGTCTAGGACGCTGCTGAATAAGGCGTGTCGTCCTGGTCGCGCTGGTCGGGGGTTGGGATCATGTGTGGATGCAGGGTCGTCCGCTGGATGCGCGTGAGCTGTTGGATGCTGAGTCGGTCGCGGGGCATCTGATCGACAAGGGCAGTGTGTTCGGGTTGTTGGCGCAGCAGCGGCGGGTGTTGTTCCCGGAGGTGATGTTCGCTGATCTGTTCCCGACCCGGTTGGGTCGCCCGTCGGTGCCGGCGGATGTCGCGGCGTCGGTGATGGTGTTGCAGTCGTTGCATGGGCTCTCGGACCGGGAGGCGATGGCGGCGTTGCGTACGGATCTGCGGTGGAAGGTCGCGTGTGGCCTGCCGGTCGGGCATGGCGGGTTCGACCCGTCGACGTTGACGTACTGGCGGAAGCGGTTGGCGGGGAGCGCGGCGCCGCATCGGATCTTCGACGCGGTCAAGGTGGTGGTCGCCGAGACGGGGGTGTTGACGGGGAAGAACCGGCGGGCCCTGGACTCGACCGCGTTGGATGATGCGGTCGCGACGCAGGACACCGTGACGCAGCTGGTCGCGGTGATCCGTAAGGTCGTCCGGCAGGTCCCCGGCGCGGGCGAGGTCGTCGCGACGGTGTGCTGCGCGCATGACTACGACGACCCGGGTAAGCCCCAGATCGCCTGGGACGACCGCGAGGCGCGGGCGGTGCTGGTCGACGCGTTGGTGCGTGACGCCCTCGCGCTGCTGGAGGTCGTGTCCGGGTGGGACCTCGACGAGGTCGGCGCGGAGGCGGTCGCGTTGCTGGCGTTGATCGCGGGGCAGGACGTCGAACCTGCGCCCGGGTCGGACGGGACCGACGGCCGGTGGCGGATCGCGCGGAAGGTCGCCCCCGATCGGGTCATCAGCATCGTCGACCCCGAGGCCCGGCACATCCACAAGACGGTGCACCGGCGTCAGGACGGCTTCAAGGCGCACATCGCGGTCGAGCCCGAGACCGGGATCACGACCGCGTGCGAGCTGACCAAGGGCGCGGGCCCGCTCGCGCCGGACGGGGCGACCGGGATGCGGCTGATGGACGCGGACGACACCCTGCCCGCGGCGGCCGATCTCCCCGACGGGCAGGTCGTCGACGTCCTGGGGGACAGCGCCTACGCCACCGGTGACGCGCTGGAGAAGATCACCGCGGCGCGGCGGCGTCCGCTGGTCAAACCCGGCCCCCTCAAGCCCGCCGTCGAAGGCGGGTTCACCCAGGACGACTTCACCGTCGACGAGCAGGCCGGCACCGCGACCTGCCCCAACGGCCTGACCCGCCCCATCAGCAAGAGCCGGACCGTCACCTTCGGAATCGGGTGCGTCGGCTGTCCGCTGCGGGCCCGGTGCACCACCGCGAAGCGGGGCCGGATCCTGCAGCTGCACCGGCATCACACGCTGCTGCGCGAGCATCGTCAGCGCGCGAAGGACCCGGCCTGGCAAGCGGACTACCGCCAGCACCGACCGATGGTGGAACGCTCGATCTCGTGGCTCGTGGCCGGGAGGAACCGCCGGGTCCGCTACCGCGGCGTGCGGAAGAACAACGCCTGGCTCCATACCCGCAGCGCCGCCCTGAACCTACGCCGGCTGCTCAACCTCGGCCTGACCCGCACCGACGGAGCCTGGGTCCTGGCCTGAGCCCACGAACGAGGCAGAACCCCCCGTCCACCACCCCTGCAGGCCCCACACAGGCCCCGCACTCCCTCACACCAACCGGAACATCATTCTGGTCTCGCGAGGAACAAGCCCTCCGGGGTGCCCTGAGCGCCCCAGTCGGCACCCTGCCGTCCCCTGAATGACGACCGCGACCCACGAACGAGCCTTGTTCAGCAGGGTCCTAGAGCCCTAGAGCCCTAGGGCACATGCGGCGGTGCGGGAGACGGCACCCTCGGAGGTGGGACGGGCGCAGTCGAGGCCACCCAAGGCGGATAGATGTTCCGTAATCAGGTCGACGCGAACGAGACGTCCAAGCAGGATGAGCGGATGCAGACTGTCACCCTCTGGCGCCCGACGGGACCGGCCGAGCTTGCCCTCGTGGAAGCCTCCGGTTGGCGAGCCTGGCCACCTCGGCTGCCGGATCAACCGATCTTCTACCCCGTCTTGAATGAAGAGTACGCGACCAAGATTGCCCGCGACTGGAACGTGAAAGCCAGTGGAGTGGGGTACGTGACGCGCTTCGAGGTCGACCGGTCCTACCTCGAGCGGTACGACGTCCATCAAGTCGGCGGCCACACCATCCTCGAGTACTGGATCCCAGCCGAGGACCTCGACGACTTCAACCAGCACATCATCGGCACCATCGAGGTCGTCGCTCAGTTTAGGTAGCGCCCGACACGCGGCGGAGTGGGGCAGGGTCCTTGTCTGCGGACCGGGCCAGCCTTTCGAGGCAGACGGGCCGGCCCGGGTTCTTGCGAGTGGCTGCGGATCGGCTAGGTATGTTCTACCGTCCACAGGAAGGGCTCAGGGCGGACCAGACCCCGAAGATGGCCTGACTGCCCGCGCGGCAGTACCTTACGTCTCGTGGAGTCAGGAGCGCTGTGAGGGATGTCGGCTGGTTCGGCGGCAGCGAGCCGAGGTCCAAGGACGAAGATCGGTTCCTGAAGCATCTACGAATCCGCGCATCGGGTTGGTCCGTTCCTGGTTTGCTGGCTCTTCACAGTTGAGGGTGTAGGTCCCTCGCCCGGGTGGCTCGGCGCGTCGGTCCCGGGGTAGGTGTCGAGGTCTTCCGATGATGAGGGTTCCTACACACCGCATCTGGAAGACCTCGACGTGCCTGACGCTACCTTCGCTGCCCCTGACCTGACCACCTTCACCCGCTTGGACGAGCTCGGACTCGAAGTGACCGGGCAACGTCTCGAACCTGGCCGGGCGGTCCTCGCGTGCCGGGTCGTGGAACCCGACCGGTGGTGCCACCGCTGCGGGGGCGAGGGCGTAGCCCGCGACACCGTGGTGAGGCGGTTGGCGCACGAGCCGCTGGGGTGGCGTCCCACGACGTTGCTCGTGACGGTCCGCCGGTATCGGTGCACAGGGTGCGGGCAGGTCTGGCGCCAGGACACGAGCGCTGCGGCGGAGCCGCGGGCGAAGCTGTCGCGGCGGGGGTTACGGTGGGCGTTGGAGGGGATCGTGTGTCAGCACCTGACCGTGTCCCGGGTCGCGGAGGGCTTGGCGGTGTCGTGGAACACCGCGAACGACGCCGTCCTGGCCGAGGGCCGGCGGGTCCTGATCGGCGACCCGGCCCGGTTCGACGGCGTGCAGGTCGTCGGGGTCGACGAACACGTGTGGCGGCACACCCGGCGCGGGGACAAGTACGTCACCGTCATCATCGACCTCACCCCAATCCGTAACGGTACCGGCCCTGCTCGGCTCCTGGACATGGTCGAAGGCAGGTCCAAGCAGGCGTTCAAGCAGTGGCTCGCGGCCCGCTCCCAGGGCTGGCGCGACCGGGTGGAGGTGGTGGCGATGGACGGGTTCACCGGGTTCAAGACCGCCGCCAGCGAAGAGCTGCCGAAGGCGGTGGCCGTGATGGATCCGTTCCATGTCGTCCGCTTGGCCGGCGACGCACTCGACACCTGCCGTCGCCGGGTCCAGCAGGCCGTGCACGGCCACCGAGGCCGAAAGGAGGACCCGCTGTTCAAGGCCCGCAGGACCCTGCACACCGGCAACGACCTACTCACCGACGCTCAGCGGGAACGACTGACCGTCTTGTTCACGAACCGCAAGCACGTCGAGGTCGAGGCCACCTGGGGCATCTACCAGCGGATGGTCGCCGCGTACCGCGACCCCGACCGCAAGCACGGACGCGAACTGATGACGACGCTCATAGCCTCGGTCAGCGACGCCGTCCCTGAAGCGCTGACCGAGGTGAGCAAGCTCGGCCGCACGCTGGCCAGCAGGGCCGACGACGTGCTGGCCTACTTCGACCGGCCCGGGACCTCGAATGGACCTACGGAAGCCATCATTATCTGGAGCCCTCCGGAGGGTGTGTCCGACGTAGCTCACGAGGCCGATCCGGTGCGTCAGCGACACGTTATCTGGAGCATGTCTTCGACGTCCCCCACGTGGCTGGCGGGTCGGAGTAGAAGAGTAGGTATCCGGCTGGAAGCCGGTGCAGGCCGACCTCGAGGTGGCGGTGCTGGTGAAGGCGCAACGGGTGCTCATGCCGGTGACGGGGGTGGAGTCGTGGACCGTCGTCGACGACGACTTCGGTCCGGTCGAGGCGGCGGAGCGGTACCTGGCGTTCCTGTCCTCGATCGAGCGGTCGCCGAACACGGTGCGGGCGTACGCGCACAGTCTGGCGTTGTGGCTCGAGTTCCTCGCCTTGAGACGCGTCGACTGGGCCAGCGCCGGAGTCGAGGACGTCTCACGGTTCGTGTCGTGGCTGCGGGCACCGGCCGCGAACGTCATCGTGCTGGATGCTGCAACGGCCCGCCGCAGCGAGGCCACCGTCAACCGTCACCTGGCGGGCGTGTTCGGCTTCTATGACTTCCACGCCCGCACGGGTGTGGCCCTGGCTGAGTCGTTGGTCGCGTGGCGCCGTGTACCGAGGGGGTCGTTCAAGCCGTTCCTGCACCATGTCACCAAGGGACGCCCGATCGCGACCAGACCCGTCAAGCTCAAGGCACCGAGGCGGCTGCCGTCCACGCTGAGCGTTGAGGAGGTCGCGGTGATCCTCGGCGCCTGCACGCGGCTGCGAGACAGGTTCCTGCTCGCGCTGCTGGCCGAGACCGGGATCAGGGTGGGTCAAGCGCTCGGGCTGCGCCACAGCGATCTGATCTCTCGTCGGTGCGAGCTGCGGATCGTGCCGCGTGACGACAACGCCAACGGCGCCCGCGCCAAGACCAAAACCGTTGCCGTGCTGCCCGTTTCAGCGCCGCTGGTGCGCCTGTACAGCGAGTACATGCACACCGAATACGGCGACCTGGACAGCGACTACGTCTTCGTCAACCTGTTCGCGGCACCGGTCGGGCGACCCCTGCGGTACGACGCGGTCGCGAAGCTCGTGGCCCGCCTGCGGGCCGGGACCGGGATCGAGTTCAGCCCCCACATGCTGCGCCATACCCGGGCGACGGAGCTGATCCGGGCCGGTGTCCCGATCGAGATCGTCTCGAACATGCTGACCCACCGCTCGGTCGTGACCACGAGCGAAACGTACGTCCATCTCGGTGTCGAGGACGTGCGGGCCGAGCTCGTCCGCGCGGGATTCTGGGTCGAGCGGCCAGCCACTCGCCCGGTCCTGCAGGCGGACCCGTCATGACCATCGCGCTGCACGCCAACCGGGCTGGCGCGCTGAGCCTGCTGGACAAGCTGGGAGCGGCTGTCCGACCGGAGTTCGCGGTCGACCTGATCCACATCGATCCCACCCACCCCGTCTTCGCGCGCGGGCAGTGCCGCGTCACCGACTGCGAACGCGGCGCCTGGACCAAGTTGCTGTGCAACAGCCACTACGGACGGTGGGTCCACGAGGGCCGCCACGACCTGGACCTGTTCGCGGCCACGACCGGCCCGGTGGTCGGCGGTCACAGCGACCGGATCGACGCGTTCGATCTTCGCGGGTTGCCGTTGCAGCTGCGGTTGGAGGTGGCCTACTCCATTCAGATCCGCCACGATCATCGAACGATCCGCCTCGTCCCGATGATGATCAACCGCCTCGTGAGGCTGGTCAGTACCGCCAGGGTCGACTCGCTGCTGGACCACGGGCTGGAGCGCTGGACCTTGCTGGCCCTCGAGCACGGCCTGACCGACACCGGTGGCCGGGCGATGGGCCAGCTGCGTTTCGCGTGGCGGCAGGTGCTCGACCTGGACGAGGGCATCGACGCCGAGGCCGAGTTCGCTCGAGACACCTGGCGGGCAGCCGCACTCGGGGCGCGACCGTCGCCGAAGAAGGTCCCACCCATTCGGTTCGACCACATCCCACAACCGTGGCTGCGTGAGGCGATCAAGCGAGCCTGCCGCTACCGGCTCGGCGCCGGTAAAGCGTTCGGATCGGTCAGCATCGACGAGCGTGCCCTGCGCTGGTTCGCCGGGTTCCTGCATCACCATCACCCGGACGTCGATGATGCCAGCGGGATCAGCCGGCAGGTCCTGGAGCACTACCTGTCCTGGCTCACCGCGGCGCCGCAGTTGTCGGGCAACACGACGAACACCTACCTGGTCATCCTGCGCAGCTTCCTGCAGGCCTGCCACCGCCACGACTGGATGCCCGGCCTCTCCGGTCACGCCGCGCTGTACCTGGACGAGCTGCCACCGCGGCCGCGTCCCCTGCCACGGTTCATCCCCGAGTTCGTGATGGCCCAGCTCGAGGACCCCAACAACCTCGCCCTGCTCCCCGACGAGACCACCCGACACCTGCTGATCCTCATCCAGGAGACCGGCCTACGCGCCAATGACGCCTGCCTGCTCGAGTACAACCCCGTCATCGTCGACAGCGCCGGCTGGCCCTGCCTGAAGTACGTCAACCACAAGATGTCCACCGAGCAGCTCGTCCCGCTGTCGCAGCGGGCCGCCGACGCCGTCCGCGCCCAACAACTGCACCTGAGCAGCCGCTGGCCAGCCGGATGCCCGAAGCTGTTTCCCTCGCCTCACGCCAATCCCGATGGGGCCCAACCATTCTCCTACGCCACCCTGCGCCAGCGCCTAGCCGACTGGCAGGAGAAGATCAGTCTCCACGACGAAGCCGGCCAGGCCGTGTCCGTCACCGCGCACCAGTACCGTCACACCCTCGGGACCCGGTTGATCAACGCCGGTGTGCCGCAGCACGTCGTTCAGAAGATGCTCGGCCACGCCTCACCCCAGATGACCGCCCGGTACGCCACGATCCACGACGCCACCGTCCGCGCGGCCTTCGACGACTACCAGCAGCGGCGCGTGGACATCCACGGTGACCGCCTCCCGTTCGACCCCCACGGTCCCAGCGCCGACGCCGAGTGGATCAAGCACAACCTCGCCCGGGTGCAGGCCAGCCTGCCGAACGGCTACTGCGGACGACCACCGCAGCAGGACTGCCCACACCCCAACGCCTGCCTGACCTGCCCGGACTTCCAAACCACCACGACGTTCCTGCCGATCCACCGGCGCCAACACGACGACACCCTCGAACTGATCGACCTGGCCGAGCACCGCGGCAACCACCGGCTGGCCGACAACCACCGCAAGGTCGCCGACAACCTCACGAGGATCATCTCCGCGCTGGAAACCCTCGAGACCCTCGGGATCCATGACGCCCCAGCCGGACAGGACACCCCCGATGCGCGCTGACAACACCACAGCCCTCACTGCCGCGAGCCGGCACCGAGCCGAATCGGCTCGGGAGCGGGCCCGCGCGGCCATCCATACCCTCGACCACGCTGGCACCCCCATCACCTACGCCGCCGTCGCTCACACCGCCGGCGTCTCGCGGACCCTGCTCTATCGCGATCCCCAGCTCCGCGAGCAAATCAACCGGCTTCGAGCTCCCGCCACCCGCAGCCCCCGTCAACCCGCAGCCCAACGGATGAGCCAAGCCTCCCGCGACGAACAGCTGACCACCCTCCGCCAGGAACTCCACACCCTGCGAGCAGAGAACCACGCGCTCCGCCTGCAACTCGCCACCCGCATCGGGCAGGACCGCACCGCCGGCCGCGACGCCCCCGTCAGCGACATGTAGCCGACGCAGACATGCAGGTCACCGGCCACATCCGACCAAGTGCTCCAGATAACCGTCAATGGTCGACTCGAGCATCTGCGTGGCTCCGCCCTCGGGTTCCGCAACCTCACCAACTACATCGCCCGATCCCTGCTCGAGAGCGGCGGCTTCAGACCGCAACTACACCCTGCTTTGTGAAGAGCCGGTTTGCTTCCGGCGGCTTCTGGGTGCTTGGCCGTGCTGACTCCGCTCATCGTCACGGTCAGCCACCCCGCTCTTGAGGGCAGCTTCGGACTGACCGAGCTCCAGGTTGGTTACTGGTCTGCTACGTCCTGGGGACTCAAATTAGAAGGTGAATGGGGCGATGGCAGCCTCTTGGACAACGGAGGGGATGACACCGACCTCCGTGTGCAGGGTGTTCGGGAAGACCCGGAATTCTTTGCCGCACTAGCGGCGGATTGGCTCGAGGCGCAACTGCTCCGGCCGGTCGAACGTGCGGAATGGCTTAAGGGCGCGAGGGTCGTGGCTTACCGAGTTCGCTTAGCTGGCGGTGGTCAGACGCTGGCCACACAAGGATCGTGGCTGAGGACACGTCGTAGCCCCAACCGGACAGTTGCTTTGAGCTAAAGGCGGCTCCCGGGTCTGCATGGACACGGTGGGCACTCGTCCCGCCGCTCGCCCTGCACCTCGCCGGTTACCCCGGGCTGAGCTGTCGACGGGCCGCTCTCGCGACGCAGTGGGACGTCCGCTCTCGCGGCGGAAAGACACGGCCGCTCTCGCGGCGGAAAGGGGCTACCTCGACGAGCGCTTGGAGCCGGCTCTAGCGTGGCGGGGTGATGTTCAGTCGAGACCTTCGCAAGCGGGTTGCCGGCGGCGGCGTCACGGTGTCGATCCGGCTGTGGAGCAGGCCGCAGGTCAAGTTCGGTGGCCGCTACCGGACCTCCGGCGTCGTCCTCGCGATCGACTCCATCGAGGTGCTGCCCTTCTCGGCCGTCACCGACGATGATGTGGCCGCGTCAGGCGAGGCCGATCTTGAGGCTCTTCGTGACCGGGCCGCCCACTCTGGCCCGATCGGCGATGACACCCTCGTCCACCGAGTCGAGTTCCACGTCGTGTAGCGACTTCGCGGCGGCTAGACGCAGGTCCGGGTGTCCGGCTCATGCCCAAGATCGGCGGGTGCCTAGTCCGACTTACGACCCCAAAAGCGGCGCTTTGGACTTGGTGTGCCAGCGTCCGGCCACGGGCTGAGCGCTTCCGCACGTTGGCCGAGCGCGGCATCCGCGTCCTGCGAGCCCTCCAGTTCGTAGAAGCGCTCATCGAGCATCCCCAGCACGTCGTCGGCCTCGGAGGCATCGTCGAGCACCTCCGCCCGTTCATCGGCAGTCGAAGGGTTCGCAGTACCGAAGATGTCCAAGGCCTCAACCAGAACCTGTCGCCAGGGCTCACCCAGGGCGCCATCGACGATCGCAAGTGCATCGGGCGCCGTGTCTGCGCCCCAGAAGCGCAGGTAAGAGTCAAACCCTCCCGAGTTCACCGCTTGGCGAAGGTCGCACACGGCGAGCAGTTGCCGCTGTTCGTCACTGAGAGGACGATGGCAGCGGCCACGAGAAACTGCCCGGAGGCGGCCATATAACTGCCCGGTAGCGGCCACGAAAAGTGCCCACTGACGGTCACGGGATCTGCCCGACACGAGTTCGTTGGCCTCACCGCATGTAGCGGTTGAGGCCCCTCCTGGGGTGCGGTGGCGGTGCTGATGCGCCGACCGCCCCCAGGAGGGACACCATGAAGTCTGCCGAGGAGATCATGAACATGTTGGAAGCCTTCGACCTGACGGGGTCGTTGCGGGACGCCGGGGAGTTGTCCGGGGTCTCGCACCACACCGTCGGCCGGTACGTCGCCGCCCGCGAAGCGGGCGCCTTGTCTGACCGTCCCGCCGCGAGACCGCAGCTGATTGAGGAGTTCCTCCCGAAGATCGAGGAGTGGATCGAGCGGTCGAAGGGCAAGCTGCGCGCGGACCGGGCTCACGAGAAGCTGCTCGGCCTCGGGTACACCGGGTCCGAGCGCATGACCCGGCGGGCGGTCGCGGCGGTGAAGCGGGACTACCGCCTCGGCCGGGTCCGCGTGCACCGCCCCTGGGTGACGGAGCCGGGGATGTGGCTGCAGTACGACTTCGGCGACGGCCCCGTCATCGACGGCGTGAAGACCACGTTGTTCATCGCGTGGTTGGCGTGGTCGCGGTTCCGGGTGGTCCTGCCGATCCGGGACAAGACGATGCCGTCGGTGATGGCTGCGCTCGACGTGACGCTGCGCCGGCTCGGTGGGGCCCCGACGTACGTGTTGACCGACAACGAGAAGACGGTCACGACGGAGCACATCGCCGGGATGCCGGTGCGTAACCCGGGGATCGTCGCGTTCGCCCGGCACTACGGCGTCACGATTCACACCTGTGTACCGGCGGACCCCGCGTCGAAGGGTGGGTCGGAGTCGTCGGTGAAGATCGCGAAGGCCGACCTGGTCCCGAAGGACACGAACCTGCGCGAGGAGTACACCTCGTTCGCCGAGCTCGAGGCTGCGTGTGAGGAGTTCTGTGACCACGTCAACACCCGGGTCCACCGGGTCACTCGTCGGGCCCCGGTCGAGATGCTCGCCGAGGAATGCACCCGGCTGCACCCCATCCCCACCGTCCCGCACACCGTCGCGTTCGGCGTGACCCGCACGGTCCCGCCGAGCACCCCGATGGTCTCGTTCGAGGGTGGGCAGTACTCCGTCCCGGCCCGGTTGCTCGGTCAGGTCGTGTGGGTCCGCGTCCACGGGCAGGGCGCCGACGAGAAGGTCGTGCTCGTGCACGTCGGGCTGACCGGGCCGGTCGAGGTCGCCCGTCACGCCCGCGCCACTCCGGGCAGCCCGAAGATCAACGACGACCACTTCCCCCACGCCCCGGTCGGATCGCTGGAGCGGAAACCGTTGGCCCGTAACACTGCTGAGGTCGAGTTCCTCGCCATCGGTGACGGTGCCCGGCTGTGGCTGAGCGAGGCCGCGGCCGCGGGGACGACGAAGATCCGGGTGAAGATGGCCCAGGCCGTGACGTTGGCGAAGTTGTTCGACAGGAAGGACGTCGACTGGGCGTTGGGCCACGCCGCAGTCCATGCCCGGTTCGCCGAGGCCGACCTTGCGTCCATCCTTGACCACCACCAGCACACGAGCAGCGGCACGCGGAACGCTGCGGTCAGCCGCGCGGGGGAAGACGGGTCCTTGACCCAGGGCACCGCCAGCTGGGCCGCGCTCGGCGCTGCGCCGGCGTCGCTTGCGCCGACAGGCGGCGACCTCGCGAGCACGGTCGACGATGGTCGACCGGAGGTGACCTCGTGAGCCGCGCGACGACGACACCCACGGTCCCGGCGCTCGGTGTCCCGGCCCCGCCGCCACTTCCCGACGACCTCGAGACGCTGCTGCGACGGCTGCGGTTGCCGCACATCCGCCGTCACGCCCCTGAAGTCGTCGCGACCGCGAAAGCCCAACGGTGGGAACCGGTCGAGGTCCTGCGGGCCCTGCTCGGTGAGGAAGCCGCCGGCCGGGAACGCTCAGCCCTCGCGACCCGCCGCAGCACCGCCGGGTTCCCCACCGGGAAAACGTTCGACGTGTGGGACCCGCAGGCCTCCTCGATCCCGGCGCCGACCCAGCAGGCCCTGCGGACCTTGGAGTGGGTCCACCGGCGGGAGAACCTCGTCGTGTGCGGGCCCTCCGGCACGGGCAAGACGTTCCTGCTCGAGGCCCTCGGCCAGCAAGCCGTCGAGGCCGGGCTGAAGGTCGCGTGGTTCACCCTCGAGGACCTCGGGATCCTGCTGCGCCGGCACCGTGCGGACGACACGGTCACCCGTGCGATCGCCCGGGTCCTGCGAGCAGATCTCGTCGTGGTGGATGACATTGGCCTGCTCCCGGTGGCGAACGACGCCGCCGAAGGGTTGTACCGGCTGGTCGATGCCGCGTACGAGAAGCGGTCCATCGCGATCAGCTCGAACCTGCACCCGGCCTCGTTCGACGAGCTGATGCCCAAGACCCTCGCGACCGCGACCGTCGACCGGCTCCTGCACCACGCCCACATCTGTCAGACCACCGGCGACAGCGTCCGCCTCACCCAAGCCCTCGCCGGCCAGGGGGTGAACCCGCTGACCTGACCCCCAACACCGGACCGACGGTGGCCAGCACTGGGCAGATCCCATGGCCACCACCGGGCAGTTCTCGTGACCGTCACCGGGCAGGTCTCACGACCGCCCCTGGGCAGATCTCAATGGCCCTTGACACCAAAGTCGCCGGCCCTTCGGGGCCGGCCCTTCATTGAGGCACCCCGAACGCCTCCGTGCCGGTGTTGTAGAAGATGGTCGCCGGCCCTTCGGGGCCGGCCCTTCATTGAGGCTGCATCTCCTCAGCGGAGAGCTGGATGACCTGAGGTCGCCGGCCCTTCGGGGCCGGCCCTTCATTGAGGCAGGCTGTGGCACTCGGTGGGCCCGGTCCACCAGTGGGTCGCCGGCCCTTCGGGGCCGGCCCTTCATTGCGGCCGGGTCCACGTCAGCGACGCCGCGACCTGCGCGTAACCCGGTCGCCGGCCCCTCGGGGCCGGCCCTTCATTGAGGCACGATCGAGTTCATCGGGTCGTCCGTCGCCCTTGGCACGTCGCCGGCCCTTCGGGGCCGGCCCTTCATTGAGGCGTCATCTGCCGCAGGAACGTGTTCGCGGTGCCGGGGATGTCGCCGGCCCTTCGGGGCCGGCCCTTCATTGAGGCGCAGACGGGGCCGCCGCGAACGACTGGGCACGCAGGGGGTCGCCGGCCCTTCGGGGCCGGCCCTTCATTGAGGCCCGCGGCACTACGGCCTCGGTGTCCTCCTGTCCGACGACGTCGCCGGCCCTTCGGGGCCGGCCCTTCATTGAGGCCTCCTCGACCAGGTCCGTGGCCGGTGGTCCTTCACCGGTCGCCGGCCCTTCGGGGCCGGCCCTTCGTTGAGGCGCAATGGAAATGGCCGACCTCGAACGGTGGCTTATGTCGCCGGCCCTTCGGGGCCGGCCCTTCATTGAGGCCCGTCGGAGTCGACGACCTGACGACCGAACGACTTGGTCGCCGGCCCTTGTCAAGGACAGCCCTTCGGGGCCGGCCCTTCATTGAGGCCCGTGGCAGGGCACGAAGACCAGCCAGTACGGCCAGGTCGGGTCACCGGCCCTTGACACCTTCGGGGCCGGCCCTTCATTGAGGCCCCTCCTGTAGGAGACCATCGGCGTAGGCGTAGGCCGCGTCGCCGGCCCTTCGGGGCCGGCCCTTCATTGAGGCGTCGCATGGGTCACCCGGCGAGATCAGCTCAGCTGCAACGTCAAGAGCGCCGGTTCGTAGACGATCGTCTACGAGACACCCGGCTGGAGTCTTGGTGTCTGTGACTGGCAGCGGTAGGTGGCGCGCTTCTCGCATCGCTATGTGGCCGACGGCCGGTGCTGGCCTTGCAGGTGGGGGCGCAGGACCTCCCACCGTTGCTGCGCGACCGCGTGCTGCTGGGGACTGAGCCCGGTCAGCGACATGGCCTTCGCACCCCGCTCACCCAGATGGAGCCGGGACGTCGAGGCCGGCGGCTGCCAGCTTGTGGTGCTGGCGCACTGCGCGGTAGACGGTGGAGCGACCGATGCCGAAGAGCTCGGCGAGCTCGCCCGGGGAGTGCTCACCGCTGGCGTGCAGGGTCACGAGGTGGGCTTCCTGGCGGGGGCTGAGCTTGGGCTGCTTGCCCTTCAACCGGCCTTTGGCCTTGGCCACGGCCAGGCCTTCGCGGGTGCGCATCCTGATCAGGTCGGACTCGAACTCCGCGACCATCGCGAGCACGTTGAACAGCAACCGCCCAATGGGATCAGTGGGGTCGTGGCGCGCGCCACCGAGGTCGAGGGCGACCTGGCGTTCGGTGAGCTCGGCGAGGATGTCGCGGGCATCGGGCAGGGAGCGAGCGAGGCGGTCGAGCTTGGTGACGACCAGGACGTCGCCGGCACGGCAGGCAGCCATCGCCTCACGCAGACCGGGCCGGGCCCGGTTGGTGCCGGTCAGGCCGTGGTCGACGTAGATCCGGTCCGCCTCGACGCCGAAGCGGATCAGGGCCTCACGTTTGGAGGTGAGGTCCTGCCCAGGTGGTGGAGACCCGCGCGTACCCGATCTTCAGTCCCGACATGACCGCCAGTGTGTGCCGCAGGAACCCCCTCTGCGGGACTTCTCACCGGACGGGTCTTACGGGACTGTCGATGTGACCGTGTCCAGCCCGAAGCGAGGGGAGAGCCGCGGCCCGGCTCATCGTCCCGTAAGACGTTCGCCTATCGGGACAGCAGTCAGAGCTGCGACGCGTTAGGTTCCGTGAGACCCCTCGCTCCAAGGCGACCACGTCTTGGCCTGCCTGCGACCAAGGCAGTTGCCGTCGCCGCGGTGTCCCGGTTGAGTTCCCTAACTACGGCTGTGTCGGGCGGTTGGGTCTGCTTGCTTCACGACGTATCCGGATGGCTACGATCCCAAAGATCGCCGTCATCACGACCTCGATGACGGTCGTGATGACGATCCAACTCACCTTTTGGGAGACAAACGCTCCCCGTAGCATGAAGAAGGCGTTCACCTGCGTACCGGCATAGACCAGAAGGCGGCTATCTGATATGCACGGAATAGCCTTGAGAGCGCAACCCCCCAATAATAGATTCATTATTGAAGCCGCCAAAGTAGTGGCGAGCATCTCGACGGGTCACAATTTCTATTCCCGACCTGATAGTAAACCCCCTGCCACCATAAGATATTGACCGAATGTCTTCTCGATGGATAACTGCTCCCCGAAGGATAAGCCCTAGGCCGAATCTAGGTCGAAACTGAAGTTGGTCACGAGTGACTTCCAGTCGAACAAGCGGCCCGCTAAATCCTATTCCTCGCCTGAACCAACTGCCCACGAATGTGAGGGTTGGCTGGGTATTGGGAGATTCCGAGGTCATCGCACGAAACTGCCTTCGAACGTATTGCTTGAATGCATACGTGGATGTTACATCAGTCCTTGTTGTTGTGTTAGTGGCTGGCCGCTGCACTGGAGGACGCGCTGGCTTGCCTGCGCCGCGGGGACACGCTGGTTGGTCACCAAAGCTGGGCCGGCTGCGGTTCCAGGACGCCCTGCGCCGGGCAAGAACCGGTTCTACAAGCGGGTGCCGAAATTCCTCGACGAGGGACGCGCGGATCTGTTCACGACCTTCTGAGCAAGAGACACGACCCTCCTATCCATGGGCACCGCACGAACCGCGCTGACGTCCTGCTGTCCCGGTGGACGATCGCCCTACGGGACAGGCTCACTGGGCCCAGAGGGTGCCGCTAAAGGTTCCTCAGCCAGTTAGGGGAGGGCTCAGTGGAGCTGGACCGAACGGTGCAGTACTCACGAGGAAAGCAGTGCTCTCCGACTGGAGGTCGTCGTCGTGGACTACGGCGGCCGCCTGTCGTCCACCCCCGGGGGAGGATGCAGGCTGACCTCGGGGCGTGGCGTCGTGGCAATCGCAGTGCCGGTCGAGCTCGTCGTAGATGGGTCGGTCAACCAGCTGTCGTCTGAGGACCTTCGCCTTGCCGCGGTGGCTGGCGTCAGGGTGTCTCGCGTGGGGTAACCCGAGGCCGGTGAGCAGGATGACGACAAGGCGTCGGGGGTTGAACCTTGGGTCGTCGCGATCACCGATGCAGAGGTTACCGACGCCGTGGAGGAGCTCCAGCGCCCCGATGTCGGTGCGGAGCTCCCCCGCCTCGGTTGCTGCCTCGAGGAGGACGTGTTCCGGCCTGAGTGGGTCGCCCACGTCAAGCCGGTGACGGTCCTGTCCGACCTGGAACGGCTCGTCGACGAGCTGCGGGGCCTGGAGGGCCAGGTGGAAGGGGCCATCCACACGGCCCGCCGTCACGGTGCGTCGTGGAGCCAGGTCGGACGTGTCCTCGGTGTCAGCAAGCAGGCCGCCCAGCAACGGTGGGGGTAGGGGTCCAGACCGTCCGTCCAGACCGTCGACAACGCACCGCTTGCGGCTGGCCAGCGTGGCAGAGACCGACCGGTGCGGGCGGGCGCTATCCACAGCCGCCACCTTTCCTGGCGGATATCCACAGGGCACGTGAAGGTTGACGCGCGACACGGAGAGCCGGGTGCAGAATTGGTGGTGCACTAGCGCCCGGCGGCCCGCCGCTCGGGTTCACCGGTCACACCCACGGGCCGCCCCTTGACGCACTCCAGCGTCGGCCGGGGCCGGGTGGGGGGATATCGCCACCTGTCTGGCCCGCACGCCCATGTCGGCGGGGTGGACGAGAGACGGAAGGCATCTCGACCGGTGGTCCTGGCGGCGGCCCGCAGGGGAGTGCTGCGCGCCGGCCGGGTTCGGCGTCGAGGCGGGTGCCGGTGATGCATCTGGTGCAATACGCAGACTAGACAGTGACATAGTCTTGATTATCGGCACGAATTTGTTCCTCGCGCTAACGCAGTTAGTGCCCGCTTCTGATAACGCCCTGCTGGCGAGGCGGCCGGCTCACTGTTGGCGGCCACGATGTCAGCCCCAAGCTGTTCGAGACGCTCCACCCGCGCAGTGAACGGGCAGCACCTCATGGTAGGACGGGCAGTCTGTTGCGAAGTAACTGTCCACTCGGAGCGACGGGGCGGCATAAGGGAGCAAGAGGTGGCGGCGGGAAGAGGCGGCCGAGGCCTCGACCCAACTGGCCCGGAGGCAGCACCATGACCGCTAGTAACCCATCCACCTTTGAGGACGCGACGGGCGAGGCTGCCCACCTTTGGTCTGTTCAGGACCTGTCGCGCTACCTTCAGATCCCGGTCGGCACGATCTACCAGTGGCGGCATCGCGGTGAGGGCCCGCCGGCGCTGCGGTTGGGTAACCATCTGCGATGGGAGCCTGATGCCGTCTACCGTTGGGTCACGAGCAGGCGATGATCGCCCTCCCGATGTCCAGAACTTCTCAAACCGGGGGCTCGCCCTGAGGCGGTCAGAGAGGAGATTGGCGTGGCTTCGGTAGTGAGACGGCCCAACGGCCGGTGGCAGGCCACGTACCGGGTCAGGGGTCGTGAGTTCTCGCGGACGTTCGACCGCAAGTCTGACGCGACGGTGTGGGCGCAGGCTGCGACTCAGGAGGTTCTGCGTCAGTCCTGGGCAGACCCGCGGTCCTCGAAGATGACGGTCTCTGCGTGGATGAACAGATGGCTGCCCACCCGCGAGGCAGACCTGCGAACGACCTCCTACGAACGGCTGACCTCGATCTGCGAGCAGCACATTCGCCCCACGTGGGGGAACCGCGCGCTGGACGACGTGTCCAACCTGGAGATTCGCGAATGGGTGGTGACGCTGCAGCACGACCTCGCCTCCCGGACCGCCCGCAAGGTCGTCCTGGTCCTGCGTCAGCTGCTCGACGCCGCGGTCGACGACCGTCGGTTATCGGTCAATCCCGCTGCCCGCGTCCCGCTACCCCCCAACCAGGGCAGCGACCGCGACTGGATGGACCTTGGGCAGGCGGAGGCCATGCGTGACACCATTCGGCCTGAGTTTCGGGTGGTGGTCCTCCTCGGGTACTGGTGCGGGCTGCGGATGGGCGAGATCGCCGCCCTGCGTCGCAGAGACGTCGATGTCCTGCGCTCGAGGATCAAGGTGGAGCGCACCGCTCAGCAGACCGCGGACGGCGTGACCTTTGGGCCCCCCAAGACCCGCGCTGGTCGGCGGGCTGTTCCGGTCGCGCGCACCGTCATGCAGCAGATCGTGGAGCACCTGGCGCTGCACACCGGACCGGAGCCGGAGGCGTTGGTCGTGACGACGTCGACTGGGACGCCCATCCTGCGTCAGAACTTCATCCGACGGGTCTGGCAGACCGCCGTCCGCGACGCCGGGCTCCCGCCAAGCCTGACCCCGCACAGCATGCGGCACGGGTTCGCCTCACTCCTCATCGCCGGCGGTTTCTCGCTCAAGGAGGTCTCGCAGTGGTGCGGACACGCGTCCACGGGGGTCACCCTCTCGGTGTACGCGCACGTCGCTGCAGAGTCCGAGGACGACGCGCCGGACCGCCTCGAGGCGTTGATGAGCCGGGGCCCGAGGGCCCGGCCAGAGCGGGGCAGCTTGACAGACCACGGAATTTCCACGGAATCTGTCACCAGTGGGCTCTCCCTGAGCATGGTCGAGGAGATGTCCTGACCGGCATCAGTGCAGGTCAACGGCCTGCAGCAAGTGGTGCCCCCGGCAAGATTCGAACTTGCGACACCCGCTTTAGGAGAGCGGTGCTCTATCCCCTGAGCTACGAGGGCGGGGAGCGGACGGTCCGGGCCGAGAGCCCCGCGGGCTCCGGGTGCGCTGACCGCGCGAGGTCGAGGATATCCGACCGGGGCGGTCGCCGAGCCCCCGCCCCAAGCCACCGTCATGCGCCGTCACGCGAGGTCACGCCAGCCCACGGCGCCTCCACGGAGTGCGGAGAACGAGACGGGCGGGTGGGGGAGCACCCCACCCGCCCGTGCCGGCATACGGGGTCCTACTGCTTGTTCGCCGCGGCGATCGAGAGCGCCAGGGCGTCGACGACGGGGGAGCCGAGGCCGCTGGCCGCGTCCCACCCGGTGCCGGCGGTGAAGCCGCCGAGGCCGAAGTCGGAAGAACGAGTCACGAAGACCTCCCCTTGGTCAGGGCCCCGGCGTCCGGTCGGTCGGCGGTGCCACCCTGATGGGGTAGAACGACCAGAGGAATTGGCCGTCAAGAAGTTGCTTGGCAAAACCTTTGCCAAGTGCGGAGGGAGTTCGCTGACCAAGCCGGACAAACCGGCCGCATGAAGGGTGGGGACCGTGCCGGAACGCAACCGGGTCACGCCCCTCGGTGACGTCGTCGCCATCGACCTCCGCGGCGCCTGGACCGGCAACCGCGGCATCATCCACGAGGGCTCCAGTGGTTCCAGCGGTCATCACATCGTCCGCAGCCACACGACGACGGCTTGGATCGTCTGCGCCCTCAGCTACCGCGACCAGGTCGCTCCCCGCTGGGAGCCCGGCCGGTGGACCGCCCTCTTCTTCCACGACGAGGCGGTCGCCCTCGCCGCCGGGCACCGCCCGTGCGCCCTGTGTCGGCGGCCCGCCTTTACGGCCTACCGCGACGCCGTGCGCACGTCGTTGGGCGAGGCGGATCTCGCTGCGCCGCAGCTGGATCGGCACCTGCACGCCGAGCGGCGCGACCCCGCGACGAAGCAGCGCCGGCAGCACACCGAGCCGTGGGCCGGGCTGCCCGACGGTGCCTTCGTCGTCCACGAGGGGCAGCCGTCGCTCGTGCTCGGCGACGGCCTACGAGTGTGGACGACGCGGGGGTATGCCGAGCAGCAGCCTCGCCCTCGGCGCGGGCTGGCCGCGGCCGTCACGCCCCCGACCAGCCTGGCCGCTCTGCGAGCGGGCTACTCCGTGCAGATCGGCGCCTCCTGAGCGAGCGCCCTCAGGCGGCCGCCGCGAGGTCGCTGGTCAGCGTCACGTCCGAGGCTGCCGGAGCCGTGATCGTCACCGGAGCGCCCCAGCCCGAGTAGGTCGTGACGATCGACTTGCCGGCGATCGTGAGGGCCATCTTCTGGGGGAGGCCCTGGCTGTCGATGGTGTAGTCGAAGGTCACCGCCTGCCCGCCTGCCTTGGCCAGGGAGGGCTGCTTCTTGGCCAGCTCGGCGAGCTGCGCCGCGCTCAGGTCGACCGTGTAGGTCGTCGACGTGGCACTGGCCGCCGTGACCTCGGCCTTCGCGTCGGCGAGGGAGGACAGCCCGGTCGCCGGGTCGGACGACGCCGACGACGACTGCAGGCTGGTCACGAGCGGTCCGAGCTGCTTCGACAGCTTGTCGGTGCCACGGGGGTCGATCTTCAGCCACCGCGTCTTGGCGCCCAGGGTCTTGGCGACCCCTCCGCCGAGGTAGGCCTGCTCGTCGACGACGAGCACCTCGACGCTCATGCCGGCCACGTCGACCGACTCGCGCACGCTCTGCGCGTGCAGGTCGAGGTCGATCTGCACGGCGCCCATGCCGGCCACCGACGAGGTGACGTGCACGGTGCCCTTCGACGTGCTCGCTGCCGCCACCGCCTTGCTCACCACGGCGAAGTCGACGGTGTCGCCGACCGTCACCGGGGCCGTCGTCGCGGCCGTCGTCGTCGCGCCCGCGACGGGTGCGGAGGCGGAGGCGGCGAACGCCGTCGATCCGCTGCTGCTGGCCGACCCGCACCCGGCGAGGCCGATCGTGGTCAGGAGGACGGCGGCAGACAGGACGGACTGCTTCATGGGTGGCCTCGACGGTCGCAGGTGATGGCGGTGGAGCAATTCTGCCTGCCACCGCACCATCGCGTGGGAAAACCACGTCGAAGACGGCGTGCGGGCACGACAGAGCCCCGCGGTGGCGAGACCGCGGGGCTCCGGCTCGAGTCTATGGGGCGCCCGCCCCGAGCGGGCGCCGACTCAGCTCGCGGCCTGCAGGGCCTTGACCTCGTCGCGGGCAGCGACGACCTCGCCGTGCTGGCGCTGGATGACGGTGCGGAAGCCGTCGCTCAGGTCGTCTTCCTTCAGGGCCTTCTCGTACTCCGACACGGTGTGGTTGTCACCCGAGACGGCGGCGTCGAGCACACCCGAGGGCTTGTCGCCCGTGAGCGCGTCCTTCAGCGACAGCCAGCCACGGTGCACCGCGGCGACAGCGGAACCGCTCTCGTCCACGTCGTCACCGTAGGCGTGGCCCAGGCCGACGATCTCCTGCGCGAAGGCCGCGCGCTGCTGCTCGAAGCGGCGCATCGTCTCGGCCCACTCCGGGCGCTCGCTGTCGGCCAGCTTCTCCGCGGAGGCCGCGTAGCCCTTCTGGCCGTCCTTCAGGGTCTCGACGAGGTCCTTGGCGATCTTGGCGTCAGCGCTCATGTCCATCTCTCCTTCGTGCTGCCACGCGAGGTTGTGGTCAGCGTCGATGGTTCACCTACCCGGGCGGTGGGGCGGCAAACGCCCTCGGACCCGAGGCCTGGGTCACACGGGCCTCACACGCGGGCGTCAGCGCTGCGGGTGGACCCGCAGCCCTCAGGCTGCGCGACGTCACCCGTCGCGTCGGGGTCACGCCCAGGGCCGCTACCGTCCCTTCGCCGACCGCGAGAGCATCCTGTCGGCCGTCGTGGCCCGGCCCGCCCGGCCCCGACCTGCCGAGACCATTCAGCCGGCGGTCGAGCGCACCGTCGAGCGCGCCGTCGACCCGGTCATCGCCGGCGTCCTCGCCTCACGCAGAGCTGGTAGCCGGCCTCACGGTTGGCGGCGCACGGGGTTGGCTGTCGGTGGCGGGGGGCATGGTGACCGCATGACGCAGCAGACCCCCACCCAGCCCACCCCCGAGCAGCCCACCCCCGACGCGAGCACCGAGCCGGAGATGCTCGGCGCCACCGACGCCACCACGTCCACCGACGACCCCTCCCTCGAGAAGGACCCGTCCGACTGGGTCAGCGGCGGCGACCCCATCACCGAGTCGCAGAAGAGCTATCTGGACACCCTCGCCCGTCAGGCCGGCGAGGAGCTGCCCGCCGACATGACCAAGGCGGAGGCGTCGCAGCACATCGACCGGCTGCGCAGCGCGACCGGCAAGGACTGACCCGGCCCCGACGACCCGGCCTCCGGCGCGGTGCTCAGGGCAGCGCGACCCGGGCCCGCAGCACCAGCTCGAGCTCGAACCGCACCTGCGGGTCGTCGAGCGCGTCGCCGAAGAGCTCGCGCAGCTGACCGACGCGGTAGCCGACGGTCTGGGGGTGGATGCCCAGCTCGTCGGCGACGGGGGTGCGCTGACCCCAGTGCCGGAGCCACGACAGCAGCGTCGTCTCGAGCTTGTCGCGGGAGGCGCCGCGCAGGGTCGCCAACGGGGCGAGCCGCTTTGCGCCGAGGTCGTGCAGCGCCCCGGCCTCCGCGCCGAGCACGATGTCGGTCAGGTGCTCCTCGACCCACAGGGCCCGCCCGGGCTGAGTGGGGTCCTCGGCCCCGAGCACCGTCATGGCCGTCGTGGCCAACCGCAGCGACTCCGGCACGTGGCGCCAGTCCCGGGCCGGGCCGACCACCGCCAGGCGACCCTTGAGGGCCGACTCGAGCTGCCGCCGCGCCTGCGCCGACTGCGGGGCGGGCACCAGCCCGACGGCGTCGGTCTCGCGGGCCATGACGATCGAGCGCGGTCCGAGCGCGAAGCGTGAGCCGGTCGCCTCGCCCGAGGGCAGGATGACGGCCACCAGGGTCGCGGGCAGCGACCACCCGGCCGCGGTCGCCGCCTGCTGCACCGCCACCTCGTCGGCCTGCCCGCGCAGGATCAGCTCGAGCACCTCGACGCGGCGCCGGTCGGTCTCACCGGCCCGCTCCGACTGCTCGAAGGCGAAGCCCTGTGCGCTCGCGGCCGACACCTCCTCGATGTAGACCAGGATCGACTCGCTGAGCGCGATGAGCATCGGGGCGTCGTGCCCGCCGGCCATCGCCGCCTCCGAGAAGCGCCGCACCGTCACCCGCGTGCCCAACCGATAGGCCGCGAGCAGGCTGTCGAGGGTGCGGCCCTGGCGCACCTCGCCGCGCCCGAGCGCGACGTAGACGTCCCTCGCCTGCTCTGACAGCGCGTCGCGCGAGGTGCCCGGCAGGGCGAGGAAGCTGGTGAGGGCGACCTCGGTGCCCCGGCGCACGGCCTGCCCGAAGCGACCCTCGAAGGGCCTCGCATAGACCGGCACGCCGTCGCGGATCCCGGCGATGATCTCCTCCACCAGCGCGGGGAGCGTGGGGCGCAGGAGAGTAGCGATTTCAGCGGGGAGTGCCAACCATGGTGGCCGTGAAGAACCTGTGACCACGGTCTCATCCTCATTTTTATCTTCTCGAAACAGTCTAGACGTCCACACTGTATGCCGCTGCACGAGATCCACGGGCCCCTCTGCTGCGAATATTGCTATGTGAGCAGATTCCGTCCCCTAACCAGCGTCGCCCGGGTCTTCACGACCCCGCACGCCCCGGAGGACTTCCTGCGCCTGGTCAACCCCCTCTCGTCGGCCCGGCAGCTGCGGGGGGTCGTCACCCGGGTCGATCGCGAGACCCCCGACTCCGCCACCATCCACTTCCGTCCCGGCCGCGGCTGGCACGCCCACCAGGCCGGCCAGTGGGCCCGCATCGGCGTCGAGATCGACGGCGTACGCCAGTGGCGCTCCTACTCCCTGACCACCGCGGGCGGCGACGACCCCGCGATCACCGTCACCGCGATCGGCGCCATCTCGCAGGCGCTGGTGCACCGCACCCAGCCGGGTGACGTGCTCTTCCTCGCGCCGCCGCAGGGCGACTTCGTGCTCCCGGAGCACCCGCGCCCCCTGCTGATGATCACGGCCGGCAGCGGGCTCACGCCCGTCATGTCGATGATCCGCACCCTCGTGCGGCGTCGCGCCGACGCCGACGTGCAGCTCGTGCACTCGTCGCGCACCCCGCAGACCGCGCTCTTCAAGGACGAGCTCGACGAGCTCGCCGCCCTCGACCACGGCCTGACCGTCCACCACTGGACCACCGGCGAGCGCGGCCGTCTCGACCTGACGACGACCGCCGACCTCGACGCGCTCGTGCCCGACTGGCGCGAGCGGGCGACCTACGTCTGCGGGCCCACCGAGATGATCGACGCCGCCGAGCTGCTGTGGAAGGGCGCGGAGGTCGAGCACCACCTGGTCATCGAGCGCTTCGCCGCCGTGGTGGCCCCCGGCGCCGGCGGCGAGGGCGGCCGGGTCGTCTTCGAGAAGTCCGACCGCGAGATCGACGTCGACGGGTCCACGACCCTGCTCGACGCCGGTGAGGACGCCGGGCTCATCATGCCGAGCGGGTGCCGCATGGGCATCTGCCAGAGCTGCCTGGTGCCCCTGCAGTCCGGACGGGTGCGCGACATCCGCTCGGGCGAGGTGCACGGCGACCAGGGCGAGCTGATCCAGACCTGCGTCTCCACCGCGGCCGGCGACGTCTTCCTCGACGTCTAGCGCCCCCACCCCACTTCACGCCTGCCCACCCGCAGCGGCACTGACGCCGCCCACCACTCGTTCCCCCGACGTCCGATCCCCAAGGAGATCCCATGACCGCCATCGCCGAGCGACTCGACACCCCGAGCGCCACGCCCACCAGCGAGCCCAAGGTGCGTCCCCGTCGCGCCCTCTTCGAGGTCGAGGGCAGCCCCCTCATGCGCCCCACCGCCGCTGCCCACCTCAGCGACGACGACGTCGCGGCCCTCGGGGCCGAGCTCGACGCGATCAAGGAGGCCGTGATGGCCGACCGCGGCGCGAAGGACGCGGCCTACATCCGTCGCGTCATCCGCGCCCAGCGCACCCTCGAGCTGGCCGGACGGGCCAGCCTCGTCTTCGCGAGCTTCCCGCCGGCCTGGATCGCGGGCGTCGGCATGCTCTCGGTCGCCAAGATCATCGAGAACATGGAGATCGGGCACAACGTGCTCCACGGCCAGTGGGACTGGATGCGCGACCCCGACATCCACTCCACCACCTGGGAGTGGGACTTCGTGACCCCCGCCGCGTCGTGGAAGCACACCCACAACGACCTGCACCACGTGTGGACCAACGTCGTGGGCAAGGACCGCGACGTGGGCTACGGCATGCTGCGCATGAGCGAGGACCAGGTGTGGCAGCCGTGGAACCTCGGCAACCCGCTCTACAACGCCCTCCTGGCCCCCGTCTTCGAGTGGGGCATCGCCGTCTACGACCTCGAGATCGAAGAGGTCGTCAGCGGCAAGAAGTCGAAGACCGAGCTGCGCCGCGACCTGCGGGCGGTCGGCCGCAAGGTCGCCCGGCAGTTCGGCAAGGACTACTTCGCCACCCCGGCCGTCGCGGCGCTCACCGGCTCCTTCGTGCCGGCCCTGCTCGGCACCCTGACCGCCAACGCGATCCGCAACATCTGGGCGCACGCCGTGATCTTCTGCGGCCACTTCCCCGAGGGCGCCGACACCTTCACCGAGGAGATGATCGAGGGCGAGACCCGCGGTGACTGGTACGTGCGGCAGATGATCGGCTCGGCCAACATCGAGGGCTCGCAGGCCATGCACTTCATGACCGGCAACCTCAGCCACCAGATCGAGCACCACCTCTTCCCCGACCTGCCCAGCAACCGGTATGCCGAGGTCGCCCCGAAGGTGCGCGAGATCTGCACCCGCTACGGCCTGCCCTACAACAGCGGCCCCATCCACCGTCAGGTCGGCTCGACCTGGGCCAAGATCTTCCGCCTGGCCCTGCCGCCCAAGGGTCGCTTCGGCCGCCGCGCCGCCACGACCTGAACGCCGCACCCCGGGTCGTTCGTTAGCCTGCCGTGGTGAGCCCCACCGACGACGACCCCCGCCGGAGCGCCGGTGGTCCGGGTGC
This sequence comes from Dermatophilaceae bacterium Soc4.6, assembly GCA_039889245.1. Lineage (NCBI taxonomy): Bacteria > Bacillati > Actinomycetota > Actinomycetes > Micrococcales > Dermatophilaceae > Dermatophilaceae bacterium Soc4.6. Next base: position 1,380,944 of record JAZGVH010000002.1, on the reverse strand, counting down.
GCCCGGGGCACCGGCGTGGCCCGCGCCCTTCCGCACCACCCTCGTGCGCGACGCCGTACGCGGGTGGCAGCGGGCCCTGGCCGACGTCGGCGGGCCCAACACGCTGTTGTGGTTCCGGGACCTGCCGCTCGGCACCCTCGACCTGACGACCGCCCACCCGAGCGGTGTCTCCAAGCTGCTGGCCGGCCGTCCGACGACCGTCTCCGACCTCGTGCGCGAGCGCAGCGCGGTGTCCAAGGCCCGGGCCCGTGCGCGGGCCATCGCCACGACCTGTGACCGGGTGCTCGAGCAGCGAGGGCTGCACGTCGGCTTCCTCGCGCTCGGGCTGGCCACGTGGGGCACCGGGGGGCGCTCGCCGCAGGCGCCGGTCCTGCTGCGCCCGATCATCCTGCGCCCCCACGGCACCGCCCTGGTCGGGCCGCTCGACCCCGAGGTCGAGCTGCAGCTCGGCTCCGAGGTCGAGGTCAACCCCGTGCTCGTGCGAGCCCTGCGCGCCCAGGCGGGCATCGAGCTCGACGAGGCCGCGCTCGCTGCGAGCGCGGTCGCCTCGGGCGGCTTCGACCCCCGCCCGGCGTATGCCGTGCTCCAGGTCGTGTGCGCCGACCTGCCCGGCTTCGCCGTGGCGCCCCGGCTGGTGGTCGGCACCTTCCCGCACAGCAAGCTGGCCATGGTCTCCGACCTCGCCGACCACGCCGCCGACCTGACCGACCACGACGTGGTCGCCGCGCTGGCCGGCGACGGGGACGCGCGGGCGGCGGTGCGGGCCGCCACCCCCGACCCCGACCCCGATCCTGACCGCGACCCGGGCGCCGAGCGGCTCGTCCTGCCCCTCGACGCCTCACAGGGCGACGTCGTCGACGCCGTCGTGCGCGGCGCGAGCCTCGCGGTCACGACGGCGCCGGGCACCGGCGCGACCCAGACCGTGGCCGCGCTCGTGGCGGCCCTGGCCGGCGAGGGCCGCTCCGTGCTCGTCGTCTCGCCCCTGCGCCGCGACCTGACCGACCTCGTCGCTCGGCTCGGTCCGCTTGGTGACCTCGTGCTCGACGCCGCGTCGGCCGGCACCGACCGCCGGGCCACCCTCCAGCAGGTCGTCGACTCCTTCGCGAGGGTCGTTGACCGCCGCGACCGGCAGCTCGAGCAGCCGGTGCTCGCCCCCGACCCGGGCGTGCTCACGGCCCACCGTGACGTGCTGCGCGACCACGTCGCGGCGCTGCACGAGGTGCGCTCGCCGTGGGGCGTCAGCGTGCACCAGGCCCAGTGGGCCATCGCCGAGCTCGCCCTGCGCACGCCGGCCCCGTCGTCGCGGGTGCGCCTGCAGGGCCAGACGCTGCTCGAGCTGCCGCGGGCCCGGCTCGACGAGCTGGCCCAGCGTCTCACTGAGGCCGCCCTGGTCGGCGCCTGGTCCGGCCGCGCAGCCGACGACCCGTGGTACGGCGCGCACGTGGCCACCGACGTCGACGCCGAGCGCGCGCAGGAGGTCGTCACCCGGCTCGCCGGCGGGGGTCTCGACCGGGCGACCGCCGCGCTCGACGTCGTGCTGCAGGCCTCGTCGCTGCCCCGCGCGGCCACGGTCGACGACTGGGCCCACGCGCTCGGCATCATGGCCGGGGTGCGCGACACCCTCGAGGTCTTCCGCCCCGAGGTCTTCGACACCCCTCTCGACGAGCACGTCGCCGCCACCGCCTCGGCGCAGCAGCGTCGCGACGAGCCCCCGGCGGGCGCCGCGCTCGGCACCTTCACCCGCGCCCGGGTGCGGGCCCAGGCCCGTCGCCTCCTGCGCCCGGGCCGCCCACCGGCCGACCTGCACGCCGAGCTGGTCGCGGCCCGTCGGCACCGCCGGGCCTGGCACGAGCTGGTCGGCGCCGGTGGCCGCCCCGAGATCTCGCCGCAGCTCGACGAGGCCCTGCAGACCTACGAGCGGCTCCGCGCCGACCTGGGCTGGCTGGGCGAGCTGCTGTCGACGACCCGGTCGGGGGGAGTCGACCTGCTGCGCCTGACGCTGGCCGAGCTCGGCGACCGGCTGGCCGCGCTGGCCGAGCACACCGACCGGCTGCGCATCCTGCCGCAGGTCATCCCGATCGTCGACGAGCTGCGGGCCAGCGGCCTCGGCGACGTCGTCACCGACTTCGCCGCCCGTGGGGTCGGCGCCGACGAGGTCGCGGCCGAGCTCGACCACGTCTGGTGGGTCTCGATCGTGCGTCACGTCACGCGCACCGACCCCTTCTACGCCGCGCACGATGGTGAGCGCCTGCGCGCCGCGGCCACGGGCTACGTCGCGGCCGACACCGCGCACCGGGCGGCGACCGCGGCCCGGGTCCGCTCGGTCGTCGACGGGCGCACCCGTGCGGCCGTCTCGGCCGAACCCCGGGTCGCCGCCGGTCTCCTCGCCGAGGCCGACGACTCCGGTCGCCCGCGCGCGGTCCGCGACCTGCTCGTCACCAGCGGCCCGCTGCTGCTGGCCACCCGCCCCTGCTGGGTCCTGAGCCCGTATGCCGTCGCCGAGACCGTGCCTCCCGGCCCCCTCTTCGACGTCGTCGTCATCGAGTCGGCCGGGCTGCTCACGCAGCAGGAGGCGATCTCGGCGCTCACCCGGGCCCGGCAGGTCGTCGTGCTCGGCGACCCGGCCGGGCCGGCGCCGACGCCGTTCACCACCTCGCCGCCCGCGCCACCCGCCCTGCCGTCGAGTGCGTCGCAGCAGGCGGACGGGTCGACCGACGAGCCGGTCGCACCGGTGGCCCCGGTGGCCCCGGTGGCACATGCGGCCCCTGCGGCCCCGGTCGGTGCGGTCGAGCCGGTTGCCGGTGACGCGGCACACGGGATGCGCTCGGCGTTCGACGCCCTGGCCGAGGTGCTGCCCACCCGGCGCCTGGTGTGGGACCACCGCAGCACCGACGAACGGCTCCTGCGCGCTGCCGACCAGGCGGCATCCGGTGAGTGGCTGATGACCGCGCCGGGCGTGCGCGAGGAGTCACCCGTGCGGGTCGTGCGGGTCGAGGGGGTGGGGCTCGTCGTCGCCGGCAGCGAGACCGCGATCGAGTCGACCGAGGCCGAGGTGTCGCGGGTCGTCGAGCTCGTGATCGAGCACGCCCGCACCCGACCGACCGAGTCGCTCGGGGTCATCGGGGTCACGGCGGCGCACGCGGACCGGCTGCGGCTGGTGCTCGCCCACGAGCTGCGCGAGCTCGACGACGGCGAGGGCTTCTTTGCGCAGGCCGGCGGCGGGTCGTCCGAGGCCTTCGACGTGCGGGGTCTCGACGACCTGGGCCCGTCGCGGTGGGATGCGGTGATCCTGTCGGTCGGCTACGGCAAGACGCCTCACGGCCGGGTGCTGCACCGCTTCCCCGACCTGATGGCTCCCGGTGCCGACCGACTGCTCGTGTCGGCGACGTCGAGGGCCCGCACCCGGCTGACCCTGGTCACTGCCCTCGACGCCGACGACCTCGACGTCGAACGGCTGCGCGACCCGGGCCCGCTGGCGCTGCGGCGGCTGCTGGTCGACCTCGAGGCGGCCGCGACCGACCCCCGGGCAACCGGCGACCGGGCCCGTGACCCGCTGATGGCCGACCTCGGTGACCGGCTGCGGCGCGAGGGCCTGCAGGTGCTCGAAGACGTCGGCTCCGGCCGGCACGTGATCGACCTCGTCGTCACCGACCCCCGCCACCGCGACCTGCCTCCCGTCGCCGTCGAGGGCGACGGCGCCTCGTATGCCGCCATGACCGGCACCCGCGAGCGCGACCGGCTGTGGGAGGAGCACCTCACCGGCCTCGGCTGGCGCTTCGTGCGGGTGTGGTCGACGGACCTCTACCGCGACCCGGCCCGCGAGGTCGCCCGCGTGGTCGCGGCGACGAGGCCGCCCCCGCCCGGCTCGGGCGAGGGGGATCCTGGAGGGGCGCCGGGGGTGCCGTCGTGAGCGAGGAGGCGACGGGCGCGAGCGGTGACGCGGACCGGACGCTGGACGGTGCGGCCGACGGTCTGGCCGACGGTGCGGTTGCGCGGCGGCGAGGACCGCGGCGCGCGACCCGCGGGCCGACGGGGACGCCCCTCGACCAGCCGGTGACCGACGACCCCACCCTCGACGACACCGACGCCGGTTGGGGTGAGCGGGTCGACGATGCCGCCCACCAGCGTTGGCTCACCGAGCAACGCCCACCCCACTGGGGCTGACGGGCCGCCGCACACGTCGACACATGAAGCCTTGTGCGCGCCGTTCGGGGGCTGGGCGCCGCACAGGTCGACACCTGAAGATGTATGCGCGCGGGTGCTCCGTCGGCCGTCGCCGCGCCTGCCGCTCCTGGTCCCGGGCATGACAACGGGGTGGGAACGACGCTGTTCCCACCCCGTCAGTCGGGGACCGCTGCGGCGGCGTCGATCAGGACTTCGAGAGGTCCGTGCGGTCGGCGATGGTCTGGCCACGCAGCAGGTCGCGGATCTCCTGCAGGAGGATGACGTCCTCGGAGGGGGCGGCTGGCTCGGGCTCCTCGCCGCTCTTGCGCATGGACATGATGCGGTTCATCGGGACGACGATGAGGAAGTAGACCACCGCCGCGGTCAGGACGAAGACGATGATCTGGCTGATGATGCCGCCGAAGTCCATGAAGGTCTTGGGATTGCCCGCACGCAGGGTGGGGCCGAAGCCGCCGGTGCCCGAGGAGCCCACTGCCGCCAGCAGGGGGTTGATGATGTTGCTGACGAACAGGTCGACGACCTTGGCGAAGGCCCCACCGATCACGACGGCCACCGCGAGGTCGACGACGTTGCCGCGCAGGAGGAAGTCCTTGAAGCCTTTGATCATCGCTGGTGCTGCCCTTCGCTCGGGCCACCCGACGTGGGTGGTGGTCGGCCAAAGGCTAGCCCCGCTGGAGGTCCCCGGGTGACAGGCTTGACGCAACCCGTGGCTGACCACCCTTCCGTCCCGTGATGAGAGGAAGGTCCCTCGCTCGAGGAGCGACGTCACCGGCCTCCGAGTGCCACGACGAACCCGGTCAGCCCACTCGGCCCGCCCATCGCACCGGCCACGGCGCCGGCCTCCGCCCGGGTCAGGCCCACGACGAGCCGTGAGCCGGCGCCACCGGCCGAGGTGGCTCCGAGCAGGGCGCTGCCACCAGCCACGGATGGGGACTCGCCGCTCGCGGTCACGGACAGCACCGGGGCCGCCGCCGCCACGCTCGCGCCCGTGCCCGGTGCCAGCACGGTGACGGTGTCGCCCGCCCGCAGGTCGACCAGCAGCCCCTCGTCGACGAGCGGGATGCTCATCGCGACCAGCGCCGGGCTGAGCCCGGTCAGGCTCGCGGCCCCCCGGAAACGGCTCGTGGTGAGCACCTCACCCACCCCGACCGGCCCTGCAGTCACCTGACCCAGGGCGTCGGCCGGGCCGGCCAGCGCCGACGCCGGTCGTTGCGAGCCCGGCCGACTCTCGACCCGCACGTCGTCGGCCCCCACCCGGGCCCCCAGCGCGAGGTCGTGCGCCGCCACGACGACCGACACCCCGGAGTCGACCGGTCGCGGCGCCACCGCCGACACGACCAGCCAGGTCGCCGCGCCGGCCAGGACCGCCGCGACCACCCGTCGGGCCTGCGCCCGACGCCACGCCGCCCGCCGGGTGGTGCCGGCGCGCGTCCCCCCGGGCAGCCGGGGCCACCCCACACCCCGGGGCTCGGGCTCCGGGTCGAGACCGAACCGGCCGGCCGCCCGCCCGGCCTCCAGCCCCCGTAGGCCCCGCGGCACCCGCGGCACCCGTGCCAATCGCGCCATGGGAGCCACCCTCAGGGCAGCTCGAAGGGCAGCGTCAGCCCGTCGAGCGAGCGACGGCAGGCACACGTGGCCGAGGCGTCGTCCTGCGGCGGGGGCAGGGTCGGGATGGTCTGGGCCAGCACCGACTTGAGCGCCTCGATGTTCTGCCCGAAGACCTCGAGCACCTCGGCGTGCGTCACCCCGGTGTCGCCCTCGACCCCGGCGTCGTGGTCGGTGACGAGGGCGACGTGGCTGAAGCACAGGGCCAGCTCGCGCGCGATGGAGGCCTCCGGCATGCCCGTCATCCCGACGATGCTCCACCCGGCCTGCTGGTGCCAGTGGCTCTCGGCCCGCGAGGAGAACCGCGGCCCGTTGACGACCACGAGGGTGCCGGAGCCCTCGACCGGCATGCCCGCCCCCGCGGCGGTGCGGGTGACCGCCTCGCGCAGCCGCGGGCAGTAGGGGTCGGCGAAGCCGACGTGCACGACCGGACCCTCGGCGTCGTAGACCGTGTGCGCGCGGCCCCAGGTGCGGTCGACGACCTGGTCGGGCACGACGACCGTGCCCGGCCCGAGCTCGCGGCGCAGCGACCCGACCGCACACGGTGCGAGCACCTGCCGCACCCCGACCGCGCGCAGCGCCCACAGGTTGGCCCGGTAGTTGACCCGGTGGGGCGGGAAACGGTGGCCCTGACCGTGACGGGCCAGGAACGCCACCCGACGTCCCTCGACCTCACCGATGACCAGGTCGTCGCTCGGCGACCCGAACGGGGTCTCGACGCTGACCCGCTCGGCGTCGGTGAAGAACTCGTAGAACCCCGAGCCCCCGATGATGCCGATCTCGGCCAGGGGGGCGGTGGCGGTGGTGGGGGAGGCGCTCGACGTCATGGGCCGACCCTACGGCCGGTGGCGGCTGCACACGGTGGGGAGCTCGTCGCCTGTGGACGGCCGCCGGGGCGCAGGGGGCTGTGGAGGACCGGGTCAGAAGTAGTCGCGCACGTGCACCGCGCCCGTTCCACCCCAGCCGCCCGGCAGGAAGGCGTCGTCCATGGGCCCGTGCAGGAGCCCGGCGAGCCGCAACGAGGCCGGGGACTCGACGCCCGCATAGGCCAGTGCCAGGCCGCGGGGGCTGAAGGTGGGCACACCCGGGGCGGGCTGGTCGTCGAGCCGGGAGCAGGTGCCGTCGGCGACGGCATACGTGCCGTCCATGACACCGAGCCGGTCGCCGGAGACGGCGAAGCGAGCCTCGCCGCTCGGCGCGAGCGCGCTGACCGCGGCGGCGACGTCGTCGACCCTCAGCATGTAGGGGCGGGACTCGGCGACGGTGCCCATCGACCCCGGCAGGTGCCGGCGGGCCGCGTCGACGCCCGACGTGCGCACCCGCAGGGTGCCGACCACGCTGGAGAAGGACGAGAAGAACGACCAGAGGCTGACGTGCGCGCGGTCGTCGGTGGCCAGCAGGTCGTGCACCGTGATCACGGCGTGGCCGTCGTAGCCTGGACCGCGCGTCCACGACGTGTAGCCGACGACCGCGCCGCCCTCGTCGAGCGCGAGGGTCGTGCCGGTGGAGGCCGCGAGCAGCTCGCTGTCGTCGGCCCCGAAGGAGGGCCCGCGCCGGGTCAGTGGCCCGCACTGCGCCGCGGCCCACGTGTCGTAGACGGCGCGCACGGCGGCGACGTCGTCGACCTCGGCCCGCCGCACCGTGATCGCCGGGCTCGGCCGCAGCCGGTCGAGGCCGGCGACCGGCACGTCGACCAGGTCGTACGACGTCACCACCTCGTAGCCCAGCGAGCGGTAGATGCCCGTGGCGGTCGGGTAGAGCGTCGAGAGCACGCAGGTGCCCTCGGCCCGCTCGGCCTCGAGGGCCGCGCCCAGCAGACCGCCGAGCAGCCCCTGGCCGCGCCGCTCGGCGGCGACGGTGACCGAGGCGATGCCCGCGGTCGGCACCTGCGCACCGGACCACCAGGAGTCGTAGCGGCGCACGGCCAGGTGAGCGACCGGTCGGCCCTGGTCGAACGACGCCCAGCGACGGCGCCCGGGCGCCTCGAGCGGCGGCGGTGCGGCGTCGCCCGGGTAGGGGCCGAAGGCCTCCTGCGCCAGGGCCAGCAGCGGGCCCAGGTCGTCCCGGGTGACAGGCCGGATCTGCGTCATACCGCTGCCGCCCCCACCGCTCAGGAGGCGGCTGGGGTGCTGCTGGACGAGCCCGACGAACCCGACGACGCGCTCGTGGTCTCCGTCTTCTTCTCGGGCTTCTTCTCCGTCTTCGTCTCGGTCTTGGTCTCGCTCGTCGAGTCGCTCTTGCCCTCGCTCTTGCCCTCACCCTTGGGGCCGCTCCCCGAGCCGGTGCTCGCCGCGCGGGAGTCGTTGCGATAGAAGCCCGAGCCCTTGAAGGACACGCCGATCGAGCCGTAGACCTTGCGCAGGCGGTCACCGCACTCGGGGCACGCGGTCAGGGCGTCGTCGGTGAACTTCTGCACGGCGTCGAACGCGTGAGCGCAGGCGGTGCAGGAGTAGGCGTAGGTGGGCACGAGGTCCTCCGGTGATCTTGCTGGTCAGGTGCCGCGAAGCGACGACCCGAGTGTACGAGGACTCGCGTGAACACCCGACCGCTGGTCACGACCCGGGCGGCTCGGCCCACCCGGCGAGGCGGCCGGCGCGGTCGACGGCCCGCACCCGGGCCTCGGCGGCCGCCCGCGCCGACGCGGTCGCGACGATGAGCAGCTGGTCGCCGTGCCGCAGCGCGGTGCGGGGGGTGGGCGCCAGGCCGACGCCGTCGCGCACGATCAGGGTGACGGTCGCCCCGGCGGGCAGCCGCAGCTCGAAGACCTCGACGCCGTGGATCCGCGACCGCTCCCCGACCGTGACCTGCACGATGTCGGCCCCCATCTGCTCGAGCGGCGTGGTCTCCACGTGCAGCGCCCGCTGCTGCACCGACTCGACGAGCCCCAGCCGGCGGGCCACCCACGGCAGGGTGGGCGCCTGCACGAGCGTGAAGATGACGACGAGCACGAAGACGAGGTCGAAGACCCACTCGGTGCCGGGCGTGCCGAGCGTGGTCGGCACCGTGGCCAGCACGACGGGGACGGCGCCCCGCAGCCCCGCCCACGAGAAGAAGACCTGGTCGCGCCAGCCGATGCGGAAGGGCGTCAGCGACACCACCACCGACAGGGGGCGGGCGACCAGCAGCAGCACGAGGCCGACGACCAGTGCGGTCGGGATGCGCTCCACCAGCCGACCGGGCGACGCCAGCAGCCCGAGCAGCACGAAGAGGCCGATCTGGGCGACCGACCCGATCGCCGACGAGAAGGCGTGCACGGCGGGGCCGTGCGGCAGACCCATGTTGCCGAGCACGAGGGCCGAGAGGTAGGCGGCGATGAAGCCGCTCGTGTGCGCGGAGTCGGCGACGGCATACGCGAGGACCGACAGGGCGATGACCCCGATCGAGAACAGGCCCGAGGACGCGCCGGCTGCGCGGCGCAGGAACAGGCCGCCCAGCCGGCCCAGGAGCAGGCCGACCGCGGCCCCGCCGAGCAGCTCACCAACCGCCTCGAGCACGACGAGCCACCACGGCAGGGGGGTGGCCCCGGGGACCGACGCCGTCGCCAGGGTCACCACGAGGATGACGACCGGGGCGTCGTTGAATCCCGACTCGGCCTCGAGCAGCCCCGTGAGCCGCCGCGGCAACGGCACCGTGCGCAGCACCGAGAAGACGGCGGCCGCGTCGGTCGAGGTCAGGATCGCCCCGACGAGCAGGGCGACGGTCCAGTCGAGGTGCAGCAGGTAGCGGGCGGCGACGCCGACGACCGCCACCGACACGACGACCCCGACGGTCGAGAGCACCGCCGCCGGCGCCACCGACCTGCGGATGCCGGACCAGCGGGTGGTCAGGCCACCCTCGGCCAGGATGAGGATCAGCGCGGCGTAGCCCAGCACCTGGGTCAGCGAGCGGTTGTCGAAGCGGTTGCCGAGTCCGCCCTCGCCGATCGCCAGCCCGATCCCGAGGAAGAGCAGCAGCGCCGGCACGCCCGAGCGCAGCGAGAGCCGCACGGCCACGACCGCCACCAGCAGCACGATCGAGCCGAGCAGCAGCGACCGGGTCAGGTCGGGGGGACCGTACGCCCCGGGGAGCGCGGCCGGCAGCGCGCCCGGCAGCGCGCCCTGGAGCGCGACCGGGAGCGCGAGCGGGATCAGGTCGGTCACGGCAGGCCTCCTGCGTCGGTCGTCGGTCTGTCGTCGCGCCGCATTAGTCTCGCAGGGTGGAGCGAGCGAGAGTCCTGCGGAGGGTCGGCCTGGGTGTGGCCACCCTCCTCGTCATCGTGGTCGCGCTCGCTGCGGTGGCCGGCACCGCGATCGTGCGGCAGTCGTTCCCCCAGACGCGCGGCGAGATCGAGCTCAACGGGCTGGGGGCGCGGGTCAGCGTGCTGCGTGACGCGCAGGGCACCCCGCAGATCTACGCCGACTCGACCGACGACCTCTTCCGGGCGCAGGGCTTCGTCGCGGCGCAGGACCGCTTCTTCGAGATGGACTACCGCCGGCACGTCACGGCGGGCCGGCTCTCCGAGCTCGTCGGGTCGGCGGGCCTGCCGGCCGACCGGGTGGTGCGCACCCTCGGGTGGCGCACGGTCGCCGAGGCCGAGCTGCCCGGTCTGGCACCCAGCACCCGCGCCTACCTCAACGCCTACGCCGACGGGGTCAACGACTACATCGCCCGCGCGGGGGGCTCCAACGCCAACATGGCGCTGGAGTACGTCGTGCTGGGCCAGCAGATCAAGGACTACACCGTCGAGCGGTGGACCGCCGTCGACTCCCTGACCTGGCTCAAGGCGATGGCCTGGGACCTGCGCAGCAACTACGACGACGAGCTCGCCCGCGCGCGCCTCGGCACGACCTACTCCCAGGCCCAGCTGAAGGTCATCTACCCCGACTACGCGGCCGCGGGCCACGACCCGATCCTCTCCGGCGCCGACTGGGCCCCCGCCACGACCGCGGCGGGTTCGGCGGTGCCGCAGGCCCTGCGCCGGGCGACCACGACCGCGACGACGACCGCCCCCGCGGCCTACGGGCAGGTGGCGCCCAGCGTGTATGCCGGGGTGCAGCAGGCGCTCGACGCCGTGCCCACCCTGCTCGGTCACGGTGAGGGCATCGGCTCGAACTCGTGGGTCGTCAGCGGCGAGCACACGACCACGGGCAAGCCGCTGCTGGCCAACGACCCGCATCTCGCGACCTCTCTTCCCGGGGTCTGGTACCAGACCGGTCTGCACTGCCGCGTGGTGACGGCGACCTGCCCCTTCGACGTCTCGGGCTTCTCCTTCGCCGGTCTGCCGGGCATCGTGATCGGGCACAACGGCTCCATCGCCTGGGGATTCACCAACCTCGGCCCGGACGTCTCCGACTTCTACCTCGAGAAGGTCACCGACGGCACCTACCTGCGCGACGGCAAGCAGGTGCCGCTCGAGACCACGATGGAGACGATCAAGGTCGCCGGTGGCGCCGACGTGCCGCTCACCGTGCGGCGCACGGTGCACGGCCCGATCATCAGCGACGTCATCGACTCGGCGGCGCAGGTCGGGCGTCGGGCGCTGGTGCGCCTCGCCCCCCAGCAGGACACGTACGCCGTGTCGCTCGCCTGGACGGGGCTGGTGCCGTCCACCACAGCCGACGCGATCTTCGCCCTCGACCGCGCGACCGACTTCACGCAGTTCCGCGCTGCGGCAAAGCTCTTCGCCGTGCCGTCACAGAATCTCGTCTACGCCGACACGGCCGGGCACATCGGCTACCAGGCTCCCGGTCTCGTGCCCGTGCGGTCGACCTCGGTGCCCAACACCGTGCCGGGCTACTGGCCGGCGCCCGGGTGGGACAGCTCCTACGACTGGCGTGGCTACGTGCCCTTCGACCGGCTGCCGTGGTCCTACGACCCGACCGAGGGCTTCATCGTCACCGCCAACCAGCAGGTGACCGCAGCGCGCGGGGGGCCGTTCCTCACCACCGACTGGGACCTCGGCTTCCGCTCGCAGCGCATCAAGGACCTGCTCCAGGCCCGGCTCCGAGGCGGCGGCAAGGTCTCGCCCGACGACATGCGCTCGATCCAGCTCGACACCCGCAACGACTTCGCCCCGACGCTGGTCAAGGCGCTGCTGTCGGTCGACCTGCTGAGCCATGCCGGCGAGGAGCCCGGGGTCGACAACACCTCCAACGAGCAGTTCGCCCAGCAGGCCCAGGCGCTGCTCGCCGACTGGGACTTCACCGAGCCGGCCGACCGCAGCAAGGCGGGCGTGCGGGCGTCGTACTTCAACGCCGTCTGGGTGCGCCTGCTGCAGTACACCTTCAACGACGAGCTGCCCGACGGCATCCAGGCCGCTGGCGGGTCGCGCTGGATGGTCGCGGTCACCACGCTCCTCGACCAGCCCAACAACCCCTGGTGGGACGACAAGCAGACCCCGGGGGTCGTCGAGGGGCGCGACGAGATCCTCAAGAAGGCGCTCATCGGCGCGCGGCTCGACCTGACCCGGCACCTGGGCAAGGACCCCGTCACCTGGTCGTGGGGCTCGTTGCACGAGGTCACCCTGACCCACCCGGTGCTGGGTGGCCCGACGGTGCCGGCCTTCGTGCGCTCGGTCTTCAACCGAGGCCCCATCGGCCTGCCCGGCGGCACCTCGATCGTCAACGCCAACAGCTACAACGCGGCCGCCCGGGCCCCCGGCGCGGCCCCCACCGACATCAGCGGCTCCACCTTCAAGGTCACGAGTGCCCCGTCGATGCGGATGGTCGTCGACCTCGGTGACCTCGACGCCTCCACCTGGGTCAACCAGACCGGCAACAGCGGCCACCCCTACGACGCGCACTACATCGACCAGGCCGACACCTGGGCTTCTGGCGGCAGCTATGCCTGGCCGTCGACCCGGGCTGCGGTCGAGCGGGCGGCGGAGGAGACCCTCACCCTCGTGCCGAGCGGGCACCTGCAGGGGGGCTGAGACCGGCCAGCGCGGTCAGACCAGCACGCGTGAGTCGAGGGGTGGGGTGGGCCTCAGGGTGACGAAGCCGCCGTCGGCGGTGACCACGCCGTCGACGGGCCGGTCGAGCGGCGACGCCGGCAGCAGTTCGCCGGGCGCTCGCAGCTCGCCGTCGTGCAGCAGGGTGACGACCAGGGCTCCGGGCCGCCGGTGGACCAGGGCCCGGTCGTAGGAGCCGCCACCCTGCCCGAGGCGTGTCCCGACCCGGTCGACGGCCAGCCCGGGGGTCACGACCACCACCGCGGTGGCCAGGGCGTCGGCCCCCAGCAGGTGTCCGTCGAGGTCGCACCACTGGAGCGAGCGGTCCTCCAGCAGCCGGGGCAGGATCACCTCGTGCCCCACGGCCGCGAGCGCCGCGACGAGGCGCTCGGTGGGCGGCTCGACCCCGTACGACTCGTAGGCCGCGACGCGCCCCACCCGACCTGCCCCATGCCGCGCCACCAGTCCCACGACGTGCCCGGCCAGCGCCTCGGCGTCGGCGACGAGGTCGCGGGTCGACACCAGCTCGCGTCGGCGCCCCCGCGCCGTGCGACGGACCACGCTCTTGTCCGCCGCCACCTGCTCGGCCTCGTCCGCCACGCCCACGAGCCACATCGTAGGGTGGGCGCCATGAGTGCTGAGGGTCTGGCCGATGCGACGACGCGGATGCGGGAGCACGGGGAAGACGATCTCGCGGTGCGGGCCTTCGAGGCGAGCTATGTGAGGCTCGAGGAGATCCTCACGACCGGGGCGGGCGGGGTGATCCCCGAGGACACCATCGACCCGCTGACCGACGTGCCCGCGCTCGCCGACGTGGCCGACGTGGCCGACGACGACGACCTCGCGCGGGCGCTGGGCCTGGTCGCCATCGTCAAGCTCAACGGCGGCCTCGGCACCTCGATGGGCATCACCGGCCCCAAGTCGGCCCTCGAGGTCAAGGACGGGCTGAGCTTTCTCGACGTGATCTGCCGGCAGGTGCTGGCCTTGCGCGCGCAGCACGGGGTCGACCTCCCACTGGTGCTGATGAACTCCTTCCGCACGCGCGAGGCCTCCCTCGAGATCCTCGCGCGCTACCCCGACCTCGCTGTCGACGGCCTGCCGCTCGACTTCGTGCAGAGCGCCGAGCCCAAGCTGCGCTCCGACGACCTCTCGCCGGTCGACCACCCCGCCGACCCCGAGCTCGAGTGGTGCCCGCCGGGGCACGGCGACGTCTACGTCTCCCTCAAGAGCTCAGGGCTGCTGAAGACGTTGCTGGACAAGGGTTTCCGTTACGTCTTCCTCTCCAACGCCGACAACCTCGGCGCCACCTGCGACCCGCGGATCGCGGCCTGGCTGCTCGCCAACGACATCCCCTACGTCGCCGAGGTCTGCGAGCGCACGGTCAACGACCGCAAGGGCGGCCACCTCGCGGTCCGCAAGAGCGACGGCCAGCTGGTGCTGCGCGACAGCGCGATGGTCAAGGAGGGCGAGGACGAGTTCTTCCAGGACAACACCCGTCACACGACCTTCCACGCCAACAACCTGTGGGTGGACCTGCGGGCCGTCGACCGGCTGCTCGCTCAGAGCGAGGAGCACGGCGAGGTCGGTCTGGGGCTGCCCGTCATCGTCAACCGCAAGACGGTCGACCCCAGCGACCCCGACTCCACCCCCGTCATCCAGATCGAGACGGCGATGGGCGCCGCGGTCGAGCGCATCGAGGGGGCGCGGGCGCTCTTCGTGCCGCGCACCCGCTTCCGTCCGGTCAAGACGACCAACGAGCTGCTCCTCGTGCGCTCCGACATCTTCGAGCTCGCCGCCGACTCCACGGTCGTCAGCGTGATCCACCACGCCGAGCCCTACGTCGACCTCGGCCGGGCCTACAAGCTCGTGCCGGGCTTCGAGAAGCGCTTCGCCCACGGGGTGCCGTCCCTGCGGGCCGCGACGTCCTTCGTGGTCACGGGCGACGTGCACTTCGGCGCCCACGTCGTGGCCGTCGGTGACGTGGTGGTCGACGGGGCCCGGACCCCGCAGGTCGCTGACGGCACGACCCTGGGCGCCTGATGCGCTCGGTCGCGGAGCACCTGGCCACCGTGCTCGCCGCGGTGCGCCCGGGTGAGCCGGTGCGCGTGCCCATCGAGGCCTGCCTCGGCCTCGTGCTCGCCGAGGACCTCGTCTCGCGGGTCGACCTGCCCGGCTTCGACAACTCCGCCATGGACGGGTATGCCGTGCGCGCCGCCGACGTCGCGTCGGCCCACCCCGACGACCCGGCCAGCCGCGTCTCCCTGCCGGTGGTGGGTGAGGTGCCGGCCGGCGGGGTGGCCGACCGCGAGGTCGGGCCCGGCGAGGCCGTGCGCATCATGACCGGCGCGATGATGCCGGCCGGGGCCGACACGGTCGTGAAGGTCGAGGACACCGACGGTGGCACCGTGACGGTCGAGATCCGCGCGTCGGCGCCGGTGGGGCTCTCCATCCGCCCGGTGGGTGAGGACGTGCGGGCGGGCGCCATCGTGCTGCACGCCGGGGAGGTGCTCGACGCGCGCCGGGTCGCCCTGGCGGCGGCCACCGGTCACGGCGACGTGCTCGTCCACCCCCGCCTGCGGGTTGCCGTCGTCTCGACGGGGGCCGAGCTGGTGCCCCCGGGGCAGCCGCTCGCCCCGGGCCAGATCCACGACTCCAACTCGCACATGCTCGCTGCCGCGGTGGTGGAGGCCGGGTGCACTGTCGCCGAGCGCCTCAGCGTGGACGACGACGCGGCCCTGGTGCTCGCCACGGTCGACCGGCTCGCAGGCGAGGTCGACGCCATCGTCACCAGCGGCGGCGTGAGCATGGGCGCCTACGACGTCGTCAAGGAGTCGCTGCGCGCCCGCGGCGACGTCGAGTTCCTCGGCGTGGCGATGCAGCCGGGCAAGCCGCAGGGCTTCGGCCTCCTGGGCGAGCGCCGGGTCCCGATCTTCACGCTGCCGGGCAACCCCGTCTCGTCCTACGTCTCCTTCGAGGTCTTCGTGCGCCCCGCGCTGCGCACGATGATGGGGCTCTCGCCGGCGACCCGCCCGGTGCTGACGGCGCGGCTCAGCCACGACCTGCGCTCGCCGGCCGGGCGCACCCAGATCGCCCGCGCGGTCGCGACCCGCACCGCCGACGGCTGGGAGGCCGACCCCGTGCAGGGTCAGGGGTCGCACTTCGTGGGCGACCTGTCGCGGGCCAACGCCTTCGTGATCGTGCCGGCGCCGGTGAGCCGGCTGCAGGCCGGGGACGAGGTCGACCTGTGGCTGCTCGGCGGCGACGAGGGCAGGATCGGCGCGTGGTGAGCGAGCAGCCTCGCCTCACCCACGTGCGGGCCGACGGGTCGGCCCACATGGTCGACGTCAGCGCCAAGGCGGTCACCGCCCGCGAGGCGTCGGCGGCCGGCCGGGTGCTGCTGTCGCCGGCGGCGGTCGCCGCACTGCGGGCCGGCAACGTGCCCAAGGGTGACGCCCTCGCCGTCGCCCGCATCGCCGGCATCCAGGCGGCCAAGCGCACCCCCGAGCTGATCCCGCTGGCCCACCCCATCGCCGTCCACGGCGTGAGTGTCGACCTGAGCGTCACCGACGAGGGTGTCGACATCGTCGCCACCGTGCGCACGGCCGACCGCACCGGCATCGAGATGGAGGCCCTCACCGCGGTGAGCGTCGCCGCGCTCGCGCTGGTGGACATGGTCAAGGCGGTCGACAAGCACTCGCGCATCACCGACGTGCGGGTCACCGCCAAGTCCGGTGGGCGCAGCGGTGACTGGCGTGAGGAGGGGTCGTGAGCAGCGCTCCCTACGACGCCGTGGTGGTCGTGGCCTCGAACCGCGCCTCCGCGGGCGTCTACGAGGACCGCACCGGCCCCCTGATCGTCGCGGCGCTGCGCGGCTGGGGGTATGCCGTGCCCGACCCCGTCGTCGTGCCCGACGGTGAGCCGGTGGCCCAGGCCCTCGCGGCCGCGGTGGCGGGGCACCCGGCCGTCGTGGTGACCACCGGCGGCACCGGCATCTCGCCGACCGACGCGACCCCCGAGATGACCCGTCGCATCATCGAGCGCGAGGTGCCCGGGGTCGCCGAGGCGATCCGGGCGGCCGGGGTGGCGAAGGGGGTGCCGACGGCGGTGCTGTCGCGCGGCCTGGCCGGCACCGTGGGCACCACGTTCGTGGTCAACCTGCCCGGCTCCACCGGGGGCGTCAAGGACGCTCTCGCGGTGCTCGAGCCCATCCTCGGTCACGCCGTCGACCAGCTGCGCGGCGGCGACCACCGGTGAGGCGGTGGCCCGCGACGCTCGCCAGCCAGGACGGGCTGCGGCCGGCGATCGTGCTGCGCCCGCTGACCCGGCGTGACCGTCGGTCGTGGGATGCGGTGCGCCGGGTCAACGCCGAGCACGTGGGGCAGTGGGAGCCGACGATGCCCGACGGCGAGCCGCTGCGGATGACCTTCCGGCAGTATGTGCGCAGCCTCGACCGCGAGGGCCGGGCCGGGCGGATGTACCCCTTCGCCATCGAGGTCGACGGTCACCTCGCCGGGCAGATGCACCTCTTCGGCATCGTCGACGGGTCGCTGCTGTCGGGGGCGGCGGGCTACTGGGTCGCGCGCCGGTTCGGGGGCTCCGGGGTGGCGACCCGGGCACTGGCGATGGTCTGCGACTTCGCCTTCGGCGCCGCCGGCCTGCACCGGGTCGAGGTCAACATCCGGCCCGAGAACGCCGCGTCGCTGCGGGTCGTCGAGCACCTGCGCTTCCGCGACGAGGGCGTGCGCCGGCACTACCTGCACATCAACGGCGAGTGGCGCGACCACCGCACCTTCGCCCTGACCCGTGAGGACCTCGACACCGCGACGGCGATCCGCCGGTGGGCGGGAGCCTCCGAGGCCGGCCCCCCGGGTGGCTCGGACGCTGTGCAGCCCGAGTCGTCTGCGCGCCACGACTGACCAATGCGTCCCTCGGACCACGAGTCACATGGGCCACATGGGCGACACACCGGCCGGGGTCCGTCGTTGAGGCCGCCCGAGCCCCTAGCGTCGGGACCGTGCAGCCCGGCAGCCTGATCTTCCTCGTCATCGTGGCGGTGTGGGCGGTCTATCTGGTGCAGCACTGGATCCGCCGCCGCGACCACCTCGCGACCGCCCGCTCGGTCGACCGCTTCAGCGACGCCATCCGCGTCCTCGAGCGGCGGACCACACCCATGACGAGCACCACCAGCTCGTATGCCGCGTCTGCCGCCACGGGTCCCGCGCTCGTCGGACGACCCGCACCCGGCGGGCGCAGGGCTGCGGCCCGGACGCCGTCTGGGCCGCGCACACCGCCCGTGCGGCGACCCGGCCGGACCGCCGCGCGACCCGGTGTGCTGGCCCGCCGCATCCGCGGTCTCGTCGTGCTCGCGGCCCTCGTCGCGCTGCCGCTGACCGTGCTGCTGTCGGCCGTGAGCGTCCTGCCGTGGGGCTCGGTGCCCGTGGGGCTCGCCGGGCTCGCGGTCGTCGTGGCCTGGACCCGGGCGTCGGTCCGTCGCGAGCAGGCCGTGCGTCGAGCCGCCCGCGTGGGCGAGCGGCGACGCGTGCGGGCGCCGCGCCAGGCGACCGTCGACGCGGTCTCGAGCCCCACGGTGTCGCCGAGTGCTCCGGCGGTGCCCGGCGTGGTCGAGCCGGACGGTCAACAGCAGCAAGAGGTCGAGCCGGTCTCGGCGGAGCCCGCGCTCTACGACCTCATGGCCGTCGACGAGGCCGTGCGCGTCGCCGCCGCCGCCGCGGTCTTCGCTCAGGAGTGGAGCCCGGTGCCGGTGCCCACCCCCACCTACATGCTCAAGGACAGCGCACCCCGCATGCTCGACTGGGACGCCGCACCCACGATGGTGCCCGTGCCGATCGAGGTGGAGGACGACGAGCTCGAGCAGCTCATGGCCGCCCGCCACCGCCGCATCGTCGGCTAGCGGCTAGCGGCTAGCGGCTAGCGGCTAGCGGGGCTCCGCGCTCCCTCCGTGGTCAACCCGCCTCCGCGACCGCGCCCTCGGGCTCCGGGGTCGACAGCAGGTGGGTGCCGACCGCGTTGACCACGGCGGCGACGGGCACGGCGAGCAGGGTGCCGACCAGGCCCCCCACGATCGAGCCGGTCGCGATGGCCAGGATGACGGCCAGCGGGTGGATCTTGACCGAGCGGCCCATGATGAAGGGCTGGAGCACGTGCGACTCCAGCTGCTGCACCCCGATGACGACGCCCAGCATGATCAGGGCGGTCACCGGGCCCTGCGCCACGAGGGCCAGCAGCACGGCGACGCCGCCGCTCAGCAGGGCACCGACGATGGGCACGAAGGACAGCAGGAAGACCAGGACCCCGATGGCGAGGGGGAAGGGCACCCGCAGCCCGAGGGCGCCGATGGTGATGCCGACCGCGTCGACCGCCGCGACCAGCACGGTGGCGTGGGTGTAGGCGGTGAGCTGGCCCCACGCGACGTGCCCCGACGAGTCGATCCGGCTCCGCGCCCGACGGGGGAAGAGGCGCACGACCCAGGCCCAGATCGACGGCCCCTGGTAGAGGAAGAAGAAGAGGGTGAAGAGGCTGATGAAGAGCCCCGCCACGACGTGCGTGGCCGTGACCCCGGCCTTCGCGGCGTACGAGCGCAGGTCGGCGCTGCTCTGGAGCGACGACTTGAGCTGCTCGACGTAGGCGTCGAACTGCGTGTCGGTGACGTGGAAGGTGCTGCGCACCCAGTCGCGGATCTGGGTCAGTCCGCCCGCCGCCTGAGAGGCCATGTCGCCGAAGCCGCCGCTGATCTGGCTGCTGACCAGCGTCACCAGCCCGGCGATGACCAAGAGGGTGGCGAGCAGGGTCAGCCCCGCGGCCGGCCCGCGCTTCATGAAGCGGCAGAGCCAGCGGTGCACGGTGCCGAGCAGCGCCGTCAGCAGGGTCGCGACGGCGAGCGGGACGGTCACCTGGGAGAGGGTCCCCAGCACGTAGGCCACGGCGACGACCGCCACCGCGATGACCAGGCCGCGCCAGGCCCACTCACTCGCTGCTCGCACGGGTCCGGGCACGGGGGAGGGGCTCGTCGACGGCATGACCCCACCGTAGGCCGGCCCACCCCGGCGGCCCGACGAGCCGGTTTCATCGGGCCTGTCTGCCGGTGTTAGAGTTTCGGTCGCACCTCGGGGCTGTGGCGCAGCTGGTAGCGCACTTCGTTCGCAATGAAGGGGTCAGGGGTTCGAATCCCCTCAGCTCCACCGAGAGCGACGCCCACCGGACCTTGTCCGGTGGGCGTCGTCGTGTGCCTGAGCGCGGCCGTTCAGCCCTTCGGGGTGACCGGTGGAGCTCCGGCCGACGCCCGGCGACGGCGCACGACGAAGATCGGTGCGAGCAGGGCGACGAGGACGATCGCGGCCGGCAGCGCACCGAAGGGGTCGGTGGGGACGGCGGCGGTGAACTGCACCGGCTCAGCACGGCGCCAGCTCGCGGCGTCGCTGCCGCCCAGGGCGACGACCGCGCCGCCGTCGGCTCCCTTCTGGGCGGTCACCGCGCCCGGGGGCACTGCTCCACCCGGCGTGGCGCCTCCCGAGGTGGTGGTCTGCTTGCCGGTGGCCGCGGACGTCGTGGACGGGGTGGTCCGACCCTTCCCTGACGTCACGGGCGCCGTCGACCCCGTGCCCGCCGCACCGGGAGCGCTCGACCCGGTGCTCCCGCCGGTCGACGGGGCGCTGCCCTTGCCGCAGACGAAGGGGTCGCAGGGGCTGGTGGAGCCGGCTCCGAGCGAGCCCTGGAAGCGGGGGTTCGAGCAGTTGGACGCGGTGAGCGCCGTGGGTGCGGCACCGGTCAGTCGCCCGACCGAGTTCATCATCTCCTGGCTCAGGTTCGGCGGGAGTGGTGAGTAGCCCAGGGCGGCCATGCTCACCTGACCGTCGCAGGCGATGTAGCGCATCCACTTGGCGAGGGTGCCGCTCTTGCCGGCGTCGGAGTAGGGCCCCTGGCACGTCGGTCGGCTGCCGGTCACGGCGCACTGCGTCGTCATGTAGGAGTAGGCCGAGATGGGGTAGGCCTGCGGGTTGGTGCTGGCGTAGACCGCGCTGAGGTCCTGGCTGAGGTCGGGCCGCAGCTTGGCTCCCACCAGCGCCGTGGAGATGTTCTGGGCGTAGGGCAGGACGTACTTCCCGCCACCGTTCTGGATCCACGCGGTCGAGGCCCCGTAGACCTTGGCGTAGGCGAACTCGTCGAAGCCGATCGACCATTTGCCCGCCGGGCTGGAGAGGTACTGCGCGATCTGGTCGGAGTCGTTGAGGACGATGTTGTGGGGGATGTAGGCCGGGTTGGTGCAGGTGATCTGGACTGGCCGCTGGGCCACGCCGGCGCACCCGAACTGGCGGAAGCGGTTGGTGTACTCCGCGCCCAGGGTGGTCGCGTTGAAGTCGTAGAACAGGGCCGTCGTGCCCGACGGGTTGTTGCGCAGCACGACCCGGATGGGCTGGGAGGGGAAGTGGATCCCCTTGTTGGTGGCCACGATCGCCGGGTCGTCCCACGTGGTGATCTCGCCGGTGAAGATGCGGGCCACCGTCTTGCGGTCGAGGTGCAGGTAGTCGACCTTGCGGCCGGACGACTCCGAGATGTTGTACATGATGGCCACCGCACCGGCCACGTCAGGCACGTACTGGAAACCACGCGGGGGTGCGCCCACACCGATCGACGTGAACTCGGCCTCGGTGCCGGCGAAGTCGACGGTGTTCTGCGAGTAGAGGTTGAGTCCCGTGGGGGAGCCGGACGGCGTGTAACCGATCGACATGCCGAGGGTCTGGCCGTCGGCCACCCACTTGCGCATGGCGACCCCCACGTAGGTCGAGCCGGAGCCGCTGATGGGGGCCAGGGACTCGGCGTGCGAGGAGGTGGCGGGGAGGCACAGCGCCAGCCCGGCCGCGACGGCGACGATGAGTCGGCGACGGAAGCGGTGGGTTCGACTGATGGTCATGGGTGCTCAGATCCTGGGTCGGGCGGGCTGGGGTCGTGGGCGGCGGGTCAGCCGAAGCGGCCGTTGACGTAGTCGTTGGTGCGGGAGTCGACCGGTCGCTCGAAGATGTCGGTCGTGAGGCCGTGCTCGATGACCCGTCCGGGCTCGTTCTCGGCAGCGAGGAAGAAGGCGCAGAAGTCGGAGACGCGCTGGGCCTGCTGCATGTTGTGGGTGACGATGATGACGGTGACGTCGCTAGACAGCTGCTGGATGGTCTCCTCGATGCGGCGCGTCGACGTCGGGTCGAGGGCCGAGCACGGCTCGTCCATGAGCAGCACGTTGGGCCGGACGGCCAGGGACCGGGCGATGCACAGACGCTGCTGCTGACCGCCGGAGAGAGCGCCGCCGGCGGAGTCGAGCCGGTCGCGCACCTCGCGCCACAGGCCGGCCCGTTCCAGGCTCTGCTCGACCAGGGCGTCCTTGTCGGAGCACTGCATCCCTCCGAGCTTGAGGCCCGAGAGCACGTTGTCGCGGATGCTCATGGCGGGGAAGGGGTTCGGCTTCTGGAAGACCATCCCCACGCGGGCGCGCACCTGCTGGGCGCGCATCTGGCGGGCGTAGATGTCGTCGCCGTCGAGCAGCACCTCACCCGAGAGCGTTGCCGAGGGCACCAGCTCGTGCATGCGGTTGAGGATGCGCAGGAAGGTCGACTTGCCGCAGCCGGACGGCCCGATGAGCGCCGTGACCTTGTTGGTCGGCATGACGAGGTTGACGTCCTCGAGCACCAGCCGCTCGCCGAACCAGGCGCACACGTCGACCGACTCGATGCTGGCGGCCCCCTCGGGGGGTCCGCCGATGAACCGGATGGCGTCGAAGCGCTCGCGCGCGGTGGCCGGTGGGGCCGGGTCGGTGAGGGTCACGGGGGTCCTTTCGTCGGCGGACGAGGCGAGGTCGGGCGGGGCGGCGAATGCGGGCTGTGGTCGCGCGAAGGAGGGCATCGACGACCGGAGCCGGCGCAGCCGGCCGCTGCGTCCGACGGCCTGCCGGCCGAGGGAGCGCGCGATGAGGAAGAGCACGACCACGACGCCGATGAGCACGAGCGCCCCGATGTAGCCGCGGTCGCGCTCGTTCTCGGACGGCTGCTTGACCAGCCGGTAGACGTAGAGCGGAAGGCTCTCCTGCGGCCCGTTGAACGGGTTGGCGTTGATGATGGTGTTGCCGAAGGCCGTGAACAGCAGCGGTGCCGTCTCGCCGACGATGCGGGCCAGGCCGAGGACGATGGCCGTCGTGACCCCGCTGCGCGCGGTGGGGAGCACGACGCTCCATACCGTGCGGGCCCGGCTCGCCCCGAGGGCGAGGGACGCTTCACGCAGACCACCGGGCACGAGCCGCAGCACGACCTCGACGGTGCGGGTGACGGTGGGGAGCATGACGAGCGAGAGGGCCAGCGAGGCCATGAACCCGTTGAAGTTGAACAGCTCCCAGCCTCCGGGGCGGCTCACGACGAGGGCGGAGTAGATGAAGAGGCCGGCCACGATGGAGGGCAGGCCGCTCATCGCGTCGACGATGATGCGCACCCACCGGCGCATGCGGCTGCGGGTCTCGTTGAGGAAGACGGCGGTGACGACGCCGAGGGGGAGCACGAAGACCAGGGCGACCCCCGCCTGCTCGAGCGTCCCGATGATGGCGTGCAACCCCCCGCCGACCTCCGGGGGCGACTCGGGCGTCACCCCCCGCAGGTCGTGGGTGAAGAAGCTGAGCGTCAGGTGCGGCAGGCCGCGGACGGTGACGTAGGCGAGCAGGCTGATGAGCGGCACCAGCAGCAGCACGGCGCCGGTGGTCAGCACGATGGTGACGACCCGGTCGCGGGCCGCCAGCACCCCGAGCTGGTCGCGGGTGACGGCGTAGGTCATCGCCAGAGCGAGGAGGTACCAGACCACCAGGTCGGCCAGCCACCCGGGAGAGTCGACCAGCACGTGCATCAGCAGTGCCGTCAGCATGGCGGCCGACAGGGCGCAGCCCGCCACCAGCAGGATGTCGGGCGTGGTCCACAAGGCCGGCCGGACCCGGGTGCGCACCGTCGGCGGTGCGGCCCGGAGCGGTGGGCTGGGGGGCGGTGGCGCCGTGACGACCCGCGTGACGTCGGTGGTCGTCATGGCTCAGGCCTCCAGGCCGGCGCCGGAGCGGCTGCGGGCGATGATGATGCTGGCGACGAAGTTGGTGGTCAGGGTGAAGGCGAAGAGCACGAGCCCGGCCGCCAGCAACCCCGAGAGGGCCAGCCCACCCGCGCCGGCGTTGGTCGCGATGAAGCCCGCGATCGTGGAGCCGCCGTACTGGAAGATGTGGACCGCAGCGCTGGGCGCCTGCGGGAGCAGGAGCGAGACGGCGATGGTCTCGCCGAGGGCCCGGCCGAGGCCGAGCATCGAGCCACCGATGATGCCGCCGCTGCCGAAGGGGATGACCACCGCGCGCAGCATGCCCCACCGGGTCGACCCCAGCGCCAGGGCCGCCTCCTTCTCGCCCGAAGGCACCTGCATGAAGACCTCGCGCACGACCGACGTGATGATCGGCAGGACCATCAGCGAGACGACCAGGCCCGCGATGAAGTAGGACGAGATCAGGGGCGCCGTGTCATCCACCCGGAAGACCGGGATGAAGCCGAGGCGGGCCGCCAGCCACGACGTCACGGACGGCAGCAGCGGGGACAGGAAGGCGAAGCCCCAGAGCCCGTAGAGCAGGCTCGGCAGGGCGGCGAGCAGGTCGAGCAGGCCCATCATCGTGGCCCGCACCCGCCCCTGGGCCACGTCGGTGATGAACAGGGCCGTGAGGATGCTCACCGGGACGGCGATCACCACCGCGATGACGGCGACCACCACCGTGCCGATGAGCAGGCCCAGCACGCCGAGGACCGGCGGCTGCGACACCGTGAAGCTGACGGTGGAGAAGAACGACCACCCGCTGGCCGAGAGAGCCGGCCACGCCTGGCGCACCAGGAAGACCGCGATCAGGGTGAGCAGCGCGAGCACGACGACCCCGGAGGTCGTGGTGAGACCGGCGAAGACGCGGTCGGCACCCGACGGCCTGTCATCGGGCCGGCGACCGGCGTGCCTGGTGCGCGAAAACGTCCGCGAGGGAAGGGGAGTGGCAGCCACGATGGCTGAGTCTCCGGCCCTTCGAGGTCTCGCGGGGGCGTCGAAAGTGAACGCCCGATGACGTCACGGACAACCAGTGGCAACGGTGCACGCAACGTCCGGGCGCAGGGGGTCGTATGGGTCACGAGCGGCTTGACCACGTGTCGAGAACGCCCCCACCATGGCGGTGCGCCCCCTTGACGCAGGTGAGTCAGCGCGCCGTCCGACCCCTCCACGAAAGGGATCCCCGATGACACCTCGCGGTGCCATTTCTCTTGCCCGCACACGCGGCCCGAGGTCGCTCCTCGTCGTCGTGTCGCTCCTCGGGCTGGCGGCCGCGGGGGTGGTCGCACCCGTCGGTGCGGTGCACGCCGCGACGGTCGTCGCGCCCGCCGCCGCCGGCGAGACCACGACCTTCGCCGACCCCGCGAGAGGGAGCGCGCTCACGGTCGAGGTGACCCCGGGTGACTCCTCCACCTGGCGGCAGGGCGACATCATCACGGTCCACGTCAGCGGGATGACGCTCTTCTCCAAGCTGAAGATGATCGGCACGTGCCCGGCCGACATGCCCCCGGTGGGCGAGAAGCCCCCGACCGGCCGCCGGGACCAGCACGTCATCAACCCGGACCTGCTCTCCACCGCCTGCGGCAGCAGGTTCTCGACGGCCATCCCGGGCGGTGCCGACCTCACGGGTGACACTCCGGCCCTCTCGACGAGCGTCGTGGAGGCCTACGGCCGCAAGGACGGCACCCTGGACGTGAGCTTCCGGGTGGGCAGCGGCGAGCAGCAGAACACCGCCGCACCCATCTACTACTTCAACGACACCGGAGCCGAGACCCAGGGCAAGCTCACCTGCGACGAGACGCACCCCTGCGCGGTCGGGTTCGAGCTGGACCGAGGCGACGGGTCGTTCTTCTCCAACGTCTCGGACCTCGCGATCGCCCCGGCGAAGGCATCGAGCTTCGACACGGGCTCGTGCACCGGCCTGGATGCCGCGCAGACGCTGACCGCCATCGGCCCCGAGCGGTTGCAGACCCCGCTCTCGCTGCTCGACCGTGGCTTCTGCGGCACCCACACCTCACCGATCCCGGTCTCCTTCCTCTCCAGCGAGATCGGCGAGGCAGGACCCACCGGGGTCTCCACCGTGGGCACCACCGCCGACCTGGCCTTCATCGGGTCGCCAGCGCTCACCACGACACCGCTGACGGCCGGCCAGGTCGCGATCCCGATCGCCATCAACGCCGCTGCCGTCGGCCAGACGGGAGGCATCTCCTCGCCGTCGGTCACGGGGGGCCAGCTCGCCTACAACCCGGCGACGCTGCCGCGCATCAACCTGGCGCCGTCCGACGTCGCCGGGATCATCCTGCACAGCTATCCCACCGCCCCCTACGACTCCAACTCGCCGAACCCGTCCGTCAACCCGCTGGGCAGCAGCATCGCCGGGCGCCCGGGCAACGAGGGACTCGCGGGGTTCGACCCGGGCTACGCGGGCCTGCCGTTCGGTCAGGTGACGACGCCGGTCTACGGGGTCGGGCAGAACTCCGTCGCCGTCTCCCTCTCGGACTACCTGCTCTCGACGGCGGCCGGCTCCTGGGTCTACCCCGACAACGCCTACAACAGCCAGCTCAAGCGGGTGGGCAAGCCCGTGGGCGCACTGACGGCCTTCGACCCGCTCATCGACCTGGCTGACACCGCACCGCACCTGACCTCGCAGATGTCGTCCATCAACTCCGTCTACAGCGTGATGGCCACCAAGGACTCGCCGTTCTTCACGCTGCCCGAGGGCTTCACCTCGGTATGCCCGCTGTCCCTCGACCCGAGCCCCTTCGCGGGCAACCGGTGGGCCAAGAACGGCTGCGTACGCTTCGTCGTCCTCGACGCGGCCTCCGCCACCTCCGTCGGCCTCGACACCGCGGGCTTGGGGTCGGGCACCTCCGCCGACGCCTACGTCGCGCCCTCTGCCGACACCATGCGGGCCGCGGCGACCGCAGCCTCCGGCACCCTGGGCAGCAAGGGGTACTTCGAGACCACCGCCCCCGGCGCCTACCCCCTCACCTTCGTGGAGTACGCCGTGGTGTCGACCAACGCCCTCGTCGACGACGCCTGCGCGCCGCGGACCGCGCAGCAGAAGATGCTCCGGGACTTCCTGTCCTACACCACAACCAGCGGGCAGGCAGCACTGCCGGCCGGCCTGGCCGGGCTCACCCCGGACCTGGCCGCCCGGGCGAGCGCGGCCATCGCCAAGATCGGCACCACGACCGTGGCCCGCTGCACGAAGGCCCCTGCGCCGGCCACGACCCCGACACCCCGGGTGACACCGACGCCCCCGCCGCCGGTGGTCGACAACGGCGTGACCGGTGGTGGCTCCTCGGGTTCGGGGGGCGACGTGACGTCGGGCTCGCCGCCCGCGGCCGCGGGCGACGGCGCCTCGGGCGCCACCGGGAACACGGCCCTCGGCGACAACGCGAAGGAGAAGCCGGTCATCCTCGGCAGCAAGCAGGTCGCCCTCCAGGACGCCACCTTCTCCGGCGCGAGCGGCGCGTCCCCGGTGTCGGCGATGGTCGGTCTGCTCGTGCTGCTCGTGCTCGTGGGGGTGGGCGCCGCGTGGGCCGCCGGGGCCCTGGTCCTCCCTGGGCTGGGCAGCCGCGTCCCGCCGGGCTCGTCGACGGCGACCGGCGGTGGGCGATGACGATGGCCGAGGTCCGGCGCCGACCCGCCGACCACTCCGCCGACCACTTCGCCGGGGCCCGCCGCGCCCAGCCGTTGGTGGCCGCCGACGGCAGGGCACCCACCGACCTGCGCAGCTGGGCGGTCCGTGGCCTCGTGCTCCTCGTGCTGGTCGTCGCTGCCCTCGGCGTCGTGGCCTACCCGGTCGGCACGCTCTTCGAGTCGCGGTCGCAGGTGCAGCTCACCCGGGACCTCCAGCTGTCGGTCAACGAGGCCTACGGCGCCGCCAACGACAGCCTCGACGGTGCCGTGGCGCCCACGCGGGCGGTGCCGATCGGTGACCCCCTGGCCCTGCTGCAGATCACCCGGCTGCGTGAGCAGCAGGCCGTCGTCGAGGGGGCGAGCGCGTCCGTCCTGCGCGGAGGGGTCGGTCACGTGCCGGGCACTGCCGCGCCGGGGCAGCCGGGCAACGCGGTGCTCGTCGGTCGTCGCACGGCCTTCGGCGGCCCGTTCTCGTCGCTCGAGACGATGCACGCCGGCGACCCGATCATCCTGCAGACCACGCAGGGCAGGGTGGTCTACGTCGTCGAGAAGGTGACGCACGACCGGGTGTCCGACACGCTCTACGACCCCACGCCGACCGACCAGCTGACCCTCATCACGTCGGACAGCGCCCTGCCGTGGAACGCGACCCAGGCGACCATCGTCGTCGCCGCGCTGCGTGGCTCGGCCTTCGTGCCCACGCCGCAGAACGGCTTCTCGACCGAGCAGGACGGTCGTCACGGCGAGGCGTCGGCCTGGGCCCTGCTCGTGCTCGAGGCGCTCGCGCTCGTCGCCGGGGTGCTAGGCGCCGTCGTGGCCTATCGTCGCTGGTCGCGCTCGATGGCCTACCTCGTCACCACGCCCCCGCTGATCGCGCTCGTCGTCTTCACCGCGCTCACGGCCACGCGACTGCTCCCCGGGTGGGCCTGACCGGTGCGGGGGGCCGCATCCCTCCCCGGTGAGCCCGAGGTGGTCGTCGAGGGGAAGGCGCCCACGGTCTCGCCGGCCCGCTTCCAGGTCTACGTCAGCCCCACCAGGTGCTTCTGGCGTCTGATCGGGCGCAACAACCGGGCCTACGCCCGGTCGGCCGACCTGTCCGGAGCATTCGCCTCGGCGGAGGAGGTGCGGGACCTCGCCCTGCTGGCCGCACGGGTCGCGGCCGACGGGAACGTCGACCTGATGAGCACCCGCGGCCGAGAGTGGGAGTGGTCCCTCACGGTCGACGGGGTGACCCTCGCACGCTCCAACGGCACCTACGGTCGGCGGGTCGAGTGCCTGGCCAGCGTCGACCGGTTCCGCCTGGTCGCCCCGAGGGCGCCGGTGACCTTCGTCAGATTCATCAACCGGGAAGCCGTGCGCATCGCACCGTCTGCGTCGGTTGCGCGCTTTCGTCCCGGTCAGCCGCCCCAGACCAGTTGACGGACGCGACCAGGTGGCGGGGCGGCCACGGGCTGGACATCGGGCGTTAACCCTGACCGGCCAACGGAGTTCACCACTCACTGGCCCACTTGTCCCGGCGGCAGGAGCCGCCCCCACCGCGATCTTGAAGAGGAAACCCTCATGCGCTCCATTCGTATGACGATGCTGACGACAGCGGCTGTTGCGGCTGCTGTCGCCGTCGTCGGCGTCGCCCCCGCCATCGCCCTCCCGAAGTCCGACAAGGTCGCCGACACCCTGACCTTCGTCGGCTCCGACACGACCCAGTTCTTCGACGACGCCCTCTGCGCCGCGGTCAACAGCAACCTCAAGGGCGACAACCCGAAGCCCACCACGGGCACCAAGGACACCTGCGTCAACGTCCACGCCTTCGCGGCCCCCGGTGACCCGGTCACGGTCACGGCTCCCGCCGACGCCTACAGCCCGGCCTGCACGTGGTTCATCACGCCGAACCTCGCGCCGACCGGCGCCACCTGCGCCAGCGGCGGCCAGGAGACCGCGCCGACCGGATCGGGTGCCGGTGCCGCCCGCCTCGAGCTGAACCCCTCCGGCGACGCCTCGGTCGACGTCAGCCGCGCCTCGTCCTACCAGTGCAACTCGACGACCCGACCCAACCTCGAGTGCTACGATTACGGCCGTGACGCCGTCGGCTACGCCACCAAGAAGGGTGCCATCACCCTGACCACCGACCAGGTCAAGGGCATCTACACCTGCTCGATCACGAACTGGAGCTCCATCGCGGGCGCCGGCACGGGCACCATCGAGCGCTTCTTCCCGCAGGCCGGCTCCGGCACCGGGTCGTTCTTCGTCTCCAACTTCCTCGCCGGCGTCGACCCCCGCCTGAGCACCAGCTGCCCGGCCACCCAGGTCGCCGAGAACGACGGCACCCCGATCAGCGCCAACGGCATCGTGCCCTTCTCGGCCGGCGCCTTCATCGCCCAGGGCAACGCGGTCATCCCCGACTCGCGCAACGGCGTCAGCATCGGCAAGGTCAAGGTCGGCACCACCACCTACGCCCCCGTCTCCGGCAGCTCCGGCGCCTACAAGCCCAACACCTCGGCCTACAACGAGGGGTCGGCCTACCCGGGCGCCCGCTACATCTTCCACAACATCGACAAGACCGCGAAGTCCTACCTCGCGGCCAAGCGCTTCGTCGGCTTCGACGCGGCCGGCCAGAGCAAGCTCTGCGCCAACGCCTTCGCCACCACCCTGAAGAAGTACGGCTTCCTCCCGCTGGCCAAGCAGGCCACCACGGGTGCCTGCCGCCTCAACGTCGCCTTCTGAGCGCCCTCACCGGCAGCTCCCGACCCACCACGCATCGCCCCGTCCTGCCTCGGCAGGGCGGGGCGATCCGTCGTCCGGCTCTCGGCCCAGCGGTCCTAGCGGTCCTGGTCGTCCTGCCCGTCTTGCTCGTCGTCCTCCCGGTCATCCAGCCACGGCGGTGGGGGGCCGGGACTCAGGGCCGGGTCGTCCTCGGCGAGGGTCCGCACGGGGCCGGGCGTGGTCGTGGGTCCCTCGAACCGGACGGTGACGAGGCGACGACCCGAACCCCAGACCCACCCGGCCCCCAGCTCGTCGTGCACGACGTCCTGGCCCGGGCGCCACCGCCGGGTGGCCAGCGGGCCGTCGAGCGCAGCATCCGGGCTGGGGGAGGCCGGCTCGCTACCCACAGGTCTGCCCTGTTCCTCGCCCGGCGCGTCCACGACCGGGGGCTGTGGCACCGGTGGGTCGTCGGTGAAGAGCTCGGTCTGGACGAAGTCGCGCAGACCGGAGACCCCGACCCCGAGCAGGCGCACCCCGCCCTCGGTGGGGGCCAGGGCCAGCAGGCGGCGAGCGGTGGAGGCGATGACGTCGACCTCGTCGCTGGCCTGGGCGAGCGTGGCCGAGCGGGTGGCGGTGGTGAAGTCGTGGCGACGCACCTTCAGGGTGACCGTGCGGCCCGCCGTACCGGCATCGCGCAGGCGGTGCGCGACCCGGGCTGCGAGGCGGTCGATCTCGGCGTGGAGTCGCGGCACGGCGGTGACGTCGACAGCGAAGGTGTCCTCGGCCGAGACCGACTTGGCCTCGCGGTGCGGCTCGACCACCCGGTCGTCCTGGGCCCGCGCCAGCCGGTGCAGCCCGCCGCCGTGGGAGGTGCCGAAGAGCTGCACGAGGGTCGAGGGCTCGACGAGGTAGAGGTCGCCGACGGTCGCCACGGAGATGGAGCGCAGCTTCTGCTCGGTGGCCGGCCCCACGCCCCCCAGCCGGGTGACGGGCAGCGGGTGGAGCATCTCGAGCTCACCCCCCGCCGCGACCACCGTCTGGGCGTCGGGCTTGCGCAGGTCCGAGGCCGTCTTGGCCACCAGCTTGCTGGTGCCGATGCCCACCGACGCCGTGACCCCGCCGGTCGCGACCGCCACCCGTTCGCGCAGGTCGCGCGCGAGGCGCTCGAGGCCCCGTGGCGACAGGTCGTGCCCGCCGGCGGCCAGGTCGACGTAGGCCTCGTCGATGCTGACCTGCTCGACCAGGGGTGACAGCCCGGCCAGCAGCGCCATGACCACGCCCGAGGTCGTGCGGTAGGCCTCGAACCGGGGCGAGAGGTAGGCCGCACCGGCCGGCAACAGCCGCCGGGCCTGCGCGGTCGCCATCGCCGAGTGCACCCCGAAGCGTCGGGCCTCGTAGGAGGCCGTCGCCACCACCCCGCGCCCGTCGACGCCCCCGACGACCACGGGACGACCCCGCAGGCTGGGCTTGTCACGCTGCTCGACGGCCGCGAAGAAGGCGTCGAGGTCGAGGTGCAGGATGCAGGCCACCGGGCGACCCGCAGGGGTCGTGGGCACCGTCACCGCTCCACGATGCCATGCACAGGGAGGGAGAGGTAAACCACAGGTAGTTCAGATCCCGGACGACTTGTGTCGCGAAGGACAGGGCGGACATACTGGGGTCACGACGCGCTCGCTCGAGGGACCCGTGGGGGGTGCCGAAGGGCGTGGGGCCGTGGGGGCTCCGTGTGTCGTCGAGGTAGCAGCAGTGGGTGGGGTTTGGGTCCCCGTGAGGGGGGTCGGGACCCCACCCATCCCTGTCTGCGTCAAGAACGCGTGAAGACGCTGGACGGGTCATCCCCCGCGGGGCTCCCATGAGGGTATGGACCGCCTGCAGACCCGCCCCGACCGCCGCCCCTGGCTCCTGCTCCTCGCCGCCGTCACCCCGCTCGTCGTGGCTGGACTCCTCTCGCTCGTGCGCGACCAGGTGAGCGCGGCCGGAGCGGTCCTGGTGCTCGTCCTCGTCGTCGTGGGTGCGGCCAGCACCGGAGACCGGATGGGGGGCCTGCTCGCCGCTGCGTCGGCCGGCCTCTTCTTCGACACCTTCCTCACCCGTCCCTACGGCACCCTAGCGATCAGCAACCGCGACGACGTCGAGGCCTTCGTGCTGCTCGTGCTCGTCGGTGTCGCCGTGACGGAGGTGGCTCTCTGGGGTCGCCGCCAGCAGGCGCGCGCGAGCCGCATCCACGGCTACCTCGACGGCGCGCTCGCGGCCGCCGAGGTCGTCGCGGGCAGCGTCGCGAGCGACGGGAGCGGGGGCACCTCTGGCCCCGACGCCCTCGTCCGCGTCGTGACCGGCGAGCTCACCGACCTGCTCCGCCTCGACGACTGCCGGTGGGAGCCCGGGGTGGCCGTGGCCCGCCGCACGACGGTCGAGCCCGACGGCAGCGTGCTCCGGGCCGGGCGCCCCTTCGACGTGGCGCGGCACGGCCTGCCCACCGACGACGAGACCGCGCTCCCGGTGCGGGTGGGTGGCGTCGTCACCGGCACCCTGCTGCTCGTCACCGCGACCCGGGTGCGGCGTCCCGCGCCGGAGGAGCTGCGGGTCGCCGTGCTGCTCGCCGACCAGCTCGGCCGGGCCCGGGTGGGAGCCGGGCCGGCTCGGTAGCCCGGCCCGGCTCGGTAGGCTGACGGGCATGCCTGGCGCGACCGACCCACTGCTCGCGACCACCGAGGCCGAAGGGGTCCGGGCCGACCGCACGACCCGCGCGGTGAGGGCGACGTACGCCTCCTTCATCGTCTGCGGTTTCGCCATGGCGAGCTGGGCCGCCCGTATCCCGCAGGTGCGGGACGAGCTCGGCCTCAGCCCGAGCGCGCTGGGGCTGGTGCTGCTCGCCATCGCGGCCGGCTCGATCGTCGCCCTCACCGCCGCGGGCACCCTCGTCGGGCGCCTCGGGTCGCAGCGGGTCGTCGCCACCATGGCGTGGATCCTCGGTGCCGGCCTGCTCGGTGTCGCCCTCGGCTACCGCTGGGGGGTCGTGCCCCTGGTCGCCGCGCTCGTCGTCTTCGGCTTCGCCATAGGTGCGTGGGACGTCGCGATGAACGTGCAGGGCGCGCTGGTCGAGCGCGCCCTCGGCCGCTCGATCATGTCGCGCTTCCACGCCGGGTGGAGCGTGGGCACCGTCGTGGGGGCCCTGCTCAGCGCGGCCCTGGTCGCCCTGCACGTGCCGGTCTCGGTCCACCTCGCCGCGGTGGCCGTGCTCGTCGTGGCGCTGGTGCCCGTGAGGGTCCGGGGCTTCCTGCCCGACGACCACGGGGTCCCCGAGGCCACGCACGCCCAGCCCGACCGCACCCTCTGGGCGGCCTGGCGCGAGCCGCGCACGGTGCTGATCGGGGTCTTCGTCCTCGCCTTCGCCTTCGCCGAGGGCACCGGCAACGACTGGATCGCCGTGGCGGCGATCGACGGCTACGGGCTCTCGCCGGCGGTCGGCACCCTCGGATTCGCCCTCTTCCTCGCCGCGATGACGGCTGGTCGGTGGGTCGGGCCCGACCTGCTCGACCGCCACGGACGGGTGCTGATGGTGCGCGTCACGGCCGGTATCGCGGTCGTGGGGCTGCTGCTCTTCGTCTTCGCCGGGCACCCGGCGCTCGCCTTCGTCGGCGCGGTGCTGTGGGGGCTGGGTGCGTCGCTCGGCTTCCCGGTCGGGATGAGCGCCGGCGCCGACGAGCCTCAGCATGCCGCGAGCCGGGTCAGCGTCATCGCCTCCATCGGCTACGTCGCCTTCCTCGGCGGGCCCCCGCTGATCGGCTTCCTGGGCGACCAGGAGGGGGTGCTCAAGGGCCTGACCGTGGTGGCCGCCCTCATGGCCCTGGCGATTCTCGTCTCGGGGGCGATACGCCCCCCGGAGCCACGCCGCTAGACCCAGCTGGGGAACCACATGTGCGCGCGCCAGAAGTCCTGCGGCACCACCTGCGCGGTGTAGATCGGGTAGAAGAACGCGAAGAGCGAGACCGTGAGCACGCAGAAGAGCCCGGTGACGAGCAGGCCCACCTGACGGCGCTGACGGGTCGCTGTGGGCGGGCCGATGGCCAGGCCCAGCACGTAGGTGCAGGCGAGCACCACCCACGGCACGAAGGCGACGGCGTAGAAGCTGTAGATCGTGCGCTCCTGGAGCGCGAACCACGGCAGGTAGCCACCGACGAAGCCCGCGAGGATCGCGCCGGCCCGCCAGTCGCGACGGAGGGCCCACATGAAGACGAGCACCACCAGCGCGAGGGTGCCGCCCCACCAGACCGACACGGTGCCGATCGAGGTGATGGCCTTGGAGCAGACCTCGACCGTGCAGCCGTCCATGCCCTTCTTCGGCCCCTCGTAGAAGAACGAGGTCGGTCGACCCTGGATCATCCAGCTCCAGGGGTTGGTCTTGTAGGGGTGGTCGGACTCCAGGTGGATGTGGAAGTCGAGGATCTGGGCGTGGTAGTTCCACCACGAGCGCACGGAGCCCGGGATCCAGCCCCACCTCTGCGAGCCGTGGGTGTCGGCCCAGTGCCGGTTGTAGCCGGTGCTGGTGGCGAACCAGCCCCACCAGCTGAGGCCGTAGACGACCGCGGTCGTCACCACCAGCTGCGCGAAGGCCTGGGGCGCGTCGCGCACCAGCCACGCGACCTTCCAGCCGGGTATGCCGGCCGTCCGGCGGGCGCCGAGGTCCCACAGGACGGTCATCAGGCCGAAGGCCACGACGAAGTAGAGCCCCGACCACTTGGTGCCGGTCGCGAGACCGAGGCTGATGCCCGCCACCCACCGCCACGGCCGCCACCCCATCGACGGGCCGAAGCGGGTCAGCTGCGAGCGGGGGACCTGCCCCACCCTTTGCGCCAGGACGGCGCGCGAGTGGTCGCGGTCGATCAGCAGGGCGCAGAACGCGCCGAAGCCGAAGAACATGACGATCAGGTCGAGCAGCCCCGTGCGCGAGTGCACGAAGTGGTGACCGTCGAAGGCGAGCAGGATCGCGGCGACCGTGCCGAGCAGGGAGGAGCCGAACATCCGGCGGGCCGCCCGCCCGACCATCAGGATCGACAGGGTGCCGAGCACGCACACCGAGAAGCGCCAGCCGACGCTGTTGGTGATGCCGAAGAGCTGCTCGCCCCAGCCGATCAGCCACTTGCCGACCGGTGGGTGGACCACGAGGTCGCCGACCGTCGGGTCGTAGACGGTGCTGACCCGGCCGGCGGTGAAGTTCTGGTCGATCTGCTTCGCTGCCTCGAGTGCGGGGTCGTTCTTCATCTCGACGCCGAAGAGGATCATCGACCAGCCCTCTTTGACGTAGTACGTCTCGTCGAAGACCAGCTGGTGGGGGTTGCCGAGGTTCCAGAAGCGCAGGAAGCCGCCGATGGCGGCGACGACGAGCGGCCCGAGCCAGCCGAGCAGCCGGTCGCCCGGCGGGGTGCCGAGCAGGCGCGCCCGCAGGCGCGCCGTCCGGGCTGGGGGGCTGTGGCGGGAGGACCCGGCCTCCTCGTCGGGCGGCGAGGTGCGCTCGAGGGTCACTGCAGCCACGTGAGGTGGTCCTTCAGCAGGGTGTAGCCGACGAAGGCGACGACATCGAGGATGGTGTGGGCGACGACGAGGGGCCCGACGCGCCGCCACCGCAGGTAGACCAGCGAGAAGACCACCCCCATGACGGCGTTGCCGACGAAGCCGCCGAACCCCTGGTAGAGGTGGTAGCTGCCGCGCAGCAGGGACGAGGCGGCGACGACCACGGGCACCCGCCAGTCGAGCTGCCGCAGCCGGGTGACGAGGTAGCCGACCACGATCACCTCCTCGAGCACGGCGTTCTGGATGGCCGACAGCACCAGCACGGGGATGGTCCACCAGGCCCCGCCGAGGTTGGCCGCCGCGACCTGGGTGTTGAGGCCGAGGGCGCGGGCCACGACGTAGAGCCCCAGACCGGGCAGGCCGATGAGCGCGGCGAGGCCGACCCCTCCGGCGACATCGAACCGGGGGCGGCGCAGGTCGAGACCGAGGAAGCGGCTCGGTGACCAGCGACCCTCGGCGACCGCCGGAACCGGCGGCTCGGCGCGGCGCAGCAGGTAGAGGGCGGCGGCGACGGGCACGAGGGCGACGGCATACCCCGTCAGCTGGTAGGCGAGGTCGAGCCACGGGCGGTCGGGGGTGACCGAGCTGTTGAGCGTCGAGGTCTGCTGCGCCAGCGCGACGGCCTTGGTGAGCCGGTCGATGATGGCGAGCACCGCATAGACCCCCGACGCGCCGAGGGACAGGCCGAGGACGACGAGCACCTCGCGGCGCAGCAGGGGGCGGCGGGCGGCGGGCACCGGGGCCGGGCCGCGCTCGGGCAGCCCTCCGGCACCCACCTCGGGAGCCGGGTCGGCCGTGACAGACATGGGCGAGACTCTAATTGGCCGCGCTGGGTGTCGCGGGCACCGGGCCGAGCAGCAGCGGCATCAGGCCGTGGACCTGGTCGGCGAGGGTCGTCATGACGGTCTCGTCGCCCGCCGTGAAGCCCAGCAGGGCCTGCTGGAAGAGGCCGTCGAGCATCCCGTATGCCGCGTCGGGCCCGGCCAGCACCGGCCGGCCGCAGAGCTCGCCGTAGCGGCTGACCACCCGCCAGATCATCTCCTCGAGGGTGCGGTCGATCATCGTCACCGCCTCGCGCAGCGACTGCTCGAACATGCTCTGGCTGCGCAGGTCGTACCACAGCCGGTGCATCGGGGCCTCGTCGCGCAGGGTCTGCACGAGGGTGGCCGCGAAGCCGTCGAGCAGCTCGTCGGCGGTGACCGAGTCGCGCACGACAGCGTCGTAGCGGTGTACGCAGCGGGCCTTGTAGTGGCGCACGCAGTAGACGATGAGCTCGAGCTTGTCGTGGAAGTAGTAGTGGACGACACCGTGGCTGAAGGCCGAGTTGGCCGCGATCTCGCGCAGGCTGGAGCGGGCGTAGCCGAGCTCACCGAGGGTCGTCAGGGCCGACTCGGCCAGCTGGTCGCGGCGCTCGTCGAAGCGGTCGGTGGGGCGCCGGGCGCGCGCCGCTGTCGGCGCCGTGGGGGTGGCGGTCATGGGTGCTCCTCGCGGTTCGACCCCGATCGTCCCACGCCGGGACGACGTTCAGGCTGGCTCTGACAACTGTCCAGAGAAGTCTTGACACTCGTCAAGCACCCGTGCCACCGACGGTCCGGGTCCAACGGCGCAGGGCTCGCCGTCGACGGCGGGGTGGGGATGTGACGATGAGCGACACCAGCGGCGCCGGTGCTGAAGTCGCAGATCAGGGCGTCGCTGCTGGAGCCCCGGGAGGGGCCCACGGGGTGAGCCACGGCGTCGCCGGCCAGCCCTCGCGGCCGGCGAGCAGCTCGTACATGGTCGCGCCGTCGATCGACTCGCGCACGATGTCGGCGTGCCCGGCGTGCCGGGCAACCTCCTCGATGAGGTGGAACCACACCCAGCGCACCGACCACGCCTCGACGTCCCGGGGGAACCACGGGGCGTCGCGGGGCACGGGCACCGGCGTGTCGAGGTCGAGCTCGTCGACGAGGGCCTCGGTGCGCGCGGTCATCGCGTCGAAGGCGGACATCAGGTCGGAGAGGGTCTCGCCGTGCGGGTCCCAGTCGCTGCCGTAGGCGGCGGCCGCCTCCTCGAGCGGCCGGGCGTCGGACACGTGGGGTGCCGGGGCGGCAGTGGCCCGGCGCACCCAGGCGGTCTCCATGACGGTCAGGTGCCTGAGCAGCCCGGCGATGGTGATGGCGCTCGTGGAGGGAGCGCTGTGCGCCTGCTCGTCGGTGAGGCCGTAGGCGGCGCCGCGCACGCCGTCGTGCTGCTGGGCCAGGAAGGCGCGCAGGGCGGCCTTCTCGGTGGGGACGGGCGGCGGCATACCGGGCATGGCTGGTCCTTCGTCTGGAGGAGGGGCGGAGCCACCCTCCCGCACCCGCGCCTGGGTGGCCAGACAATCACCCCCTTCCGCCGCCCGGGGGTGATTCTTTGATACCTCAGGGCGCGTCCGAGCACCCGGAGGCGCGGGGATCAGCTGAGGACGTCCTTGCGCCGGAAGATCGTGTAGCCGAGGCCGACGAAGACGGTGGTCCACAGCAGCGACCACACGGTGCCGTGGCGCAGGCCCGACCAGTCGACGCTCGGTGTGAGCAGGTCGAACCAGGCGCGTTGGTAGTACATCGGCAGGCCGTTGCGCAGCGACCCGAGGTTGTCGATCTGCCCGAGGATGGCCGAGACGATCGTGACCATCACCGCGCCCCCCACGGCCCCGAGCGGGGCGTCGGTGCGCACGCCGAGGGCGAAGGCGATGGCCCCGACCTGCAGCAGGGTGATGACGAGGAAGACGGCGATGCCGACGAACCTCCAGCCCAGCACCTCCCAGCCGAGGGTGCCACCGGCCGGGTTGGTGAAGGTGCCCCAGCCGTAGAACACCCCGCCGACCAGCAGCGACCAGGCGACCAGTAGCGCCACCGCGCAGGCCGTCGTGGCCAGGGCGACGACGAGCTTGCTGGTGAGCAGGCGGGCCCGTGGCACCGGGGCGACGAGCAGGTAGCGCAGGGTCGCCCACGACGCCTCCGACGGCACGGTGTCGCCGACGAACAGCGCGGCCAGCACCACGAGCAGGAAGGAGGCCGACGCCGAGATCGCGAAGACGGCGAAGTTCGCGGCGTTCGCCGTGGCCAGCGAGACGAAGCTCGTGGTGGTGGTGGGGTTCGACGAGCTGGGGCTGGACCCGCCGATGGCGAAGGCGCCGACGACGACGAGGGGCAGGGCCAGGATGAGCGCGAAGGACCACAGCGTGCGGCGTCGGCGCAGCTGCCGACCCAGCTCGGCCCGCCAGGTCAGGGGTCGACGGGGCCGGTGGCCGGTGGTGGGTGCGGCGCTCATCGGGCCCGCACCTGACGCAGCCGGTCGGTGAGCGAGGCGGAGTCTCCGCCGTCCGGCTCGTCACCGCCCGGCACCCCCCCTGCAGCGGCCGCGATCACGCCGAGGAAGACCTCCTCGAGGTGCTTGCGGCTGCTCACCCCGACGACGTCGAGCCCGGCGTCGGTCGCGGCCCGCACGACGTCGGCCCGGGGCAGGGTCGCCGTCGTCACGAGCCGGGTGGTCGCGCCGTCGTCGGTGGCCTCGACGGTCGTCACGCCGGTGGTGGCGCGCAGCCGGGCCACGGCCTCGCGGACCGGCTCACCCGTCGGGACCCCGTCCCGGGCGGACTCGTCGTGGGACAGCACCTCGAGCACCGTGGTGTCGCTGCTGTCGACGAGCTCGGCGACGGTGCCGGTCGTCACCACGTGACCGGCGTGCATGACGACGACGTGGGTGCAGGTCATCTCGACCTCGGACAGGAGGTGGCTGGAGACGACGACGGTGCGGCCGGCGGCGGCATACCGCTGGAGGATGGGGCGCATGCCGGCGATCTGGGGCGGGTCGAGGCCGTTGGTCGGCTCGTCGAGGATGAGCAGCTCGGGCAGGCCGAGCATCGCCTGCGCGATGCCGAGGCGCTGACGCATGCCTTGGCTGTAGGAGCGCACCACGCGGTCGACGGCCCCGCCGAGGGCGGCGACGTCGAGCACCTCGTCGAAGGCGGCGTCGGCCCGGTCGCGGCCGGTCGCCGCCCAGTAGGCCTCGAGGTTCTGTCGGCCGGTGAGGTGCGGCAGGAAGCCGGGGCCCTCGACCAGCGCACCGACACGGCCCAGCACGGGCGAGCCGGCGGCGACCTGCTCGCCGAGCAGGTGCACCGTGCCGGAGTCGGCGCGGATCAGGCCGAGCACCATCCGCAGGGTCGTCGTCTTGCCGGCGCCGTTGGGGCCGAGCAGGCCCACCACCTGGCCACGCTCGGCCCGCCACGAGACGTCGTCGACGGCGCGGTGCCCGTCGGAGTAGGTCTTGACCAGGTGCTCGACGACCAGCGGGGTGTCGGCGAGGTCGGGGCGCGCGGCGACGGCGCGTCGTCGGTGGCGGCGCCACAGCGCCGATCCCGCGAGGGCCAACAGCACGACCGAGATGGCCGCCAGGACACCGACCGTCTCCGGGTCGGAGCCGGTCGACCCGCTCTGCCCGGCGAGGGGGCTGGCGGCCACCTCGGGCAGCCGCAGGTCGGAGACGCCGACCTGGTCGGTGCGCGAGACGCGGGGCGCGGCATAGGTCGAGTCGGTCGAGGTGACCAGCACGCGCAGGCTGCTGCCCTGCGGCACCACCCAGGTCGCGGCGGCCAGGGTGACGTCGACCGCGACGGCCTGGCCGGGGGTCGTCGCCACGGTGACGGGGGCCACGACCTGGCGGGGCAGCGTGACCGTGCCCCCCGTGACCTGCCACAGGCTGAGGAAGAGCGTGCTGCTCGTGCCGCTCGAGCGCACCAGCAGCCGCACCCGGGGCGACCCGACGATGGTGAGCCCCTGGGGCAGGGCGGCGGTGTCGAAGGCGGCGGACTGCCCACCCAGCGCGGCCAGCGGGTAGGACGGCAGGGTGCTGGCCAGGGCACCGCTCACCGGCAGCAGCGTCGTCGACGCCGGCTGGCCGCCGGGCGGGTTGAGCAGGGGCTTGGACGTCGCGTCGATCGGCACGGTCACCGAGGTCGCGGCCCGGTCGTATGGAGCGTCGGTCCCCGACAGCACCGCCGCCGTCTGGCGCGCCGCGAGCGGCTGGGCGAAGACGAAGGAGGGCAACGGCATGGGGCTGTCGGCGACGGGCTTGGTGGTGCCCCCGACGTAGTGGTCGAGCCAGGTGCGGATGGCGGCGGTGTCGGAGTCGGCGGTGCTGCTGATGCCGTCGTGACCGCCGTCCATCCAGCGCACCGAGACCGGGGTGCCCTGTGCGGCAAGGCTGGTGGCCGTCGCGTCGGCCTGGCCGATGCCGAAGAGGCTGTCGTGCATCCCCTGCACCAGCAGGGTCGGGGCCGTGAGGCCGGCCAGCAGCGGCTTCGGGCTGTGCGCGCGCATGAGGGCCAGCAGCTCGGGGCTGGCGTCACCCGTGGCCGAGGCCTGGAGGAAGAGCCGGCACACGGTCGGGTCGAAGCGGCCGCAGGAGGGGTCGACACCCTGGCCGGCGGCCACGGTGCCGACGAAGAACCGTGAGGCCCACAGCTGCTTGAAGGGGCCCGTCGTGGCCGACCCGGTCACGGCGGCGGGCGACGTGCCGGCGGTCGGGGCCGGGGCGGTCGAGGTGGTCGGCTGGGGAGCGGTGGCGTTCTGGGGGAAGAACGAGTCGGCGAGGTCGTTCCACGTGATGGAGGCGGCCACCGCGTCGATGCGCGGGTCGGTGGCGCCGAGCATCAGCGCGAGCGCGCCGCCGTAGGAGCCTCCGACCACCCCGACCCGGGCGTCGCCCGGTGCGTCGAGGCGCACCTCGGGCCGGGCGGCCAGCTGCGACAACAGGACTCGCGCGTCAGCGACTTCATATGCCGGGTCGTCGAGGTGGATGCGGCCGCCCGAGGCGCCGAAGCCGCGGGCGCTCCAGGTGACCGCGACGTAGCCCCCGCGGGCCAGCTCCTTGGCCTGCTCGGCGAGGTCGCCCTTGCTCCCGCCGAACCCGTGGGCGAGCAGCACGGCGGGGTGGTCGGTGCCCGCCGCGGGCTCGTAGACCGACACGTCGAGCGAGACGGTCGACCCGTCGGGCTCGGCGCCCACCGCCACCTTCGCGGTCTCGGTGCGGATCGCCGTCTCG
The DNA here is from genome assembly GCA_039889245.1 of Dermatophilaceae bacterium Soc4.6. Lineage (NCBI taxonomy): Bacteria > Bacillati > Actinomycetota > Actinomycetes > Micrococcales > Dermatophilaceae > Dermatophilaceae bacterium Soc4.6. The sequence continues at coordinate 1,339,141 of JAZGVH010000002.1, read as the reverse complement.
GCCCCGGCCGGGGCGGCGGCGACGGTCACGATCGCCGTGGTGGCGAGCGGGGCGAGGAGCAGCGCCAGGGATGCCACGAGGGCCGTCCTGCGCGCTGCCCAGCTGGTCGTGCGCGCGGGTCTGGCCATGGGCAACGGTAACCCGCTGACCGAGACGTCCGCCGATGAGGTCGGGCGGCTCGGGGAGCGGGCTCAGAAGCCCGCGGCGGCGGCGATGCGGTGGGTCGTGCGGAAGGCGGCGTCGAGCTCGGCGACGGCGCCGGGCAGGATCTCGGCGATCCGCCCGGCCTCGAGCATCCGGGCCAGCCGCCGACCACCGAGGTAGGCCGCCCCGAGGTCCGCGACGTCGAGCCGCACTCCTGCCGAGTCGTCGGTGCGGGTCGCTGCGCCCACCCCGTCGTCGCCCACGGCCAGCCGCCAGCGGCCGGCGTTGGTGGGCACCCGTTCGTCGGTCACCTCGAGCACGACGTCGCAGGCGCGGGCGTAGCCGCGGGTGGCAAGGGCCGTGGTCAGGTCGGCGAGGCGCAGCCAGAGGGAGTCGACGGTGCCGCCGGCGAGACCACGGGCCGGTGCGGCCCAGTCGAAGAGCACGTCGTCCGGCCCGACGGTGCGCATCGTCAGCGTCGTCGTCAGGTCGAGGTCGAGCAGCCGGCGCAGCAGCGCGAGACGCACCGCGGGCTCGCCGTCGACCACCCAGGCGTCGACCGACCCGGCCGGCAGGTCGTGCTCCCACTTCGGCCTGCGGCGCAGGACCGCGAAGCCCACGTCGACGCCGTCGCGCACGGCGACCAGGGCCCGGCGCGGCTCGGTGTCGCGGACGGTCTGCGGGGTGTCGGTGAGGAAGTGCCTGACCGTGCGCTCGGGCAGGGCGACGGCGCCCATCGCGGTGGCCGACAGGGTCTGAAGCATCCGGTGGAGCCGGCCGGCGACGTCGACCGCGTCGTGGAGCCGGGTCTGCACGAGGGCCGCCGCCTCGTCGAGCTGGGGCGCGGTGAGGGTCGCGCCGTGAGCCAGGGTGGCCGTGAGCTGGAGGGATGCGACGCCATACCCATGACGGCCGTAGATGGCGGTCTCGCTCGCGTGCAGGGCTGACAGACCCGACCAGTCGCCCTCGCGAGTGAGCCCGAGGTGGTGGCCCATCATCGCGGTGAGCACGCCGCGACGGCGAGCGTCGGGGTGCACCCCGACCCAGGTCAGGCCGTTGACCGGCACCTGCCGCAGGGTGTCGAGCGGGCCGGGCACGGTGACCTGCAGGGGGTAGGTGCCGTAGATGCCGGCGTAGCAGCGTGGGTCGATGCCGAGGTCGCCCGGGTCGCCCGGCCCGCCTGGGTCAGGGCGCAGCTGAGCGGCGTAGCGGTCGCCCGGGGCGAGGACGGCGACCGAGTCGGCCACCGGCTCGAGCGGCGGCTCCTGGAACCAGGTCAGCAGGTCGGATCGCAGGAATCTTTCCTCGTCGTCTGCGACGTCGACGACGACGGAGGGGCGAGGCGTCGGCGTGTCCATGACCCCAGGCAAGCGGAAGTCTGGCCCGCGCGCAAAGCATTTGCGGTGGCGACGACGGAGCCCCCGCGCTGCGAGGATGGCCCGATGACCGACGCCGACCCCCGCACCCCCGGCACGCTCGTGCTCGCGGCGACCCCGATCGGCGACCCGCGCGACGCGGCTCCGCGGCTGGGTGAGGAGCTCGCGGGCGCTGACGTCGTCGCCGCGGAGGACACCCGCCGCCTGCGCCGGCTGCTCGGCGAGCTCGGCGTCGAGCCCCGCGGACGGGTCGTCAGCTATCACGAGCACAACGAGGCCGCGCGCACGCCCGACCTCGTCGAGCGGCTGCGCGCCGGCGAGCGCGTCGTCGTCGTCACGGACGCCGGTATGCCGTCGGTGTCGGACCCGGGCTACCGCCTGGTGACCGCCGCGGTCGAGGCCGGGGTGCGGGTGACCTGTGTGCCGGGGCCGAGCGCGGTGCTGATGGCCCTCGCGGTCTCGGGTCTGCCGGTCGACCGCTTCTGCTTCGAGGGCTTCCTGCCGCGCAAGTCGGGGGAGCGTGCCCGCGGGCTCGCCCAGCTCGCCGACGAGCGGCGCACGATGGTCTTCTTCGAGGCCCCCCACCGCATCGACGCCACGCTCGAGGCGATGGCGCAGGCCTTCGGGGCCGACCGGCCCGCGGCGGTCTGCCGCGAGCTGACCAAGACGTATGAGGAGGTGCGCCGCGGCGGACTGGCCGAGCTCGCCACCTGGGCGGCCGAGGGGGTCAGGGGTGAGATCACCGTCGTGGTCGCGGGTGCGACGCCGCGCGAGCGCACGGTCGAGGAGGTGCTGCCCGACATCACCCGCAGGGTCGCCGCCGGCGAGCGGCTCAAGGACGTCTGTGCCGACCTGGCGGTCGCGACCGGGCTGTCGAAGAAGGCGCTCTATGACGCGGCGGTCGTGCGGACGGGATCGCGTCGGGCCGCAGCGGCGTCGGCCACCGTGCGCCCGAGCGCCGACGCGAGGTCGTCGAGCGTGAAGGGCTTGCTGATGTAGCCGTCCATGCCCGCCGCCAGGAACCGCTCGCGGTCACCGTCGAGGGCGTTCGCCGTGAGGGCGACGATGCGGGGCGGGGCGCTCAGGTGCTCGTGGATCAGCCGCGTCGCCTCGAGACCGTCGGTCCCCGGCATGTGCACGTCCATGAGCACGACGTCGTAGGCCCCGGCCAGGGTGAGCTCGAAGGCCTCCCGGCCGTCGACGGCGACGTCGGGGTCGATGCCGAGCTGGCGCAGCATGGCCATCGCGACCAGCCGGTTGACCGGGTCGTCCTCGGCGAGCAGGACACGCAGCTCGGCGTCGAGACCGTGGGGTGTCGTGACCGGGTCGACGGGGACGGCGGGTGTGACGGCGCACTCCCCGACGGGCACCGAGAAGGTGAAGGTCGACCCGACCCCGGGCTCCGACGTGACGCCGAGCTCGCCCCCCATCTGCGCCGCGACGTGGGTGCAGATGGCCAGGCCGAGCCCGGTCCCACCGTAGGTGCGGCTGGTGGACGCATCGCCCTGTGAGAAGGGCTCGAAGATGCGCTGGAGACGATCGGCGGGGATGCCGATGCCCGTGTCGCGCACCGCGAGGGTGAGGAAGCCGGAGCGCTCCCCCTCGCGGTCGGGCCGGAACGACACCTCGAGGGAGACCTCGCCCGACGGGGTGAAGCGCAGGCCGTTGCCCACGAGGTTGATCAGCACCTGCCGCAGACGGTTGCCGTCGGTGCGGACGAGGGCGGGCACCCCGGGAGCGACGGTGTGCGAGAGCGTGAGGCCCCGCTGCGTCGCGGACGGACGCAGCATCTGCTCGACGTCCTCGAGGATCGAGACGACCTCGAGCGGGGTCGGGGCGAGCTCGACCTTGCCCGCGTCGAGGGCCGAGAAGTCGAGGATGTCGTTGAGCAGGGACAGCAGCAGCCGGCCGGAGTGGTTGGCGGTCGCGGCATACGTGCGCTGCTCGGCCTCCAGGGGCGTGCCGAGCAGCAGCTCGGTCAGGCCCAGTACCGCGTTGAGGGGGGTGCGGATCTCGTGGCTCATGGTCGCGAGGAAGCTGGCCTTGGCCCGGGCGGTCTCCTCCGCCACCTCCTTGGCGTCGCGCAGGGCGTCGGCGGCCGCGCGGCGGGTGGTGATGTCGCTCTGCACGGCGACGAAGCCGTCGACCCGCCCGGCGTCGTTGCGGATCGGACGGACCTCGAGCTGGACCCAGTAGGAGGCGCCACCCTTGGTGTAGTTGAGGATCTCGCAGGAGAAGCCCTCCCGGGCCGCCAGTCGGTCGCGGACGAGCTCGATGGTCCGCGGGTCGGTGTCGGGGCCGTGGAGCAGCTGCCCGGGGACGGTGCCGACGATGTCGGCGGTCTCCCACCCGGTGTGCCGGATGAAGGCCTCGTTGACCCACTCGGCCCGGCCGTCGGCGGCCATGATCGTCACGAGGTTGTCGATCGTCTGCAGGGCGACCGACTGACGTTGCAGGGTCGAGCGGGCGAGGTCGAGGTCGGCCGTGGCCCGGCGCCTCTCGGCGCCGGCCCGCTGCAGGACCCGCACCATCCCCGCGACCAGCACCACGAAGGACAGCAGCGTGGTCAGGAGCCCGAGCAGGAGCCAGCGCGTGCCCGAGACGATCTGCGCCGTCGCCTGGTTGGCGTCCTCGGCCTCGATCTTGCGGCGGATCTCGGCGTCGGCCACGAGCGTGTTGTAGCCCTGCTCGAGCTGCGCGATCTGCATGATCACCTGCTGCCGTGCGGCGGCGGTCGGCCGAGGCGTCGCCATCACGCGCCGCACGGCGGGCTCGACCGTGCCCTGCCAGGTGCCGGCGAGCGACCGCGAGCGCGACAGCAGCGACCCGTCTCCGAGCACCCTGCCCTGGTAGCTCAGCGTGCCCTCCTCCACCCGCTGGGCCGTGAGGGACCGGTGCAGTTCGAGGTCGGCGGTCGTGGGGCGGTCGGCGGCCAGCGAGATCTCGAGCCGCAGCAGCTCGCGCTGCGCCTGGCCCAAGGTGCGCACGTTGCCGTCGACGGCCGCCTGGGTGATCTGCACGTTGGAGCTGAGGGCGATGGTCGAGCGGGTCACGAGCACGCTGAGGAGCACGGTGAGGACCAGAAGGAACACCGCCGGGACCAGCAGGGAGGCCAGGGTGCCCCACCGCAGTCGGCCGACCGTCTCGCGCGCTTGCCAGATCGACACGTGCCCCTGCCTACTCGACCACGATGCTGGTGAGCTGCCAGATCCAGCGCGGGTCGTAGACGGTGGAATCGAGGTCGGTGCCGTCGGTGGGGTAGATCACGCGCACCGGTCCGTAGTGGTCCACCGGCATCCGGGCGCCGTCGACCCGGGTGGCCAGCAGCACGGGGTAGGCGGAGGCGTCCGAGACCGGGATGTCGACCGCGAAGTCGTTGACCGCGAGCGTGTGCAGCGTGGTCGCGCTGCCGGCCCCGACGGCGGAGAGCAGCCGGCGCAGCAGCACCCCCCGGAAGGTCGCGCGCCGCCCTTCGGCCTGCTTGTCCATGGTCGAGTACTCCACGAGGCCCAGCTGCTCCAGCCCCGCCAGGTCGAGCCGCACCGGGCCCTTCACGCCAGCGCCCAGGCGGCCGCTGATGGTGAGCACGACGGGCCCGGTGGGGACCGGCAGCGACTGGGTCCTCGTGAGCGACGACGCGGTGACCACCCGGTAGCCGGTGTCGCCGGCCGGGGGCGGGAGGGCCGTGCCGTCGCCCGGCGCCGTCCCGCACCCCGCGAGGCTGGTGAGGACAGCCACGACGGAGAGCAGGACGGCGATGCGCGCGGCCGCTGGGGGCCGCCTGCGGGCGCTCGTGTCGTCGGTCGCCCTGATGCGCATGCACCAAGAATCCCCCGTCGACCTCAGCGGGTGGTCCGGCCAGCCTCAAGATCTGCTCAAGGCGCCCGGCGTGCGACCCTGCTGGCGTCCTTGCCTGCGTCCCGGCGGATCATGGTCACCATGACGCAGACACAGCGCCCGGTGCTCGACCCGACGACCCTCGACCGGCTCGCGGCGGAGACAGGCGGGTCGGACGTGGTGCGCCAGATCGTCGGTCTCTACCTCGACGAGATGCCGGGCCGCCTCGCCGCACTGCGGCAGGGCGTCGACGGGGAGCGCGAGACCCTCCACCGGGTCGCCCACAGCCTGCGGTCGAGCAGCGCCCTGTTGGGAACCCGTGCCCTCGAGGGGCTCTGCGGGGCCCTGGAGTCCGAGGCGATGACCTCAGCCGCCGCTGACCTCGACGAGATGGTCGTCGAGCTCGCCGACTGCGCCGACGTCACCACTCAGGCGCTGCGTGAGTGGCTGGCGCAGGTGGAATGAGCCGCCCGAGACCCGCTGGGGGGCTCAGTGCTGCGGCGTCACGACCTGCAGCGAGCTGCCGCCGCTGGGGTCGAAGCGGTAGCCCACGCCGCGGACGGTGCGGATGAAGCGCTGCGTGTTGGCGCCCTCGCTGAGCTTGCGGCGCAGGTTGCCGACGTGCACGACGATCACGTGCTCGTCGCCGTGCCACTCGGTGCCCCAGACGAGGTCCATCAGCTGGGACCGCTCGAAGGTGCGGCGGGGCTCGCTCGTGAGCAGGTCGAGGATGTCGAACTCGATCTTCGTCAGCTCGACGGACTGCCCGAGGTAGCGCACCTCGCGGGCGGCGGGGTCGACCTCGAGGCCGCTGAAGGACCGGGCGCTCGGCTGCTGCTGCGTGCGCGGCCGTCGGCGCATCGCCTTGATGCGGGCGGCGAGCTCGCGGGCCGAGAACGGCTTCGTCACGTAGTCGTCGGCGCCCACGGACAGACCGAGCACGCGGTCGAACTCGTCGTCGCGCGCGGTGACCATCACGACGTAGCAGTCGGAGAACTCACGGATGATGCGGCAGACCTCGAAGCCGTCGAGACCGGGCAGGGTCACGTCGAGCAGGATCAGCTCGGGCCTGGTCTCGCGGGCCACGCTCACCCCGCGCTCGCCGTCGGCGGCCACGGTGACCTCGAAGCCCTCCGAGACCAGCAGACGTGTCGTCAGGGCGGCGAACTCCGGGGAGTCCTCCACCACGAGCGCCCTTTGCGCAGCCATCGCCCACCTCCGTCCGAAATAGTCCTCTTCGGTAGGGTAGCGAGGTTTCCGTCCCTCGTTGAGCCAAGGAGTCTCATCCGATCGGGCAGACCTGCGCTCCGAACGGCGACCGCCCCCCCGGCGCGCTCAGGCAGGGTTAGAGCGTGACGACGCCCTCGGCGGCTCGGCCCAGCGCGGTGAGCGTCAGCTCCATGCCGGCGGCGTTGCTGACCCGCCGGTCCCCCAGGGCAGCGTCGTGGAACCTCGCGAAGCGGGGGCGGCGCTCGGTCCACTCCTCGGTGACGGTGCAGCCGGCGCCGTCGGCATCCGGCTCGAGCACGTACTCCCACCGGGCGACCTTGATCGGCCCGACCGTGACCTCGAAGGCGAAGCGACGACCGCGCTCGGCCGTCACCACCTCCCCGTAGGTGAACCAGCGCACGACCCCCTTGCGGTTCCAGCCGATGAAGCGCGCGCCGACCTCCGGACCGGTGGCGTCGCCGCGCCAGAGCACCCGCTCGGTCTCGGGCGACCACTCGCCCATGCGGGGCAGGTCGGTGACCAGGTCGTAGACCACCTCGGCGGGAGCCTCGACGTGGCGGGAGATGCGCAGGTGGGTCATGCGCAGATCCAACCAGCGGGGGCGCGCCCCGGGGGGCCGGATCGCCGCAGGCGGGCTGTGGGCTATCGCATACGGTGGATCGGTGAGTGCGCGATGAGTGACGGCCCGGGCGCGGAGACGCCGCCCCGCCTGCGCGAGCCCGCCCACCTGGTCAGCCCCCGGGCGCGGCTGATGTGGGTCACCGAGTCGGCGCTGCTCGCCCTCGTGCTGCTGGCCGGGCAGGTGGCCTGGTGGCTCCTCGACGACGGCGGCTCGCGCACGCCCCACCTGCTCGTCGGGGTGGCGTGGCTGGTGGTCGCCGGGGGCTACACGGCCGTCATGCCGCTGTGGCGCTACCGCGTGCACCGGTGGGAGACGACGCCCACCGCCGTCTACACCCAGCGCGGCTGGCTCTCGCAGGAGCGGCGGATCGCCCCGATCTCGCGCATCCAGACCGTCGACCTCTCGCGCGGCCCGCTCTCCCAGCTCTTCCGCCTCGCATCGGTGACGGTCACGACGGCGTCGGCGGCCGGGCCCCTCACCATCGAGGGGCTCGACGTCGACGACGCCCGCCGCCTCGTCGACGAGCTCACCGAGGCGACGGTCGCCGAGACCGGCGACGCGACGTGAGCGGCGAGGCTCCATACGGCAGCCCGTATGGAGAGCCGCCGGAGGAAGACGCGCTGCCCGCCGACCTGCACACGCCGTGGCGCCGCCTCGACCCCCGCATGCTGCTGGTGCACCCGGTGCAGGAGGTGATCCGGTTCCTGCCCGCGCTGGTCGGCGCGGTGATCGTCGGGCAGAGCCAGGACACCGGCGGGCAGTGGTTCGAGCTCGCGGTGCTCGCGGTCGCGGTGGGCCTCGGCGTGCTGCGGTGGGCGACGACGCGCTTCCGCATCGAGGCCGACCAGATCGAGCTGCGCAAGGGGCTCTTCACCAAGCAGCTGGTCGCGACCCCGGCCGACCGGGTGCGCACGGTCGACGTCACCGCGCCGGTCTTCCACCGGCTCCTCGGGCTGGCGAAGGTCGAGATCGGCACCGCCGGCACCTCGCGCGAGCGGCTGGTGCTCGACGCGCTGCCGCTGGCGCAGGCGCGCCGGATGCGCGAGGAGCTGATCCACCGGCGCAAGGTCGCCGCAGGGTCCGACCTGCCGGCGCCGTCGGGCGAGCCGGTCGCCGACCTGCCGCCGCCCTCGTTCTCCTCGGCATCGTCGTCCTGGCCGCGGGACGAGGAGGGGAGCGAGACGCAGCTGCTGCGCCTCGACCCGCGCTGGATGCTCTTCGCGCCGCTCACCCTCACCGGGGTCTTCTCGGCGCTCGCGATCTTCGGCTTCGCCAACCAGTTCGTGCAGCGCTACCTCGAGCGCACCAATCTCGATGGCGCCGTGAGCCGCCTCGGGCAGCACCCGATCTGGCTCGACGTCGCCGCCGGGGTGGTCGGTCTGGTGGTGCTCGTGTCGGCGCTCGCGGTCATCGGCTACGCCTTGCAGTTCTGGGGCTTCCGGCTGACCCGCCACAGCGGCGGCACCCTGCACGTCACGCGGGGTCTGCTCACGACCCGCGAGACGAGCATCGAGGAGAGGCGACTGCGCGGGGTCGAGGTCGGCCAGCCGCTGGGCCTGCGGCTGGCCGGCGGCGCGCGGCTGCAGGCCATCACCACCGGTCTGTCGCGCAAGGAGGCCGACCGGGGCAGCTCGTGGCTCTCGCCACCGGCCCCGCTGGCGGTCGTCGACGCGGTGGCCGCCGACGTCGTGGACGACCACGAGGCGCTCACGGCGGCGCTGACCCCGCACGGGCCAGCCGCGCGCCGGCGTCGGTGGACCCGTGCGCTGGTGCCCGGGCTGGTCGTCGCCGCGGCCGGCTGGGGCCTGGTGGCCTGGCTCGACCTGCCGCTGTGGCTCGGGGTCGTCGCGACCCTCCCATTGCTCGCGGTCCCCCCGCTGGCCAGGGACCGGTATGCCGGGCTCGGCCACCGGCTCTTCGCCCACCACCTCGTCGTGCAGCAGGGCACCTTCGGGCGCCGGCGCGACGTCCTGGCCCGGGACGGCGTGATCGGCTGGCGGGTGCACCAGTCGTTCTTCCAGCGGCGGGTGGGCCTGGCCCACGTGCTCGCGACCACGGCCGCGGGCAAGCAGAGCTACACCGCGTACGACGTGCCGCTCGACGACGGGGTGGCGCTCGCGGTCGCGGTCGACCCCGAGCTGCTGGCGCCGTTCCTGGTGCGGCCGGTCCCGTCGCAGGTCGCGGATGGGCCGGCCACCTAGGATCGGCCCATGAGCAAGGTCTTGTCCGCCGTCGCCTGGCCCTACGCCAACGGCCCGCGCCACATCGGTCACGTCGCCGGCTTCGGCGTGCCCTCCGACGTCTTCAGCCGCTACATGCGGATGGCCGGTCACGACGTGCTCATGGTGTCGGGCACCGACGAGCACGGCACGCCGATCCTCGTCGCCGCCGACGAGCAGGGGGTCACTGCCCGCGAGCTCGCCGACCGCTACAACCGGGTCATCGTCGAGGACCTCACGGGGCTGGGGCTGGCCTACGACCTCTTCACCCGCACGACGACCCGCAACCACTACGCCGTGGCGCAGGAGCTCTTCACCGGCGACTGGCGCAACGGCTACATGCTCGAGCAGACCGACCTGGTGGCGATCAGCCCGTCGACCGGGCGCACGCTGCCCGACCGCTACATCGAGGGCACCTGCTACATCTGCGGATACGGCCAGGCGCGCGGTGACCAGTGCGACAACTGCGGCAACCAGATCGAGCCGTCGCGGCTGGTCGAGCCGCGGTCGAAGATCAGCGGCGAGACGCCGCAGTTCCGCGAGACCCAGCACTTCTTCCTCGACCTGCCGGCGCTGGCCGGGGCCATCGCCGAGTGGCTCGACGAGCGCGAGGCCAACGGCACCTGGCGCCCGTCGGTGCTCAACTTCAGCAAGAACCTCCTCGGCGACGTGCGGCCGCGGGCGATGACACGTGACCTCGACTGGGGCATCCCGGTGCCGATCGCGGGGTGGGTCGAGCAACCCAACAAGCGCTTCTACGTGTGGTTCGACGCGGTCGTCGGCTATCTGTCGGCCTCGATCGAGTGGGCGCGGCGCAGCGGTGACCCCGAGGCCTGGCGGGCGTGGTGGAACGACCCCGACGCGCAGTCGTTCTACTTCCAGGGCAAGGACAACATCACCTTCCACACCCAGGTCTGGCCCGCCGAGCTGCTGGCCTACGCCGGCAAGGGCGACAAGGGCGGTGAGCCCGGCGTCTTCGGCGTGCTCAACCTGCCGACCGAGGTCGTCGCGTCGCAGTACCTCACGATGGGCACGGAGCAGTTCTCCAGCTCGCGCGGGCACGTCGTCCTGGTGCGCGACGTGCTGGCCGACTACGGCCCCGACCCGCTGCGCTTCTTCATCTGCGCAGCCGGGCCCGAGACGCAGGACGCCGAGTTCACCTGGGCCGCCTTCGTGCAGCGCAACAACAGCGAGCTCGTCGCCGGCTGGGGCAACCTCGTCAACCGCACCGCCACGATGATCCACAAGTCGTACGGCGAGATCCCGGCCGCCGGTCCGCTCGAGCCGGTCGACGAGGGGCTGCTCGCCGCAGTGCGCGGCGGCTTCCCTGTCGTGGGTGAGCTGCTCGAGCGGCAGCGGGTGCGCTCGGCGATCGCCGAGGTCATGCGGCTGGTGGGGGAGGCCAACGCCTACGTCAGCAAGACCGAGCCCTTCCGGCTCAAGGGCGACGACCAGCGGGAGCGCCTCGGCACCGTGCTGCACGTGCTGGCCCAGGCGGTCAGCGACCTCAACACGATGATCTCCCCCTTCCTGCCCCACTCCTCCAACGCGATCCACCGGGTGCTCGGGGGGGAAGGTGATCTCGTGCCGATGCCGCGCATCGACGAGGTCGACGACCTCGATGGGGGGCCGGGCTACCCCGTCATCACCGGCGACTACGCCTCGACCCCGGCCTGGGAGCCGCGCGGCGTCGTCGTGGGCACGCCGATCGGCAAGCCCAGCCCGGTGTTTCGCAAGTTCGACCCGCCGGGTGACCCGGCGGCGGGCGCATGAGCCCCCAGCCGGCGTCGCGCACGCCGTCGGGAGACCGTCCGCCGGCCCCCGACCGCCTGCCGATCGCGGTCGTCGACAATCACTGCCACCTCGACCTCCGGCGCGACGGCTCGCCCGAGGTCGACATCGCCGAGGCGCTGGCCCAGGCCGCCTCCGTAGGTGTCGACCGGGTCGTGCAGATCGGCTGCGAGATCGAGGCCGCACGCCTGACCATCGACCTGGTGGAGGGCCACCCGTCACTGCTCGGCGGGATCGCCTTGCACCCCAACGAGATCCCGGCCCTGGCCGCCTCGGGCGAGCTGGCCGACCAGCTCGCCGAGATCGAGCAGCTGGCCCAGCACCCGCGGGTGCGGGTGATCGGCGAGACGGGCCTCGACTACTTCCGCACGGGCGACGACGGGGTGCCTGCACAGCAGGACGCGTTCCGCTGGCACATCGACCTGGCCAAGCGCACCGGCAAGGCGCTGCAGATCCACGACCGCGACGCGCACGACGACGTGCTACGGATCCTTGCCCAGGAAGGTGTCCCCGATCGCACTGTGCTGCACTGCTTCTCGGGTGACCTCGCCATGGCGCAGCGAGCGGTGGAGATGGGGATCATGCTGTCCTTCTCGGGCACGGTGACCTTCAAGAACAGCCGGGGTCTGCGCGACGCCCTGGCCGTGACGCCGCTGGAGCACCTGCTCGTCGAGACCGACGCGCCCTATCTGACCCCGCACCCCTACCGCGGCGCGACCAACGCGTCCTACCTCGTGCCGCTGACCGTGCGCTCGATGGCGGACACGCTCACCAGCGACGTGCCGACGCTGTGCGCGGCACTGTCGGCCAACAGCGAGCGGGTCTACGGGCCCTGGGCCTGACCCGGGGGGCGTCCGACGCACCTCGCCCGCCCATCGGGCGCACCATCCGTCACTCGGGTCCCACAGGGCACACTGGTCACGCCACCGACCCGTTCTCGTTACCGAAAGTTGACCTTTCCGTGTCCTTTCGGGGACAGTGAGTGCCGAAGGCCGGTGGCGACGCCACGGGCCGGGCAGCATCACGAGCAGTGGCCACTGGGGGCGCGCCGACGACGGCGACGCCCCTCACCCATGCTCCGGCAGCCCGGAACCCGTGCCTCGTACCCGGGCAGACCCATCATCGGAGCAGTGTGATCTCTCGTCCCGTCCGCCATCTCGCCCAGCTAAGTGTCGTGGCCGCTGTGGCCGCCGGCGCCTTCAGCATCGCCCACCTCGACAAGGCCGTGGCCCTGTCGGTCGACGGGAGCACCGAGTCGGTGCACGTCATGGGCAGCACCGTCGCTGACCTGCTGAGCAAGAAGGGGATCGCGCTCGGGGCGCACGACACCGTCGTGCCGGCCGCCGACCAGCCGCTCTCCGACGGGGAGACCGTCGTCGTGCGCTACGGCCGCAAGCTCACCGTCACGCTCGACGGCACGACCCGCGACTACTGGACGACCGCGACGAGCGTCTCCGACGCCCTCGCGCAGATCGGCCTGCGCGCCGACTCGGCCGCGAAGCTGTCGGTCAGCCGCGACCTGCCGCTGGGCCGCACCGGTCTGGCCATGTCGATCACCAGCCCGCACGACGTCAGCCTCGTGCTCAACGGCAAGAAGGTCGCCAAGACCACGACCGCCGCCACCGTCGCCGACCTGCTCGCCGCCTCGGGGATCAAGCTCGGTTCGACCGACCAGGTCAAGCCCGCCGCCTCCACGCCGGTGACCGACGGTCTGTCGGTCACCGTCTACCGCGTGTCGAGCAAGGGTGCGACCAGCGTCGAGAGCATCGCGTTCGCCACGACCCGGAAGAACGACCCGTCCCTGACGGTCGGCACGACGAAGACCACCACCTCCGGTGCGGTCGGCGAGCGCACGATCGTCTGGAAGGAGATCTGGATCGACGGCAAGCTGGCCAAGCGCCTGCAGGTCACCTCGTCGGTCACCAAGGCTCCGGTCTCGGCGGTCGTCGCCGTCGGCACCAAGCCCGCCCCGGTCGTCGTCGCCGCCCCCCGGGTCGCCGCTCCCCGCGCCCCGAGCGCGCCCGCCGCCCCCGCGCCCTCCGCCGGCCCGGTCTCCGGCGCCGGTCTCAACCTCGCCAACTCCGCGATGTGGGACCGCATCGCGGCCTGCGAGTCGGGCGGCAACTGGCACATCAACACGGGCAACGGCTACTACGGCGGCCTGCAGTTCGACATCGGGTCGTGGCTGGCCAACGGGGGCGCCGACTTCTCCTCCCGCGCCGACCTCGCCTCCCGCGAGCAGCAGATCACCGTGGCCAACCGCTACTTCGCCCGGGCCGGCCTCGGCCCGTGGGGCTGCGCCCACGCCGCCTGACGTCGTACGGGCTCTAGGGTCGGGGCATGTCTGACGACCTGCTGCCGGCCGCACCGGCCCTCCTGAGCGCGTCTGCGGTGCGTGAGCTGGCCACCCGGCTCGGCATCCGCCCCACCAAGCAGTGGGGTCAGAACTTCGTCGTCGACGCCAACACCGTGCGCCGCATCGTGCGGCTCGCGGGCGTCGGCGCCGACGACGTCGTGGTCGAGGTGGGCCCCGGGCTGGGCTCGCTGACGCTGGCGCTCCTGCCCCAGGTGCGCGCCGTGGTCGCCGTCGAGATCGACCCCACGCTGGCGGGCGCGCTGGCGGGCACGGTCGAGGCGCTCCAGCCGCGAAGCTCCGACCGCCTGACCGTCGTGCACGCCGACGCGATGGCGGTCACCTCGCTCGAGCCGGCCCCGACGGCGCTGGTGGCCAACCTGCCCTACAACGTGTCGGTCCCGGTCGTGCTCTCCTTCCTCGAGCGGTTTCCGAGCATCGACCGGGTGCTGGTCATGGTGCAGCTCGAGGTGGCCGATCGGCTCGCTGCACCTCCGGGCAGCAAGACCTACGGAGTGCCCAGCCTCAAGGCCGCCTGGTGGTCGTCGGTGCGGCTGGCGGGCACCGTGCCCCGCAGCGTCTTCTGGCCGGTGCCCAACGTCGACTCGGGGCTGGTCTCGCTGGTGCGGCGCGAGCCGCCCGTGACGAGCGCTCCACGGGCCGAGGTCTTCGCGGCCGTCGACGCGGCCTTCGCGCAGCGCCGCAAGACCCTGCGCGCCGCCCTCGCCGGGTGGGCCGGCTCGGCCGAGCGGGCCGAGGCCGCCCTGCGCTCGGCCGGCATCGACCCGCGCACCCGGGGCGAGCAGCTCGACATCACCGCCTTCGCCGCGCTGGCGGCCGCGCGGCGTGACCTGCCGGCGCCCGGTTAGGGTGGCGCAGTGACCTCAGCCCTCTCGGTGGACTCCTCCGTGACCGTCCGCGTCCCGGCCAAGGTCAACCTCGAGCTGGGCGTCGGCCCGCGCCGCGCTGACGGGTACCACGGCCTGTCAACCGTCTTCATGGCCGTCGGGCTGCACGACGAGGTCACGGCCACCCCGTCCGACCAGTGGCAGGTCGAGGTCACCGGCCCGTATGCCGCGAAGGTCCCCACCGATGCCACCAACCTCGCGCTCCGGGCCGCCCGTTCCCTGGCCGCAGCGGTCGGGGTCGACGAGCCGCTGGCGCTGCGCATCCACAAGGAGATCCCGGTCGCCGGCGGGATGGCGGGCGGCTCGGCCGACGCTGCCGCCGCCCTGCTGGCCTGCGACCAGCTCTGGGCGTCGGGCTTGTCGCGCGACGAGCTGGCCACGCTGGCGGCCTCGATCGGGAGCGACGTCCCCTTCTGCCTCAGCGGCGGCATCGCCATCGGCTCGGGCCGCGGCGAGCAGCTGGCCCCGGTGCTCGCGACGGGCACCTTCTACTGGGTGTTCGCCGTCAGCGACGTCGGCCTGTCGACCCCCGAGGTCTACGCCGAGTGCGACCGGCTGCGCGGGTCGTCGTCGGTCCCCGAGCCCGAGCCGTCCGCCGACATGATGACCGCGCTGCGCTCAGGTGACCCCGAGGCCCTCGGTCGTGCTCTCACCAACGACCTGCAGGACGCCGCCTTCTCGCTCCAGCCCGCGCTGCGTGACGTCGTCGACGCGGGTCTGGAGTACGGCGCCCTCGGCGGCATCGTGTCGGGCTCCGGGCCGACGATCGCCTTCCTCACCGGGTCGACCGAGCTGGCCCTCGACCTGTGCGTCTCGCTCGCCGCCTCGGGTGTCGCGGGCGAGGTCCGGCGGGCCAAGGCCCCGGTCCAGGGGGCGCACGTCGTCACCGGACCCGGCCGGCTCTGACGGGGCGGCGGACCACACCATGGCCAACCTCGTCTCGCTCGAGCGAGCCACCGTCGTCTTCGGCACCACCACCGTCCTCGACGGCGTCTCCACCGGAGTCAACACCGGCCAGCGCATCGGCGTGGTCGGTCGCAACGGCGGCGGCAAGTCCACCCTCCTGCGCGTGATCGCGGGTGAGCAGCCGCTCGAGGAGGGCCGGATCACCCGCGGGGGGACGGTCACCGTCGGCATGCTGAGCCAGGTCGACGTGCTCGACCCGACGCACACGGTGCGGCAGGCCGTGCTCGGCGACCTGCCCGAGCACGTGTGGGCGGGCGACTCGCGCATCCGTGACGTGCTCACCGGGCTGCTCGGCGGCATCGACGCCCCGGGCATCGGTGGCCTCGAGGCCGTCATCGGGCCGATGTCCGGCGGCGAGCGTCGACGGCTGGCGCTGGCCAAGCTGCTGGTCTCCGACCCCGACGTGCTGCTGCTCGACGAGCCGACCAACCACCTCGACGTCGAGGGCGTCGCCTGGCTCGCCCGGCACCTGACGACAGCGCGCACCCGGCCCGACTCGGCGCTCGTCGCGATCACCCACGACCGCTGGTTCCTCGACGCGGTGGCCACGCTGACGTGGGAGGTGGGCGACGGTGAGGTGAGCGCCTTCGAGGGCGGCTACGCCGCCTACGTGCTGGCGAAGGCCGAGCGCGAGCGGATGGCGAAGGTCACCGCCGAGCGCCGCGACAACCTCCTCCGCAAGGAGCTCGCGTGGCTACGGCGCGGGCCGCCGGCGCGCACGAGCAAGCCGCAGTTCCGCATCGACGCGGCCAACGCCCTCATCGAGGACGAGCCACCCGCGCGCGACGACGTGTCGCTGGTGCGCTTCGCGACGACCCGGCTCGGCAAGGACGTCGTCGACCTCGAGGACGCGACGGTCGACCTCGGCGGTCGGCGCGTGCTCGACCGCGTCACCTGGCGGCTCGCGCCGGGCGAGCGCGTCGGCATCGTCGGGGTCAACGGCGCCGGCAAGTCGACACTGCTGCGCACCATCACCGGCGACCTCGCCCTGACCTCGGGCAAGCGCAAGGCCGGCAAGACCATCGTCGTCGCGTTCCTCACCCAGGAGGTCCGCGAGCTCGAGAAGTTCGAGGACTGGCGGGTCATCGACGCGATCGAGGACGTCAAGAGCTACACGATGCTCGGCGACAAGGAGGTCAGTGCGAGCCAGCTGGCCAAGCGCCTCGGCTTCAGCGGCGGGCGCCAGCAGACCCGGGTCAGCGACCTCTCCGGTGGCGAGCGGCGGCGGCTGCAGCTGCTGCGGCTGCTCATGAGCGAGCCCAACGTGCTCATCCTCGACGAGCCGACCAACGACCTCGACATCGAGACGCTCCAGTCGCTCGAGGACGTGCTCGACGGCTGGGCCGGCACCCTGCTCGTCGTCTCGCACGACCGCTACCTGCTGGAGCGGGTCGCCGACCGGCAGGTCGCGCTGCTCGGCGACGGCAAGGTGCGCCAGCTGCCCGGAGGGGTCGAGGAGTACCTCCGGCTCCGCGCGGCGGCCCCCGTGTGGAGAGGCGTCGCCGACGCCGACGGCAACACCGTGAGCCGGGACGGGGCTCCCGCGCCGACGGCGGCACCGGCCGCGCCGGCGAGCGGCGCGTCGGCGGTCGAGGTGCGGGCCGCGCGCAAGGAGCTCGCCCGCCTCGAGCGTCAGCTGGGCAAGCTCGCCGACCGCGAGGCCAGGCTGCACACCCAGATGGCCGACGCGTCGTCGAACGGTGACCACACCCGTCTCACCGAGCTCGCTCGCACCCAGACCGAGGTGCACGGTGAGCGCGAGGAGCTCGAGCTGGCCTGGCTGGAGCTGGCCGAGACCGTCGACTGACCCGACCCTCCACACCGACGTGTTGCGGTGAGCGCCTCGTTTTGGCGGTGCTTTGTCCGGGTTGTCCGGCGCTCAGCGCAACAGGTGGAGTCGAATAGGGCCCGGGTCCCTCAGGTGGGGGGCTGCGGGGCGAGGCCCAGGGCGGCACGACCGGTCGCGTTGAGGTCCTCCGGCGCGAAGCGGTCGGGCCACTCGCGCTCGTAGTCCTCCTGCGGGAAGTCGCCCGGGCTGGAGCCGGAGAGGAACGCGTCGCGGACCGACGCGGCATACGCCTCGTTGCGGGGGCACCAGGGCGCGGCTGGGATGTACATCACGTTGCCCCAGCCCTGCTGGTCGGCGACCGGCGCGACGGAGTGCACCATGTCGCAGTGCCACCAGACGGAGTCGCCGGCACGCACGTCGGGGATGCCGCTGAGGGCTTCGAGCAGCAGCGGGTGCCACCGTTCGCTCACCGGGAAGGTCTGGTTGGTCGTCACGCCACACATGTCGTCGTCGGGCACGTCCGACAGCAGGGGGCGCAGCAGCAGGTAGGCCATCGCCTCGGGGATGGGCACGGTGTGCAGCACCCCCTGGTCGTGGTCCATGTCGGACAGGGCGGTCCAGCCCTGGAAGGTGCGGAAGGCCGAGCACATCGTCGTCCCGGGATACTGCGGACCCGCTGTGCGGTGAGCCGCGTCCCAGGGGTCGTAGTCCTCCACCGTGCCGTCGAAGAGGTGGTGGAAGGCCTGCTGGTAGGCCCGGGTCATCCACAGGTCGAGGGTGCCCGGGTCGCAGTGGGCGCCGAGACCGGCGGAGTCGGCGCCCGGGGGGCGGCGGCGGATGCGGTCGGGGTAGAGCGAGTCGTTCTCGGGGTCGAACCACTGCGTGCCCTCGGACTCGTGGCGCCACTGCGCGTTGAGGAAGGCCTGCACGGTGGCCATCCGCTCCGACTGGCGGGCCCCCATCTGAGCGGGCGACCAGTAGATCGGGTAGATCTCGGGCTTCGAGCCGACGCTGGCGAAGAAGTCGTCGCCCGGGCCGGTGTAGGCCTCGAAGAAGCGGTTGCCCTCGACGTAGTCCATGATGCCGGCGTCCCAGCCCCGGGCCTGCTCGTGGGGGAAGTGACCACGCACGACGAGGCAGCCGCGTCGGTGCAGGAGGTCGAGCTGCCCCGCGGTGACCGAGCCCGCCGCGATGTCGGCGTAGTCCACCACGGGCCAGACTGCTCGACCTGCAGCCCGGTCGGCGGCGATCTCGATGACCCGGGCGCGCACCCGCTCCTCGACAACCGAGAAGACCTCCTCGACGGTGCGGCCCGAGGCTGCGATGCGGGCACGGATGGCGGCCTTGACCGCGCGGATGGCGGCGGGCAGGTCGTCAGGGGTGCTCTCCCAGTGCGGGAGCGGGGTCTGCGACCGGGCGGGCGGGCTGGTCGTCGTCGTCATCGGGGTCCTCTCGGGCAAGGCCGTACAGCCTTGGTTAACACTGATTACTAAAACGGTAGCGCGGTGGAGTGTCTTTGGCAAGGACTCCTTACTAAGATGGCTCGGTGACCGCACGCCCCTCGCTCCAGCTCTTGAGGACCCTCAGCGACGAGCACGTGCTGACGGCCCTCGTCGCCCGAGGTCGTGCCACCCGGGCCGAGCTCGCGACGGCGACCGGCATCTCCAGGCCGACGGTCTCCGAGGCTGTCGCCCGACTCGAGGCAGCGGGTCTCGTCGCCGACACGGGGGAGCGCACGACCGGCCGGGGGCGGGTGGGTAGCTACTACGGACTCGGCCCTGGAGCGGGTCTCGCCCTCGTTGTCGACATCGCGCCGCAGGGGGTGACCGTCGAGGCCGTCGACGCCCTCGGTGCGGTGCGTGCGGCTGCCACGACCGCGGTGAGCGGAGGGCCGGCGGCGGCGGTGCGCCACGCCGTCCGACGGGTGGCCGCAGCCTTGGCCGCCCACGCCGCGGGTGCTTCCCTCGTCACGGCCGTGGTCAGTGCGGCCGACCCCGTCGACCGCACCACCGGTCGGCTGGTCCACCTCCCCGATGCGCCCTTCCTCGTGGGGGACCTCGACCCGGCTCGGCTGCTGCGGCGGGTGGTCGCCGGCCCCGTCGTCGTCGACAACGACGTCAACTGGGCCGCCCGGGCAGAGCTGCGACAGGGGGTGGCGCGGGGGCAGCACGACGTGTTCCACCTCTTTCTCGACGAGGGGCTCGGGTCAGCCGTGGTCAGCGACGGGGAGGTGCACCGCGGCGCCGGTGGTCTCGCCGGCGAGGTCGCTCACCTCCTCACGGTCGGACCGGGCGGGGAGGCGATGTCCTTCACCCAGGTGTTCGAGCGGCTCGGGCTGCGCCGGGCGGGCTCGACGGCCATCGACGTCGGCCGCGTCGTCGCGGGACTCGACGAGCCCGACCTGCTGGACCCCGTGGCCGACGCGGTCACGGGAGTGCTGGCTGCCGCGGTGGCCCTGCTCGACCCCTCGTGCGTGGTGCTCGGAGGTGCCTGGGGAGCCTCGGCCGCCCTCCACGCAGCGCTCCTCGCCCGGCAGGGCTCGGTCCCGCGACCAGTCGCCCTGCATCGGGCCGAGGTCGAGCAGGCCCCTCTGGTCGGCGCCCGCCTGCGGGCGGTCGACGCCCTGCTCGAGCGGTTGGTGACGCTGGTCAGGCAGGGATGACCGCGTCACGACCGCCGCGACGGTCGGCAACCGCCTGGAGTTCCAGCAGGCCGGCTGACCGCCCCACTCCCGACCAGTCCGCTTGTTGCTTCGGATGCGCCCGTTCAGGCCTCTCGGGGCTCAAAAGGGGAAGGTCCGGCGCAGGAAGGCGACTGATGGTTGGGGCGTCGGGGTCGCCCCTCAGGCGTCGAAGGGGCTCAGTAGGCCGCGGAGGGTGCCGGCGAGACGGGACTGCTCGGCGGTGGAGAGGCCGGCAAGCAGGCCGCGCTCGCGGTCGAGGAGGTCGGAGAGGGCGGCGTCGACGACCTCGCGGCCGGTGGGCGTGAGGGCGACGATGACGCCGCGGCGGTCGTGGGGGTCGGGCCGCCGCTCGACGTAGCCGCGCACGGCCAGCCGGTCGACCCGGTTGGTCATCGTGCCCGAGGTGACGAGGGTCTGGGTGACGAGCTGCCCGGGGGAGAGCTCATAGGGCTCACCCGACCGGCGCAGAGCCGAGAGCACGTCGAACTCCCACGAGTCGAGGTCGTGCTCCGCGAATGCGGCACTGCGCGCCAGGTCGAGGTGGCGCGCCAGCCGGGAGATTCGCGACAGCACGTGCAGGGGAGTGGCGTCGAGGTCGGGCCGCTCGCGGGCCCACGCCAAGACGATCCTGTCGACCTCGTCGCCCTCTGGTGCCGCCACCCCTCGAGTATACCCAGCGTCAAGTTTCTTTGGTTCGGACTTCTTGGCGTCAAGACAATGCACGGGCACGGCCGGGCGCGGTGCTCAACGCCCGCCGAGGGTCGGCTTCTTCTCGAGGTCGCTCAGGCCGTTCCACGCCAGGTTGACCAGGTGGGCGGCCACCTCGTCCTTCTTGAAGCGCCGCGACTCCAGCCACCACTGGCTGGTGAGCGCGACCATCCCCACGAGCATCTGCGCGTAGAGCGGCGCGGTCTTCGGGTCGAGCTTGCGACTCTTGAACTCCGCCTCCAGCAGGTGCTCGACGCGGGTCGCCACATCGCTGATCAGGCTCGCGAACGACCCCCGCGACGAGCCGGTGGGCGAGTCACGCACGAGGATGCGGAAGCCGTCGGTCGAGGTGTCGACGTAGTCGAGCAGCGCCAGCGCCGCCGCCTCGAGCAGCTCGTGCGAAGTCTGCCCCGGCTGCAGCGCGTGCGAGATGCCGTCGAGCAGGGTGGTGATCTCGCGGTCGACGACGACGGCATACAGCCCCTCCTTGCCGCCGAAGTGCTCGTAGACCACCGGCTTGCTCACCCGCGCCTTGGCGGCGATCTCCTCGACCGAGGTGCCCTCGTAGCCCTTCTCGGCGAAGAGCGTGCGCCCGATGACGAGCAGCTGCTCGCGCCGCTGGGGCCCGGTCATCCGGGCCCGCGGGCCGTCGTCGGAGGCGCTGCGGGGGCTCACCCTCCCATTGTGCCGTGGCGGTGATGGGCCGCCCGACGGCGCCGGGCTACCGTCGACCGGTGAGCGAGCACTGCAGACACGGTATGGCGTGACGTCGTCGCGCCTGCGGGGCCGGGCCGCCGCCGTCCTCACGGTGGCAGGCGCCGCAGCCGGGGTCGCCGCTTGCGCGCCGCCCCCGCTGGTGATCGACCACCCGGTCGCGAGGTCGACGGGCCCGCCCCGTGTGACGACCCCGACGACCACCCGGTCGGCGACGACCAGGCGCCCGGCCCCAGCGGCGAGCGGGGCCAGACCGGCGACGGTGCCGGTCGAGGCGGCATACATCCCCTTCGGTGTGGCCCGCGAGCGGGAGACCGCGGCCTACTCGCTTCGCCACTACGGCAGCGCCACCTGGCGTCTGACCCCGACGATGATCGTGCTGCACTACACGGCGGGGACCAGCTGGCAGGGGGCCCGAGACACCTTCTCGCCCGACCTGAGCAACCTCGGTGAGCTGCCGGGCACCTGCGCCCACTTCGTCGTCGACCAGGGGGGCACTGTGCACGCCCTCCTGCCCGTGACGACCCGGTGCCGGCACACCATCGGCCTCAACGACCAGGCGATCGGCATCGAGGTGGTGCAGCCCGGCCGCGCCGACCCCCGGCAGGCCGACCACGAGATCCTTGCTCGCGCGCCGCAGCGCGAGGCGCTGCTCGCCCTGGTGCGCGACCTCATGGGGCAGTACCGCATTCCTGAGACGAGCGTCATCGGTCACGCGATGGCCAACACCGACCCGCACTTCCACGACCTCATGGGCTGGCGCAACGACCACGTCGACTGGCAGCAGCCCGACGTCCTCGCCTTCCGCGCGCTGCTCTGACGGCGCGATGTCCCGCTCGATCTCCCGCCGCACGCTCCCCGGGGATGGCATGGGATGGAATCGGACCATCGTTGCTGGTCCCGATTCCCGGATCGCGGCCGGGCGTGCACCGAACTTCTCTCGCGGCCCTTGCTGCTCCGTTCGGGCCCATGTGTGGGAGAGAGAGATCAGCCGACCTGTCGCATCCACCCTGACGCACACAGATACCCGAGCGAGGTCGCCCTCTCGCTGGCAATCACGAGCTGGGCGGTGGTCGGTCAGCCGGGTCGGCGGTAGCGAATATCGTGTAGCCGACGAGCGAGACGGCGATCCCCAGGATCCCCCAGCGCGAGGAAGTCAGGAGGACCACGACGGCCCCGGCGACACCCCCCCGCATCATCAGGGCAATCCCGAGACGCTTACTGTCAGCCACTCCCATCCACCTGAATGCGGGTAGGGCTACGCTCCAGGTGAAGTTGGGCGCCAAGACGGGAGTTCGATGAGCAAGCACAGCAGCTCCCCTGTTCCTTCGGTGACATCGCGGACCATGGTCGCTCGCGAACTCCACTGGTTTGATCCAGGGGATGGCGAGGCAGGCGACCGCGAGCCTCGCCGACCGAAACCGACGGGGCCCGGATGGAATACCGCCCTGGCTTTGCCGGCGAGTGACGGGATCGCCGATCGGGGTCTTACAGGCGATGTCGACCGGGCAAGTCATCGCTGAGCCAGCGGTCGGCGGTGAGCCTTCTCCACGTCGTGCGAAAAGATTTGCTGTTCACGGGGCGTGAGCGGATCACCGCACCTGCGGACGCTGCTCGAGTCCTTGCCACGGAGAGGGGCTGGGACGGTTGCCCCAAAATAGGACCCACCCAGTCAGACCACCCACGTCTACGGCAGAGGCTTGCTGTCGGCACCTATCTGGGGAGCGTGATCGTCGCATCCGTCCCTGGAGCCGGGTGGACCGTCTGCCCCAACGGGCACCCCGTTGTCACGGTCAGCGGTGGGCGCGTGATTGACGTCGTGGCCCTTGCGGCCAGCTGTGTTGCCTCGAGGGCCCCATCGCTGACGTCAGTCCTCGAGTCGGCTGGTCGATAGGGTCGCGCGGCTGCCTCAGCCGTGACGCCGCTGAGGGCTGTGAGCCTCTCACCTGCGGCGGAGGCTCCCCGGGATGGAATCGAACCATCGTCGCTAGTCCTGATTCAAAGTCAGGCGGGCCCTGCCAGCAGACCAACCGGGGAACGACGGTGGGCGAGCCCGACCGTCCGGGGATCAGGCTAGCCGACCGGCAGGGGGGCCAGACGGGGATAGGCTCGCCCCTCGTGAGCAACCGCCCTGCCGCCGTCATCGTCCTCGCCGCCGGCGAGGGCACCCGGATGCGGTCACGCACCACCAAGGTCCTGCACCGCATCGGGGGGCTCAGCCTCGTGGGCCACGCCCTGCGGGCCGCCCGGGCCACCGGCCCCGAGCACCTCGCCGTCGTCGTGCGCCACCAGCGCGACGCGGTCGCCGCCCACGTGGGCGAGCTCGACCCGGCCGCGCTGGTCGCGGACCAGGACGCCGTCAGGGGCACGGGCCGGGCCGCCGAGTGCGGTCTCGGCGTCCTGCCGCCCGACCTCGTGGGCACCGTCCTGGTGACCTACGGCGACGTGCCGCTGCTCGCCGCAGACACCCTCACCGCCCTGCTGGAGGCGCACACCGCGACGTCCAGCGCTGTGACCGTGCTCACCTCGGTGCTGGCGGACCCCACCGGCTACGGCCGCATCGTGCGCGACCGTGAGGGCGCCGTGACGGGGATCGTCGAGCAGAAGGACGCCACGGCGCAGCAGCGGGCGATCGCCGAGGTCAACTCGGGCATCTACGCCTTCGACGCCACCCTGCTGCGCGAGGCGCTCGCCGAGGTGACCACCGACAACGCGCAGGGCGAGAAGTACCTCACCGACGTCGTCGCCATCGCCCGACGCCGGGGCCTGCCCGTGCAGGCCCAGCCCCTCGACGACACCTGGCAGACCGAGGGGATCAACGACAAGGTGCAGCTGGCGCGGCTCGGCGCCGAGCTCAACCGTCGCACCGTCGAGCGCGCCATGCGCGAGGGCGCCATCGTCGTCGACCCGGCCTCGACCTGGATCGACGTCGACGTCACCGTCGGCGAGGACACCGTCATCCGCCCGCACACACAGCTGCTCGGCGCGACGAGCATCGGGGCCGAGTGCACCATCGGGCCGGACACGACGCTCACCGACACCGAGGTCGGCGACGGCGCCCTGGTCGAGCGCACCCAGGCCCTGCTCGCCGTGATCGGCCCACGCGCCACCGTGGGCCCGTTCTCCTACCTGCGCCCCGGGACCGTGCTCGGCGAGGGCGGCAAGATCGGCGGCTTCGTCGAGACCAAGAACGCCCGCATCGGCGCGGGCGCCAAGGTGCCCCACCTGTCGTATGCCGGTGACGTCACCATCGGTGACGGCGCCAACATCGGCGCGGGCACGATCTTCGCCAACTACGACGGCGTCGCCAAGAGCCGCACCACCGTGGGCGCCCAGGCCTTCGTCGGCAGCAACAGCGTGCTCGTGGCGCCGGTGCACATCGCCGACGGGGCCTACGTCGGGGCAGGCTCGACGATCACCGGCGACGTCGGTCCCGGCGACCTGGGCGTCGGGAGGGCGCGCCAGCGCATCCTCCCGGGCTGGGTGGCGCGCACCCGTCCCGGCACGGCCACCGCAGCCGCCGCCGAGGCGGCCGAGGCGGCGTTGGCGAAGCAGGAGCATACGCACGAGTCGTCGGGAGGCGAGCGGTCATGACCGGGATCCAGAAGACCACCCAGAAGAACCTCATGCTCTTCAGCGGTCGAGCCCACCCCCAGCTCGCGCTCTCGGTGGCGCAAGAGCTGGGCACCGACATCGTGCCCACCTCGGCCTACGACTTCGCCAACGGCGAGATCTACGTGCGCTACGAGGAGTCGGTGCGCGGCTCCGACGCCTTCGTCATCCAGAGCCACACGACGCCGATCAACGAGTGGATCATGGAGCACCTGATCATGGTCGACGCGCTCAAGCGCGCGTCGGCCAAGCGGATCACGGTCGTGCTGCCCTTCTACGGCTATGCCCGGCAGGACAAGAAGCACCGCGGCCGCGAGCCGATCTCGGCCCGACTCATGGCCGACCTGTTCAAGACTGCCGGAGCCGACCGGCTCATGGCGGTCGACCTGCACACCGCCCAGATCCAGGGCTTCTTCGACGGACCCGTCGACCACCTCATGGCACTGCCCATCCTCAGCGAGTACGTCGCCCAGCAGTACGGCGACCAGCCCCTCGCCGTGGTCTCGCCCGACGCCGGGCGCATCAAGGTCGCCGAGGACTGGTCGCACCGCCTCGGAGGTGCCCCACTCGCCTTCATCCACAAGACGCGCGACACCACCCGCCCCAACGAGACGATCGCCAACCGGGTCGTCGGTGCCGTCGCGGGCCGCGTCTGCGTGCTCGTCGACGACATGATCGACACCGCAGGCACCATCACCAAGGCCGCCGACGCCCTCATGGCCGAGGGTGCGGCGGGCGTGGTCATCGCGGCGACGCACGCGATCCTCTCGGGCCCGGCGGTCGACCGGCTCAAGAACTGCTCGGCGCTCGAGGTCATCGTCACCGACACCCTGCCCGTGCCCGCCGACCGCGACTTCGACAAGCTGACGACGCTGTCGATCGCCCCCCTGATCAGCCGCGCCATCCGCGAGGTCTTCGAGGACGGGTCGGTCACCAGCCTCTTCGACGGCAAGGCCTGAGCCCGGACGCCCGATCTGCGGGTGAGTGCTCGCCGTCCGACCCCGTGACGGGCACCCGTGTCACCACCCTCGTCATCGGCTCGGCCGCAGCCTCCAGCCTGCTGCTGACCGCGGCCCGGCCCGCCTCGGCCGAGAACCGCTCCTCGATGGACGCCGGTGGTCGCTGGGCCTGCCCGGCGTCGCGCCGCTGCAGCCGCTCGAGGGTCTGCGCCGTCGCGAGGTCAGTCCCGAGAAGCGACTCGAGGGACGTGCGGCATCTGCTTCACTGTCCGACGAGCGCCCGGGCCGGTCCCGGTGACCGCCTGCCGCTGACGGTAGGCGGCCACGTTGGTGCGGTTGCCGCAGCCGCCGTCGCAGTAGCGGCGACTGCGGTTCTTCGACAGGTCGACGAGCACGTCGTCGCAGTCGTCGGCGTCGCAGACCCTGAGCCGGTCGAGCTCGCCGGCCCGGATGACGTCGACGAGAGCCATCGCGAACTCCACCGCCATCCGGGTCGCGAGCGCGGCCTCGGGCGGCGTGGCGTGCAGGTGCCACGACCACTCGTCGTGCCGCACCAGCTGGGGGAGGGCCCGCGCCTCGGTCAGCAGGGCGTTGACCTCTTCGACCGCCTCCTGCTCGCCGAGGAACCACAGCTCGCGCAGCCGCGGCCGCAGACGCCGTACGGCGCGCAGCTCTGCCGCGTCGCGTGCGCGGCTGCCGGTCCAGCGGCGCTCGACGACGAAGGCGTCGAGCTCGCCGACCGTGGTGAGCCGGTCGACGCCGTCGCCGGGCACGCCGCTCTCCATGGTGTTGACCAGCTCGGCCGCCTGCTGGAGCGAGACCTCGGTGTCATGGGCGAAAAGCAACTTGACTCCTGACGGGAAGATGTCTACCGTCATGAGCATAGGCGCTTTCACTCCTGTCAGTGGCCTTCCTGCCGAGACCACCCGGAGCACCGACGTGACCGCCCCCACCCGGCCAGCCGCCATACCGGCCGCCGCCGTGCCCGTCCCCCTGGCCCCGGGTCGCCGACTCGACGTGGGGCTGGTCGCTGCTGTGCTCACCGCCGCCTCCTTCGCGACCTCCGGTCCGTTCGCCAAGTCGCTGCTCGAGACGGGATGGAGCTCGGGCGCGATCGTCCTCCTGCGGGTCGGCGTGGCCGCTCTCGTGCTGCTGCCCGTGGCGCTCGTCTCGCTGCGCGGGCGGTGGGCGGCGG
Source organism: Dermatophilaceae bacterium Soc4.6 (assembly GCA_039889245.1). Taxonomy (NCBI): domain Bacteria; kingdom Bacillati; phylum Actinomycetota; class Actinomycetes; order Micrococcales; family Dermatophilaceae; species Dermatophilaceae bacterium Soc4.6. The sequence continues at coordinate 1,312,035 of JAZGVH010000002.1, read as the reverse complement.
TCCGCCGGCACGCCGGGCTCGTGCTGTCCTACGGTCTGGTCGCCGTCGCGGGGTGCCAGGTCGCCTACTTCAACGCCGTCCAGCACCTGCCGGTGGGGGTGGCCCTGCTGCTGGAGTACTGCGGGACGATCCTCGTCGTGCTGTGGGTGTGGGTGCGCACCCGCCGCAGCCCCGGACGCACCACCTGGGCGGGCATCGCCGTGTGCGTGGTCGGGCTGGCTCTCGTGCTCGACGTCGCCGGTCACCTGCGTCCTGACCCGGTCGGCGTCTTCTGGGGGCTGCTCGCCGCAGTCGGTCTGGCGGTCTTCTTCGTCGGCTCGGCGAGTGAGGCCGACGACCTGCCGCCTGTGGCCCTGGCCGCGCTCGGAATGGCCGTCGGCGCCGTGGGCCTCGGCCTCCTCGGGCTGGTGCGGGTGCTGCCCATGACCTTCGAGACCCGTGACGTCGTGCTGCGCGGCGCGACGTGGCCGTGGTGGGGCGCCATCGCGGAGCTCGCCGTGATCGCCGCGGCCGCGGCATACCTGATGGGCACCTTCGCGGCCCGTCGTCTCGGGTCGACCGTCGCCTCGTTCGTCGGCCTGGCCGAGGTGCTCTTCGCCGTGCTCTTCGCCTGGCTTCTGCTCGGTGAGCTGCCCCGGCCGCTGCAGCTGGTCGGGGGCGTGCTGGTGGTCGCCGGTGTCGTGGCCGTCCGCGCGGGGGAGCTGCGCCGTCGCTGAGTCCCGCCCACCCCGACCCTGATTTCGGTGGGACGCCCCCGTCCCCTAGGATCAGGGGGTTGCCTCGGCGAGGGACGCCGCTCGGTCCGTCAGACCCGGTGAGTCCGTGATCGACAAGGTGTGTGCGCGTCTCCGCGCGACGCCCGGTCACCGGCTCCTGACAGTCTCTGTCACCCCGTGCCGCGTCCCGCGTCGAGGCCCCACCATGACCACCCCGACCGTCGTCGTCATTCCTGGAGGAACCCCATGTCCGAGACCAAGCTCATCGCCGAGACGCGCACCGCGTTCGGCAAGGGTGCTGCCCGCAAGATCCGCCGCGACCACAAGATCCCCGCGGTCATCTACGGTCACGGCACCGCGCCGGTGCACATCACCCTGCCGGGGCACGAGACCCTGATGGCGCTGAAGAACGCCAACGCCCTGCTCGAGATCGAGATCGACGGTGAGGTCCAGCTCGCGCTGGCCAAGGACGTGCAGCGCGACCCGATCAAGCCCGTCATCGACCACGTCGACCTCGTGGTCGTCAAGCGCGGCGAGAAGGTCACCGTCGACGTCGCCGTCCACACCGAGGGCGAGGCCGGCCCCGAGACCGTCGTGACCGTCGACTCCCAGACCCTCGAGCTCGAGGTCCTGGCCACCAACATCCCCGACGACGTCGTCGTCTCGGTCGAGGGCCTTCCGGCCGGCACGCAGATCCTGGCGGGCCAGGTCGAGCTGCCCGAGGGCGCGACCCTGGTCACCGACCCGGAGGTCCTGGTCGTCAACGTCACCGCGCAGGTCACCGCCGAGGCCCTCGAGTCGGAGCTGGCCGAGGCCGAGGCCGAGGCGGGCATCGAGCGCGACGAGAGCGACGAGGAGGCCGCCGAGGGTGGCGACGCCCCCGCGGGGGACACCGCCTCCGAGGGCTGAGACCTCGCTCGAGCACTCCTGACGGGCCCCGCACGACCTCGGTCGTGCGGGGCCTGTCTGCGTCCCCCCGGACGACACGGCATACTCGACGGTCGTGGACACCGGCACCTGGCTCGTCATCGGGCTCGGCAACCCCGGCCCGTCGTATGCCGGCAACCGTCACAACGTCGGGGCAATGGTCGTCCACGACCTCGCCGGACGCCACGCAGGGGGGCCGGTGACGGGGCGCGGCGCCAAGCGGGTCGCCGCCCCCGCGACGTTCAAGGCGCACAAGGCCCGCGCCTCGGTCTGCGAGACCCGGCTCGGCACCGTCGCCGGTGGGGCGCCCGGCCCGCGCGCGGTGATCGCGGTCCCCTCGGCCTACATGAACGAGTCCGGCGGGCCCGTCAAGGCGCTGGCCACCTTCTTCTCGATCGACCTCGACCACGTCGTCGTCGTGCACGACGAGCTCGACATCCCGGCGGGGGAGGTGAGGCTCAAGCGAGGCGGGGGAGAGGGTGGCCACAACGGGCTGCGCTCGATCTCGCAGTCGCTCGGCAGCCGCGACTACCTGCGGGTGAGGGTGGGCATCGGTCGCCCACCCGGTCGGATGGACCCAGCGGACTACGTGCTGCGCGACTTCTCGGGCACCGAGCGCACCGAGCTGCCCTTCACCCTCGACACCGCGGCCGACGCGGTCGAGTCACTGGTGGCGGTGGGGCTCCTCGAGAGCCAGCAGCGTTTCCACGGACCTCGGGGCTGATCTGCGCGTCAATTTCCGGTGGGTCACGCAGAAGTCGTGAAGATCTGACCCGTGACCGCCCGCGATCCACTATGGTCGTCCCGTTCGCTGGTCGTGCCGTGAGTGATCCCGTCGAGGGTCACGGGCCGGCCGGCCCCGTCGCTGCCGACGACTCCGGTGAAGGTATCCAGGTGCCCCACCCTCTCTCCTTCCTTCTGTGAGGGTTTCGCATGATCAGTCAGGGTTAGAATACGGACAAATGGGCACTTTGAGGGAGGGGGGGAGGCCGGATGATGACTCGATCGGACTATTCCTGCCACAAAACACGAGTACGGGCGCGGCCCAACCGAGAGGATGGCCACAGTTATCGAGGGTGGCGAGCCGTCGTTGCCGGACCGAGGTCGAGATCGTCTCTCCTCCGTGCGGCAGTCGCACCGGTCATGGGGAGTCAGCAGTGTCGGGGAAGAGAAGGGGCAGCAGGTGACCGAGTACGTGGGGACGTTCGAAGCAGTGCGACAGACCGACGGGGCGCCGGCGACCCGTCAGGGTGAGCTCGCGTCACCCGGCACCTGGGGCGTCCGTCGCCGCCCGCGCGGGTGGGTCCGGGGCTACCGCATGCGGCTGATCATCTGGGACCTCGTCAGCTCGATGGTCTGCGCTGCCGTCATCTACCTCGCCGAGACCGGTCTCGGCCTCAGCCGGGTCATCATCCTGGCCGTCACCCCCCTCGTCTGGGTCCTGTCGCTCGGGCTGGTGCAGAGCTACAGCAGCGCCCACCTCGGCACGGGTTCCGCTGAGTACCGCGCGGTCGGACGGGCCGCGATGCTCGTGGCCGCGACCTTCGGCCTCCTCTTCTTCGTCTCCGACGTCCGGGTGCCTCGCGAGGTCCTCGTGCCGCTCGTTCCCGCCAGCCTGCTGGCCGGTCTGATCGTGCGCTGGGCCATGCGCCGCGACCTCCAGAAGCGTCGCCGCCTCGGCAGCTGCCTGCACGACACCGTCGTGGTCGGCCGGGCCGACTCCGTCGAGGCCCTCATCAAGGAGATCGACTCGTCGCCCGAGTCGGGTATGCGCATCGTCGCCGCCTGCGTGTCCGGGCTCGACGACCCCGCCCACCGCGAGATGACCACGATCGAGGGGGTGCCCGTCTTCGGGCCCCCGGAGTCGGCCCTCGCCGCGGTCGACGCCTACAGCGCCGAGGTCGTCGCCGTCTCGAGCCACCCCGACCTCGTGGGCGCCCCCCTGCGCCGCCTCGGCTGGGCCCTGGCCGAGCGCCAGGTCGACCTCGTCGTCGCCCCCGGCATCGTCGAGGTCGCCGGTCCTCGCCTGTCGCTGCGGCCGGCCGCAGGGGTCTCGCTCCTGCACGTCGAGCGCCCCCTCGACTCCGGCGCCCGCGTGGTCGCCAAGCGGATCGCGGACGCGCTGATGACCGCCGGCATCCTCCTGGCCGCACTGCCTGTGCTGGCCGTGGTCGCCGTGCTGGTCAAGACCAACAGCGAAGGCCCGATCTTCTACCTCCAGGAGCGCGTCGGCACCAAGGGTGAGCGCTTCCGGATGGTGAAGTTCCGCACGATGGTGGTCAATGCCGACGCCATGGTCGCCTCGATGAGCTCGGGCCACGACCTGAACGCCGTCCTGTTCAAGGACCGACTGGACCCGCGCATCACGAGCGTGGGACGGGTGCTGCGCAAGTACTCCCTCGACGAGCTGCCGCAGCTGTTCAACGTGCTCGCCGGGCAGATGTCCCTCGTCGGCCCACGGCCACCGCTGCCCCGAGAGGTCGACGCCTACGAGCCCGACGCCGTCCAGCGGCTGAGGGTGCGACCGGGAATGACCGGCCTGTGGCAGATCTCCGGCCGCAGCGACCTCAGCTGGGAGCAGTCGCTACGACTCGACCTGTGGTACGTCGACAACTGGTCGCTCGTGCTCGACCTGCAGATCCTCGTGCGGACCGTCAAGGCCGTCGTCCGCCACACCGGGGCCTACTGACCGATGGAGACCACTGTGACCGAGATGACCCATGCCCTCTCCGGGCTCGACGACCACGCGGTCGCCCGATCGCTGGCCGACTCGGCCGGAGCCGTGCTGCTGCGCCTGCGCGCCGAGCGCACCGACCTGACGGGTAGCGACCTCAAGGACGAGGGGGACCGCCAGGCGCAGGCGCACCTCGCGGCCCGCCTCGTCGAGGCACGACCGCTCGACGCGGTCCTCAGCGAGGAGGCGCGTGACGTGGGCGACCGGCAGAGCGCCTCCCGGGTCTGGATCATCGACCCGCTCGACGGCACCCGCGAGTTCAGCGAGGTGCCCCGGGAGGACTGGGCGGTGCACGTGGCCCTGTGGGAGGACGGCGACCTCGTCGCGGGCGCAGTCGCCCGCCCGGCCATGGGCTCGACCCTCGCCACCGACGCCCCCCCGCCGCTACCGGCCCGCCCCGACGGCCCGATCCGCCTCGCGGTCAGCCGCACCCGCCCACCCGCGTTCGTCGTGGCCCTGGCGCAGCGCCTCGGCGCCGAGCTCGTTCCCATGGGGTCAGCCGGCGTGAAGGCAACCGCTATCCTCGACGGGACCGTGGACGCCTACGTCCATGCGGGGGGCCAGTACGAGTGGGACTCCGCCGCACCCGTGGTGGTGGCCCGGTCTGCTGGCCTCTTCACGAGCCGCCTCGACGGCTCGCCGCTGGTCTACAACCGCGAAGATCCGCTCCTCCCGGACCTCGTGATCTGCCGCCCTGAGCTCACCGCCGAGCTCCTCGCCCAGATCGCGACCATTCTCGACGAAGGGTTCTCCCAGTGACCGAGTCGCCCAACTACCAGCTCTCGCAGTTGCGGGTGCTGGAGTCTGAGTCGATCCACATCATGCGTGAAGTGGTCGCCGAGTTCGAGCGGCCCGTGCTGCTCTTCTCCGGCGGCAAGGACTCCATCGTCATGCTCCGCCTCGCGCAGAAGGCCTTCCACCCGGCACGCATCCCCTTCCCGGTGATGCACGTCGACACGGGCCACAACTTCTCCGAGGTGCTCGCCTTCCGCGACCGCCGCGCCGGCGAGCTGGGTCTGCAGCTCATCGTGGCGAGCGTCCAGGAGGCGATCGACAACGGCAGCGTCGTGGAGCCCCCCGACGGGACCCGCAACCGCATCCAGACCCCCGTTCTGCTCGACGGCCTCGACAAGCACCGGTTCAACGCCATCTTCGGCGGTGCCCGACGCGACGAGGACAAGGCGCGCGCCAAGGAGCGCATCTACTCCTACCGCGACGAGTTCGGGCAGTGGGACCCCAAGAACCAGCGTCCCGAGCTGTGGAACCTCTACAACGGCCGCGTCCACACCGGCGACAGCATGCGCGTCTTCCCTCTGTCGAACTGGACCGAGCTCGACATCTGGCAGTACATCAAGGAGGAGGAGATCGACCTCCCCGGCATCTACTACGCCCACGACCGCGAGGTCTTCGAGCGCGACGGCATGCTCTACGCCGTGCACGAGGTCTGCCGGCCCAAGCCGCACGAGCAGGTGACGGTCCAGCGGGTGCGCTACCGCACCGTTGGCGACGCCAGCCTGACGGCTGCCGTCCTGTCGGACGCCGACACGGTCGACAAGGTCATCGACGAGGTCGCGTCGACCCGCATCACCGAGCGCGGGGCCACCCGTGGAGACGACAAGTTCAGCGAGGCCTCCATGGAGGACCGTAAGCGTGAGGGATACTTCTGATGGATATTCTGCGATTCGCCACCGCCGGCTCGGTCGACGACGGGAAGAGCACCCTCATCGGTCGCCTCCTCTACGACACCAAGACGGTCTTCGAGGACCAGATCGACGCGATCGAGCGGGTCAGCAAGGACCGGGGTGAGGAGTACGTCAACCTCGCGCTGCTGACCGACGGGCTGCGCTCCGAGCGCGAGCAGGGCATCACCATCGACGTGGCCTACCGCTACTTCGCGACGCCCAAGCGCAAGTTCATCATCGCCGACACCCCCGGCCACATCCAGTACACCCGCAACATGGTGACCGGTGCCTCGACGGCCGACCTCGCCCTCGTGCTGGTCGACGCCCGCAAGGGGCTGGTCGAGCAGAGCCGTCGGCACGCCTTCCTGGCCTCGCTGCTGCAGGTGCCGCACCTCGTGCTGGTGGTCAACAAGATGGACCTCGTCGACTTCTCGCAGTCGGTCTACGACGAGATCAGCGCCGAGTTCACCCAGTTCGCCGCCAAGCTGCGGATCCCGGACCTGACCATCATCCCCGTGTCGGCCCTCGCGGGCGACAACGTGGTGCACCGCAGCGAGAACATGCCGTGGTACGACGGCACGAGCCTGCTGCACCACCTGGAGAACATCCACGTGGCGAGCGACCGCAACCTGGTCGACGTCCGGTTCCCGGTGCAGTACGTCATCCGGCCCATGAGCGACGAGTACCACGACTACCGCGGCTACGCCGGTCAGGTCGCCGGCGGTGTCCTCAAGAAGGGCGACGACGTCCTCGTGCTGCCCTCCGGCTTCACGTCGAAGATCGCCTCGGTCGAGACGGCGGACGGTGAGGTCGACGAGGCCTACCCACCGATGTCGGTGACCGTGCGCCTCGAGGACGAGATCGACATCTCGCGCGGGGACATGATCTGCCGTCCCCACAACCAGCCCACGCCGACGCAGGACATCGACGCGATGATCTGCTGGATGGACGAGACCGCCCAGCTCCAGGTGGGCAAGAAGTACTTCATCAAGCACACGTCCCGCTCGGCCCGCTGCATCGTCAAGGACCTGGCCTACCGGCTCGACATCAACTCGCTCCACCGCGACGAGTCGGCGGCCACCCTGGCCCTGAACGAGATCGGCCGCGTGCAGCTGCGCTCGACCGTGCCGCTCATGGCTGACTCCTACTCCCGCAACCGCATCACCGGTGGGTTCATCCTCATCGACGAGGCCACGAACCGGACGGTCGGCGCGGGGATGATCGCCGACACCCCACGGTGAGCCAGCACCCGGCGACCACGCTCGGGGCGATGACGTCCGGCTCGCTGGCGAGCTCTGGCACCACGGCCACCCGCCGCGGCCTGCGGATAGCCATGGTCGGACAGAAGGGGGTGCCCGCCACCATCGGTGGCGTCGAGCACCACGTCGAGCAGATCGGCTCGCGACTGGCGGCGCGCGGCCACGACGTGCTCGTCTACTCCCGGTCGTCCTACAGCGAGCTGCCCGCCGGGAGCCGCTACCTGGGGATGCAGGTCCTCTCCGCCCCCACGATCGGCACCAAGCACCTCGACGCCATCGTGCACAGCGGCGCCTCGGCGGTGAAGGCCATCGCCGCCGGCGCCGACGTCGTGCACTTCCACGCGCTCGGCCCCGGCCTGGCCGCACCACTGCCCCGCTACCTCAGCGGTGCGAAGGTCGTGCTCACGGTGCACGGCCTCGACAACACCCGTGACAAGTGGGGTCGGCTCGCGCGGACCGTGCTCGACGCGGCGCACTGGATGAGCGGGCACGTGCCCGACCGAACGGTCGTGGTGTCCCGTGAGCTCCAGGAGCACTACCGGACCCGCTTCGGCACCCAGGCGGCCTACATCACCAACGGGGTGGCGGCCTTCGACCGGGTCGCCAGCACCGACGTGGTGGAGCGGCTGGGGCTCGTCCCGGGGGGCTACACGATGTTCGTCGGCCGCCTCGTGCCCGAGAAGCGCCCGGACCTGCTCATCCGTGCCTTCCGGGCCACCGACCTCGACCAGCAGCTGGCGATCGTCGGGTCGTCGTCCTTCACCGAGTCCTTCACCGCCCACCTGCGCGACCTGGCCGGCAACGACCCGAGGATCGTGTTCACGGGTTTCGTCGGTGGCACCGACCTGCACGCGGTCTTCCAGAGCTCGGCGCTGGTGGTGCAGCCCAGCGACGTGGAGGGACTGCCCCTCACGCTGCTCGAGGCCGTCGCGCACGGCTGCCCGGTCCTGGCCAGCGACATCGGTCCGCACCGCGAGGTCGTCGGCACCGCGACCTCGGGTCTGCACCGGATCTTCCCCCAGGGCGACCAGGCGGCCCTCCAGGCCGCCCTGGTCGAGCCCGTGGTCGGTGACGGCTGGAGCGACCCGGCCCGGCAGCGGGTCCTCGACCACTACTCCTGGGACCGGGCTGCCGTGCAGCTCGAGGAGCTGTACCTCGACGTGGTCGGCACCGGTCGCCGTCACCGCAAGCCCCCTCACGGGCAGTACGCGCCGTGAGCCCCGGCTCCGCCCCGTCGATGGTGGTCGACCGTCTGGTGCTCGCCGACCTCGAGCTGGTGCTGGACGGCGTGCTCCCCGCCGGGCGTCACCTCGGCGGTCCGGTGACGGTCGCGGCAGCCCACGAGCCCGCGGTCTCCCGCACAGTCGTGCAGGTCCCGTCGGCCCTCGCGGCCACCGCCCTGGAGGCGGGCGCCCTCGTGCTCGTCGACGAGGAGCAGACCCCGCTGGCCCGGCTCACCGAGCTCACCGAGCTCACCGGCAGCGACGAGGGGACCGACCTGCTCGGTCTGCTCGGGCGCGAGCGGAGACGCGAGAGCGGGGCCGGCCGGGCCGTGGCCCTCGACCTGCGTCGGCGTCCTGAGGCCGGCACGTCGCTGGTCGTGCTCGCCCGGCCCCCCCTGGCCTCCGACCTCGATCGGGTCCTCACCCACCGCGCCGCCGCCACCCCACCCACCGCACCCACCGCCGGCCACGTCCTGCTGCTCGTGCCCGACCACCGCCAGGACACCGCGGGGGTGCCCACGCACGTGCAGCTCGCGTTGGCCTCGGCCCTGGCCGCCCGCCTCGAGGCCGCTCGTCCCGGTCTCGCCGCCTCGGTGAGCACGGCCCCACTGGCCTGGCGCGACCCGGCGAGCGACAGCGCTCTGGTGGCCCGGCTGGCCGACCACCTCCAGGTGGGGACGCCGCTGCTGCTCACGTCCGACGTCACCCTCGACCCCTCCGGGGTCGACTGGGCCACCGGTCTGCAGTCCCTCGTGGCCGGGGAGCCCAGTGCGCTCCTCGACCCCGCTGACCTCCCGGTGCTGCGCCGGTGGCGTCGCCCACGCTCCCGCTCCGGCCTCGTGGTCTTCTTCACGGGCTTCTCCGGCTCCGGCAAGTCGACGATCGCCCGGGCGCTGCACGAGCACCTGCTGGAGCAGGGCGACCGCACGGTCAGCCTGCTCGACGGCGACGTCGTGCGCCAGATGCTCTCCTCCGGGCTCGGCTTCGACCGGGCCGGCCGCACCCTCAACATCCGGCGCATCGGCTTCGTCGCGGCCGAGGTCGCGAAGCACGGCGGCATCGCCATCTGCGCACCGGTCGCTCCATACGACTCAGGTCGCAAGGAGGCCCGGTCGATGGCAGAGGAGGTCGGTGACTTCCTGCTCGTGCACGTGAGCACTCCGCTGCTGGAGTGCGAGCGCCGAGACCTCAAGGGTCTCTACGCCAAGGCCAGGGCCGGTGTCGTGCCCGAGTTCACCGGCATCTCCGACCCCTACGACGTGCCTGACGACGCCGACCTGACCATCGACACCACCGACACGTCGACCGCCGACGCCGTCGCCCGCATCGTCCACCTGCTCGCGGGTGGCGGCTGGATCAAGGAGATCTCATGACCATCGACTGGCTCCTCGTGGCTGCCTCGCTCGGCATCGGCATCGTGGTCGGCCTCACCGGAATGGGTGGCGGCGCCCTCATGACCCCGGTGCTGGTGCTGGTCTTCGGCATCCCACCGCTGACCGCGGTCTCGTCCGACCTCGTCGCGGCGGCCGTGATGAAGCCGGTGGGCGGGCTCGTGCACCTCCGGCGGGGGACGGTCAACCTCGAGCTGGTGAAGTGGCTCTGCGTCGGATCGGTCCCGACGGCCTTCGCGGGGGTCTTCGTCCTTAAGGGCCTGGGTAACGGCGAGACGATGCAGCACGGCATCCAGATCGCGCTGGGCGTGGCGCTGCTCATCGCGGCCGCCGGCCTCGCCATCCGCGCTTACACCCGCCTGCTCGAGCGCGCCCGGCGCCGCGACGGTCGCGCCGAGCCCCTGCCCCAGGACCGGCCCGAGGTCACGCTCCGCAAGGTCCCGACCGTGCTCGTGGGCGCCGTCGGCGGGCTCGTCGTCGGGATGACCTCGGTCGGCTCGGGCTCGCTGATCATCATCGCGCTCATGGCCCTCTACCCGACGCTCAAGGCCAGCCAGCTCGTCGGCACCGACCTCGTGCAGGCGGTCCCGCTGGTCGCCGCCGCGGCGGTGGCCCACGTCGTCGGGGGCGACTTCAAGCTGTCGCTCACCCTGTCCCTGCTCATCGGCTGCGTGCCCGGGGCCTGGATCGGTGCCCGGCTGTCGTCGCGGGCGCCCGGGGGCATCATCCGCCGTGCCCTCGCGTTCGTGCTGCTCGCCTCAGCCGTCAAGCTGCTCGGAGTCAGCACCGCCTGGACCGGGGTCATCCTGCTCGTCGCCCTGGCCGTTGCCCCCGTGGTGTGGATGCTGGTGCGCCGCCGCCACGGCTTCCCCGCGCTCGCTCGCCGGAGCACCCGACCACAGGGCCCCGGAGTGGTGTCCGCCGACGTTGCTGCGCGATGACGTCTGGTCGATGACGGTCGCGGGATGACCATGACCAAGGCGGGGGGAGCGGCGGCGAAGAAGGGGCGCGACCGCGAGGGGATGGCTCGCGGTGGCGGCCTCAACCTCATCGGTGCGATCGTCCAGCAGCTGAGCCAGCTGCTCATCGTCTTCGCCGTCGCCCGGTTGGCGGGCAAGGAGGACGTGGGCCGGTATGCGCTGTGCTTCGCCCTCATCTCGCTGCTGGGCCTGCTGTCGCTGGCTGGCTTCCGGGCCGGTCTGACCCGGTTCGTGGCCATGCACCTGGCCGACGGCGACTCGGCGCGGCTGCGGGGGACGGTGCGGCTCGGGCTGGGCATCACGGCTTCCGGCTCCCTGGTCATCGCCGTGGTCCTGGCGGCGATCGCGCCCCGGGTCGCCTCGTTGATGGGTGACCCGGGGCTCACCGCCGGGGTGCGCCTCGTGGCGCTGTCGCTCGTGCCGTCGTCGATGGCAGAGGCCGCGTTGGCCGCGACGCAGGGGTGGCGCAGCCAGAAGGCTTTCACCTTGATCGGCCGCATCTTCGACCCGCTCTCGAGACTGGCCCTGACCTCCGTGCTGCTCCTGCTCGGTCTGGACTACCTGGCGGCCTTGATCGCGTTCGCGGCCGTGTCCTGGGTGACCGCCGTCCTCGCCCTGGGCGCACTGGCGCGCCGGATGCGACATGTGCCCAAGGCGCGGCCCGTCCACGAGCTGGGCGACCTGATGAGCTTCTCCATGGTCAGCTGGCTGTCGGCGCTGGCCGCGACGGGGTTGATCTGGGCCGACACCCTGATCCTCGGGGCGATGACGAACGAGGGGGAGGTCGGCGTCTACAACGTCGCCACCCGCATGGTGGGCCTCGCGGTGTTCGTCCTGCCACCGATCACGGCCACGTTCTCGCCGCACATGGCGCACCTCTACCACGTGGGCGACTTCCGCGAGGCCGGCAAGGCCTACGGCTCCGCGACCCGGTGGACGCTGCTGCTCTCGATGCCGGCCTTCGTCGTGCTCGTGGTCTTCCCCGGCGACCTGCTGCACCTCTTCGGCGACGGGTTCGCGGCCGGCGCCGTGGTGACGCTCGTGCTGGCCGTCGGACAGCTCGTGGGCGCAGCGGCCGGTCCCTGCGGTGTCGTGCTCAACATGAGCGGTCGGGTGGGGCTGAGCCTGCTCGACAACGGTCTGGTCCTCGTGCTCAACATCGTGCTCAACCTGTTGCTCATCCCGCGGATGGGCATCCTCGGGGCGGCGATCGCCTGGAGCAGCTCGATCGTCGTGGTCAACCTGGTCAAGCTGGCCCAGGCACGTCTCGTGGTCGGGATCCCCCCGGTCGGGGCCATGACGGGGAGGATCGCCACCGCCGCCTTCGTCGCCGCCTGCGGTGGCGTGATCGTGCAGGATCGGGTGACCGGCTGGCTACCCGCGATCCTCATGGGGAGTGCTGCGGTGGGTGTGATCTACGTCACACTTATTGTCACTCTCGGGACCCACCCGGAAGACGCCGCTATGGCCCAGCGATTGTTCCGCCGTCGTGCGGGGAAGCGGGCCCGGAGCGCGATCTGAACGTTCTCCGGGGGTCCGCTCCAGCACCGGACACACGGTCACGGGAATGTCACTGTTGAATAACAAATGTCCTGCGCGAGCGAAAATCTTAGGGTTGTCCCCTCGCGGTGGGGTCCCTAGTCTGGTCCCGCCCAGCCCCCGACGCCTCGACCTCGGTGCTGGACGAGCCGCCGCGCTCGTCGAGTCCCGGGTCGTCATCCCCCCCACACGGCGACGGGCGGTCCAGTCAGGCAGTGCCGCCCTGGACCGCGTCGGACGGGCTCGGTGCGCACCCCAACCGGGGGACCGGGCACCGACAGCTCTGTAGTCCTCGTCCCTCCCGGCCCGGTGCCGTGAGGAACCGAAAGGAACCCGGGTGCCCCGACACCTCCTCCCCCGCCGTCCCGTCCTCGCCACCCTCCTGCTCGCCGTCGTCGTCGCACCGGCCACGGCGGTCACGGTGCAGGTCGCTGGTCGTCCCGCTCCCGCCGTCGCCGCGGAGATCTCCGGTCCGTCGCCGGATCTCTCCCCCGACGGCACCGCTTCCGCCCCGTCCGCCACAGCGCCCGTGACCTCGTCGGCCTCCCGGTCGGCGACGACCGTGGCCTCCCGACCGGCCGGCACGGCTGCGAGCTCGGCCTCGGCGAAAGCACCTGCGCCCGCAGCCGGTGTGACCCCGGCGCCCGCCGCGACCGGCCCGTCGTCGGTGACGCCGGACGCCTCCCTGACGCCGGCGTCCCCGGGACTGACCGGGGCACCACTCGCGGCCGCGCTGTCGGCCGCGCCGCTGCGGACCGTGCGCGTCTCCTCGGCCGCCGCCCTGCAGAACGCGTTCGACGCGGCGCGCCCGGGTGACCTGCTGCTGCTCGACGGGGGCACCTACCGTGGTCCGTTCCTCATCAAGTCGTCAGGGACCGGAGCCCACCCGGTGGTCGTCCGCCCGGCCAGCGGGGCCAACGTCACGTTGACCGCCACGCTGTCATCGCCCAGCTGCAACGCCACGGGCCCGGACCCGGATCGCACGCTGCGCTTCATGGACGGGGCGAGCCACTGGGTGCTGTCGACCCTGTCGATCAACGGCGGTGTGGTCATCTCGGGCACGAACGCCGACAAGACCCAGAACTGGCAGAGCAAGCTGATCAACGCCAAGAACTGGCAGGCGAGGCGCGCTGTCCCCAGCTCGGGAGCGCGCGACTCCGGGCTGCTGGTCTCGGCCACCGCCTACCTCTCCACGGTGGTCGGCTCGCCGGTCTCCTCGGCCGACGACATCCGCATCCTCAGGAGCACCATCACCGGCAAGGGCATCTTCGGGCGCCTCACCCGCTTCGGCGTCATCGCTGGCACCACCATCACCGACATCGCCTGCGGCACCGGTCCGGCGCTCTGGCTGAGCAACTTCAGCAGCGGCTGGACGATCCGCGGCAACGACGTCTCGAAGGTGGCCGACTCGTCGGCCAGCCACTACATGCACGAGGGCATCCGGATGGGCAACCAGTCCAACTACAACGTGGTGACCAACAACGCCGTCCACGACATGCCGGGCGACAGCCGGGGGATCACCACCGACCAGGACAGCTCGTGGAACCTGATCACCGGCAACACGGCGACCAAGGTCAGCCTGGGCTTCAACGACCAGCAGGCCGGTTGGGGCAACACCTGGAGCTACAACGTCGCCAGCAACGTCGGCGCCGCCGGGTTCAGCTTCCGTATGCAGGACATCGGCCTGAGCGCCCCGTCGCCCAACTCCAGCACCTTCTACGCCGTCGTCAGCTGCAACCGGGTGGTCGCCAGTGCCCCCTCGGTGCGCGGCTTCCAGGCCGGGGCCATGAGGGGCGTGACGGTGAAGAGCAACGCCTTCAGCACCGCCTACGTCGGGCGCAACCTCGCCGGCTACTGGGCCGCCCAGGGCAACACGTTCAACGGCACCAAGAAGCCACCGGTCTCGTCGGCGGCGACCACCACCGGTTGCTGACCGCGACCGCTCCCTGAGCGTGATGTGGGTGCCTCCTGTGCACGTGCCCTCATTGCCGGGTTCGGGCGGGGACGGCGCCTGACGTGGTGCACACTGGTCGGAGCCAGCCGGCTCCACCTGTCCGACCCGAGGAGAGCGCCCGTGGGGGCATCACCACAGACCCATCCACCTCGTCAGGGGCCGGCCGTCGCAGGCTCCGTCGCACGACCTCCGTCGGGACCTCTGACGCGGCTCCTCGAGGCACTCCTGGTCGTGGTGGTAGCCGGTGCGGCCGTCGTCAGCGGATACAACCTGGTCGGCGGCGACAAGAAGCTCGCGGTGCTGCCGGTCATCGCCGTGGTCGCGGTGGGTCTGGGCATCCTCGCCCTCACCCGCTTCAGCGGTTTCGTGCTGCTCATCCTCGCCGTGCGCCCTGTCCTGGATGTGCTCAAGCTGAGTGGCAGCACCACGGGGACCACGGTCGGCAACACGGCGACCAACCGGGGGCTCGACCCGTCGAGCATCGTCGGAGTCCTCTTCCTCATCGCGGCGATCCTGTGGCTGGCCGGCCGGGTCCGCACCAAGACCTTCATCGGCGGGTCGCGGGTGCAGTTGGCGATGGCCGCCTTCATCTCCGGAAGCATCATCAGCGTGGCGGGATCGGGACACGCTCAGGCGAGCGCCCTCGAGTGCCTGCGCATCGGCACCGTGCTGATGATGTTCGTCGTCCTCAACCAGATCATCACCAGCCGCGACATGCTGAACAAGGTGATCAGCGCGTGCTTCGTCGGGCTGTGCTTCCCGCTGGCCTACACCCTCTACGGGTTCGTCCTCGGCCACCCGACCTCCGAGCTCAAGGGTGGCTTCACGCGCATCACCGGTCCGTTCAGCCAGGCCAACACCTTCGCCCGGTACCTTGCCTTCCTCGTCGTCTTCGGGGTCGCCATCTACCCCTACGTCGCTCCTCGACTCAAGTTCGTGTTGGCCGGGCTGCTGGCCCTGTCCACGGTCTTCATGCTCCTGACCGTCACCCGCACCGCGATCATCGGCGCGCTGGTCGCCGTCGTCTTCCTGGCCTGGGTGCAGCGCCGAAAGGGCATCGCCCTCAGTCTCGTGGTCGTCATGGCCGGCGCTCTGCTCATTCCCGGGGTCGCCGCGCGCTTCGGTAACCTCAGCGACTCCAGCACCGCGGGCTCCGCGCCCACTGGCAACACGCTGGCGTGGCGCCTGAACTACTGGACCGAGGTCCTGCCCCTGGCCAACCGCAACCCGGTGACGGGGATCGGGCTCAACGGCACGCAGTACGAGACCGACGTCGCTAAGCAGCCCCACAACGACGTCATCCGGGCCTACGTCGAGACGGGCGTGGTGGGGCTCTTCGGATATCTCAGCATGTTGATCGCCCTGATGGGTGTGGGTCGTCGGGCCATGTCGAGATCGGTGCGGGGTACCTTCGAGCACGCGGTGGGGGCGGGGTCGCTGGCGGCGACCCTGACCTTCGTCCTCGGCAGCCTCGCCGCCAACGTCATGTCCAACGTCGTCACCCTGTTCCCGGTCTTCGCCTTTGCTGCCTGCGCCTCATACGTGTCCCGGTCGAAGGGCAGGAGCCTCAGCGACGCGCAACGCGCCGAGGTGGGCGCACCCGTTTCCTGACCGGGCGGGTCGGCTGCGGCCCGGTCAGCAGCCGGTCTTGCTTCTGACGGCGGACGCGGTCGACGTGAGTCCGCCGGCGGTGCTGCGCAGGCTCGAGGCGTTGCCGGCGAAGCCGTTGGCCGTGGCGGTGCGGTCCGTCACGGCCTTGTTGGCGGCTGCCACCGCAGCCGAGACATCCGGCAGCTGGGCCAGGGTCGAGCGTTGTGCCGCGACCGCGGCGCTGACGGCGGTGGAGGAGGCCTTCAGGGCGGTCAGCCCGGCCCGCTGGGTGGCGACCTGCGCCTCGAGCACTGCGGCCTGAGCCACGGCGGCACCCGACTGCTGCTGGACGACCGCCTGCTGCGTCGACACCGTGCTGCAGTTGCGGCTGGCGCCGTACGCCGCCGCACGCATGGCAGTGAGCGCGGTGCGCGCCCGGCTCAGGTCCTCGTTGCCGCTCTTGACCGCGGCACGAGCGGGATCGAGTGCGGGGAGGCTCCGGGTGCGGGCCGAGAGCGTGTTGAGAGCCGCGGCCAGCACGGGGCCGACAGCGGGCTTGGGGGTCGTCGTGGCAGCCGTCGTGGGCGTTGTCCCGGAGCTGCTGGGGGACGGTGAGGAGGTGACTCCCGGGAGGAACGTCCCGCCTCCTGACGGAGTTGAGGGGGAGCTTCCGCAGGCGGCCAGGAGGCCGCCGGCGGCAGCGAGAGCGAGGGCGTGACGAAGGTGCATGGTTCCCGTTCGGCGTGGGTATCGTGGGTGTCGTCCGGCGTCTGTCGTGGCCCTCGGTCTGGGCGGCTCCACGTGGCCGACAGGGGACAGGAGACGAGCGTAACGGCGTAAGCCGGGGGCTTGCTGGGAAATGTCCGAAGCCGCGGATTCTGTCTTCAAGCCCCGGTAGACTCCGAGTCGGCCCCAAGGTGCGTCCGCGCAGCCCGGCCGCCGGGCACCGACGGGGGCTGCGGGGCAAGTGACATACCGACGGGGACAAGGAGGGAGCAGGATGACGGCACCACGGATGACAGGCAGTGCCCGTGCCGCTCTCTCGATCCTGCGGGCCCGCGTCGCCCGTGGTCCGCGGATGACCCCCGGATACCTGGTCGTGGGCACCAAGCGCGGCGGGTCGACGTCGCTCGCCGACTGGATCGCCGAGCACCCTCGCGTCGGCCCCTGTGGCACGGGCAAGGGCACCCACTACTTCGATATCCACCATGGTCGGGGTCGCCGATGGTATGACGCCCAGTTCCCCCGGGTCGAGGAGGGGTATGAGCTGACCGGTGAGTCGAGCCCGTACTACATGTTCCACCCCAGTGCGCCCGCCTGGATCGCCGCCGAGCTCGCGTCGGTGAAGGTGATCGCCTGTCTGCGCGACCCCGTCGAGCGAGCCTTTTCGCACCATGCCTACGAGGTGGCCCGAGGTCACGAGACGGAGACCTTCGAGCGCGCCCTCGACCTCGAGCCGGAGCGTCTGGAGGGTGAGGCCGATCGACTGGCGGCCGACCCGACCTACCCGGCCCACCACTGGAGGTACCACGCCTACCTGCGGCGTGGCCACTACGCAGAGCAGATCGCGACCTACCAGCAGCTGCTCGGCCCCTCGCGAGTGCTGGTCGTGCAGAGCGAGACGCTCTTCGCCTTCCCCGATGCGCAGATGCAGCGCGTCTTCGACTTCCTCGATCTCCCTGCCTACGACGACCCGACGCGCCGCGCGCTCAACGCCGGGCGACCCCGGGGAGCCATGTCGTCGGCGACCCGGGCCCGCCTCGAGGCCTACTACCGACCACTGAACGCCGCCCTCTACTCACTGCCCGGCGTGGACCTGCGCTGGGACGACAGCTTGCCCGAGGTGACTACCGCTCATCCTGCCCAGGCCGCCACCGGCGCCGCCTGAGCACGTCCAGCCGTTCTCCGTCCCGCAAGGGCGTGTTCCGGTGCCCAACGAAGAAAGACACGTGTCATGGAGATCTTGGAGTACCTTCGCGTTGCCCGGCGCCGCTGGTGGGTTCTCGTCCTCGTTCCGGTGGTGGCTGCCGCGCTCGCAGCGGCGTTCATCCTCCTGCAGCCCTCGACCTTCACGGCGACGGCGACGGTCAACTCCGGTGCCCTCGTCGGCAACGACGGCAGCCCGTTCAGCGGGACGCAGGCGGCCCAGTCGTTCGTCAGTGCCTTCCAGGCTGCGTCCAGCAACCCGTCGGTCAAGGCCAAGGTCGCGACGGCCACCGGGGTGTCTCCCTCCGACCAGACCGACGGGGTGACCGTGACACCGGTCGGCTCCAGCAGCGACGTCCAGGTCGTCTACAGCGGGCTGACGGCGAAGAAGACCAGCGCTGTGGTCTCCGAGACGGCGCGCCAGTCCCTCGACCTCATCTTCTCCTCACGGGCTGCCGCAGCCACCGCCACCCGTGACCGTGCCGTTCAGGCGGCTCAGGAGGCGAACGCTGCCATCGCCGCGCTCGCGGTCAAGTACAAGATCGCCGATCCGCCCCGGGCCTACCAGGCCGCCCTCAGCCAGGTCGGCTCGCTCCAGCAGCAGCAGGCCCAGCTGCGGGCCTCTGGGAACGCCGCCGGCGCTGCGGCGATGGACGCCCCGATCGCCAGTGCCCAGTCGTCGCTCGCGCGGTACATCCCGATCCTCGCGGAGTACAACAACCTCGCTGCGACCCAGGCGGCGACGCAGCAGGACCTCGCCGCGACGCAGGCGCAGTACCGCATGGGTGTCTCGCTGCAGAGTGCGGCCCAAGGTGACAGCATCATCTACGTCGGGCAGGCGCTCCCCACGTCACGGCTGTCGGCGCTCGTGACCACCGTGATCCCCGTCTTCGGAGCCGGCATCTTCCTCGGCATCCTGCTCGTGGTGCTTCTGGAGGTCATCTCCCGCCTGCGCCAGGCCGCCCGGGCCGAGCGCACCGAGAGGGAGGCCGTGGACTCGAGCCCCGACGACGTGGGCACCCGGGTCTCCCGCCGCCCGCGTGGCACCGACACGACGGGCGACGAGCAGGCCTGGACCACCGACCCGCCTGTCGCTGAGCCGGCCAGCCGTTCGTCGTCGCGCTGACGGCCGGAAGGGACTCCCGATGACCGAGGCGTCGCCCCGGCCCATCTTCATCGTCGGTTGTCAACGGTCGGGGACGACCATGTTGCGGCTGATGCTCGACTCGCACCCTCGCATCAGCTGTGGCCCCGAGACCCGTTTCCTCGAGGACCTCGAGCGCATCGTCGGCGACGACTGGAAGCGGCTGCAGCAGTTCGGCTTCACGCAGGACGAGTGGCTCGCCCGGCTGCGGACCTTCTTCGGGGGGATCCAGGCCGACTACGCACAGTCCCGCGGCAAGGCCAGGTGGGCCGACAAGAGTCCCCGCTACGCACTGCACATCCCCTTCCTGCACCAGCTCTTTCCCGATGCCCAGTTCGTCCACGTCATCCGGGACGGCCGCGACGTGGCCGTGAGCCACCGCAAGCGCTTCGGCTACTGGTCGAGCGTCAAGTCGTCGGTCAAGTGGCCGCGTTACATCAAGGCCGCCCGCGGCGCGGGGGCGTCGCTCTCGTCGGACACGTATCACGAGCTGCGCTACGACCAGCTCGTCTCCGACCCCGAGGCGACCCTGAGGGACCTCCTGTCCTTCCTCGGTGAGGAGTGGGACCCGACCCTGCTCGACTTCACCAAGGCCAAGCACGACGTGCCCGACCGCTACGCGAAGCAGCACGCGGCCCGCAACGCCTCGGCGGGCACCGACGCCAGCGTCTACGCCTCCCGGGTCGGGACCTACCGCACCGAGCTGGACCCCGTGGTCCGCTCGCTGTTCTGGGTCACCTCACGCAGCACCCTCAAGCAGCTCGGCTACTGACGGGCTCCCCCCGACGAGGCCAGACGTGACCCGGGGCGACTGCGCTCAGGAGCGCTGGAGCCCCGCCGGCCCGTCGGGGGCGGTGAACCCGGCGAGGTCGTCGACGTCGTAGCCGAAGCGCGCCATCCGCTCGCCGTACTTCGTGGTGATCAGGCGTCGCTGCCAGCCCCCGGGGCGCCACATCGTCGAGCCGTAGTCGTCCCACTTCTGCGCGTACGAGTCGCCGTGGCTGCGGCTCAGTGCCGTGTGGTCGATCGGGGTGTCGAGCCCGAGGAACGACGAGACGCGCGCCAGCTCGGCCTCTGGCGCGCCCACGAGCTGCTCGTAGTGCACGACGAGCACCCGCTCGAGATGGGCCAGGTCGGCGCTGAGGATGTCGTGAGCGGTGAACCAGTGGTCGACCATCATCGCCAGCGACTGGAACTTGCGCGGGTTGCTCGAGGTCAGGCGCCGCCACTTCTTGTTGGACAGGGCCACGGCGACCGGGTGGCGGACCACCACGACGAAGGCCGAACCGGGGTAGAGCGCCTGCAGGAAACGACCCATGATTAGGTTGGGTGGGGACTTCTCGACGAGCAGGTCGGCCCCATCGCGCCAGAACGGCGCCCAGGCCTGCAGGATCGAGGTGGCGTTGGCCGACGTCACGAGGGGCGACGCCTCGGTCAGGTGCGCCTGCGGCGCGTAGGCGAAGCGCCCCGAGCCGCCGTACACCTTGGCCTTGGGGTAGACCGTCTGGAGGTGCTGACCCTCGTCCTCCTTGACCCCGGTGCCCGACAGGCCGCTGACCCGGGGGTGCCCGTCGAGGACGCGGGAGAAGGGGGTGGTGCCGCTGCGGTGCAGGCCACCGACGAAGACCAGTCGGGAGGGGTCAGGGGTCGTGGTCATGAGAGCGCCTTGATCAGGTCGGTCGGCGAGCCGGTGGCCTGGATCTCGCGGGGTGAGGTGGAGTCGAGCTGGCCGCCGGAGGCTGGGGGGGCCGCGGCTCCACCGTTCGAGGCGGCCGGAGCCAGGAGCTTGCCCGCCGAGGGCGAGACGGTGATGGTGGCGGCGGTGGCCCACACGAAGGCCGAGGTGCCCGTCGCACGGGTGAACATCACGCCTGACGCGCGGGGCGTCGAGATGCCCGAGATCGTGGCGCCGGCGGCAGCCTTGGCCATCGCCGCGAAGACCGTCCCGGTCGCACGGACCGAGCCGTCGGGCTCGATGAGCCCGTAGCGGGGCTCGTCGCCACCGTTGCGGCCGTTGGGGTTGACGACGAGCGGCAGCCAGAGGACCTTGGAGACCCCGCCGCCCAGCAGCAGGGCGACCGTCTTGACGAGCTGGTCGGTGCGCTCCTGGTCATTGAGCTGCTGGCTGCGCACGAACTGCCCGACCTCCCACGCCTCGATCGCCACCCCCGGAGCGGTGGTCGCCCTCAGGTAGTCGGTGAACAGGGTGGCCGAGGCATAGCTCTCGTAGAAGTGCACCTGGCGGACGTCGACCACCTTCGTCGTGGCCAGCGTGGCCGCCAGCGCGAGGTACTGCGCGTTGCGGGCGTTCTGGGGCAGGCCGAGCGCGTCACGCAGCTGGGCGGCGTCCGCGACCTGCGGGATCTTGTCGCCGCGGGTGCCGATCCGTCGCTCGTAGTAGGTGTTCCAGGCTGACACCGCCTCGGCGTCCTTGCCCTGGTCGAGCAGTCGCTGCGCGATGCCGACGCCGTATGCCGTGGAGCTGACCCCCATGTCGACGACCCTGGCCAGCGGGTCGGCGGCCCGGATGGCCGAGGAGGCCACGCCCATCAGCTTCGCGAAGTCGTCGACGCTGCCTCCCCAGAAGGAAGGGGAGTTGATCTCGTTCTCGACGGCGTACTCGTGCACGCCCCGGGGGGCGTAGCGGGCCACCGTGTCGGTGACGAACTGGCGGTACTGCGTCAGGTCGGTGGGCATCAGCGACTCGGTCTTGCGACCTCTCACCTTGGTCGCCTTCGTGTCACCCGTCGCCCAGCACGCTCCGACCCGGATCTTGAGCATGAAGTCGGCCTTGATGCTGGCCGCCTGGGTGACCACCGCGTCGAGGGTGCTCCAGTCGCGGGCACCCCGGGTGGGCTCGACATCACACCAGACCATCTCGTAGAAGGTCGGCGTCGAGGGCCCGAGACCGGTGAGGAACGGCTTGGACAGGTCGAAGCGGCTCCAGTCGAACTTCGCCCCCACGGGGAGGCTGCTGCCCGGCGCCTGCGTGATGCCCGCCCCAGCGGTGGGGGCCGGTGCGCCAGGGGTGGCCCGTGAGGTCGTGACGGCCGTCGTGGCCGGCGTGGTGGTCGAGCCGCCCGACGTGCAGGCCGTGAGCGCGGTGGACAGGACGAGCGCGGTCAGCAGGACGGGCAGCGCCGTCCGGCGCCGTCGAGTGGGGGTCATGCCCGGTCGTCCGCCGCAGCCGCGGGCGTGGGTGCGTCGTGGCTTGGCGCGCCGGTGCGGGCGAGCTCGAGCCGGGCCCCCATGGCGTCGGCGAGCTCACGCACCCTGGCGTCGATGTCGAGGCGTCCGCTGCCGTGCGAGACCCGGCGGTCGACGTGCTCGTCGAGCTCGGGCCGGTAGGGGAGCCCGACGAGCTCGCAGACCCGCCGCATCTGGGCCGACGGGTCGGCAGCGAAAGCGTCGTAGGACACGAGGCTCACGTCGTCGCGGTCGGCGAGCCCGAGCTCGAAGTAGAGGTTGTTGCGCACGACCCAGAAGAGGGCGGCCGCGCTGTGCTCGGTCATCGACTCGAGGTCGAAGGACCGGATGAGCTCGACGGACGCGGTCGGCAGGCGCTCGCCCTGCCAGCGCTGGTCGCCCAGGCCAGCCGCGATGTCGCGCAGCGCCATGAGGTTGGCCGGCCCGAACTTCGACACCTCGGAGCGGGCCCGGGAGTCGACGTCGCGGTAGACC
Source organism: Dermatophilaceae bacterium Soc4.6 (assembly GCA_039889245.1). Lineage (NCBI taxonomy): Bacteria > Bacillati > Actinomycetota > Actinomycetes > Micrococcales > Dermatophilaceae > Dermatophilaceae bacterium Soc4.6. The sequence continues at coordinate 1,289,289 of JAZGVH010000002.1, read as the reverse complement.
CACAGCGCGTGCCCGGGAGCGACCCCGTCCAGGTCCAGGTAGGTGTCGACCAGGTGCGAGTCGCAGATCGGCTTGATGAACACGACCTGCTGCCGGCTGGCCCGCACGACCTCGCGCAGCACGTCGGTCGACCGGATGCGGAAGCGGTCGAACAGCCGGGAGTCGTTCTCGTTGCGCACCTCGGTCTCGGGTGCCTCGTCGAGCCCCCGCATGAGCATGTTGGTGCCCGAGCGCTGCAGGCCCACGACGTAGACCGGCGTGGCCGCACCGGGCTGGCGGGGGTGGCTGCGCCGCCACGAGGCCTTGCGCCAGGCGGCCCGTACGCGGGGACGCGGGTCGAGACGGTCTTCCTCCACGATGCGGCCGAAGCCCTCGGTGCGTGCCCAGTGGATGCGGCGGACCACCTTGCGGACGGTCTGCTCGCGCACCGTCAGCGGTCCCGGGTGGGGGGCGATCTGGCGCTCGTACCACTGCCTCACAGGCATGTCCTCAGGGTCAGGTGGGCCGCGGCCAGGGCGGTCAGCTCAGGCATGCGGTGGGGGCACTCCGCCGCGACGCCGCGATGGAGGTCGTCGAGCGAGCCCGCCGGCGCCCGCACGAAGTGCGGGGCGATGAAGTCCACCCACCGCTCCTCGGTCAGCCCCAGGGCGGGCGTCAGGAGGGCGGTGTTGTCGATGACGGCCGTCGGTCTCGGGTCCACACGGTACATCCCCGGGGCGAGGGCGAGTCCCGCCCGCATCAGCAGGGCCAGACGGTGCCCCCCGTCGCCCACGTGGGTCACGTGGCTGACCGGGACGCCGGAGTCGCTCACCTTGGGCAGCCGCACGCGGCGCAGGGTCACCGGCTGGCCGGTGTCGAACCCCCGCTCCTCGACCGACTCGAAGGTGGCGACGGCCTGGCTCACCCGCCGCACGTAGGTGCGCCGCGCGAGTTCCTCGTCGCGCAGGATCCACGGGAAGAAGCGCGCGAGCTCGACGTCGCGGTACCACACGGCATACGGGTGGTCGAGGAGCTCGAGGGCGAAGTCGTCGACCTCGTGGCCCGCGGGCCGCTGCGCCTCGATGACATCGAAGAGCTGGGCGCGGATCACCACGTCGTAGCGGAAGGGCCGGATGAGGTCGGCGATGTCGAGGGTCGCGTCACCGGGCTGCTTGGGACGCCACGTGACAGCTCGACGGATGGTCCGTCGGGCCGTGTTCGGCCATGATCGTTGCACGTTGCTGTCCTCGAGAATGGTGGCCGGATCCCGCCAAGGTGCCGGCACGGGCCCCCCGGACCCGACGGCTAATTATGTCTGACGGCGGAAGGCCCGTGGGCGGGATCGCCCAGATCCCACGTTTTCGTCGTGATCGTGCGTTGTCCGAGGCACCGGTGTGATGAACTGGACACCGGCCGTGGGGCACGGTCGGGTCCCGCCAGCCGGGATCCCCACGACGACATGGCCCGCAGGGGCAGGGGAGAGCCGTGCGGATCCTTCACGTCAACAAGTTCCTCTACCGCCGCGGGGGGGCCGAGGGCTACATGCTCGACGTCGCCGCCCTGCAGCGCTCGGCCGGCCACGAGGTCGGCTTCTGGGGAATGGACCATCCCGAGAACGACCGCCCGCAGCCGCTGGGCGACACCTTCGCGAGCCACGTCGAGCTCGAGCCCGCCCCGGGTGGCCTCGCCGGCGTCGCAGCGGCGGGGCGGATGGTGTGGTCCCGATCCAGCGCGGCCGGACTGTCGGCGGCAGTGGCCCGCTTCCGTCCTGACATCGTCCACTGCCACAACATCTACCACCAGCTGTCGCCCTCGATCCTGCGCCCGCTCGCCCGGGCCGGCGTGCCCGTCGTGATGACGCTGCACGACTACAAGCTCGCCTGCCCGAGCTACCAGCTGCTGGCCGACGGCGCTCCCTGCGAGGCCTGCGTCGGTCACGGCACGTGGCACGCGGCCGTCAAGCGGTGCAAGGGTGGCTCGCTCGCGGGCAGTGTCGTGCTGGCCGTGGAGTCGGGGCTGCACCGGGCTGTCGGTGCCTACGACTCCGTCGACCACTTCGTCTGCCCCAGCCAGTTCCTCGCCGGCGTGATGCAGCGCCAGGGCATCTCCGCCGACCGGCTGAGCGTGGTCAACAACTTCACCGACATCCCCGCCCCGCGGGAGCGCCACGACGCAGGCGAGGGCATCGTCTTCGCTGGTCGGCTCTCGCACGAGAAGGGGGTCGACGTCGCGATCCGCGCCATCGCCCGCACCAGCGCGGGACTGCTGCACATCGCCGGTGACGGGCCCGAGCGGGCCGCGCTCGAGGTGCTCGCCGCGCAGGTCGCGCCGGGGCGCGTGGTGTTCCACGGCCGGCTCGACGCCGGGCCCCTCGCCGAGCTGGTGCGTTCGTGTCGCGCCCTCACCCTGCCTGCCCGGTGGCACGAGAACCAGCCGATGACCATCCTCGAGGCGTTCGCCGTCGGTACGCCGGTCGTCGTCACCGACCTCGGGGGGCTGCCCGAGCTGGTCACGGACGCCGAGCACGGGCTCGTCGTGCGGGCGGGTGACGAGGCGGCGCTCGCCGCGGCCTTCGACGCGCTGGCGGTCGACTCCGTCGCCTCCCTGGCGATGGGGCGCAACGGGCGGGCCCGGCTCGAGCGCGACTTCGGCGCCGAGACCCACCTGCAGCGCCTTGACACGGTCTACGAGCAGGCCGCCGCCCGCCGTGGGTCCTCCCTCCCACCCTCCCCGACGAAAGGGAACTCGTGACGTCTCCGCCCGCCTCCTCAGCCCCCACCAGGGTCCTCTTCGTCGCCGGCACCGGGCGCAGCGGCACGACGATCCTCAGCTCGATCATCGGCCAGATCCCGGGTGCGATGAGCGCCGGCGAGATCCGCTACATCTGGGAGCGGGGCTTCACCGACGACCACCGGTGTGGCTGCGGGCAGCCCTTCAGCACGTGCCCCGTATGGAGCGAGGTCGTCGCCCTCGCCTACCCCGACGGACCCCCGGACCCCGGTGCGGTCTCGCGTGACCTGCTCACCCGGCTGCGGATGCTGCGGGTGCCCTCCATGGTGTGGCGTCAGCTGCGCGGCGGCACCGTCATCGTGCCCGACCCGCACGACGAGGCGCTTGCTGCCCTCTACCGCGCCGTGGCGCAGGTCGTGCGCCCGAGCGTCATCATCGACTCCTCCAAGGTGCCGCCCTACGGCAAGCTGCTCGAGCGGCTGCCCGGCATCGACCTCTACGTCATCCAGGTCATCCGCGACCCTCGCGCCAACGCGTTCTCGTGGCAGCGTCTGAAGGAGACCCGGGACCGCGAGGGCGACGACGCCACCATGGAGCAGCTCGAGCTGTGGCGCTCAGCGGCCATGTGGCTGGTCTGGAACTACCTCGTCGAGTTCTGGTGGCCGTGGAAGGCCCCCAAGCACCTGCAGGTGCGCTACGAGGAGTTCGTGGCCGACCCCCGCGCGACGGTCGACGCCGTCGCCTCCATGCTCGACCTCGACGCCTCGACGGTGCAGTTCGTCGACGAGCGCTCGATCTCGATGCACGCGACCCACACGGTCGCGGGCAACCCCAACCGGCACGACACCGGCATCGTCCACCTGCGCCGCGACGACGAGTGGCGCACGGCGATGCCGCAGTGGAAGCGGTCTCTCGTGACCCTCATGACCCTGCCGGGGCTGCGGCACTTCGGTTACGGCCTGCGCGGCTGAACCGCCCAGGGGGGCGAGGAGGTCAGGGGATGGTGACCACGACGCCGTTGGAGAACCGGGAGCTCCCGGTGCCGTTGATGGCCTTCACCTGGTAGGTGTGGATGCCGGGAGGCGGAGCCGGGTCGGTGATGGTCGTGACGGTCCCCGAAGTGGTCCCGACCCGGATGCTGTCGCGGACGACGACGTACTTCGTGATGGACGAGCCGCCGGGGTCGGCGACGGTCCAGTTGAGGGTGACGACCGCCGGGTCGGTGGTCGTGTCCCGCACGAGCAGCGGCTGGCTCGGCACCCCGCTCGAGGGGGTGGCCGTCTTCTCGGGGGTGCTGGCGCTCGGGCCGACGACGTTGAGGGCCTGGAGCGTGTAATAGTACTGCGTGCCGTCGACGATGTCGGAGTCCGCATACGACAGCGTGGTGGGCGAGACGTCGACCAGAGGGGTCTCGGTGCCGCTGCTGGTGCCGCGCAGGATGCGGTATCCGGTGATCGGGGTGCCGCCGTCGAAGCCTGGGGCCGTCCACGTGAGGTTGGCGACGTGCAAGCCGCTGGTGGCCTGGAAGCCGGTCGGGACGCCGGGTGCCGTGGTCGAGGCGGGGAGCGGCGTGGCGTCGACCGTGCTGCTGAAGGCGCTGTCGCCTGCGGTGTTGCGGGTGACCACGGCATACGTGTAGGTCGTGCCGTTTGTCACGCTGGTGTCGACGAAGCTCTCGGCCCCCGTGGTCTTGACGACGGAGTAGTCGTCGAGACCGGTGCGACGGTAGACGACGTAGGAGTGGGTGCCGTAGCCGCCGTCGGTCGACGGGATGTCCCACGTCAGGGACACGGCAGCGTCGCCGGACTGGGCCGAGACAGCCGCGGGCGCCGGAGCCGTCGTGAGGTTGGCGGCGTCGCGGAACTGGGAGAAGTAGGGCGTGATGCTGCCGTCGATGCGGCTGAAGTCACCCCCTACCAGGAGCGTGGTGGGGCTCGAGGCCATCGACCACAGCCCGAGGCTGCTGTTGACGAGCGGCGCGAAGGGTTGCGTGATGCCGGTCGCGGTCTCGACCGCCGCCAGCTTGTAGCGGTCGAGCTTGTCGAAGGAGGCCCCTCCGGAGAAGTGGCCGCCGCAGTAGGTGTAGGGACCCATCACGGCGATCGACTGGACGTCACCGTTGGAGTGCTTGCTCCAGGAGGTCGCACCCGTCGTGGCGTCGAGACGGGCGCATCCTCCACCCGATCCGGTCGCGGCCACGAGCAACGAGCTGCCGGACAAGGTCATGGCGTAGGCCGGTGAGCGGGAGTCGTTGTTGGTCGGACCACTCCTGAAGACCGGGTCGATGGTGGCGTCGCTCGTGCTGAGCAGGGTCAGCTTGCCGGCGAAGGAGAGGGCGTTGGTCGTGGTGAAGTCACCACCGACGTAGACCCCCGTTCCGGCCGCGTTGACGAGCATCGTGCGGACGCGCTTGTCGAAGACGGGGGCCCAGCCCGGGTCGATCGTGCCGGTCGTGCGGTCGACCTTGATGCCGTAGCTGCGGACCTTCCGCCCCGACCCGTCGTGGACCTGCTTGAACGACCCCCCGACGAAGAGGCTCGAGCTGGAGACCGCGAGGGTCGTGACCTCCTTGTTGGTCTTCGTCGTGAACTGGGGCAGAAAGGCCCCGCTCGAGAGCGACACCGCGCCGAGCGCGGTGTGCGGCACGTCGTTGACCATGGTGAACTGGCCCCCGATGTAGAGCGAGTCACCAGCGGTGGCCAGCGCCAGCACGGGACCGTTGGCGGATGGTGTCCACGACGTGTCGAAGGCGCCGGTCTCGGTGTCGTACCTGGCGAGCCGGGTGGCGGGATAGGTCCGCCCGCTCGGGTCGACGACCGAGGTGAAGTCCCCTCCGATGATGGCGGTGGTGCCGAGGCTCAGGATGGCGCTGACCCGACCGTTGGTGCCCCAGGTGCGCGAGGCGTTGCCGACGACACCGAGGGTGCCGCCGGCGCGGGCGGCGGCCAGGGGGATGGTGCCCAGCAGCGTGGCGGCCAGGACGGCGGCAAGGCGTGAGGTCGTGCGCATCAGTCGGGGTCTCTCGGTCGAGGAATCGCGTGGTTCGGTGGGGAAGGTGTCAGGGCAGGGTGACGGATACTCCGTTGGAGAATCGCGACGTGCCGATGCTGTTGATGGCCTTCACCTGGTAGGTGTGGGTGCCCGAGGCCGGGGCCGGGTCGGTGAGGGTGGTCGCGGGCGCCGTGACGGTGCCGACCCGCACGCCGTCGCGCACGACGACGTACTTCGTGATGGGCGTCCCGCCCGGGTCGGCGACCGTCCAGGTGAGGGTCACGACGGTGCTCGGGGTCGTCGGGTCGCGGGTGAGCACCGGTTGGCTGGGCACCCCGCTCGACGGCGTGGCCGTCTTCTCGGGCGTGCTCGTGCCGGCGCCGACCGCGTTGACGGCCTGGACGGTGTAGTAGTACTGCGTGCCGTCGACGACGGCGGAGTCGGCATACGCCAGGGTCGTGGACGAGACATCGACGAGTGGGGTCTCGGTGCCGCTGCTCGTGCCGCGCAGGATGCGGTAGCCGGTGAGGGGGCTCCCGCCGTCGAAGGCCGGAGCCTTCCAGGTGAGGTTGGCGACGTGCAGGCCACTGGTCGCGGTGAAGCCGGTCGGCACGCCGGGCGCCGTGGTCGAGGTGGAGGCCGGGGTGGCGTCGACGGTGGCGCTGAAGGCACTGTCACCCGCGGTGTTGCGGGTGACGACGGCATACGTGTAGGTCGTGCCGTTGACCAGTCCGCTGTCGACGTAGCTCTCTGCGCCCGGGGTGGCCACCGGGGCCCACGCCGCCGGGCCGATGCGCCGGTAGACGACGTAGCCGTGCGTGGCGTAGCCGCCGTCGGTCCAGGGGATGTCCCACGAGAGCGCGACCGTGGCGTCGCCCGCCTGGGCCGTGACCGCGGCGGGAGTGGGGGCGGTGCCGAGGTTGGCGGCATCGCGGAGCTGGGTGAGGTAGGGGGTGATGGTGTTGTCGATGCGGGTGAAGTCGCCGCCGACGAGCAGGGCGTTGGGGCTCGACGCCATCGACCACAGGCCGAGGGCGCTGTTGATGTTGGGGGCGAAGGGCTGCGTGGCGCCGGTCGCGGTCTCCACCGCGGCGAGCTTCTGGCGGTCGAGGCCGTCGAAGGAGGCTCCTCCGGAGAAGTGGCCGCCGCAGTAGGTGTAGGGACCCATCACGGCGATGGACTGGACGTCGCCGTTGCCGTGCTTGCTCCAGACGGTCGTGCCGGTGGTGGCGTCCAGGCGGGAGCAGGCGCCACCGGATCCGGTGGCGGCGACGAGCAGCGCGTTGCCGGAGAGTGCGAGCGCGTAGGCAGGAGCGCGGGTGTTGAGGTTGGTGGTGCCACCGCGGAAGACGGGGTCGATCGTCGCGTCGCTGGTGGTGAGCAGGGTGAGCTTGCCGGCGTAGCCGACGCCGTTGGTGCTGGTGAAGTCGCCGCCGACGTAGACCTGGGTGCCGTTGGCAGCCGGCAGCAGGGAGCGGACCCGCTTGTCGAAGACGGGGGCCCAGGTCGGGTCGATGGTGCCGGTCGTGGCGTCGACCTTGATGCCGTAGGTGCGGTTCTTGCGGCCGGTGCCGTCCCACACCTGGGCGAAGAGCCCCCCGAGGAAGACGCTGGAGCCGACGACGGTGATCGCGTCGACCTCCTTGTTCGCCGTGGTGGTGAAGGAGGGAAGGAGCGCGCCGGTGGAGAGGGAGAGGGCGCCGACCGAGGCGTGCGCCGCACCGTTGACCTGGGTGAAGGTCCCCCCGACGTAGAGCGAGTCTCCCGAGACCGCCAGGGAGAGGACCGAGCCGTCCGTCGCCGGTGTCCACGAGGTGTCGAAGGCGCCCGTGTCGACGAAGTAGCGGGCCAGGTGGGCTGCCGGGAAGGTGTGCCCGCTCGGGTCGACCACCGAGGTGAAGTCGCCACCGATGACGGCGGTCGAACCGAGGCTGAGGATCACGCTCACCCGGCCGTTGGTGCCCCAGGTGCGGGAGGCGTTGCTGACGGCGCCGAGGGTCCCGTCGGCCTGGGCAGCGGTCAGGGGGATGCCACCCAGCAGGATGGCCGCGAGAACCGTGGCGAGGCGTCGGGTCGTGCGCATGGCTGATATCTCCTGTGGTGAGGCGTGATGAGGCTGCTTCGTCAGGCGCGCTGCGGGCGCCCGGCGGCCCTCCCCGGGGCGGCCCGCCCTCGGGGCCCAATTTACCGCCGTCCGGTGGCTGGGTCTCCGGAATGGGATCGCTGGGGGTTCCTCGTTTGAGGGCGAGGGGGTGGGCCGGGGTGATGTGCCGCTTATGTCAGGGTATGGTGATGCTCACCTTGGTAGACCCCCCTGAGGTGCCCCCCGCGCTGAGCGCTCGCACCTGGTACGTGTAGGTCTGTCCCCGCACGACCATGGTGTCGAGGAGGCTGCCTCCGCTCTGGCTGGTGGCCTGGGGGGTGGCGAAGCGGACGGCGTCGCGGATGACGACGAACTTCGTGATCGGTGACCCGCTCGTGTTCGCCCCGAGGGTCCACGAGAGCGTTGCCGCCACCCCCGGGCCGGAGGTCACGGTGAGCGTGGGTGTGGGCGGTCGCGATGGCAGGGGGGTGACCGTCGCGGTCGTCGCCGGCGGGCTCTCGCCGGCGGCGTTGCGGGCCGCGATCTCGTAGCGGTAGGTGTGGGCCGTGGTGACGCTGACGTCACGGTAGGTGCCGGCCGTGGGGGCCAGCGTGGTCAGGGGCACCGGGGCGGCACCACTCACCGAGCGATACAGGACGTAGGCCGTCAGGGGAGCCCCACCAGTCGTGACGGGGGGCGTCCAGGACAGGTCGACACCCAGCTCACCGGCCAGGGCCAGGGGCTCCTGCGGCGCCGTGGGAGGGCTGGCCGCGTAGGAGGCCGGGGTCAGCAGCCCCGTCGTCACCACGGGCGCAGTGCCGAGCGCCGAGACGGCCGCGACGTCGTAGGTGTAGGTGTGGCCGTTCAGGCCGCTGCGGTCCACGAAGGTCTGCGTCTTGACCCGCCTGCCCACGATGGTGGTCTGCGTGCCCTCGTGGCGCGTGACGACGTACCACCTCACGGGCGAGCCACCGTCGGTCGACGGGGCGTCCCAGGCCAGCTCGACGCTGTGGTCGTAGGCGTAGCCCTGCAGCGAGACCACCGGACCTGCCGGTCGCTGGGCCGCAGGAGGGATGACGCTGGCCAGCCGCCCGACGCCCGACGTCGTGCCGAAGGACTCGAAGTCGCCACCGACGTAGAGGCTCTGCCCGTCGGTGTCCATGCACCAGACCCCGAGCGGGCTGCTGACCCGGGGCTGCCAGTCGATCGTCGTGGCGGTGAGCGGGTCCACCGCCGCGATCTTCTGGCGGTCGAGCCCGTCGAAGGAGCCCGACCCGCCGAAGTGCCCACCGCAGAAGGTGATCCCGTCGATGAACTCCACGCCCTGCATGTCACCGTTGCCGTGCTTGCTCCACCTGGTCTGCCCGGTCGTGGGGTCGAGACCGGCGCAGGCGCCGCCCGCTCCGCCCACCGCGAGGTAGAGCTGGCCCCCGCCGAGGGCCATCGCGGCCACCGGCCCGCGGGTGGGGCCGTTGGTGAGCCCCGAGCGGAACGCTCCGTCGAGGGCGCCCGTCGCGACGTCGACCTTGGCGCTGCGCCGGGCCGCGAGGGTGTTGCCGTCGAGCGTGGCGAAGTCTCCGCCGACGTAGATCGTGGCCTGGTCGGGGCTCGTCACGAAGGACCGCACGGTCGCGTCCGGGGTGGGGATCGGAGTGGCCGAGACCTCTCCACCGGTGGTGACCCGGGCCAGGTAGGGGCCGGAGGAGGCCGCGGCCGTGGTGCTGGCCACGGAACCGAAGGCCCCGCCGACGACCACTGACCTGCCGGCCACGGCGAGCCCGAAGACGCTGCCGTCGGCGCGTGGCGCCCACGTGGTCAGGGCGCCCGTGGCCAGTGACACCGCGGCGAGCCGCGCACGGGGCTGCCCGTTGACGGTCAGGAAGTCGCCTCCGAGATACAAGGTGGTGCCGTCGCTCGCCATCGTGTTGACGGTGCCGTCGGTCGCCGCCGAGAAGCGCAGGTCGAAGGTGCCGGTGGCGGGGTCGAACACCCCGAGGTTGCCGACCGGCACCGTGCGCCCCGCAGGGCTGACGACGGCGGAGAAGTCACCGGCGACCACGACCCGGCCGCCCACCGACAGGACCTTGCGGACCCGCCCGTTGGTGCCCCACGTGCGCGCGGAGTACGGCGGGAGCTGCGTGGTCGCTGTGGCTGGCGTCGCGGCGGTGCTGGTGGCCGCCGGCCCCCGGGGACCGGGGCCGGCGACCGAGGCGTCGGCCTCGGCAGCGATGGCCGACAGCCCGCTGAGGGCGAGCACGAGGGTCATCGTGAGCGTGGCGCGCAGGGGTGGGCGCATGTGGTGGTCCTCCGGCTCTGGTCAGCCGGACCGCTCCCCGCGGCGGGCTGGTGGGCATCGACGCAGCAGGTGCGCCGACAGGCCCATGAGAACACCACGGGGTGACAGGTGGGGCCCGATTTCCGCCACTACTCGAGGTAACCCCCGGATGGCCCATGACAGAACAGGCCGAAGGGGACGAACCTGATCGCCATGGTGCACGAGGCGGTGGGGCGTGCATCACGACCACCACCATCGCGTCGGCCGACGGTCACCGGGGGGACCCCTGTCACCCCGGTCGCCTACGATCGACGAGGCCCTGTCAGGCACCCCGACCAGAAGGCGGCGACGCCGTGAGCAGCACCACCCTTGCCCAGGCAACCGATGCGCGGCCAGCACCGCTGGCTCCGCTCGGCGCCACCTGGTCGACGTCGTCGACCGTCCGGCGGGTGCTCGCCGCCGCCGCCGAGCGTGACCCGCTCGTCGACGTGACCGTCGTCGGCGGCGCCCGGGCGCCGCTGACCGCCCTGCTCGCCGGCGCCACCACCGGGTGGGTGGCTCCGCTGCTGGTCGTCACGGCGACCACTCGCGAGGCCGAGGACCTCGAGGCGGCGCTGGCGTGCTTCATCGGGCCCGACGCCGTGGCCACGTTCCCCAGCTGGGAGACCCTGCCGCACGAGCGGCTGAGCCCGCGCTCCGACACGGTCGGCCGGCGGCTGGCCGTCCTGCGGCGACTGGCCCACCCCGATGCCGCCGACGCCTCGTACGGTGCGCTCTCGGTCGTCGTCGCCCCGGTGCGCGCACTGCTGCAACCCGTCGTCGCCGGTCTCGGCGACCTGGTGCCGGTCACCCTGCGCGCCGGTGACGAGCACCCGATGCCGGACGTCGTCGAGGCGCTCGCGGCAGCGGCCTACACCCGCACCGACCTGGTCGAGAAGCGTGGCGAGTTCGCCGTCCGCGGCGGCATCCTCGACGTCTTCCCCCCCACCGAGGAGCACCCCGTGCGGGTCGAGTTCTGGGGCGACACCGTCGAGGAGGTGCGGTGGTTCAAGGTGGCCGACCAGCGCAGCCTCGAGATCGCCGCGCACGGTCTCTGGGCTCCGCCCTGCCGCGAGATGCTGCTGACCGGCACGGTGCGCGAGCGGGCCACCCGGCTGGCCGCCGACCTGCCCGGGGTCAGCGACATGCTGCTCAAGATGGCCGAGGGCATCGCCGTCGACGGTATGGAGAGCCTCGCCCCCGTCCTCGTCGACGAGATGGTGCCGCTGCTCGACGCCTTCCCGGCCTCGTCGCTGGTCGTCGTCGCCGACCCGGAGCGCGTGCGCACCAGGGCGCACGACCTCGTGGCGACGAGCACCGAGTTCCTCGAGGCGAGCTGGGTCGGGGCGTCGGCCGGCAGTGCCGCGGCCCCCGTCGACCTGCAGTCGGTGCTGGGCGGGGCGTCCTACTGGCCGCTGGCGCGGATGCGCGAGCACGCGCTCGCGTCGGGGCGCCCGTGGTGGACCCTGACCGGGTTCGTGACCGACGACGAGCTCGGCGGTCTGGGCGAGACCGGTGACGGCGACGACGTCGTGGGCATCTCGCTCGGACTGCGCGAGGTCGAGCCCTTCCGGGGCGACACCGAGGCGGCGGTGTCCACCCTGCGCGGGTGGGTCGAGCAGGGCTGGCGGGTCGTCGTCGTGACCGATGGTGGGGGTCTGGCCCGCCGGGTGCACGAGGTGCTGGGCGACGCCGGCGTCCCCTCGACCCTCGAGCCGTTGGCGGACGGCCTGACGGCGGGCCTGGTGCACGTGACGACGGGGTCGCTCGGGCGGGGGTTCGTCGACGAGGAGCAGCGGCTGGTGGTCGTCACCGAGACCGACCTCACGGGTCAGCCCGGCCAGGCCGGCTCGACCAAGGATATGCGCAAGATGCCGTCGAGGCGGCGGGCCCAGGTCGACCCGCTCCAGCTGCGGGCGGGCGACAACGTCGTGCACGAGCAGCACGGCGTGGGGCGCTTCGTCGAGATGATGCAGCGCACGGTGGGCGGGGCGACCCGCGAGTACCTCGTGCTGGAGTACGCCCCCAGCAGGAGGGGGCAGCCGGGCGACCGGCTCTTCGTGCCGACCGACCAGCTCGACCAGGTGACGAAGTACGTCGGTGGCGAGGCGCCGACCCTCAACAAGATGGGCGGCTCCGACTGGCACAAGACCAAGTCGCGCGCCAAGCGCTACGTCAAGCAGATCGCCGGCGACCTCATCCGGCTCTACAGCGCGCGGATGGCCACGAAGGGGCACGCCTTCGGACCCGACACGCCGTGGCAGCGCGAGCTCGAGGACGCCTTCTCCTTCGCCGAGACGCCGGACCAGCTCTCGACCATCGACGAGGTCAAGGGCGACATGGAGAAGGAGGTCCCGATGGACCGCCTGATCTGCGGCGACGTCGGCTACGGCAAGACCGAGATCGCCGTGCGGGCGGCCTTCAAGGCGGTGCAGGACGGCAAGCAGGTCGCCGTCCTCGTGCCGACCACCCTGCTCGTCTCGCAGCACTTCTCGACCTTCAGCGACCGCTACGCCCCCTTCCCTGTCGTGGTGCGCTCGCTGTCGCGCTTCCAGGGTGACAAGGAGGCCAAGGAGGTGCTGGCGGGGATGGCCGACGGGTCGGTGGACGTCGTCATCGGCACCCACCGCCTGCTCTCGGCCGAGGTGAAGTTCAAGGACCTCGGCCTCGTCGTGGTCGACGAGGAGCAGCGGTTCGGTGTCGAGCACAAGGAGCAGCTGAAGTCGATGCGCACGGCGGTCGACGTGCTCTCGATGTCGGCCACCCCCATCCCGCGCACCCTCGAGATGGCGGTGACCGGTATCCGCGAGATGTCGACGCTGCTGACCCCGCCCGAGGATCGGCACCCGGTGCTGACCTACGTCGGGGGCTACGAGGAGCGGCAGATCGTGGCCGCCATCCGTCGCGAGCTGCTGCGCGACGGGCAGGTCTTCTTCGTCCACAACCGGGTCAGCTCCATCGACCGGGCGGCGTCCCGGCTGCGCGAGCTCGTGCCCGAGGCGCGCATCGCGACGGCCCACGGCCAGATGGGCGAGCACCGCCTCGAGCAGGTCGTCCAGGACTTCTGGGAGCGCAAGTTCGACGTCATCGTCTGCACGACGATCGTCGAGACGGGGCTCGACATCTCCAACGCCAACACCCTCATCGTCGAGCGCGCCGACGCCTTCGGTCTCAGCCAGCTGCACCAGCTCCGGGGACGGGTGGGCCGTGGCCGCGAGCGCGCCTACGCCTACTTCCTCTACTCGCCCGAGAAGCCGCTCACCGAGCTGGCCCACGACCGTCTGATGACCATCCAGAGCCACACCGACCTCGGCGCCGGCATGCAGGTGGCCATGAAGGACCTCGAGATCCGCGGGGCGGGCAACCTGCTCGGTGGCGAGCAGTCGGGGCACATCGCGGGGGTCGGCTTCGACCTCTACATCCGGATGGTCGGCGAGGCCGTCGCCGACTACCGGGGTGAGAGCGACAGCTCCCCGACCGAGATCAAGATCGAGCTGCCGGTCGACGCCCACCTGCCGCACGACTACCTCCCGGGTGAGCGGCTGCGACTCGAGGCCTACAAGAAGCTCGCCTCCGTCGTCGACGAGGCCCAGGTCGTCGAGATCGAGGCCGAGCTGCGGGACCGCTACGGCGCGCCGCCCAAGCCGGCCGAGACCCTGCTCGACGTGGCGCGGCTGCGCACGGTCGCGCGGGCGGCGGGCATCGGTGACATCGCCGTTCAGGGCCGCACGGTCCGTTTCGGGCCGGTCGAGCTGCGCGAGAGCCAGCAGCTGCGGTTGATGCGCCTCTATCCCGGCACCATCGTCAAGGACGCGCTGCACACGATTCTTGTGCCCCACCCGATGACGGCCCGGGTGGCGGGCAAGCCGCTGCGCGACGAGGCGATCCTGCGGTGGGCGTCCGAGCTGCTGCGGGCCGTCCTGCTCGACGACATCGGGTCCGGCGCCCGGGCCGCGTCGGCCCAGGGGGCCCGATGAGCACGGTGTCGGCCGGAGACGGCACAATGGGGCCACCTCCGGCCCACCCGGCTCCCGACCCGCCCCCTCGGAAGGTCTCCACCATGGCTCACTCGCGTTCGACCTCCGTTCGCGCCCTCGTCATCGGGCTCCTCGCCGTCGTCTGCGCCACCGGAGTAGCGAGCTGCAGCACCGTTGACAAGGTGAGCGCCGCCGCGATCGTCGACGGTGACCGGATCACCTCCGACCAGCTGGCGACGACGACCGAGCAGTTCAACAGTCACCTGACGGCGGCCCTCACCAAGGGCCAGCAGGTGCCGGAGTCAGCGATCCTCAACCAGCTCGTCCTGGGGAAGGCCCTCGACGGCTACCTGGCCATGCACGGTGGTTTCAAACAGAGCCTGGCCTACGCACAGCTGCTGGCGCTGGTGCCGAGCCCGACGGCTCGCACGCAGGACCTGGTACGCAGTGTCGTGGCTCTCGGAGACGGCAGCATCCCCCAGGCCGATCAGGCTCAGCTCTTCACCCTGGCCAAGAAGATGAAGGTCGAGCTCAACCCGCGCTACGGGACCTTCGACCCGTCACGAGTCGCCCTCGTGTCGTCGACGCCGAACTGGATCAAGCCCGGAAGCCCTGATCCCGCCGCGACGGCCCCCGCCGCACCGCAGCAGTGACGTGAGCGCGGGTCGGCTCACCCTCCTGCTGACGACCCCCCGCGTGCCCGCGGGTCTGCTCAGCCACGACGCCTGGCTGGCGATCGACGAGGCCGCGCTCGTGGTCGGCCGCGAGGACGAGCCCCAGGTGGACGCGCTGCTGACCGTGGGGGTGCCGGTGCAGATCCTCCCCCCGCAGGGTCAGGCGGCCGACGCCCGAGACCTGGTCGGGCGCGCCACGGCCCTGCGGTCCGTGGTCTGGGTCGGCTCGTCCGACGGCGACCCCGGGCTCACTGATGCCATCGCCTCCGAGGTCTCGCGCCTGCCCGACCCGCCCGAGGTCGAGGTCGTGATCGGCTCCTACGACGTGCCGGGGTCGCGACTGCTCGACGTGGTGGCCGTCATGGACCGGCTCCGATCGCCCGGCGGGTGCCCGTGGGATGCCGAGCAGACCCACGACTCGCTGGTGCCCTATCTGGTCGAGGAGGCTCACGAGGCGGTCGAGGCCATCGAGTCCGGCGACCGTGAGCACATGCGCGAGGAGCTCGGCGACGTGCTGCTGCAGGTCGCCTTCCACTCCCGGGTCGCCCAGGACGATGAGGCCTCGCCCTTCGACATCGACGACGTCGCCGCCGGTCTGGTGGCCAAGCTGGTGCGGCGACACCCGCACGTCTTCGCCGCTGACGGCTTCGGCAGCGACGCCGCAGACTCCTCCGCGGTCGAGGCGAACTGGGAGACGATCAAGGCAGCGGAGAAGGCGGCGGGCGCGGGGAGCGCGACCGCGGCCGGGGACGGCGGGCCGCTCCACGGCATACCGGTCGCTCTGCCGCCGTTGGCCCGGGCCACCAAGGTCGTGTCACGACTGCGGCGGCGCGGCCGGGCCGACCTGCTCGACGCGGCTCTGCAGGCGACGTCCGACGACCTGCCGTCCCGGGCAGGACGGCGCCTGCTCGCCCTGGTCGCCGAGCTCGAGGAGAGCGGCATCGACCCGGACCAGGCCCTGCGCAGCGTGCTGCGCGACCTGACCGCCTCCGCGGCTCCATCGGCCACCGACCACGCCACCGGCTCCGCGACCTGAGCCGCCCGAGCAGTCGGCGCCCGCGAGCGGCCCGGCTCAGGCGGGCTGGTGGTTCCAGCTCTCGGTCCAGCCGAGCAGCTGTCGCAGCCGGTCGTTGGACTCGGCGAACCGACCCTCGAGCCGGGCCCGCACCGCCGGCGTGAGCTGGGTCTCCTGGTCGTCGTCCCAGTGGTTCGTCCGGCTGAAGGTGACCCCCTCGTGGGGGCGGAGTCCGGCGCGGGTGAGCACCTCGGCGTAGGTGACGGCGGGGTCGGAGAAGAAGTCCTCGGCGCGCACCACGAGCAGCTGCCGCGGGGGGAGGTGTGCGTGCCATCGCTCGATCTGCTCGGCGTAGAGGCCCCGGGAGACGTAGGAGGCGTTGCGATAGAGCTCGATGCCGCGGCGGCTGCCCAGCCCGAGCCGGTGCGCCTCCCGCAGACGGTCGTCCTCGGCGTCGAGGGCGTCGACGAAGGACAGGGTCTCGGCGTCGTACTCGAGGTTGTGCAGGTAGTGGCTGTAGGCCCGCTCGACAGGGTTGCGCAGGAGCGCGACGAAGAGCGCGTCCGGCACCCGTTCGGCGGCGCGTGCCGGCACCCGGGGGTCGGCGAGGTAGAGCGGGCTCGCCTCCATCGCGCGCTGACCGGGCCCCGTGGCAGGGAAGTGGCCGGCATACCAGCCCGGGCCCTTGTCGTAGTGCAGGCTGAGGGCGTTGAGCTCCTTGGAGCGGGGGGTCACGACGTCGGGGTGGGCGGCGAGGTAGCGAAAGAGCGAGGTCGTGCCGCAGCGCTGGCCACCGATGACGATCACGTCGGGGAGGCTCCCCTCCACCCCGGGGGTCAGCGACCTCACCCACGCGCGCCCCGTGGTGTAGGCCCGGCGGAGGCGGGTGCGCGACTTGCGGCGGAGCGCGCCATCACGTCTGGCTGACACGGAGCCCCTTCGGAAGGTGCATGTGGGGAGGAGACCGGCTCGGGGGAGCCGGCGCAGGGCACGACGATCACCGGAACTTCCGGTATGCGTCGATGCTACAACCGTGCCCCCCCGTCGCGGGCGACGAACGGTGCGAGTCCTTGACGGGTGCACGGAGTCCCGGACGATAGGCTCGTGCACACGGTGCTCAGCACCGTCAGGCGCGTCTCTCGCTCGCCGGGCGGTGGTCGTCCGCCGTTCGGAGACCGTTCACCTGCGGCCCCGCAGGCCCGTGACCCCCCACCCCAGCAGACCAGGCAAGGAGGCCCTCCGTGGCCAGCATCGAGGCAGTCGGCGCCCGTGAGATCCTCGACTCGCGAGG
This sequence comes from Dermatophilaceae bacterium Soc4.6, assembly GCA_039889245.1. Taxonomy (NCBI): domain Bacteria; kingdom Bacillati; phylum Actinomycetota; class Actinomycetes; order Micrococcales; family Dermatophilaceae; species Dermatophilaceae bacterium Soc4.6. The sequence goes on along the minus strand of JAZGVH010000002.1, from coordinate 1,272,235 downwards.
CAACCCCACCGTCGAGGTCGAGGTCGCCCTCGATGACGGGACGATCGCCCGTGCCGCCGTGCCGTCCGGCGCCTCGACCGGGGCCTTCGAGGCCTCGGAGCGCCGCGACGGCGACGCCGGGCGCTACCTCGGCAAGGGGGTGCAGTCGGCCGTCGACGCGGTGCTCGACGACATCCACCCACGACTGGTCGGCTTCGACGCCAGCGAGCAGCGCCTCGTCGACGCCGAGATGATCGAGCTCGACGGGTCGGCCAACAAGTCGGTGCTCGGGGCCAACGCCATCCTCGGCGTCTCGCTCGCCGTGGCTCGCGCGGCGGCCGACTCGGCCGGTCTGCCGCTCTTTCGCTACGTGGGTGGTCCCAACGCCCACGTCCTGCCGGTTCCGATGATGAACATCCTCAACGGTGGTGCGCACGCCGACTCCAACGTCGACATCCAGGAGTTCATGATCGCGCCCATCGGTGCGCCCTCTTTCCGCGAGGCGCTGCGCTGGGGCGCGGAGGTGTACCACACGCTGAAGGGCGTGCTCAAGGAGCGTGGCCTCGGCACCGGGCTGGGCGACGAGGGCGGCTTCGCCCCGAGCCTCGAGTCCAACCGGGCGGCCCTCGACCTCATCCTCGTGGCCATCGACCGGGCGGGCTACGTCGCGGGCACCGACATCGCGCTCGCGCTCGACGTCGCGGCGACCGAGTTCCACACCGACGGCGGCTACGCCTTCGAGGGCGGCACGAAGACCGCCGAGGAGATGGTCGACTACTACGCCGAGCTCGTCGATGCCTACCCGCTGGTCTCCATCGAGGACCCGCTCGACGAGGAGGACTGGGAGGGCTGGCACGCGATGACGGTGCGCCTCGGCGCTCGCGTCCAGATCGTCGGCGACGACCTCTTCGTGACCAACCCCGAGCGCATCCAGCGGGGGATCACCGAGGGCACGGCCAACGCGCTCCTGGTCAAGGTCAACCAGATCGGGTCGCTGACCGAGACCCTCGACGCCGTCACCCTCGCCCAGACCAACGGCTACCGCTGCATGATGAGCCACCGCTCGGGCGAGACCGAGGACGTCACCATCGCCGACCTCGCGGTCGCGACCAACTGCGGCCAGATCAAGACCGGCGCCCCGGCGCGGTCCGAGCGGGTCGCGAAGTACAACCAGCTGCTGCGCATCGAGGAGGAGCTCGACTCGGCAGCCGTCTACGCCGGCGCCGGAGCCTTCCCCCGCTTCGTCGGCTGGGAGCCGGCCGCAGCGCCGGGCGACACCAGCGCCGAGCCCGACGACGTCGCCTCCCCGACGGACGACTCGTCGACCAGCGACCCGTCCTGAGGTCCGTCGCGATGACCCGCCGCACGAGCACGAGCACGGGCCCGACGAGTCGCCGTACGGTGAGTCGCGGCGAGGTGCGCTGATGGGTGCGGACCGTCGGCGGCCGGGCACCCGGCGGGCGCCCGCGCCCGCGGGGCGTCGTCCGTCCTCGGCGGCGCGCAGCCGCACCGTGCCGCCCGAGCCTCGCCAGGCGACGGCCTGGGTGCGCGGGGCCATCCTGGCCTCGATGCTCGTGATGCTCGCAGTGACGATCGTGCCGACCGCCCGGTCGGTCATCCGGCAGCGCAGCCAGATCTCGGCCCTCCACGAGTCCATCGCGGTCCAGCAGGACGACGTCGTGCAGCGTCAGGCCGAGCTGGCCCGGTGGAAGGACCCCGCCTACGTCGAGCAGCAGGCGCGTGAGCGGTTGAAGTTCGTCCGGCCGGGCGAGCGGTCCTACAGCGTGATCGACCCGTCTGCGGGCAAGGTGACCGTGCCCTCGGGGGCCACGATCGCCGCGCCCCAGTCGTCGAGCACCCGGCCGTGGTACGGCCAGATATGGCAGTCGGTGCAGCTCGCCGACCGTCCGACCGCCGGGATGGAGCCGGTCGCGCCGTGACGTCGGCGTCCACCGGGCCGATCGACGACGCCGGGCCCGTGGCGGCCGCCGACCTGGCTGCGGCGTCCCGCCAGCGCGGCCGCGAGGTGCGCGGGGTCGTGGCGGTCGCCCACCGCTGCCCGTGCGGGGAGCCCGACGTGCTGCGCACGCGGCCACGGCTGCCCGACGGCACGCCGTTCCCCACCAGCTACTACGCGACCTGCCCGCGCCTGACGGGCGCGCTGAGCACCTTGGAGAGCGACGGGGTGATGCGCGAGATGCAGGGTCGTCTCGCGAACGAGCCCGAGCTGGCGGCGGGCCATCGGGCGGCACACGACGACTACCTGCGGCGCCGGGCCGAGCTGGGCACGGTACCCGAGATCGAGGGCATCTCCGCGGGAGGAATGCCCGACCGGGTCAAGTGCCTGCACGTGCTGGCGGCGCACGCCCTCGCCGTCGGCCCCGGCGTCACCCCCCTGGGTGACGAGGCGCTGGCCCGTCTCGAGCCGTGGTGGGAGCCCACGAGCTGCGCGGCCCTCGCGGCCCTCACCGAGGGGCAGGCGCTCGATGGCTGACGTCGTGCGGGTCGGCGCCGTCGACTGCGGCACGAACTCGATCCGACTGCTGGTGGCCGATGTCATGCCCGACGGCGCGATCGTCGACGTGCTGCGCCGGATGGAGGTGGTCCGCCTCGGGCACGGCGTCGACGGCACGGGGCGCATCGACCCCGAGGCGATGGAGCGCACCCTGCGGCAGGCCCGCGAGTACGCCGCCCAGTGCACCGAGCTCGGTGTGGCGGCCGTCCGCTTCGTGGCGACCTCCGCCTCCCGGGACGCCTCCAACGCCGCCGAGTTCATCGCCGGGGTGCGCGCCGCCTTCGGCGCGTTCGACCTCACGCCCGAGGTGGTCACCGGGGCCGAGGAGGCTGCGCTGTCCTTCCGCGGAGCCACGGGTGACCTGCAGGCGGCCGGCTTCGAGGGCCCCTACCTCGTGGTCGACCTCGGCGGCGGGTCGACGGAGCTCGTGCGCGGCACCACGGTCGTGCAGGCCGCTCTGTCGACCGACGTCGGCTGCGTGCGACTCACCGAGCGGCACCTGCACGACGACCCTCCGACCGCCGACCAGGTGGACGCGGCGACGCGAGACATCGAGCAGGCCGTGCGGGCCGCTGCCGATGCGGTCGACTTCACCCCGGTGCGCACCCTCGTCGGGCTGGCGGGCACCGTGACGACGGTGACCGCGCACGTCCTGCGTCTGCCCGCCTACGACCCGGTGGCCATCCACCTGTCGGTGACCACCCCCGACGACGTACGGCGTGCTGCTCTCGACCTGCTGGCCCTCTCCCGCCCTCAGCGGGCCGAGCTCGGCTTCATGCACCCCGGCCGGGTCGACGTGATCGGCGGGGGCGCCCTGATCTGGGAGCGGGTCGTCACGGCCGTCGAGGCGGCCACCGCGCAGACCCGGGCGGGCAGACCCCTCGCCGTGGTCACCAGCGAGCACGACATCCTCGACGGGATCGCGCTCAGCGTCGCCGACGGATTGCGCCGCCCCACCCGATGAGGACTCCAGCCCCCGACAGGGAAGCGCCCCCGGTGCCGCTCTCGCTCGGGGGTCGAGTGCGGGCGCCGGGGGCGCGTGTTCCCGTGATGTGGCAGCAAGCGCGACCGGGAGTCCGGGAGTGCTCTCGGCCCTTCTTGCTGCTGAGGAGGAGCCTGTCATGCCGGCCGACCTCGGCCATCAGCCATGACGTCTGACGCGAGTAGTCCGAATAGCCACTGATGTCCGCTTTCACCCTTCGGTCGGAGGGGGCCCCGAACACGAGAGTGCCCCCGGCGCCGCTCCCGCCCGGAGGCGGTGAGAGCGGCGCCGGGGGCGTCGTGTCTCCCGGGTGAGGCAGCACGCGCGACCGCGGAGTCCGGGAGAGCTCCGAGTCCTTCGTGCTGCTGGTGATGAGACTGTCACGCCCGGATCGGGGTGACCATCGGCCGTGACGGCGGGGGTGGTCGTCCGAAAGGCCAGCCTGTCCCGACGGATGCACCAGGCCGCCGCTACGGCAGCCTGGCGTCGAGGGCGGCGATGATCTCCGGCCGCAGGGCAGCCGCGTCGACGACCTTGTCGACCGCACCCACCCGCACGGCGCGGCGGATGCTGTGGATGCCGTCGAACTGCGCCGCGACCTCTCCGAGCTTCTCGGCGCGCACCGCCGTCCGGATGTCGGTGAGGGCCACGCGTCGAGCCGCCCGCTCGTCCTCCGAGGCCTGTGCGAGCGACTGCTCCGCCGCGCTCACCCGGGGGTCTGCCGCCGTGCGCGCGTCGACGTCGGCGGTGAACACCACGGCCGCGGCGGGGGCGCCACCGAGCACCGACGCGAACGACCCGTCGACCGCGAGGACGGTCATGCTCGGGTTGAGCGCCTTGGAGAAGACCACGAAGGCCCCACCGTGGTATCGCGAGACGACGGTGAAGACGATCGGTCCGTCGAAGTTGACGATCGAGCGGCCGATCTCGGCGCCGTACTCCAGCTGCAGCGCCCGCATCGACTCGGGTGAGCCGTCGAAGCCCGACAGGTTGGCCAGCACCACGACCGGCCGGTTGCCGCTGGCGGCGTTGATGGCGCGCGCGACCTTCTTCGACGAGCGGGGGAAGAGCGTGCCCGAGGTGTAGGTGTCGGGCCCGTCGGTCGGCGGCACGCCCCGCCTCGGCACCGACTTGCTCTCGATGCCGATGAGGGTGACCGGGTGACCCCCGAGGTGCACGTCCTGCACCACGGCCGTCTCGGCGTCGGCCATCCCGGCCCAGCGCTCGAGCACCCGGTGGTCCTGGTCCGACACCGCGCGCATCAGGGTGCGGATGTCGAAGGCCTTCTTGCGGTCGGGGTTGGTCGCGGGCGAGAAGATGTCACCGACGGTGGTGAAGTCCGACCCCTCCAGCACGTGCGGGTAGGGCGACACGTCGCGGTCGGTGGGGTCGCTCGTCGCCGCCCGCCGGGGCCCGGTCTCGCCGGGGAGCACGTAGGAGTGGTCGTAGTGCTCGAGCAGGATGCCGACCGCGCCGGAGAGGTCGGGCGCCCAGTACTGTGCCTGGCCGTTGGGGCCCATGACCCGGTCGTAGCCGCCGATGCCGAAGTTGTCCTCGGCCGAGACCCCACCCGAGAAGTCGAGCGACTGCTTCCCGGTGAGCACCATCGCGCTGTCGGGCGTCATGACGAGGATGCCCTTGGTGTGCATGAGCATCGTCGCCTCGGCGTTCCAGTAGGGCTGGGCGCCGACGTTGATGCCGGCGACGACGATGTTGATCTCGCCGCCGTCCTGGGTGAACTCGATGATCCGCTTGAGCGCCCGCGCCACGGCATCCATGTTCTCCACGCCGGAGTCCATCGAGATGCGGGCGCCGGCCGAGAGGGCGTACCACTCGAGCGGCACCCCCATCTGCTGGGCGAGGTCGATGGCGGCGACGACCCGCGAGCACTCCGGCTCGGAGACGGCTCCGAGGGCCATGGTGGGATCGCCCGCGATGGTCACCCGGGTCACGCCCTCGGGGTGCAGGCGGGTGCGGGTGGTGACGACCCCGGCGACGATCCCGGCGGTGTTGAGCCCGGGCGCCCGGTCCACCGGCACGAGCCGGCCCGCGTCGTCGAGGTCGTACTCCTGGGAGGAGCCGCCGGGGCCGGCGACCATCTCCTGGACCTCGTAGGGGTAGACGAGGCCGCGACGGCGAGCGCGCAGCACCTTCTGCTGGTAGTCGTCGACGGGGGCCAGCAGCTCGGCCGGCGGCTCGCCGATGGTCGACGTGACCCCCGAGCCGGGGCTGTAGAAGAAGCGCGCCGAGATCGGGACCGTGGTGCCGTCGGGGCCGGGCACGCGGCCGTCCGCGAGGATCTCCTCGATGCCGGCCCCGGCGGTGAGGGGAGCGATCTTGTCGCGGAGGGCGGCGATCTGCTCGACGTCGGCCTCGATGACGGGCCAGACGTGCAGCCACACGAGGTTGGTGTCGAGCCGGGCGCCGGCCGCCCCGCGCGCGGCCCGGGCGCGTCGGATCGCCTCGAGGCAGCCGGCGATGGCGCGCTCGACGTGGGGGATCGAGGTGATCCGCCCGCCGTCGTCGCGCACGACGGAGAACTGCCGCACCTGGGCCATCGCGACGAGCCGCTGGTCGGCGGGGTTGTCCTTGGCGGTGGCGTGCAGCAGCAGCACGTCCTCGGGCCCGTCGACCCGGGTGAGGTCGAAGTGGCGCAGGCGCCACAGGTTGAGCCGGCGCCCCACCATCGGGTGCACGCCGCGCACCAGGTCGTCCTCGAAGAGGCCCCCGGGCGCGGGGCCCGAGGTGGCGAAGGTGGCGTCGTGGTCGGGCCGGAAGGTGAAGTAGGCGACGTCGCGCGCACCGCCGGGGGCGACGGCCAGGGCGACGCGGCGTGCGCGCTGGGTGAAGCCGAGGGAGGCCAGCCGGTCGCGCAGGGCGCCCGACGCCTCGTCGGGCTTCTCGGGCAGCCCGGGCCACGACAGGTAGAGGTCGACCACCACCTCGTGGTCGGTGGTGGCGAGCCCGACCTGGTGGTCGATGGCGGCGACGAGAGGGCTGTCCGGAGACAGCTCGTCGACCGTGCCGATGGTGGACACGAGGTGGGTGGGGCGCTCGTCCAGCACGTAGTCGGCGACGGCGAAGGGCCGGCCGTCGACCGCGAGGGAGCGCACGCCGTCGAGGGCGTACTCGCGGTAGTGCCGGCGGACCAGCACCTCGAGCATCGGCTCGGTGCCCGGCAGCTCGCCCTGGAGGCGTTCGCCGAGGAACTGCACGACCTGCTCGGGGATCGCGGCGAGGGCCTCGATGCGGGCGGCGCGGTCAGGGGCGTCGGGGTGGTCGGCGAGGTCGGCCACCTCGGTCTGCACGTGGGCGAGCACCGAGGCCCGCTCGGCGTCGACGAGGGGCTGGTCGAACCAGCGGAAGCGGACGCTGCGGGCGAGGTCGCCGACGATGGGGAACCGCAGCTGGGTGGCCAGCACGAGGCGGTCGAGCGTGTCGCGCACCACGCCGTCGAGGGGTGCGGCCGGGCGCGGCTCGGTCGTCCACCGCTGGAGCAGGGCGGTCGCGACGGTGACGTCGGGGGTCGAGCGCCGCTGGGCGAGGAAGATGCGGAAGACGGCGTCGTCGAGCTCGCGGGTGCGGTCGAAGGAGTCGACGCGGTAGTGCTCGAGCACCCGGCGCAGCTTGCTGCGGAACTCCTCGGTGAGGCCTCCGCGGTCGGGGTCGAGGGTGCGCAGGTAGGTGTGGAAGAACTCCCGCGGTGAGTGCACCGTGCTCTGGGGCGCCCGCTCGGTCGCCATCGGGCGGTTGCGTGACAGCTCGGCGAAGTCGGCGAAGACGCGCAGCAGCTCGAGCTCGTCGCCGATGGGGGCGCGGCCGTCGGCCGCCAGCTCGTCGCGGGCCCCGAGGTAGCCGCGCAGCGCGTGCCCCTCGGCCGTTGGGTCGACGTCGTAGCCGAGCAGCATGCCGCTCAGCTCGGTCAGACCCTCGCGGGCCCGCTCGTCGGCCGTGCCGTCGGGGGCGGGCAGCGGCAGGTCGAGGTCGACCGCCGAGACCGGCGCGGCTGTCTCCTGCGGGCCGTCAGCGATGGGCTCGAGCCGGATCAGCGGCGTGCCGGTCTCGACTTGGCTGCCGGCCGAGACGTGCAGCTCGCGCACGGTCGCGGCATACGGGGCGGGGAGCACCGTCTCCATCTTCATCGACTCGAGGACCAGGACGGGCTGCCCGGCCGTGACCGTGGCCCCGACGGCGACCGGCGTCGCGACCACCAGGGCGGGGGCGGGCGATCGCAGCACGCCGCCCTCGTCGCGGCTGACGCGGTGCGTCGTGCCGTTGACCTCGACGAGGTGCACGGGCCCGTGGGTGGCGGTGACGAGGCGGTAGCGCTGCCCCTCGAGGGTGAGGCGCGCGGTGTGGTCGTCGATGCGGTCGAGGTCGGCGTCGACCGGCGTGAGGTCGTCGACGCCCACACGGAAGCGCAGCGGTCCGAGGCGGTCGACCCGCACCTTGTACGACGAGCCGCGCAGCTTGAGCTCGACCGTGCGCCCACCACGGTGCTGCACCTGCGGGCGGCCACCGCTCGCGGTCTCGAGCAGTCGCGCGACCTCGACCTGCTCCTGCTCCTCGTAGGCCTCGATGCCGGCCACCACGAGCGCCACCCCCGAGTGGGCGCTGGAGACGAGGCGCCCCTCGCCGCGCACGCGGTCGATCCATCCGGTGTCACACGACCCGTCGACGACCTCGGGCTGCTCGAGCAGGTCGATGACGAAGCTCTTGTTGGTGGAGCCGCCCTCGATGACGACGGTGGTCTCCGCCATCGCCCGGCGCAGCCGCCCGAGGGCCTCGTCGCGGTCGCGGCCGTAGGCGATGATCTTGGCGATCATCGAGTCGAAGTCGGCCGGGATCACGTCGCCCTCGCCGACCCCGGTGTCGACGCGGATGCCGGGGCCCGAGGGCAGGGTGAGCAGCGCGATGCGGCCGGGGGACGGTGCGAAGTCGCGGTCGGGGTCCTCGGCATTCAGCCGGGCCTCGACGGCGTGGCCCTTCTCGGCCGGCGCGGGCCCGACCAGGCGTCCCCCGCCGGCGACGTGGATCTGCAGCTTCACCAGGTCGACGTCGGTCGTGACCTCGGTGATCGGGTGCTCGACCTGCAGGCGGGTGTTGACCTCGAGGAAGGCAAAGAAGCGGTCCTGCGGGTGGTAGAGGAACTCGACCGTGCCGGCGCCGGCATACGCGACGCGCACGGCGAGCCGCTCGGCACTGGCCTTGAGCTCGGCGACCTGCTCGGGGGAGAGGACGGGTGAGGCCGACTCCTCGATGACCTTCTGGTTGCGCCGCTGCACCGTGCAGTCGCGCACGCCGAGGGCCCAGGCGTTCTGCCCGTCGGAGATGACCTGCACCTCGACGTGCCGGGCGCCGGTGACGAGCTTCTCGAGGAAGACGACACCGCTGCCGAACGAGCGCTGGGCCTCCTCGCGGGTGCGGGTGTAGGCGTCGCGCAGGTCGTCGTCGGAGGTGATGACGCGGATGCCGCGCCCGCCGCCGCCGGCGGTCGCCTTGAGCATGAGGGGGTAGCCGATGCGGGCCGACTGCGCCAGGGCGTCGTCGAGGGTGTCGACCGCGCCACGGCTCCAGGGGGCCACGGGCACCCCGACCTCCTCGGCGATGAGCTTGCTGCCGATCTTGTCGCCCAGCTGGCGCATGGCCTCGGGGCTCGGCCCGATGAAGGTGACCCCGATGCGCGCGCAGAGCTCGGCGAAGGTCGGGTCCTCGGCGACGAAGCCCCAGCCCACCCACGCGGCGTCGGCGCCGCACTCGCGCAGCGCCCGCTCGAGCACGGCGTGGTCGAGGTAGGGGCGGGCGGAGGCGGGGCCGAGGCTGACGGCCAGGTCGGCCTCGCGGACGAACATCGCGCGGCGCTCGCCGTCGGTGTGCAGCGCGACGACCTCGATCGACGTGCCGTGCTGCGCGTTGAGGTCGCGCACGGCATGGATCAGGCGCATCGCCGACTCCCCGCGGTTGACGACTGCGATCCGCCGGAACGTCGTGGGCGCGGGACCCCCGGCCGGCTCGTCGATCCCGGCGGCTGTGGTCGTCATCAGGGTGTCCATCACCGCGAATCTGTCACACCACCGGCCTACTATCGAGTCAACCTGCCGGTGGGTCGTCGAGGTGTGCGTGGCAGGCTGGCCGAATGGAGTCGCCGGAGCCCGCCACGTCGCTCGCTCCCCACCCCGTCACGGGCCGGCTCTTCGCCTCGCCGGTCCCGCCGGGGACGGGCTGGCCGGGTGACCCGGCTGATGCCTCGACCCCGGTCGCGCGCACCGCCGCAGCCGTCGTGCGGCTGGCCTCGTCGGCGCCCGACACCGCGACGCTCGACGCCCGCATGTCAGTCTGTCGGGCCTGCCCCCGGCTGGTGAGCTGGCGCGAGTCGGTGGCGCGCACCGGTCGGCGGGCCTCCTTCGCCGACCAGCCCTACTGGGGTCGTCCGGGCCCCGGTTTCGGTGACCCCGACCCGGGGTCGGTCGAGGTGCTGGTCATCGGCTTGGCCCCAGCGGCCAACGGTACCAACCGCACCGGGCGGATGTTCACCGGAGACCGCAGCGGTGACTGGCTCTATGCGGCCCTGCACCGCGGCGGGTTCGCGAGCTCGCCGACGTCGGTGGCCAGTGGCGACGGGCAGGTGCTGCACGGCATCCGGATCGTGGCTGCCGTGCGGTGTGCGCCGCCGGCCAACAAGCCGACCCCGGCCGAGCGCGACACCTGCGGGGCGTGGCTCGACCGCGACCTCGAGCTGGTCGCCCCGCGGCTGCGCTCGATGCTGGCCCTCGGCCAGATCGGGTGGGACGCCAGCCTCGCCGCCGCCCGCCGGCAGGGGTGGGAGGTGCCCCGCCCCAAGGCCCGTTTCGGGCACGGCGCGGAGGCGGCGCTCGGCACGCCGTACGGCGTCGTGCGGCTGGTCGGCAGCTACCACGTCAGCCAGCAGAACACCTTCACCGGCAAGCTGACGGTGGAGATGCTCGACGAGGTGATCGGGCGGCTGTGAGCGTCAGGTCGGGGCGTCGTAGGCCTCGAGCAGGCGGTCCGCCGCGGCTGTCGCAGGCAGCTCGCCGGCAAGGACGGCACGTCGTACGTCGTCCTGCACCGCGCGCACCCCGGGGGAGTGGCGCAGCCGCTGGTCGAGCTCGTCGCGCACGAGGGCCCAGGTGAAGTCGAGCTGCTGCCCGGCGCGCTTGGCCGCCAGGCCCTCGACGCCAAGGTGGTCGCGGTGCTCGTGCACGTGGCGCCACAGGTCGTCGATGCCGATGTCCTCGAGGGCGGAGCAGGTGACCACGGGCGGCGCCCACTCGCCGTGACCGCGCACGAGCCGCAGCGCGGAGGCGAGCTCGCGGGCCGCCGACCCCGCCACGACCTGCTGGTCGCCGTCGGCCTTGTTGACCGCGACGACGTCGGCGATCTCGAGGATGCCCTTCTTGATGCCCTGCAGCTGGTCGCCGGTGCGGGCCAGGGTGAGGAAGAGGAAGGTGTCGACCATGCCGGCGACCGTGACCTCGGACTGCCCGACGCCCACGGTCTCGACGAGGATCACGTCGTAGCCCGCGGCCTCGAGCACCGTCATCGCCTGCACCGTCGCCCGCGCGACGCCGCCGAGTGTGCCGGCCGCGGGGGAGGGGCGGATGAAGGCGTGCGGGTCGGCCGCGAGCCGGGCCATCCGGGTCTTGTCGCCGAGCACCGAGCCGCCGGTGCGCACCGACGACGGGTCGACCGCGAGCACCCCGACCCGGTGCCCCGCGCGGGTCAGCCGGGTGCCGAGGGCCTCGATGAAGGTCGACTTGCCGACCCCGGGCACGCCCGAGATGCCGACCCGGACGGCGGCGGGGGCCACCCCCACCGCGGGGGTCGACTCAGAGTCAACCTCGGCCCCGGGCCCGGCGACGAGGGCGGTCAGCAGCTCACGCGCCGCCAACCGGTGCGACGGGCGTCGCGACTCGACCAGCGTGATCGCCTGGGCCACGGCCGCCCGACGCCCAGCCCGTATGCCGCACAGCAGCGCCGACACGTCGACCTCGCCCCCGCGACCACCAGGCACCCTCGCCGCCTCGCCCGCCTCACCCGCCTCACCCACTGCACCCGGGTCCACCGGTTCGCCCAGTGCACCCGGGGTGCTCACGGTGCTCAGTGGTCCAGCTGCTCGCGCAGCCGGGCGAGCAGGTCGAGGGCCGACTCGGCGATGACGGTCCCGGGCAGGAAGATAGCGGCCGCACCCATCTCGAGCAGACGCGGCACGTCGTCGGGCGGGATGACGCCACCGATGACGACCATGATGTCGCCGCGCCCCTGCTCGGCCAGCGCCGCGCGCAGGGCCGGCAGCAGGGTCAGGTGCCCGGCCGCGAGCGAGCTGACGCCGACGATGTGCACGTCGTTGTCGACCGCCTGCTGCGCGACCTCCTCGGGTGTGGAGAAGAGCGGGCCCACGTCGACGTCGAAGCCCATGTCGGCGAAGGCGGTGACGATGACCTTCTGCCCGCGGTCGTGCCCGTCCTGGCCCATCTTGGCCACGAGGATGCGCGGGCGTCGGCCCTCGGCCTCCTCGAACTGCGCGGTCGCGTCGACCACCTGGGTCACCAGGGTGCCGCCGGCGTGGGTGGACTCGTCGCGGTACACGCCGCTGATCGTACGGATCGTCGCCTGGTGCCGGCCGTAGACCTTCTCCAGCGCGTCACTGATCTCCCCGACGGTCGCCTTGGCCCGCGCGGCCTCGACGGCGAGGGCGAGGAGGTTGCCCTCGAGCGAGCCGGCGGGCGGGGGCCCCGCCTCGGCCGAGCGGGTGAGCGCCTCGAGGGCGGCCCGTACGGCCGTGTCGTCGCGCTCGGCCCGCAGCCGCTCGAGCTTGGCGACCTGCTGGCGGTAGACGGAGTCGCCCTCGACCCGCAGCACGTCGAGCTGGTCCTCGGTGGCCAGCCGGTAGGTGTTGACGCCGATGACCTTCTGCGACCCCGAGTCGATCCGCGCCTGGGTGCGCGCCGCCGCCTCCTCGATGCGCATCTTGGGGATGCCCTGCTCGATGGCCCGCGCCATGCCGCCGGCCTCCTCGGCCTCGACGATGTGCGCCCAGGCCTTCTCGGCCAGGTCGTGGGTCAGGCGCTCGACGTAGTAGGAGCCACCCCACGGGTCGATGGTGCCCGTCGTGCCGCTCTCCTGCTGCAGCAGCAGCTGCGTGTTGCGCGCGATGCGCGCCGAGAAGTCGGTGGGCAGCGCGATGGCCTCGTCGAGGGCGTTCGTATGGAGCGACTGCGTGTGCCCCTGCGTCGCCGCCATGGCCTCCAGGCACGTGCGGGCGACGTTGTTGAAGGGGTCCTGCGCCGCGAGCGACCAGCCGGAGGTCTGGCTGTGGGTGCGCAGGCTCAGCGACTTGGGGTTGGTCGGCTCGAACTGGCGCACCAGCCGGGACCAGAGCGCCCGGGCCGCGCGCAGCTTGGCGATCTCCATGAAGATGTTGGTGCCGATGGCCCAGAAGAACGACAGGCGCGGGGCGAACTGGTCGATCGTCATGCCGGTCGCGAGGCCCGCGCGGATGTACTCGACCCCGTCGGCGAGGGTGTAGGCCAGCTCGAGGTCGGCCGTGGCCCCGGCCTCCTGGATGTGGTAACCGGAGATCGAGATCGAGTTGAAGCGCGGCATCCGGGCGGAGGTGTAGCTGAAGATGTCGGAGATGATCCGCATCGACGGTGCGGGCGGGTAGATGTAGGTGTTGCGGACCATGAACTCCTTGAGGATGTCGTTCTGGATCGTGCCCGCCAGCTGCTCGGGCTCGACCCCCTGCTCCCCGGCCGCGGCGATGTAGAGCGCGAGCACCGGCAGGACGGCGCCGTTCATGGTCATCGACACCGACATCTCACTCAGCGGGATGCCGTCGAAGAGCGTGCGGGTGTCGTAGATCGAGTCGATGGCCACGCCGGCCATCCCGACGTCGCCGCGCACCCGCGGGTGGTCGGAGTCGTAGCCGCGGTGGGTCGCGAGGTCGAAGGCGACCGACAGCCCCTTCTGCCCGGCGGCGAGGTTGCGGCGGTAGAAGGCGTTGGACTCCTCGGCGGTCGAGAAGCCGGCATACTGCCGCACCGTCCACGGCTGGGTGGTGTACATCGTCGGGTAGGGTCCGCGCAGGAACGGGCTGAGACCCGGCCACGTGTCGAGAGCGTCGAGCCCCTCGAGGTGCTCCGGCCCGTAGACGGGGAGGATCTCGATGCCCTCCGGGGCCAGCCAGGGATCGATTGGCACCGTCGGTGTGCTTGGTGTTTCGCTCGTCCCGCCCGCGAGGGTCAGCCCGGCGAAGCTGCTCGGGACACTCATGCGGAGACCTCCGTCTGGGCGGCGGTGGGGCTCGGCGCCACCAGGTGCTCGCGGGTGCGGACGAGGAAGGCGAGGGCGTCGACGCCGGTGGCGCACGAGTCGTCGGCCCACGGCTCAGGCGTGCCGGCCACGACGACGTGGGTGACCCCGGCGGCCCGCAGGGCGGTCGCGGCCTGCTCACCCCAGGCCCTGTAGGCCGCGTCGGTCCCCGCCAGCACGGCGACGCTCTGCCCGGAGTAGGCGGAGACGAGGTCGGCGGGGCCCTCCGTGGCCCCGGCGACGTCGGCTGCGATGCCGCCGGCGGCGAGCAGGTTGGTCGCGAAGGTCGCTCTCGCCGTGTGCTGGGCGATGGTGCCGATCGTCGCGAGGAAGGCTGCCGCAGAGGGCGGGTCGTCACGCAACGCCTCGAAGGCGGCACCCCAGCGGCGCACCGGCGGGGCGAGCGGGTCGGGCTCCCGCACGAGGCGGGTCGCGGCGAGGTCGGGGTATTCGCTGAGCCCGGTGATCGGCTGCCGACGGGTAGCGACGAGCCCGTCGCGTCGCACCGCCGCCTCCTCGATCCGGGCCCGCAGGCTGCCGTCGGCCAGCGCGGCGGCAATGCCGCCGGGTCCGTCGAGGCGACCGAGCTCGGCCCAGCCGGCGACCGCGAGGTCGTCGGTGAGGCGCTCCACGGCATAGGCACCGCCGGCGGGGTCGCTGACGGCGGCGACGTGCGCCTCGTCGAGCAGCAGGGCGCTGGTGTTGCGCGCCATCCGTCGCCCGAGCGTGTGAGGGCGGCCGAGGGGGGAGTCGAAGGCCAGGACGGTGACGGCGTCGGCGCCGCCGACCCCCGCGGCGAAGGCGGCGACGGTGGTGCGCAACAGGTTGACGTGGGGGTCGTAGGCGCTCATCATCGGGCGGCTCGTCACCGCGTGCTGGCGCTGGGGCACGTTCGTGGCGCCGGACAGCTCGAGCACACGCGCCCACAGGCGCCGCGCCGCGCGGAGCTTGGCGATGGTGAGGAACTGGTCGTCGGTCGCGGCGTAGCGGAACTCCATGAGCCCCGCCGCGTCGTCGACCGCCACCCCGTCGGCGGTGAGCGCGCGCAGGTAGGCGGCGCCGACCGCCATCGAGTAGCCGAGCTCCTGGGTGTCGGTGGCCCCGAGGTCGTGGGCGGCGGTCGCGTCGACGACCACGCCGAGGACACCGGCTGCGAGGGCGAGGCGGGCCACGGCGAGCAGGTCGGGCAGGGCCTCGACGTCGGCCGACCCGCCTCGCAGGCGGGCAGAGACCGGGTCGGCACCGAGGTTGGTGCCGGGCGCGGGCTCGGTGCCGTCGAGGTGGGCGAGGAGGGCGCGGGCGGTCGCGACCGGGTCCTCGGGGGCGTCGAGCACGACGGGCGCGAGGTCGAGGAAGACGCCGTCGAGCAGCGTCGGCAGGTCGGCGTCGGTTGTCACGCGCAGCCACAGTGAGGTGACGCCGCCCTCGAGGTCGGTGAGGGCCTCGTCGTGCCCGGTGGCCGTGTGGGTGGCGTCGGCGCTGATGAGCGAGCGCACGTCCCAGGCGCCGGGGCGCTGCGGGCGCCCGCTCGTCGTGCGGGCCTCGAGGTCGCCCGGCGTGCCGAGGGGGGTGACCTCGACGCCGTCGAGGGTGGTGCGGGTGAGGGCGCTCCATACGAGGTCGTTGGGGTCGTCGTCGGCCAGGCGCCGGGCCTTGCGCAGCACGGCAGCGGCAGCAGCCTCCCACTCGGCGCGGTCGTGGGTGTCCTGCGGGGCAGACAGGGCCAGGCTGCCCTGCTCCGGCTCGAGGTCGGTGCGCTGCTCGGGGCCGCCGTCGACCTCGCTCTCCGGCCGCTCCGCGGCGATGTTGCTCATGCTCGGCAGCCTATTGACCGGGTGGGTGCGGCGCCCACTCCTGCGGGTGTCGGGCTCGTCACGGCCGCCGGTCCCACCGGTGCGAGGGCTAGTCTGGGCGACCGTGACCTCCGACCCCCCCGTCCTCGCCGTCACGGTGCTCGGCGCCGACCGACCCGGCATCGTCTCCGACGTGACGGCCGCCCTCGCCGGCCTCGGGGGCAACCTCGAGGACTCGACGATGACGCTGCTGCGCGGGCAGTTCGCCATGGTCGTGCTCGTGCGCACCACCCACCCGGTCAGCGACCTCGAGCAGGCGCTCGCCGGGCTCGTCGTCGACGGCTCGCTCGTCGTCGACGTGCGCGCGATGCCGCAGACCCCACCCTCGGGGCCCGGAGGTGCGGCCTTCACGCTGCGCGTCCACGGGGCCGACCGGCCGGGCATCGTGGCCGCCGTCACCCGGGTGGTGGCCGGCCACGGCGCGACGATCGTCGACCTCGGCACCCGGCTCTCGCGCGGGCTCTACGTGCTGACCGCCGAGCTCGTGCTGCCGGCCGACGCCACCCCGGCGCGGCTCGAGCAGGAGCTCGCCGCGGCGGCCGAGAGCCTCGGGGTCGACGTGCACCTCGACCCGGTCGACGACGACCTGCTGTGACCTGGTCGATGCCGGCCCTGCCGTCTGGCCGGGTGCTCACGGTCGTCGAGGCGCCCGACCCCGTGCTGTCGCAGCCGGGTGCCCGGGTCGACCCGACGGCGCCAGACGTGGTGCAGCTGGCCGCTGACCTGCTCGCGACCCAGGAGGTCTCGCCCGGCTGCGTCGGCCTCGCCGCCCAACAGGTCGGTGTCGCCTGGCGGATCTTCTCGGTCGACGTGACGGGGCACGGCAAGACCCGCACCTGCCACGGCTCGTTCGTGCTCGCCAATGCCGACGTCGTCACCTCGTCGCGGCGCGAGAAGGGGCGCGAGGGCTGCATGTCGGTGCCCGACCTGACCGGCGACGTCGCCCGGGCCCGGCGCCTGACCGTGCGCGGCCAGCTGCCGGTCACGGGTGAGTGGGTCGAGGTCGTCACCGACGCCTTCGAGGCCGTCGCGCTCCAGCACGAGATCGACCACACCGACGGCCTGCTCTTCCTCGACCGCGTGCCCGGCCCGGGCGCGGTCCACGCCAGACGCACCTACCTCTGACGTCCCGCGGGGGGCTGCTCGTCCCCTACGCAGGGCCGAAGGTGTGGTGAACCGCCTCCACGTTGTTGCCGTCGAGGTCCCGCACGAAGGTGGCGTAGTAGCCGGGGTGGTACTCCGGCCAGACCCGCGGAGGGTGAAGCACCTCGTAGCCAGCGGCCACCGCGGCCGCGTGCACCGCGTCGACCGCGGCACGGTCGGGGGCGGTGAAGGCGAGGTGCGCCTCGTGCCGCGTGCCGGGAGGCGCCCCGCTCAGCCAGAAGTGCGGGAAGCCGTCGGCGCCCGCGATGCCCACGACCGGCTGGTCGTCGGTGGGGGAGCGCATCGCCTCCCGCATCCCGATCGGCGCGAAGACGGTGACGTAGAACGACAGGGCGGCCTCGACGTCGCCAGCCTGCACACCCAGGTGATCGATCATGACCCCAGCGTGTCACCGGAACCCCGCTCGTGGCAGGGGGCGAGCACCTAGAGTTGGCGCGCCCCCGTAGCCCAACCGGCAGAGGCAGGCGACTTAAAATCGCTGGGTTGCGAGTTCGAGTCTCGTCGGGGGCACCCACCACCCGAGCCCACCACCAGAGGAGAGCGATGCTGCTCCCGTTCCAGGACCACACCCCCGCCGTCGACCCCGCCGCCTGGGTGGCGCCGAGCGCCACGGTCATCGGCAACGTGCGGCTCGAGGCCGACTCCTCCCTCTGGTACGGCGCCGTGCTGCGCGCGGAGTTCGAGCCCATCGTCGTGGGGCCCGGCAGCAACCTGCAGGACGGTGTGGTCGTGCACACCGACCCCGGCTTCCCGACGACGATCGGCGAGGGCGTCTCGGTGGGTCACCGGGCGGTGCTCCACGGCTGCACCGTCGGCGACGGCACCCTGGTCGGGATGAGCGCGACGGTGCTCAACGGCGCCGTCATCGGCACCGACTGCCTGATCGCCGCCGGGGCGGTGGTTCCCGAGGGGATGGTCGTGCCGCCCCGCTCGCTGGTGGCCGGCGTCCCGGGCAAGGTCCGCCGCGAGCTCGACGACGACGCGGTGGCGGGGGTGCGGGCCAACGGCGTCTTCTACGTCGAGCTCGCCCGGCTGCACCGCGAGGCCAACGAAGCCGCCGGTTGACCCGTTCGGTCGAGCCCTGTCGGCCCCGCCTGCCAGACTGCTCTCGAGACGCGGGAACACCACGGACCCGCCGTACGTAGATCTGTTGACGAGTGCTCGATCCGAGCACCTGAGCACGCGGAAGTAGGAGAAGCGATGGCCGGCAACAACCCGGTGTTCTCGCGGTTCGAGAAGAAGGTCAAGAGCGACGGGTACGCCGGGTTCGGCCGCGGCGGCACCGCGACGAGCCCCCTCCCCGGCCAGCAGGCACCGTTGTCCCCCCAGGATCTCGACACCATCTACCGGGGCGCCTCCGCCGGTCCCCGCGAGACCGGGCGCCTGACCCTCGACGACGTCGTCATGAAGACCCTCGGCCTCTTCGCCGTCGTCATGGTCAGCGCGACCACCTCGTGGTTCGTCACCCAGGGCAGCCCCGACCTGACCATGCCCGTCTGGATCGGCGGCATGCTGCTCGGTCTCGGGGTGGGCCTCGCGATCGCGTTCATGAAGTCGGTCAGCGTCCCGCTGATCGTCCTCTACTCGGTCTTCGAGGGTGCCTTCCTCGGCGCCTTCAGCCGGGTCATCGAGCAGACGCCGCAGTATGCCGGCATCGTCCCGACCGCGATCGTCGCGACGCTGGCCACCTTCGCCGGCATGTTCGTCGGCTACAAGGTCGGCCTGATCAAGGTCACGAGCAAGTCGCGTCGCATCTTCGGCATGGCGGCCATGGGCTACCTGCTCTTCAGCCTGGTCAACGTCATCGGCCTCTTCGCCGGCTGGACCGACGGCTGGGGCTTCGGCGGCTCGGGCATGCTCGGCATCGGCATCTCGATCCTCGGTGTCGGGCTCGCGTCCTACTCGCTCGCGATCGACTTCGACAGCATCGACACGGCCGTGCGCATGCAGGTGCCCGAGAAGTACTCCTGGCTGCTGGCCCACGGCCTCATCGTCAGCCTGGTGTGGCTCTACATCGAGATCGTCCGGCTGCTCGCCCGCCTGCGCGACTGACCGAGTCCGGGCGTCACACTCGTATGACCACCTCTCCGCCGAGATCGCCTGTGTCCCAGGAGGTCTCGGCGGAGCTGCGTCGGGTGCTCGAGCGGTGGCGCACGATGACACCGGTGCAGTCCGAGGTCGGTGCGCTCCCCATGCGCGCCCTGGTCGGCGATCTCGCCCGCGAGAGCGGCGCTCAGGTCCCGGTGCCGGACCTCGGGCCGCACGTCCTGCCTGACCAGCTCGCGGTCGTGGTCCACGACGCCTGTGCGGCGGCCGTGGCCGGCATCCCAGAGAGGCTCACGCAGCTGCGCCGGGCCCTGTGATGCCGGGTCGGGGTCGCTGCGGCCGGTGACTGTTCCTGCCGGCGCCGACTCCCCTGCATCGGCGTTCTACCCCGGTACGCCAGCGGAGCGGTCCGTCGCTCCACCGGGCGACGTCCTACCCCGGAACCCGTCGGGCTTCTGAGGGAAGAACCGCCAACGGGGTGATCGGTCGCGCTCTGGAGCGGGGGATCACCCCGCTACCGGCGTTCCGTCGATCGCCTCGCCCCACACGGCCGACGAACACCCAGAGCCCGCCCCCCACCCCGGGGAACGGGCCCTGCTTCAACCGGGTCGGTCAGCTGAGGCGCTCGTAGATGATGGCCATGCCCTGGCCACCACCGACGCACATCGTCTCGAGGCCGAAGGTGCCGTCGCGCTCGGCCAGGTTGTGCAGCAGCGTCGTGGTGATGCGCGCACCGGTCGACCCGAAGGGGTGGCCGAGGGCGATCGCTCCGCCGTTGACGTTGAGCTTGTCGAAGTCCATCCCGAGCTCGTCGGCGCTGCCGAGCACCTGAGCGGCGAAGGCCTCGTTGATCTCGTAGAGGTCGAGGTCGGCGACCGTCATCCCGGCGCGGGCGAGGGCCTGCCGGGTGCTGTCGATCGGGCCGAGGCCCATGATCTCGGGCGAGAGGGCCGAGACGCCGGTGGAGACGACGCGGGCGAGCGGCGTCAGGCCGAGCGCCTTGGCCTTGGTGTCGCTCATGACGACCACGGCGGCGGCGCCGTCGTTGAGCGGGCAGCAGTTGCCGGCCGTCACGGTGCCGTCGGGGCGGAAGACGGGGTTGAGGCCCTGCACCGCCTCGAGGGTGACGCCGGCGCGCGGGCCGTCGTCCTTGCTGACGACGCTGCCGTCGGGCAGCGTCACCGGGGTGATCTCGTCGGCGAAGAAGCCCTTGGCGAGGGCGGCCTCGGCGCGGTTCTGGCTGCTGACGCCCCACTCGTCCTGGCGCAGGCGTGAGATCCCACGCGAGGTGGCGACGTTCTCCGCGGTCTGACCCATGGCGATGTAGACGTCGGGCAGGAGGCCGTCGAGGCGGGGGTCGGTCCAGGTCGCGTTGCTCTGCGCCGTGGCGACCGTGCGCGCCTGCGCCTCGTCGAAAGCCGGGTTCTTGGTGGTGTCCTCGGCGCCACCGGCGCCGGAGAAGCCGAGATACTGCGAGACGCACTCGACGCCACCGGAGAGGAACACGTCGCCCTCGCCGGCCTTGATCGCGTGGTAGGCCATGCGGGTCGTCTGCACGCTCGAGGAGCAGAAGCGGTTGACCGTGGCGCCGGGGACCTGGTCGTAGCCGGCGAGCACCGCGACGACGCGCGCCAGGTTGGACCCGTGGCGGCCGGAGGGCTCCGCGCAGCCCCAGTAGAGGTCGTCGATGTCGTGCGGGTCGAGCCCCGGCAGCTTGTCGAGCGCGGCCTTGAGGACCTGCGCGGACAGGTCGTCGGGGCGGATGTCCTTCAGTGACCCCTTGAACGCGCGCCCGATGGGGCTGCGGGCGGTCGAGACGATGACGGCTTCGGTCACGGGGGTCCTCCTCGGACGACGGTGTCGGCTGTCGAGCTACTAAGCGGGCGCTTAGTGCCGACCACCGATGGTATGCCGAGCATCCCCTCCCGGGGTAGCCGTCCGGGTGTGCGCCGGGTCACCGGTCAGGCCCGCGTGCGGGCCCGGGCAGCCGGTACCCTTCGGCAACCGCCGCCAGCAGCTCAGCTAGCCGCCCGACGCTGCCGGTCCCCGGGCCTCTGAGCCCCCCGCCGTGGCCGGAGCAGGCGCGTCGACCCCGTCACCCGCGTGCGTCGGTATGGGGCGCCTCGGCCGGTGCAGCCCGATCGCCCACCGACCCCGCGGCCCACGCGCTCGGCCGCCGATCTCGGTGGCGCTGACCTCGGTGCCGGGCTCGCGCACGGCCCGGGTGGCCTCGAGCGAGACCGGACCGACCGTGTCGCCGCGACGCCAGTCGGTCCCGCTGGCGGGCTCTTCGGCCCAGAGTCCGAGCGCGACGCACACCGACGGCAGCATCGCCGAGGCGGCGCGGGCGTAGCCGGCGGGTGAGGGGTGGAAGCGGTCCTTGCTGAACATCTCTCGCGGTGCGCTGGCGAACTCGGGCCCGATGAGGTCTCCGAGCGAGACGGTGCGCCCGCCGGCTTCGACGACCGCGACGATCTGCGCGGCCGCGAGGTCGCGGCTCCAGCGCCGGACCAGCGCGCGCAGCGGCTGGCCGACCGGCTCGAGCGTGCCGAGGTCGGGGCAGGTGCCGACGACGACCTCTGCGCCCGCCTCGCGCAGGCGCCTCACGGCGTCGCCGAGGTGGCGGACAGCGACCGACTTGTCGATGCGGTGGGTGACGTCGTTGGCGCCGATGAGGATCGCTGCGGCGTCGGGGCGCGGCACCGCGTCGAGGGCGTTGATGACCTGCAGCTCGAGACCGCTGGACTCGGCACCGACGACAGCGACGTTGGTCAGGTGGACGGGCCGGCCGGAGAAGGCCGAGACGCCGTTGGCGAGGAGGGCGCCCACGGTTTGCGAGGGGTGGTCGGCGCCCTGTCCGGCCGCGGTGCTGTCACCGAGCACGAGCAGCTCGATCGGTGGTGACGAGCCGGCGCCATACAGCCCGTTGTCGTCGGGGGAGCCGTCGAAGGGCTGCCCGATGAAGCGGCGGGCCAGGGTGGCCTCGACCTTGATGACGCCGTAGCCGATCGCGCCGATGGCGCCGATGCCGGCCACCCCGAAGCCTCCACCGTAGGCCGCGACCTGGGCGATGTTCCGCGCCCTGCGTGCTCTGCCCATCGCCCCTGCCCCTTCGCTCGTGCCCGCCCGTGACCGCCCGTGACGGCCAGTCGTCGATGCCTGGTGGTCCGCGGCCGTCGTCGGCCGGTGGGGACCCGTTCTTCACGGTAGCTGGCGCCACCGACAACGAGAGTCCCTTTTGTCCACTATGGTCCGTCCAGCCGATCCCCCTCGTCTGCGAGGATGGCGTAGTGAAGTATGCAGAGCACATCTCCGAACTCGTTGGGGGCACCCCCCTCGTCAAGCTCTCCGCCGTCACGGAGGGCATCGCCGCCACCGTGCTCGCCAAGGTGGAGTACCTCAATCCCGGTGGCTCGGTGAAGGACCGCATCGCCCTGCGGATGATCGACGCCGCCGAGGCCTCGGGTGAGCTCAAGCCCGGCGGCACCATCGTCGAGCCGACCTCCGGCAACACCGGCGTCGGCCTGGCCCTGGTGGCCCAGCGGCGCGGGTACTCCTGCGTCTTCGTCTGCCCCGACAAGGTGGCCGAGGACAAGCGCAACGTCCTCAAGGCCTACGGAGCCCAGGTGGTCGTCTGCCCAACGGCAGTCGAGCCCGACCACCCTGACTCCTACTACTCGGTCTCCGACCGGCTCGTGCGCGAGATCGACAACGCGTGGAAGCCCAACCAGTACTTCAACCCCGAGGGCCCCAACAGCCACTACGAGTCGACCGGCCCCGAGATCTGGGCCGACACCGAGGGCGAGATCACCCACTTCGTCGCGGGCGTCGGCACGGGCGGCACCATCAGCGGCACCGGCCGCTACCTCAAGGAGGTGTCGGGCGGCGCCGTCCGCATCATCGGGTCCGACCCCGAGGGGTCGGTCTACTCCGGCGGCACCGGTCGGCCCTACCTCGTCGAGGGGGTCGGCGAGGACTTCTGGCCCGGCGCCTACGACCCCTCGGTCGTCGACGAGGTGATCGCCGTCTCCGACGCCGAGTCGTTCGCGATGACCCGGCGCCTGGCCCGCGAGGAGGGCCTGCTCGTCGGGGGCTCCTGCGGCATGGCGGTCGTGTCGGCGCTGCGGGCCGCGAAGGACCTGCCCGCCGAGGCGGTCGTCGTGGTCCTGCTGCCCGACTCGGGCCGTGGCTACATGAGCAAGATCTTCAACGACGAGTGGATGGCGTCCTACGGCTTCCTGCACGACACCGTCGAGACCACCGTCGGCGACGTGCTGCGCACCAAGTCCGGCGCCCTGCCGGCACTGGTCCACACCCACCCGGCCGAGACCGTCCGCACCGCCATCGACATCCTGCGCGAGTACGGCGTCTCGCAGATGCCGGTCGTCAAGGCCGAGCCCCCGGTGATGTCGGGCGAGGTCGCGGGCTCGGTGAGCGAGCGCACCCTGCTCGAGCTGTTGTTCACCTCGCAGGCGCACCTGGCCGACGCGGTGGAGACGCACATGGAGCCGGGCCTGCCCCTCGTCGGGGCCGGCGAGAAGGTCGCGGTCGCGCGGGCCGAGCTCGAGAGGGCCGACGCGATCCTGGTGGTCGACGGCGGCAAGCCGGTCGGGGTCCTGACCCGGGCCGACCTGCTCGGCTTCCTCAGCGACTGACCTCAGGTAGTCGCAGAATCACCCCTCCACGCGGCGGGAGGGGTGATTCTTCGACTACCCAGCCGGAGCGGGTGGCCCCGCTGTCGGGCTGGGCACCAG
Organism: Dermatophilaceae bacterium Soc4.6; assembly: GCA_039889245.1. Taxonomy (NCBI): domain Bacteria; kingdom Bacillati; phylum Actinomycetota; class Actinomycetes; order Micrococcales; family Dermatophilaceae; species Dermatophilaceae bacterium Soc4.6. Next base: position 1,248,610 of record JAZGVH010000002.1, on the reverse strand, counting down.
CGTCTCGGGGGCGCTCAGCCAGGGGATGACCGCCAGCAGGCTGACCACTCCGGTCAGCCCGAAGGCCCAGGCGAAGCCGGCCCGGTCGGCGACCACACCGATCAGCACCGGCCCCACGATGGCCCCTGCGTCCTGCGCCATCTGGAAGGTCGCGAGCACCGGGCCACCGCGGCGGTCCGAGCCGACCACGTCGGCCACGGTGGCCTGCTGGCCGGGGTTGACCAGGCCCGCGCCCACCCCGCTCACCGCCGACAGCAGCAGCAGCACGGCGAGGTCGCTGCTGAGGCCGATCAGGCCCAGCCCCACCGCGGTCACCAGCAGCCCGACGACCACCAGCGGGCGCCGACCGCGCGTGTCGGCCACCCGTCCGGAGACCTGCAGCGTGGCGGCAGTGCCCACCGCGGCGACCGCCAGCACGACCCCGGCGACCCAGGTGGCGTCGTAGAGGGCCACGGCGAACTGCGGCAGCACCGCTACGCGCACCCCGAAGTTGGACCAGCCGTTGGCGAAGGCGCTGGCCAGCGCCGCCCGGTAGGAGTGGTGAGCCAGCGCCTCCGACAGGCGCATCGGCGGGAGGACGGGCTGGTCCGGTGGTGGCCGCAGCGAGGCACCGTTCAGCCGGACGGCCACCAGCGCCGCCGCCAGGACCAGCGCGACGGCATACGCGATGAACGGCAGGCGCAGGCCGAAGGTCGCCAGCGCCCCACCGACCACCGGCCCCACCATGCCGCCGATGAGGAACGAGCTCGCGTAGGCCGACGAGACGCGCCCGCGAATGGCCGGTGGTGACAGCCGCACCAGGAGGGCCAGGGCCGACACGGTGAACATCGTCGAGCCGATGCCTCCGAGGCCGCGCAGCACCAGCAGCTGCGCGTAGGAGCCGGCGAACGCCGTCGCCAGGGACGATGCGGCGACGATCAGCAGGCCCGTCAGGTAGACGGGTCGCTCGCCGAGGCGGGTCACCAGCGCCCCGCCCGCGGGGGCGAACACCAGCCGGAAGAAGGCGAAGGCCGACACCACGAGGGAGGCGGCGGCCACGCCGACGTCGAAGCTGCGGGCGTAGGCGGGCAGCACGGGCGACACCAGGCCGAAGCCGATGGCGATCACGAACGCCGCTGCGACCAGGACCTTGAGCTCGCCGGGGATCGCTGGTCGCTCGGCGTCAGTGCTCACGCGGTGGCCAACAGCCACCCGCCCGCCCCTCTTCCCGCGCCGCCGACAGGGAGGGTCGGCGGAGGGAGCCGGTGCCCTGTGGGAAGGTGGCGCATGCCGACGACTCCGGACGACGACCTCGACGTCGAGGCCGCCTGGGCCCACCACGAGGGGGCGCTGGCCGGGCTGCGGGTCCTCGACCTCACCCGCATCCTGTCGGGCCCCTTCGCGTCGATGGTGCTGGCCGACCTCGGAGCCGACGTCATCAAGGTCGAGGACACCCACGGCGGTGACGACACCCGCCGCTGGGGGCCGCCGTTCCAGGGCGACGACGCGGCCTACTACCACTCGGTCAACCGCAACAAGCGCTCCCTCGCGGTCGACCTCAAGGCGCAGGTGGGGCGGGGTCTCGTGCGCCGTCTCGCGGTCAGCGCCGACGTCGTCCTCGAGAACTTCCGTCCGGGCACGGCGCAGCGTCTCGGCCTGGGGTGGCCGCAGCTGTCGGCCCTCAACCCGCGGCTGGTCTACGGGTCGGTCAGCGGCTTCGGGCAGACCGGCCCCGAGAGCACGCGGGCGGGCTACGACGCGATCGCCCAGGCCATGTCCGGGGTGATGGGCATCACCGGCCCGGCGGGCGGCGAGCCGGTGCGGTTCGGCGTGGCCTCCGCCGACCTCGGCGCCGGGATGTGGGTGACCATCGGCGTGCTCGCGGCCCTGCGGTCGCGCGAGGCCACCGGGCAGGGCCAGCAGGTCGACATCGCCCTGCTCGACGGCCAGATGTCGTGGCTGACGTATGCCGCGCAGAACTTCTTCGCGACGGGCGAGCGGCCGCACCGCCACGGCTCGGCCCACCCCAACATCGTCCCCTACCAGTCGTTCCGGACCTCGGACGGCGACCTCATGGTGGCCGTGGGCAACGACTCGCTGTGGCGTCGGTTCGCGCCGGTGGTGGGGTTGGGCCACCTCGCGGACGACCCGCGGTTCGCCACCAACCCCGACCGGGTCCGCCACCGCGACGAGCTCCTCCCGCTCGTCGAGGCGGCCTTCCTCGCCCGCTCGTCCACGCAGTGGGCGCAGCTGCTCGAGGAGGCCGGGGTGCCGGCGGGGCCGGTGCACGAGGTGCCCGAGGCCCTGGCCCAGGAGCAGGTCCTGGCGCGCGACATGGTGGTGGACCTGCCGCACAGCCGGCTCGGCCCCCTGCGCACGCTCGGATCGCCGCTCAAGCTGTCGGGCACCCCCACGACGCTGCGGCACGCCAGCCCCACGTACGGAGAGCACACGCGAGACCTGCTCGCCGCGATGGGCCTGTCACCCGAGCGGGTCGAAGCCCTCGTCTCCGAGGGGGTCGTGCGCGGCTGAGGGGGCCACCACGGAGGCCGCGTGACCGCCCGTCGTCCCGGTCCTGCCAAGATGGGGGAAACTGAAGGGCCCCGGCACGTCGCCCCGAGCCCTCCCACCCCTGTCCTGAGTCATCGGAGAATCCCGTGAGCACCCCGCAGCACGCCCCCCTCTCGCCGTCGTGCCCCCTGCCCGGGGCGGGAGTCGGGCGATGAGCCGCCGCGGGCCACGCCGGCGCAGCGGCGACACCCTCCCGCCGCTTCCGCGGGACGGCCTCCGCGTCGTGCCCCTCGGCGGGCTCGGCGAGATCGGTCGCAACATGACCGTCTTCGAGCACGCCGGGCGCCTGCTCATCGTCGACTGCGGGGTGCTCTTCCCCGACGAGCACCAGCCCGGTGTCGACGTGATCCTGCCCGACTTCACCTGGATCCGTGACCGGCTCGACAAGGTCGACGCGATCGTGCTCACCCACGGTCACGAGGACCACATCGGCGGGGTGCCCTACCTGCTGCGCGAGCGTCCCGACATCCCCGTGGTCGGCTCCCGCCTGACCCTGGCCCTGCTCGAGGCCAAGCTGGTCGAGCACCGCATCAAGCCGGTGAGCGTCGTCGTCACCGAGGGTGACCGGCGCCCGTTCGGTCCCTTCGACTGCGAGTTCGTCGCGGTGAACCACTCCATCCCCGACGGTCTGGCTGTGGCCATCCGCACCTCGGCGGGCCTCGTGCTGTGCACCGGCGACTTCAAGATGGACCAGTTCCCCCTCGACGGTCGGATCACCGACCTGCGCGCCTTCGCCCGGCTGGGCGAGGAGGGGGTCGACCTCTTCCTCGTCGACTCCACCAACGCCGAGGTCCCCGGCTTCACCGTCTCGGAGGGCGAGCTCGCCCCGGCGATCGACACGGTCTTCCGCACCACCACCGGGCGGGTCATCGTCTCGAGCTTCGCCAGCCACGTGCACCGCATCCAGCAGATCCTCGACGCCGCCCAGCGCCACCACCGCAAGGTCGCGTTCGTCGGGCGCTCGATGGTGCGCAACATGGGCATCGCCCGCGAGCTCGGCTACCTCACGATCCCCGACGGGCTGGTCGTCAAGGACCTGCGCGCGCTCGACCGCCTGCGGCCCGACCAGGTGACGATCGTGGCCACCGGCTCGCAGGGTGAGCCGATGGCAGCCCTCGCCCGGATGGCCAACCGCGACCACCAGGTCAGCATCACCGCCGGCGACACCGTGCTGATGGCCAGCTCGCTGATCCCGGGCAACGAGAACGCGATCTACCACGTCATCAACGAGCTCACCCGCTGGGGCGCCAACGTGGTGCACAAGGGCAACGCCAAGGTCCACGTCTCCGGCCACGCGAGTGCCGGCGAGCTCGCCTACTGCTTCAACATCATCCGGCCCAAGAACGTGCTGCCCGTGCACGGCGAGTGGCGTCACCTCCGGGCGAACGCCGACATCGCCATCCGCACCGGCATCGACGCCGACCGGGTGCTCATCGCCCAGGACGGCAGCGTCATCGACCTCGTCGACGGCCGGGCCACGATCACCGGCACGGTGCCCGCCGGGCTGGTCTACGTCGATGCGATGACCGTCGGGGGCGCGACCGAGGAGACCCTGCACGTGCGGCGCACCCTGGCCGAGGAGGGCGTGGTCACCGTCGTGTGCATCGTCGACCCCGACACCGGCGCACTGACCGAGCCGCCCGACTACCTGGCGCACGGCTTCCCGCCCGAGCTGATGGACTTCTCGGCGGCCACGCCGTCGATCCAGCAGGCGCTGACCAAGGCGACCAAGGACGGCATCGACGACCTCGCGCAGATCGAGGACCTCGTGCGTCGGGCGCTGTCGGGCTGGGCCAACCGCACCCATCGCCGCAGCCCGCTGGTCATCCCGGTCATCGTCGACGCCTGAGCACCCGTGCGCATCTTCTTCACCGGCGGCAGCGGCAAGGCCGGCAAGCACGTCGCGGCCCACCTCGCCGACCAGGGCCACGCGGTCACCAACGCCGACCTCGTCCCGCTGGGTCACCCGTCCGTCGCCGACCTCCGGGTCGACCTGACCGACCTCGGCGAGACCTACTCGGCGCTCGCGGGGCTGGCGAGGGCACAGGAGCTCGAGCCGGCGCAGGCGCCTTCATACGACGCGGTGGTGCACTTCGCGGCGGTGCCCGCGATCCTGCTCACCTCCGACGCGCGGACGTATGCGACCAACGTGCTCAGCACCTACAACGTCCTCGAGGCTGCGACCCGGCTGGGGGTGCGCAAGGTCGTCCTCGCCTCGTCCGAGACGACCTACGGCATCTGCTTCGCGCAGGGCGAGCGGCGACCGCTCTACGTGCCGGTCGACGAGGAGCACCCCACGGTGCCCGAGGACTCGTACGCGATGTCGAAGGTGGCGGGGGAGGTCACCGCCCGCTCCTTCCAGGCGCGCACCGGCGCCGACGTCTACGGGCTGCGGATCAACAACGTGATCGAGCCGCACGAGTATGCCGAGATGTTCCCGGCGTTCCTGGCGGACCCGGCGCTGCGGCGGCGCAACGTCTTCGCCTACATCGACACCCGTGACCTCGGCCAGCTGGTGGCTCGCTGCCTCGAGGTCGACGGTCTCGGTTACGAGGTCTTCAACGTCGCCAACGCCGACCTGTCGGTCGCGGCGACCACCGACGAGGTCCGGGCCCGCTTCTACGACGGGGTGGAGCTGCGGCGGCCGATGGGGCGCGACGAGACCTTCTACTCGATCGACAAGGCCCGCCGGCTGCTCGGCTACGAGCCGCAGCACTCGTGGCGGGACGTACTGCCCGATCCGGGGGCGGGGATCCGCTAGCACGCTGCCTGCCGCGCGGCCTCAGCGCAGCGGCGAGACCGCGAGGTAGATCGTGTTGGCCGACTCCCCACCCGTCAGCGGGTTGGCAAAGGTCACGACGCGCGCGTCTGCCTGCCCGAAGGCCTCACCCAGCCGCGAGACGACCTCCGGCACAGGTGGCTCGTCGGACCACAGCGCGAACGCGCCGCCGTCGGCGATCATCGCGGCGACCCGGACGAAGCCCTGCGCCGTGTAGAGGTCGCCGTGGTCCTCGCGGAGCAGCCAGTCGGGGGCGTGGTCGATGTCGAGCAGCACCGCGTCGTAGGTGCGGTCGGCCCGGCCCTCGCGGACCATCGCGAAGAAGTCGTCGAGCACGAGCCGCACGCGCGGGTCCGCGGCGAGCCCCTCGGTGTCGGGCAGCAGGTCGCGCTCGTGCCACGAGACCACCTGCGGCAGGGCCTCGACCACGGTCAGCTCGGTGACGCGGGCGTCCTCGAGGGCGGCTGCCGCGGTGTAGCCGAGCCCCAGCCCCCCGACCAGGACCGTCAGCGGCGCACCGGTCACTGCCGCGAGCCCGAGCCGGGCCAGCTCCTGCTCCCCGGTGGTGAACTGGCTCGACATGAGGAAGTCGTCGCCCAGCTTGACCTCGTGGACGTCCTGCTGCGTGACGGGGTCCCATCGCCGGCGAAGGCTGATGGGACCCCACGGGGTGTCGCCCCAGTCGAGCTCCTGGATCCTCATCCGTCGAGAGTAGTGGCCTTCTCGGAGTCGTCCGCGGACTGCGCGAGCGGCAACGGTCGCGTGAGGCTGAGGACGATCGAGGCGGCCAGCACCACGACGATGACGGCCAGGCTGGCCAGCGAGGGGATCTGCGGGATGGAGGTGGAGAAGTTCTCGTGGCTGGCCTGCAGGATCAGCTTGACGCCGATGAAGGCGAGGATGAGGGCCAGGCCCTTGCCCAGGTAGTGGAACCTGTCGAGCAGACCGGCCAGCAGGAAGTAGAGCGCCCGCAGGCCGAGGATGGCGAAGGCGTTCGAGGTGTAGACGATGAACGAGTCGGAGCTGACGGCCAGCACGGCGGGCACGCTGTCGACGGCGAAGACCAGGTCAGCGGCCTCGATGGCGACGACGACGGCGAGCAGCGGCGTGCCATAGCGCTTGCCGGCCTCCTTGAGGAAGAACTTCGTGCCGTGGTACTCGTCCTTCATCGGGATGACCGTGCGCATCGCCCGGAGGGCGAAGGAGGTCGACGGGTCGTAGTCGTCGTCCTCACCCTTGACCAGCTTCCACGCGCTGTAGAGCAGGACCGCAGCGAAGAGGAACAGCACCGGGGAGAAGCGCTCGACGATCTGCACGCCCAGGGCGAGGAAGATGGCCCGGAAGACCAGGGCACCGATGACCCCGAAGAACAGCACGCGGTGCTGGTACTTCGCGGGCACCCTGAAGTAGGCGAAGATCAGCGCGAAGACGAAGAGGTTGTCGACCGACAGGCTCTTCTCGAGCAGCCACGCGGTGAAGTATTGCACGCCGGCGCTCTCGGTCGTCGCGGGCACCATGGCCCCGGCGGCGTCGGTGACCATCGCCGGCTCGACGAAGATCCAGACGACGACGCCGAAGACAACCGCCAGGCCCACCCAGCCGACGCTCCAGCGGGCGGCCTCCGTGAAGCCGATGACGTGGTCGTCACGGTGGGCCACGAGGTCGATGACCAGGGCCACGGCCACGGTCGCCGCGAAGCCGATCCAGAGCCAGGTGGGGACGTCGTACACGGGATTCTCCTTGTGCGTCAGGGTCGGTGCAGGAGTGCTGCGCTCCCCTCAAGGATCACCGGCGAGGCGGCTGCCGGCAGGGTCGACGGCCGGACGCGTGCACCGGCCGATGTTGCCGACGGTCGGCAACCTGGGGGGTGGGAGTCACGACGGCTCGAGCGCGACCTCCGGCCAGCGCAGCAGCCGGGCCGCGAGCACGGCAGCCTGCAGCGTGAAGCGGTGCGCCGGGTCTGTGGGGTTGGTGCCCAGCAGCTCGCCCACCCGCTGCAGCCGGTAGGTGACGGCCCGCACGGACAGGTGCAGCCGCGCGGCCGCTGCGGTCGAGACCCCGCCGGTGGCGTAGTACGCGTCGAGAGTCTGCAGCAGCGGACCCGCCCCACCCCGAGCCGTGGTCAGCGGGCCCAGCACGGTGGTGACGAGCTCGTTGACCGCGGCCCGGTCTCGCAGCAGCACCTGGTAGATCACGAGCTCGGAGACGTCGACGACCGGCGTGGGCAGCCGCAGCCGCTCGGCGAGATCCAGCGCGCTGCACGCCTGCTCATAGGACACCCGCACCGACATGGCACCGGCCAGGCTGCGCCCCACGGCGGCCTGCCAGCTGCGCCCTGCCGTCCCACCCGGCAGGGCCTTGGCCAGCACCGTGCCCAACCGCCGGCCCACCAGCTCGGTGCTCGAGGGGTCGGGGGCGGCGAAGATGCAGACCAGCAGCCCGTTCTTCACCGCCACAACGGGATTCGCGTCGCCGTGCCGGCCGGCCAGCGCGCGCTCGAGCTGGCGTGGCACCGACACGGCGGACGGGTCGTCGAAGGTGCGCTCGTGCCGCGCTACGAGCACGGCGTGCGGGCTGGTGAGGTCGAGGCCGAGGTCGGCGGCACGCCCGGTGACGGCGGCCGCGGCCGGTCCGCCGGCGAGCAGCGTGTCGAACAGCTCGCGACGGGTCGACTCCTGCTGGCGGGAGAGGTCGTTGCGGGCCAGCTGGAAGCCCTCGGCGAGCGCGGCGACGGCGTCGTCCGAGGCCCGGAGGACGGCGAGCCCGGCGGCCCGCACCTGCGCGGCGTCCCCCTCGAGCACCACGTCGAGGCGCTCCCACAGCCGCCAGCACGCAGAGAGGTAGAGGTCGATGAGTGCGCGCAGCGGCACCCCGGCCTGGGCGGCCGCCGACCCACGCTCCCCGCAGGCCCGCAGCTCGCCGGCGCGCAGCCGCCGCCCCGACGTGGCCGCCTCGACGACGATGGTGAGGAACGAGCCGAGCAGGCCCTCGTCGATGCCTCCGGCGTCGTCGGCTGCGCCGGCGGCGACAGCCTGCACCGTGTCGGGTTCCATGTCTCCTCCTGCCGGACCCGGGCAGTCTCCGGGTCTGGCCTCCAGTGTCGCAGTCGCGAACCACGCAGAGGTGTCGAGGCAGGGGGAGGGCGGTCGCCCGTCCTTCACCGAGCTCGACGCCGACTCGCGCGCCTCCGCCGTGGCCGTCGCCATCCGACGAGGGCTGATCCGCCGCAGCCGCTCCACCCCGTGGGCATCCAGGTCGGCGGGTCGTGTCGACGGCAGCGTCAGGGGTCGGCACTACAGTCGCTCTGGTGATCCGACGATGAGCAAGGCCGATGACACGCGCGCGATGCGCGAAGCACGACACGCCGCCTTCCGGGCCAGGGCCGCACAGCCCACTGCGACGCCCAAGGCATCCCCGAAGGCTCCGGGCCGGGCCGCGACCGCCGAGGCCGCCGAGGTCTCCGAGCCCTCCGTGACGGTGCCCCCGGCCGCACCCGTCGCCCCGGACGAGCAGGCTGGGCTCTGTGGTCACCGCGCCATGAGCGGCCGCACGTGCACGCGTGAGCAGGGCCACGCGGCCAAGAGCCACCGCTACTCGTAGGCGACGGGCGATAATCAGGGACACCGAGCGCGTAGTCCTACGGCCCACTGGGCCGGACCACGCCCCTGCAGCACCCGACGAGGAGCCCCATGACCATCGAGTCGACCGCACCGATCTTCGCCCCCACCCCGACGGGCGAGCTGCCGGTCGACGAGCGGGCACGGCTCGACGCCGTGGTGGCGACCGTCAAGGAGGGTGAGTCGCGGTGGGCCGCGATGAGCCTGGCGGCCAGGGTCGACCTGCTGGCCGATGTGCACCGGAGCGTCGCGGCCGCTGCCGACGAGTGGGTCGCCGGTGCGGTGCGCGCCAAGGGCCTCGACCCTTCCTCGCCCCTGGTCGGGGAGGAGTGGATCTCGGGTCCCTACTGCACGCTCACCGCGCTGCTCGCCCTGCAGCAGTCGCTCGGGGCCGTGGCCGCCGGCGCCAGCCCCGTCGACGGGAAGAAGCTGGGCTCGGCTCCCGGTGGCCGCGTGACCGTGCCCGCCCTGCCGTCGAACCACTTCGAGTACCTCCTGCTCCACGGCTTCTCCGCCGACGTGTGGATGACGCCGGGAGTCACCGCCGAGCAGGTGCGGTCGCGAGCCGGGCTCGGGGCGCGCACCCCGTCCGAGACCGGTGGGGTCGGCCTGGTCCTCGGGGCGGGCAACATCACCTCGATCGCCCCGCTAGATGTCATCTACGAGCTGGTGGCGCACAACCGGGTCGTCGTCCTCAAGCTCAACCCGACGCTCGACGAGCTGCTGCCGGCCTACGAGGCCGCCTTCGCGCCGCTCATCGACCTCGGGTTGCTCGCCATCGTCGCCGGTGGCGGCGACGTGGGCGCCTACCTCGCTTAGCACGACGGCATCTCGCACGTGCACATCACCGGCAGCGCAGCCACCCACGACCTGATCGTCTGGGGCATCGGCGAGGACGCCGTCGAGCGCAAGGCGGCGGGGACGCCGCTGCTGCAGACGCCGATCACGAGTGAGCTGGGTGGGGTCTCGCCGATCATCGTGGTGCCCGGATCCTGGTCGGACGCCGACCTCACCTTCCAGGCCCAGCACGTCGCGACCCAGCGTCTGCACAACGGCGGCTACAACTGCATCGCCGGGCAGGTGGTCGTGCTCAGCAGTGACTGGCCGCAGCGCGAGGCCTTCGTCGAGCAGCTGCGCATCGCGATGGACACGGCGCCCGGACGCGAGCCCTGGTATCCCCGCAGCGGGGAGCGGGTCGAGGCGGCGGCCGCGGCATACGGGGATGCGCAGCGGCTGGGGCCGGACGGCGGGCGGCTGCTCATCGACGCCCGCGGGTCCCACAAGGCGTCGGTGGTCGAGACCACCGAGTACTTCTCGCCCGTGCTCGGGGTCGTCGACGCGCCGGGCACCGGTCAGGCCTTCCTCGACGCTGCCGTCGAGCTCGTCAACCGCGACTTCGTCGGCACCCTCGGGGCCAACGTCCTGGTCGACCCCTCGACCCTGAAGGCCCTCGGTCAGGGGTTCGAGGAGGCGATCGCCCGGCTCGAGTACGGCACCGTGGCCATCAACGCGTGGACGGGCGTCGGCTTCCTCACCGCGAACGCCTCGTGGGGCGCCTTCCCGGGGCACACGCTCGACGACGTGCAGAGCGGAATCGGTGTGGTGCACAACGCGATCCTGCTCGCCGACATCGAGCGCACCGTCGTGCGAGGCCCCTTCCGTCCCTTCCCCCGGTCGGCCCTCGGTGGCGAGTTCGCCCTCACCCCCAAGCCGCCGTGGTTCGTCTCCGCCCGCAGCGCACGCAAGACCGGCGAGCTGCTGACCCGGTTCGCCGCCGACCCGTCGTGGGCCAAGCTGCCCGGCATCTTCGGGTCGGCGTTCAGGGCCTGAGCGCGGCTCGGTAGCGTCTCCAGGGTGACGGAAGAGCTGGCCTACGAGGTCGTGCAGGCGTACGAGGGCTTCGAGCTGCGTCGCTACCCCGCCTACGTGGTCGCGGAGGTCGTGGTCGGCGGCGACTTCGAGGAGGCGGGCGGCGCCGCCTTCCGCACCCTCTTCGGATACATCAGCGGCCAGAACCGGTCGACGACCAAGCTCGCGATGACCTCGCCGGTCATCCAGCGCGACTCCCAGCCGATCGCGATGACCACGCCCGTCCAGCAGCGCGCGACCCACACGGGCGAGTACGCCGTGGCCTTCGTCCTGCCCTCCTCGCTCACCCTGGCCGACGCGCCGGTGCCCATGAGCCCCGAGGTGACCCTGCACGAGCGCGCAGAGGTGCTCGCAGCCGCCCACCGGTACCGCGGCCGGTGGACCGAGGTCTCGTTCGAGCAGCACATCGAGCAGCTGCGGTCCGCGGTGACCGGTGCCGGGCTGACCCTGGTCGGCTCGCCACGGTGGGCGCGGTTCGACCCGCCCTACGTGCCGTGGCTCCTGCGGCGCAACGAGATCGTCCAGGATGTGGGCGCAGACGCTGGGGGCCTCACCCGGCCCGACCCGTCCACCCCGACCCCGACCTGACGCAGCGTCACGTCCACGACGGTTCCCACTCGAGAGCAGTGTCCTCGGCGGGCAGCAGGACCCCGGCGGGGGCGCGTGAGGCCCCTCCACTGGACACCCTCGATGGAGCCGCTGATGGAGAACACCTGGGGCATCGTGGCGTAGGTCATCGGCCAGCTGCTGTAGCCGTCGCCCTGCTCGCAGCGGATGGCTGTCCGCTGGCGGTCGATGTAGCCATAGCGCAGCTGGCCCGCTGACGATGGTCTCGCAGCTGCTCTGCACCTCGACGCCCACGCAGGCGTCGCCGCCGCTGCCGGTGCCGGCGTCGTCGGTACCGGCACCGCCGTTGAGGTAGTCGTTGCCGCCGCCGCCGATCAGCCGGTCGTTGCCGCCGCCACCCAGCGGCAGGTTGTTCCCTCCGACGCCGGTCAGCGTCGAGCTGTCGTTGCCGGCCAGCAGAGCCTCGATGTTCACCGGCCTGTCGGTGCCCTCGCCGGTGGTCCTACCGGTGGGCTCGGGACCGAGCTGGTGCGCCGGTCGCGGGCGGGCTCGCCCGCCTACACCCGGCGAGCCACCGCCGCGTCGGGCGCTCCGAGCTGGTCAGGGTGCAGGATCGCCGCCAGGGCCTCGATACCGTCGACCAGCCGCGGCCCGGGTCGGGCGAAGCAGGAGTTGGCGTCGACCGCCCACACGGGCACGTCGGGTAGCGTGCCGCTCGCGACCAGCTCCGCCGCCAGCGCGCTCGACTCGTCCAGCCCGAAGCCGCACGGCGCGCACACGACGACCTGGGGGTCACCCGCCAGCGCGTCCTCCCACGTCACCCGCACCGACTTCGCGCCCGGCTGCCCGACGGTGGGCGTGCCACCGGCGAGGGTCACCATCTCGGGCACCCAGTGGCCGGGGGCGTAGGGCGGGTCGGTCCACTCCAGCAGCAGGGTCCGCGGGCGCTCCAGGCCTGATACGGCCCGTCGTACGGCGTCCAGTCGGTCCCGGAGCTCCGCGAGCAGCGACACCGCCGCCTCCTCGCAACCGGTGCGACGCCCGAGGGTGAGCACCGACTCGAGCACCTCGTCGAGGGTGTGGGGGTCGAGGGTGACGACGTCGGCGGTGGCGCCCAGGTGGGCGAGAGCCGCATCGACGTCGGCCACGTCGACCGCGCAGACGGCACAGAGGTCCTGGGTGACGACGAGGTCGGCGTCGATCTCGGCCAGGGCCCCGACGTCGAGGTGGTAGAGGTCCTCGCCGGCCTGCACCCGGCGGCTGACCTCGTGGTCGATCTCGGCGGGGGACAGGCCCGCGGGCAGGGAGGTGGTCGAGACGATGCGGCGGGTGCGGGCCTCGGTGGGGTGGTCGCACTCGTAGGTCACCCCCACGACGTGCTCACCCGCCCCGACGGCGAAGAGGATCTCGGTCGACGACGGCAGGAGCGAGACGATGCGCATCCTCCGAGCCTAGGTCGGCGGGGCCTGCCCCGTCCCCCGCAGCACGTCCTGGAACCAGCCGACCCCCGTGTCGAAGGCCTTGCCGCCCTTGATCCGGTCGAACTCGATCGCCCGCAGCACGTCGCCGCGCTCCTCGTCCTGCCCGACCACGCCGGGGGTGCCGGCGATCGCGGAGTCGACCGCGACGAGCACCATCCGCCGGATGAGGGCGAGGTCGGCCGCGTTGGCCGGGGCCGAGCGGGCGAAGTAGCCGCTCTTCTGCACCATGGTCTTCTCCGCGCCGATCCGCGAGGCGAACTGCTGGGCGAACCAGGCTCCGGGGTTGACCGCGTCGAGCTTGACGTGACCGAAGGCGTCACGGGGCACCTGCTCGCCCGCCGCCTCCATCTGCTCGACGATCTCGCCGACGCCGGCGCCCTCGGAGACGAAGAGGTTGACGCAGCCGATGTCGTCCATCACGGACTGCAGCCGCGTCGCCTCGGCGTCGAGGTCGATCGGCAGCTCGGGCACGTAGACCGCGTGCACCCCCCAGCGCTCAGGGGTCAGGCCGAGCGACGGCACCCACTCCTGCTGCGCGTGCCAGGCCTGGTAGGCCCGGGCGGTGGCGGCGGTGAGCCAGCCGCAGCCGCGGCCCATGACCTCGTGCACGATGAGCATCCGCGGGTTGGCGCCGTGCTCGGCCAGCACGTTCTGCGCGAACCGCGAGCCCTGCTCAGCGGCGGTCAGGGCCCCCAGCGACTGCCGGATCGGGATGACGTCGTTGTCGACCGTCTTGGGCAGCCCGACGACGGTGAGCTCGTGGCCACGCTCGTGCAGGAAGGCGGCGAGGCCGGCAGCGGTGATGTTGGTGTCGTCGCCGCCGATGGTGTGCAGCACGTCGATGCCGTCGTCGGCGAGGCGCTGCGCGGCGACCTCGAGCGGGTGCTGCCCCGGCGCGACGAGCCCTCGCGCCACGAGGTCGTCGACGTTGGTCAGCTTGACCCGGCTGTTGCCGAGCGGGCTGCCGCCGTAGCCGTGCAGCAGCGGGGCGTTGCGACGTCCCTGGTCGTCCACCACGAAGGAGTCGCCGCTCAGCACCCCTTGGTACCCGTGGCGGTAGCCGACGATCTCGACCTGCGGCATCAGCTCGGTGTAGCGCTCGATGAGGCCGCCGACGGCGGACGACAGGCAGGGAGCGTAGCCCCCGGCGGTGAGGAGAGCGACACGGTGGATGGCCATGAGTCCAACCTACGACCCGTACGCCGTGCCCCACCCCCGGTGGGTCACCCACCGGACACCCACCGGACACCCGGCGGCCGCCCGTGAACGCCCCCGGTGAGCCCGCGTCAGCCCTTGTCGCTGTTGTGGTGCTGCACGACCTGCCGGGCCACCTCGGCGATCTTGATGTTCATGTCCTGCGACGCCTTGCGCAGCACGTCGAAGGCGGCGTCGTCCGAGATCTTGTGGAAGGCCATCATCAGGCCGATCGCCTTGCCGATCTCGCGGTTGCTGTTGAGGCCCAGCGCAAGTGTCTCGGCCTGGTCGCGGTTCTGCACGGCCGCGATCACGACCGAGGCGAAGGCCGCGAGGATGATGCCCTGGTCGACGGACCTCTCGTCGAGGGCGCCCGCCTCGTCGGAGAAGAGGTTGAGGGCCCCGATCTTCGAGTGTCCCACGATGATGCGGAACCCGGCGCCGCCGCGCACCGGCGTCTGGGCCACGATCGCGCGCGACAGCGTCGGCCACTGGCTGGCGTGGCCGAAGTCGGGCTCGAGCTGCGGACGCTCCTCCTCGATGGCGTCGAGACAGGGCCCCTCGTTGTGCAGCCGTTCCAGGTCGTCGACCGCCATGGCCACGTCGTCGCTCGACGCGATGGTGTCGTAGACACCGGAGCGACCCTGCAGCATGAGGCTCGCGTGGTCGCAGCCGTCCACCAGCGTGACCGCCGAGCGCACGAGCGCCTCATAGATCTCGGTGAACCCTCCCGCACCGTAGATCAGGGTCGCGAGCTGGTCGAACATCGCCGCCGGGCGGGAGGCGCCTGCGGTGTCCACGGTGACGACCTCGGCCAAACCGGGGGAGTGGGCGGCGGGATTCAAGACGGCCTCCTCAAGACGATCTCGTGGTGACGACCTGGTGACGTGACACCCCATTGTGACCCGCGGGGCGGTCCGCTCCCAAGCCGGTGGGCGATCGCCCGGTGCGGTAGGGGCGTCGGTGCGGAGGCGGCGCTCAGACGGCGCTCAGACGGCGCGGCCGGCCTCCTGCGTCTCGAGCTCGCGGCGCAGCTGGTCCAGCAGTCGGGTCAGGATGCGGGAGACCTGCATCTGGCTCACTCCGAGCCGGTCGGCGATCTGCGACTGGGTGAGGTCCTGGTCGAAGCGCAGGCTGACCACCAGGCGCTCCCGGGGCGTCAGGGACCCGATCGCGGCGTGCAGGGCGACCCGGTCCTCGACGTGCCCGATCTCGTCGTCCTGGGCCGGCAGCTGCTGCTCCAGGCTGGGCGCGTCGTCACCGGGGTGGTGGTCGAAGGACAGCGTGGTGAACCCGGTCGCAGCCTCGAGGGCCAGCTGCAGCTCACCGACGGCGACCTCCAGCTCGGCGGCCAGCTCCTCGGCGAGAGGGGGACGGTGCAGCCGCTGCTCGAGGTCGCGGCTGGCCGGACCCACCCGGGCATGCAGCTCCTGGAGCCGACGTGGTGGCCGCACGGCCCACCCGTGGTCGCGGAAGTGCCGCTTGACCTCACCAGTGATCGTGGGCATGGCGAAGGCGGGGAAGATCACGCCGCGCTCGGCGCTGAAGCGGTGCACGGCCTTGAGCAGACCGAGCCGGGCCACCTGCACGAGGTCGTCCCGCTCGATCCCTCGACCGCTGTAGCGGCTGGCGATGCCGTCCGCCAGCGGCAGGTGGAGCGCGACGAGGCGCTCCTCGAGCCGATGGCGTCGGTCCTCGTCGTCGCTCGCGTCGCGCTCGGCGAAGAGTGCCGTGGTGCGCGAGGAGAGGTCGTCGCGCACCTCGTCGCGAGCGGTTCCGAGTCCGCTGGGGTGGTGGCGCAGAGCCCTGCGGGAGACGTGATGAGGGGTGGCGGGGCGCATCGGCGCCCGCACGGTGGCCAGAGTCGACATGTCGACCTTCCGTGAAGGTTTCGAATGGCACTCTGCTGGACCATCTACCTGACCAAACCACTAACTGGCCGTCATGGCAACCCTGATGCCGTTTGGGCCGGGCCGAGGAGGGTAAATACCTGGCGTTCCGGGCCACGAGACGGCCGCTTGCCGACAACGGCGGCGAGGCCCCGGCCCGGGCGCACTCGACGACGAGGAGGTCGGCATGGGGGGTGGGGCACGTGACGGACGGTCGCACGGTGGACACCGGAGCGCCGACGTGATGTCGGTGCGCGAGCTGATCGGTGCGCTGTCGGCGCTGGAGGACGCGCGTCGACAGTACGAGGGCCGCAGCGTCGCCGAGCGGAGGGTGGCGAGGGAGATCGCCGCCCGCGAGGCCGAGGTCCTGGACGAGCTACGCCGACGTCGCGGTGACCACGGTGAAGCGGCCGTCATGACCCCGGCGGCCGACCTGCCGACCCTCGACCCAGACCCCGGCGGTGTCAGCGGTGCCTCCGAGCGCGAACGCCGCGGCGAGGGCTGACTCCGGGTCGGGTGCGTGGCGCATCACCAGCTCGGCGGTGGTGCCGTCGGCGGGGCGCACCCACACGGCGTCGAAGCGGCGCCCCACATCGAGGTCACCGGTCACGTCGCCGAGGCCGAGCGCCAGCGCGCCGGCACGGGTAGCGAGGTGCAGCAGGTGCGCCGGGTGCAGGGCAAGGCCGCCCGGGCCGAGCAGCTGCTGGTGGAAGAGGGCCTGCAGACCCTCCTTCAGCAGCGAGAAGCCCGTGCCGGCCCCCACGTCCGAGCCCAGGGCGACGGCCACCCCCGCCTCCACGTGCCTGCGCAGGGGGAAGAGTCCGCTGCCGAGGGCGGCATTGCTCGTCGGGCAGTGCGCGACCGCAGCCCCGCGGGCGGCCAGCACCGCCAGCTCGTCCTCGCGAGGGTGCACGTCGTGGGCGAGCACGGTGTGGGGCCCGACCAGCCCGTGTCGGTCGTAGGAGTCGAGGTAGTGGCGGGCGGTGGGGAAGGCGCGCCCCACCGCGGCGATCTCCTCGGTGTTCTCGTTGAGGTGCGAGGTGACCAGCGAGCCGGGCACCTCGCGGGCGACCTGCGCGCAGGCGGCGAGCAGCGCGTCGGAGGCCGACAGGCTGAAGCGGGGGGTCACGGCATACCGCAGACGGCCGTGGCCGTGCCACCGCGCCGCGAGCTCGAGCGACTGGCCGAGGGCTCGCTCGGGTGTCGTCAGCAGGTCGTCGCGCAGCACGCGGTCGGCGACGACCAGCCCTGCGGTGACTCGCAGCCCGACCTGGTGCGCCCGGGTGAAGAGGGCGTCGACCGCTGGCGCGAAGTGGCTGCCGAAGACGAGGGCAGTGGTCGTGCCGGCCCGCACCAGCCCCGACACCAGGTCGTTGGCCACCCCCTGCCCGTATGCCGCGTCGTCCAGGCGCGCCTCCTCCGGCAGCGCCCAGCGCTCGAGCCACTCCAGCAATGGCAGGCCGAGCCCACCGATGACGCGCACCTGGGGGAAGTGGACGTGCGTGTCGACGAACCCGGGGAGGACGAGCCCCCCGCTCAGGTCGAGCTGGTCGACGTCGGGGTGCCTCGCGGAGAGGGTCGTCCACGGACCGCGCTCGCGGATGACACCGTCTTCGACCAGCAGCCCCCCGTCCTGCTCGTGGCGGAGCGTGCCACCACGGAAGGGGTCGTCGGGGGTGTCGAGCAGCGTGCCCCGCACGAGCATCGCGCCCACCGCGGACTGGGCCGGGACGGTCGTCACCGGGCGCCCTCGCGCCGGGCGTCGGCGCGGGCCAGCAGGCCGAGCAGCTCGACCGCGACCCCCAAGGCGATCGAGGCAGGGTCCTTTCCCGAGACGAGGTCTCCTCCGACGGGAGTTCGCACGCGGGCGACGGCAGCGTCGTCGTGTCCCTCGTCGCGCAGCCGCCGCTCGAAGCGGCGCCACTTCGCGGTGGAGCCGATCAGACCGATCGAGCCGAGGTGCGCGCTGCGCAGGGCGACGTCGACCAGCGCGATGTCCTCGGCGTGGTCGTGGGTCATCACGAGCACGTGGGTCCCAGAGGGCAGCTCGCCGAGCACGAGCTCGGGCACCGGGCTGTGGTGCGGTCGGAGGGTGGCGCGCCCACCAGCCAGGGCGGCCAGCCGGGCCGGCTCGATGTGAGCCGGGCGCGAGTCGACGAGGTGCAGCTCGAGGTCGTGCCGCGACAGGATGCGGGCGAGCTCGGTGCCCACGTGCCCGAGACCGAAGACGGCGACCGCAGGCACCACCGGCAGCGGCTCCAGCAGCAGGGTCACCTCGCCACCGCAGCACTGGATGCCGTGCTGCGTCGGAGCGTGCTCCGTCAGGGCGCTGGTGGTCAGCTCGGGGGTGCGGCGGTCGTCGGCGAGCAGGCGCCGCGCGGTCTGGATGGCCGTGGCCTCCAGGTTGCCGCCACCGATGCTGTCCCACGTCTCGTCGGCGGCGACGACCATCTTGGCGCCGGCCTCGCGCGGGGCGTGGCCCCGCACGACGGCCACGGTCACGAGCACCCCGGCCCGGCGCTCGCGGCGCAGCAGGGTCAGGGCCGTCAGCCAGGTGCCGGCGGTGGCCGTCACCGGGTCACCGGCTCGGCGTCGGACTCTGTCCGCGGATGGAGCGGGGGCGCACTGGCGGGTGGCTGCTCGGGCTCGACACCCGACGACCCTTGTGCCGCAACGGTTACCGATCCTCGATTGGTGCCCGCGCGGGCCTGCTCGAGGGCCCACCACACCGCCTCCGGCGTCGCCGGGGAGGCAAGGTCGACGCTCGTGCCCTCGGGCCCGAACGCGGCTGCCGCCTGGCGCAGGGCCTCGCGCACGCAGAAGGCGAGCATGAGCGGGGGCTCACCGACCGCCTTGCTGCCGTAGACGACACCGTCCTCGTGGGCGTCCTGCATGAGGGTCACCCGCAGGTCGTCGGGCATCTCCGAGAAGCTCGGCAGCTTGTAGGTGCTGGCCGCCTGGGTGGCGAGCCGGCCGCGGGTGGGTCCGTCGCCCTCGTCCCAGCGCAGGTCCTCGAGGGTGAGCCAGCCGGCGCCCTGCACGAAGCCGCCCTCGATCTGGCCGATGTCGAGCATCGGCGAGAGGCTGTCGCCGACGTCGTGCACGATGTCGACCCGGCGCGTGCGGTAGGCGCCGGTGAAACCGTCGACCTCGACCTCGGCCGCCGCGACGCCGTACGCGTAGTACTTGAAGGGGGTGCCGTGCATGCGGGTGGAGTCCCAGTGCAGCCCCTCGGTGCGGTAGAAGCCCGCTGCCCACAGCTGCACCCGCTGCGCGTAGGCGGTGCGCACCAGGTCCTCCCAGCTGAGCGACTCGCCGCCGACGACGCCGCGCAGGCGTGCCGTGATCTGGTCGCAGGCGTCCTTGATGGCCCCGCCGTTGAGGTCGGCGCCCGAGCTCGCCGCTGTCGCACTGGTGTTGGGCACCTTGTCGGTGCGGGTCGGGGCGAGACGCACCTGGGCCAGCGGCACCCCCAGAGCGGTGGCCGCCACCTGCAGCATCTTGGTGTGCAGGCCCTGACCCATCTCGGTGCCACCGTGGTTGATGAGCACCGAGCCGTCCTTGTAGACGTGCACGAGCGCCCCGGCCTGGTTGAAGGCCGTGAGGTTGAAGGAGATGCCGAACTTCACGGGGGTGATGCCGATCGCCCGCCGCGAGTGCTCGTGCGTCGCGTTGTAGGTAGCTACCTCGGCCCGCCGCCGCTCGAGCTCGCCGGTGGTCACGACCTGCTCCCACGCCCGGCCGAGGCGTTCGGGGTGACGCACCTCCTGCCCGTAGGGCGTCGCCTGCCCGGCCTCGTAGAAGTTGCGCCGACGCAGCTCGTGCGGGGCGACGCCGAGGAGGGGAGCGCAGCGGCCGAGGACGTCCTCGATGACGAACATGCCCTGCGGCCCGCCGAACCCGCGGAACGCGGTCTGCGAGGTCTTGTGGCTCTTGGCGATCCGGCCGTTCACCCGCACGTCAGGGATCCAGTAGGCGTTGTCGATGTGGCACAGGGCCCGGGCGAGCACCGGCTCGGAGAGGTCGAGGCTCCACCCGCCGTCGGCGGTGAGGGTGGCGTCGAGGGCCTGGAGACGCCCGTCCGCGTCGAAGCCGACCCGCCACCGGGCGTGGAAACCATGTCGCTTCCCGGTCATCGTCATGTCCTGCGTGCGGGTGAGCCGCACGCGCACCGGACGGCGGGTGAGGGTCGCCCCGAGGGCCGCGACCGCGGCGAAGCCGTGAGGCTGCATCTCCTTGCCACCGAAGCCGCCTCCCATCCGCAGGCACTGCACGGTGACGGCGTGGCTCGGCACCCCGAGCACGTGCGCGACGATCTCCTGGGTCTCGCTCGGGTGCTGGGTCGAGCTCTGCACGAAGACCTGGCCGGCCTCGTCGACCAGTGCCAGCGAGGCGTGGGTCTCGAGGTAGAAGTGCTCCTGGCCCGCGATGTCGCTCTCGCCGCTGAAGACGTGCGCCGACCGGGCCAGCCCGGCCTCGACGTCGCCCCGCACGAGCTGGGGCTGACCGCCCTGGAAGCTGCCCGCCGAGATCGCGTCGTGCACGCTGACGAGTGAGGGCAGCGGGTCGTAGTCGACCTCGACGGCGGCGGCGCCGAGCCGGGCGGCCTCGAGGGTCTCGGCGAGCACCCAGCACACGGCGTGCCCGACGAACATCACCTCGTCGGGGAAGAGCGGCTCGTCGTGCTTGACGCCCGCGTCGTTGGTGCCCGGCACGTCGGCGGCGGTCAGCACGCGCACGACACCCGGCACGGCGAGGGCAGGTGACGGGTCGAGCCGGGTCACGCGGGCGTGGGCGTGCGGCGAGCCGACCGGGTGGCTGTGGAGCACCCCGGAGGTCCGGCCGACGAGGTCGTCGGTGTAGAGCGCCTCGCCGGTCACGTGCAGAGCGGCCGACTCGTGCGGGATCGCTTCTCCGACAACGGGGTTCGCTGGTCGTTCGGAGAGGGTGCTCATGCGCCGTCGCCGTTCGAGTGGTTGGTGCGGCCGGCGCTGTCGCCGGCGGTGTCGCCGGTGGTGTGGGCGCCGAAGAGCCGGGGGAGTGACGTGCCGAGCATGGCCGCCCGGTAGCGCGCGCTCGCCCGGTGGTCGTCGAGCGGTGTCCCCTCGCCCCGGAGCACCGCCGCCGCGGTGAGGACGGTCTCGCGCGACCAGGGGCGGCCCTGCAGGGCCGCCTCGGTGGCGACGGCCCGCACCGGGGTGGCCGCCACGCCGCCCAGGCCGATGCGCGCCCGGGTGACGAGCCCACCGTCGAGCCGCACGGCATACGCGATCGCGACGGCGGAGATGTCGTCGAAGCGGCGCTTCGCGATCTTGTGGAAGGCCGTCACCTCGGCCAGGGGCAGGGGGATGCGCACGGCGCGGATGAGCTCGTCGGGTGCGCGGACGCTGCGCCGGTAGCCGGTGAAGTAGGTGTCGAGCGGGACCTCGCGCTCACCCTGCGGCCCGGTGAGGACGAGGCTGGCGTCGAGGGCGAGCAGCACCGGCGAGGCGTCACCGATGGGTGAGCCGGTGCCGAGGTTGCCGCCCAGGGTGGCACCGTTGCGGATCAGCCGTGAGGCGAACTGCGGGAAGAGGCTGTCCAGCAACGGGATCCGGCCCCCCAGTCGTTCCTCCACCTCGGAGAGCGTGAGGCCCGCACCGATCTCGATCACGTCGTCGCTGACCGTCAACGCGCGCAGCTCGGGCAGCCGGTCGATCGCGACCACGAGGGAGGCGCGGGTGCCGTGCAGGTTGACGGCGACGCCCCAGTCGGTGGAGCCGGCGACGACGACCGCGTCGGGGCGCTCGGCGAGCAGGGCGGTGACCTCGTGGAGCGTCGGCGGGCGCACGAAGTCGGCGACGCCGTGGGTGAGCCGGGTCGGGCGGGCGTCGGGGGCCGGGGTCGACGTGCGGGCGACCAGGGGGTCGTCGAGGGCCGGGTGGCCGAGCGCCCAGGCCGCGTCGCGGATCGGTCGGTAGCCGGTGCACCGGCAGAGGTTGCCCGACAGCGCGTGCAGGTCGAAGCCGTTGGGCCCGTGCTCGGTGTCGGCTGGGGTGTCGTCCTCGGGGTGGGGTGACCGACCGGGCCGGTAGTACTCCGCCGCCATGCTGGCGACGAAGCCCGGGGTGCAGTAGCCGCACTGGGAGCCGCCCCGGACGGCCAGCTCGTGCTGCACGGGGTGGAGAGCGCCGCTCGTGCCGAGCCCCTCGGCCGTGACGACCTCCTGCCCGTCGAGGCCGGCCGCTGGCACGAGGCACGCGTTGAGAGCGGTCCACCGGCTGGTCCCGCCGTCCGCTCCCGGGCGCAGGACCAGCACCGAGCAGGCCCCGCACTCGCCCTCGGCGCACCCCTCCTTGGCCCCGGTCAGGCCGACCCCGCGGACGAAGTCGAGGGCCGAGGTGTGCAGCGGGACACCCGTCAGCGGGTAGGTCGTGCCGTTCACCGTCACGGCGGCCGCGTCGGCCGGGACGGACCCAGGGGTCGGGCCCGGGGAGACCTGCACGCTCATGTCCGCTCCTTGTCGCCGTGAGGGCCGAGGATATCCCCGCGGTGTCACAGGCGTGTGGCGGCACGGCGTGACGCGGCCGGAGCGGCGGGCGCGGGTGCGGACGTGCACAACCCTTCACGTGAAGCCGTGTGCGGGTCGCGTGACCTGAATCGCCGCCATCACCCTTCACGTGAAGCCGTGTGCGGGCCGGCCGCGGCCTGCGGGGGACTCAGCGTGACCACCGTGGCCAGCGTGATCACTGACTTGAGCGCCTCGTCCGGGAGCAGGTCGCGGACGATCGCCTCGACCTCGGCTTTCGTGAGGTGGAGCGAAGAGCTCCGTTCTGCCACAGTCGGATACCGGAGCGCACGACGTCCGCGTCGAGGAGGGGGTGAGGCCTCGTCGACGCGGACGTGTGGGTGGTGCGGGTCAGGCGGCAGCGATCACGTGGGGGGCAGGACGTCGACCTGGGCCGGCACGCCGTCCTTGCTCAGCAGCCCGACGGGGCAGGTCATGCCGTTGGGGCCGTGGTTGCAGTAGCCGCCAGGGTTCTTGTGCAGGTAGCCCTGGTGCAGGTCCTCGGCGAGGTAGTAGGGCCCGGCCTGCGAGGCGGGCAGGATCTCGGTCGAGATCTCGCCGTGCCCGGCCTCGGTGAGCACCTGCTGAAAGGCGTCGCGGGTCGCGGCCGCCGCCGCCTCCTGGCCTGGGGTCGTGTAGTAGATCGCCGAGCGGTAGGCCGTGCCGACGTCGTTGCCCTGCCGGTTGGCGGTCGTCGGGTCGTGGTTCTCCCAGAACTGCTTGAGCAGCAGCTCGGGGGTGGTGACTGACGGGTCGTAGACCACGTGCACGGTCTCGGCGTGCCCGGTCAGCCCGGTCGTCGACTCGTTGTAGGTCGGATGAGGCGTGTAACCGCCCATGAAGCCGACCGACGTCACGTAGACGCCCGGCTGCTTCCAGAAGATGCGCTCGACGCCCCAGTAGCAGCCCATGGCGACATAGATGCTCTCGAAGCCGTCGGGGTAAGGGCCCTCGAGCGGCGTCCCGAGCACCACGTGGGTGGGGGCGACCGCGAAGGGCCGGGTCTCGCGGCCCGGGAGGGCGTCCTCGCGTGCGACCATCGTCGACTTCTTGCCGAAACCGAACATCTGCTCCACCTGTCCTCACGTGCGTCGCGGCCAGCACCTCCGGCCTCACTGTGGGCAACGACCGGCCCGGCGCCACCATTCCGGTGGCCCACCTAGACTTCAGCAGGTGCCCGTCACCTCTGCGCCGCTGGACACCCTGCGCACCGTCTTCGGCTACGACGCCTTCCGCGGCGACCAGCAGGAGATCGTCGAGCACGTCGTCGCCGGTGGGGACGCACTGGTGCTCATGCCGACCGGTGGTGGAAAGTCGCTCTGCTACCAGATCCCGGCCTTGGTGCGGCCGGGCACCGGCATCGTCATCTCGCCGCTCATCGCGCTGATGCAGGACCAGGTCGACGCCCTCACGGCGCTCGGGGTGCGGGCCGGCTTCCTCAACTCCACGCAGGACCTCGGCACCCGTCGCGAGATGGAGCGGGCGTACACCGACGGCGAGCTCGACCTGCTCTACCTGGCGCCCGAGGCGCTACGCAGCCAGTTCACCCTCGACCTGCTGGGGCGCGGCGACATCGCCCTCTTCGCGATCGACGAGGCGCACTGCGTGGCGCAGTGGGGGCACGACTTCCGGCCCGACTACCTCATGCTGACCGTGCTCAAGGAGCGCTGGCCGCAGGTCCCGCGCATCGCGCTGACCGCGACCGCGACGGCCGCCACCCGCACCGAGATCGCGACCAACCTGTCGCTCACGGGCGCGCGGCACTTCGTCGCCGACTTCGACCGGCCCAACATCCAGTACCGCATCGTGCCCAAGGCCGAGCCGCGGGTGCAGCTGCTCGACCTGCTGCGCACCGAGCACCGGGATGACGCGGGGATCGTCTACTGCCTGTCGCGGGCATCGGTCGAAGCGACCGCGGAAGCCCTTGCCAAGCAAGGCATTCCGGCCCTGCCCTACCACGCGGGGCTCGACGCGTCGGTCCGGTCTCACCACCAGAGCCGCTTCCTGCGCGAGGAGGGGCTGGTGATGGTCGCGACGATCGCCTTCGGGATGGGGATCGACAAGCCCGACGTGCGCTTCGTCGCCCACCTCGACCTGCCGAAGTCGGTGGAGGGCTACTACCAGGAGACCGGCCGAGCCGGGCGCGACGGGCAGCCCGCGACGGCGTGGCTGGCCTACGGCCTCGCCGACGTCGTGCAGCAGCGGCGGATGATCGACACCTCACCGGGTGACCTCGCGCGGCGCCGTGCCCAGGGCGCTCACCTCGACGCCATGCTCGCGCTCTGCGAGACGACGCTGTGCCGCCGCGGGCAGCTGCTGCGCTACTTCGGTCAGGAGCCCGGCGAGCCCTGCGGCAACTGCGACACCTGCCTCGTGCCGCCGACCGTGTGGGATGCGACCATCGCGGCGCAGAAGCTGCTGTCGACCGTGGCGCGGCTGGCCTCCGAGCGCAACCAGCGCTTCGGGGCCGGCCAGAGCATCGACATCCTGCTCGGTAAGCGCACCCCCAAGGTGGCCCAGCACCACCACGACGGCCTCTCGACCTTCGGCATCGGCACCGACCTCACCGAGCAGCAGTGGCGGGCAGTCACGCGCCAGCTGCTGGCTCGCGGACTGCTCGCCGTCGAGGGCGACCACGGCACGCTCGCGCTCACCGAGGGCAGCGGCGAGGTGCTCGGGCGCCGGCTCGAGGTCGAGCTGCGGGTCGACCCGACGCCCGCGAAGGGCCGTCGCGGCTCGGGTGGTGGGTCGCGCTCGTCGCGGGCGGCGGCCGCTGTGGCCGACCTGTCACCGGAGGCCCAGCCCGTCTTCGAGCGGCTGCGGGCCTGGCGGGCGGCCACCGCCAAGGAGTCAGGTATGCCGGCCTACGTGATCTTCCACGACGCGACCCTGCGCCAGATCGCTGGCGACGCACCGGCCGACCTCGCCGCGCTCGGACAGGTCAGCGGGGTGGGGCAGGCCAAGCTCGAGCGCTACGGCGAGCAGGTGCTCGAGGTGCTCGCGGCGGAGTGAGCCAGCCGGTCGGTCGCATCGTGCCCCGGGGTGGTCATCTCGACACCTACCCGTCCGGTTTGCCCGCGCCGGTGAGGGAGGAAGTGGACAGGGGGGTGTCGACCAGACCACCACCACCCCGAACCCGTGGGTGCCGGGCGATGCCTCGGCCTGTGGACAGGTGCGGCCCAGCCGACGCCCCTGGCGGGCGGATAGCCTGACCCGTATGACGACCCCCACCCCCGGCTTCTCCACCCGCGCGATCCACGCCGGTCAGGATCCCGATGCGGGCACCGGTGCCGTCGTCACCCCCATCTACCAGGTCTCGACCTACAAGCAGGACGGCGTCGGCGGCTTCCGCGGCGGCTACGAGTACTCCCGCTCGGCCAACCCCACCCGCACCGCGCTCGAGGAGTGCCTCGCGGCCCTCGAGGGCGGTGAGCGTGGCTTCGCCTTCGCCAGCGGCCTGGCCGGGCAGGACACCCTCATCCGGGCGCTGCTCACCCCGGGCGACCACCTCGTCATGCCCAACGACGCCTACGGCGGTACCTACCGGCAGGTGGCGCGCGTGGCCGGCCCGCAGGGCATCGCGCACACGGTCGCCCCCACGGCCGACGTCGACGCCGTGCGCGCCGCGATCGAGCCCGGCCGCACCCGGCTCGTGTGGGTCGAGACGCCCAGCAACCCGCTGCTCGGGGTCTCCGACATCGCCGCCCTCGCCGAGGTCGCCCACGCCGCCGATGCGCTGCTGGTCGTCGACAACACCTTCGCCACCCCCTACCTGCAGAACCCTCTCGCCCTCGGCGCCGACATCGTCACCTCGTCGACGACGAAGTACCTCGGCGGTCACAGCGACGTCGTCGGCGGTGCCGTCGTCGTGCGCCACGACGTCCCGGTGGCTGAGCTGAAGGACGCCGCCGACCGCATCGCCTTCCACCAGAACGCGATCGGCGGCGTGGCCGGGCCCTTCGACTCGTGGCTCGTGCTCCGGGGGCTCAAGACCCTCGCCGTCCGCATGGAGCGCCACTGCGACAACGCCGAGGCCGTCGTCGCCTACCTGCAGTCGCACCCCGCCGTCGAGAAGGTGCTCTACCCCGGCCTGCCCGACCACCCCGGCCACGCCGTCGCGGCCCGCCAGATGAAGCGCTTCGGTGGCATGGTCTCGGTGCTGCTCAAGGGTGGCGAGGACGCCGCCGTCGCCGCGTGCGGAGCGACGACGGTCTTCACCCTCGGTGAGTCGCTGGGTGGGGTGGAGTCGCTGATCGAGCACCCCTTCCGCATGACCCACGCGTCGGTCGAGGGCACCGCGCTCGAGGTGCCGCGCGGGCTCATCCGGCTCTCGGTCGGTATCGAGGACGAGGCCGACCTGCTGGCCGACCTCGACGTCGCCCTCGCCGTCCGCGGCTGAGCGAGTCGACCCCGGCGGCCGACCGACGTGACCCCCCCGGTGCCCACCGTCCCTTCCCGACTGCTCTGCGTCGACGTCGGCTCGACGTGGACCAAGGCGGCGCTGGTCGACCTCGGTGAGGCCCGGATCGTCGCGACGGCCGCGGTGCCCACCACCCTGCGGCCCGACGTGATGGTCGGCGTGCAGGCGGCCCGCGCGGCGGTCGGCGCCGCTGACGACACACCGGCTCTCGCCTGCTCCAGCGCCGGCGGCGGCCTGCGGCTCGCGGTCGTCGGCTACGAGCGCAGCGTGACCGCCGAGGCCGGTCGCCGGGTCGGCCTGAGCGCTGGCGCCCGGGTCGTGCACGTGGCCGCCGGCGAGCTCGACGGGCAGGGGGTGCGTGACCTGCGCGCGGCGCGACCCGACCTCGTGCTCCTGGTGGGCGGCACCGACGGAGGCAACGCGGATGTGTTGCTGCACAACGCCGCTCGCCTCGCGGCGGCCCGGCTCACCGCGCCGGTCGTCGTCGCCGGCAACCGCGAGGCAGGCAGTCAGGCCGCCGGCCTCCTCGCCGCCACGGGCCGACGTCACGTCGTCACCGACAACGTCGTCCCGCAGATCGGCGTCATCGACCCCGAGCCGGCGCGCACCGCGATCCGCGCCGTCTTCCTCGAGCACGTCATCGGCGGCAAGGGTCTGTCGCGAGACAGGGCCTTCGCGACGATGGTGCGGGCCGCCACCCCCGACGCAGTGCTCGCGGGCGCCGAGGTGCTGAGCGCCGCCACCGGCACCGACGTGCTGCTCGTCGACGTGGGAGGCGCCACGACCGACGTCTACTCCTGCCTCACCCCCGAGGGCGAGGACGCCAGCCTGCGCAAGGAGGTCGTCGGGCGCCTCTGGCACGCCCGCACCGTCGAGGCCGACCTGGGCATGCGCTGGAACGCCGACGGCGTCGTGGAGGCCGCCGCCCGCGAGCACCTGCCCACCAGCTCGGGCCTCGTCCCGTATGCCGCGTCCCTCGCCGAGCGGCCCGACCACCTGCCGGTCGACGCCCACGAGCAGACCCTCGACCTCGAGATCGCCCGGCTCGCGGCGACCGTCGGCGTGCGTCGTCACGCCCGCCCGCAGGCCCCGGGCGAGGGGCCCCGCCCGCTCGCCGACGTCGGTCTCGTCATCGGCTCGGGCGGGGTGCTGCGTCATGCCCCCGCGGGCGGTGCAGCCGGGGTGCTCGAGGCGGTCACGACCGACCACGGCGGCGGGTGGCGCGTGCCGGTGGCTGCGCGCACGGCGGTCGATGCGGCCTACGGGCTCTTCGTCGTCGGGTTGCTCGCGCGCGAGCAGCCGGACGCGGCACTCGCGCTCGCACGCAGACTCGGGGCCTCGATGGGGGTTGGTGCATGACCACCCTCGACGAGGTCGGGTCCGTCTCGGCCGTCACGGCCATCTGCCTGCTGCTGGCGCTGCTCCTGCGTGAGCGGGCACCGGCGACCTGGCCGCGCAGCGCCCTCGGCCTGGCGCCCGTCGCCCTGGTCGGCTCGTTCTTCGCCATCGCCGGCGGCGGCAGCCGCTACCTGCTGCGCTTCGCCGCCGTCGACGGCGTGATGGTGCTCGCGACCGTCGCGCTCGCCGTCGCACTCGCAGTGGTGCTCCGCGGGCGGGGGTTCACGTGGCCGATGACGCTGTGGTTCGCCGGGTGCGTGCTGCTGGTCGGGGTGACGACCCTGCCGTCGGGCAGCGGGCCGCCCGCCCTGCGCGCCGACGCCGTGGACTCCCTGCGCACCTGCGTGACCGACCCCGGCCGCTGGCTGCCGCCCGGCCTCAACAAGGTGGCCCGCAGCCAGGTCAGCGCCGAGTTCGTGCCCAACATCGCGCTGTTCATACCTCTCGGCCTGGGTCTCGTCCTCGCCCTGGCCGGTCGCGGCGAGGCGCCCCTGTCCACCCGGCGCGGGCGGCTGCTCGTCGTGCTGCTGCCCCTGGCCGTGTCGGTGTCGATCGAGACCTACCAGGCCGTCCTGACGACCCGCGTCTGCGCGCCCATCGACGTCATGAGCAACACCGCCGGAGGCGTCCTCGGGGGCCTGCTGGCCTCCGGGCTGCTGCTGTCACTGCCCCGCGCGGCTCGGAGCGGGCCCGTCGCGGCGACGTCGCCCCCACCGGCTGAGTAGCCTTCTCGTCATGCCCACAGGCCCTCAGCTGCCCGTCACCGCGGACGACATCCTCGCCGCCCGCGACATCCTCGACGGCGTCGTGCGCCCGACCCCGCTGGAGTACTCCCGGGCCCTCAGCGAGCGGGTCGGCCAAGAGGTCTGGCTGAAGTGCGAGAACCTCCAGCGGGCCGGCTCGTTCAAGATCCGCGGTGCCTACACCCGCATGGCCCGGCTCTCCCCGCAGGAGAAGGCGGCCGGCGTTGTCGCCGCCTCGGCCGGCAACCACGCGCAGGGGGTCGCCCTCGCCGCCCAGCTGCTCGGCATCCAGGCCAAGGTCTACATGCCGGTCGGTGCGCCCATGCCCAAGCTCGTCGCCACGAGGGCCTATGGCGCCACGGTCGAGCAGGTCGGCACGACGGTCGACGAGTGCCTCGTCGAGGCCGCCGCCTGGTCTGCCCAGACCGGCGCCGTGCTGGTCCACCCCTTCGACCATCCCGACATCGTCGCCGGCCAGGGCACGTGCGGTCTCGAGATCCTCGAGCAGTGCCCCGAGGTGCGCACCGTCGTCGTGTCCACCGGGGGCGGTGGCCTGCTCGCCGGTATCGCCACCGCTGTGCGGGCGCTGCGCCCCGAGGTGCGGGTCATCGGCGTGCAGGCGGAGATGGCTGCGGCCTACCCGATGTCGTTGCGGGCCGGGCGCCCGGTGGCCCTCGAGCGGATGGCGACCATGGCCGACGGCATCGCGGTCGGCCTGCCCGGCGCGGTCCCCTTCGCCATGGTGGCCGAGCTCGTCGACAGCGTCGAGACCGTCGACGAGTCGGCACTCTCGCGCGCCCTGCTCTTCCTGCTGGAGCGGGCCAAGATGGTCGTCGAGCCGGCCGGTGCGGCGTCGGTCGCCGCCCTGCTGGAGCCGTCGGGCCGACGGCTCGAGGGGCCCGTCGTGGCCGTGCTCTCGGGAGGCAACATCGACCCGCTGCTGCTGCTGCGCATCATCCGGCACGGGATGGTGGCTGCCGGGCGCTATCTGTCCTTCGCCGTGCAGGTGCCCGACCGCCCCGGCACGCTGGCTCGGCTGCTCGCCGACCTCGCCGCGGCCGACGCCAACGTCGTCGAGGTGCGCCACGGCCGGTCGGAGGCGGGGTTGAGCTACGACGAGGTGGAGATCGCGGTCGAGTGCGAGACCAAGGGCCCCGAGCACCGTGAGGAGCTGCTGCGGGCCCTGCGCACCGACGGCTACCGGCTGATGTTCCGGTGATGGCGCACCGGTGACCGCTCAGCCCTGGTAGCGCTCGACGTTGAGCACGGTGACCTCGATCGTCTTGCCGGCCGGCGTGAGGTACTTCGACGTCGTGCCGACCTTGGTGCCGTTGATGGCCTTGCCGAGGGGCGACTGCTCCGAGAAGACCTCGAGGTCGCTGCCCTCCTGCTTGATCTCGCGGTGACCGAGCAGGAAGGTCTCCTTGTCACCGAACATCTCGACGGTCACGAGCATGCCGGGGCCGACGACGCCCTTGGGGGTGGCCGGAGCCTCGCCGACGGTGGCCTTCTCGAGCAGCTGCGTCAGCTGGCGGATGCGGGCTTCCATCTTGCCCTGCTCCTCCTTGGCCGCGTGGTAGCCGCCGTTCTCCTTCAGGTCACCCTCCTCGCGCGCCGCCTCGATGCGCTTGGCGATCTCGGAGCGACCCTCGCCGGAGAGCTGGGCCAGCTCGGCCTGCAGGCGCTCGAACGCGTCCTGGGTGAGGTAGTTCGTCGCGGTGTCAGTCATGAGCGGTGCTCCTTGATCGGGTCGGCCTGCGCGGGAGGCCGCTGGGCCGGGTGGTGGCGCACCCTCAGCAAAAGGTCCGGACCGAGACGGTCCGGACCCGCGTGGTGTCGCTGTGCCAGTGTACCGACTCCCCGTACGCGGAGTGCCCGGGCGTGCCCCGGGAGTGCGGCCTGCGCTGCCGCGACGGTCGGGGTCCGGCCCCTGTCGTGCGGGCCGGACCCCGACGGTGCGGGCTGATCGGCCGCCCCCACGGCGGCCTGACCTACCCCGGCGAACGAACCCCCACGGCCCGCTCAACCATCGTGGTTCCTAGTATGTACGTATTGTCCTCCGTAGTACAAGTGCCCTAGTCCCCTCCTTTGTGGGCGTTACGAGTAGGAGTAGAAGGCACGCCCGGTCTTGCGCCCCAGCAAGCCGGCGTCGACCATCCGGTTGAGCAGGGGAGGCGCGGCATACAGCGGCTCCTTGAACTCCTCGTAGAGCGACTGGGCCACGGCCTGCGTGGTGTCGAGCCCGATGAGGTCGGCCAGCGCGAGCGGGCCCTGTGGGTGGGCGGCGCCGAGCACGAGACCCTGGTCGATGTCCTCGGCGGTCGCGAATCCCGACTCCATCATGCGAATCGCACTGAGGATGAAGGGGATCAGCAGGGCATTGACCACGAAGCCGGCCCGGTCCTGGCAGTCGATCGCCTGCTTGCCGAGGCTGCCCTCGACGAAGGCGCGGGCCCGCGCGGTCGTCTCGGGCGCGGTGAGCAGGCTCGGGACGAGCTCGACGAGGGCCAGCACGGGCACGGGGTTGAAGAAGTGGATGCCGAGCACCTGGCTGGGCCGGCCGGTCACGACGGCGAGCTTCATCACCGGGATCGACGAGGTGTTGGAGGCCAGGATCGCATCGGGCGCGGTCACGATCCCGTCGAGGCGGCGGAAGAGGGTCGTCTTGGCGTCCTCGTCCTCGACGATGGCCTCGATGACGAGCTCGCGGTCGGCGAGGGCCTCGAGGTCGGTGACCACCCGGAGCCGCTCGAGCACCGGCTCGGCGTCGGCCAGCTTGCCGCGCTCCTGGGCGCGGCGCAGCGAGCGCTCTATCCGGGCTCGACCGTCGCGGGCCCGGCCCTCGTCGGACTCGACCACGACGACGCCGTGACCGGCGCGGGCGCAGACCTCGGCGATGCCGGCTCCCATGAGGCCGCAGCCGACGACGCCGACCGACATCGGGGCGGTCTCGCCGTCGCCGGTGGCTGTCGAGAGGGGGGGACGGGTGCTCATGAGGGTCCTTGCGGTGGGAGGGGTGGTGAGCTCAGGTCGGCCCGGTCAGGTCAGCGCGTGCGGACGCAGTCGGTGACGTTGCCCGTCACGGCGCGCGACGCCGTGCGCACGGTGATCTCGTGGTGGGTGGTGCGCTCACCACCGGTGGGGATGACCAGCTGGGCGCTGCCGACGGCGGCGAAGGTCCCGTCCTGCGCGGTGACCGTGCAGGTGACCGGCTGCGTCGGGGGCCGCGTCACGTCGAAGCTGACCGAGACCTGGCGGTCGCTGTCGACCTTGTAGCCGACCGTGGTCGCGGTGATCCGGTCGGGTGAGTCGGCGGCGGTCCACCAGATGATCACGCCGGCGACGAGCACGGCGACGGCGCCACCGATGACGCCCCACCACCGGCTCGGTCGGCCGGGGCGGGGGGTGGGCTCTCCGGAGGTGCGGGTGCCCGCGGGCGGCAGTGTCGGTGACATGATGGTCCACGGTAGAACGCCAGCGACACACGCACAGAGCCGGGAGCGGGATCAGGTATGCCGGGTGGTCCGGAAGACGGTCTGGAGACGGGCCGAGCACGCGCAGCATCGAGCGACGGGATCAGCGCGGACGGGTGGCGGCTGATGGCCGTCCACGCCCATCCCGACGACGAGTCGAGCAAGGGCGCGGCGACCATGGCGAAGTACGCCGCGCAGGGCGCGCGGGTGCACGTCGTCTCCTGCACCGGCGGCGAGCGGGGCGACATCCTCAACCCGCGCCTCAAGGAGGACGTGCACATCCTGCGCGACCTCGCCCAGGTGCGCCGCGACGAGATGGCGGCCGCCCAGGCCGTGCTGGGTGTCGAGCACACCTGGCTGGGGTTCGTCGACTCCGGCCTGCCCGAGGGCGACCCGCTGCCATCGCTGCCTGACGGGTGCTTCGCCCTCGAGCCGATCGAGGTCACGACCGAGGCGCTCGTGCGCGTCATCCGCGCCTTCCGCCCGCACGTCCTGACCACCTACGACGAGGTCGGCGGCTATCCCCACCCTGACCACATCAACTGCCACGTGGTCTCCATGGCCGCGGTCGCCGCGGCCGCCGACCCGACGGCCTACCCGCAGGCGGGTGAGCCGTGGCAGCCGCTGAAGGTCTACTACAACCACACCTTCACGCGCTCGCGCGTCGAGACGTTCCACCACGCGATGCTCGAGGCGGGCCTCGAGTCGCCCTACGCCGACTGGCTCAAGGACTGGAAGCGCCCCGACCGCCGGGTCACGACCCGAGTCGAGTGCGCCGAGTTCTTCGATGTGCGCGACCGGGCCCTGCTGGCCCACGCCACCCAGGTCGACCCCGACGGCAACTGGTTCAAGGTGCCGCTCGACCTGCAGCGCCGGATCTGGCCGACCGAGGACTACGAGCTGGCCCTCTCCTTCGTGCCGTTCACCGACGGTGAGGACGACCTCTTCCTCGGGCTCGGGGCAGCACACGAGGCCGACGCGCTCGGCGCCCGCGGCGGCCTCGACGTCGCCTACGACGGCCGCACCTCGGTCGAGCCGGTGGAGAGGGTCGACGCCTGATGGGCGGCGGCACCCCGAGCACCGACATCGGTCCCGGCCTCGGGGCCTTCGTCGCGTTCTTCGCCCTCGCCCTCCTGCTCTGGCTGCTCATGCGCAACATGAACGGCCGGATGCGTCGGATGGCCTACGTCGAGCGGGAGCGGGTGACCCGTCTCCAGGAGCGGGACGCCGAGCTGCGCGGCGAGACGCCGGCGGTCGGCGGTGCGGCAGGCTCGACCACCGGCTCCGGCGACTCGCCCGAGCCCGGGCCCGGGAGCGAGCCCGTCCCGGGCCGATCACCCCACCGACCACCGAGCCCACGAGGCGATGACGATGAGCACGAGCCCTCCGCAGTCCTCGACCGCTGACGCCGTCATCGATGCCCTCGCGGCCGGCGCCGACGAGCTGGTGCCCGTCGCGGAGGGCCTGACGGCGCAGCAGCTGCGGGCGCACACCCGCCCGGGCGAGTGGTCGAGCGCCGCGGTGCTCAGCCACCTCGGCAGTGGTGCGGTGATCGCGCTGGCCGGGCTCGAGGCCGCGCTCACCGGCGAGGCCTACGCCGGGTTCGCCGGCAACCAGCCGGTCTGGGACGAGTGGAACGCCATGGAGCCCGAGGAGCAGCGCGACGGGTTCGTCGAGGCGAACGCCACCCTGCAGAGCCGCTATGCCGCGATCGACCCCGACACCAGGCGGACGCTGCGCGTCGACCTGGGCTTCCTGCCCGCGCCGGTCGACCTGGCGACCGCAGCCTGCTTCCGGCTCAACGAGCTGGCCCTCCACTCGTGGGACCTGCGCGTCGCCCGCGACCCCGAGGCGCAGGTGCAGCAGGACGCCGTGCCGCTGCTGCTCGAGAGCCTGCTCCCGATGATGGTCGGCTGGCTCGGGAAGGGCGAGCGTCACGCCGGGCCCGCGGTCTCGCTGGCCGTCTCCCTCGTCGACCCCGAGGGTGAGCTGGGCCTCGAGATCGCGCCGGGTGGGGTGACCCTGGGCGTGGTGCCCGAGGCTCCCGACGGCGTGCTGACCATCCCGGCTGAGGCGTTCCTCCGGCTGCTGACCGGGCGGCTCGACGCCGCTCACACCCCGGCCGGCATCGGGGTCATCGGGCCGGTCGACCTCGACGCGCTCCGGGCGGTCTTCCCCGGGTTCTGACCCGGGTCGCCGCCCCGGGTTCACACCCTCTACGGCCTGACCTGGACGTTGGTGGCCGTGTCGACCGGGGTGTTCGTGTCCGGGTTCATGGCGCCGTCGCGCGAGGTGTCGGCGGTGTCGTAGCGCGTCCTGCCGGGCGTGGGGTCACCGCTGTTCAGGCCGGTGACGACCTTCGAGCCTGGGACCATGCCACGGTTGGCCCCCGGTCAGCCCGGTCAGCCCGATCAGCTGACGGGGGAGGCGCCGACGCCGTAGAGCGCGAGCGACGCCGCGATGTAGTGGACCACGAAGGCCGCCACGGTGAAGGCGTGGAAGATCTCGTGGAAGCCGAACCAGCGGGGGAACGGGTTGGGGTGCTTGGTGCCGTAGACGACGGCGCCCAGCGTGTAGAGCAGACCGCCGACGGTGAGCAGGGTCATGACCACCGGGCCACCGAACTGCAGCAGCGGGCCGAAGTAGAAGACCGCGACCCATCCGAGCGCCACGTAGATCGGGGTGTAGAGCCAGCGCGGGGCGCCGACCCAGAAGACCCGGAAGAGCACGCCACCGATGGCTCCGGCCCACACGATCAGCAGCAGGGTGCGGGCCTGCTCCCACGGCAGCAGCGCCAGGGCGAAGGGCGTGTAGGAGCCGGCGATGATGAGGAAGATGTTGGAGTGGTCCATCCGCTTGAGGATGACTTGGACCCGGGCCGACCAGGTGCCCCGGTGGTAGACCGCCGAGGTCGCGAAGAGGAGCACCGCGGTGACGGTGAAGACGACCGCGCCGACCTTCGCCCGCCCGGCGGGGGCGAGGCAGATCAGCACGATGCCGGCCGCCAGCGCCAGCGGGGCCGTGCCCGCGTGGAACCAGCCGCGCAGCTTCGGCTTGACCGCGGCGACGAGGTCGCTGACGGTGCCGGTGTCGGGGGTGCTGGGCGAGGTCTCCATACGGACCACTATAACCTACGCAACCGTAAGTTACGGAAGCGTAGGTTCTGGATTCGTCGGGAGCGGAACGGCCCGGTCCGGGTCGTCGGGGTCAACCGGGGGGTAGCCTCGGCTTCGGTATGAGCCGACCGTCGTCGAGGAGGGGTCCGTGGGTCTGACCGACCTGGTCTACGGCGCCTACGAGCGCCGCCTGGTGCGACGACTGGACCGCACGAGCGTGCCTCGACACGTCGGGGTCATGCTCGACGGCAACCGCAGGTGGGCCCGCGCCAACGGTTTCGAGACCCACGACGGCCACCAGGCCGGGGCCGACAAGATCAAGGACCTGCTCGACTGGTGCGAGGGCGCGGGGGTCGAGGTCGTGACGCTCTGGCTGCTGTCGACCGACAACCTTGACCGCCCCAGCGCCGAGATCGTGCCCCTGCTGCGGATCATCGAGACCGCGGTCGCCGACCTCGCCGACACCGGCCGGTGGCGGCTGCACCCCATCGGCGCGCTCGACCTGCTGCCCGCCGAGACCGCCCAGAGCCTCAAGGCCTCGGCCGAGGCCACCCGTGACGTCGACGGCCTGCACGTCAACGTCGCGGTCGGCTACGGCGGGCGTCGCGAGATCGCTGATGCGGTGCGCAGCATGCTGCTGGAGTCGGCGGCGCAGGGCAGCTCGCTCGAGCAGGTGGCCGAGCAGGTCAGCGTCGGGCAGATCGAGGCCCACCTCTACACCAGGGGCCAGCCCGACCCCGACCTCGTCATCCGCACCTCGGGCGAGCAGCGGCTGGGGGGCTTCTTGCTGTGGCAGAGCGCCAAGTCGGAGTTCTACTTCTGCGAGGCCTACTGGCCCGACTTCCGGCACGTCGACTTCCTGCGCGCGCTGCGCTCGTACGCCGACCGCGAGCGCCGCTTCGGGCGCTAGGTGTACTAACCACGGACGTTGGTGACGGACGAGCCTGCTGGACATGAACAGGACCTCCGTGTTGGAGCTGTCTGACGGCAACAACCACACCACGGAGGTCCTCATGTCCCACCGCTCACGCCTCGCTGGCCCCGACCGGACGGCTACGCCTCGCCCGCAGCGTCGTCGACGACGGCTGGCCGCTACGGCGGGCCGCGGACCGGTTCGCGGTCTCGGTCACCGCGGACCAACGGTGGGCCACCTGCTACCGCCTCGACGGCCGGGCCGGGATGCAGGACCGCTCCAGCCGCCCGACCTACAGCCTCCGCCAACTGGCCCGCCGGCTGGCCCGCCGGATCACTGGGGTGCGGGTCTTCCGGCGCTGGGGGCCCGCGCGGATCGCGTACCGGCTACGGCTGAACGCGGCCACCGCCCACAAGGTGTTAACCCGCTACGGAGTCCCGCCGTTGTCGTGGACCGACCCCGCGACCCTACCGGCCCCAGACCAACGGCAAGGTCGAACGGTTCAACCGGACCCTCGAGCAGGAATGCGCCTACGCCCGGCCCTACCGCTCCGAGGCCGAGCGTGTCACCGCTTTCCCGCAGTTCCTAGACACCGACATCACCACCGCGGCCACACCGCACTCAAGGGCGCCTCACCAGCCGAGCGTACCCAACCTCCGTGGGCTCAACAGCTAGATCACTCGTTTCCACAGCCTGGATCGTTCCTTGAATCCAGCGCTCGAGGCGCCTATAATCGAACACATGTTCTACTGGAGAGTGGCCGCGGACGGGGTGACGGAGGGATCCGTGTCACCCCTCGCCCTCGTGGCTGACCTCGAGGAGCTGGACGACGTGGGCGCGCTGGGCCTGGACCTGTCGGACGCCGTCGCCGTGCTCGAGGTCGTGACAGCCGCGTCCGCAGCACTCTCGGCGGTCTCTGCGCTCGCGGCGGAAGCGGTTGCCCGCCGCACCCAGGAGGAAATAACCCGTCGACGCGAGGAGCAACGTCAGCGGGGAGAGAAGGTCTCTGCCCTCGGTGCCGCACAGGCCGCTGCCCAAGCCGCTGACGTTGCGGAAGCAACGCTCGCGCCAGTGCTGCACCTGACGCCTCGTATGACCGGTAGGCACCTGGAGCAGGTCCGGGTCCTGGTCAACGACCTGCCGGGGACCTTCGCGCTGGTCCGCGCCGGCCGCCTCGACCTCCACCGGGCCACCGCGGTCGCCGCCGAGGGCTCTCTCGTCACCCCCGAACGACGTGACGCGTTCGACCGCGAGGTTCTCCACGTCGGGGGGCGGGTCCGGTCTCCGCTGACCGACCTGACCCCCGGATCGGTCCACCGCCGTGCCGCAGCCGCTGCGGCACGGATCGATCCCGACGCCGCTGCCACCCGCGCCCAGGCCGCCCTGGACGGCAGGCACGTGCGGGTCCGGCCCGGGACCGACCCCGGCGTCTCGTCCTGGTCGGCGGTCCTCCCGTCGGACACCTCCTTCAAAGCCTGGGCCGCGGTCGACGCCCTCGCGTCGCAGTACGCCGCCGCGACCCCCGGGATGCTCATCGGGCAAGCCCGCGCCGACGCCATGGCCGACCTGATCCTGGCCCAAGCCACCATCCGCACCCAGATCGAGCTGCTGGTCCCCTACCCCCCCACCACCCCGGCAGACGCTGCCGATGCTGAGGGGAGCGACGCCGAGGGGAGCGCCGCGCAGGTGGTTGGCGCAACACCTGAGCTGGGTGCGATCACGAGGGTCACGATCCGCCCCGGCGGCCGCCCCGCGCCGAGCTGCCCCGCCGACGACGACCCCGACGCGACCTGCTCCATCTGCGCTCCACCCCCACCAAAGGACACCGTCTACGAACGTCACCTGCACCTCATCGTCGCGAACGGCGTCGCGATCACCACCGAGAGCATCACCCCCCGCGACCGACGACCCGACTGCGCGCACGATGACGCCCAGAACACAGCCCACGTGTGGGGTACCGAGCTGGACGAGCTCGATCAGCCCGACGAGCTCGACCGGCCCGATCCGCTCGGGGACGTCTTCAGCGATCCCCTCGATGAACTGCTCTTCGGCCCCGCCGACTGGGCCCCGCTGGCCCGCCCCCCGCTCTTCCCAGCCACCACCGACACCGCCGCTGTCACGGGCGGCACCGGCCCCGCCGCTGTCGCTAGCTACCCATCAATAGGCGTGGCCACCTGCGTGATCGGCGTCCGCCATCACCGCGTCGGGATCATCCTCAACGCAGCCGTCACGACCTGGCTCGCTGACCCCGACACCCGCATCCGCCTGGCCGCCTGCGATGTGGCCTCCGGCACCCTCCGCGGACACGACCCCACCATCTACCGCCCGGGAGCAGCGCTCGCCCGGGCCGTGCGCTCCCGCGACGGCCACTGCCGCTTCCCCGGCTGCACCACCGACGCCGCCCGCACCGACCTCGACCACGTCATCGCGTTCCCCGTCGGCCCCACCGCTGTCACCAACCTCGCCTGCCTCTGCCGCAAGCACCACACCTTCAAACACCACGCCGGCTGGACCCTGACCATGACCCCCGACGCCACCTGCACCTGGACCACCCCCCACGGCCGCACCTACACCACCCACCCCCGCACCACCCAGGACATCGCCGCGTGACGACGTTCCGCCCGCCGACCCACCGCCCGCCGACCCACCGCGCCCGGTCGCCGTCGTCACCCTCCGGGGGGCGCGGACGTTTCAGGCAGGTGAACTCTCGCCGACACGGGCTGCACGGGTGGCGAATAGTGCCTCCGGAGCGCTCTCGACGTCGTACGGTCGTGAAGACGCAGGGCACCCGTCCGGCGTTCGGGAGGCCCTGCATGGAGCGATGTCAGCTCTGGGTGGAGGGCCGGACCCGGCCCCTGCACCTCGTGGGAGCCCGGTC
Organism: Dermatophilaceae bacterium Soc4.6; assembly: GCA_039889245.1. Taxonomy (NCBI): domain Bacteria; kingdom Bacillati; phylum Actinomycetota; class Actinomycetes; order Micrococcales; family Dermatophilaceae; species Dermatophilaceae bacterium Soc4.6. Next base: position 1,209,176 of record JAZGVH010000002.1, on the reverse strand, counting down.
CCGGCACCTCACCCGCGAGTAGCCACGATCCGCTCGCGTGCGCGCCCTCAGGGAGTCGTCATGGCCTCGACCCGCAGCTCGTCACCCTCGACCAGCACCCGCGCCCCATCCAAGACGTTCGTGCTCGACACCTCGGTCCTGCTCTCCGACCCGCGGGCGATGCTCCGCTTCAAGGAGCACGAGGTGGTGCTGCCCGTGGTGGTGGTCACCGAGCTGGAGGCCAAGCGCCACCACCCCGAGCTGGGCTACTTCGCCCGTCAGGCGCTGCGCCTGCTCGACGACCTGCGGGTGAGCGAGGGTCGGCTCGACCGGCCGGTCGCCGTCGGTGACGACGGCGGCACCCTGCGCGTCGAGCTCAACCACACCGACCCCCTGGCGCTCCCGGCCGGCTTCCGCCTCGGCGACAACGACACCCGCATCCTCGCGGTGGCCAAGAACCTCGCCGACGAGGGATTCGACGTGACGGTCGTCAGCAAGGACCTGCCGATGCGGGTCAAGGCGTCAGCGGTCGGCCTCGCGGCCGAGGAGTATCGCGCCGAGCTCGCCGTCGACTCCGGCTGGACGGGCATGTCCGAGCTCGACGTCACCGTCGACCAGATGGACTCCCTCTACGAGCACGGCCGGATGGAGCACCCCTCGGCGGCCGAGCTGCCCTGCCACACCGGCCTCGTCCTGCTCTCGCCGCGGGGAAGCGGCCTGGGCCGGGTCGGCGCCGACAAGCAGGTGCGGCTGGTGCGCGGCGACCGCGACGCCTTCGGCCTGCACGGGCGCAGCGCCGAGCAGCGGATCGCCCTCGACCTGCTGCTCGACCCCGACGTGGGCATCATCAGCCTCGGGGGGCGCGCCGGCACCGGCAAGTCGGCGCTGGCCCTCTGCGCCGGCATCGAGGCCGTCATGGAGCGCCGCCAGCACCGCAAGGTCATCGTCTTCCGCCCCCTGTATGCCGTGGGCGGCCAGGAGCTCGGCTACCTGCCTGGTTCCGAGGCCGAGAAGATGGGGCCCTGGGGCCAGGCCGTCTTCGACACCCTCGGTGCGCTGGTCTCGACCGAGGTGGTCGAGGAGATCATGGACCGCGGCATGCTCGAGGTGCTGCCCCTGACGCACATCCGCGGCCGGTCGCTGCACGACGCCTTCGTGATCGTCGACGAGGCCCAGTCGCTCGAGCGCAACGTGCTGCTGACCGTGCTCTCGCGCATCGGGCAGAACTCCAAGGTGGTCATGACCCACGACGTCGCCCAGCGCGACAACCTGCGCGTGGGGCGGCACGACGGGGTCGCAGCCGTCATCGAGGCCCTGAAGGGGCACCCGCTCTTCGCCCACGTCACCCTCAACCGCAGCGAGCGCAGCCCCATCGCGGCCCTGGTCACCGACCTGCTCGAGGGGCTCGAGCTGTGACCACAGCTGCCTGAGACCGCGGGGTGTCCGGCCCGCTCCCGTGCGCCACGCACTCGGTGGGGTGCCCGGCGTTCGCGACGATGCACCCCACCACCACGTACCGGCTCCCATCCCGGGCCGCCTCAGAGCAGCAACCGGGGCACCGGAACGGGTCGTGTCTGTCGGGATGGGGGCCAGTGGGGCTCGCACTGGCTCGGTTCGTGACTCTCTGGTCGGCGCACGGATTTGATCCGGTGCCTCTGTCCATGTCAGAGTCTTCCCAACATCTCGGTTTGATAACGCCGCCCGACGGGGGTCGACGGCTGACCGACGACTTCTTCACGCCCCCGAGCCCTTGGGGAGCGACCCGAACCCCAGGAGCAGGCACACGTGGCGAACGCCTACGCAGGACGACACCGCACCCCGGGTCGTCATCGGGCACCCCTCATCTCTGCGAGGCACCGGCTGCCGGCCAAGGTCGTGCGCCGCCCGCTGCTCACCGCGGGCGCGATGATGGCGCTCGTGGGGGCCTCCGCCGCGGGCTACGCCAAGGCCGGCGACGTCGCGAACTCGGCGCAGATCCTCAGCCTCCCCGCCGCGGCGATCGGGCAGGCCACCGCGGCCAACAACGCCCAGCTGGAGGAGGACGCCAACCTGCGCGCCTCGGCGTCCTCGGCGGCACTGAACGCCTCCGTGATCGCCCAGCAGCGCAATGCCGACGCGGCAGCGGCCGCGCAGAAGGCGAAGGCCGCCGCGGTCGCGTCCGCCGCCCGCCTCGCGGCCGAGCGCCGGGCTCAGGCCGATCGGGCAGCCCGTGCCGCGCAGCGTCAGGCCATCGTGGCCAACGCGCAGAAGGACCCGAAGTCGGTCGCCCGGCTCATGCTGGCCGACTACGGGTGGAGCACGAGCCAGTGGAGCTGCCTCGAGCAGCTGTGGATCGGTGAGAGCGGCTGGAACTTCCGGGCGAGCAACTCGTCCTCCGGCGCCTATGGCATCCCGCAGTCGCTCCCGGCCTCGAAGATGGCGTCCGTGGGTGCCGACTACCGCACCAACCCGGTCACCCAGATCACCTGGGGCATGCAGTACGTCAAGAGCAGCTACGGCACCCCCTGCAACGCGCTCTCGCAGTGGCAGAGCCGCTCACCGCACTGGTACTGACCGCCCCCGCACGAATCTGGCGGAGCGCACGAGGCTCCTGACTGTCCGCAGCCGCAGGTTGCCGACCTCGTCCTCGTGATCGGAGCTCCTCATGTCTCGTGAGCAGTCGACGCTCGCCCGCCCCTGGTCAAGACCTACAGCCAGGTCGCCTCCGCCCCCTTCGTCGACCCCGCCGGTACCGAGACCCTCGTGACCGTGGCCTGCCCCACGGGCACCCTGCCCTTCGGCGGCGGCGCCCTGTCGAGCTCGGGCTCGGTCCTGGTCCACCTCAACTCCAGCGGCCCCTCGTCCTCAGGGTGGAGGGCCTACGAGAACAGCTCGACCACCATCTCGACCAGCCTGACCCCCTACGTGGCCTGCGGCAAGGTCCTGGTCTGACGGCTGACGCCACGTCAGCGAGGTGCGGTACGGCGCAGGCCCTTGGGTCTGCGCCGTACGGGCCTCAGAGCTTGCGCAGGCGCACGTGCCGCACGGTGTGGTTGGTGCCCTTGGTCAGGACCAGGGAGGCCCGCGACCGGGTCGGGACGATGTTCTCGACGAGGTTGGGACCGTTGATCTCGCGCCAGATCCGCTCGGCCGTCGCGACCGCCTGCTCGTCGTCGAGCACGGCGTAGCGGTGGAAGTAGGAGTCGGGGTCGGCGAAGGCGGTCTCTCGCAGGGACAGGAAGCGCTCGACGTACCACCTCTGCACGTCCTCGGCCCGCGCGTCGACGTAGACCGAGAAGTCGAAGAAGTCGCTCACCGCCATGCCGGTGCCGCGGTCGGCGCGCACGACCGGGCCCTGGAGCACGGTGAGGCCCTCGACGATCAGCACGTCCGGCTGGCGCACGACCACCCGCTCACCCGGAACGATGTCGTAGACGAGGTGCGAGTAGACCGGAGCGCTGACCTCGGCCTTGCCCGCCTTGACCTCGGCCACGAATCGCAGCAGCGCCCGCCGGTCGTAGGACTCGGGAAAACCCTTGCGCGAGAGCAGCCCTCGCCGCTCGAGGATCGCATTGGGGAAGAGGAAGCCGTCGGTCGTGACCAGCTCGACGCGGGGGGTGCCGGGCCAGCGCGACAGCAGCTCGCGCAGGATGCGCGCGGTCGTCGACTTGCCGACCGCGACGGATCCCGCGACCCCGATGACGAAGGGGGTGCGCGGCGGGCGCTCGCCGAGGAAGTTGCTGGTGATGCGGTGCAGCTGCCCAGTGGCGGCGACGTAGTAGTTGAGCAGTCGCGACAGGGGCAGGTAGACCTCCTCGACCTCACGCAGGTCGATGCGGTCGCCGAGCCCCCGGAGGCGGGCCACGTCCTGCGCGGTGAGGCTGAGGGGGTGGTTCTCCCTCAGGCGCGACCACGCTGCGCGGTCGAGCTCGACGTACGGCGACGGGAGGCTCGCCTTCTCGGCGGCCCGCTCGGCTGCTGCCCGCCTGAGGGCCGTCGACTGCGTCACCCGCCACATTGTGTCCCATCGACCCCGAACGGACCCGATCTTCCGCGAGCCGCGGGCGGCGAGCCGGGATAACCGGCATACCGGGCGCAGCCGGTGCCTGCGCCTAGGCTGGTGGCCATGTGCGGAATCGTGGGGTACGTCGGCCGGACCCTCGACGGTCGGGCGCTGGAGGTCGTGATGGAGGGCCTGGCCCGCCTGGAGTACCGCGGCTACGACTCGGCGGGAGTGGCCCTGGTGGGGACCACCGCGGACGGCAGCGCGCCCCCCGTGGCCGTGGCCAAGAAGGCCGGCAAGCTGGTCAACCTCGTCGACCTGCTCGCGGCGGCCCCGCTCGCGCCGGCGACGACCGCCATCGGGCACACGCGCTGGGCCACCCACGGTGGCCCCACCGACCGCAACGCCCACCCGCACGTCGGCGGTCCCGACGGTCGCCTGGCCCTGATCCACAACGGCATCATCGAGAACTTCCACTCCCTCAAGCTCGAGCTGCTCGCCGAGGGCGTGGAGTTCCGCTCCGAGACCGACACCGAGGTCGTCGCCCACCTGATGGCGGCGTCATTCACCCGCACCGGTGACCTGACGGCCGCGATGCTCGAGACGGTGTCGCGGCTCGACGGCGCGTTCACCCTGCTGGTCGTGCACGCCGACGCGCCGGGGGTCGTCGTCGGCGCCCGCCGTAACAGCCCGCTCGTGGTCGGTCTGGGCGAGGGGGAGAACTTCCTCGGCTCCGACGTCGCCGCCTTCATCGGCTACACCCGTGAGGCGATGGAGCTCGGGCAGGACCAGGTGGTGACGATCACCGCCGACTCGGTGTCAGTCGTCGACTTCGACGGAGAGCCGGCGCAGGGCCGCCGGTTCTACGTCGACTGGGACGCCGAGGCCGCCGAGAAGGGCGGATACGCCAGCTTCATGGACAAGGAGATCCACGACCAGCCGCAGGCCGTGGCCGACACGCTGCTGGGGCGCACCGACGCCTCCGGCGCCCTGGTGCTCGACGAGCTGCGGATCAGCGAGGACGCCCTGCGCGCCATCGACAAGATCGTCGTCGTGGCCTGTGGCACGGCGTCCTACGCCGGCATGGTCGCGAAGTACGCCATCGAGCACTGGACCCGCATCCCGTGCGAGGTCGAGCTGGCCCACGAGTTCCGCTACCGCGACCCGGTGGTGAACGAGCGCACGCTCGTCGTGTCGATCTCGCAGTCGGGCGAGACCATGGACACCCTGATGGCGGTCAAGCACGCGAGCTCGCTCGGGGCCCTGACCATCGCGATCTGCAACACCCACGGCTCGACCATCCCGCGCGAGTCCGACGCGGTGCTCTACACCCACGCCGGGCCCGAGATCGCGGTCGCGTCGACCAAGGCCTTCCTGGCTCAGATCACCGCGGTCTACATCCTCGGGCTCTACCTCGCGCAGCTGCGCGGCGGCACGTATGCCGATGAGGCGCAGGCGGTGATGAAGGAGCTCCACGAGGTGCCGGGCAAGATCCGCGCGGTGCTCGACTCGATGGACCGGGTGCGTGAGGTGGCCCGCTTCATGGCCGACAGCCGCGCCGTGCTCTTCCTCGGCCGCCACGTCGGCTACCCCGTCGCCCTCGAGGGCGCGCTCAAGCTCAAGGAGCTGGCCTACATCCACGCCGAGGGCTTCGCCGCCGGCGAGCTCAAGCACGGCCCGATCGCGCTGATCGAGCCGGGTGTGCCGGTGTTCGTCATCGTGCCGTCGCCGGCCACGGAGCACGGGCTGCACGGCAAGGTGGTCTCCAACATCCAGGAGATCCGAGCCCGGGGTGCGCGCACGATCGTCATCGCCGAGGAGGGTGACGAGGAGGTCGTGCCCTTTGCCGACGAGATCATCCGGGTGCCCGCGGTGCCGACCCTGCTCGCGCCGCTGCTCACCGTCGTGCCCCTGCAGGTCTTCGCCTGCGAGCTGGCGACGGCCAAGGGCCTCGACGTCGACCAGCCACGCAACCTCGCCAAGTCGGTGACCGTTGAGTAGGTGCGGGTGATCGTCGGGCTCGGCATCGACGTCGTCGACATCGAGCGCTTCGGCGCCACGCTGGCGCGCACCCCGGCGCTGCGAGAGCGGCTCTTCACCCCGGACGAGCGCTCGCTCGGGCTGGCCTCGCTGGCCGCCCGCTTCGCGGCCAAGGAGGCGCTGGCCAAGTCGCTCGGCGCGCCGGCCGGCCTGTCGTGGCTGGACGCCGAGGTCGAGAAGGACGCCGACGGCAAGCCCTCCCTGCTCGTGCGGGGCTCAGTGGCAGCCAGGGCGCAGCAGCTCGGCGTCGCGCACTTCCACCTGTCACTGTCGCACGATGCCGGTATCGCGTCGGCGGTCGTCGTCGCGGAGTCCTGACCCACCTATACCACCCGTACAACCGAAGGGGATCGTCGATGATCGAGGCGTATGCCGTGCCGGACGTGCGGGCGGTCGAGGATCTCGCCCGCGCCGAGCTGCCGGAGGGTGAGCTGATGCAGCGCGCCGCCCGCGGTCTGGCCGAGGTCGTGCTGGCCCGGCTCGACGACGACCCCGAGGGGGGCCCGGGTGAAGCAGGTGGGTCGGTGGTCGCACTGGTCGGCCCCGGAGACAACGGGGGGGACGCGCTCTACGCCACCCTGCTCCTGGCCCGGGCCGGGGTCTGCGTCGCCGCCATCACCTCGGGCCGCGCCGACGACGAGGCGCTCGACCTGGCGCGCGAGGTCGGGGTCGTGGTCGTCAGCGGTGACGAGACCCAGGACGAGCCCCGAGACGAGCCGGAAGGCGAGCCCGAAGACGTCGCCTGGCGCGACCTGCTCGCCGAGGCTGCCGTGGTGGTCGACGGCCTGCTCGGTATCGGGGGTCGGGCCGGGCTGCGCGCACCCGCCCGCGCCCTCGTCGACGCCATACCGGCGCCGGCCTGGGTGGTGGCGGTCGACCTCCCCTCAGGGGTCGACCCGGCGGGGGAGGTCCTGCCGGACGACCTCGCGGCCCAGGTCGTGGCCGACGAGACCGTGACCTTCTCGCTGGTCAAGCCCTGCCACCTGCTGCCGGCGAGCGAGCCCGCCGTCGGGCGGCTGACGGTCGTCGACATCGGTCTCGACGGCGCGCTCCGCAGCAGCGGGGTGCGCCCGGTCGTCGAGCGGCTGACCTTCGCGGACGTGCACCGCCTGTGGCCGGTGCCGGGTGCGAGCAGCGACAAATACTCCCGCGGCGTCGTCGGCATCGTGGCCGGGTCGCTCGCCTACCCCGGCGCGGCCGTGCTCAGCGTGCTGGGTGCTCTCGGCGCCGGCCCCGGCATGATCCGCTACCTCGGCCCGCGCGACGTGCAGTGGCTCGTGCACCAGGCCGCCCCCGAGGTCGTCACCGCCCCCGGTCGGGTGCAGGCCTGGGTGATCGGGTCGGGCTTCGAGGTCGCTGACGACGGCGACGAGACGGATGACGCGCGTCAGCAGCGCGACCGGGCGCTCGAGGCGCTGGCCAGCGACCTGCCCGTGCTCGTCGACGCTGGCGCGCTCGACCTGGTCGACCGGCGCGATGCGCCGACCCTGCTCACGCCCCACGCGGGCGAGCTCGCCCGCCTGCTCACCCGGCTCGGGGTGTCGGTGGACGACGACGGCACCGCGCGTGACGGCATACGGGACGGGGGGGTGACGCGGGAGCAGGTGATGCGGGCGCCGCTCGCGCACGCGCGGGCCGCGGCCGGGCGCACCGGCGCCACCGTGCTGCTCAAGGGGTCGACGACCCTCGTGGTCGACCCCGACCCCGACGTGCCGGTGCGCTCGCAGCACGACGCCCCGGCCTGGGTCGCCACCGCGGGCGCCGGCGACGTGCTCGGCGGCCTCTGCGGCACCCTGCTCGCCGCCGGCCTGAGCCCCCGCGACGCCGGCAGCCTCGGCGCGCTGGTCCACGGCGTGGCCGCCGACCGCGCCAGTGCGGGTGGGCCGCTGCGCGTCCGCGACGTGGCGCAGCAGGTCGGCCCCGCCGTCCGCGCCCTCCTGCTCAGACCCTGACCCGCCCCCTCGCGTTCCGCACCGGGGTTTGCATTTCGGGTGGAGTTAGGTAAGGCTTACCTCATCAGGTCACCTCACCTCAGTCGAAGGATCCTCCATGCGTCTCCCGGCCCGGACGGTCGCGCTCGCCGCCGTCCTCGCGACCACCCTCACCGCCTGCGGTACGACGACCTCCGGGTCCGGTTCGTCCGCCAGCGCCGGCTCCGCCGGGTCGATCGTGGTCTACAACGCGCAGCACGAGGATCTCGTGCAGGAGATGGTCGCCGGCTTCACCAAGGCCACAGGGGTCGCGGTGACGCTGCGCAACGGTGACGACGCCGAGCTGGGCAACCAGATCGTGCAGGAGGGCAAGGCCTCGCCGGCCGACGTCTTCCTCACCGAGAACTCGCCTGCGATAGCGCTGGTCGACCGGGCCGGTCTCTTGGCCAAGGTGTCGACCACGACCACCGCCAACGTGCCAGCGGCCTATCGTCCCTCGACCGGTGACTGGACCGGCTGGGCCGCCCGCGCCACGGTCTTCGCCTACAACCCGAGCAAGGTGGCGGCCTCGGCCCTGCCCGCCTCGATCCTCGACCTGGCCCAGCCGCAGTGGAAGGGTCGCGTCGGCATCGCCGCCGGTGGAGCCGACTTCCAGGCCATCGTCAGCGCCGTCCTGTCGATCGAGGGCGAGTCGGCCACGATGACCTGGCTCCAGGGTCTGAAGACGAACGCCAAGGTCTACCAGGGGAATACGGCGATCATGAAGGCTGTCGACGCCGGAGAGGTCGCCTCCGGCGTGATCTACCACTACTACTGGGCCAAGGACCGGGCCGAGTCCGGAGCCAACAGCAAGAACGTCGAGCTGTACTACGTCGGCAAGCAGGACCCGGGCGCCTTCCTCAGCGTCTCCGGCGCCGGCGTGCTCGCCAGCTCGACGCACCAGGCCGATGCCCAGAGGTTCGTTGACTACCTCACGAGCAAGGACGGTCAGGAGATCCTCGCCGGGAGCAGCGCGCTGGAGTACGCCATCGCCAGCGGCGTCGCCCCCAACGCGGCCCTGCGGCCGATCACCGACCTCCAGGCCCCGACGGTCGACCCCGCCTCGCTCAACAGCGCTACGGTCGTGACGATGATGCAGCAGGCCGGCCTGATCTGAGTGGCTACCACCACCGCCCCACCTCGGGTGGCCCGCCGACCCCGGGTCGGCGGGCCGTCCGTCGTCGGTCTCCTCGCGACCGTGGTGG